>NZ_JBNYXU010000010.1:0-266436 GCF_051380835.1 Janthinobacterium aestuarii
CTGATCATCGGCGCCATGATGCGCAAGCTGGTGCATGTAGCATTCGGCGTACTCAGGTCGGGCAAAATATTTGATCCGACCTTGCACGCTGCTTGACGGGGATAACAGTATCTACATTTTTTATGGATGGTGCTTAAACCGAACGATGCGCATTGATCGCATCGCGCGTTTCAATGGCCACGCGGCGCGCTGCGTCGGCCCAGTCTTCACCGTCCTGCGGCTTGGCGTAGATGATGGCGCGCGACGAGCTGATCATCATGCCCATGCCCTTGGCCGTCTGGCCTGCGCCGACGGTGGCGGCGATGTCGCCGCCCTGGGCGCCGATGCCGGGCACCAGCAGCGGCATGTCGCCGACGATGGCGCGCACTTGCGCCAATTCTTCAGGGAAGGTGGCGCCGACGACGAGCGCGCACTGGCCGTTCTTGTTCCACTTATCGGCCACCAGGCGCGCCACGCGCTGGTACAGCGGTTCGCCGTCCGTATTCAGGAATTGCAGGTCCGAGCCGCCCGGGTTCGAAGTGCGGCACAGGATGATCACGCCGCGGTCTTTCCACGCCAGGTAGGGATCGAGCGAATCCTCGCCCATGTAGGGGTTCACGGTGACGGCGTCGGCACCGTAGCGCTCGAACGCTTCGCGCGCGTATTGCGTGGCTGTCGCGCCGATGTCGCCCCGTTTCGCGTCGAGGATCAGCGGGATGTGCGGGTAATTCTCGCGCACGTAGCGGCAGATGTCTTCCAGCTGCTTTTCCGCACCCAGTGCGGCAAAATACGCGATCTGCGGCTTGAAGGCGCAGGCCAGGTCGGCCGTGGCGTCGATGATGCGCGTGCAAAAGGTGGTGATTCCATCAGGCAAGTCGCGCAGTTCGGCCGGCAGTTTCGCCAGGTCGGGGTCCAGGCCCACGCACAGCAGGGAATTATTGGCCGTCCACGCGGCGGATAATTTATCGATGAAATTCACGGCACACCTTCTCTATATTCAGTTGCAAACCCCGTATTGTAACGCGGCATGGACGTGGGAAGGCAGCCAGGGGCGGCGGCCGGCGCTTATTAAACCGACATTGCGGGCCGTTTCAGGTATATTTGCCTCACCTCCTTTACTCTGCACGGAACCCATCATGCAAATCATCAATCAATTCACCAAATGGCTGCGCCTGGCCTTGAGCGTCACCGTCCTGGCCGGCATCCTGACGGGCTGCGGCTACAACGAATTCCAGAGCAAGGACGAAGCCACCAAGGCCGCCTGGGGCGAAGTGGTCAACCAATACCAGCGGCGCGCCGACCTGATTCCCAACCTGGTCAACACCGTCAAGGGCTATGCCACGCACGAACGCGAAACCCTGGAAGCGGTGACCAAGGCGCGCGCAGCCGCCACCAGTTTCCAGATCACGCCCGAAGTGCTGAACGATCCGGCCGCGTTCGAGAAATTCCAGCAAGTACAAGGCCAGCTGTCGTCGGCCCTGTCGCGCCTGATGGTGGTGTCCGAGAAATACCCTGACCTGAAGGCTGATACCAGCTTCCGCGATTTGCAGTCGCAGCTCGAAGGCACGGAAAACCGCATCACCGTGGCGCGCCAGCGTTACATCACCGCCGTGCAGGATTACAACGTGCATGCGCGCAGCTTCCCGAACAACCTGACGGCCATGGTCTTCGGCTACAAGGTCAAGCCATCGTTCACGGTGGAAAACGAAAAAGCCATCTCGACCGCGCCGACCGTCAACTTTGGCAAATAAGATGAAAGCCTGGTCTTATCTGGCGGCGCTGGCGACGGCGCTGCTGCTGTGCACCAGCCTGTCCGCCAGCGCGCAGGGTCTTGTGCCCGTGCCGCCGCTGGCGGCGCGCGTGACGGACAACGCCGGCATGCTGGACGCCAAGCAAAAGGCGGCGCTGGAAGGCGTGCTGGCCGATTACGAAGCCAAGACGGGCAGCCAGATTGCCGTGCTGCTGGTCAAGAGCACGGAACCCGAAGCCATCGAGCAATACAGCATCCGCGTGACGGATGCCTGGAAGCTGGGCCGCAAGGGCGTCGATGACGGCGTGCTGCTGATGGTGGCGAAGGACAATCCATCGTCCTTGCGCCGCCTGCGCATCGAGGCGGGCCGCGGCGTGCAGGGCGTGCTGACGGATGCGCAATCGAAACGCATCCTGCAGGACGTGATCGCCCCGCATTTCAAGCAAAACGACTATTACGGCGGCCTGGTCGCCGGCGTGGGGTCGATTGCCACTCTGCTGAACCAGGAGCAATTCCCCGCCCCGGCCCAGCAGAAAGCGCCGGCCACGGTGGACGCGGGCGGCATGACCTTCTGGCTGCCGCTACTGTTCTTCGGCTTCCTCGTCGTGCTGACCCTGTTCCGTTCGCGCGGCGGGCCTAACCGCCTGCAGCGCGGCAGCAACTGGTCCAGCGGCGCCACCGGCGTCGTGCTGGGCAGCATCCTCAGCCAGGCCCTGAACAACCGGGGCGGCGGTGGCGGCTTCGGCGGCGGAGGTGGTTTTGGCGGTGGCGGTGGCGGCGGTGGTTTCGGTGGCGGCGGCGGCGGATTTGACGGCGGCGGCGCCTCGGGAGATTGGTAATGACGAAACAACTGACATTCGGACAGCGCTGCGGACGCGCCTTGAAACATTTGCGGGGCACGCCGGCAACGGCGCGCCAGGCGTTTCCGGAACGCACCCTGAAAGCCATCGAGACGGCCATCGCCGACGGTGAAACGATGCACCGGGCGGAAGTGCGCCTGATCGTCGAAGCGGCCCTGACGCCAGGCATGGCTTACCACGGCGTGAGCAACCGCGAGCGGGCGCGCGAACTGTTCGCCCAGTATGGTGTGTGGGATACGGAAGACAACGTTGGCGTGCTCATCTACATCAACCTGGCCGAACACCAGGTCGATATCGTTGCCGACCGCAACGTGGGCCGCCGCATCACGCCGGAACAGTGGCAAACCGTGTGCCGCACCATGACCAAGGGTTTCAAGGACGGCAATTACCACGACAGCACGCTCGATGCCTTGCAACAGTTGAATACCTTGCTGCAAAGCCATTTCCCCGCTGACGGTACGCGCGGCAACCAGTTGCCCAACGAACCCATCCTCCTCTGATTCCTGTCCAGGGATTAAAATCTGCCCATTGCCGCGCAAGCCCGTGGCCTGGGCAGCGCCCCTATTACTCGCCGAGGAGCACACATGAAACTGATCAATAAAACCGCCATCGTCACGGGCGCCACGCAAGGCATCGGCCTGGCTTGCGCCACCCGCCTGATCGCCGAAGGGGCGCAAGTGATGCTGGTCGACATCAAGGAAGAAGGCGCGCAGGCGGCCACCGCCCTCGGACCGCAGGCACGCTTCTTTTGCGCCGACGTCAGTCAGAAGGCGGACGTCGATGCCATGCTGAAAGAAACGTTGGCCCAGTTCGGCCACATCGATATCCTCGTCAACAATGCGGGCGTCACGCACGCGGCCGATTTCCTCGATGTGTGCGAAGACGATTTCGACCGGGTCATGCGCATCAACCTGAAATCGATGTTCCTGTGCGGCCAGGCCGTGGCGCGCGAGATGGTCAAGCGCAATAGCGGCTGCATCATCAATATGTCCAGCGTGAATGCGGAACTGGCGATCCCGAACCAGGTGCCATACGTGGTGTCGAAAGGCGCCATCAACCAGCTGACCAAGGTCATGGCCCTGAACCTGGCCCCGCACGGCGTACGCGTCAACGGCATCGGCCCGGGCACCATCCTGACGGAGCTGGCCAAGCAGGCGGTGCTGTCGAGCCCGCAGGCGCGCCACACGATATTGTCGCGCACGCCACTGGGCCGCTGCGGCGAGCCGGAGGAAGTGGCCGGCATCGCCGCCTTCCTGGCCAGCGACGACGCCACCTATATGACGGGCCAGACCATCTATGTCGATGGCGGGCGCATGGCGCTCAACTACACGGTGGCCGTGAAGGAATGAGGGCAAGACGAAGCAGTTATATCAAAAAACGATAATGGTTATCTAAAAAGACCATTAGACACATATCGTGCGACGCAGCATAATGCACCTGTCTCCACTATTCTCCTCCAAGAAAATAGTTTTAAGCCCGCTTTCACCAGCGGGCTTTTTTTTTGCTATCAGTCCTGAAACATGGCCTTTCTTGCCATGACGAACAATCTTCCCGGTCATTCTGCCTGCCGCAAAAAAATGTTGCGGCGTGTCATCAGCCCGTCATTTTCGCCACCTATACTTGCTTCATCTGCTGTACAGGCAACCGATATGCCTGACTACAGACAGGTGTGCCGCGATGGCACACCACTCCCCTTTCATGACCATGGCGGGCGCCGGCAAGGCGCGCGACATGCTGAGCACCGAGCAACTCTCAACTCTTGACCCATTTCATTTGGGTTTTAGGCCCGCGCCCCCGCGGGCCTTTTTTTGCCCGCACGGCAAGCTCTTGCGCAAAAGCACGGTAGCCCGCCACGCACATGATATTGTGACTGCATTTCCAACCGTCCTCACGCATCATGGCCGCACCATTGCTCGAACTCTGTTTTTCCGACCGCTATGAACGCCTGCGCTACCGCACCGCGCTAGTGCTGTATGCCCTGGTGATCCTGATCGGCGACATCCCCGGCGTGCGCGCGGACGTGGGCCAATATGCGTCGGGCGGCGTGCTGCATTCCTTCGGCTATGGCGTGCTGGCACTGATCCTGTTCAGCGGCACGGCCGGCGGCATGGCGCGCCGGGCGCTGCTGTCGGTACTGATGGTGGCGGCCATGGGCGCGCTGGACGAGTTCATCCAGAGTTTCCTGCCGTACCGCCGTGGCGCCGTCAGCGACTGGGTGGTCGATATCACGGCCGCCGTGGCTGTGGTGCTGCCACTGGCTTTCATCTGGCCCGGCATGGCCGCCGCCGCGCTGAAAAAACAGCAGGGCTGATCACGGCGCGGCGTCATCGCCGGCGCCGAGCGCCAGCGGCAACTGGCCCTGGCCCGCTGCCGCCCGCCCGGCGATGCGGCGCAGGACCGTGCGCATCTCGCGCCGGCTGGCCGCTCCCGCCGCACGCGCCGCATCGCGCTGCATCTCCATCAACTGTTCCGACCGTGACAGCCTCATCAAGGCATGCAGGGCCTGGGTCAGCGCATAGCGGGCGCGCGCCCCGTTCGCTGCGCCCGGGGCGCCGTACACGGCAATCACCAACTCATTGATCAGCTTGACGCTATGGGAATCGGCAGACATTTATTCTCCTGAGATAAGCAACGGGGAACAAGGCAAAGGGGAAACAAGGGAATGCGCGAACGGCCGTGCCCGCCCTGCGCAAGAATGTCTTTTATACCAAGCTCGACAATTGAAGCACTTGATGTACCTCAATGTGAAATAACAAGTACCGAACATCTCAGTCCTCCTGCTCTCTTACTAGCAGCAGTTGCGGCCATGCCTGGCATGCGCCATTGACGCTGACCTCCGCCACACCCTGGAAACCGGGTTAACACTTTGTCAGACCAAGAGGAGAACAAGATGAGAGTAAAAAAAACCATGGCGCTGGCTGGCCTGCTGTGTACGCTGGCCGCCTGCAGTTCGGATCCGAACCGCACCAGCATGAGCAGCACGAACGGCCGCAGCGGTGAAAGCTACAGCAATACGGCCGGGACAGGCAGCACTGGCAGCACGTCGGCCGGCACCGGGACCAGCAGCACCATGAGCGACACCAGCACGGGTAGCAGCGGCACCGCAGGCACCGGCAGCGCCGACGCGCGCACCTCCACGGCCAACAACGCCATGAACATGGACGGCAGCCAGACCGGTGTGAGCATCGCCTCCGCCACGGTGCAATCGATCGAGCCGGTGCCGCGCGGCATGGATCAGGGCAGCAGCGACATGCAATCGGGCAGTTCCGGCACGGCGGGCACCACCTCGGGCAACACGCAGTACCGGGTCACCCTGCGCCTGGACGACGGCAGCACGCGGGCCATCATGCAAAACTCCCAGCCCGGCTACCAGATCGGCGATAGGGTCAAGGTAGTCAACGGCTTGCTGCAGCGCTATTGACGCGCTATTGTCGTTATGGGGGATCAGCGCAGGGGATCAGCGCGGCATGCACTGATTACGCCTGGCCACTGGCGTTCGGGGTACTGAACGCCAGTGGCCAGGTACATTCACTGCAGTCAGGTCTGCGAGGTATGCTGCGAGGTATGGCAAGACAAGACAGGCATCTTGCCTGCTTTGTTTTGTCTTGCCTTTTCCATGCCTTAGCCTTGCCATGTATCCTGCTAGCTGAGCCCTGCAGCTTGCTATGCCTTCTGCCTGGCCATGCCTTCACGTGCCATGATCTTCGGCAGTTCCTTGCCTCTCGCCTCTTGCCTCTTGCCTTTTGCCTTTTGCCTTTTGCCTTTTGCCTTTTGCCTTTTGCCTTTTGCCTTTTGCCTTTTGCCGACTTCCTTGCAGAATCCGCGCCGGGAGCGCCATTCCCGTGCTCCCGGCGTGAGCACCTACTCCACCATGCCCATCTTGCGCTGGCTTGCCGCCAGCCCGCTGATCAGTTCCGCCGCTTTTTTCCCGGCCAGGAAGGCGTGGTCGGAATTGTAGTATTCCCACTCGCTGTAGCGTCCCGCCAGCACGATGTCCTGCGTGGAAAGCCATGCCTTCACCAGCGCCACGTTGGCGGCCCGCGCGTGGTCGTACACCACATAGGCGTACGGCATGTCCACCTGGTTGGCGGCCAGCAGGCGGTCGTCGTCGCGCAGCAAGCCCACCGCGATGCAATCGGCCACGCAGCGGTCAATCAGGGCCTGTCCATCGAGCGGCAGCGGTTTCCAGGGCGAATAGCTGATCTCGCACGTGAGGCCGAAACCGCCCGGCGCATTGCAATGAGGGCTGGCATTACCTTGCAGGAAGATACGGTGGAATATCGTCTCTTCCGGATAGTAAATCCAGTGTTTCTCGCTGATGTTTTCGCGCGCTACACCCAGGTTGACGCAGAGCACGGAAATATGCCGCAAGGCGCGCGCCGCCGCCTGTACCTGCGGCGGCGCCTGCTCGCCGATCAGGCGCACCAGCTGCGGCAAGGGCATGGTGCTGAGCAAGTGCTGGTAGCGGAAGCGGCGGCCATCACCCAGCACGACCACGTGCTGGCGCGGCAAGACCTGCACCACATCGGCATTGAGTTCCAGCTTGCCTTGCAGGTGCGGCAGGAAACCCGACATCAATGCCTGGAAGCCACCGCGCAAGGGATAACCGAAGCGCGCATTCGGGCCCATCGGCTTGGCCACCGGTTCCAGCGCGCCCTCGATGATTTCTTCCAGGTTAGGCAAGGGCACCCGCCCGCCCAGCCACGACGTTTCCATCTCGGCCAGGGGGACAGTCCACAATTTCTTGTTGTAGGGAATGGCGAAATGGCGGGCGATGCCGCTGCCCCACACTTGATGGATGAATTGCTCGAAATTGGGCGCGGTCTGGGCTTGGGCTTGGGCCGGTGCCGCCACGGCATCGTGCACCTGTTCCAGCCCCGTGCCGCCGTCGGCGCAGCAATCTTCAACGGCGCAAGCCGCAGCCGCTGCCTGGCCCGGGGCGGCCGGTGCCTTGCCGTAGCGCGCCTCGACGGCGCCGACGACACATTCCTTGATGACGGCCGGCGGCAGGCCGTACAGCGCTCCCTGAAAAGGATAGCGCGTATAGACCTGCTTGCTGTAGACCCAGGCTTCGCGGTTTTGCCAATGCAGGTTGGCGCCCAGCAAGGTGCGGTACATCTCGAGCACATAGTCATCGTTGGAAAACATGATGTGGCCCGCGTGATCGAAGGTAAAACCCCGGTCCTGGATGGAGCGGCACCAGCCGCCCACGGCGGCATTTTTATCCAGCAGCAAGGTATCGGCGCCCAGGTGATAGGCGGCGCTCAGGCCCGTCGGGCCGGCGCCGATGATGGCGCAGGCCACGGCTTGCGGCGCACCGGGGGGGTGCAGGAGGTTGACGCCGGCGCCCGGTGTGGCGGCCTGTGCAGTGCCGACGGCGGGCACCGCCTGGCGTGCGCCCTGCCCCGGCGGCGTCGTATCGAGCAAGGTGCGCATCTGCTCCACCGTGGCATCCCAGGAGGTAGCCTCGGCGATGGCGCGCATGCTGGCGGCCATCGCCGCGCGCTGTTCCGGCGTTGCCGCCAGCGCCGCCTCGCAAGCGGCAACAAAGGCTTCCGGCGTATCGGCAATGGCCACGATGTCGCCATACGGCACGGCCACATCGGTGATCGACGTGCTGACGATGGGCAGCTGCGCCGCCATGTATTCGAGCACCTTGGTCGGACTGATGAAGCGGGTCGCTTCATTTCTGGCGAAGGGCAGCAGGCACACGTCCCAGCCGGCCAGGAAGTGCGGCAGCGCCTGGTACGGCTGCTGGCCCAGGTAATGGAGATTCTGCCGCTGCGGCAAGCTGGCTGGGTCGATCTTGAGGATGGGGCCGACCAGCACGATTTGCCACTCGGGATGGGCATCGGCCAGCGCCGCCACCAGGGCCGGCTCGAAACGCTCGTCGATCACGCCGTAATAGCCGAGCCTGGGCCGGCCGATCTCCGCTTGCGCGGGATGGCCATTGTGGCGGTCCAGCGCCTGTTCGAAGTGCACGGTATCGACGCTGCTGGCGAAGCAATGGACGTTCGCGTGGCGCGTGCGCTTCGCCTCGAACAGGCTGGGGCCGCCGGCAAACACGAGGTCGGCGCGCGCCAGCAAGGCCGTTTCGCGCTGCAGCAGTTGCCGAGGTGCATTCTTGAATGCGGCCAGTTCATCCATGCAGTCATACACGACCAGATCCGCGTGCAGGGCCGGCAGCAGCGGCAGCGCCATCGGCGTATAGAACCACACGATGGGATCGTCGGCTGGCGTGATCTGGCTCAGCAAGGGTTGCAGCACGGCCAGCTGGTCGTCATGAAAACCGGGCGCCTGCACGGCCGTGCGGGGCTGGCACACGGTCACGTTCGGTGCCGGCGTGGACAGTTCCAAGGTGCCTGGCCCGTCGTGCCAGACGGGTTCCTCGACGAAGACCACGCGGTAGAACTGCGCCAGGCGCGACAGCAGCTGTTGCGGACGCTGATACACGAAATTCCAGCGTAAGTGGGAAAAAACGATAATGGTTCGCATGCCAGTTCCTTTCTGCCCCGCCAGGGCAAACGTTGAACAAAGTTGTCCGGTCAGGCGCTGTGCCTGCCGTAGTGCCGCCGCGTAAGGGGGCACGAGGATGCGCCGCAGCCGCTCTCCCGCCTCGCCTTCCAGGCCGACATCCCACAGGCCGCTGTGGTGCCAGTGGTTGGCATCGTCCCAGTCGGGCCGGTCGATGACGGGATAGATGCAGATGCCGCGCAGCGCGGCGCCATGCTGGACGGCCAGCGCCGCCTCGGCGGCCACGTCGCGTATCCACGCACCGCGCCCGCTGCCCACGTGGCTCGTTTCCGCCAGCAGCAGCGGCCGCTGGTAGCGCGCCTGCACTTCCAGCAGCAACTGGTGCAGGGGCATGCGGCGCGGTTCGCCCAGGTGCCACCACAGGCGCAGGTTGCTGCCGCTTTCCCACTGGTTGCTGTGGTAATAGTTCAGGCCGATCAAGTCCAGATAGCGCGGCGCGCCGCCCAGTTCCGGCGCTTGCCGGCCGCACAACATGTCCCACGCCTCGAACTGCGAAGCGCGCCAGGCGGCCGCCTGCGCAACCCAGTCCGTGCGTCCGGGCGGCGCGGTCACGTGGATCAGGGGATCGCATTGCAGGAAGCGCGCCTGCGAGCTGACGGCACGGATGGCGTCGCAACCGGCCACGGTGGCGCGCACCAGCTGCCGCTTGCCTTCCTCGCCCGCATCGGGCCGGTACATATTCAGGCACTGGAACATGTGCACCGACAAGCCCCAGCTGGTAAACGAGATTTCATTGATGGGCGAATACACGGGCGCGCGACCCGCATACGGCGCGAGAAACTGCGCTGCGGCCCGGCAATAGCGGGCAAAGCGCGGCACGAAGTCCGGCGAGAACAGGTCGAGCTCGGGCGGCCAGCCGTAGTGGCAGAAGGTCCAGTTGATCTGCAGCCCCAGCTCCTGCGCCACAGTCGCGCGTTCTTCAATGAAGGAAAAATCGAACTGGCCATCGCGCTCGGCCAGACGCCAGCCTATGCTTTCGCGCACGCTGCGGATGCCGAACTGGCGCAGCAGCAGGTAGTCTTCGCGCACCCGGTCCAGGTGGCCCGTGGCGCGGTTCATGTCCAGCGCCTGGCCGCCATGGGTGACGTGGTCGGCGCCCTCGTAGCCCGCCTGCCAATAAGTCAGGAACGGCGCTGCCGCGCCATCGGTATCGGCCATGCCTGCTCCTCTTGATGTGATGAACCAGATGAAACGTGCCGGGCCCGGCTTGCGTTCAATTGAGCCGGATATTGCGGGTGGCCGCGCTGAGCAGCTCCAGCGCGGCCTTCGGCGTTCGGTCCGCCGTCAGCAGACCATTGGTTTCCTGGAACGTGTCGGCAAACTGCGTGTAGCAAAAACCGCTGAACATCTGCGCCGTGTTGACGACGTTCATCAGGCGCCGGTAAATATCAAGGAGGGCCGCCTCGTTGCCCACCCGCGCATAGCCCCAGGTTTCCGCCGATTCGCTCTGTTCCCGGTCAAAGGCGATGCCGCCAAATTCCGTGAGGACGATGGGCTGGCCCCGGTGCGGAAAGCCGTCGAGCGTGAGGATGCGTCCGCCCGGCCGGCGCTGGTCGAACAAGGTGGTGCGGGCCGAATCGCTGATCGCATAGCGCGCCTGCAGCCGTTCCGGATCGCAGTCGTAATCGTGGATGCCGAGGATGTCGGTGGCCGACGCTTCCCAGCCGTCGTTGCCGATCACAGGGCGCGTGGGATCGAGCGTGCGCGTCAGGTGGTAAAGCGCCTCGACGGCGTTGCGGTGGGCCTGGATGGCCGTCAGGTTGGGCACGCCCCACGATTCGTTGAACGGCACCCAGACGAGGATGCAAGGATGGCTGTAGTCGCGTTCGATCACATCCGTCCATTCGCGCACCATGCGCGTGATGGCCTTGCTGGAAAAGCGGTACGTCGATGGCATTTCTTCCCATACCAGCAAGCCCAGGCGGTCGGCCCAGTACAGGTAACGCGGGTCTTCGATCTTCTGGTGCTTGCGCACGCCGTTGAAACCCAGGGCCTTGGCCAGCTCCACGTCGCGCCGCAGGGCGTCGTCGGAAGGAGCGGCCAGCAGGGTGTCGGGCCAGTAGCCCTGGTCGAGCACGAGGCGCAGCGGATACGGCCGGCCATTGAGCATGAAACGGTCGCGGTTGATGGCCACCGAACGCAGCGCCGTGTACGACTTGACGGTATCGAGCAGCGCGTCGCCATGCCACAAGGTCACTTCGGCATCGAGCAGGATGGGCCGTTCCGGACTCCACAGCAGTTCGTTGCGCGAATCGTCGATGCCGGGGTCGGACAGAGCGATCTTGCGGCTCGCTTCGTTTTCGATCAGCTTGTACTGGTCGTCGGCCAGCAGGTTGTCGCCATGCCAGATGCGCACGGCCACGGTGAGGTCGTTCTGCAAGTCGCCCATGGCGAACACGTCGCAGCCGATCTCGTAGCCCTCGAACACGGGCGTCCAGCGCAGCTTGCCGATATAGGTGGCCGCCACGCGCTCGATCCACACGCTTTGCCAGATGCCCGTGGTGCGCGGATACCAGATGGAATGGGGCAGCAGCTGCCAGTCCTGCTTGCCGCGCGGCTTGGCCAGGTCGTGCGGATCGTCCTCGACGCGCACCGTCAGCACCTGCGGCCCGTCGGGCAGCAGCGCATGGCTGATGTTGGCGACAAATGGCGTGTGGCCGCCCTCGTGGTCGGCCACCACGTGTCCGTTCAGCCATACCTTCGCATGGTAGTCGACGGCGCCGAAATGCAGCAGCACGCAAGGACCACCCGGCTGCAGCAAAAATTCGCGCTGGTACCAGCAAACGCGGTGAAAACCCCGGTCGCCCACGCCGCTGGCCTGCGATTCCGGTGGGAACGGCACGATGATGTCGTGCGTCCAGTCGATGCCGTCATCGGGCAGCCGGTAGCGCCGTTCATTGTCAAAGGTAAAACGCCAGGCGCCGTTCAACGGTTGCCAGTTTTCGCGCACCATCTGCGGGCGCGGATACGCGAAGGTGACCGCGCCAGGCAGGGCGGTCCCGGCCTGGCCGTCATCGGTATCGGATGGGGGGAGATGGTCATTGAGCATGTGTGTTGGAGGCATGCGGCACGGGCCAAGTTCCGAAGAAAGAGGCTTGCTTTGTCACGCATGAGCAAGATCAAACCACGCTCAATTCAAGGGAACCACCATGCGTGCGCTGTGTCCATCGGCGTTAAAGCGCTGCACCACCGTGCGCCCCGCGCTGGCCGCGCACTGCTTGCGGCACAGGGCCACGCAGGCGCCGCCAAAACCGGCCCCCGTCAGGCGCGCGCCGTACACGGCCGACTGCGCCGACATCAGCGCCACCAGCGCATCGAGCACCGGCAGCGACACTTCGTAATCGTCGCGCAAGCTGGCGTGCGACTGCGCCATCAGTTGGCCGAAGAGCACGGGACCATGCTGGCCGCACGCTTGCAGCACGCGCAGGTTTTCGCTGACCACGTGGCGCGCGCGGCGGCGGTACGGCTCGGGCAAGCCT
Organism: Janthinobacterium aestuarii; assembly: GCF_051380835.1. Classification (NCBI taxonomy): domain Bacteria; kingdom Pseudomonadati; phylum Pseudomonadota; class Betaproteobacteria; order Burkholderiales; family Oxalobacteraceae; genus Janthinobacterium; species Janthinobacterium aestuarii. The sequence continues at coordinate 12,603 of NZ_JBNYXU010000010.1, forward strand.
TCCACCACGGACGGCTCGCGCACGTCGCGCAGCGCCGCCACGCCCAGCAGGCGCGCCGCCTGTTCGCACTCGGCGCGCCGCACGTTGTACGCGCTGCCAGCCAGGGTGCGCGCCACGCCGCTGTCGATGACCAGCACCTCGCTGTCGTGGGGTAGCGCCAGCAGTTCATGGCGCAAGGTACGCGCATCGAGCAGCAGCATGTGGCGCTCGTCGGCCAGGCTGGACGCCATCTGGTCCATCACGCCGCAATTGACTTGCGCGTAGCGGATTTCCGCCTGCTGCCCCATCAGCGCCAGCGACACGTCGTCAATCTGCAGCCCCAGCAACTGGCGCAGCGCGCGCAGCATGGCGATTTCCAGCGCCGCGCTGCTCGACAGGCCGGCACCCGGCGGCACGTCCGAATCGATATGGGCGCGCACAGCCGGCACGGCCACGCCGCGCTCCTCGAGCAGGCGGATGCAGCCTTCCAGGTAGCGGCCGAAACCCGGTGGCGCGGCGCACTGGTGCTCGAAACGCACGAGTTCGTCAAGGGTTGCCGAATAGAACTGATGGTGGTCGTCCGCGGCCAGCGCCAGCATCACCCGCGTGCGTTGCGGCGTGGCGCACGGCAGCATGTAGCCATCGTTGTAATCCGTATGCTCGCCCAGCAGGTTGACCCTGCCGGGGGCCGAGGCCGCCACCACGGGGACGGTGCCGAAATACGCGTCGGGGGTGATCATGGCAACTCCAGGGTCAGCGGACGCCGCCGTCCCTGCACCGAGGTAACTGGCCAGTCCGGGTCGCAAGTCAGGTTGTGCAGGCGCCCGCCACTGAGCAGGAAAGTGTCTTCCACCATGCTGCCGGGCAAGCTGGGATGGAAGGCCAGGGCCATGCCGTCCTTCAGGGCGATTTCCGTGTGCGCACCGGCGGCCACCTCGGGCGCGCGGTAGCCGGCGATGCCGCCCTGCCGGAATTCCTGCACCGTGTCGGGCTGGCCCGCATACGCATAGGCGCTGTCGAGCGCGTGATACACCATGCTCAGCGCATGCCCCGCCATGCAGGCGTCGAGCGCCACCGCTTCCAGCGCCAGGATGGCCGCGTCCGCTTCGCCGATGCCGTCGCGCGCGGTGCGGAAACGGCGCTGGCGGCTCAGGCTGGCGCACAGGCCGTAAGCTTGCGCGCACAGTGCCAGCACGGCCCGCTCGCCCAGCGGCGACGCGGCCGGTGGCGCGCGCCGGTAGCGCTCGAAGCGCTCGGCACCGGCCGCCAGCACGTACACGGCGTGCAGGCCGCGCGACCACAGGGCGCGGGCGCAAGCGCCGGCCAGGTCCTGCTCGCTCCAGTCGGGACGCGCGGCGCGCAGTGCTTCGCTGGCGGCCGCGGCGGCCAGGCGGCCCACTTCGCGGTAGCGCGCCTGTTCCGGCGCCAGCAGTGGCAGGCGCTCCTCGCGCAGGGCGGCGGGCAGGCAGCGTTCTTGCACGCCGGGCCGGTCGCACAGCACGGGCCGCCCTCCCGCCGCATGCTGCACGAAATGCTCGCGCAATTCCGCCAGCCGCGGCTGCATCCACGGCGTCACTTGCCAGGTCCAGCAGCCGCGCACTTCTTCCTGGCGCAGCCGCTGCGCCTCGGCCGCATCCGTCAGGATGTAGGCCGCGTCGCGCGTGACGAACACTTCGGCACAGCCGTACTCGGCCGTCTGGCAGGGGCTGCCCGACCCGCCTGCCGTGGCCCAGGCGAACCAGTCCACGCCGCGCAGGCGCACCGCGCCAGCCCGCTCCTGCTCCAGCCAGCCGCGCATCTGCGCCAGCTTATGTGCAATTTCCAGTTCGACATTCCAGTTCATGCGATTTCCTCTGCCATATTCCATGCCACGCGCACTTCCTGCAGTTGCCGCGCCGACTCCTCGGGCAGGGCATCCATGGCGTACATACCGGCGCCCAACTCGGTACCGGCCAGGTATTTGAGCCGTTCGCGCGTGCGGTACGGCGGATAAAACTGTGCGTGCAGCTGCGTTTCCGGATGCGCGCGGCCGTCTGTCGGCGCCTGGTACCAGGCCATCAGGTAAGGCATCTCGCGTTGCCACAGGCCGTCGTATTTCAGCAGAACGGTTTTCAGGGCGCGCGCCAGGTCCTCGCGCTGCTCCACCGACAAGGCCGCAAAACTGTCCGTCTGCCGCAGCGGCATCACCCACGCTTCATACGGGTAGCGAGCGCAGGCGGGAACAAAAGCGATGGCCTCCGTCCCCAGGTACAGCAGGCGCGTGCCGCCATCGGCTTCGCGCCGCGCCATGTCCACCAGCAGGGCCTGGCCATGCTCGGCGAAGTACGCACGCTCCTGCTCCAGCATGCGCGCCGGCACCGGTGGAACAAAGGGATAGGCGTAGATCTGGCCATGCGGATGGTGCAGGGTCACGCCCACTTCCGCGCCACGGTTTTCGAACGGCAGCACATAAGCGATGCCGGGCCGCCTGGCCAACGCTTGCGTGCGCCCGGCCCACGCTTGCAGCAGCAAGACGATGTGACTGACTGGCAAGGTGCCCAGCGCGGCGCCGGCATCTTGGGCGAACACCACCACTTCGCACTGGCCGCTGGCGGGCGCCGTGGCGACCGTCAGGTCGGGCGGGTCGTGGGCGCTCAACGCCAGGGTGGGAAAGCGGTTGTCGAAGACGGCGATATCGTAGTCGCCTGCAGGCAACTCCGTCGGATGTGCGGGATCGCACGTGGGCGCCAGCGGGTTGTACTCTGCCGGAGGAAGAAAGGTGCGACCCTGGCGATAGGCCGCGTACGCCACCCACTCGCCGCGCAAAGGATGCCAGCGCAAGTGCGGATTGGCTTCCTGCGGTAAGGGGAAAGGGCTCGGTGCAACGCCAGCGACGACGATGGGACGCCTACTGTAAAGGGTCAGCTGGCGCCCGTCGGCTTTGACGAGTTGCTCGCAATACATGATGTTTCACAATCTAAGGTACGAATTCTTAAGACTGGGGCTGGCAAGGAAAGTTCCAGAGTTTGCGGCGACTCCGCCAGTTCAAGCAGCACAGATCCCGACCGGCACGAGTTTTTTACCGATCAGTACGCAAATTCCCGATTCGCATTATCATGTGCACAGCCTGTCATCCCTGCCGCTTTCAAGGCCGACCCTATTGTCGTCAGGGGATAGACAAATCGTCCATTGTGATTTTCCACCACGTCCCGATATCGCTACCATGATTCCATTTTCCATACTCGACCTGGCCCCCATCGCCGAAGGCAGCGACGCCAGCCAGTCGTTCAAGAACACGCTCGACCTGGCGCAGCACGGCGAACGCTGGGGCTACAACCGCTACTGGCTGGCCGAACACCACGGCATGCCCGGCATCGCCAGCGCCGCCACGGCCGTCGTCATCGCCCATGTGGCGGCCGGCACGACAACCATCCGCGTGGGCGCGGGCGGTGTGATGCTGCCGAACCACTCGCCGCTCGTCATCGCGGAACAGTTCGGCACCCTGGAAGCGCTGCATCCGGGCCGCATCGACCTGGGCCTGGGCCGCGCGCCCGGCTCCGACCAGACGACGGCGCGCGCGCTGCGCCGCGACTTGCAGTCCGATGCGGAACAATTTCCGCAGGACGTGCTGGAATTGATCGACTATATGTCCGACGAGCCGCGCCAGCGCGTGCTGGCCGTGCCCGGCAAGGGCGCGAAAGTGCCCGTGTGGATACTCGGCTCGAGCCTGTTCGGCGCCCAGCTGGCCGCCCACCTGGGCTTGCCGTATGCATTCGCCTCGCACTTCGCGCCGCAGATGATGATGCAAGCCGTGGCCTATTACCGCGAACATTTCAAGCCGTCAAAACAATTGGCGAAACCGTACGTAATGCTGGGCTTTAACGTCTTTGCCGCCGATACGGATGCCGAGGCGCACCTGCGCGCCACGTCGATGCAGCAGGCCTTCGTCAACCTGCGCACGGGCCGCCCGTCGCGTCTGCAGCCGCCCGTGCCCGGCTACCTGGAGCAATTGGGTCCGCAGGAACGCGCCATGCTCGATTCCGTCCTGTCCTGCACGGCCATCGGCGCGCCGGAGACCGTCAAGGCGAAGATGGCCGCCTTCATTGCCGAAACGGGCGCCGACGAGCTGATGATCACTTCGCAGATCTTCGACCACCAGCACCGGCTGCGTTCGTATGAAATCACGGCGCAGGTGCATGCGGAGCTTGCGCAGCAGTAAATTTTCCTCCCTCGGTATATCCCCATATACCCTTTTCCCGGCCGTCGGCAACGATCGCCGGGATTTTTTTGCCTGTCCGGCAAGAAATGCGCAGCCCCGCTATCATGCTTATCCAAAAGCATCACTAAAGAAAGTTGTATCGCATGAAATCCGCACCATCGAATGTCGATGCCAGCGCCCTGCTGACGTCGACCCGCATCCTGCTGTTCGCCCTGTCCGCCGGCGTGCTCGTCGCCAGCCTCTACTATGTGCAGCCGCTCACCTCCATGCTGGCCGCCTCGTTTGGCGTCAGCGTGCCGCAAGCCGGTTATCTGGTCACGGCCACGCAGATCGGCTATGTGCTGGGCATCGTCTTCCTGGTCCCCCTCAGTGACGTACTGAACCGCCGCCAGCTACTGACGTGGATGCTGATCGCCAAGATCGGCGCCCTGCTGCTGGCCGCCACCAGCCAGAACATCATCGTCTTTGCCATCGCCAGCGTGCTGATGGGCATCACGTCCAGCGCCTTGATGGTGGTGACGGCCATGGTGGCCTCGTACGCGCCCGATCACAGCCGGGGCCGCATGGTGGGCACCGTCATGACGGGCTTGTTGCTGGGAATCTTGCTGGCGCGCACCGTCTCCGGCACGGTGTCGCAGATCAGCGGCGGCTGGCGCACTGTCTACGTGCTGGCCGCCATCGTCGTGGCCGCCCTGCTCGTCATGCTGCGCCGCATCCTGCCGAACGAGGCGCCACGGGGCAAGCTGCAATACGGAAAATTAATGGCCTCCCTGGCCGACATCATCCGCCAAGAACCGTTGCTGCGCCAGCGCGCCCTGTTCTCGGGCCTGGGCCTGGGCACCTTCAGCGTATTCTGGACGGGTCTGACTTTCCTGCTCAGCGGCGAACCCTATCACTACTCGGAAATGCAGATCGGCCTGTTCGGCCTGGCCGGCGCCACGGGCGCGTTTGCCGCCAACACGGCGGGCCGCATGGCCGACCGCGGTTACGCGCGCCAGGCCACGTGGCTGCTGGCCGTCGCCTCGATCGCGGGCTGGGCCTTGATCGGCTTTGGCGCCCATTCGCTCGTACTATTGCTGATCGGTATCGTCCTGCTGGACATGGGCGTGATGGGCTTGCAAGTGACGCACCAGTCCATCATTTATAAACTGGCGCCACATGCACGCGCAAGGGTGACCACCGTGTTCATCGCGGGCGGCTTCATCGGCGCGTCGGCAGGCTCGGCCCTGGCCAGCGCCAGCTTTGCCGCCGGCGGCTGGCCCGCCCTGTGCATGGTGGGCGGCGCCATGCCGCTGCTGATGCTGATCGTGTGGAGCAAGTACCGGCACACCCAGCGGCGGCTGGAGCGTGCGGCTTGATCCGATGCTGCGGCGCCAACACTATGGGGCCAACAATACTGTCGGATTACGCACGGCATCGCCGCGCTAATCCGACCTACGCCTGATGCTGATGAAACAAGACACGTAGGTCGGGTTAGCGCGCCAGCGCGTAAGCCGACAACATTGTTGGCACAAACCACGCCTTACTTTGCAGCCTGCTCGCGGGCCTTGCCGAACGCATCGCCCACCTTCCAGGCCGGCATCTTCGCCGCGTTGGCCACGGCTTGCCCCAGGTTCAAGGTAAATTGCGCCTGCTGCGTCATGCCCGACAGATCCCAGCTGGCGTCGTACTCATCTGTGACTTGATGGTAGCGGGGGCCGTAGGCGGCCGCCTTGGCTTTCGACTTTTCCAAGTCCTTGATGTATTCGCGTCCGCCATTGATGGAAAACGCGGGTACGCCCGCCTTGGCGAAGCTGAAATGGTCGCTGCGGAAGTAGCCGCCGGCCAAGTCGGGACGCGCTTGCGCGATATGCATGCCCATGGATTTCGCCACCGTGGCGGCCATGGCCCCCAGTTCCGTGCGCTCGCTGCCTTGCGCGCCGATGTCGTGCGTAGCGCCAACAAAGTTCAGGCTGTCCAGATTCAGCGCGGCCGCCGTCTTGTTCAACGGCCACAGCGGATCGGCCGCATACGCTGCGCTGCCCAGCAAGCCTTGTTCCTCGGCCGCCACCCACAGGAATATCTGCGTGCGCTTCGCAGGCTTTTTCACGGCTTCCTGCGCCATGGCCAGCAAGCCGGCCGTGCCCGAGGCATTGTCGACGGCGCCGTTGTAGATCGTATCTCCCGCTTTTTCGTCATCCTTACCTTGCTTGCCCAGGTGGTCCCAATGGCCGCTGTAGATGACGGCTTCATCCTTCAATGCCGGGTCGGTGCCCGGCACCATGCCGGCGATGTTGAATTGCTCCACCTTGCGCACGGCGGACTTCATTTCGCCGCTGAGCTTGGCGTTCAATGCGACGGCCTTGAAATCCTTGCCTTCCGCCTGGGCGCGCAAGGCGTCCAGGTCCTGACCGCCGGCCGCAAACAGGCGGCGTGCCGCGTCTTCCGCGATCCAGCCTTGCAGCGGCGTGCCGGCCGTGCGGTCCGCCAATTGAAAACGCTCGCTGCCGCTCCAGCTGTTCTGCACCACGCTCCAGTCGTACGAGGCCGACGGTTTCGTGTGGATCAGCAAGACGCCAGCCGCGCCCTGGCGTTTGGCTTCCTCGAATTTGTAGGTCCAGCGGCCGTAATACGTGAGCGCCTTGCCGGCGAAACGATTCGGCTCAGCAATGGTCGGCTGGGGGTCGTTGACCATCATGACGACGATCTTGTTTTTGACATCGACACCCTTGAAATCGTTCCAGCCCTCTTCCGGCGCCGTGATGCCGTAACCGACAAATACCAGTGGCGCGTCGAACGTGTGCGCGGCAACGGAGTCGCCCGTGGCCCAGACCCAGTCCGGACCAAACGCCAGCGGCACGGCCTTGCCGTCCGCCACCGCCTGCAGGCTGCTATCTTGTGGCAAGGATTTCACACCGGCGATTTGCACGCTCTGGCGGTAGCTGTTGCCGCGCACGGGTTTCAAGCCGGCCATCTGCGCCTGGGTTTCCAGGTACGCCACCGTCAGGTCGGCGCCGCGCTGGCCCGTGCCGCGGCCTTCCAGTAAATCGTTGGACAGGAAGGCCAGGTGGGCGCGCAAGGGCACTTCCTGCACCACGGGCAAACCGGTCGCGGCGTGGGCGGAAAACGCCAGCGCGGTCAAGGTCAGGGAAGAAAACAGCTTCTGCATAAGATCCTTTGGGTAAGAGGAGGAAAGCGGTACGGCGGATAGCCGAGCCGGCGATTGTATGCCATGGGGAAAGGCGCATCAAAATGCGGACGAAAAAAATCCCCGCGGCAAGGGCGGGGATGTTTCAGGAAGAACGCTCAGACCAGCAGGGCGGCCGCCAGGGATTCGATCTCTTCCGCCGATTCCTCGAGGATGGTGTGCAAGGTGCTGCCGCCGATGCCGAAATCGATCTTCGCCGCTGCCTGGCGCCGCGCGGCGCTTTCCGGCGGGTGCAAAGGCGAGCCGACGGGCGACAGATCGTTGGCCAGCACCAGGGTCGCGCCCAAGGTGCGGGGCGGGAACGTGCTGCCGCCGTGCCACATGCCTTCCACGGCTTGCAAGACCAGGTCCGGCACTTGCAGCTGGCGCAGCACGCCGCGGCCGATCAGCTTTTCGCCGTATTCGATCCAGTCTTCGGTATTATCGTCCAGCAAACCAGGATATTCCTCGGCGCGCGACAGCAGATAAAAGCCGCCCACTTCGTGCACGATGGCGGCGAACATGGCCGTTTCCACGTCCACGTGCGTGACTTTCTTGGCGATCACCTGGCTCAGCGCGGCCACATGGGCCGTGTGTTCCCACAGCCGGGCCGCCTTGGCGCGCAATTGCGGGTCCGTGATCTGGCTGCCCAGCTGGCGCACGATGACGGACGCCACCATCGATTTCAAGGTGGCAAAGCCCAGGCGCGAGACGGCCGCGCGCACATTGGCGATTTCATTGCCGGAACGGTTGTAGGCGGCCGAGTTGGCCAATGCCACGACCCGGGCCGACAGCAGCGGCTCGGCCATGACCATGCGGGCGGCCGCTTCGATATGGCAATCGGGGTCGTCCAGCGCTTCCTGCAGCTTCAAGGTGGCCTTGACGTTGGCGGGGAACGTCAGCTCGCCCTTGCTCGCTTGCAACGCGATAATCTTGAATACTTCCAGTCTGTCCATGGGTCAATCTCCGGTACGGGCCTGTTCAGGCGCTGCTGTGTTGGACGGGCCGGGAATGCGCTCCCCGGCCCGGCTCCCGTTTCCGGCAATATTACAGCAAGTTTATACTCAAACCTATTACTTTCCGGAAACTTTCCCGGCCACGCCTTCGACAAAATAGTCCATCTTCGTCAGCGCCGCATCGTCCAGCACGCCTTTGTCCAGGCGCACCTTGCCATCGTTATCCTTGATCGGCGCGCTGAACGGATTGAGCTTACCAGCTACCAACTCTTTCTCACGCGCCAATACAAACTGTTTCACGTCGGTCGGCACGGCGGCGTTAATGCCTTCCAGCTTGACCATGCCATCCTTGATGCCGCCCCAGGTGCTGCTGGACTTCCACGTACCGTCGAGTACGGCTTGCGCCTGCTTCGTATAGTAATCGCCCCAGTGGTGGGTGACGGCGGCCAGCTGCGCTTTCGGTCCATACTTTTTCATGTCCGAGTGGTAGGCGATCGCATACTTGCCCTTCTCTTCGGCCGCCTGCACCACGGCGGTCGAGTCCGTGTGATGGGTGACCACGTCGGCGCCCTGGCCGATCAGGGTGATGGCCGCGTCGCGTTCCTTGCCCGGGTCGAACCAGCTATTGACCCACACCACTTTCACTTCCGCCTTCGGGTCGACGCTGCGCATGCCGCGCGTAAAAGCGTTAACTCCCTGCAACACTTCCGGGATGGGAAATGCCGCCACATAACCGGCCACGTGGGTCTTGCTCATCTTTCCCGCCAATACGCCGGCCAGGTAGCGGCCCTCGTAGAAACGGGCATTCGTGTTGGCCACATTGACGGCCGTCTTGTAGCCCGTCAAATGAATGAACTTCACATTAGGAAATTGTTTCGCCACTTTCAAGGTGGGATTCATGTAGCCGAACGAGGTCGTAATGACCAGCTTGCTCCCCGTCTGCGCCAGGTCGCGGATCACCCGTTCCGCATCGGCGCTCTCCGGCACGTTTTCCACATACTTGGTGGTGATCTTGCTGCCCAGCGCCTTTTCCATTTCCTTGCGGGCCAGATCATGCTGCGTGGTCCAGCCCGCGTCGCCGATGGGGCTGATATACACGAAGCCGACATTCAGCGGAGCAGTCGCGGGCGCCGCGGCCATGGCGGGCATGGAAGACATCAGCGCAGCACTGCAAACGGCGGCGCACAACAGTTTCTTAGACATGGTTTTCCTTGTGGTCAGTGATTAATTTCCGGGATTGAAATTTTTCCCCAGCGAAGCGGGCATGTTGAGCTTGATGTAATTGGCATTGCTGGAAATGAGCACGAGCACGACGATGGCCGCCACGTACGGCAGCATCGACAGCAGTTGCGACGCGATCGGTACACCCAGCGCCTGCGCGTGGAACGTCAGAATCGTGATGCCGCCGAACAAATAGGCGCCGCCCACCACGCGCGCCGGGCGCCAGGTGGCAAACGTGGTCAGCGCCAGCGCGATCCAGCCCCGTCCCGCCACCATGCCTTCAACCCACAGCGGCGTGTAGACGAGCGACAAGAAGGCGCCAGCCAAGCCGCAGCAGGCGCCGCCGAACAGCACGGCCGCCAGGCGGATGCGGCGCACGGGGTAGCCGAGCGCATGCGCCGAAGCGGGCGACTCGCCCACGGCGCGCAGCACCAATCCTGCCCGCGTGCGGTACAAAAACCAGGCGATGACCACGCACAGCAGCAAGGACAAATACACCATCGGATGCTGGCGGAACAGGGCCGGCCCCAGCACGGGAATGTCTTCCAGGAAAGGGATGCCGAAGCGGCCGTTCTGCAAGCTGTTGCCCACATACTTCAAGCCGATATACGTGGACGCGCCCGCGCCGAACAGCGACAAGGCCAGGCCCGTCGCATACTGGTTCGTGCCCAGCCACACCGTCAGCCAGGCAAAGAAGCCGGACAGCAGCATGCTGGCGCCCGCCCCTGCCAGGAAGCCCAGGGTGGGACTGCCCGTGTTGACGGCTACGGCAAAGCCCGTGATGGCGGAGACCAGCATCATGCCTTCCGCGCCCAGGTTCACCACGCCCGCTTTTTCGTTCACCAATAAACCGAGCGCGGCCAGCATCAGTGGCGTGCCCGCATTGATGCTGGCGGCAATCAATGGCGCGATCGTCAGAGCCAGGTTATCCATGTTTTCTCCAGCGCAATTTGTATTGGATCAGCACGTCGCAGGCGAGCAAGGCGAACAGCAAGATGCCCTGGAACACGCCGGTAATCGCACTGGGCAAACCGAGGCGCGATTGCGCCAGTTCGCCGCCGATATAAAACAGGGCCATGACGAAGCTGGAAAAAATCACGCCCACGGGATGCAGCCGCCCCACGAAGGCAACGATGATGGCGGCAAAGCCATAGCCGGGCGAGACGGTGGGCGTCAACTGCCCCATCGGTCCCAGCACTTCGCAGGCGCCCGCCAGGCCGGACAAGGCGCCGCAAATCAGCAAGGACGACCACAAGGTCTTGCGCGAGGAAAATCCCGCATAGCGGGCGGCGGCAGGCGCCATGCCGCCCACGCGCAAGCGGAAGCCGGCAATGCTGCGGGATAAATACAGCCAGCCGCCCAGCGAGGCCAGCAAGGCGAAGACGATGCCCACGTGCAAGCGTGTGTCGCTGATCACCATCGGCAGCAGCAAGCCGTCCGACAGCAGTTTCGATTGGGGGAAGTTGAATCCTTCCGGGTCGCGCAGCACGCCATACACAAGATAGCTGAGCAGCAATTGCGCGATGTAGACGAGCATCAGCGAAACGAGGATTTCGCTGGCGTTGTAGCGGTCGCGCAGCCACGCCACCAGGCCCGCCCACACCATGCCGCCCGCCATGCCGGCCACCAGAGACACGCCTATGATGGCCGCGCCGCCGACGCCATCGTCGAGGTACAGCGCGGCCGCGCCACCGCAGATGGCGCCCAGGGTCAGCTGCCCTTCGGCGCCGATGTTATAGATGTTGGCGCGAAAGCAGATGGCCAGGCCGACGGCGATCAGCAGCAAAGGCGCAACCTTGAGGCCCAGTTCGGACCAGCCGTGCGCGTCGCGCAAGGGTTCGACAAAGAAGACGGCGAGACCGGCCAGCGGATCGTGTCCCAGCGCAAGAAACAGCAAAGCGCCGCACAGCACGGTAAGCAAGACGGCCAGCACCGGTGACAGCCACGACATAAGACGCGATGGCGCGGGCCGGGCTTCCAGGCGCAAGGCAAACTTAGCCATGGACTGCCTCCTGCGGCCACAGCCCACTCATCCATTGCCCCACTTGCGCCACGCTGGCCTCGCCCACGTCCAGGGATGGTGATATCTTTCCCTTCGCCATCACCAGCAAGCGGTCGCTGATGTCGAACAATTCATCGAGCTCTTCCGATACGACGAGCAGCGCGCAACCAGCATCGCGCAAGGCCAACAATTCGGCGCGGATTTGCGCGGCCGCGCCCACGTCCACGCCCCAGGTCGGCTGCGCCACCACCAGCACCGTGGGTTCGCGCATGACTTCGCGCCCGACTATGTATTTCTGCAAGTTGCCGCCCGACAAGCTGCGCGCCAGCGCCTGCGGCCCGCCTGCCTTCACCTGGAAACGGGCGATGATGGCGGCCGCCCGCTGCGCGATGACGGTATGACGCACGAAGCCGTGGCGGATGGTGGCCGGTGTCTGCAAGCTCAATAAAACGTTGTCCGCCAGCGCCATGTCGGGCACGGCGCCCCGGCCCAGCCTTTCCTCCGGCACGAAGCCGAAACCGAGGGCGCGCCGGCGGCCCGGCGGCAAGCGTCCGGCCGGCGTACCGTTCAGCACGATGCTGTCGGCAGCCGCGCGCATGTCCTCGCCCGACAGGGCCGCCAGCAATTCCTGCTGGCCATTGCCGGACACGCCCGCGATGCCGACGATCTCGCCCGCACGCACGTCGAAATTGATATCGATTAATTGCGTGGCAAACGGGTGGCTCTTCGGCAAGTTCAATTGGCGCACGCTCAGCATGGCCGCACCGGGCGTGCGCGCCACGCGCGTGACGGCGGGCGGTTCGGCGCCGATCATCATGCGCGACAGGCTGGCCGCCGACTCTTGCGACGGGTCGCATACCCCCGCGTTCTTGCCGGCGCGCACCACCGTGCACGTATGGCACAGGGCGCGGATCTCGTCGAGCTTGTGGCTGATGTAGAGGATACTGCAGCCTTCGGCCGCCAACTGGCGCAAGGTCGTAAACAGTTTTTCCACGGCGCCCGGCGTCAGCACGGACGTCGGCTCGTCAAGGATCAACAATTGCGGCTTGGCCAGCAAGGCGCGCACGATTTCCACGCGCTGGCATTCGCCGACGGACAAGGTGTGGACGTGGCGCTGCGGCTCCAGGTCCAGGCCGTACTGGCGCGCCGTCGCTTCGATGCGCTGCGCCAGTTCCGCCATGTTGGTGCCGGTGGGCAAACCGAGGGCGATGTTTTCTGACACGGTCAAGGTGTCGAACAGGGAAAAATGCTGGAACACCATGGCGATGCCGAGCGCCCGCGCGGCCGACGGGTTGGCGATCTCGACTTCGCGGCCATTCCACAGGATGCGGCCGCCATCGGGCTGCACGGCGCCGTAGATGATTTTCATCAGGGTCGATTTGCCGGCGCCGTTTTCGCCGAGCACGGCATGGATCTGTCCGGGCGCGACGGTCAAATGGATGCCGTCATTGGCCACCACGGCCGGATAGCGCTTGCTGATATCGAGGAGTTCCAGGCGTGCCGTCATTGTTTTTTTCGTGCCTCGCTGCGTGGTATGCGGGATGTCGAACGGTGGAAAAAATCAACACTCTGTCTCTATCGTATCGGCATCCGCGGCGCTTGGGGGGCGAGCGCGGCGGCGCGCATTTCTATTTCCGCAAAAAAACAACACCTGTATACAATTTTGAAAAAAATTATCAGCTTTGCAGCGGCTGCCTTGCCCCGCAAGGGCGGGAAGGTGCGATGATTATATGCAGGAACTGATAGTAAGTATGCAGACAACACATATCGCCCAGCGCGGCACTTCTCGCATCATGGATTGAACGGTGCGCAATTTTCCTCATCGCAGCGCTTCGTGCGCACTACGCGCCCCGCTATCCCCGTTCCCGTTTTCTCACATCATCAGGAGCCGAAAGTGCCAAAAACTCTACCGTGTCTGTTGCTCTGCTTCACTACCACCCTCGGCGTGGGCGCAACCGCCCAGGCTGCCGAATGGAGCGATACCGCGCTGAGCTGGCGCGCCGGCAATGACTACCGCGAGCCGTTCAATCCGGACGACATCAAGAAAAACATCTTCGCCATCACGCACGCCAGCGGCTACAAATACGGCAGCAATTTCGTCAATCTCGATTTCCTCATGTCCGACAGCAAGGATCCCGGCGCGCTGGGTAAAACATCCGGCGCGCAAGAGGCATATCTGGTCTACCGCAATACCATCGACATCGGCAAGGTGCGCGGCAGCGACATCAAGTTCGGCCCCGTGCGCGGCGTCGGTGTCACCCTGGGCTTCGACGTCAACACCAAGAACGACGTCGGCTACAACTCGCGCAAGCGTATGCTGGTGGCCGGCCCCACCCTGATGTGGGACGTGCCCGGCTTCTTCAACACCAGCCTGCTGTTACTGCGCGAAAGCAACGCCCCCAGCGGCGCCTTCCCGCCCATCTCGCAAGTGACGGGCCGCTACACGTATAAAACGCACGCCATGCTGACGGGCGCCTGGGCCGTCCCCCTGTCGCCGCTGTTCTCGTTCGAAGGCTTCTTCAACCTCATCGATTCGAAAGGCAAGGATGAAGTGGGCCGTGATACGGCGGTGGAAACGAACATCGACATGCAAGTGATGTTCGACGTGGGTGCGGCCCTGGGCAGCGCCAAGAACACCTTCCGCGTGGGCCTGGAATACCAGTACTGGAAGAACAAGTTCGGCAACTCGCCCGCCACCACGGGCAACGTGGGCCAGACGGCGAAGACGCCGATGATACGCGCGGAGTACCATTTCTAAAATTCATTGTTTCGCATCAACACTCACGGTCGCGCCTGATGCCAGCATAAAGCTTTCCTGCTGGCGGAGAGCGCGACCGTGGAACAACTATTACCGTATTACGAGCGCGAGCTGGGCCTGTTCCGCCAGTACACGCGCGAGTTTTCCAGCCGCTATCCAAAGGCGGCCGGGCGCCTGCTGATCGCCGGCGAGACGTGCGAAGACCCGCACGTCGAGCGCCTGATCCAGTCCGTTGCCCTGCTCACTGCCAGGGTCGCCAAGCGCCTCGACGACGCCTATCCGCAATTTACCCATTCCCTGCTTGAAACCCTGTACCCGCACTACCTGCGACCCGTTCCCTCGTGCTCCATCGTGCGCATCGCCGCCGACGAAGCACCGGGCGGCAGCCAGCTGGCCCAGGTGGTGCATATTGCGCGCGGCACGGTGCTGCGCTCGCAGCCGGTGCAGGGCGTGGCTTGCAAATTCACGAGTGCATACGACGTGACCCTGGCGCCGCTGGCCATTTCTCGCGTACATTTCTCACCGATCATCGACACCCCGCCCGGCCTGGGCCTGCCCGCCGGCGCCAGCGCCTTGCTCAGCATCCAGTTCACCAGCGGCAGCGACAACTACTACCTGGACCAGGCCGGCTTTTCCAGCCTGCGCCTGTTTGCCGATGGCGAATCATCGGTGCGCGCGGCCCTGCTCGACGCCCTGTTCCTGCACGGCGCGGGCGCTTACGTGGCGCTGGACGAACACGGCCCATGGCAAGCCGTCGATGGCGCCTTGCTGGCGCCGGCCGGCTATGCGGACGACGACGCGCTGATCCCCATTTCCGCCCGCTCGCACCCGGCCCTGCGCTTGCTGACCGAGTATTTCGCGTTTCCGGAAAAATTCCATTTCATCGATATCGCCTGGTCGTTGCTGGTCCCCTTGCTGTCGAAACAGTGCCGCCAGTTCACCTTGCATCTGCCGCTCAAGGGTGTGCGCAGCGACAGCCACGAAGCGCGGCTCTTGTCCGGCGTCAGCCGCGACAACCTGCTGCCCGGCTGCACGCCCGTCGTCAACCTGTTTGCCAAGTCCGGCGTGCCGATCCGCCTCACGCATACCGAGCCCGACTACGCCCTGGTGGCCGATGCCACGCATGCGTTTGCCTACGACATCCACAGCATCGAGGCCGTCACCGTGGTGCGCAAGGACGAGACCGGCGAGTGCCTGAGCACCTTCTTGCCGCTGTATGCCTCGCTGCAAGGTGCACAGGCAGAGCATGGCCAAGAGCATGGACAGTACTGGCTGGCGCGCCGCGACGAAGCCGTGGCGGCCATCAGTCCCGGTCATGAAACGCGGTTGAGCCTGATCGACCCGCAGTTTTCACCAAGCAGCGCGGCCTGCGCCACCGTCTCGACGCAGCTGCTGTGCAGCAACCGCGACTTGCCCACGCAGTTGCACTACGGCTTGCCTGGCGGCGACCTGCTGGCCGAAGACGTGCCCGACGGCATCCCCGCGCGCTTCCTGCGCAAGCCCACGTCCAGCTTGCGTTTCCTGGCCGATAATGACGCGCACTGGCGCCTGATTGCGCACCTGTCGCTCAACTATTCCAGCCTGACACAAGCGGGCCTGGGCGAATTCCAGAAAATGCTGGGCCTGTACGACCTACCCCGCTCGCCCACCACGCAACGCCTGATCCAGGGCATCGTCACGCTCGAACACGGCAGCACGCGCGCGTGGATGCCCACCGTGCCGTTTCCCACCCTGATGCCCGGCATCGCCATCCGTGTGGGCATCGACGAGCAAGCCTTCGTCGGCAACAGCATCTATATTTTTGCCCAAGTGCTGCAGCGCTATTTCGCCCTGAACAGCCAGCTCAACTGCTTTAGCCAACTGACGCTGCTGTCGCACCGCAGCGGCGAGGAACTCATCCGATGCCCAGAACGCAGCGCCGACGCCACGCCAGCGTGATCCAGCAATTGCTCGACGCGCCGCAGCGCTTCGAGTGCTTCCAGGCCCTGCGCCTGCTGCTGGCCTGGCTGGCCGAACACGGCATCGACGAGCACACGGCGCTGGCAAAGCTCATACGCTTCGACAATAGCGTCTCGCTGCGTTTTCCCGCCAGCCAGATCGAGACGCTCACGACCGGCGGCGTCGACGATGCGGATTCCCTGCTGCAAGCGCTGCTGTCCGGCCACGACCAGCACATCCACCTCACGCCCGCCTTCATGGGCCTGCTGGGTTGCCAGGGCAGCTTGCCCAGCCACTATTCGGAGCGCATCGCCGCGCATCAGCACAGCGAACGCGACACCGGCCCGCGCGCTTTCCTCGACCTGTTTTCCAGCCGCGCCGTGGCCTTGTTTTACCAGGCCTGGCAAAAATACCGCATCGAACAGGCCGGCCACAGCGGGGACTTCCTGTCGCGCCTGCTTGCCCTGGCCGCATGCCGCCCGGGCCAGGATGAGGCGGCCGCCGGCCTGTACAGCGGCTTGCTACAGCAGCGCAACATCTCGTCCGTCGTCATTGCGCGCATCCTCGCCGACCACTTCAGTGTGCCCTGCCACATCGACGAGGCGACGGGCGCCATGGACGCGCTGGCGCCGCGCGAACAAACGGCGCTGGGCGCGGACAATGCCATGCTGGGCCAGCGCGCCCTCGTCGGCGAGCGCTGCCGCCGCCCCGACCTGGCCGTGCGCCTGCGCCTGGGGCCGCTCACTGCCAAGCAGCACGCCAGCTTCCTGCCGCGCGCCCCTGGCAACCAAGCGCTGCGGCGCATGCTGATGCTGTTCGGCCAGCCGCTCGTACGCTACGACATCGTGCTGGTGCTGCGCGCCGGCGATGTGCGGGGGACAACATTGGCGGCCGCGCCACAAAGCGGACTCGGCTGCAACAGTTTCCTTGGTAATGCGGCAACGCCGCGCCACCGCGATGACAAACATTACGAAATGCAATTGATGCCCTCATTCAACGATTAATACTTGCGGCCGCGCAACACGCTTGTGTTCGCTATTGCTTACAGTCGGCCAACGATTCCCACCGTAAAGCGACGCGCGATGAGCCAGTTCCCCGATACGACAGCGGCATGGATGGCATTAACGGGCGACATGCAGGGCCAGCGCCTCAAAAAATAACTTCATTAAAAATGAAAAAAATATCCTTTGATACAAAAAATGGCCATCTCCTACTAGACAATATCATGATTGCACCACTTAATGAATATGAATTTATTAAAATTGCAAAAGAAAATAACATTGAAATAGAAAAAAATAGAACAAACACTTATGTGCACAATTTATCTACGTGCGGAAGCTTGAATGAATTTGAATTTGGAATAAATTTCACTTTTGAAAATTATTGCATGACAGGTGTTTGGCTATCGTGGGATGGAGGAAATACAAAAAAATATGGATATAGCACAACAGAAAAGCAATTAATAGCCGACAAAAACAGCCTGACCAGATTACTTGCTAAAGTCTTGGACAAATATCCTAATGAAACAAAAAAAACGTTTTCCGCATTTAATTTCCCATGTGGCAACATCTCGGCTTCAGCATCTAATCAATCAGCTATGACATCAATCGGAATGTCTTGGAAAATATCGACGATGATGCACGAATTCAAGAAAAAATTTTCATAACAACAGAGTGAAAAAATTTAAAATCCCGGGCTATGCTTTTGATTTCATTGATGGCTTACTGCTTCTCAATGGGAAGGTTGTATTATCTAAAAAAAACTCCAGCAACCGATTTCATAAATAGTATTATCAATACATTTCATACCAAACCCACAACAACAGAGACGGAAATGTATATTTTTGATATCAATGGGTGGATAGGCGAATACGTTGTCGATTTAATTATTGCAAAAGAAAATTTCCCCGAAATTGATTACATAATAATGCATTACTTTGAAAATAATTCTGTAGGCAACGGCGTAAGTGAATCATCGCTAGTCAAACAAATTCAAAGAAAGTCTGGCATTCCCGGCCAAATGAAAGGACTATCAGAAATAGCATTTCAATTTTCGTGGGGAAGCGTTATCGTACAGCATGACATAAAAATATCCTCCTCATGCATAATCTTACAGTACAAAATATCCAGAAAATCACCCATCAGATTGAAAATGAATGATCATTGTGAATCGTATATCAATATAGATAAATCTGTAGAAGTGCAGAAAAAATAATATAATTCATAAGAAGTAGCAATATTTTTTTCCAAAAGCAAGTGAAATATGATGGCTAAATTTATTGAAGAAGCTACCTCGAAAATTAAAAATCTGTCTCCTCAATGAAATTTCTTTTGTAAATTCATTGATAGCATTGAATTCGTCAGACTGGCCAGACGAGGGGAACGTTGTAGCACTGCTCAGTAACAGGTTCAGCACGAAGGAATTCGACAAAGATTTACATTTCAGAGAGCTGAATGACCCGCATTATTGCAACGAAGAAATTTCATATATAGAAGATAACGTTACGCATTTAATTATCAATTAAGAAATATCAAGAACCGCCCGGGATTTGACTTGCCCATCGCCCTGCATGATACTTGCCGCTGTCGCCAAAGCTCCCTACCCTGAGCAATAAACCGTCTGCACCTGTCACCGCCATCCATACTCACCGCATGCCCACTCCCTCCGCCCCCTACATCGGCCGCTTCGCCCCCTCCCCCTCCGGTCCCCTGCACATGGGCTCGCTCGTTGCCGCCATGGCCAGTTATCTTGATGCGAAGGTGCATCGGGGCACGTGGCTGTTGCGTATCGAGGATCTGGACTATGACCGCAATGTCGAGGGTGCCGATCTTGGCATCCTGGCCAGCCTGCAGCGCTGCGGCATGCATTGGGATGGCGAGCCGACGTGGCAGAGCCGGCGGTTGCCGCTGTACGAGGCGGCACTCAAGCAGTTGCAGGACGATGGGCTCGTGTATGCGTGCGGCTGTTCGCGCAAGGAGATTCAGGATTCGAACTTGCAGGCGGGAACGCCGAAAAATGGGGCTGCCGTGTATCCGGGCACCTGCCGTCACGGCTTGGCGCCGGGCAAGGCGGCACGGGCCTTGCGGTTGCGGGTGCCGCAGGGGGCCGATGCGGTGTACGCTTTTACCGACCGCTGGGCGGGTCCGCAGCGGCAGGACCTGGCCAGCGAGGTGGGCGACTTCATCGTGCTGCGCGGCGATGGCTACTGGGCGTATCAGCTGGCCGTCGTGGTCGACGATGGCGCGCAGGGCATCACGCAGGTGGTGCGCGGCGCGGACTTGCTTGACTCCACGCCGCGCCAGCTGTATCTGCAAGATGTGCTGGGCTTGCCGTATCCCGGCTTCCTGCACGTGCCTGTCGTCACGAACGACAGCGGCGAAAAGCTGTCCAAGCAGACGGGTGCCCTCGCCTTCGATACAGGAACACAAGCCGAACTGCTGACGTCGGCGCTGCTGCCGGCCGCCCGCTTCCTCGGCCTCGACGTGCGTGCCGACAACGTGGAAGATTTCTGGCGGCAAGCCATTCCCACTTGGGCGCAGCGGCTGGCGCAACTTCCCGAGCGCACATAAAAAAACCCGCCGCGGCGAATCGTCGGCGGGTAGCAATGCAGGCGCCAGCCGCTAGGGCCGGCCCTGGAACCGAACACTGAAGAAAACCGTAGCGAGCGGCAGTGAGTTGCGGCTGAGAAGCGCAGCTGTGCTTTAGCACAGCGAGCATCGCAAGCCGCAAATCACGGCGCGCAGTAGGTTTGCTTATGTGTTCTTAGAAGTTGCCCTTGAACTGCACCCCAAACTGGCGTGGCTCATTGATGAAGCCCGTGCGGTTGTTGAAGTCGATGGCGCCCGTGATGCGCTGGGTGTCGGTGATGTTGCGGCCAAAAACGGCCATTTCATACTTGCCGGCATCCCAGGTGTAGCCTACGCGCAAGCCGCCTTCGACCATTGCCTTGCCGGTGAACTCGGTCGCTTCATACAGGAAGAAGTTGATCTTGCTGCGGTAAGCCCAGTCCGTGAAGACGAAGAATTCGCCGTTTTCCATCGGGATCGAATAACGGCCCGTGGCGGTGATCGTCCACTTCGGTGCTTGCGGTAATGGATTGCCGTCGATGATGGCACGGTTGCCAGTGGTCAGCGAATCGGTCACGGTGCAACGCGTTTGGGCGCAGGTAGCGATCGACAGGCTTGGATCCTTGATTTCCGTGAAGTTGTAGCTGCCGCCCAGGGACATCTTCAGGCTCGGCGTGACAAAACCTTCCAGTTCCAGTTCCGCGCCGCGGCCGTTCGTCTTGGCTGCATTGATCAAACGCGTCACGTTCGAGGTGCCGCCAACAACCGTCAACTGCTGGTTCTTCACCTGATAATTGTACAGGCTGAAGGCCACGCGGGCGCGGCGCTCGAACAAATCGGCCTTGATGCCGGCTTCGAACGAGGTGATCGTTTCGGCATCGGCCACGGTGACAGGCACGCTGGTGCTGGCCGGGGCGATACTTGGCGCGCGGAAACCGGTGGCGACACGGCCGTAGAAGTTCACGTCCTTGTTGTATTTATAGGTGCCGCTCAAGTCCCAGTTGACCTTGGCTTTGCTGACATCGGCGCTGGTCGGGCTGACCTGCACGATGTTGGTCGCTTCCACCGTGTTGAAATCCTTCTTGTCCTTGGTGTAGCGCAGACCGGCACGCAGCATGAAGTCATCGTTGACGGCGTAGTTGACGGAACCAAACGTTGCCCAGGCCGAGTTCTTCTGGCGGCTGGCCAGGTGCGTGGTCAGCACATGCGTGTTGGTATCGAAGTTGTCGGTGAAACCGTTGGCATCTTCATTGAAGTAGTAGACGCCAGCCTGCCAGTTGAGCGGACCGGCATTTTTCGATTCGGCGCGGAATTCTTGCGAGTACTGCTTCACACTGGTGATGCCGCCAGCCGTCTCAACCTGGAAAGGAATGAAATTGGGGCTGGTCGGGCCAAGTCCGTTCGGCGTGCCGCCATCGATGTCGCCATGCGACACGTAATTGCCGACCTGTTCAAAGCCGGTGATCGAGTACAGTTTAATACCGTCCAGGTCCCAGCTCAGGCGGGCGCTGGCGCCGTTGGTGCGCAGGCGCTGGAAATTCGGTGCATTCGTGAACGACTTGTTCGGGTCGAAACCGTCGACGATATCGTTCGTGCCCTGCTTGATCATGTTGGCGTAGAAGATGCGCGCGCTGCCCGTGGTGCTGCGCTGGTGCACATTGAACAGGGCGTTGAACATGGTGTTCGGTGCGTACAGCAGTTGCACGCGTTCGGCGTGTTCATCGTAGCCGTCCAGCGCGTTTTTCTGGCCCGTAAACGTGTTGTCGACGTAATCGTCGCGGTGCTGGCGCAGGGTCGAGAAGCGCAGCGCCCATTCTTTGCTCAACGGCACGTTGACGGCGCCGTCGAAGTTGGTCGTGTTGTGCGTGGCGGCGGAAACGTTGTAATAGCCTTCAATCTTGTCCAGGTTCGGCTTGACGGATTCGAACTTGACCACGCCGGCAGGCGTATTGCGGCCGAACAAGGTACCTTGCGGGCCGCGCAGCACTTCCACGCCAGCCACGTCGAAAATCGGATAGCCCTTGAGGATCGGATTTTCTTGCACGACATCGTCGTAAATCAGGGAAACAGGTTGCGATGCAAAGATGTTGAAATCGGTGTTGCCGTAGCCGCGGATGTAGAAGCGGGGGAAGGTACGGCCATTCGACGATTCCACGTTCAGGCTCGGCACTTTGCCAGCCAGCACGCGGATATCCTGACCGCCGGAGACCAGCACGTCGAGCTTCTCGTCGCGCAGCAGCGAGACAGAGACGGGCACGTCGCGGATATTTTCCTTGCGGCGCTGCGCCGTCACGGTCACGGTTTCCAGCTGGCTGGCGGCAGGCGCCGTATCAGAAGCGACTTCATCTGCATACGCCGAACCGATAGGCAGGGCTGCGGACAGTGCCAGCATGGCGGCGCTTTTGGCGCACAACCGCTTGTGCATCTTGGACATCTTGATCATGTTGTTTCCCAGAAGTTTAAAAAAAGAATTGCGAAACCTGTCTCCGGCTTATGTACGGCGCTGGATGATCGTGTGCACCATCACGGTGCAGCAGCGCAAGCAGATGTCTCTCCGCTCCTGGCGTCACTGGCTCTGCCCTGGCTGTCGTGCTGGCTGACAGCGGTAGCGGCCGCATCTCCGGGATGTCTGATGAACACCAACTTTTGAGTAAGGCGCCAATTTAATTCAAGCGCCTTATGCGCTGCAAGAATATTGTTATGTAAAATATTCATTCATCAACATAAAGGGCCGACTAGTGGTTATTCAGCCACAATAACGCCTTCGCCTTGCTATTTCCGCTGATGACTTGCCGCATGGCACGCCTTTTTCGCCCGGCCAGACGAAAGCGGAATTGGCATCCTGCAAGACAGCCCCGACGGTAAAAATAGTTGTAATATCGCCAGACTTGCGCTGCCATGCCGCCCCATTCCAGTGCGGCGGCGGCCCCCTGCACCATCGTTGATCGCCGCCATGCCAGAACCCAGCCTGCCCAGCAATGCCGTCCCGTCCTCCACCGTCGCCGCCCAGGCGGCGCATTTACTGCTGAGCGCCCATTGCGACATCGTCTGGAGCACAAAAACCTTCGGCCAGTTCGATGCCGACCAGCCCACCTGGCGCGCCTTCACGGGTCAGACCGAGGCCGAACTGCTGGGCCGCGGCTGGCTCAACGCCCTGCATCCGGATGACCGCAAATTGCCTTACGTCGTGCCGTCGCATCTGACCAGCGTGTTCGAAGCGGAATACCGGCTGCGCCACGTCAGCGGCGCCTACCGTAATATGCTCGTGCGCATGCTGCCGGTGCTGGCGCCCGATGGCAGCATCGTTGAATGGCTCGGTTCGCATTGCGACGTGACGCAGCAACGGCAGACGGAACAACGGCTGCGCCTGGCCATGCAAGGTGGCCGCATGGGTACGTGGGAAATCGACCTGGGCAGCGGCAGCATGGCCGGCTCCGATGCGTTCAAGGCAAATCTGGGCCTGCCGCCTGACAGCCACATCGATTACGCGCAGCTGACGGGCACCATGCTCGACGGCGACCTGCAGCACTGGCAAGCGGTAGTGCACGCGGCCATCGCCAGCGCCGGCGATTTCGAAATCGACATCCGCGTGCGCTGGCCCGATGGCTCGCTGCACTGGGCGCACATGCGTGGCACCTGCGCCAGCGATGGCGCCGGCAACGTGATCGCCCTGTCCGGTATCTCGCTCGACCTGACGGCCAGCAAGCAGAATGAGGAAACCCTGCGCCTGACCCTGGCGGCCGGCGAAGTGGCCACCTGGAACTGGGACATCGTTGCCGACCGGGTCACAGCCGACAGCAATATGGCGCGTTTGTTCCCCGTCAATGCCGATACGGCCACTGCGGCGCCACTGGCGCGCTACCTGGACATCATCCATCCCGATGACCGAGAACAAGTCAGCGCGCAGATTACCGAGGCGCTGCACGCGCACACGCCGTTCGAGGCCAGCTACCGCGTCGGCGCCGGCGATGGCAAGTACCGCTCGGTCATCGCGCGGGGCCGCGCGGAATACGCGCCCGATGGCACGCCCCTGCAATTGCCCGGCGTCCTGCTCGACATCACGCGCCAGAAACAGGTGGAAGATGCGCTGCGCCGCAGCGAAGAACGCTACCGCACCCTGATCGAACTGATGGACCAGGCCTTTTGCGTCATCGAAATGCTGTACGACGAGCAAGGCCGTCCCGTCGATTTCCGCTACCTCGAAGGCAACCCCACCTTCGACAAGCAGTCGGGGCTGGAAAATGCCATCGGCAAGACCATCCGCAGCTTCGTGCCCGACCACGACCAGCACTGGTTCGACCTGTACGACCAGGTTGTCAAGACGGGCGAGCCCGTGCGCTATGAAAACGAAGCCGTGGCCATGGAGCGCTGGTTCGAAGTCTTCGCCGCCCGCCTGGGCGGCCCCGGCAGCCGCCTGCTGACGGTGCTGTTCAGCGACATCAGCGAGCGCAAGCGCTCGGAGCAGCAATTGCGCCAGCTGGCCGACAACCTGTCCGAAATGGACAGGCGCAAGACGGAATTCCTCGCTACCCTGGCGCACGAACTGCGCAACCCGCTCGCGCCCATCCGCAACGGCTTGCAGATCATGCGCCTGGCCGCCGACAAGCCCGCCACCGTGGCGCGAGTGCGCGACGTGATGGAGCGGCAAGTCAATCAGATGGTGCATCTGGTCAATGATTTACTCGACGTGGCCCGCATCACGCGGGGCCAGATCGAACTCAAGCTCGAACGCACGGACTTGAAAGCCATCATCGCTTGCGCCGTGGAGACGAGCATGCCGCTGATCGAAGCGGGCCGCCACCAGTTGCATGTAGAACTCGATGAGCAGGCGCTGCCGCTCGAGGCCGATCCCACGCGCCTGGCGCAAGTGCTGGGCAATTTGCTCAACAACGCCGCCAAGTACACGCCGGCCGGCGGCCACATCAGCTTGCGCGCATTACGCGATGGCCACGAGGCATTGATTGAAGTCCAGGACAGCGGCGTGGGCATACCCGCTGAATCGATCACGACCGTGTTTGACATGTTCACACAGGTGGGGCAAAACATGGGCAGGGCTCAGGGCGGCCTGGGCATCGGCCTGTCGCTCGTGCGTCGCCTGGCCGAGTTGCATGGCGGCAGCGCCGCGGTGACCAGTCCCGGCGCCGGCCTGGGCAGTACCTTCAGCGTACGCCTGCCCCTGCTGGCGGCGCAGCCAGCCGCCTCCACCGCGCCTGCCGTGCCCGCCGTCACTACCAGCGGACCGCAGTTCCGCGTGCTGGTGGTCGACGACAATGTCGACGCGGCCGTTACCCTCGCCGCCGTGCTCGACATGATGGGCCATGCCACGCAAGTGGCCCATGATGGCGCACAGGCCCTGGTCGTGGCGCCGCAGTTTTTACCGGACGTCATCTTCCTCGACATCGGCTTGCCCGGCATGAACGGCTATGAAGTGGCGCGCGCGCTGCGCAGGATACCGGCCGGCGCCAACGTCGTGCTCGTCGCATTGACGGGCTGGGGAGCAGAAAACGACCGCAGCCAATCGAGCGCGGCCGGCTTCGACCACCATCTGACCAAACCGGCCAACCTGCTCGCCATCGGCGAACTGCTGGCCACCCTTTCCACTCCAAAAACCCTGACAGACCATGACTGAATCCCTGAACCACGTCCGCCGCAACCTCCTGCTGGCCGGCGGCGCTACCCTGCTGTGCCCGGCACCGCTGCTGTTTGCCGCGCCCACCACCAGCATCGCCACCGCCCAGACGCAACTGGCCGCGCTGGAACAAGCCGCAGGCGGACGCCTTGGCGTTGCCGCGTGGCGCCAGGGCAGCGAGCTGCGCGTTGCCTATCGCGCCGACGAACGCTTTCCCCTGGCCAGCACCTTCAAGGCCATGCTGGCGGGTGCCGTACTGGCCCGCAGCGTCAGCCAGCCGGGCTTGCTGGATCAGCATGTGCGTTACGAGAAAAAAGAACTGGTGACCTACTCGCCCATCACGGAAAAGCATCTGGCCGACGGCATGAGCGTGGCCGATCTGTGCGCCGCCACCTTGCAGTACAGCGACAATAGCGCAGCCAATTTCTTGATGACACTCTTGGGCGGGCCGCAAGCCGTGACGGCATTTGCGCGCAGCATCGGCAATACGGTGTTCCAGCTGGAACGCTGGGAAACGGAATTGAATAGCGCCATCCCCGGCGAAGTGCGCGACACGGCCAGCCCCGCGTCGATGGCGCACAGCTTGCAGCAATTGTTGTTGGGAAATAGCTTGCCGGCACCGCAGCGCCAGCAACTGGACACCTGGATGCGCGGCAACACGACGGGCGACAAGCGCATCCGCGCCGGCGTGCCTGCCGGCTGGCAAGTGGCCGATAAAACGGGCTCGGGCGCGTATGGCAGCGTCAACGACATCGGCGTCGCCTACCCGGCCAGCGGCGCGCCGCTGGTGATCGCCGTGTACTACACGCGCGAACAGAAAAAAGCGGACACGAATCAGGACATCATCACGGCCGCCACGCGCATCGTGACGGCCGCATTGGTGTAATTACTTCGGTAACGCCGCCATAAACCCCGCATACGTGGACCAGGCGGGGTCGGCCGCGCTGCGGATTTCGATCGGGAACTTTGGACGCGGCGCCAGCGCCGTGTTCAGGCGATTGAAAAACTCTTCACCCGACTGCGTGTAATAAATCCATTCGCGCAAATTTTCGCCCGTCGATACGAGCGCCAGCGTGGCGAAGCCGTCTTCTTCCACCACGGGCGCCAGCGCCGCTTCCAGTTCCTCCATGTGCTCGCGCTCGTTCGGCGCGGGCATGCCCGTCTCGTCCTCGTAACGCCAGGCGATGATGATGCGGTCCGGCTGCGACGACAGGTCCCAGTCGTCATGGAACGTATCGACATAGCGGTAGATGATGGCCATCTCGTCGCTATGCGTGACGATGGTGCCCCAGCTGCGGGCGGAAGTGGAATTTTCGTTCATGGTTGCAACAGTCAAAAAAATAATTCGAGGGTGTGCAGCTTACAGCACCGGCGGGCAAGTCACATTCCACGCGTCATACTGGGCACCACTCTTGCGCAGCCAGACACGGGCGTAGCTGTCGCGGTCGCTCTTGAACACGAGCGCATAACGCTCTTCGGCACGCGGTGCGGCGGCGCCCACGTCGACGGCCGCCAGCGAAAACTTCAGCGCCCGCAACGGGGCGCAGGCCGTATTGCCAGCCATCAGCAAGCGCGCCCGTTCCAGCAGCGACTTTTGATACAGCAACACGCCTTCCAGTTCCCCATCGGGCACGCGCTGCAGCATGCGCACGGGTTCAGCCACAGGCCGGCAGGTGCCACGGTCGAGCCAGGCGTAATACTCCATCCCCGCCTCCTGCCAGCGCGCCTGCTTGCCCTCGCCGTGCAGCACGAACTTGGTGCGCTGCGTCCGGCACAGCGCGCCATGGCCGCGATACGGCGACGTTTCCACGCTGCCCACCACTTCGCTGCCGCGTCCGCCCACTACGGGCACGCTCTCGAACACGGTGCGCGCAGCCGGCTCGCCCGGATATTGCTGCGCATAAAATTCCAGCAAAGACGCGCGCTGCTGCGCATCGACCGCCACCGCCTCGGCGGCACTGGCAGAGAGGCACAGAGCCGACACGACGCACAGCGCCAAGGGGCGCGCGAAATAAGCTGGCATGTATCCTGGCATGGCATTCCTTCAATCGACGTTCAAGGGCGGGTATCGCCCAAGCGCAGATTATATAGTTACCAGGAAATACCGGGAGCGTACGGCCTCAGGACGTGCGGAAGTTGACGCCGCCAGCGAGCAACCTGGCGCCGCAAGTGGTAGTGTCGCCTTCGAAGGCGATGGCGATACCGTTGATGCTGTGCCGGGACGAGCCGCTGGCAATCTTGCAGCCCTGATGACCCTTGATGGGGCAGCTGCACAAGTCCCCGACGCAGGCGACGGCAATGCCATTGACCGTAAAATGCGTGGCGGCACAACTGAGCACCTTGCCGCCGTGCGACGTGGCGTCTCCCAAACGGATGGCTTTGCGCATGCTGCCTCCCGAATTATTGTCCCGCCTGGCTTTCCAGGATGGCTTCCACCGATGGCGCCGCATAATTGGCCGGATCGATAGACGGCGTGACGCGGCTGCGGAAGATATCGCCATTGGCATCCTGCTGCTGGCGTTTGGCATCCGATGGCGGCGTAATGAAGATGATGCTGGCCTCATTACCGTCGCGCAAATTAATCGCCGCACTGGCGCCGCCATCGCGATAGCTGCCCATCACACCGATAGCCATCTGCATGAACCAGGTGGCTGCGCCGGTATTGCCCAGACGATGGTCGGTATTGATGAACTGCGCGCTCTTGCTGCTGTCGATTTCCGGGCCACCCTGTGCCGCATAGTCATGCAACATGCCTTCGAGCATCAACAGCTGCTCGGACTGCTTGCCTGTGCCGGCCACGATGCGCGCCGGTCCCTTGCCGCGTTCGGCTTCCGGCAAAGTCTGCAGTGCCTGCTGCCAGCCCGCATTGAACATCTTCTGGCGCTGGTCACGCCGCGTGACAGGCTTGCCCTCTTCATCCGTAAATTTGACAAAGACGGGCCGGTGCACGAAACCGAACGAGGGCAAGCGGTCGAAAGTTTCCATCTGTTCCCGGTTCCACGGAATGGGAAACCAAGGCGTCGGCTTCCAGTCACGCGGGGGGCGATTTTCCCAGGGATTGAGTTTATCGAAGGTGTGCAAGCCCACGCCGCGGATATCGGGGCGCTGGGCGAAGGCGGCGGCAGCGGCAAGCCATTCGGCGACGGTGGGTTGACGTTCGCTGAAGGCTTCAGGTCGCTGCTGTTTCGCGCGCGAGGGCAGCGACTGCATGACGTCGTAATACATGCCACGCAATTTTTCCTGGACGAACTTATTCTCCGGGTCATCCCATACAAAAGGACGCAACGCTTCTATTCGCTCGCGGCGCGCCAGGATAAAGACTGCCGTAGCATCAGGCATATCTGGAATGAAATATCCGTTTACCAATTTCCTTGCAGTGCCTGGCTTCCGATTGCCGTCCCGCGTGCCAACGCTATCCTCGGAATGCAAAACGATGTAGGGTACGTCAGGATGCTTATCGAAAAAGTCAAATACTTCAATAAGCAATTGGTCAGGATGTTCATCCAGCTTCCAGGAAGCAATCGAAAACAAGTGCCAAGCCATACCCGACGTGCCAGCGCCAGCCACGAGTCCCGCCATCGGCTCAGTCAAGCTCGGTTGTGCCGCCGGGTCAAGGATGGGAGTACCTGCATAGAACGACGGCAGCCCCCAGTATAAGGGGGTAAAATTGACACCATTTTCCAGCGCGTCATAGGCCCTGCTGCCGCCTTCCCCGTCCTTGTCATCGCCCGTCCATGGGTATTTCTTGGGATCTTGTTCGCGTATGCTGGTGTAAGCACTTCCTTTTTGCAAAGCCTCCCACAATTTTCCCTGACGGTATTTATCCAGCGTCACACCCAATCCGATCACTTCCAGCACATACTCTTGCCCTGCGTCCATAGGTTTCTTTGGCTGTTGTGCCTGCAATTGTGACGCAATTTCACGCGCATGGCTCTTCGATAGGGCACTGAGCCACAACAAACCAAAAAATAAAATTACAACAACTATTGATATTCCCAACCAACGAAGCGTCATCATAGTTATCACCTTTTGGCCTGCAGTTTCGGAGAAACAATAACCCGAAGCAAGTTATTACCGACGGGGCTAAAACAACCGATTTATTTTGCTTTTTTTTCGTTCACTATTTTTATGTTTTTTGTCTGCGATACTACAATTTTCCACAATGGCCCTGAGAGCAAGGGCAATCCTGCAGGCAAAACTCCAGTGTTGTAATAGTCAATGGCGCCATTGATCACGGCACTTCTCCAGGCGGGTTCGACGGATAAATATGGCGCAAACTCCAATACGAATTTTTCTTTTATCCGTATTCCATTGCGCCCTTTTTCGTTGCTCTTTAGGTCCTTCACCCGCCAATCCGCCACCGCACATAAATACGCATAGAACTGCGGATCAGAACTAGCCTTGCCGCTGCCAATCGCCACGTCATATGCAGTTACCTGGCTGTGATTTTTGGCGCTCCCGATAATCGAACTGTGGAAGGACTTGGCGCTGACTTCACGTTGCCAGCGCAACCGCGCCTCATTCGGGCTTTCCTGGATGGTTGCCAAGACATTTCCTTCCGTATAACGGGTGGCGGCAATGACCTTGCGTTGATCGAGCGGCCCTTTGCCATCGAGTTTCTTTTCCTTGTTATAGGCTGTCGTCATCAAGGCCAGTTCGGCCCCGCGTATGGCTTCGTCGCGCTCTGGGAAGCGACGATAGCCGGCCGGATCCGGACGGTCCTCGGCGGTTGTGTGCAGGCCGCTTCCGCTGGTCAGCGCCACTGATGCATCGCAGGGATCGACTTCTTCCGCAGGTCCCTGATCTTCAGGTTTGCGGTTTCGCATCATCGAGGTTTTTGGAATATTGAGCGGATCGATTTGCGAAGTGCCCCGCAAATCGGCCGGCACCGGCTGTTTCAACGCCTCGCCATTGATGGTGCGTATGCCATTACGCTGTTCCGTCTTGCTCAACCTGGTATTGATAGGCCAGGCCACTGCTTTATGTTGCGCACGGTATTTTCGTAATGAAACATCGACGTGTGCCTGTTCGCTTTCTGTCATGAGGCGCAGTGGAAAATCAAATGGCGGCGGCTTGCCTACCAACGACAGCGTGGTCTTTCCAGTGGCCGGATCCAGCCTGGTCTTGTTGCTGAATATCCGTTGATAAAATCTGCCACCCAGTTCCGTCAGCGCATTGCGTACCTGCTCGCGCTCCACCATCCTGGTATGTCCTGATGAAACGCTAACCCCATCAAGACTGAGAGTCTCCTCCTCTTCCACCAATTCGCTTCCCGATGCATAATCGGGCACGCCATCCCAGCCTATGCCCTGGATGTTATCGAGGGCCACCGTCATGTCTTCAGGGCAAAAATATAGATAAACCTTGCGACGGTTGTCGCGGTCGTCAGCACTCTGCCAGCGGTTGCCGACCATGCCACGATGTTCATCTTTTTTCAGTTCGGCAAACGGTGGCTTGCAAGCCTGTCCATTGCCCTTCGTCACCCCGGCCACAATGTTCACCAAGGTATTCAGGCGCGCGCCCATGGTCTGCGCACCACTGAGCAAATGGTAATAGGGCTTCATCGCCGCA
Organism: Janthinobacterium aestuarii; assembly: GCF_051380835.1. Lineage (NCBI taxonomy): Bacteria > Pseudomonadati > Pseudomonadota > Betaproteobacteria > Burkholderiales > Oxalobacteraceae > Janthinobacterium > Janthinobacterium aestuarii. The sequence continues at coordinate 43,587 of NZ_JBNYXU010000010.1, forward strand.
TCCTCGCCGCCATCGAACCAGGCAGCCCCTCGCATCAACAGAGGCAGGCTGTCCACCAGGCTGTACGGCGGATGCGTGAGTACCAGATTATCGGCCGGTGCCAGCCCCTTTTCCATCAGCATCGCTTGCGCCAGCAGCGACAGCAGACAGCCCTGGCTGTGCGCAACGATGCTGACGGTATCATTCGCATCGTAATCGCGAATCATGGAAATGAGCGCAGCCAGCCGCTGGGCCGCCAATACCATGTACATGCGCCCGGGCGCTGTCTTCAGTGGCCGCAAAGCATCTCCCATGGGATCGCCAGGCGCATAGATACCCGGACGCCACATGTCGGGCAAGCTGCTGGTGGCGTTACCGAAAGGACCTCCTTCCTTGGACAGGTCCTTGTCGAGGCGATTGCCGTAGCGGTCGACGGACTGGCCGTTGATGGTTTTGCATTTCACTGCCACTTCACGGTAGCCCCAGTAAAACGGAATCACGGGGCTGTTGGTGTCCTTGGCGATCGTACGCTTGAAGAAAACGGCATCTGGATCGTCTTCCAGCTTGTCCTTGTCCGCCGCGACAGGCATGCGGTAAGTGGCAGGGGTAAAGCCGCGTCCCAGCCTTTGCGTCAATCCTTCGCACAAGCCATCTTCCACCGCCTTGTAGCTGACGCCCACGTCATTGACGCCATGGATGACGATGATATTGCCCGGCAAATTGCGGCGTATCTTGACCTTCTTGCACACGCTGCGTTCGCAATGCAGGATCGCCACGTCCTCGCCCACGACGTACGGTATTTTCGGATAGCTGCCCATCGCACTCTCCTGGCGTCGTCAATCCTTGTTGTTGAACACTTCGATGGCGGCCAGGTGCATCGCTGCACGCTCCAGCACGTCCGTCTTGCCGCCCCCGTCGCTGCGTCCATCGGCGGACGAGCCATCGCCCAGCTTCACGGCAAAGTGCGCCTGCGGCGCCAGTTGCGGTGCTGGCGGCACGCCATCGGCGGGATGGTCATCGCCCTCATATTGAAAGATGAACTGCTGATCGGCCTTGCCCTCGGAAAAACTTGGCAATTGCACCTCCATGCTTTGCGGGTCGTTGAAGACGAAGTTGGGCGCATTGAAGTTCAGCGGCGACTTGCTGCCAAAGGTAATGCCATCGGCGATGCGGATGAAAGCGCCGTGCTTGGAAATCAACACGATTTCATCGGCCATACCCGTCAGCTTGCCGTCGCCGGCCGTCAGCTTCAGGTTTTTCCCCGCATTGAGTTCCATGTCGTCATGCTGGCTTTGCAGCAGGAACTTGCCATGGTGCGCGATGGCGCGGATGCCGTCCGCGTGGGAAAACAGCGAGATGCCCTTGCCTGCGTTCACGCTGTAGCGCTGGCCTGCCACCGCTTGCAGGTGCTGCTGCGCCACCGTATCGATATTGCTGACGGCATAGCTGACGATGGCTTTCGAGCTGGCAAAGCTGATGCCGGCAGGCGCCGTGACGGCGATCACCGGCGCACCGCCCAGTTCGGCACGGGGTTCCGTATTGCTGCCGCCTTCCCAGCCTTTCAAGCTGTGCTGCAATTCCTGCTGCGCCTGCTCTTCCTGCTCCAGTGCCTGATGCGTGGCGGCATAGCTGCCCAGCGAGTGAAACAATTCCAGGCAGTTTTCCATCAGGCCCAGATATTCGCTGCGCGCCATGTGCCCTCCGTCGCCGTTCAGGCGCTTCCAGGCCGAGATCAGCATGCCCTTGCCCGCCCGCATCGCCAACTGCTCGTCGGTGCGCAGTTCGGCGCCTTCGCCCCGCGCTGTGCCCTGGCCGTTGCGCCGGTCCTGCGTCAGCCAGCCCAGGTTGAGCTGGGTGGAACCATGATCGCTGGCAAGCTGGGCATTGATTTGCCCATGGACATCATCAAAGCGCAGCTGATTGCCACGCGTGCCCTTGATCTCGCGGCTCTTGATGCCGGACAAATAACGGTTGCCGGGCAGGTCGCCTGCCTTGCTCAAGGCAACCGGCTGCGCGCTGTGGTTGTACAACTGTCCCACGATGATGGGTCGGTCCGGGTCGCCACCGAGAAAGGCCAGCAAGACTTCGCTGCCCACGCGGGGCAAACCCAGATAGCCGCATTGCAGCATGCTGCCGGGTCCGCTTCCCGCCCAGCTGGACGCGACTCTTACCCAGGCCGAATCGGCATCGGTGTCGGAAGCGCCCGTGCCGCCGGCATGCTCGTGGTCCACCTTGCGCGTGGCGGGGAAGCGCACCTTGACACGGCCCATTGCATCGCAATGAACTTCCTCATTGGCCGGCCCCACCACCACGGCGCTTTGCATGCTAACTGGCGGCAGGTCGATGCGTGTATCGTAGGCCGGAACGATGGGCACGCCGCGCCGCACGACAGACACTTCAATACGCATGCGCAAGGGGCCGCCGTCCACTTCGGCCGCCAGATCGCGCTGCTTCTGCACGCCCTCATCGTCCAGCCAACGGTTGCGCGCAAACAGGCGTGCCACCCTGGCGGCTAGCTCCCTGGGTAAATTATTTTGCGCCGCCACCTGCAGCGACGTGACGACAAAATCGCGCTCGGCCGCAGGCAAGGCATCGATGTCGGGGTGCTCGGCCAGAGTAAAGTATTCACCCGGACACAGGTCGCGTACGCTGCCTTCGGCGTGAAAGCAATGGCTCTCGTAATCGTGCTGCTGCATGGCCAGCATGCCCAGCTGACACAACGCCTCATGGTCCACGCCCGCGCGCGGTGGCAGCAGCCGGTAATCATCAAGCGTGGCGGCAATGGCATTGCCATGCATGCCCTGCTGCCCCCGTCCCAAGGCATCGGCAGCCATGAACGGCCGCGCACGCGGGTGTTCTTCATTCCAGCTATGGCGCGTTACCTTGCCCGCCTGCAGCTTGCGCACTTCGCTCCACGAGGTGAGCGTGTCGCGTTCTTCCGTTGCCCGGTCCGCGTGATAGCGCACGGTGTCCGCCATGTTTTTTCGCAAGCCGTCGGCATGGTTGAACAGCACCAGGGTATGCGCCGGCTCGGCATGTGCATCCGTATTGCCCTCCGCACGGAAAAACCAGGCGACGCCGCTGCGTTTGAGCAAGCGCCGCACAAAGGCTGCATCCGACTCATTGTGCTGCATGACAAACTCGCGCTGCGGATATGTCTGCGCTTCGAAGAAATCGGCAAACGCATACTGAAACGCATGCGCCAGCACGGTATTGCTGCGTATCCATTCGTCGAGCAAAGTCTTGACGATCTCGATATCCGTCAGACGCCGGAAGACGCGCGTATTGCAGCGCTTTTCCATGATGGCGAAGGCATCCGTCAGCACCAGCTGGTAGCTGGCCAGCGCGCCGTCGCTGTCGCCGGCACTCGCTTGCGTGACAAGGCCGCAGATGCTGCGCAGCAGACCCTGGTCGGTGACGATATCGATAGCGGCGGGCAAGGCAATCAAACTACTGAGCGGCAAGTCGGCATGCGTCGAGACACACAGCACGCGGTATTCGAGGCCACCACAGATGGACTCTCTGCCGGCGATACGCTGCGGTATCAGCACACCGTCGGGCACCTTGGGCGAAACGCCCAGGCGCAGGCGCAAGGGACGCTGGGCACCCGATATCAACTCGTCACCGTCCATGGCGTTCTCCTCGTTCGCACTTGCCTCTAATCAAGCTGGAGAACCGACAATGCCATGGGATGACAGGGAAATACTTGATATTTAGTAAGAATCCGTCAAGGTGCCCAATACTTCCATCAACCTTTTCCGCTTGGCCAGCAGGGCCGGCCTTGAGCAGCACAATGGGGCGCCATCGCTGCGCCCCATGCTCCAAGCTGCATGCCTCACGCCATCAGCGCTGGTAATTCTTGAAGAAATTCCAGCTGATCACAGTGGCGTCCGGGCCCAGTTCATCGCTGAAGGGCCAGCCGGGAGGGCCGCCGCTCCACGCGTGATTCATACCCTCGACCGTGTATTTTTGCGCGATGACGGCGCCGTTGCGCAGGTACGTGTCGATGGAGTAGCTGCGGCCGTACGGCACCGTCTGGCGCACGATGCTGTCGGCACGGTAACGCACGCTGTCATTGTCGAGGCCATCGTCGCCATAGTCGCTGGTCTGCAGGAATTGCTCGATGGTTTGCTCGCCGTTGACGGGATTGACGACGATGTCGGACGTGCCGTGGAACACCATCGTCGGCATCAGCCGGCGCGGCGAACCGGAGCAGCGCCACGCATCCTTGCCCCGTACTTTCGGATCGAACGAGCTGCCGTTGAACAGCGAGTCGGCGGCCGTGACCAGGCCGGTGGCGCCCTTGTACATGCCGCCCGAATGCACCATCACTGCGGCGAACACATCCGAATAACAGGCGGCCATGATGGAAGCCATGGCGCCGCCCGCCGAGATACCCGTCACATACACACGGCTATCCTCCACCGCGTAATTATTCTTGACCTTGTTCAAGATGCCCATCAGCACGGCGGGCTCGCCCGTGCCCCGCTCCTGGTTCAGCGGCAACATGAAATTCCAGCAGCGCATGGGGTTGGCCGTGACGTTCTGGCGCGGATAGACAACGATGAAGTTTTCGCTGTCGGCCAGCTGGTTATAGCGGCTGACGGCGGCCATGCTGTTCGGTTCGGAACCGCAGCCGTGCAGCATCAGCACGACGGGCAGCGGCCTGTTCGGATTGTAATTGCTCGGTAGCCAGACCTGGTATTCGCGCGAACCCCACAGGCTCGCGTACAGGCCGAAATCCCACTGCCCGGCGGCAGCCGGCAACGCGGTCAGCAAGCCGCAGGCGGCGATGAGTGCGGATAAGTAGTAACGCAGTTGGTGATGCAGATGTGCCATGCCAGTCTCCTGATTATTATTAAGGACGAAAACAGCGACAACAAACCGGCTTGACGCCCGTCAAGCCGGCACTTCTGACCGGCGAGGCCCGACCCAACGGGTCCGGCCCCGGCAGTGAAGAACTTTAAAATTTGTAGCCGGCCTTGGCGATGATCTGGCGCGGCGGACCGTAGAAACCGTCGAGGATGAACACGGCCGGAATGTTGTAACCATCCGTGCGGTAGCGTTTGTTACCCAGGTTGCTGCCGTGCAGGCTGAAGGTCCAGTTCTTCGGCGCCTCCCACACGACGCCGGCCGTCCAGATGCTGTAGCCGCCCTGCGCCAGCGTTTCGCTCAAGTCCGTGGTCGGGTAGACCTTGCTGCGGTAGCCATAGCCGACCATGCTGCGCAAGGCGCCGCCGAAGACGTCGCGGTCCGTGCGCGTCAGATTCAAGCCCACTTGCCGGGCTGGCGTATTGCTGAATTTTTGCGTATCCGCGATGTTCTTGCCGCCGCTCATGAACTCGTCATAGTTAGCATTGAGCAGGGCGAGGAAACCGTTGACTTCCCACTGGCGGTTCGGCCGCCACGAAAATTCGAACTCGGCGCCTTTCACGGTGGCCTTGCCCGCATTCGTGAAGTCGCCATAGAAGCCCGGCACGCCGCCCGGCTGCACGTAGCTGGTAAACACCGACAACTGGATATCCTTGTAGCGGTTGTAGAATAGGGCCACGTTGGCGTCGAATGTGTCGTCCGGCGCCGCGTATTTCATGCCCACTTCCAGCGCGTCGAGTTTTTCATCCTTGTACGGCCGCGCCGAATCGGGCACCACCAGATTGTTGGCGCGCACGTTATAGCCGCCTGACTTGAAACCACGCGACAGGTTGCTGTAGAAATTCGTCGTCTTCGACGCTTCGTAGCGCACGGACAATTTCGGCGAGGTATTGCTGACTGACAAAGATTTGTCGAAGTCGGCCGCCGTCTGGATGGGCCGCGTAAAACCCACGTCGGCAAAGGCGCGGTTGAGCACGATGGCGCGCTTTTCCTCGCGCGTGTGGCGCAAGCCCGCATTGATGCTCCAGACCTTGCCCAGCGGCCAGGTCCAGTCCGTGTACAGCGCCGTGCTGTCCGTCTCGACCGTGCTGACGGCGGCCGTGAACTGGCGTCCCAGGAAATTGTTGTAGATGCCGCCGCCGGCCGTGCCTTCGAAGCGGTACAGGCCGATCACGCCGGCGCCATAGTCGCCGCTGTACGACGCCTGCAATTCCAGGCTCTTCTGCTCGTCGCGCGAGTCGCCGAACACGTCGGCGATGGGCTGCGGCAAGCCGTCGAAGTCGATGGTTTGCTCGGACGTGCTGCGCCGCTTGGCGCCGATCACTTTGACGGACCAGTCATTCGACAAGGTGTAGTTGGCCACCAGCGAGCCGCCCCGGTTGTGCGTGAAGTTATGACCCGGCATGCCGCTCTGGATATCGTACGCATCCGTGCTGGCCGGCCGCTTGAGCGGGTCGAACGCGCTCACGCCCATGCGCTGAAAGCCGCGCACGCCGGATTTGTCATCCGTGGCGTCCAGGCTCAGCACGACCGTCAAAGGGATGTCCTGCGGAAAGTAACCGATGGACAGGCGCGCGGCCGTGCTGTCCTGGTCGCTGACCTGTTCGCCATTGAAGGTGTTGCGGCCGAAACCGTCACGGTCCAGCTTGGCGGCCGCCAGGCGCGCGCGCCAGGTGCCGCTCTCGTTGGCCAGGTTGAAGGCAGCCTTGAAGTTGCGCTGGTTGTAGTTGCCGATGCCCACTTCCGCCGAAGCGCCATTTTCCTTCGCCAATGGGCGCGAGATGTACTTGATGGCGCCGCCGATGGTGTTCTTGCCGTACAGGGTGCCTTGCGGGCCGCGCAGCACTTCGATGCGCTGCACGTCGAACACGTCGAGCAGCGCGCCTTGCGGACGGGCCATGTAGACATCGTCGAAATAAATGCCCACACCCGGATCCACGCCCCAGACGGGGTCGGCCTGGCCCACGCCGCGAATGAAGGCCGTCAGGGTGGTGTTCGTGCCGCGCGACGCGTACACGGTCAGGTTCGGCACGCGCTCCTGCAAGTCGGCCAGGTTCTGGATATTCGCCCGTTCCAGGGCCTTGGCGGAAAACGCCGTGACGGCCAGCGGCACGTCCTGCAGGCGCTCTTCGCGGCGGCGGGCAGAGACCGTCACGGTTTCCATACGCTCTTTCGCATCGCTGGCTTCCTGGGCACTGGCGGCGGTGGACGGGATGGTTTCCTGCGCCTGGGCCTGGGTGGCAAAAGCGCCGGCAACGGCGAGGGCGGCGGGCATCAATTTCAAAGCAAGTTTCATAGCGTCTCCAATGTCAGGCTTGCTTGCCACCAGGGAAGACGGCCGGACTCCATAATCGCAAGACGTAACGGTACCCGCGCGCGCAATGCGAGCACCTGCCCTGCGATAACTGTTTCCCGGCCCTCGGCCCGTGCGGCGAGTGGCCTGTTTATTTTGAATTTATGGTAAGGAAGGACTGCAACAAGGTATTCACACGCTGCGCCTGGTCCAGGGGCGTGGCGTGGCGCGAATTCGCAATGACCTCGAACTCGCAATGCTGAAACTGTGCGGCAAAGACCCGCTTGCTGGCGACGGGCGTGTAATCCTGGTCGGCCGCCATGATGAAGACGGGCATCGCCAGGGCCTGGAAGTGAGGATCGATATCCCAGTGAAAAATGGCGTCCAGCGCGGCCAGGTAGGCGCGCTTGTCCATGCCCGCCATCTGCGTGGCGAAGCGCTCGACGAGGGCGTGCTGGGCAGCATCGGGAAACAGTTTCTTGCCGATGATCTTACCCATGGCTTTCAGGCCGAACGTGGCGATCACGGTGCGGCGCAGCCAGTACGCAAACAGCAGGGAAGCCGGCTTGCTGCCCTGGAACGGTTGGGAATTGATCAGGCACAAACTCGCCACTCGTCCGGGGGCGCGGTTGGCCATTTCCAGGCCCACCATGCCGCCCAGGGAAAAGCCAACGATGTGCGCGCGCGGCACATCGAGCTGGTCCATCAAATTGAAAAGGTCGTTGGCGAAGTCGCCGATCTGCCAGTCGCCGTTGGGCGCGGGACTGGCGCCATGGCCGCGCAGGTCGGGCACGATCAAACGAAAGGTGCTGCCGAGGGCGTCGATCTGCGGGCGCCAGTCTTCGGCGCAGGAACCGAGGCCATGCAACAGGAAAACGGGCTCTGACTGCGCAGGCTCGCCCTGCCCCGTGCCGAGGTAATGCAATGGAACATCGGATGTCGTGTGACGCCGCATTCTGTCTCCTTGCTGTTGAACATGCTTTGTGTTCAGGTGCAGGAATATGTTTTCCTGCTGTTGGAAAACATAATACGGAATCCGAATTCCGATTTCAAGTTAAATCGCTAAATAGTTCAAGTCAGGTAATTTAAAGCAACACGCACCAGTTCATCCTCGAGCGCCGCGCCCGACAAAAAGGACAGCGAGCCCGTCAGGGTGTGCTGGTTCAGGATGCCCAGCAGCACGGGCGGCACCACCATCATCGCCTGCGTGGGGTTCGGGTGGCGGATGCTCGATGACTTGCTGGCCAGCACGGCGACAGTGCGTTGCGAGATCAAATGATTGATCTGGTGCACCCTGTCGCGAAATTGCGCATCCTGCGACGCGCGCGTGATCAAGGCTCGCAACACGCCGCTGCGTCCGCCATTCACGGCCACGAACATGGCCACCATGGCGCGAATGAAGTCTTCCAGGCTGCGCCCTTCCCACTGGCGCAACTCCGTCAGGGTCTCGACCTTTTCCACCATATCGGAAAAAAAGCGCTGCAGCAGCAAACGGCTCAGGGTGTCCTTGTCGCCCAATAAACGGTAAAACGTGCCCACCGAGGTTTCCGCCAGCCTGGCCAGGTCGGCCACGCCAATTTCATCGAAACGGTTTTCCGCCAGCAACTGTTCACCGACCTGCAGCAGGCGCTCGAACGCCTGCTTGCTGCGCGCCTGGGTGGGCTCGGGGGGAACGATCATTTGCGGGAAGGGCATCGGAAAGGAAGGCATGCGGCGTCGGCGTCTCTCGATAGTGGAACCATGGTTCCGTTATGGGTGCGCGTATTGTAACGCGGGAGACGGCCGATGGGTGCGTTCAAATGTGCTACCTGCCCTGCCACTCCATGTAGACGTCGGCGCGCTGGTAATGGGCGTCGCCGGCCGGCCGCGCCACGTGGACAAAACCGCTGCTTTCATACAGGCGGATGGCGGGCGCCAGCTTGCTGTTCGACTCCAAAAACAGCAGTTGCGCACCGCTGGCCTCGAAGGCGTCGAAGGCCCGTTCAATCAGCCTGCGCGCGATGCCCAGGCCCTGGCATTCGGGCGTGACGGCCATCTTCGACAGCTCAATGCTGGCGTCATCGGCGCGGATCAGGGCGCAGGTACCGACAATCTTGCCATCGAGGCGCGCGAGGAAAATCTGCCCGCCAGCGTCGAGGATGGAGCTTTGCGGATCGGACAACACCTTGTCATCGAGCGCCTCGACATAGAAATAGCGTTCCAGCCAGGCGATATTCAAACGCTTGAAGTCGGGCGCATAGTGGGCGGCGTAATCGATGATCTCCACGGCGGCCCGCTCGCGCTGGCGCCGGCAGGCGGCGATCGTCTCGCTGAAACCTCGCGCCTGCAGGCGCGCTTCGGCCCGGTCCAGGCTGGCCATCAGCTGGGGCGTGCCCTGCTCGAACACGCTATCGACGGCCGCGCGCACGTCGTCCCACAAGGGCGCCATGTCACGCAGCAAGGCTTGCCCGGCGTCGGACAGCGCCAGCAGGCGGCGGCGCTCATCCTTGGCGTCCGGCATCTCCACCACCATACCTGCATCGAGCAGCTTGCGTCCCAGCTGCACCACCACCGGATGCGTCTGCCCGATCTGCGCGGCCAGGGCCGTGATCGCTGTGGGGCCGTTGTCGCGCAGCAGCAATAACAAAGGGAAACAGCGCGACGTCAGCTCGACGCCAGCCGCCACATAACTGGTATCGACACCGGCATACAGTTGATCGGAAAGACGGCGCAGTCGGCTGGCCAGCATCAGCGAGCCGTAGGTTTGCAGGGTGGAAGACATGTTCGGCAGATATATGTAAGTAGTTACGTATACCCTAACGTAAACCGGCTTTCCAGGTCAAGGGGCCAACGACCGCCTTGCAACAGGCCACGTCGGTGTCAGAACACGCCAGCCTCGCCCGCCTCAAAGGCTTCCTTCCACAGATGGTAGCCTTCCAGTTCGCTTTCATGGACAGATTCATGGCCAATCAATGACTGCCCCTCCGCCGCGCCCGGACTGCGATTCGGAGCGTGGCCTATCCTGACCGTCCAGTTGCCGTCCAGCGCAGCGGCCTGCGCCTCCTCGGCCGTGTCGAACTCGTATTCGCCGTATGCACAGCCGATGATCAGCAGATAGTCGTCCTCCGTTGCCACGATATCCTTGCCGCCCATGTAAATCGCCTCGCCGCGGCCGACCTCAACTGTATCTATCTTCAACACCTTGGAAACAGAAAACTTGCCGTCCTCATCCTGGGAAAGCAGCAGATCTCCTTGCTTGAAAGGAAAAGTTTTATAGTCGGGAGGGAAGAAATTTCCTGCAATCATGTGTATTCCTGTGAGTGTATAGTTACATCAATCTTCATCGGCCAGCGCCGCTTGCAGCCTGGAACGGAACACCGCCTCGGCCATCTCGCCCAGGCCCGGCCACACCTGCGTCAGCCAGCGCTTGCCGTCCTCGCTCACCGCCACATACGGCGCGCTGCGCGTGGCGCAGGCCAGGCCGATCGAGATGACTTGCCCCCCATCTTCGAGGCCACCTGCGATCATGGCGTCGATGGGGAATGCGATCAGGACTGGCGTCAGGTGCGGACGCAGCAGGCAGGCGGGCGCGATGATGGCGAACGACGCTTCCACATAATTCCAGCAATTGGTGGGCCAGTGGGCGTTTTTCACATTTTCCAAGAAGACAGCATCACTGAGCCTTTCCGGATGGGCTTGCGCCTGCGCATAAAAGGCGGCCAAGGCGACGAGTTGTGACGGGGAAGTCCAGGTGGGCATCGGGCATGATCCAGAGGGCGCCGCTCCAGCTTGGCGGCAATGGCGGACTGTAGCATGTTCAACCGGCACGCTGAAACACGGCTGGCGCGGGCATAATGCCGGCATCGCTTTCGCCCCTTTATCTGTGTATGCCGGCCGCCTTTGCACTCTGGAAAGCGGAACTATTACATGTGGGCGCCACTGCCTATCCACATCCATACTTGAGGAAGTCCATGTCGATCTATGCCATCACCATCCCCTGCTTTGCGCAGATGCTGCGCTCCCTGACGACGCTGTTAAATAAAGGTGAAGAACGCGCCCAGGCCCTGGGTTTCGATCCGCAAAATCTGCTCGACGCGCGGCTGGCGCCCGACATGCACACCCTGGCGCGCCAGGTGGAATTCACGTGCACCCAGGCGCAGGAAGCAGTGTGCCGGCTGACGCAGCAAGCGTTGCCCCAGCTCGCCACGCCCGCCAGCATGCGGCAAGCCAAGGCACTGATCGAGGACACATTGGCGCTGCTCGCTGCGGCGGACCGCGCAGCGATCGATGCTGGCGCAGACCGGCAAGTGTCGATCACACTTGCCGGCGGCTTGACCTTCGACATGACGGGCCAAGAATATGCGGTCAACTGGGCCACGCCGCAATTCTATTTTCATCTGGTGACGGCCTACAACATCCTGCGCCATAACGGCGTGCCGCTTGGCAAGGCCGAGTATGTACAGCATATGTTTTCCTATGCACGCCCGGCATAACCACGAGGGCGCCATCGCCGGCGAGCGCTACGCGGGCGTCATGCCTGGCCAGGACGGCGCCGCCAGCTACCAGTTGTTCCTGCTGCCCGGCGAAGCCGGTGCCCTGCCCTGGCAAGCAGCGCTCGACTGGGCTGCGGCGCGCAGCGCCTGCCTGCCGACGCGCAGCGAACTGGCCTTGCTGCACGCCAACCTCGGACACGCCTTCCCGGAGGCATGGTACTGGTCGTCGGAAGGGGACGCCATCCTGTCCCGCATGGCCTGGAGCCACGATTTCGATAACGGCACCCAGTACAACTTTCGCAAGACTTACTCAGGCCGCGCCTGCGCCGTGCGACGGCTCGACTTGGCGCCAGCGGCTGCCGCGCCCGTTCCCCTGCGGCAGGGCGAACGCTACGCCGGCCTGATCCTCGACACGGATGGCGCGCCCGATTACCACTTGCTGCTGCAGCCGGGCGAGTTCGAACTGGAGTGTCAGACGTGGCAAGCCGCATCGGACTGGGCCGCCAGCCTCGGCCACAGCCTGCCGGATCGGCGCGAGCAAACCTTGCTGTACGCGACATTGAAAGATGCGTTCCGGCCCAACTGGTACTGGTCGTGCGAGCCGGGTGACATCGAAAACGAAGCGTGGTGCAAGGATTTTGACACGGGCGTCAGCTATCAGAATGCGTGCGAGTTTGACGGCTACGCGCGCTGCGTGCGCAGAATGTTTGCCTGAAGTCTACGGCGAAGACGCTTAACAGTCAGAAGCGCTCGTCGCGCAGCGCCGGCATCACCAGTTCGCGCACGAACGAGGCATTCGACAGGCTCAACAGCATGCGCACGACGGCGACGACGTCATGCACGGGGATCAGTTCGCCCTCTCCCCGCGCGGCAGCGTCCGCCAGCGGCACGGCCAAGCCATCGTAGGTATTCAGGTAGCCCAGCTGCAACGCCGTCACGGCCAGTCCCTGTTCGCGGAAACCTTCGCGCAAGGCGTCGGCGATGCCGTTCAGGGCGAATTTCGACGCGCTGAACGTCACTTCCGGGCGACCGCTCTGGCGCAGGCCAGACGTGGAGCCCGTGAGTATCAGCTGCGGCTTGCCGCTGGCCAGCAAGCGGGGCACCAGGCGCTTGAGCAGCAATATCGTCGCCGTGATGTTGGTATTGACCATATCGACGATGGCGTCGTCCGCATCGCCGAGAAAAGCGTAGTCATCGCTGAACGCCTTTTCTTCCCACACGCCCAGGTTGTAGATCACGGCGTCCAGTGCGGCAGGCGCTTCGCGCGCGATGCATTCGACGGCCTCGGCGGGTGCCGCCAGGTCCGCGCCGATCCATTGCAGCTGCGTACCCTGGCCGACAGGCAAGTCGGCGGGTTGCTGGCGCGATACGCCGATGACGGCATGCCCGTCCGCGAGCAAACCGTCGACCAGTGCGCGTCCCAGGCCCCGGCTGGCGCCCACGATCATGATGTTCATGCAGTATCCTTTCCAATGAAGTCAACGCTGATGATAGCGGCGTTGTATTAAGCACAGCTGAGGCTGCTCCCCCTACGCGCCGCATTTACTCACGCGGCGGAAATGCGTATGCTAGATCTGGCAATCTCCGATAACACACAAGAACGAGACACATGCCTACTTCCAACACCGCCGCAATCAACGCCGCAAGCCGTCCCCTCACGCAACAAGACTACAAAACCCTGTCGCTGGCCGCCCTCGGCGGCGCGCTGGAATTCTACGATTTCATCATCTTCGTCTTCTTTGCCAACGCCATCGGCCAGTTGTTCTTCCCACCGGAAATGCCGGAATGGCTGCGCTTGCTGCAAACCTTCGGCATCTTCGCCGCCGGTTACGTCGTGCGCCCACTGGGCGGCATCGTCATGGCCCACTTCGGCGACTTGCTCGGCCGCAAGCGCATGTTCACGCTGTCCATTCTGATGATGGCCGTGCCGACTTTGCTGATCGGCCTGCTGCCAACGTACGCCACCATCGGCCTGGCCGCCCCGCTGCTGCTGCTCTTGATGCGCATCTTCCAGGGCGCGGCCGTGGGTGGCGAAGTACCGGGCGCCTGGGTGTTTGTGTCCGAACACGTACCGAGCCGTTTCACGGGCTTTGCCTGCGGCGTGCTGACGGCCGGCCTGACGGTCGGCATACTGCTCGGTTCGCTCGTCGCGACGGGCTTGAACACCGTCTACACGCCGGCAGAAATCACCGATGGCGCCTGGCGCTATCCATTCCTGCTGGGTGGCATCTTCGGTTTCGGCGCCATGTATCTGCGCCGCTGGTTGCATGAAACGCCGGTGTTCGCGGAAATGCAGCAGCGCAAAGCCCTGGCCACGGAAATGCCCTTGAAATCCGTGCTGCGCAGCCACCGCGGCGCCGTCGTCGTCTCGATGCTGCTGACGTGGATGCTGTCGGCCGGCATCGTCGTCGTGATCCTGATGACGCCTGCCCTGCTGCAAAAAATCCACCACATCGCACCGCGCACCACACTGGTCGCCAATACCGTGGCGACACTGTGCCTGGCTTTCGGCTGCATCATCGCCGGCATGCTTGCCGACCGCCTGGGCGGCAAGCGCGTGATCTTCGTCGGCTCCGTGCTGCTGGCCATTTCCACATATATCTTCTACACCACCGTCGGTAGCCGTCCCGACCTGCTGCTGCCCCTGTACGCGATGACGGGCCTGTTCGTCGGCGTCGTCGGCGCCGTGCCCTATGTGCTGGTGCAGGCGTTTCCGGCGCAGGTGCGCTTCTCCGGGCTGTCGTTCTCCTACAACTTGTCGTATGCGATTTTCGGCGGCCTGACGCCCGTGGTCGTGACCCTGATGCTGAAGAACAACGTGCTGGGCCCCGCCTATTATGTGATCGGCGTGTGCGTGATCGGCATGCTGACGGCCCTGTTTGTGAAGGGCCAGACTAAGGATATTTAACGTCGATGCAGGCAGCGCCCGGACTTGCCCCGCGCGCTGCAGCAACTCCCCAAAACATATCAAGAAAATAGCAGCAGGAAGTCTTCAAAGGAATTTGAAATCTTTCGCCAGTAATCATCGTCCCATAAGATGACAGAGGGCGCTCCCCGCGCTCCCCTGTAATCGAAACAGAATGGGCTCCCGTCGCCGGCCATGCCGAAACAAATGATTTCTGTAAAATCAACGATGTCCGCCATGGCTCCCGGCTCGGCACTGACACTTCCAGGCTGCCCATAGCAGCCGTCCGCTACGAAACACACCCCCAGCTTCGCTGTTCGGACCGTCAATTCGGGGGCATCCGTATAGATTTGCGCCAGTTCCGTCTGCAAGACGCTCGCGAAAGAATCGCGCTCTGGCTTCAGTCGCAAATTGCAAAATCCTTGCGCATCCCGGTACCTTGCTGCAAAAGCAACATACTCGCTGGGTACATCCAAACCGTTAATCTGCATCGCTGACTTTGCCTTTGATAATCGGACCCAGATAGTAAAACAAATCTGCTTTTCCCCCGGCCGCAGTGGATGCCTTGCATGCTGGCACCCACCCCGTTGGCAGCCTGCACCGCACTACACGCGCCTCACGCTGGAAAGCGCCACCTTCGTATGGTTTGTTGCCTCGTTTTGTCGCGCTGCACCAAAATCTGAAAAAGCGTTTCACATCGCGAAATCGCAGCAGACAAACTCAGCAATGAATGCTCTCACTTTTTGAAAATTCATTTCACATCGCAAAAAATACAAATTAAACCATTGAAAAACAAGGAATAAATTTAAGTTATATGTCTTATATAAGACTTGAACATTGACCGCAATCAGCCTACTATTTAGTCATGCAGTTCGCGTCGACAAACGGGGCGGCGCACTCGGCGACGTACTGAAGCATTTTCTCAAACTTAGTTTTTCTTTAGGAGATACACATGTCCCAATATCAAGACGACATCAAGGCTGTTGCCGGTTTGAAAGACCAACAAGGTAGTGCCTGGAACGCCATCAATCCCGAGTCCGCCGCCCGCATGCGCGCCCAGAACAAGTTCAAGACGGGCCTGGACATCGCCAAGTACACGGCGAAGATCATGCGCAACGACATGGCCGCCTACGATGCGGACCCATCCAAGTACACCCAGTCGCTCGGCTGCTGGCACGGCTTCATCGGTCAACAGAAGATGATCTCGATCAAGAAGCACTTCAACAGCACCGACCGCCGCTACCTCTACCTGTCCGGCTGGATGGTGGCCGCCCTGCGCTCCGAGTTCGGCCCGTTGCCTGACCAGTCGATGCATGAAAAAACCGCCGTCTCGGCCTTGATTAAAGAGCTGTACACCTTCCTGCGCCAGGCCGATGCCCGCGAACTGGGCGGCCTGTTCCGCCAGTTGGACGCGGCCCAAGGTGCTGAGAAGCAAGCCATCCAGGCCAAGATCGACGGCCACGTCACCCACGTCGTGCCCATCATCGCCGACATCGACGCCGGCTTCGGCAATGCAGAAGCCACCTATTTGCTGGCGAAACAGTTCATCGAAGCGGGCGCCTGCTGCATTCAGATCGAAAACCAAGTGTCCGACGAGAAACAATGCGGCCACCAGGACGGCAAGGTCACGGTGCCGCACGAAGACTTCCTGGCCAAGATCCGCGCCATCCGCTACGCCTTCCTGGAACTGGGCGTGGACGACGGCATCATCGTCGCCCGCACCGACTCGCTGGGCGCCGGCCTGACCAAGCAGATCGCCGTCACCAATGAACCAGGCGACCTGGGCGACCAATACAACTCCTTCCTCGACTGCGAAGAAGTGTCGGCCGACGCGCTGGGCAATGGCGACGTCATCATCAAGCGCGAAGGCAAGCTGCTGCGTCCTAAGCGCCTGCCAAGCAACCTGTTCCAGTTTCGCGCCGGTTCCGGCGAAGAGCGTTGCGTGCTCGACTGCATCACCTCGCTGCAAAACGGCGCCGACCTGCTGTGGATCGAAACGGAAAAACCGCATATCGCGCAAATCGGCGGCATGGTCAGCGAAATCCGCAAGGTCATCCCGAACGCCAAGCTGGTGTACAACAACAGCCCGTCGTTCAACTGGACCCTGAACTTCCGCCAGCAAATCTTCGACGGCATGAAAGCTGCAGGCAAGGACGTGTCCGCCTACGACCGTGCCCAGCTGATGAGCGTGGAATACGACCAGACGGAACTGGCGATCGCCGCCGACGAGAAAATCCGCACCTTCCAGGCCGACTCGGCCCGCGAAGCCGGCATCTTCCACCACCTGATCACCTTGCCGACCTACCACACGGCAGCCTTGTCGACAGACAACCTGGCCAAGGAATACTTCGGCGACCAAGGCATGCTGGGCTACGTGGCCGGCGTGCAGCGCAAGGAAATCCGCCAGGGCATCGCCTGCGTGAAACATCAAAACATGTCCGGCTCGGACATCGGCGACGATCACAAGGATTACTTCAGCGGCGAAGCGGCGCTGAAGGCGGCTGGTAAAGACAATACGATGAACCAGTTCTGAGCTTTTGGTTTGACTGTAGAGTGAGAAAGCCCGCTTCGGCGGGCTTTTTTGCGTCTGCGCTGCGGGCGGACGGCAGCTTCGTGGGCCGGGTGTGGCGCGGCGCGGCACGAAACGGAAATACTGTCGACGCCAAAATGCGTTTCACAGGTCGGGTTAGCGGAACGCGTAAGCCGACATGCACGGCCACAGGCGCGAATTGATGGGATTGCTTGTTGAATGCAAAAACCCGCTTCCGCGATCTTTTTTGTATGTTGAACTCTTGTATTGCAGCGCCATGCTGAAATACACGCTCAGCTCAATCACAGGGAGATCACCTGCCACATCGAGGCACTGCCGGGGCGGGGCTGGCCCTTGGAAATCACACAGAGCAAGATCGACCGCTATGCGACGGCGCGGCACGAAACATGCAATACCGTCGATGTCAACATGACTTACCGGCAATCGATAGCGATCTCATTCTGCCCGGCCTTGCTGCCTTTCCTATAGGTGAATTCGCAAAGGCTGACACTGTCGTCCAGTCTCCTCGACAGCGTTACTTCACCGTGCACGCCGTAGCTGCATTGCAACCACTTGCCGTCCGGATAGCGGCCTTCCAGACGGTAGCTGAGCGTCGCGTGCCCTTTCTTCTTGCGCTCCCCGCTGGGCACGAGCTGCCCCCTGCGCTCCGGTGCGCCATCGATAGGCGCCGCGGCACTCAGGTAGAGCGGGCTGTCGATATACGACGTCCAGCCAGGCGGTACGGCATTCAAGCTGATCGATGTAGCAGGCACGCTCGCCGGGCAGGCGAGCGAAGCGGTCGCCGTACCCTGCGCGAACACCGGGAAAATGCAGCAGGCGGCGCCGGTCAATAAACGTCTATATTGCATGGATACTCCGCTATTCGATGACGAAAAAAGCATCGACATTGTTGCTGGGGTCGATATGCAAGCCATTCTTGTACTGGCCTTTGGAGCGCAAGATGCGCGAAGTCACGATACCTGGGCGCTTGGCCATCCACTGGTCCATGACAATGATCCCGTCCAAGGTCTGCCCCATGTACAGAGCTGCGTGATTGCTTTGCCGATGATTCGCATACTTCCCATCGATGAACGTGGCAATGGCAGTGCCCTTGCGCAACAGGCGATTTCCCAGCACGGCCTCCCCCTGCTTCCAGGCCAACGTGGCAGGAACGCCCGCGTAGTGGCGGACCAGCGCCACGCATTGATGGTCGCCGACCATGGTGGTTTTTTCCAGGTCGGCGACTTTCGGGTAAGTGTAGGACATGAGACTCTCTCCATGGATTTGTGGGAGAGGCTTACGATACATGGGGGAAACTGTGAGGGGACTGAGGAGGGACAAGGTTTGCGGAGCTTGGGGTATTCAGGGTGGTAGGCCGTGTGTAGTGGTCCGACACTTGGACACGGACTGATGCATTAGGGGCCGTGGAAGCCGACTCAGTCGAAAACCTGATTAGAAAACCACAAACGCGCGCCGCGGGTGCGCGGGGCTGCCGCGTAGCGGCAGCATTCAGTGAATTCGGAGAGGGCCGGTAGGCCCGGCCCTTCGAATCCCCCGCGCAAGCCCCGCAGGAGATTTGCCTCTCTCCACATACAGACGAAAAAAAGCTACCGAGGGTAGCTTTTTCTTCTTTCGTCTATGGCGGAGAGGGGGATTCGCATCGTTCTAAGAATCCCGCCAAATATAGCTTCCCGCAGCGAGGTCATTTTAGAATCCCCGCCCCACACCCCGAAATTTATAACTTAATCAATATTAACAATTTTAATATTTGCCGAATTTGATTCTATTAACGCGCCTATGAGCCGCTTGGAAGAGAGGTCCGATTTGCCAAGGACAAGGTCATCGAAGCCATCAACAAGTTGCCCGACTGAGCCAGGCTAACCATTGGCCGAGCTCGGGGACATGGACAGAGCGGGCCCAGGTCAAATGCGGTTTGGCATGTTGTGAGTTGTGAGTGAGAGAAGGAAAGGCTTCATAGTTAATATGATCCAGCGGCGCCGGCCGTCGCTCTTCTTCCCCCATCTGCAGAACCATCATGGTCCCGTTCCTGCCCTATACCCAATGTAGCCCTCAGTCACAGAAGTGATGAGAAGGCTAAAACCGGTACTTATCTTAGGAGGAATGCTGCTCTTCCTTGTCCCTCAATACCAAACGAACCGAGGGGCGGGGCCTCGCTTAATTAAGTACCAAATTTGGCGGCAGCATGCTATGATGTCCTCATCAACACTGAGGAGGTAAGGCATGAACTACTTTGATATTGAACCAATCAGCTATCTCAAGACGAATCCAAGCGATGTGGTCAAACGAGTTCAAGAAACCTTTGAACCGGTTGGAATAACTGTCAACGGCCGAGTTCAGGCAGTTATTCAAGACCCGATTTCGTTTCAGAAAACAAAGGATCAACTCACTATGCTTCGCATTCTCGCAATCGGTCAACAACAGATTGTAGAAGGTAAAGTTACTGACCATGATGCTTTGTTTGATCGTCTTGAGGCTGATGATAACGAAAGCTAATCACAAATGAAGATTTCTTGGACCGATGTTGCAATTGATGACCTGTTGGAAATTCGTGAACACTGGCAAGCTGAATCCAAAGCTTATTCCGCCGTCCTCACGAAAGGCATTCGTGCTACTGTTGCGACTCTGAAAAATTGGCCTCATCAAAAAGGTACTTACATTAAAGAGTTGGAAGATTTGAATCTGACTCAGTATCGCCAAATTCTTCACGAGCAGTATCGTATTATTTTTGAACGTGTGGAAAGTCAGGACACTTTCATCGTTCATATTGTTTGCCATACGAGCCGCAACCTTGAGTCTCTTTTGCGCCGTCGCCAGCTTAACAATCACACTTAACCGTTTCAATTTCACAGTGCCGGGGTCCGCCATTCGGGCACGGACTGATGCATTGGGCGCCGTAGAGGCCGGCTCAGTCGAAACCCTGATTTAAAACCACGAACGCGCGCCGGAGGCGCGCGGGGCTGCCGCGCAGCGGCAGCAGTTGGTCGATTCGGAGAGGGCCGGGCCGGTAGGCCCGACCCTTGGAATCCCCCGCGCACGCCCCGCAGGGGCGTGCTTCTCTCCGCGTACAGACGAAAAAAAAGCTACCCGAGGGTAGCTTTTTCTTTTTTCGTCTGTGGCGGAGAGAGGGGGATTCGAACCCCCGATAGGCTATGAACCTATACACGCTTTCCAGGCGTGCGACTTCAACCACTCATCCACCTCTCCTGCAGGCAATGTGTCTTACTTACATTGCGTACTATTTCTCGCTTGTCGCGAAGCCGCAGATTATAGCAAAGAATCTACGGACTGCCAAAGTTATTTACCGTGGGGTAAAAGTAGCGCTTCTACAGTAACCAAGTAAAGGCTGGGGTCGGGCCCGGCGGGTCCGACCCCGGATGTTGGTTTGGGTTTTGGCTACCAAGCAACATCAGGACGCTTCTTTGAGTTGCTCCAGAATCGCGGGATTCTCCAGCGTCGACACATCCTGCGTAATCGTCTCGCCCTTGGCCAGCACGCGCAGCAAGCGGCGCATGATTTTGCCGGAGCGGGTTTTGGGCAGGTTGTCGCCGAAACGGATTTCCTTCGGTTTCGCGATCGGACCGATTTCCTTGCCGACCCAGTTGCGCAGCTCCAGGGCCAGTTTCTTCGCTTCCTCGCCTGTCGGACGCGCTTGCTTGAGCACCACGAAGGCGCAGATCGATTCGCCTGTCGTATCGTCCGGACGGCCCACCACGGCGGCCTCTGCCACCAGCGGGTTGGCCACCAGGGCCGATTCGATTTCCATCGTGCCCATGCGGTGGCCCGACACGTTCAAGACGTCATCGATGCGACCCGTGATCGTGAAGTAGCCGGTGTCCTTGTTGCGGATGGCGCCGTCGCCTGCCAGGTACATCTTGCCGCCCAGCTCTTCGGGGAAGTAGCTGGACTTGAAACGCTCGGGGTTGTTCCAGATCGTGCGGATCATCGACGGCCACGGGCGCTTCACGACCAGGATGCCGCCCTGGCCGTTCGGCACGTCCTGGCCCGCTTCGTCGACGATGGCGGCCATGATGCCCGGCAATGGCAGGGTGCAGGAACCGGGCACCATCGGCGTCGCGCCAGGCAGCGGGGTGATCATGTGGCCGCCCGTTTCCGTTTGCCAGAAAGTATCGACGATCGGGCATTTCTCGCCGCCGATGTTTTTGTAGTACCACATCCACGCTTCCGGATTGATCGGCTCGCCGACCGTGCCCAGCAGGCGCAAGCTCGTCAGGTCGTAGTTGCTTGGATGGACTTTCGGATCCACGTCGGCCGCCTTGATCAGCGAACGGATGGCCGTTGGCGCCGTGTAGAAGATGCTGACGTTGTGCTTCTTGATGGTTTCCCAGAAACGGCCCGCGTTCGGATAGGTCGGGATGCCTTCGAACACCACTTGCGTGGCGCCCACGGCCATCGGGCCATACGCGATGTAGCTGTGGCCCGTCACCCAGCCGATGTCGGCCGTGCACCAGAACACGTCGTCGGGCTTGATGTCGAAACTCCACTTCATCGTCAGCGCGGCCCACAACAGGTAGCCGCCGCTCGAGTGCTGCACGCCCTTCGGCGTGCCCGTCGAGCCGGACGTGTAGAGAATAAACAGTGGATGCTCGGCATCGACCCATTCCGGTTCGCATTGCGCGCTCTGGCCTTCGACCAGGTCGTGCAGCCACGTGTCGCGGCCGGCTACCATCGGCAGGTCGCTGCCGGTGCGCTTATACACAATGACGTTTTTGACGGAGTCGCAGCCGCCCAACGCCAGTGCTTCATCGACGATGGATTTCAATGGCAGCTTTTTGCCGCCGCGCAATTGCTCGTCACCCGTGATGACGGCCACGGCGCCCGCGTCGATGATGCGTTCCTGCAGCGATTTCGCCGAGAAGCCGCCGAAGACGACGGAGTGGGTGGCGCCGATGCGCGCGCACGCTTGCATGGCGGCCACGCCTTCGACGGACATCGACATATAGATAATGACGCGGTCGCCCTTGGCGATGCCCTTGGATTTCAGGCCGTTGGCGAACTTGCAGACTTTTTCGTGCAGTTCTTTATACGTTGCCTTGGTGACGGTACCGTCGTCCGCCTCGAAGATGATGGCCGTCTTGTCGCCCAGGCCATTTTCGATGTTGCGGTCCAGGCAGTTGTACGACACGTTCAGCTGGCCGTCTTCGAACCATTTGTAGAATGGGGCGTTGTCTTCGTTCAGGGTGCGGGTGAACGGCTTTTTCCAGCTCAGGTTCTCGCGCGCCAGCTTGGCCCAAAAGCCTTCGTAGTCGCGTTCGGCCTCGGCCACCATGGCGCGGTAGGCGTCCATGCCGGAAATCGTTGCTTGTGCGGCAAATGCTGCCGACGGGTCAAATACGCGTGACTCTTCTGGCCCCTGCTGCTGTGTGCCCTGCCCTTGGTTCTCTGTAGCGCTCATGCTTGTCTCCAGTGTAGTAATTGTTTGCTAACACGATAGGCCCCATGTCTTACGGACGCCTTACATGTCGCGTTTATGCAGCGTTTTACCCCTATCAAGACTAACCATAAGCGCCTTCAGCAATAGGAGTCAAGGGGACGCCGTACAGTATTTTCGCTGGGAAAATGCATGGCACACCGAAGGTTCAATACCACTTTGTGTTTCATCAAACCTAATAATCAGGAGCAAGGCCATGCGCAGTAATCAACAGCAAGTGTAAAATGTCGGGCATGCCAAAAATTGGTATTTACTCCCCCAGGAACCCCCACATGATCGACCACCTACCACCGTCTGCCAAAAATACCAAGCTGCGCCCCCTGTCCGCCTTCATCTTCATGTCGCGCTGGCTGCAGTTGCCGCTGTACCTGGGCCTGATCCTTGCACAATGCGTATATGTCTTCCATTTCTGGGTGGAATTGTCCGACCTGATCGGCGCCGTGTTCGGCAATGATGCGGCCCTGCAGCATGTCCTGACGGCCGTTGCCGTACCGGGCGGCACCCTGCCGACCAAGCTCAACGAAGCGACCATCATGCTGGTGGTATTAGGCCTGATCGATGTGGTGATGATTTCGAACCTGCTGATCATGGTCATTATCGGCGGCTATGAAACCTTCGTTTCGCGCATGCACCTCGATGACCACCCAGACCAGCCGGAGTGGCTGTCGCACGTCAATGCTTCCGTGCTGAAGACGAAATTGGCGATGGCCATCATCGGCATCTCGTCCATCCACCTGCTGAAGACCTTCATCAACGCCAACTCGTACAAGATCGAAGTGATCATCGCGCAAACGGTGATCCACATGGTCTTCATCCTGTCGGCGATGGCGATTGCCTACACCGACCGCATCATGACGGTGACGCAGAACCAAGCCAGAGCGCCTCACTAAGCTCCGGCGCTTCTATACCGATTAGCAAACAGCAAACAGCATCAAAGTCTTACCCTTCTTATCCACCGCGAGAACACCATGACTGTCATAAAGCAAGAAGACCTGATCGAATCCGTCGCCGCAGCGTTGCAGTACATTAGCTACTACCACCCTGCTGATTACATCGAGCACCTGGCGCGCGCCTACGCGGCCGAGCAAAGCCCGGCGGCAAAAGATGCGATCGCGCAAATCCTGACCAACTCGCGCATGTGCGCGGAAGGCAAGCGTCCTATCTGCCAGGACACGGGTATCGTCAACGTCTTCCTGAAAATCGGCATGGGCGTGCGCTTCGAAGGCTTCTCCGGCACCGTCACCGACGCCGTCAACGAAGGCGTGCGCCGCGCGTACAACTTCGACGACAACAAGCTGCGCGCTTCCATCGTGGCCGACCCGCACTTCGACCGCAAGAACACCAAGGACAACACGCCAGCCGTCGTGCACATGGAACTGGTCGAAGGCAATACCGTCGACGTGAAAGTGGCTGCCAAGGGCGGCGGCTCGGAAAACAAGTCGAAGATGATCATGATGAACCCGTCCGACTCGCTGGTGGACTGGGTCATGAAAACCGTGCCGACCATGGGCGCCGGCTGGTGCCCGCCTGGCATGCTGGGCATCGGCATCGGCGGCACGGCTGAAAAAGCCATGCTGATGGCAAAAGAAGTGTTGATGGAAGACATCGACATGTTTGAGCTGAAACAACGCGGCCCGCAAAACAAGCTGGAAGAACTGCGTATCGAGCTGTGCGACAAGATCAACTCGCTGGGCATCGGCGCGCAGGGCCTGGGCGGCCTGACGACCGTGCTTGACGTGAAAATCATGATGCACCCGACACATGCCGCCTCGAAGCCTGTCGCCATGATCCCGAACTGCGCCGCCACGCGCCACGGCCACTTTGTGCTGGACGGTTCGGGCCCGGCCTATATGGAACCGCCATCGCTGTCGTCGTGGCCGGAAGTGCACTGGACGCCGGACACGGAAAAATCCAAGCGCGTCGACCTCAACACCCTCACAAAAGAAGAAGTCGCTTCGTGGACGCCGGGCCAGACCTTGCTGTTGAACGGCAAGATGCTGACGGGCCGCGACGCCGCGCACAAGCGCATCCAGGACATGCTGGCCAAGGGCGAGGAATTGCCGGTCGACTTCAAGAACCGCGTGATCTACTACGTCGGCCCGGTCGACCCGGTGCGCGACGAAGCCGTCGGCCCGGCCGGTCCGACGACCGCCACGCGCATGGACAAGTTCACCGACATGATGCTGGAAAAAACGGGCTTGATCGCCATGATCGGCAAGGCCGAACGGGGACCAGTCGCCATCGAATCGATCCAGAAGCACCAGTCGGCCTATTTGATGGCAGTGGGCGGCGCCGCCTACCTGGTGTCGAAAGCCATCAAGCACGCCAAGGTGCTGGGCTTTGCCGACATGGGCATGGAAGCGATCTACGAATTCGACGTGGTCGACATGCCGGTCACGGTGGCCGTGGATGCAAAAGGCACGTCGGTGCATAACACGGGGCCAAAAGAGTGGCAGGCGAAGATCGAGCAACTCAATAGCGTGAGCAAGATTCCCGTGACGGTTGCTTAAACAAGCTCTACCATTAACGCCGCGCGGCAATCAGCGCGGCGTTTTTTATTTTATCGGCCTATATGACTTTTATCCTAAGTGATGGCGCAAAACCGGGGTCAGACCCGGCGGGTCTGACCCCGGCTGTTCCGGCAGTCAAGCTGCCTATTGGCATTTTTGACTCCGGCGTGGGCGGCCTGTCGGTGCTGCGCCATATCCGCGCGCAGCTGCCGCAGGAAGACCTGATTTACTTTGCCGATTCCGGCCATGCGCCGTATGGCGACAAGACGGAACAGCAGGTGATCGACCGTTCACTGGCAGTGGCCGGCTATCTGCTGCAGCAAGGCGCGAAAGCACTGGTCGTCGCCTGCAACACGGCCACGATTGCCGCCATCAAGGCGCTGCGCGCGCGCTACCCGGACCTGCCCATTGTCGGCGTCGAACCGGGCCTGAAACCGGCAGCCGCCATCAGCCGCAACGGCAAGATCGGCGTGCTGGCCACCGAGCGCACCTTGCGCGGCGACAAACTGCTGGCCTTGCGCGAACAAGTCAGCAGCGCGACCGGAGCCACGTTCATCTTGCAGCCCTGCGTCGGCCTGGTTGAACGCATCGAACAGGCCGCCATGGGCAGCGACCCGCACGATGCCACCAGCGCCATGCTCGACCGCTATATCGCGCCCCTGCTGGCGCAAGGCGTCGATACCCTCGTGCTCGGCTGCACCCACTACCCTTTCGTGCAGGACGCCATCGAACGCACGGTGCGCGCACATACGTCGGAACCCGTCACCCTGGTCGACACCGGCGAAGCCGTGGCGCGCCAGCTGACCCGCTTGCTCGACGCTGCCAGCCTGCGCCGCACCAGCAACGACACACCACAGCTGCAGGGCTACACGACGGCCAAGGTCGAAGCCCTGGCGCAAGCCTTCGCCGGTTTGCTGGACTTGCACCCGCCTGTCGAACACCTGTCCGTATGAAGGAAAACAGGCGTTTTCATGCAATCTTTCGATTCTTTAAAAAAGACTGCATTTAGATTTGCCACTTTGCCGAGTTCTTTGTATAATTCGGCACCTGTTCAGCAAAACAGCTAAACAGGTAAGTAAGACAGTGGTGGCTGTAGCTCAGTTGGTAGAGTCCAGGATTGTGATTCCTGTTGTCGTGGGTTCGAGCCCCATCAGCCACCCCACAGAATAAAGAAGAGCCCGGTTTTCGAACCGGGCTTTTTCTATTTCAGCGCCGCTTTTATTTCTTCAGCGATACCCGCCCCGGTATCGCTTCCTGTAAAAAATTCATTAGTGCAAATTTGACCATCGCCCTACTCTGGGGTGCGGCCTGGACCGCCCCATAAAAACAGTACGGAGACAACGATGAAGCAAATCCTGGCAGCACTGTGCCTGATGTTCTGCGCCCATGCGCAAGCGATCAACCTGACGGGCGTGCCCAACGCGCACGACCCCGGCACCCTCACGCGCGACGGCGACATGTATTTCAATTTCACGACGGGCGACGGCATCTGGTATTCCACCTCGACGGACTTGCTGAAATGGTCAGCAGGCCCCGCGCCCGTGTTCAGCACGCCGCCTGCCTGGATCGCCAATAAAATCCCCAATTTCAGCGGCTCGTACTGGGCGCCCGACGTGATCCACATGAACGGCTATTACTATTTGTATTACTCGGTGTCCACCTTCGGCACGTCCGTGTCGGCCATCGGCGTGGCCCGTTCCGCCTCGCTGAAAAACCCGAGCTGGACGGACTTGGGCATCGTCGTGCAATCGTATGGGGGTAGCGGGGAAATCAATGCCATCGACCCGGCCCTGTTCCGCGATTATGACGGCAAGGTTTACATGTCGTATGGCTCGTTTTTCGGCGGCATCGGCGTGACGGAAATCAACCAGGCCACGGGCAAGACGAGCGGCAACGTCACCACCATCCTCGGTGGCGGCGGCAAGGATATCGAAGCGCCCTACATCGCGCGCGATGGCGAGTACTACTATCTGTTCGCCAACCGCGGCACATGCTGCCAGGGCGCCGCCAGCACGTATTACGTGGAAGTGCAGCGCGCCAGCAGCGTGACGGGGCCGTACAGCGGCACGCGCACGCTGCTGCCCAACCTCGATGGCAAATACAAGGGACCGGGCCATATCGGCGTACTCAAGCAGGATGGCTGCAACTACACGTCGATCCACTACTACGACGTCAACGACAATGGCGCGGCCAAGCTCGATATGTTAAAAATGACGTATGACAGCGGCTGGCCCAGCCTGACGCGCAATTTCACGGTCGCCAGCTGCGGCGGCATCTCGGATGGTCCCACGGTGCTGCGCTCGCGCCTGAGCGGCAAGGCGCTGGCCGTGGCGGGCGCCGGCACGGCGAATGGCGCACTGGTGCAGCAGCAAACGTATACGGGAGCCAAACACCAGCAATGGTATGTGGTGGGACACGGCGATGGCTACTATAGCCTGATCAATGCGAACAGCCTGCTGGGCCTGGACGACTACAACAACTCGACCACGGCCGGCACGAATATCGCGCAATGGAGCTACTGGGGCGGACTGGGCCAGCAATGGCGCTTCGCCAGCCCCGTTGCCGGCTACCAGACAATCAGCAACCGCTACAGCAACCTGACCCTGGACGTCTTAAATCTGAGCACGGCGGAAAATGCGCAGATCATCCAGTGGAATCTGACCAATGCGAACAACCAGCAGTGGTCGCTGAGCCGGCCGTAGGACAGGTGACTACCCCGCCAGCACCGACTGCACCGTCGTCGCAAGGTCTTCCAGGCGCACGGGCTTGACGAGGAAGTGGCGGAAGCCCACAGCCAGCGCGTCGTCCATGTACATAGGCAGGCTGTGGCCGGTGACGGCGATCAGCACGGCGTTGGCCGTCTCGGGATTGTGGTGCAGGCGGCGGCCGATTTCGATGCCGCTGATGCCGGGCATTTCGATGTCGAGGTAGACGGCGTCGGGCACGCACAGCTTGACTTGCTCGACGGCCATCTGCCAGTTGCGCACCACCACGGCGTGGTGGCCCAGCGCTTCAAGCAGCATGGCCAGCGATTCACCCACTTCCTGGTTGTCGTCGACCACCAGCAGATTCAATTTGCGCGCAGCACTTGCCGGCTGGTCGCCCTGGCGGCGTTCCACGGAGGAAATGCCTGGTGTCGTTTCAGTTGTCTGGCTCATTGTACGTTCACGTCTGACGGCTGCAAAAGCGGGAGTATACAAGAAGCGCCCGCAATGCCGCCGCACCCGAGCAATGGTGCCAAGCGGCAATCCAAACCGCCCACCGTACCGCGCCAGCAACACTTCCCCATCACACAGTCAGGCACATAGCCACTACGCAACATTCGCAATTGACGGATAAAATGAGAATCATTATCATTCTTATCCCCTTGCGCCGGATGTCCACGCCACGATGTTGTCGCGCCGCCCGATTGCCGCGCAAACATTGTCATTACGGAGATCCATGCATGGCTGCCACACCTTTCACACTGCCCTTTTCGCTGCGCCCGTGCGCGCTGGCCATCGCCCTCGCCTGCCTGAACGCGCCCATCGCCGCGCAGGCACAGCAAGCCAATACGGCCGATAATGCCGGTCCCATCCTGGAATCGATTCAGGTCAGCAGCAACCTGCTGGGCACCAGCATGGCCGCCAGCACGAAAAATTTCGCGGGCGCCCGCACCGTGGTGCAAAAGGACGACATCGAGAACTCGGGCGCGACCAGCCTCAGCGACGTGATGCGCCGCATTCCCGGCGTGCAGATCAGCGACAACTCGGGCAGCGCCGGCAGCGCCATCTCCCTGAATATCGGCGTGCGCGGCCTTGCCGGGCGCTATTCGCCACGCAGCACGGTCTTGCTGGACGGCATCCCGATGTCGGTGGCCCCGTATGGCCAGCCGCAACTGTCGTTCGCGCCCGTCAGCCTGGCCAATGTCGAGACGGTCGACGTGGTGCGCGGCGGCGGCGCCGTGCGCTTCGGCCCGCAAAACGTGGGCGGCATCATCAATTTCAAGACGCGCCGCGTACCCACCACGCCAGGCATCACGGGCGACGCCACCGTGCGCTACAACTCGTACAGCGAAGTGGGCCACAACACGCAGGCCAGCGTCTTTGCCGGCACCCAGCTCGACAGCGGCCTGGGACTGGCCGTGCTGTATTCGGGCATCCGCGGCAGCGACTGGCGCGTGGGCAGCGATGAAAAGGTCAACGACTTCGCCCTGAAATTCCGCTACGACCTGAGCCCGACGGCCGAGGTGTACGCCAAGCTGTCCTACTACGACGTGACGTCGCGCACGCCGGGCGGCCTGACCGCCGCGCAATACAAGGCCGCCCCATTCCAGAACACGCGACCGACCGACTTCTGGAGCGGCGAGCGCAAGGCCTTCGACATCGGCTACCTGAATGCCATGTCGAACACGCAGGAATTCGAAGTGCGCGCCTACTACAACAAGAGCTCGCGCGAAAGCACCCTGATCAATGCGAGCCGCACCGGCCTGGGCCGCCAGCCGCGCAACTATGAAACGACGGCCATCGAGCCGCGCTACACGCAGCGTTTTACGACCGGCAAAGTGTCGCAAGACGTTACCGTCGGCTACCGCTACCTGGCCGAGCGGGCCGATGAAAGTATCTACAATGTAGTCATCGCCACCGGCGTGCAACAAAAGCCGACGCGCTTCGCCGACAACTCGACCGATGCGCAAGCCGTGTATATCGATGACAAGATCGCCATCGACGCGTGGCGTATCACGCCGGGCGTGCGCTACGAGCACATCAAGACGGAACGCTTCAATCACTTGCCGACCGACCAGAAGATCGATCTGCTCAACAACAAGGCCCTGCCCTCGCTGAACGTGGCCTACTTGCTCAACAACAACGTGACCCTGTTCGGCAACTACAACAGCTCGTTTGGCGCCGTGCAAAATACGCAGCTCAATGCGCAGTCAAGCAAGAACCCGCTGCAGCCGGAACTGGCGAAAACGGCCGAGCTGGGCGCGCGCTGGAAGAGCGGCCAGCTGTCGGCCGAAGCAACCTTTTTCAACATCAAGTTCGACAACCAGATCCAGTCCATCGGCAGCGGCGAGAACGTCGTCTTCTACAACGTCGGCGCCACGCACCACCGGGGCCTGGAATCGGCCATCGACTACCACTTCGGCAAGTCCGGCCCGCTGGCCGGCTTGAACGCCTACGCCACCTACACCTACACCAAGGCGACCTTGCAGGATGGCGCGAACGCGGGCAACGACGTGCCCTTCTATTCGCGCGCCACGGACACCATCGGCGCGCACTACCAGCTGGGCGCCTGGGGCTTCGACCTGTCGAGCAGCCACCAGAGCCGCCAGTTCGCCGACGAAGCCAACACCGTGGCGGAAAACGCGGCCGGCAGCGTGGGCGTGATTCCCGGCTTCCGTACCTGGAACACGCAAGTGAAATGGAAAGTGCCGGGCCAGAATGGCCTGGAGCTGGTTGCCGGCGTCAACAATCTCGCCGACAAGCGCTACTTCACGCGCACCTCGGACGGCAACCTGGGCAAGCTGGTGGGTGCACCGCGCATGGTTTACCTGCAAGGCCGCCTGGCGTTCTGATGTCCGTGCGCAGCTGTGCCCGTCGGAGCGCAGCGGACGTACAAATGCCACCCCGCCGTATGGCCGGGCGGCATTTTTCATGAAAAAATAGGTGCACCGCATCAATAAATGTTGCCATAAAGAATTAAATTGACGCTACAATAGCGGGGTATCAAGCAATGCCAAGCATCGCTCCGCCAGGGCCCCTACCCCGCCCTGATCATCAGCACGCATTTTTTGAACAGGAAGGCTGGCACCACCGGGCCCGATTGCGCTCCCGGCACGGCCACCGCACACGCACCATGTCTGCAGAAAAAACCATTACCGAAACGAGTTCCTACGGCAAGGAAACGCCCGTGGGACGTCCCGACATCGATGGCCGCGCCGGCATTTTCGTGCCCACGGCGGAATTCGACATCAGCAACAACACCACCATCCGCAAGGGCGCGGGCATTGTCGGCTTCGGCAACCTCGACGGCACCCTGACCGTGTATTTCGAAGCGAACCGCTTCGACGAAAGCAATCTGCACAAATGGGAACACAAGGCGCGCAAGGCATATGACCGCATGGTCATGGGCGCGCCCACGGTGTCGAAGGCGAAAATCGATGCGCGCATGCTGGAACAGGTGGGCATCATCGATGGCATGGGCATCAATCTCAAGCACCCGGAACGCCTGACGCACTGGCTGACGATTTCGAACGTGCCGGACACGGCGCCGGAAGAGCCGGTAGTGCGCTGGAAAAACCGCTAGGCAGCCGGAGAGCGAGGCGGGGCGCCAGGGACGAGGTGTTGTCCTACATCGTGGCGGACATTCATCCGATGCCCAAAAGCATCAACTCATCCTATGATGAAAGCCTGACAACACCTCATTCTACTCAGGAGTACGACATGTCCCGCCTCATCCCGATCAGCTTTGGTGCCTTGCAAATAGGTCTGGCAGCGGCGGCGATGTACATCCTGTGCTCGGCGGACGTGGTGCTGCACCAGACGGCCGTGTATTTCCACTAATAAAATGAAATAGCCGGGCAAGCAATGCTTGTCCGGCTTTGTCCTGCATGCAAGTGCGGTAGATTAGCGGCGGCCGTGGTAGCGGCCATGCCCGCCCCAGCCGCCGCGGTGTCCACCGTAGCGCCCAAAGCCAAACATGAAGTCCAACCCGATCGTCACGGGCGGATTGTAATAATACGGTTGCGGCGCGTACACGGGCGCCGGCACGTACACGGGCTGCTGCACGTATACCGGCTGTTGCTGCACATACACGGGTTCATTCGTATATTCCACGCGCGGCGCGCTCATCACACGGCCAGACTGCACCGGCTCGGACGAGACCGTATGCCATTCGTAGGGATTGTAAGCCCCCTGCGGCGCGCGCGAACCGTAATACGCGGGACCGGGCGGTGCCACGGCGCAGCCACCCAAGGCGGCCAGCGAAATTACTGCCAACAGGGTTTTCATCGCAATTCTCCTAATGTGTACTACCTTAATTAACCACTATAAGAAATTACGCGGGCCTTTGCTGCGCTTTTACCGATTGTTACACCCCGACGCACGCCGCAACATGATATGTGGCAAAGTTGCCACAAGCGGCCCACGCGGCATGTTTCCTCAAATAAATGGAATCGCGCACGTATCGATGGCCTTGCCAGCCGCATCGTAGCGCTGCACGCACACCTGGTAGCGCACGCCGTAATCGAGCTCGACCTGCTCGACCTTGCCATACTTCAATTTCCAGCTGGGCTGCACCTGTTGCCGCCCTTCCAGCGCGGCAACATCCTGGGGAATCGCCATCGCCGTTTGCGTCTCGCCCTGGCGCGCATCCTGGCGCCGCGCCACGTCGATCGATACATTCACGGTCAGGTCCACGCCGCCGTCCGCATAGCTCAGCGTGGGCGCGCCGCGCTGCGCCCGCATCACGCCCCAGGCGCAAGGCTTGCCGCCGGCCTCGCATTGCTTCAGTTGCGCCAGCGGGAAATACTCAGGGGCAATCTTGCCATTCTTGATGGGCCAGCTCGTGCGCACGCCGTCGCGCTTGCCCGTCAGGGGATTGTCCCAGCTCAGGCTATTGACGACGGCCACGGTCTGCCCCGCCTGCAAGCCCACGGGCGTGCCCAGCGAGGCGCAGGCGGAAAGCAGCAAACCGGTGGCGGCCAGGGAGGAAAGTGTCAGGATGCGCTGCATGATAGGCCTCTTGTGGTGGGAGATCCCGAAGATATGTTTCGAGGGTAACAGAATCGGCGGCAACAGTGCCGTTGGCTGACGCACATAACAGTACGGGCGGCACCTTGCAGGCGCCGCCCGTAGCGGATACGGCCATGCCGGGAGCATCGCTCCCGGCGATACGTGGATCAGTCCAGCTTCCAGGCGTAATCGACTTTGGTCCAGGTTTGCGCCGCGGCGCCATCCTTGGTGCCCGGCTTGAACTTGCATGCGGACAGGGCCTTGATGGCGGCCTTGTCCAGGTTCTTGAAGCCGCTGCTCTTGTCGACTTTCGAGTCGGCAACGCTACCATCGGCATTGACCAGGAAGGACATCGACACGGTGCCCTGCTCTTCGTTCATCAGCGAGGCTTTCGGATAGTCGGCCTTGCAGTTCTTGGCATCGAACGACGCCGGCACCTCGGCCGCGAAGGCGGCGGAAGAAACGGACACCAGCAAGGCTGCTGCAACACTCATCAAACGCTTATTCTCAAACATGTGCTTCCCCATGATTATTATCAAATACGGCAGTTACCATTTCCTGTGCGCTGTTGGCCGCGCTTAAAACTCTTCCCACTCATCATTGCTGCCCGCGCCTGCCGCCTTGCGTGGCGCCGCAGCAGCCACGGGAGCGGCAGCTTCGGTCTTGCGCGTCAGCGACTTCACCGGGCGCAATGCCGGCGCCGGCTTGCGCACGGCCACCGGTGCGGCGGCCACGGGGACCGGCACATATGCCGCCGGCTTCTCTTCGCCTTCGACCAGTTTGAAGATGCTGACCACGTGGGCCAGTTCGGCCGCCTGGTCCTGCAAGCTTTGCGCCGCGGCGGCTGCCTGCTCCACCAGGGCCGCATTTTGCTGCGTCATGCCATCCATCTCGATGATCGACAGGTTGACCTGTTCGATACCGGCGCTTTGTTCCTGGCTGGCACTGGCGATCTCGCTCATGATGTCGGTCACGCGGCGTACGCTGTCGACCACTTCGCCCATCGTCACGCCGGCCTGGCCGACCAGACGCGTGCCGCGTTCCGTCTTCTCGGCCGAATCGTCGATGAGGATCTTGATTTCTTTCGCGGCGCCAGCGGAACGCTGGGCCAGGTTGCGCACTTCCGACGCCACTACGGCAAAGCCGCGGCCTTGCTCGCCGGCACGTGCCGCTTCCACGGCAGCATTCAGCGCCAGGATGTTGGTCTGGAAGGCGATGCCATCGATCACGCCAATGATGTCGACAATCTTCTTCGCCGACTCATTGATCGAGCTCATGGTGTCAACCACTTGCGACACCACGGAGCCGCCCTTGATGGCGACATCCGATGCCGTGGCGGCCAGCTTGTTGGCTTCGCGCGCATTGTCCGCATTCTGTTTCACGGTCGAGGTCAGCTCTTCCATGGCCGACGCCGTTTTTTCCAGCGCGCTGGCCTGCATTTCCGTGCGCGACGACAAGTCGATATTGCCGTCGGCAATTTCGCGCGACGCCGTGCCGATAGTTTCCGTACCGACGCGCACCTGGCCGACGATGCCCACCAGGCTGTTGCGCATTTCCTTCATTTCCGCCAGCAGGCTGGACGTATCGGAAGGCTGCGTGTGGATGCCGATCGACAGGTCGCCATTGGCGATGCTGCCGGCGATCGATGCCGTGTAGTCAGGTTCGCCGCCCAGCTGTTTCAGCAGGCCGCGGGTAATCACCAGTGCTGCCGCCACGCCCATCGCCACGGCCAGTACGCCGAGAATGATCATGAACAGGCGCGCGCTGTCGAAGGCCTTGCGGGCGTCCGATTGCATCTGCTCGTTGAGCTTGTCTTCCAGCACGGCCAGCTGTTCCAGCGCTTCCATCCATTTTTTCTGTACCGGACGGATTTCCTTGATCATCACGCGCGTGGCGCCTTCTGCATCGTTGGCCATCCACAGTGCGGATGCCTTGGCGATGGCCGGCATGGCGGCCGCTTCGTATTCCTTGATCGAGGTCAGCAGCGCTTTTTCTTCAGGAGTGGACTCGACGGCGAATTTCTCTTCGAGCTTCTTCTGCGTTTCCTGATAGGTGCTCGTCTGCGTCTTGATACGCGCCATTTCCGGCTCCATATCGCCCGCGTCAGTCATCAGGGTCAGGATGCGCAGCGAGGTGATGCGGTCGCTGACGTTGCCACGCATGTCGATCACCAGGCGGGTGACGACGTTGTTGACATTGATCACGTGATCAAGACGCTCCTGGATTTGCGCCATGCGCGCGATGCCGAGGACGGTCACGGCCACCAGCAGAACCAGTACCAGGGCGAAACCCAGGCCCAGGCGGGTACCAACCTTCATTTTTGCTAAATTCATTTCGGCTCTTCGTAAATGAAACTATTGATAAGGATTTTTGCCCGGCACGACAAGACGAAGGCTGCGCAACACCGGCATCCGCCCTTACCCATTGGTATGCTGGCGGTATCCGGCCGCACGCAGCCCGGGGTACTTACTGGTCTTTCAGCAGCCCTGGAAACGCCAGTGACTGCGAATGCAAACTTGCTCCGCACGCTGAATTTTTGACACCGTTGATGTGAGATCAACATCAAACATTCATATGAGAAATATTTGTCTATAATCAATTATAGGTGTAAATTTTGCCTCAAAGCAAGCAATATGTACCCGAATAAATGGCTGATTAACTTTCTTCGGGGAAATGGCAACAACGCCGTTTCTTGCCTCTTAGAAATGCCCCACGACAGTGCGGGCATGCGCCGAAACAGCGCATTAACAACACATGGCGTAGCCATATTGCATCGTTTTGGGAGAGGGACTCAGAGGAAGGGGAAGTGCGGACAATACCAGTGCGAAGTAGCACCGGTATAGACAAGTTGACTCAGCTGTCCCAGCTGCAATGCATCACATAGGCGTGGCACTCTGTGCCGAAGACAAAGACGCTCCAGATGGCGCCCAATTGACCGGCCAGGCTGCGTTGGCTAGACAATACCAGTTGATACCAGCGGGGCTCGGCGCCCAGCAGTTCGGCCAGTTCGCGCTTGAAACCGTCATATAAACGTGCGTCGAGCGGCTGGCGGTCCGCCTCGCTCGTCGGATGCAGGCGCTCGAGCAGCCACTGGCGCGGCGTGCACAAAGCGCCGCTGCACACGACCGTTTCGAGCGGCAGCAGACGCAAGCCGTCGGGCGTCACATCCAGCGCGCGGCACAGGGCATCGAACGATGCCTGCGGCGGCAATGGCCCCAGATACGTGCAGAGCAAGTCGCTGCCATCATCCTTGAGCGCGCTGACGGCTTGCAGATAGCCGTCGATGTGGCGCGCATGACCGTGGAAATCGTCCATTACGCAGGCAGCGACAAGCGCGCTGCCGCTTCCAGCAGCAAACGCGGATCGCCCGAAGCCAGCTTCTTGGAATCGGACAGAGTCTGGCGGAAACCGCGCGCGCCGGGCAGGTTTTGCATCAGGCCCAGCATGTGGCGCGTGACGCTGTTCAGCTTTAATCTTCCCGCTTCTTTTTCCAGCTGCGCGCTGATATACGGAATCATCGCTTCGAGCACTTGCTCGCGCGTTTTGACAGGCGACTCGTCGCCGTAATAACGCTGGTCGAACTGCGCCATCACGTACGGGTTGTGATACGCCTCGCGGCCCAGCATCACGCCGTCCAGATGCTGCAAGTGCAGGTCGATTTCATCGAGCGTCTTGATGCCGCCATTGATGATGAACTCGAACTGGGGAAAGTCGCGTTTCAATCGATACGCGTAATCGTATTTCAGGGGCGGCACTTCGCGGTTTTCCTTCGGGCTCAGGCCTTTCAGGATGGCGTTGCGCGCATGCACGATAAACGTCTTGCAGCCGGCGTCGGCCACGGTGCCGACGAAGTCGCGCACGAAGTCGTACGACTCGCTGTCATCGATGCCGATGCGGTGTTTCACCGTGACGTCGATATCGACCACGTCGCGCATGGCTTTCACGCAGTCGGCCACCAGTTGCGGCTCGGCCATCAGGCAGGCGCCAAATGCGCCCTTTTGCACGCGCTCGGACGGGCAACCGCAGTTCAGGTTGACTTCGTCGTAACCCCACTGCTGGCCCAGCTTGGCGCTGGTGGCCAGGTCCTTCGGATCGCTGCCGCCCAGCTGCAGCGCCACCGGATGCTCTTCCTCGTTGAAGCGCAAATGGCGCTCCACGTCGCCGTACACGAGCGCGCCCGTCGTCACCATCTCGGTGTAGAGCCAGGTGTGGCGCGTAATTTCGCGGTGGAACTTGCGGCAATGGCGGTCGGTCCAGTCCATCATCGGGGCGACGGACAGGCGGCGGGAAGGCAAAGAAGAGGAAGTCATGGTGTCTACAAAAAACAGGAGCTGCAAATGACAAACCCGCTGCGCGCCTCACCGGTGAAGGAAAGGCGGAGCAACGGGCTTGAGCGCGGCATGGCCCGCAGGCCATGCTCTACAACAGATTACGAATCACGCGACGCTTTTTTACGCTCGTGCTCTTTCAGGAAGCGCTTGCGCAGACGGATCGATTTAGGCGTGATTTCCACCAGTTCGTCGTCCTCGATGAATTCGACTGCGTATTCCAGCGACATCTGGATTGGCGGTACCAGGCGCACCGCTTCGTCGGTACCCGACGAACGCACGTTGGTCAACTGCTTGCCCTTGATCGGGTTGACGACCAGGTCGTTGTCGCGCGAGTGGATACCGATGACCATGCCTTCGTAGACTGGGTCATTGTGCGACACGAACATGCGGCCGCGGTCTTGCAGTTTCCAGATAGCGTAGGCAACAGCGGCGCCGTCATCTTGCGAGATCAGCACGCCGTTACGACGGCCGGCCATTTCGCCACGGGTGTTGTCGACTGGCGCGTATTCGTGGAATACGTGGCTCATCAGGCCGGTGCCGCGGGTCAGGGTCATGAATTCGCCCTGGAAGCCGATCAGGCCACGCGCCGGGATCAGGTACTCGAGACGCACGCGGCCCTTGCCATCCGATTCCATGTTTTGCAGGTCGCCGCGACGACGGCCCAGTTCTTCCATGACGCCGCCCTGGTTGGCTTCTTCAACGTCGACGGACAGGTTTTCAAACGGCTCGTGGCGCACGCCATCGACCATTTTGAAGACCACGCGTGGACGCGATACGGCCAGCTCGAAGCCTTCGCGACGCATGTTTTCGATCAGAATCGTCAGGTGCAGCTCGCCGCGGCCCGATACTTCGAAGATCGTGTCGTCGTCGGTTGGCGCCACGCGCAGAGCAACGTTGGCTTTCAATTCTTTTTCCAGACGGTCACGCAGTTGACGCGAGGTAACGAACTTGCCTTCGCGGCCAGCCAGCGGCGAGTTGTTGACCATGAAGTTCATGGTCAGGGTCGGCTCGTCGACGGTCAGCATCGGCAGCGCTTCCGGGGTATCCAGTGCGCACAGGGTCGAACCGATGCCGATTTCGTCGATACCGTTGATCAGGCAGATGTCGCCGGCGACGGCTTCGTCAACCAGCACGCGCTCCAGGCCCTTGAAGTTCAACACCTGGTTGATGCGGCCTTTGATAGGCGTAGCGCCTGGACCATTGATGACCAGCACGTCCTGGCCGACTTTGACGGTACCGCGGTTGACGCGGCCAATGCCGATCTTGCCGACGTACGACGAGTAGTCCAGCGAGGTGATCTGCATTTGCAGCGGGCCTTCAGGATTGTCGTCGCGCACTGGAACGTGTTCCAGGATGGCGTCGAACATCGGCTTCATGTCGCCGCCGCGCACGTCTTCGGTCAGGCCGGCATAGCCGTTCAGGCCCGAAGCGTAAACGATAGGGAAATCCAGTTGCTCATCGGTAGCGCCCAGCTTGTCGAACAGTTCGAACGTCTGGTTGATGGCCCAGTCCGGACGTGCGCCTGGACGGTCGATCTTGTTGACGATAACGATAGGCTTCAGACCCAGTGCCAGCGCCTTGCGCGTGACGAAACGGGTTTGCGGCATCGGGCCTTCCTGTGCATCGATCAGCAGCAGAACCGAGTCCACCATCGACAGAACACGTTCCACTTCGCCGCCGAAGTCGGCGTGGCCTGGGGTGTCGACGATATTGATGTGGGTGCCTTCATACTCAACGGCGCAGTTCTTCGACAGAATCGTAATGCCGCGCTCCTTTTCCAGGTCGTTCGAGTCCATGACTCGGGTGTCGACCGCTTGGTTTTCACGGAAGGTGCCGGACTGGCGCAGCAGCTGATCCACCAGCGTGGTTTTGCCGTGGTCAACGTGGGCGATAATGGCGATATTACGAATTGCGCGTTTTGTATTTGACATGGTCGTAGTAGTTACTGAAAAACTGCGGAGTGCGTACAAGCTGTACGAGATACCCGAATGCTAATCTATTTCCGGAACCGCGTAGTATAGCATGTTGCGCTGCAACGCTATCTAAAAATGCTGGCGGCTCTTGCAGTCGGGGACGATTTGTTTAAAAAAGCGACACTGGTTCAAGAGTGTCGCTGGGTAATGTGACGTTGCCGTGACTTATTGGTGCGCCATGGCAATGAGACGCTCCGGCGCCAGGATGCTGTATTCCTGCAACTGGCCCGTGCCCAGCAGCTTGCTGTCGTGATACACGCGCACCCTGCCCGGCTCGGCTGGCACGGCGACGTCTTCCTTGCCCAGCGCGATGCGCTGGCCATGCAGGAAGCGCTTGGCCAATTCTTCCGTCAGCTGGACGGCAGGGAAACTCGACAGCAAGGCATCGACGGGAGCCAACAGGCTCAACGGCGCGGCATGCGCCGTCAGTTCATCGAGCGTGACGACGCCGTCAAGCGCCAGGTTGCCTACCTGCGTGCGCCGCAAGGCGTTCAGATGGCCGCCGCAACCGAGGGCATGGCCGATGTCTTCACCCAGTACGCGGATATACGTGCCCTTGCTGCACATCACGGACAATTTCAGGAACGGAGCTTCATAGCCGAGGAACTCGAGCTTGTGGATGGTCACCGGGCGCGCTTCGCGCTCCAGGGTGATGCCTGCCCTTGCATACTCATATAAGGGCTTGCCGTCCCTTTTCAAGGCCGAGTACATGGGCGGCGTCTGCAAAATCGGCCCGCGGAACTGCGCCAGCACGGCTTCGATCTGCTCTTCGGTGACGCTGACGTCGCGCGTTTCCAGCACGTCGCCTTCCGTATCGCCCGTATCCGTCGTCTGCCCCAGGTGCACCAGGGTTTCGTAGGTTTTGTCGGCTTCCAGCAAGTCCTGCGAGAACTTGGTCGCCTCGCCAAAGCACAGCGGCAGCAAACCCGTAGCGAACGGATCCAGGGTGCCCGTATGGCCCGCCTTCTTTGCGTTCAAGACGCGCTTGGCCTTGATCAGGGCGTCATTGCTGGACCAGCCCACAGGCTTATCCAACAGCAAAACGCCATCGACCAGGTCGCGCACCCGCTTGATGCCGGGCGGTTTCTTCGGACCCGCCACTGTTATTGCTCGTCCGCTTCGGGTTTGACATCCGGCTCGGCGTCGGCCGCGCGCGTGGCGTTGGCCTTGTCGATCAGCAGCGACATTTCCATGCCGCGCGAAGTCGAGCTGTCGTGCACGAAATGCAGCATCGGCAAGGTGTGGATGTGCAGGCGCTTGCCCAGCAAGCCACGGATGAAGCCGGACGCGGCCATCAAGCCTTCGGTGGTGTTCTTGATGGCTTCCTTGCTGTCTTTCAACATCGTGAAAAACACCTTGGCGTGTGCGTAGTCGGGCGTGATCTGCACTTCGGTGATGGTGATCATCGTGCCGACGCGTGGATCCTTCAATTCGTAGGCGACGATTTCAGCCAGATCGCGCTGGATCTGGTCAGCCACGCGCAAGCCGCGCGCTGGCATGGTTTTGCTATGTTTAGCCATGATTTTATGCTGTCCTAAGTGCCGCAGGGCGCATGGGTCAAACGGTTGCCCGTTGACCAATGCGCCCCACGTGTTTGCGCGGACATCACTATGTCCGCGCCATTACTTCTGTGATTACAGGGTACGAGCGATTTCCTGGACTTCGAACACTTCCAGCGTGTCGCCAACCTGAATGTCATTGTAGTTCTTCAGCGACAGGCCGCACTCGAGACCGGCGCGAACTTCTTTCGCATCGTCCTTGAAGCGTTTCAGGGAGTCGATCTCGCCGCTCCACACCACGATGTTGTTGCGCAACAGGCGGACGGAAGAAGCACGCTTGACCACGCCATCGGTGACCAGGCAACCGGCAATCGCGCCCACTTTCGAGACCAGGATAACCTGGCGGATCTCGACCTGGCCGATGACGGTTTCGCGTTTCTCTGGTGCCAACATGCCCGACAACGCCGATTTGATCTCGTCGATCGCATCGTAAATGATGTTGTAGTAGCGAATGTCCACGCCATTCGACTCGGCCAGCTTGCGTGCCTGGGCATCGGCACGGGCGTTAAAGCCGATGATGACCGCTTTCGAGGCGACTGCCAGGTTGACGTCCGATTCCGTGATGCCACCGACGGCTGCGTGCACAACTTGTACGCGCACTTCGGAGGTCGACAGTTTCTGCAACGAGCCAACCAGCGCTTCTTGCGAACCTTGCACGTCGGTTTTAATGATCAATGGCAAGTTTTTCACTTCGCCTTCGGCCATCTGGTCGAACATGTTTTCCAGTTTCGCAGCTTGCTGTTTCGCCAGTTTCACGTCACGGAACTTACCTTGACGGAACAGACCGATTTCACGCGCTTTGCGCTCGTCAGCCATGACGACGACTTCTTCACCGGCAACCGGCACTTCCGTCAGACCCTGGATTTCGACCGGAATCGAAGGACCCGCCTCAGCGATCGACTTGCCGTTCTCGTCCAACATGGCGCGAACACGGCCATACGAAGAGCCAGCCAGAATCACGTCGCCGCGCTTCAGGGTACCGGACTGCACCAGGATCGTCGCGACAGGACCACGGCCCTTGTCCAGACGTGCCTCGACGACCAGGCCGCGCGCAGGCGCATCGACCGGTGCCGTCAGTTCCAGCACTTCAGCTTGCAACAGCACTTGTTCCAGCAGGTCGTCGATACCTTGACCCGTTTTCGCCGAGACCGGCACGAATGGCGATTCGCCACCGTATTCTTCCGGCACGACTTGCTCGGCGACCAGTTCCTGCGTCACGCGGTCAACGTTGCCGCCTGGTTTGTCGACCTTGTTGATCGCCACCACCAGCGGTACGCCGGCTGCTTTCGCATGGGCAATCGCTTCTTTCGTTTGCGGCATCACGCCATCGTCGGCGGCTACCACCAGAATGACGATGTCGGTTGCCTTGGCGCCACGGGCACGCATCGCGGTAAACGCTTCGTGGCCCGGGGTGTCGAGGAAGGTGATCATGCCGCGTGGCGTATCGACGTGGTAAGCACCGATATGCTGCGTAATGCCGCCCGCTTCGCCGGAGGCAACCTTGGCACGACGGATGTAATCGAGCAGCGAGGTCTTGCCATGGTCGACGTGACCCATGACGGTGACCACCGGTGCGCGTGGCTTGGTTTCGAAGTGCGCGTGTTCGCCCACATCGGCCAGCAGCGCTTCCGGATCGTCCAGTTCGGCGGCGAACGCCTTGTGGCCCATTTCTTCCACCAGAATCATGGCGGTTTCCTGGTCCAGCACCTGGTTGATCGTGCACATCTGGCCCAATTTCATCAAATGCTTGATGACTTCGGATGCCTTGACGGACATTTTGTGCGCCAGTTCGGCCACGGTGATCGTTTCCGGTACGTGCACGTCTTTGACGACGGCTTCCGTAGGAGCCTGGAAGTTCGATTCACGGTCGTCATGGTGCGTCGGGCGACGGCCCTTCGCGCCACCGCGCCAGCTGTCACGGCCGCCTGGACCGCTATTGCCGCGCGGTTTCGGACCACCGGTGGTGCCGCGTTTTTTCGCGTCATCGGACCAGGTGGACGACACATTGGCCGACTTGATGGATTTCTTGTCTGCAACAGCAGGCTTCTTGTCGCCCGGCTTGTCGCCAGGTTTCTTGTCAGCAGGCTTGTGCAGGGTGCCTTCCGGCGCTTTCGGCTTGACGGGAACCGGTACAGGTTCCGGTGCCTTGATGGCGCGGCGTGGCGCGTTCATCATGGCCTTGATCTGGGCAACTTCGTCGGCAACGGCCTTGCGTGCACGCTCGGTGGCTTCCGCTTTGTCAGCGGCTTCCTTGGCGGCAACAGCAGCGGCAGCGGCTTTCTTCTTCGCTTCTTCAGCGGCAGCAGCTTTCTTCGCTTCGGCGGCGGCGTCGTCAACGACAGGCGCAGCGGCGCTGGCGGCAGGCGCGGCAGCAGCCTTGGCGGCCGCTTTCTTCGCTTCCGCTTCAGCTTCTTTCTTCGCAGCCAATTCAGCCTGTTGCGTGGCTTTCGCCTGGGCTTCTTTTTCCGCGTCGAGCTTGGCCAGACGTTCTTGCTTTTCGCGCAGATCGGCTTCCTGGCGGGCGATCAGCTCAGCCTGTTTACGGGCTTCTTCTTCACGGCGCGCCACGTCGGCGGGATCGATCACCGGTGCGGCAGGCGCGACCGGTTCTGCCGCGACCGGCGCAGCTTCGTCACGCTGGACGAAAGTGCGTTTCTTGCGCACTTCCACCTGGATGGTGCGCGATTTGCCGGTGGCGTCAGCTTGCTTGATTTCAGTCGTTTCCTTGCGGGTCACGGTGATTTTTTTCTTTTCTGTGTCAGCCGCTGCGCC
Organism: Janthinobacterium aestuarii; assembly: GCF_051380835.1. Lineage (NCBI taxonomy): Bacteria > Pseudomonadati > Pseudomonadota > Betaproteobacteria > Burkholderiales > Oxalobacteraceae > Janthinobacterium > Janthinobacterium aestuarii. Next base: position 86,968 of record NZ_JBNYXU010000010.1, read on the forward strand.
GTGTGTGCGGCGCAGATGATCCAAAAGCTTGTCCTTATCATCTTTCGACAATGGATCTGACGTCGAACTTTTCTCGACGCCGGCAGAACGCAGCTGCGTCAGCAGCAAATCTGCAGGCATCTTCAGTTCGGTGGCAAATTGGGCTACGTTGTTACTCGCCATTCAGTCCTCTTTTCTATGTGTCGCGGAGATGATAAAGATACTCAAATTAAGCCTTTGCGGATTCGGCCAGACTCCATGCCTTGGCTTGCAACGCCTTGGCACGATCGTCGTATTTCGAGTCAACCAACTTCATCTCATCGTCGGTCACATCTTTAAATTCACTTGTAATCAGTTCACGCGCACGGTCCGCAGACAAGGCCAGGATTGCGCCAAATTCGTCGTATGCCAGTGCTGCAAATGCTTCAACGGTCTTGATACCAGCCAGACCCAGCTTGCCGGCGGTAATGCGGTCCATGCCTTCCAGACCCACCAACGCCTCGTCCATGCCTTCCAGACCCTCTTCCGAAGCAATCGCTTCGGTAACCAGCGCATCACGCGCACGGGTACGGAGTTCATTGACGGTATCTTCGTCAAACGATTCGATTTCCAGCATTTCGGAAATTGGCACGTAAGCGATTTCTTCCAGACTGGCGAAACCTTCTTCCACCAGAATATCGGCCACTTCCTGGTCGACATCGAGCTTTTCCATGAACAGGATGCGCACGGCAGCCGTTTCCTGGGCAGCTTTGTCAGCCGATTCTTCGGCCGTCATGATGTTGATCTTCCAGCCGGTCAGGTCCGAGGCCAGGCGCACGTTCTGGCCGGAACGGCCGATCGCGATTGCCAGGTTTTCTTCGTCCACGACGACATCCATCGCGTGTTTTTCTTCATCGACCATGATCGATGACACGTTCGCCGGCGCCAAGGCGCCGATGACGAACTGCGCCGGATCTTCCGACCACAGCACGATGTCGACACGTTCGCCGCCGAGTTCGCCGGTGACAGCCTGCACGCGCGAACCGCGCATGCCGACGCAAGTACCGATCGGGTCGATGCGCTTGTCGGCCGTGTAGACGGCGATCTTGGCGCGGACGCCGGCATCGCGGGCTGCGGATTTGATTTCCAGCATGCCTTGCTCGATTTCCGGCACTTCCAGTTCGAACAGCTTCATGATGAATTCCGGCGCGGTGCGCGACAGAATCACTTGCGGGCCGCGCATGTTGCGGTCGATACGCAAGATGAAGGCACGCACACGGTCGCCGATACGCAGATTCTCTTTCGGGATCATCTGGTCGCGTGGCAGACGCGCTTCGATCTTGCCCGATTCGACGATGGCGTCGCCGCGTTCCATGCGCTTGATGGTGCCGGTGACGAGCGAATCGCCGCGTTCCAGGAAGTCGACCAGGATCTGTTCGCGTTCGGCGTCACGTACGCGCTGCAGGACAACCTGTTTGGTATCCTGGGCGAAACGGCGGCCGAATTCGACGGATTCGATCGGTTCTTCGATATGGTCATCGACTTCGATATCGGCGATCTGTTCTTTTGCCTCGAAATGCAGGATCTCCTGATCCGGCAATTGCAGGCCCGCTTCATCGGGCACGACGTGCCAGCGGCGGAACGATTCGAATTCGCCCGTTTCGCGGTCGATCGAAACGCGGATGTCTACCTCACCCTCATACCGTTTCTTCGTGGCTTGCGCCAACGCGAATTCGAGGGCGCCGAAGACGACATCTTTATCGACGTTTTTTTCGCGCGCCAGCGCGTCAACCAATAATAAAACTTCGCGGCTCATGCTTTGCGTCCCTTAAAAACCACCTGCGGCACCAAGCGTGCCTTATCCACATCGGCGAGCGTAAACTCCAACATCGCCGGACCATCCTTACCTTCAAATTCCAACGACAATTTATCGCCCACGGGTTCTTGCAGAATCCCCTGGAACGATTTCCGGTTGTTCGTACCCGGCATCGCCACAGTCAGCTTGACGATGATTTCCTGGCCTGCGAAACGGACGAAGTCTTCCAGCTTGCGCACCGGACGATCGAGACCCGGGGAAGAAATCTCGAGACGCTCGTAAGGAACGTTCTCTACCGTCAACACATGCGATAACTGGTGACTCACCGTGGCACAGTCTTCAACCGTGATCGGACCTTTTTCAGCGGCATCGGCGGCGCTGAAATCAATAAAGACGCGCAGCAGCCCGCGCTCGGCACGTTCGACATCAACGAGCTCATAGCCCAGACCTGTAACTGTCTTTTCAATTAATCCCAACTGCTGCAAAAAATTCTCCAGAAATAAGGCCCGTTTTCGGCATGACGGCGCCGCAATGAGCGCCGACACCATGCAAAAACACGCATTCAAGTCATATATGGCGCCTTGCTGGCGCCATTACAAACGGTTCAACAAAAAAAAAATGGGCATCTGCCCATCTTCTTGTATTTCCCCAACCAGATGAAAGCACTCCCCACCAAACAACCCTGCGGAGAACTTTTATTAGGCTGCAGATTATAACCTCTTATTAACTTCGCCGCAATGCCGCACACGAGGAGCGGCCCGGCTTACAACAGTTACAAGAGCGCGCACCCGCGGCAGATCAGCGGGCGCGCAAGAAGAAACTCGTCCCGATTAACCTTTGCTGCGGCGGCGCGGCATGCCATCCATGCCGCCACGATCCATGCCGCCACGCGGCTGGCCACCGGAACGCGCTTGCCCACCGGCGCCACCGCCCGTATTGCGGCGCGGACCCGTGTTGGCGAAGCCGAATGCCGTTTGCAGCGGATCGGGCTGGCGCGGACCGCGCTGCGGTGCGCGGCCTTCGCCGCCACCGGCCGGACGGCCCTGGCCTGCCGCACGCGGCGGACGACCCTGGCCTTGCGACGCGCCTTCAAACGATGCCGACGAACGCGGCTGGCCGCCCTGGAACGGACCTTGCGGCTGGCCACGGCCGGGACCACGCGCTTCGCCTGGACGGCCGGCGCCGCCTGGACGACCCTGACCTTGCGGACGGGCAAACTGGCCTTGCGGCTGGCCACGGCGCGGCGCGACCGGGAAAGGATCGGCGTTGCGGTTGCTTACATCGATGCGGTTGCCATTCGGCTCGTCATCGCGGCTGGCCTTGCGCGCTTCGCGGCCCTTGGCGGCGCCAACGGCACGCGGATCGCCCGATGCCGGCATTTTCTTTTCGATGCCGTAGGCGGCCAGCAGGTCGCGCACGGTGTTTTCATCCATCTCTTCCCAGCGGCCGCGTTTCAGGCCGCTCGGCAGGGTCATGGCGCCGTAGCGGGTACGGATCAGGCGCGACACGGTCAGGCCGATGGCTTCGAACATGCGGCGCACTTCGCGGTTACGGCCTTCGCCGATCACCACGCGGTACCACTTGTTGATGCCTTCGCCGCCGCCATCGGCGATCTTCGAGAACTGCGCCAGGCCGTCTTCCAGCTCGACGCCGGCCAGCAGTTTCTGGCGCATGCCCTCTTCCAGCTCGCCCAGGGTACGCACGGCGTACTCGCGGTCGATGCCGTAGCGCGGGTGCATCAAACGGTTGGCCAGGTCACCGGAGGTGGTAAACAGCAGCAAGCCTTCCGTGTTGAAGTCGAGGCGGCCAACGGCCAGCCACTTGCCCGCCTTCATGGTCGGCAGGCGGTCGAACACGGATGGACGGCCGTCCGGGTCGTTGTGGCTGACGATTTCGCCGGCCGGCTTGTGGTAGACCAACACGCGCGGCGGCTTCTTGCTGACGCGGCGCTGGATCAACTTGCCGTTGATGCGCACGTGATCGGTCGGCAGGATACGCTGGCCGATGTGGGCCGGCTCGCCATTGACGGACACGCGGCCCGAAATGATCAGGTCTTCCATGTCGCGGCGCGAACCGAGACCGGCTTCGGCCAGCACCTTGTGCAGCTTCGGCGCGTCGTCGTCGGACGTCAGGTCGCGGCGCACGGCCACTTTTTGCATACGGCCCGTGCCGCCCTCTTCGCTGTCGAACGCGTCGGAGGTGACGAACGAGAAGACAGCATCAGCATCGCTGAGCTTGCCTGGCGCAGCCTGGCGGCCCTTGCCCTTTTTACGGCTCTTGCCGGCATTCTTGCCAGCGCCCGGCACGTCGTTGCGCGGACCGCGCGGCAGGCGCGGACCGGACACGAGGTTGCCTTCGGCATCGAACACATCGGCGACAGGCGCGGCGGCTTGCTCGACGACAGGTGCTGCTGCAACGGATTCGGCTGCCTGCGGCGCTTCGGCGCGCGGCGGCTGGCGCAGTGCGCGTTCCGCCTGCACGCCACGCATCTGGCGCGGACCACGGGTCGGGCGTGCTTCGGCCGGCTTGTCAGCGACGGCTTCGGGCGCCGTTTCAGCGACGGCGGCAGCGGCCTTGGCAGCAGCGCGGGCGCGCGGCGGACGCGGCGCAGGGGCGGCGACTGCTTCGGCAGCCGCTTCGGCGGCATCGGCCACGGCCTTCAAGGCTGGCTTGGCGCGGGTTTTCTTGGCGGCTGGGGCAGCTTCAGTTTCAGCGGCAGCGGCGACGGGCGCGGCGGCGGCCACGTCGGCTTTCGTGCGGCGCTTCGGCTTGGCAGCGGCGGTGTCGCCGGCAGCAACGGCAGCGGCCGTATCAGCTTCAATCTGGGCCTTGGTGCGGCGCTTGGGCTTGGCAACGATGGCTTCGTCGCTGGCGGTAACTGTCTCGGGTGTGTTCGGATTATTCATTCTTCGTTTCTTGGCTGTGCTGACCTGGCGCAGCGTCAACCGTTAGTTCTGGCGCAGGGTCGTGAGTGTAGGCTTCGTCCATGGGCGAAGCATCGGGGCCGGCATCAAGGCTTGCTGTCACATCTACATCTGTCACAGCCGTATTGCTACCTGCACCAAGCTGGGGGACAAGCTCATTGCTTGCCTTGTCAAAATTTTCCTGCAGGGCCGCTTCCAGGGCTTCGAGCCCATTGCCCTGCATCTCGCTGATTTGCTGCAAAGGCGGCAGCTGGGACAGCGATTGCAAACCCAGGTCATCCAAAAATTGCTTGGTGGTGGCCAGCAAGGCCGGCCGCCCCACCACGTCGCGGTAGCCGATGGCATCGACCCAGCCACGGTCTTCCAGCATCTTGATCGTCTGCGAATTGACGGCAACGCCGCGAATTTCCTCGATATCGCCGCGCGTCACCGGCTGGCGGTAGGCGATGATGGCCAGGGTTTCCAGGGTCGCCCGCGAATACTTGGGCGGCCGCTCGGGTGTCAAACGGTCGAGATACATCTTCATTTCCGGGCGGCTTTGAAAGCGCCAGCCGGAAGCCAGACTGACGATCTCGATGCCGCGCCCTTCCCATTCATCGCGCAACTCTTCCAGCAACTGCTTGATCGTATCGGCGCCAACGCCGACACCGCGCACGCGACCATTCTCGTCCGCATCGACGAACAGCTTCTTCAAGCTGTGGATCGTCAGCGATTCACGAGCGCACAGCAACGCGGTTTCGAGGACTTTTTTAGCCTCAATTGTATTCATAGCAATTCTGTGCGGATGTGTGTTGCAATTCGTATGCAGAGAAAGAAATCAAAAACGTTCATTTCAACGTAACAGATGGCAGACATCGATGATGACGCCGTGCTGGGTTACTAGTTGAGGCTGTTTTTCCGACGCCTTGGCCGATGCGCGCAAAGCGGGACTAAAGCGGATGCAGTGAAAGTCCTGCCATCCATGGTGCTGGCCTTAAATAACCAGCAATGAAACGAACTCCGGAGCAGCTGCTTTTCCCGTGGCGGCGAACCAGCCAGACAGGAGAGCGACAGTCGTCGTTTCATCCAACGATGCCAATTGTACCTGATAAAAAGCGGAAAAGCGCAAAACCGGGCAAAACACGCGTTTTACCCGGCCCTGGCGCGACATATCGCCCCCTACTCGCACATCACTGGGAGGCGAGTTTCTCCGAGAGAATGGCCGATGCGCCCAGGAACGCTGGGTATTGCGCCGTGATGACGAAGGTCGGTACTTGCGAGACATAATTGGCGAAGCGGCCCTTGCGCTCGAAGCGGGCGCGGAAACCGGAGCGGTCGAAACGTGCGCCCAGGCGTGGCACGATGCCGCCGCCGATATAAATGCCGCCCAGCGCGCCCAGCGTGACGGCGACGTTGCCCGCCACGGTACCGAGCATGCAGCAGAACGCTTCGATGACGTCGTCGCACAGCTGGGATTCGCCGGCCAGCGCGCGGCGCGTGATTTCCGCTGCCGGCAAGTCTTCCGCCGGCACGCCGGCGCGGTCGGCCAGGGCGCGGTAGATCAGTTCCAGGCCATCGCCGGAAATCAGGCGCTCGGCCGAGACGTGTTCGTATTCGCGCCAGGCGAATTGCAGGATGCTCACTTCCACTTCGTTGAACGGCGCAAAGCTGACGTGGCCGCCTTCGCTTTGCAGGGCGATCCAGCCGCCGTGCGACGGAATCAGGCCCGACACGCCCAGGCCCGTGCCGGCGCCGATCAGGCCGATGGCCGTATTCGGACGGGCCGTGCCCGCGCCCACCTGGTGCTTTTGCTCGTTTGACAGCTGCGGCAGGGAGCGCGCCAGCGCCGTGAAATCGTTGACTACGTCCAAAGTCGTGAAACCGCACTCTTCGCGCATGGCGCGGATCGAGAACGACCAGTGGTGGTTCGTCATGCTGAGGAAATCGCCGTCGACCGGGTTGGCGATGGCGATCACGGCATGGCGTACGGCTTGCCCGCCGGCGGCAGCGATGTGCGGCAAGGCCAGATAGGCTTGCAGCGCGGCGGACAGGCTAGGGTAATCGGCACAGGGCAACACTTCCACCAGGGTGATGTGGCCAGCGGCCACTTCCAGGGCGAAGCGGGCATTGGTGCCGCCCACGTCGGCCAGCAGGCGCGGTCCATCGGCGAAGGCGGAAGTCGGCAGTACGGGAGAAGACGAAGCGCTCATGATTTTAAATGATGAAGTGGGACGCATGGGACGCCAAGCTTAAAGGATGAATGCGCCCGGAGGCAAGCAAAGTTTGTAGTTTAAGTACATCAAAACAAGCCTTTATTGGTAGTTCCACTCCAAATGCAACAGGCAACGCCAAAATTGCTTAGGAACAATGATTTATAGTAAGTGCTTGCACCCATTAAACACACGAAAAGCATGCTGCACAGCAGCAGGAGCCGCCTTGAAAACAGAGTATGCCGGAGTTTGCGCAAAGCCGCTTTGTACGCGGTGGCGCGGGTGTGGCGCCGCTGTCCTGGCGCTGCCGCAAAGCGATTTTCGTATTATTACTACCGGTTTTTGACTGCCAGCCTGGCGAGCAGGAAGGAGCGGAAATCAGGTGGGCAAGCCTTCGCCCAGCAGGCTGGCGGGTGCCGGCTGGTCCGAGCGGTAGGCGGCATTCCACGCGTCCAGGCCGCCATGCAGGGGCTTGGCGCGGTGAAAGCCGTGCTGGTGCAGCAGTTTGGCCACTTGCGCGGCCGTCACGTCGTTGGGGCAGCTGCAATACACGATGATGTGGCGGTCCTTGTCCATGGCGATCATGGCGGGCACGGGCTCCTTGCCATTGAAGAACAAGGCGCCCGGCACGGCCGGTTCCAGCGCCTGCGCCGTGGCGCTGCGCGCGTCGACCATCAGCGGCTCTTCGCCCTGCTCTATGAGTTCGAGCAATTCATCGATGCCGATGCGCTCGATCTGCAAGGCCTGGCGGAAACGCCGGCGTTCGAGGAATTTGTACAGCAGGAACAAGCCCAGCAAGGTGGCCAGCATCAGCAAGGCCGTGCTGCCCATGGTGCTGAGCAAGTCGAGCACTTGTTGCACGCTGGCATGGAAGATCACGCCGACGACGATGCCCGTGCCGCTCCACAGCAAGGCGCCCAGGCCTGCGTACAGGAAGAACAGGCCCGGCGGCGTGCCCAGCGCGCCCGACATCGGTGCGGCCACGGTATTGAACCCCGGCACGAACTTGGAGACGACGAGGGCTTTCGGGCCCCAGCGCTTGAATTTGTCTTCCGTCTGGCTGACGCAGTAATCGGGCGACAGCGAGATACGGCACAGCAGCCGCAGGATGCGCTTGCCGAAATGGCGGCCCGCGCGGAACCACGTAAAGTCGCTGATCAGGCATGCGCCCAGGGCGGCGGCCAGCACCAGCGCCCCATTCATGTCGCCATCGACGGCCAGCGCCCCCGCCACCACGAGGATGGGAAAGGCGGGAATCGGCAGGCCGAGCTGCTCCACCAGCACGATGCCAAAGACTATCAGGACACCGTAATGTTCGAGAAGGTAAATGAGGTTGGGCATGGCCGCTATCTTACCGTAAAAAGTCCCTTACAACTGCACGCCCTTCGGTATGGCGCTGAGCAGGGTGCGCGTGTACGGATGCACGGGGTTGCGGTACAGCTCATCCGAATCGGCCAGTTCCACCACTTGTCCCTTGTGCATCACCATCACCTGGTCGGCGATGTATTTCACCACCGACAAATCGTGCGAAATGAAGATGTAGGACAGTCCGAATTCATCCTGCAAGTCCTGCAGCAGATTGAGCACCTGCGCCTGCACGGACACGTCCAGCGCCGACACGGATTCGTCGCAGACGAGGATTTCCGGCTGCATGGTCAGGCAGCGGGCAATGGCGATGCGCTGGCGCTGGCCGCCCGAGAACTCGTGCGGATAGCGGTGGAAGGCCTGTTCCGGCAAGCCGACTTTATCGAGCAGCCAGTAGGCCTTGGCGATGCGTTCCTTGTCATCGGCGCCGATGTTGTGGATGCGCATCGGTTCGAGCAAAATCTGTCCCACCGTAAAGCGCGGGTTCAGCGAGGCATACGGATTCTGGAAGATGATCTGGATGCGGCGTTTATACGGCAAATACTCCTTGTTCGGCATGGCAATCAGGTCCTTGCCGTGGAACATGGCCGTGCCGCCCGTCGCCTGGTGCAGGCGCAGCAGGGTCAAGCCCACCGTCGTCTTGCCGGAGCCGGATTCGCCCACCACGCCCAGCGTCTTGCCGCGCGGCAAAGTGAAGGACACGTCCTTGACGGCCTGGAACTCGCGCTTGCCGAACAGGCCCTCGCGCGTATAAAAGCTTTTGCTCAGATTATTCACCACCAGCACGGGCTCGTCACCGGGCGTGTAGCCGCGCGTGCGCTGCTTCACTTCGACGCCGGGACCGGCCTTGCCTTCCATGTAATCGGCAATCACGGGCAGGCGCCACGGGCGCTCATCGAGCGAGGGGCGGCAATGCAGCAGGGCCTTGGTATAACTGTCTTGCGGCGCTTCGAATACCTGGCGCACCTCGCCCGTCTCGCGTACTTCGCCGTGGCGCATGACGATCACGTGGTCGGCGATCTCTCCCACCAGGCCCAGGTCGTGAGTAATGAAGAGCACGGACATTTGGTGCTTCTTTTGCAGGGCCGCGATCAAGTCCATGATCTGTTTCTGGATCGTCACGTCCAGCGCCGTCGTCGGTTCGTCGGCGATCAGCAGTTTCGGTTCGCAGGCGATCGCCATGGCGATCATCACACGCTGCTGCTGGCCGCCCGACATCTGGCTCGGGTAGGCGTCGATCTTGGTGGCCGGGTCGGGGATGCCCACTTCCTCGAGCAGCGCCAGGGTGCGCGCCCGCGCCTGCTTGCGGTTCATGCCCATGTGCTGGCGCAATACTTCGGCGATCTGGAAACCGACGGTAAACACGGGGTTCAGCGACGACATCGGTTCCTGGAAGATCATCGAGATATCCTTGCCGCACATGGTGCGCCGCTCGGCGATCGACAGGTCCAGCAGATTGCGCCCGCCAAAATGGATGCTCGAGGCGGGATCGATGATGGTGTTATCCGGCGGCAGCAAGCCCATCACGGCCAGCGAGCTGACGGACTTGCCGCTGCCCGATTCGCCCACCAGCGCGACGATGCTGTTGCGCGGCACGTTGAACGAGATGCCCTTGACGGCTTCGAACGTGGTCTTCTTGTCCAGGCGGAAGGTGACGCGCAGATCGCGCACTTCCAACAGGTTATTCTGGTCCATGAGCAACTCCTATTTCACTTTGGGGTCGAGCGCATCGCGCAAGGCATCGGTAAACAGCGAGAACGCCGTCACCAGCACGGCCATCGCCGTGGCGGCGGCTGTCAGCTGCCACCATTTGCCCAGGATCAGTTCATTTTGTGCCTCGTTGAGCATGCTGCCCCACGAGACGGTGCCCACCGGCACACCAAAGCCGAGGAAGCTCAGAATCACTTCCGCCTTGATGAAGCCCACCACGAGAATCGACATTTGCACCAGTGCCACGTGGCTCACGTTCGGGAAGATGTGGGAAAACATCTTGCGCCAGTGCGAGGCGCCTATCGCGTCGGCCGCCATCACGTATTCGCGCGCCTTGTGCTTGATGTATTCGGCGCGGATCAAACGGTACGGCCCCGTCCAGCCAGTCAGCCCGAGGATCAGCACGATGGTCAGCACGCCCTTCTGTTGCAGCACGGCCGCCACCGTCAAGATCATCAGGATGGACGGAATCGACGTAAAGATGCTGTAGAACCAGTTGAAGAAATCATCGACAACGCCACCGAAGTAGCCGGACACGGCACCAAACAAGGTGCCCAGCACGACGGCCAGCAAGGCTGCCACCAGGCCCACGACGATCGACGTTTCACCGCCCTTGATGGTTTTCTGGATGATGTCATGGCCCCACTTGTCGGCGCCGAACGGCAGTGTCGCCGCCTTGTGCGTGACGAGTTTCTTGGCCTTGCCCATGCCGGCGCGCAAGGCTGTCAAGTCGTCGGCCAGCGGGTCGGTGACACCGTACATCTCCACGCCGGCGGAAGGGTTACTGCCCATCTGGGCGCGCAGTTCGGCGATGTCGTCGGCCAGCGGATCGAGCACGTTGACGGGGGTGGGCGCGCTGCGCTCATCAGCCAGGGGAATGGCGCCATCGACGGCCACGTCCTTGTCGGCGCCGACAAACGTGGGCGGCGCATAGCTGACGGCCACTTCGTCTTCCCAGTTCGAGGCGACCAGGCCGCTGGCGGACGCCAGCACCAGCAGGAAAAAGGCGCCGACCACGGCCAGCGATACCATTGCAATCTTGTCGCCGCGCAAACGGCGCCACGCCAGGGCCCACAGGCCGGGCGATGTATGAGGTTTCGACATCGTCTCTTTCTACTTCAGTTGTACGCGAGGATCGACCGCCTGGTACAGCAGGTCGGTGAGCAGGTTGAAGAGCATGGTGGCGGCGGCGACATACACGGTGATCGCCTTGATCACCGGAAAGTCGCTGCGCTCGACGGCCAGGATCACTTCACGCCCGATGCCGGGGATGCCGAAGAAGCGCTCGAGCAGGAAAGCGCCGATCAAGAGCGCCGGCAAGTTCGACATCACATAGGTAATGATGGGAATGCCGGCGTTGCGCAGCACGTGGACCCACATGATGCGGCCTTCCTTGAGGCCCTTGGCGCGCGCCGTGCGCACGTAATCCTGGTTCGCCTCGTCCAGCACGAAGGTGCGGAACAGGCGCAGGGTCGGCGCGATGGACACGGCCAGGCCGATCAAAATCGGCAAGGTCGAATAGCGCAGCAGGTTTTCCCAGAAGCTGTCGCCCCAACCCTGCACGGGGAACAGGCCCAGCTTGTAGGCAAAACCGTACTGGAAGACGATGATGTAGACGAGGATGGAAATCGACATGCCCACCGTGCAGGCGATCATAACGGCGCGGTCCGTCAGCGAGCCGCGCACGAAAGCGATGGCCAGCGCCAGCGCCACGCCAAAGAACGTTTCCAGCACGGTCAGCGGAATCAGGACCATCATCGACGGGCCCAGGCGCGACGTGATGATGTGCGACACGGTTTCGCCCGTGGCCCAGCTCTGGCCGAAGTCGAACGTGACGATCTGCTTGATGAAGATCCACAGCTGTACATAGTATGGCTGGTCGACGCCGAGCTGGCGGCGGATGTTGGCGATGCTTTCCGCACTAGACATCTTGCCGGCCAGGATATAGGCGGGGTCGCCGCCCACCCAGTTAAACAGGATAAACACCAGCAGGACGACGCCCAGCATGGTGGGCAGCATCTGCCACAGGCGGCGCAGGATATAAGCGAACATAATGATTCCTTGTTTATATAAGCCGCGCTTATTTATTGGCCGAGGCCGCGGCAGCAGGCGCCACCGGCGCGCCCGTGCTGTCGATATCCATGTAGGCCCACTCCTGGAACAGGATCGGGTGTTTCTTGTAGCCGAGCACCGACTTTTGCGCCAGCATGTTGCGGTAGCGCGCATAGCCGATCAGGGCGCCCGCATTCACTTCCAGGCGGCGCGCCATCTTGTGGAACAGCTCGTCGCGCTCGGGGCTGGCCGGCATGGCCTGGCTGGCCGCGTACCACTTGTCGTATTCGGGATCCTGGTAGCAGCCATTGTTGTTCTGATGCGTGTTCGGGCCATAGAACAGCTGCATGAAGTTGTCGCCGTCCGGATAGTCGGCCAGCCACGGCGCCGTGCGCGTCTGCATCTTGCACTGTTTTTCCGTTTTTAAAATGTCGGAAAAGATCATGCGGTCGTTTTCCATGCGGATGCCCAGCGAGTTGTAGGTCTTGCGCCACATTTCCGCCTGCAGCACGCCATTGGCTTCGTTGCGCGAAGCGTAGCGGATCAGCAGCGGCTTGCCGTCTGGCAAAGTGCGCCAGCCGTCGGCGCCCTTCTTGTAGCCGAATTTATCGAGCAATTTGTTCGCCAGCACGGGATCGTATTGCAGCAGGCTCTTGTAGTGGGGATCGTAGCCGACGACGCCGGGCGGGATCGGATAGTCGAGGCGCTTGGCCTGGCCATTCCAGATGATGCGGATTTCTTCGTCAATATTGTGCGCCATGGCAATGGCACGGCGCAGCGCGATCTTTTCCTTGCTGAAGCCGCCTAACGTCGGGTCTTCCATATTCCAGTAGTAATAGCTGATCTCCGGATCCAACAGGCGCGACAGTTGCACGCCCTTCTCCGCCAGTTCGGGACGCAGCTTGCCGTTGAGCAGCGCTTTCGGCGCCAGCGGGCCATCGAGCCAGAACACGTCCGTTCCGCCACTCTGGAACGACAGCCAGCGCGACTGGTCTTCGATCATCACGGAAATTTCAATGCGGTCGATGGCGGGAATGCGCTTGCCCTGCATCTGGCGCACGATGCGCTGGTCGTCCGGGTCGTCGCCAGCCAGGAAATTCCACGTTTCCGGCAAGTGCTGCGGGTTGCGGTTCAGAACGATGCGGTTGCCGCGCGTCCATTCACCCAAGGTGTAGTAGCCGGTGCCGACGGGATTCGAACCCACTTCGCCCTTCACGTCGCCATACTTTTCTACCACTTCGCGCGCCACGGCGGACGTCGGCACGTAGGCGAGGATCATGGGGAAATTGAAATCGGTCTTGGTGAGGGTCACGCGCAGGGTGTACGGGTCGAGGATGTCCAGGCCGGCCACCTTCTTGCTGTAGTCGAGCTTGTTCGACTTGGCCGCGTCCTTGGCCAGGTCGTCGAGTCCCACCACCTTGCCTTCGAACAGCCAGCTGTGCGGCGAGGCCAGGCGCGGGTCGAACAAACGCTTCCACGAATACACGTAGTCGGCCATCGTCAGTTCGCGGCGCTTGCCGCCGAATGCGGGGTCGGGCGTGTAATACATGCCTTTCTTCAGGCGGATGGTGTAGGTCTTGCCGTCGGCGGACACTTCCGGCATGGCGGCCGCCGCACCGGGCACCACCTTGACGGGGCGCGCCAGGTAATCATAGGTGTACAGGGTGTCGAAGACGGCCTGCGTGATGTGGTTCGAATACAGGTCGCGCGCGGTGGCCGGATCGAAGCCCGTCTCGGCGGCCGGCAGGATATAGCGCAAGGTTTTCACCGGCGCGGCTGCGGCAGCAGGGGCAGCATCGGCGGCGGCAATGGCCGCCAGCGGCAGGGTGGCCAGGCAGGCGAGCAGCGCCACGCGCCGCATCCATGGTGACTTCATGTAATACCCTTCATCTCGATTATCTGTCGCACCGTATTGGTGCGCTTGTACTGGCTTCCCCCTGGGATACAGGAATCCACCGCCAAAACCAGTCCATCCTCGCAAGATCTATGCCTTGTTCAGGCCCAGCCGCACCGCATGCAGGCGAGCCGGAAAAAGGCGTAACGATAACGCATATTCTGTTCGCCGGGCGAAAAGCCGCAGCACTGGCGTGCCGCGCAGCCACGACCGCCTGCCTCACGGGAGAAATCTTCCGCAGCGCAGCATAGACAGGCGGCGTCCATGAAAAAACGGCCTGGCAGCAACCCTTATGGTTGCCAATGACAGCTGTTTTTATGGCAGTACGGAAAATACGCATCGCACTGCAACATTAAAATAATTGCAATTATTGAAAAGCATCAACATGATAAAAAACACTGTTGTTTCCATGCTGAAAGCAGATGTGTGCGCGTTGACAAGGTTTCTCGGCAAGTGGTCTTATCAATGGCGGCAACTCACACAATATGCCGTTTGATCCACAGCGATTGCCGACGCAGCAATCTTTATCACCCTGGCAAAGCTGTGCCGCACGAGGGCCAGCCGAGCACACTTTCGGAGTTCTGAGAATGATGATGGAAACAGTGATATCCCGCTCCGTACGCCTGATTTTTTCGGGTAGCGTAGCAGCGCTCAGCCTGGGCATGATGGCTGCGCCGGCCATGGCGCAAGACGCCAATGTTCAACGTGTGGAAATTACAGGCTCGAGCATCAAACGGGCCACGGCCGAGACCGCATCGCCGGTACAGGTCATCAGCCGCGATGACTTGATGAAATCGGGCAAGGCCACCGTCGCCGAGTACCTGCAAACCCTGACCGCCGATGGCGCCGGCTCCCTGCCGACGGGCTTCGGCAACGGCTTTGCCGCCGGTTCCACGGCCATCTCGCTGCGAGGCCTGGGCGCCACCTCGACCCTGGTCTTGCTCAATGGCCGCCGCATCGCGCCGTTCGCGCGCGCCGATGACGGCCAGAAGAGCTTTACCGACCTGTCCACCGTGCCGATGCAGATCGTCGAGCGCATTGAAATCCTGAAAGACGGCGCATCGTCGACCTACGGCGCGGACGCCATCGCCGGCGTCGTCAACATCATCTTGCGCAAGGACTTCGAAGGCCTGACCCTGAAAGGCGACACGGGCATCTCGGGCGACAGCGACGCCAAGCAGCACCGCGCCTCGCTGACCTTCGGCAAGGGCAACCTCGATACGGATAAATTCAATGTCGTCGTCAATGCCGAGTACAGCAAATCGGACATGCTGATGAACAATGACCGTGCCGGCCGCAAATGGATAGGCAAGGCCGACCTGCGCCCGTATGGCTATGCGATCAACACCCAGTTCGCCGGCGGCTACATCAATGGCAACAACGATGCGAATGCCTCGCCAGCGGGCCTGATCCGCGACCCCGTCACCAACAACTATGTTTCCCTGCCCGGCTGTTCCACCTTGTCCGTGTCTTCGCCGCAGGATCCGAAGGGCGGCTGTTTGTGGCACCACGACCAGTTCCGCTCGATGCAGCCGAAGATCGAATCGATCAACCTGTATACGCGCGGCACCTGGCAAGTCAATGCCGACACCCAGGTGTACGCGGAAGCGGGCTACTCGAAGCGCGATACGGCCTTCACCCTGATACCGCCATCGATCACGCCGACCATCGCCTTCCCGCCCAACGCCACCAGCCCGACTGGCGTCGTCAACTACGGTTCCGGCGCCGGCACCACCATTGTGCTGGCCGCCAATCACCCGCAAAATCCGTATGGCGTGCCAGTACGCGTGCGCTACCAAGCCTTCGACGTGGGCGCCAGCACGCGCCAGGCCAACAACGAGTTCAACCGCATCGTGCTCGGCATCAAGGGCAACGCCATGGGCTGGGACTACGATGCCGGCTATACGCATTCGGAATCGAAGCTGCACCTCGATTACAGCAATATGCTGAACATGGCCGTCGTCAAGGCGGCCCTGGGCGACTCCAGTCCGGCCAGCAAGCATTTCCCCTACTACATCGGTGCCCAGGCGGGCAAGAATCCCGCCTCGCTGTACGCGGCCATGGTGACGAACGCCACCTCCGATTCCACCACCAAGCTCGACATCATCGACTTCAAGGCATCGCGCGAACTGATGCAGTTGCCTGGCGGCGCCCTGGGCCTGGCCGTGGGTGCGGAACACCGCCGCGACAAGCTCGACAATCCATCGCTGTCGGGCACGGAGAACGGTTCCATCAACTCCAGCTACGTGGCAGCCAAGGGCGACAGCAAGGTCTCGGCCGTGTTCCTCGAAGTGCTCGCGCCCGTCATCAAGACGGTGGAACTATCGGGCGCCTTGCGTTACGACAAATATGACCGTTTCTCGTCGACCACGCCGAAACTGGGCGCCAAGTGGACGCCGCTGAAAACCTTCGCCGTGCGCGGCACGTATTCGGAAGGCTTCCGCGCACCGGGCCCCGCCGAAAGCAATGCCAATTCGCAATCGACGGGCACGTCGACCGTGAGCGATCCCGTGCGCTGCCCGGGCGGCACCCGTCTGCCGGGCGCCAATGCCAGCGACTGCGAACTGCAAGTGGCGGCCGTCAAGATCGGCGACCCCAGCCTCAAGCCGGAAAAATCCAAGGGCTACACCCTGGGCCTCGTGTGGGATCCGTTCAACGATACCAGCCTGTCGCTCGATGGCTGGAAGATCAAGCGTGAAAACGAGATCAACCCGCTGCCCTACAACGAAGCGGCCGCCCTGCCGACGGCCATCCGCGCCGACAACAACCTGACCATCAATGGCGTGGTGGTGCCGAACACGGGCACCTTGCTGATCACCAAGGCGCCGTACCGCAACTCCAGCTTCACGGAGATCAAGGGTATCGACCTGGACGTCAAGCAGCGCGTGCGCCTGGGCGACTACGGCCGCGCCACGTTCGGCCTGACCTGGACCCACATCGCTTCGTGGGTACGGGCCGAGTCGTCCACCGTGCGCTACCAGTTCGCCGGTACGCATGGCAATTGCGATACCTCCAACTGCGCCGGCACGCCGAAGGACAAGATCAACCTCACCGGCTCGTGGGACCTGGGCAACTGGAACGTCAGCGGCGTGCTGAACTACCGTTCGGACATGAAGAACATCCTGTTTGAAGGCAAGCCCTGCGCTTCCAAGCTGGCCGACAGTACACCGGCGCCAAACGGTTGCAAGATCGCCTCGTTCACCACGCTCGACCTGTCGAGCCGCTGGAACGTCAACAAACAGTTGCAGTTGTTTGCCTCGATCAACAACGTGACCGACAAGATCGCGCCGCTCGACCCGCTGACCTACGGCGGCATGAGCTACAACCCGATGGATGCCAGCGGCGCCATCGGCCGCTACTTCAAACTGGGCGCCAGCTACAAGTTCTTCTAAGCGTCCGACCAGGCTGCCAAGCGCAGCCTGGGCACTCGGCAAGGCTGCGTCACTATCGTCATGCCATCCACACCAACGCCCGTTGCACTGCAGCGGGCGTTTTTTATTTTGCGCACGAGGACGATGGCAGCCTCGTCAGAAATGGGACACAAAATGCACCTTCTTTGTTCCAAATCAGTGCCTATCGTGCACTACGTTGTTTAGGCACACAAACCTGTGTGCCATGTTGACAAGGACTTTTGCAGATCATTACAGTGGATCGCTTGAAAAGATATAAATATTTTTCAATGTTCTCGGTGCGCCAACCAGCGCGGCCGTTCTTGCCCTTCTAGCCAACCGCTTTTCCAGGAGTCTTGAACATGATCAGAGAAACACGCTTGTCCCGCTCCATCCGTTTGATCTGCGCCAGCGGACTCGCCGCCGGCCTGCTCAGCCAGCAGGTGCTGGCGCAAGAAGTCAGCGACACGAGCAGCATGCAGCGCGTCGAAGTCACCGGCTCCTCCATCAAGCGCCTCGTCTCGGAAACGGCGACACCCCTGTCCATCTTCAAGGCCGAGGATTTCGCCAAGCAGGGCCTGACGACGGCTCAGGAAGTACTCAGCAAGATCCCCTCCAACTCCTCCAGCATGGGCAGCGGCAATGCCGTCGGCGGCAATACCAGCGGCTTGCCCACGGGCGGCCAGGCGAGCGCCGACTTGCGCGGCTTGGGCGGCGACAAGACCCTGGTGCTGCTCAACGGCCGGCGCATCGCCAACCATCCGTATGACGGCGCCAGCGTCGACCTGAACATCATCCCGATTGCCGCCCTGGAGCGTGTAGAAGTGCTGCGCGACGGCGCCTCGGCCATCTACGGCACGGACGCCATCGGCGGCGTCATCAACTTCATCACCAAGCGCTCGGTCAACGTCACGAATATCACCGCCGAGGTCGTCGCGCCCGAACACAAGGGCGGCGGCGAGCACCGCATCAATCTGTCGACGGGTTTCGGCAAGCTCGACACGGATGGCTACAATATTTTCGGCGTGCTCGACTACCACAAGCAAAAAGTGCTGACGTCGCAGGACCGTGACTTTTCCAAGACCGGCATCATCCCCTCGCGCGGCCTGTCCATTACCAGCGGCACGACTTTCCCCGGCAATTACTTCGATGCGGCGGCCAACGGCGGCGACGGCCTGGCAGGCAATCCCTACGCGGCCAGCGGCTGTTTGCCGCCACTGTCGGTGGCCGCCGCCAACGGTACCTGCCGCCAGGATTACACGCGCCAGATCGACAACCTGCCCGCCCAGGAACAGCTGGCCTTCTTCGGCAAGGGCGCCTTCAAGCTCGGTGGCGGCCACCTGGCCACGGTGGAATACCTGCATTCGCAAAACAAGGTGAAGGCGCGCACGGCGCCGCCGCCGCAAACGGGCTTGATTCTGCCCATCAGCAGCAAATACTATCCGGGCAATGCGGGCGGCGTGCCGGCACAGCCGGGCTTGTCGGGCCAACCGCTGAGCGTCAACTGGCGCCCCGTGGAAGCGGGCCAGCGGCAGATCGATTCGGACGGCAAGACGGACCGCCTGGTGCTGGCGCTCGAAGGCGATCTATCCGGCTGGGACTACAAGACGGGCTTGAGCCACGCGATCAGCAAGTCGTCGGAAAAATTCACGGGTGGCTATGTGCAGGATGCGGGCTTTGCCGCAGGCGTGCTGAACGGCATCCTGAACCCGTTCGGCGTGCAGGACGCGGCCGGCAAGGCTTACCTCGACAGCACTGCCCTGCGTGGCGAGGTGCAGAACGCCAAGGTCACCACGACGGGCTTCGACATCAAGGGCAGCCGCGAACTGATGCAGCTGGCCGGCGGCCCGCTGGCGATCGCTTTGGGCGGTGAGCTGCGACGTGAAAAAGCCGACTTCAATGTCAACCGCGATATCGCCGGCCAGGCCAGCAGTTCCGGTCTGTCCGGTTCGCTGTCGAAGAGCGGCTCGCGCACGATCCAGGCCGTCTTCGGCGAAGTCAACTTGCCGCTGATCAAGGACCTGGAAGTGCAATTGGCAGCCCGCTTCGACCATTACAGCGACGTGGGCAGCACCACCAATCCGAAGCTGGCCCTGCGCTACCAGGCCAGCAGCGCGCTGGTCCTGCGCGGCTCGGCCAGCACGGGTTTCCGCGCTCCCACCTTGTTTGAAAAGAATGCGCCGCCGTCGAAGAACGATACCAACGATTCCTACGACGACCCCATCCTCTGCCCGGGCGGCGTGCCGCAGCCCGGTGCCAATCCCCTGCGCGATTGCGACTTGCAGCAATTCAAGCTACAAGGGGGCAATGAAAAACTGAAACCGGAAAAATCCACCACCTTTGCCGTCGGCCTCGTGCTCGAACCGATCAAGGAAGTCACGCTTGCCGTCGATTACTGGAACATCCACCTGAAGGACAAGATTTCCTCCCTGCCCGAGCAATCGATCTTCGGCAACTACGAAAAGTACAAGGCCTTGTTCCTGCGCAATCCCGATGGTTCGCCCTACGCCATCCTGGACTTGAACGACAACCTCGGCGAAGTGAAAACCGACGGCATCGACGTCAGCCTGAATGCGCGCCTGGGCCGTGGCGCGTATGGCGATTTCAGCGTCTCGGTCGATGGCACCTGGACCCACAAGTATGACTACCAGAACGAGCGCGGCGGCGAATTCATTGCCAACGTGGGCCGCTACGCGGACAACAATCCCGTGTTCCGCTGGAAACATACGGCGGCGCTGAACTGGCGCCTGGGCAACTGGGGCGCCACCGTATCGCAATCGTTCAAGTCCGGCTACACGGACCAGAATCAGGTGGACCCGCAATACCGCCACGATGTGCCATCCTACAGCCTGCTCAACGTGTCGGGCAGCTACGTGTGGAAAGGATTGCTGCTGACGGCGGGCGTGAAAAACCTGTTCGACAAGGAACCACCGTTCTCGAACCAGGGCACTTTGTTCCAGAAAGGCTATGACCCGCGCTACACGGACCCGATCGGGCGCGCCTACTACTTGCGCGGCAGCTATACGTTCTAAGGGGGATGACGGAAAAGAGACAGAGCAGACAACGCTGGTCAGCGTTTGCCAGCCATGCCAAAGACGGCGCCATCAGCGATGATGTGCGCCGTTTTATTTTACGCATCTGAGCAGGACTGACAAGGGTCCGCGATACTTTATTGCTGAAGGATTACAAAAAAAACAGGAAAATGTTGCATTTCGTCCAAAAAATCCGCACGAAATTGACAATCTGAATCGTGAATGTTTTGATGAGGGCCCTGAAAATTTACAGAATTTTCATTGGTGGATTTGTAAAAAGGCAAATAAATTGTTAGTAAGCAACAAGTTATTTCAAAATAATTGCCGCCTTTATCACAATAACAAGGAATTTCAGATGATGATAGAAAATGTAATATCGCGGTCGCTGCGCCTGATGTTTGCAGGCGGCATGGCCCTGAGCATGCACGCCGCGTATGCACAAGAAACAACAGATGGCACCATGCAACGCGTGGAAGTCACGGGTTCGAGCATCAAGCGCATCGCTTCCGAAGCGTCGCTGCCGGTGCAGTCGTTCAACCAGAAAGACATCAAGAAAACCGGCGTCACCACGGTGACCGATTTCATCCAGCAAATTCCTGCGATGCAGGGCTTCTCCGTGGCCGCCGATTCGGTGGGCGGCGGCGGCGGCGGCGTCACCACGGCTTCGATCCACGATATCGGCGCAGCCTACACGCTGGTGCTGCTGAACGGCCGTCGTATTGCCCCATCCAATTCGGGCACCACCATCGATCTGAACTCGATCCCCCTGTCGGCCATCGAGCGCGTGGAAGTGCTGACGGACGGCGCCTCGGCACTGTATGGCGCCGACGCCATCGCCGGCGTGGTCAACTTCATCCTGAAAAAAGGCGCATCGCCGCTGGAAATCAATGCCAAATACTCGCGTCCTGAAGAAAAAGGCGGCGCCAGCAACTCGATTTCGATCAGCAAGGGCTTCGGCGACATCGACGAAGACGGCTACAGCATCTTCGTGTCGGCCAGCCATGACGAACAAAAATCGCTGAAAGCATCGCAGCGCAGCTTCGCGAAAAGCGGCATCATCAATTTCAACGATCCGAAGAACGGCAAGGCACTGCAATTCATCAACGGTTCCTCGCGCTCGGCCCCTGGCAACGCCACTGTCGATTACAACCGCACCGATCCGGTGACGGGCGCCGTAGTCATCAATCCGGAGACCAACAAGCCCTTCGTCGACAACGTCAACCTGAACCCGTACGCGCTGGCCCATGGCGGCAAATGCGCCGCCAGCAACATGGATTTCTATGGCGACGGCAACTGCTATTTCGATTCACCATCGACCATCGAAATCAATCCCGAATCGAAACGCGACGCCATCTTCAGCTCGGGTACCGTCAAACTGGGCAAAACCGGCTTCCAGGGTTTCTATGACCTCGCCTACACGGAAGCGCGCGTCGTCGCCAGCATTGCGCCGTACCCGGCCGATTTCTCCGTCGATGTCGGCTCGCCGCTGTTCAACAAATATCTGGCGCCAAACCTGACGCCAGCGCAGTTGGCCAACGCCACGGGCGCCGTCGCCAAATACCGCCTGTCGGAAATGGGTAACCGCGTCTACGACTACGGCACCAAGGCCACCCATATCGTCGCCGGTATCGATGGCAATGCATTCGGCTGGGACATCAACTCCGCCGTAACGTACTCGAAAAACAAGCAGACGCAGGAATACGTCAGCGGTTTCCCGCTGGCCGACAAATTCGACGCGCAAGTGGCCGCCGGCAATATCGACCCGTTCGCCTACCCGGTGGGTTCCATGCCGGACGCCATGCGCCAGGCACTGCTGGGCACGGGCTTCAGCGGCACCTACAACACGCAAACGGTGGAAATGAAGGGCATCGACGGCCGCGCTTCGCGTCCTGTGTTCTCGCTGCCAGGCGGCACGGCCATGCTGGGCGTGGGCGCCGACTTCCGCAACACCTCGTACAAGGTGCAACAGGCGAACGTTGCCAAACAGGCGCAAATCCTGTTTGACAATGCACAAGTCGACAGCGAATACGCACGCGACAATGCCGGCGCCTACGCCGAGCTGATGATGCCGATCTCGAAAAAACTGGAAATGACCGGCTCGCTGCGTTATGACCAGATCGGCGCCATCGACGACAAGCTGACGGGCAAGACGGTAGGCAAGAAAGAAAACGCCACCACCTGGAAAATCAGCGGCAAGTATTCCGCCACCAAGAGCCTGATGTTCCGCGCCGCTGCCGGTACCGGCTTCCGCGCCGCCAGCATGCAGGAAATCGCTGGCCCACTGGAAGACTGGGGCGTCACGGGCGGCAACTACCAATGCCCATTGACGGCAGCGAACGGCATGGGCGGTCATCCGCTGGCCAGCTACTGCAGTGGCGTGGGACGCCAGCAGTTCGAAGCCTTCCAGGGCGGCAATCCGGACCTGAAGCCGGAAACGTCGAAGCAATGGAGCATCGGTACCGTGTTCGAACCGATCGACAGCCTGTCGATGTCGTTCGATCTGTGGAACGTGGAAATCCGCGACCAGGTGACGGCCGTGTCCGAAGGCCTGATCTTCAACGATCCTGCCAAGTACGCCAACCTGTTCACCACCAAGCACATCAGCTCGACGGGCAAGGACGTGCTGGCCATCAAGCTGCTGCCGATTAACATCGGCAAGGTGGAAAACCGCGGTATCGACTACGACTTCACCCACAAGATGAAGCTGCTGGACGGCCGCCTGACGAGCCGCCTGATGGGTACCTACCTGCTGCGTTCGCGCTACACGACGCCAGGCACCGATGATCAATGGGAAACCAGCCTGAATCGCTACGGTTCGAACGACAAGGTCAGCTTCCGCAATATCATCCGCGCCACCACTTCGTATGAGACGGCCAAGTTTACGCATACGCTGAGCGCCAGCTACCGCAACGGCTACACGGACAAGGAACAGACGGTTGACGATTGCGCCGTGATCGTGGCTGGCAGCCCTGGCGAATGCTATGGCATCCAGCTGGAAGTGCCGAGCTACACCACCTTCGACTTCCAGACGGCTTACCGTCCGATGAAGAACGTGGAAATCACGGGCGGCATCCTGAACCTGTTCGACCGCAATCCGCCGTTCACCCTGCGTAACACGGGTTCGCATCAAGTGGGCTACAACCCATCGTACTCGAGCGCACTGGGCCGCCAGTTCTACCTGAGCGGTTCCTACAAGTTCTAAGCTGATTGCATCAGCTGAAAACTGAAAAAGCCCGGAAAGCTTAGCTTTCCGGGCTTTTTTTCATGCTGCGCGCCACGTCACTTCATTCCGCGTCGCCCTGCAAGCGGCGCTGCTTCACGGCTTGGGCCAGGTTTTCCAGCACGGCCACGCTGGCGCTCCAGTCGATGCAGCCGTCCGTGACGGATTGGCCATAGATCAATTCCTTGCCCGGGATTAAATCCTGGCGCCCCGCCACCAGGTGCGACTCCACCATCACGCCGACGATGCGGCCATCGCCGCCTGCCACCTGGCTGGCGATGTCGGCGCACACGGGGATCTGGTTTTCCGGCTTTTTCGAACTGTTCGCATGCGAGGCGTCGATCATCAGGCGCGCCGCCAGTCCCTGCGCCGCGATGGCCTTGCAAGCGTCGTCCACGCTGGCCGCGTCATAGTTCGGCGTCTTACCGCCGCGCAAGATAATGTGGCAATCCTCGTTGCCGTTGGTCGAAACGATGGCCGAGTGGCCCCCCTTCGTGACGGAAAGAAAATGGTGCGGCTGCGAGGCGGCCTTAATGGCTTCCACGGCAATTTTCACATTGCCGTCCGTGCCATTCTTGAAGCCGACGGGACAGGATAATCCCGACGCCAGCTCGCGGTGCACCTGCGACTCCGTCGTGCGCGCGCCGATGGCGCCCCAGCTGATCAGGTCGGCGACATATTGCGGGCTGATCACGTCGAGGAACTCGGTACCGGCCGGCAAGCCCAGCTCATTGATATCGCGTAACAGTTCGCGCGCCATGCGCAAGCCGTCGTTGATGCGGAAGCTGTTGTCCATGTACGGATCGTTGATCAGGCCCTTCCAGCCCACCGTGGTGCGCGGCTTCTCGAAGTAGACGCGCATGACGATTTCCAGTTCGCCCGCGAAACGCGCACGCTCCTTGACCAGCAGGCGCGCATATTCCATCGCCGCCTTGGTGTCGTGGATGGAGCAAGGCCCGATCACCACCATCAGGCGGTCGTCCTGGCCGTGCAGGATACGGTGCAGGGCAATACGGGCGCTGGCGGCGGTCTGTTCGGCTTGCTCCGAGCAGGCGAATTCGCGGATCAGGTGGGACGGCGGGGTCAATTCCTTCATTTCGCGAATACGCAAATCATCGGTGCGGGGCATCATTTTCTCCAAAATTTAAGGAAGGGTAAAACATCTGGGTAAAAAAAAACCGCCATCGGTGGCGGTTTTTTAGAATTTGCTGGGATCTCGTTTTGCTGCTACGTGAACCGACCGCTACTCCACCGCCTTTGGGTTGGAATTGCTAAAGTAAAAATAAGCGGTAAAAAAGTGGCGAGCGAACATGTGAGTCATCCGTAAGTGATGATCGACTATAAACCTAAATTGCAAGGGTTGGCAAGCATATTTATTGGCAAAGCCGCATGTCGCTGCCGTTTTACACTGCAAAATACGTCAAAAAGCA
Organism: Janthinobacterium aestuarii; assembly: GCF_051380835.1. Lineage (NCBI taxonomy): Bacteria > Pseudomonadati > Pseudomonadota > Betaproteobacteria > Burkholderiales > Oxalobacteraceae > Janthinobacterium > Janthinobacterium aestuarii. The sequence goes on from NZ_JBNYXU010000010.1 coordinate 111,947, forward strand.
TAAAAAGTTGCGCGCTGCCGATACCCACTCGCGGGCCACTACCGCTGTGTCCGTCGTGGCAACCACGCCACGCCAGCCATTCTATCGACAACAAGCAAGACACTACTTGATCTAGATCTACTCTCGGCATCGCCGCACGGGCAAAACTCAAGGACGCATCGACGATTCCTGACTGCCTGACCTTTCCGGAGAACCGCATGATCCCTACACCATCCTTACCATCCGCTACTTTTTCACCACCCAGACTGGGCCTGGCGCTGGCCAGTGCGCTGCTGAGTCTACCCGTCCTGGCGCAGGAAGCTGCCCCCGTTGCCCGCGTGGAAATCACCGGTTCGAACATCCGCCGCGCGCAAGCGGAAACGGCGTCGGCCGTACAAACCCTGAACGCGGCCGACATTGAAAAATCGGGCAAGTCCAGCGTAGCCGAACTGCTGCAGACCCTGGCCGTCGACAACCAGGGCTCGGTGCCCACCACCTTCGGCAACGGCTTTGCCGCCGGCGCTTCCGGCGTGTCGCTGCGGGGCCTGGGCACGGCCTCGACCCTGGTGCTGCTGAACGGGCGCCGCGTCGCGCCGTATGGCTTGGCCGACGATGGCCAGAAGGTATTTGCCGACCTGAACATCATTCCCCTGGAAGCGGTGGAACGGGTGGAAATCCTCAAGGATGGCGCCTCGGCCATCTACGGTTCGGACGCCATCGCCGGCGTCGTCAACGTGATCCTGCGGCGCGACTACCAGGGCACGGCCATCAAGGGCAATTACGGCAAGACGAAGGAGTGGGACGGGCGCGACGCGCGCGCCGCCATCACGCACGGCTTCGGCGACATCGACAGCGACCGCTACAACGTGCTGCTGAACCTCGAGTACAGCGAAAAAGCCGCCATCTGGAACCGCGACCGGGCCGGACGGGGCGCCGTGGGGCGCGGCGACTTGCGCGACCTGGGCTTCAGCGCGCAGGAGTCGCTCAGCGGCGCGGGCGCCATCACCACCAACAACGCGGCCGGCAGCGCCGTCAACGGCAATGTGCGCAATCCCGACACGCTCGACTACTACAACCGCGGCAACCTGGCCGGCGTGGGTTTTACGCGCACCTTCCCCGGCGCCGCCTGCGGCAACTTCACCACGCATCCGCAGGGCGACCCGGGCGGCGGCTGCCTGACAGATGCCGCGCAGCAATACAGCCAGATCCAGCCGAAACAGAAGAACATCAATTTCTTTGGCCGCGCCGCCTGGCAACTGACGCCAGCGTTGCAAACGTATGCCGAATTGAACGTGTATCACAGCGAATCGCACTCCGCCACCACGCCATCGGGCATCAGCGGCTCGGTCGGCTACCCGGGCGGCCCCGTCAGCAATGCGGGCGTATCGCTCGGCGCGGCCCACCCGGACAATCCGTATTTCGGCACGGCGGCGCGGCTGCGCTACCTGGCGGCCGACGTGGGGCCGCGCCTGTCGGAAGTCAATTCCACCTTCACGCGCTTTGTCGCCGGCATCAAGGGCACGGTGGCGGGCTGGGATATCGACAGCGCCCTGCTGTACTCGCAGAACAAGGTGTCGAACGACTTGAACGGCTACCTGCAGCGCGACGTCGCCTTCGCCCTGCTCAACCCGACCGCCGCCAACGTGGCGGCGGCCAGCCTGAACCCTGCGTATGCGGCCCTGCCGGCCGGCAGCCTGTGGCGCATCGCGGAAAACGCGGGCCTCAATTCGCCCGAGCTGTACGCGGCCCTGTCGCCGCGCATCTCGAACGATGCCAAGACGCATATTGCGCAGATCGACTTCAAGGCCAGCCGCGAGGTGGCCAAGCTGGAAGGCGGCGGCCTGGGCGTGGCCGTGGGCGCGGAATTCCGCCACGAATCGACGGAACTCAAGCCCACCACAGGCACGGAACGGGGCAATATCATCGGCCTCGGCTATTCTGCCTACAAGGGCAGCCGCAACGCCTCGGCCATCTATGCCGAGGTGCTGGCGCCCGTGCTGAAAACCGTCGAGCTGTCAGGCGCCCTGCGCGCCGACCATTTCACCGACGTGGGCAATTCCTACACGCCGAAAGTGGGCGTGAAATGGACGCCCATGCGCGAACTGGCCCTGCGCGGCACCTTCGCCAAGGGCTTCCGTGCGCCGAGCGCGGCGGAAAACGGCGTCGGCGGCCTGGCCGCGTTCTCCACCGCCAGCGATCCGCTGCGCTGCGCGCTGGGCGTGGAAGTGGCGTGCGATCCCGCGCCGATCGCCGTCATCACCTCGCCCAATCCGAACCTGTCACCGGAGCGTTCGCGCAGCTTTTCCGTGGGCGCCGTGTGGGACCCGCTGCCGCGCAGCAGCATTTCCGTGGACCTGTGGCAAATCCGCCGCAAGAATGAAATCAACCAGGAGCAAACGGATGCGGCCATTGCCGCCGGCAACGTGGCGCGCGATCCGTCCACGGCCACCGGCATTGCCGGCGATCCGGGCGCCATCACGGCCGTGCTGGCCAACTATGTGAATTCGGCACAAACAACGGTGCGCGGCATCGATATCGACGCCCGCCAGCGCTTCAACCTGGGCGGCGACTATGGCAACCTGACCTTCGACCTGAAGTGGACGCATCTGTACAAATGGCTGCGCACGGAACGCGATGGCACACAGCGCGATTTTGCCGGCACGCATGGCAATTGCGACGTGTCCAACTGCATGGGGACACCCGACGACCGCATCAACCTGGGCGCCACCTGGGAGCGCCAGAACTGGCGGGTCACGGCCAACGTCAATTACCGCGCGCCGCTCGACAACATACTGTTCAAGAATGACCCGGACGGCTGCGCCACGCATTTCGCCGATGGCACGGACGCGCCACGCGGCTGCCGCATCGCCTCGTTCACGACGGTGGACCTGACGGCCCGCTGGCTGGCCACGCCCAAGCTGGAAGTGTTTGCGACGATACAAAACCTGTTCGACAAGATCGCCCCGCTCGACCCGCTGACGTATGGCGCCACGGGTTACAACCCGCTCGACTACGCGGGCGCGGCGGGACGCTTTGTCAGTGCGGGGGTGAAGTACAAGTTCTGAGAAATCCAGCAGCCGTGTTGGCACGGCCGGTAGTATTGGCGTGATGGTGGTGTCGGGTTACGCGCTTTGCGCTAACCCGACCTACGCGAGCGCCATGTCAGAAAAAAGTAGGTCGGATTAGCCGGGAGGGCGTAATCCGGCAATCGCGTTGGCCTCACAGTGTCCCAAAAAATTAGGCAGTCCCGCCAACCGTAATACCATCGAGGCGCAAGGTCGGCTGCCCCACGCCCACGGGCACGCTCTGCCCTTCCTTGCCGCAGATGCCCACGCCGGAATCGAGGCGCATGTCGTTGCCGATCATGGAGACGCGGTTAAGCACGTCCGGGCCGTTGCCGATCAGAGTCGCGCCTTTCACCGGATAGCTGAGCTTGCCGTTTTCGATCATGTACGCTTCACTGGCCGAGAAGACGAATTTGCCGTTCGTGATGTCGACCTGGCCGCCGCCGAAGTTGACGGCATACAAACCGTTTTTGACGGACGCAAGGATCTCGCCCGGATCTTTGTCGCCACCCAACATATACGTATTCGTCATGCGCGGCATGGGCAGGTGGGCGAACGATTCGCGGCGCGCGTTGCCGGTCACGGACATCTTCATCAGGCGCGCATTCATCGTGTCCTGGATGTAACCTTTCAGGATGCCATCCTCGATCAGGGTCGTGCACTGCGTGGGATTGCCCTCGTCATCGATGTTCAGGGAACCGCGCCGGCCAGCCAGGGTGCCGTCATCGACCACGGTGACGCCCTTGGCGGCCACGCGTTCACCGACGCGGCCCGAAAACGCGGACGAACCCTTGCGGTTGAAATCGCCTTCCAGGCCATGGCCGATCGCTTCGTGCAGCAGGATGCCGGGCCAGCCCGGTCCCAGCACGATGGTCATGGGGCCGGCGGGCGCGGGGCGCGCTTCCAGGTTCACCAAGGCCGAATTGACGGCGTCCGTCGCGTATTGTTCCAATACGGCATCGCTGAAATAGTCATAGCTGAAACGCCCGCCACCACCGGCCGAGCCCGTTTCGCGGCGGCCATTCTGTTCCGCGATCACGGTCAACGACACGCGCACCAGCGGGCGGATGTCGGCCGCCAGCACGCCGTCGCTGCGCAACACCAGCACCACGTCGTATTCGCCGGCCAGGCCCGCCATCACTTGCACCACCCTGGGGTCTTTCGCGCGCGCCATCTTTTCCACGCGCTCGAGCAGCTGCACCTTGGCCGTGGCATCGAGCGAGGCCAGTGGATCGTTGGGCAGGTACAAGGAACGTCCGCCTTGCGGCTGCATCTGGCCCGCGATCTTGATTTTGCCGGTGCCCGCGCGCGCGATCGTGCGCGTGGCCGCCGCCGCTTCCAGCAGGGCCCGTTCGGAAATGTCGTCGGAATACGCAAACGCCGTCTTGTCGCCGGACACGGCCCGCACGCCCACGCCCTGGTCGATGGAAAAGCTGCCCGTCTTGACGATGCCCTCTTCCAGGCTCCAGCCTTCGCTCTTGGTCGACTGGAAATACAGGTCTGCATAGTCGACCTTATGCGTAAACATCGTGCCCAGGGCTTTGAGCAACTTGTCTTCGTCCAGGCCGAACGGCGTGAGCAGGATATCGCGCGCCACGGCCAGGCTGGACAGATTGGGTTCAAATGGAATCATGGCTATCTTTTCTCAACATTCAAGTTACATGGTCCGGTGGGTGAGCGCGGGCAAGGACTCCCTCACGCCAGCCAGGAACACCAGGTCGATCTCGCCGCTGACCACGCCCTCGCCTTCGGGCAGCACGGCGATCACTTCGCCCCACGGGTCGATCAGCATGCTATGGCCCCAGGTGCGCCGGCCGTTCGGATGCAGGCCGCCCTGCGCCGAGGCCAGCACATAGCACTGGTTTTCGATGGCGCGCGCGCGCAACAGCACTTCCCAGTGGGCGCTGCCCGTCGTATGGGTAAACGCGGCGGGCACGACGATCAGCGCGCAATCGCCCATGGCGCGGTACAGTTCGGGAAAGCGCAAGTCGTAGCAGATGGACAAGCCGACGCGGCCGAACGGCGTCTCGATCGAGCGCACTTGCGCACCGGGCACGATGGTGCGCGATTCATTGTACGACTCGGTGCCGCGCGTAAAACCGAACAGGTGGATCTTGTCGTAGCGGCCGGCCGGCTCGCCTTGCGGGTCGTACACCAGCGTCGTATTCAAAACCTTGCCTTCCTGGCCCGAGATCAGGGGCAAGGTGCCGCCGATCAGCCAGATGCCGTGCTGGCGCGCCATCTGCGCCATGCCATCCTGGATCGGTCCGCTGCCGGGCTGTTCCGCATGCGCCAGCTTGTCCGTTTCCTGCTTGCCCATGATGGCCCAATATTCGGGCAGCACCACCAGCTGCGCGCCACCGGCTGCGGCCTGCGCCACCAGGCGCCGCGCCGTGGCCAGGTTGTCTTCCACGGATGGAGAGGAAATCATTTGTACTGCTGCGACTGTATGCATCATTGCCACCTCTTATCGATTCGAAGGCCTCGCCTACTTCGCCACGGCCTCCACCGCCGCAGCGGCAGCGGCAGGCACGGCGACAGCTTCCAATTTACCACCATCGAGCTTGGTCACGACGGGCGATTTCCACGGGCCGGCGATCTGCATATGGTACGTGAGCGCCTTCATCACAGGCGCACGCAGGAACAGCTGCGCCAGGAAACTGCCCAAGCCGATGACGGGATTGACGGCCAGCGCATACACGAGCGGCCCCGTTCCCAGGTTAAATTCAGGGATCACCACCACGTGCAGATTCGTCGTTTCATTGGCGATATCGGCTGTGCCATCCATCAGCACGGTGGCCGCCACGCCATGCATCTTGAGGTTGTTCGTCGTCACCACGCCGCGCTTGATGCTGGCGTTGGCCGTGATGCCGTCAAAAGCCAGGCCTTCGGAAAACACGTCGTGGAAATCGAGCTTCAGCAAGCGGGGCAAAGCTTGCAGGCTGAGCACGCCCAACAGCTTGGCCGCGCCCGGGTCCTGCTTGAGGAACTGGCCCGATTCCACATTCATCTCGATCTGCCCCGACAAGGTGGGAATGTCGAGCGAATACGGCAAGCCGTTCCAGGCGATGTCGCCGCTCAGGCGGCCCTTGCCGCGGCGCACCGTGTCGACAAAGCCGAAGCGGTCGAGCAGCTTGCCCGCATCGACGATGTCGAGGCCGAAACGCAAGCTGGTCGTGCTTTGCCCATCCTTGATGACCCATTTGCCACTGCCGCTCAGCGCGCCATCAGCGTTCGACAGTTGCAGCTTGCCCACGCGCCACTCGCGCCCGCCCGTCGCCATGGTGTTATAGGCCTGCAACTCCAACCGGCCGATCTTCTTGTTGAACAGCTCGAATTGCTCGGCGACGATATCGAGCGAAGGAATCGACTGGGCGCCGCTTTTTCCTTCCAGCAAATTCTTCACATCGTTGGCGGCCGACTCCGGAATGATCAGCGACGACAGGCGCGCCGTCATCTTGCCCAGGCCGGACGGCGTTTCCAGCCACGTCACATAACCCGACACCTGTTTCGCGTCGATATTGGCTTGCCACACATCCTTTTGATGCGTGGCGCCCACCACCACGTTTTCCAGCTTGCGCTCGCCCAGCATCAGTTCGCTGGCGCGGGCCGCCATCATATCCGGCACCACGTATTGCGCGATATCGGGCGCATCGTCGGCGGCACCGCTGTCGGCGGACGCCGTGGCGTTGCCGGCGATCTCGCTGCCGGCGGCAATCCAGCTGTCCACGTCCAGGGTTTTCATGTTGACGTTGAGCATCATGCCGCTGTCCGGTTCCGGTGCCGGCACATTCACGCCGATGCCGCCGCGCAGCAGGCGCCAGGCATCCTTGCCCTGCTTCTGGCGCTGGTAGCGCGCAGCGATGCCGGAGCCCAGCGCAATGCGGATATCGTCCGTGCGCAAGCCGGCGCCATTGGCCGCATTGCCCGTCAGGGTGAATTTCACGGGCAAGCTGTCGCCGGCGGGCTTTTTCAGGGGAGCGGGGAAATCCAGGCCCAGGCCCGTCAGCGGCGACTCGACATTGACCACCACCTGGTGGTCGCGCGCCGTGATCAAGCCGTTGTAGCGCGCGCCGCCATTCAAATGTTTCGCCAGGCGCTGCAGCACGGGCGCCGGATAGGTCTTGCGCAAGCCGTCGATGGTCATGTTACCGGCAATTTTCACCTGGATGGAGCTGTCCGGCTGCGTGCCGCCCGAGATGGCCAGCGGCCCGCCCAGCAGGCTGCCATTCAAGCCATTCAGGTTGACGCCTTTTTCGTTGAACTCGATCTTGCCCTGCGTGCCCAGCACGGGCGGCATGTCGTGGAACAGCACCACGTCGTTGCCCGCCAGTTGCAAGCTGCCCTGCACGGTCGACTCGAGCATGCGCTCGATCGGCAAGTGCAATTTGAGGGCCAGCTTGGCGTTGCCCGTCGCCGTCGTTTCATCCGTGAAATGCTCGATCCAGCCCAGCACGGGGCTGGCCGTCACGTACTTGAGAAATTCCTGCATCGGGCCGGCCGCGTTGCCGTCGATATCGAGCAAGGTGTCGAAAACGGTCAGGTCGGGGATCACGGCTTTGACGTTCGTCAATGCCACGCCGCCCGTGGTGGCTGTGTCGCCGCGAATTTCCATGCGCGCCCGCTCGAACACAAAACTGCCCTTGATCTTTTCCGCCTGCGGCCACAGGGGCGCCTTGCCCGCCAGCGGGCCGCTTTCCGCAAATTCGCCGGGCGCATAGTTCAGCTTGCCATTCTCGATCTTGCCGGCAATACGGAAGTCGCCACGGTTGCGCTGGGCGGGCGTGTCGGCCTTGAACGGAAAATGCTCGAGTTCGCCGCGCAGGCGCAGGCTGACATCGTGCGCCATGCCGCCTTCCAGCGCGCCCGTCAGCCAGTGGCGCAGATGCTCGGGCGTTTGCAGCGGCAGATAGCGGCCGATGGTGTTGATCTCGAAATTATCGATCGTGCCCGTCAAGTCGACCTGGCCCAAGTTCTTGCCGTCGAGCGGCATCCGGTGCGTGCCTTGCAAGGCGACGCGCAAGCCTTGTTGATTAAGATCAAGCCTGTCCAGGTCGACTTGTAGCATATTGTCTGCTTGGAAAGCCCAGCGCGCCTCCATTTCGAACTGTTCGAACGGCAAGGCCGGCTCACTCAAATAGGAGGCCAGTTGCAATACCAATCCCCGTGCATCGATATCGACCTTGCCGCCCTTGTCGCTGGCGTCGATACTGCCAGTCAAATGTTCGAAACCGGGGATAGCCGGTGCGGCTGCCTGCGCGGGGCCGGTCGCCGTCTTCGCCACGGCCAGGCGCACCGGCTGCGCGTTCAGACCCAGATCGATGAACTTGCCGCGCAAACGGTAGCTGGCCGGTGTCGCCATTTCGCCTTCCCATTGCGCGGCAAAATCCTGCAAACGCCCGCGCGGCGCCAGGGCGTCGAGACGCTGGCGCTGCTGTTCGCCCAGCGGCAGCTTGTCGGCCAATGCGGCCAGGGTTTGCAAATCGAGCGACTTGGCCGTGATTTCCGTGCGCGCCGGCTTGCGCTTGGTGGCAGCAATGAAACGCTCGGACAAGGTCGTGGGCGGCAGGCTCAGGCCGTCTCGGGTTTCCACCGCGAAATTCGTCAACTCTACCTGGTGCCCATTCGCGCCAAACGTTGGTTTGCCATCGGGTGCCTGCGCCGAGAGCTCTTCTTTTGCCGAAATGCGTCCGCTGACCGACAGCAAGTCGAGCGGCGCGATATGCTCGCCCAGCTGCGCCGTCACATCCGTCAAACCCACGTCCGCCGTGAAACCGGCCAGGCGCGCGTGATCCAGGCTCAGCCAGGCGCGCAAGGCGCCCTTGCCCTGGCTCAGTTCGAACGGGTAATCGAGGTAGCGGCGCCAGGCGGCCAGGTCGGCGTTTTTCAGGTCGGCGTACAGCTCGCCCTTCCACATCGACACATCGGAGATGCGCGTGCTGAAAGGCGGATGCGTGAAGTGAGCGCGCACATCGATGGGTGCGGCCAGACTGTCCGGCGGCATGGCCTGCAAGCCCAGGCGGTGGCTGCGCCAGCGGTTGCGCAGCAGCAGATTGACTTGCGATAAAGCCAGCTCGGGTGTCCCACGCACCTCGTCCGTCCAGCGCACCTTGCCATCGCGAATGATGATGTCATGTTGCGACAGCAGCCAGTCGGCACCCTTGCCATCACTGCCTTGCGTACTGTCGATCAACACCCCGGCCACGTACAGCTTGCCATCCTTGCTGCGCCGCACATCGAGGTCGGGCCGCGTGATTTCCAGGGTAGTAAAGCGCACGGAACCGAGCACGCTCCACCACGACACGGTAGCCGATATGCTCGGCAGGCTCAGCGCCTGGCGGCCTGCCTGGTCACGCAGGGTCACGTCGCCAAGGAAAAGATTCGGCCGCACGCCATGCCAGGAGGCATAAATACGCGCGATGCTGACAGGGTTGCCCAGCGCGCGGCTGGCCGCCCGCTCGATATCACCTTTGTAATAATCGATATTCGGCAGAATCGCGTAACGCAGGAATAAAAACAGCACGGCGAAGGCGAAATACGCGAGCAGAACCAATTTGATGGTAAAACCCAACACATGGTGGGTGGCCAGGTTGGCCATGCGATAGGCGGCACGCAGCCGCTGCCAGCGCAGAGCCAATGGCACATGTTCTGTCACGCTTGCTTCTGGCGGTTTTTGCATCAATAAGCTAATAAACTGGTCCGGCGTCAAATAATGGCAAAAATCGTCTGCATTCGTGGTGCGCGCCTGCCCCCTTGCGCTTGCGTCTGAGCAAAGCCTCCCTTACCATCGTCCGGAAGAGCAGGCACTACCGGCGGTATTGGGCCGGCGGCACAATTTTACCGCATCCCCCGCCGTTCGCAGCCAAGTTAAACAAGAACATGCACGCCGCATCCACGAGACACTTACCGATACCATGAGCACACAGCCTTTGATTTCCGCCTCCCGTTTCTACCAGCGCTGGCTGGACGCCGCCCCCGAGCGCGCCGCGCAGGTAGCCCAACTGGTGCGCGCGCCGTTGGACGGGCTCGATTTTGCCGCCGAGCTGGCCGCCCAGGCGAACGCCGCCACGCCGCCGCTGCCGCCCGAGCGGGCCATGCGGCGCCTGCGCAACCTGCTCGTCTGCGGCCTGATCGCGCGCGATCTGGAAGGCCGGGCCGACTTGAACGAAGTCGTCACTGCCATGACGGGCTTTGCCGATTTCGCCATCCGCACGCACGTGGACGCCATCATGACCGAGATGGTGGCCCTGCACGGCATGCCTGTCGGCGAGGAATCGGGTGAGGAACAGGCCTTGATGGTGCTGGCGATGGGCAAGCAGGGTGGCGGCGAACTCAATGTCTCGTCCGACATCGACCTGATCTTCGTCTACCCGGAAGATGGCGACACGCAAGCGACCCAGCCGGGTCAGCGCAGCCTGTCCAACCACGAGTTTTTCATTCGCATGGGCAAGAAACTGATCGCCGCTCTGGCCGAGATCACGCAAGACGGTTTTACTTTCCGCGTGGACATGGCCTTGCGCCCGAACGGCAACTCGGGCCCGCTGGCCGCCAGCCTGGGCATGGTGGAGCAATACCTGATCGTGCAGGGCCGCGAATGGGAGCGCTACGCCTGGGTCAAAGCGCGCGCCGTGACGGGCAAGCCGGAAGATATCGCGTCACTTGACGCCATCGTGCGCCCGTTCGTCTTCCGCCGCTACCTCGATTTCGGCGTCATCGACGCCATTCGCACCATGCACGGCCAGATCCGCGCCGAGGTCAACCGCCAGGAACGGCTGCATCCGGACCGCAGCAACAACGTCAAGCTGGGCCGTGGCGGCATCCGCGAAATCGAATTCCTGGCCCAGGTATTTCAGTTGATACGGGGCGGGCGCGACGCCGAGCTGCGTGACCGTTCCACGCGCGCCACCCTGCGCACGGTAGCGGACAAGGGGCTATTGGAACCGGCCATCGTGGAACAACTGCTCGGCTCCTACACGTTCCTGCGCAACCTCGAACACCGGCTGCAGTATCTTGACGATGCGCAAACCCACACCCTGCCCGCCAACGAGGCCGACCGCCTGACCGTGGCGCAGATGATGGGCTTGCCCGACACTGCCACCCTGCTGGCCCAGCTGGAAGCGCACCGCGTGTTTGTCGCCGGCCAGTTCGACGAGATGTTCAGCGACAAGAGCAGCGGCACGCCGCCGGCCGACACGGGCATCGACCCGCAAACGTCGAACGACTGCGCCGCCTCGGACCAGCAAGAAGCCATCGAAGCGCGCTTCGCCGCCCTCGGTTTCCATGAGCCGGCCGCCTGCGCGCGCCGCCTGCTGGCCACGTGGCAGGCGCCCCGTTTGCAGTCCCTGCCCGAGGCGAGCCGCACGCGCCTCGTCGCCCTCGTCAATTCCGCCCTGCCCCTGATCACCGATTGCTCCGTGTCCAACGGCAATGCCAGCCAGCTGGCCACCCTGGGCCGTCTGCTCGATTTCCTGGAAGCCATTGCGCGCCGCTCGGCCTACCTGTCGCTGCTGACGGAATACCCGCACACGCTCGAGCGCGTCGTGCGCATGGTGTGCGCCAGCGGCTGGGCCGCCACCTTCCTCACGCAACACCCGATCTTGCTCGACGAACTGTTAGACGAGCGCATCCGCAACACGGTGCCGGACCCGGCCGCCCTGGCGCTCGGCCTGCAGCGCCAGCTCGACGATGCCCCCGGCGACACGGAGCGACAGATGGATATCCTGCGCGAAATGCACCACGCGCAGCTGTTCCAGTGCCTGGCGCAAGACCTGGCGGGCGACCTGAGCGTGGAAAAGCTGGCCGACTACCTGTCGCAACTGGCCGACATCATCGTCGCCGCCACCGTGCGAGCCGTCTGGCAAACCTTGCCGACGCGCCACCGCGACGTGCCGAAATTCGCCGTCATCGCGTATGGCAAGCTGGGCGGCAAGGAACTCGGTTATGTCTCGGACCTCGACGTCATTTTCCTCTTCGACGACGACGACCAGGATGCGCCGGGCCTGTACGCCAAGCTGGCGCAGCGCTTCATTACCTGGATGACTTCGCACACCTCGGCCGGCATTTTGTTCGACATCGACATTGCCCTGCGCCCCGACGGCGCTTCGGGCATGCTGGTCTCCAGCGTGCAGGCCTTCGAGCGCTACCAGGGCAGCGCGGCCTGGGTGTGGGAGCACCAGGCGCTCACGCGCGCGCGCTTTTGCGCCGGCGACGCCACCATCGGCAAGCATTTCGAGCGCATCCGCGACACGATCCTGCGCAAGGAACGCCCGGAAAACGGCCCGCTCAAGGGCGAAGTGGTGGCCATGCGCAAGAAGATGCTCGATGCCCATCCGCGCCGCCCCGGCAGCTTCGATTTGAAGCAGGATCCGGGCGGCATGATCGACATCGAATTCATGGTGCAATACCTGGTGCTCCAGCATGCGGCGCAGTATCCGCAGCTGACGGCCAACTCGGGCAATATCGCCCTGCTGCGCCTGTGCGGCGAACTGGGCCTGATCGACGCCCAGCTGGCCGCCCAGGTCGCCGACGCCTACCGCGCGCTGCGCAAGCTCCAGCACCAGTTGCGCCTGCAAGGGCAAGACCTGGCCCGCGTGGAACCGGAACGGGTGCGCGTGCATGCGGACAACGTGATGCGCCTGTGGCAAGCCATCTTCGGCGCCACCGCCTGAGGCTGGCCCGGGCATGCCGCTCCATTACCTGTCCCGGCTGAGCGGATCGGCGCGCGATACGCAAGCCAATCTGCAGCTGGGCTGCGTGCTGGCGCTGGTGGCCGGCGCCGTGAATGCGGGCGGCTTTCTCGCCATCGGCGGCTATACCTCGCATATGACGGGCATCGTCTCGGGCATGGCGGACGACCTGGCGCTGGGCAATATCACGGTGGCCCTGGCCGCGCTGGGCGCGTGGCTGGCCTTTGTCAGCGGCGCGGCCGTGACGGCCATCATGGTGAACTGGGGCAAGCGACGACGGCTGCACAGCCAATTCGCCGCCAGCCTGATGCTGGAAGCGGCGTTACTGCTGATGTTCGGCTTGACGGGCAATTACCTGGCCACCATGCCCGACGTGCTGGGTCCCGTCACCATCTTGCTGCTGTGCTTTGTCATGGGCTTGCAGAACGCCATTATCACCAAGATTTCGGGCGCCGTCATCCGCACCACGCACGTGACGGGCCTGTCCACCGATATCGGCATCGAACTGGGCAAGATGGCGTATTACAACCGGCGCCACCTGCCGGACCGGATGGTCAAGGTCAACCGCGGCAAGCTCAGAACGCACAGCCTGCTGATCGCCTGCTTCTTCATCGGCGGCGTCAGCGGCGCCCTGGCCTTCAAGCACATCGGATTTCCCGCCGCCACCATCCTGCTCGCCGGCGTGCTGACCCTGCTGTCGGGCGTGCCCGTGCTGCGCGACTTGCGCCTGCTATGGCGCTTTTACCGCCGCCGCTTGTAGGTACACCTAACAAAACCTACTGCGCGTCGCGCTTTGCGGCCGGCGATGCTCACCGTACTAAAGTACGGTTGCGCTTCTCGGCCACAAATCACTGCCGCTCGCTACGGTTTTGTTAGGCGTCGCAAATTCACGAATGAAAAAAACGCCCCGAAGGGCGTTTTTTTCTTATGCGGTCAAAAAATTACTTGGCCGACATCAGTGCAACGGTGGTGTCGAGCATGCGGTTCGAGAAACCCCACTCGTTGTCGTACCACGACGATACTTTCACCAGGCGGCCCGACACTTTGGTCAGGGTCGAATCGAAGTTCGACGAAGCCGGGTTGTGGTTGAAATCGATCGAGACCAGCGGTTCGGTCTGGTACGTCAGGATGCCTTCCAGGGCGCCTTCCGAAGCGGACTTCATCAGCGCGTTGACTTCTTCCACGGTGGTGTCGCGCTTGGCGATGAACGACAGGTCGACCAGCGAGACGTTGATGGTCGGCACGCGGATGGCGAAGCCGTCCAGCTTGCCATTCAGCTCAGGCAGCACCAGGCCCACGGCGGCAGCGGCGCCCGTCTTGGTCGGGATCATGCTCATGGTGGCCGAACGGGCGCGGCGCAGGTCTTCATGCATCACGTCGGACAGTACCTGGTCGTTGGTGTAGGCGTGCACGGTGGTCATCAGGCCCGTTTCGATGCCGATGGCGTCATTCAGCGGCTTGACCAGCGGTGCCAGGCAATTGGTGGTGCACGAAGCGTTCGAGATGACGGTGTCGGTCGATTTCAGTACCGAGTGGTTCACGCCGAACACGACGGTCGCATCGACGTCCTTGCCGCCTGGTGCCGAAATGATGACTTTTTTCGCGCCGCCCTTCAAGTGAGCCGAAGCTTTCTCTTTGGTGGTGAAGAAGCCCGTGCATTCCAGCACGACGTCCACGCCCAGCTCGCCCCATGGGATTTCAGCAGGATTGCGCTGTGCGAATACGCGGATCGGATCGCCATTGACGATCATGTTGTCGCCTTCGACGGTGACCGTGCCCGGGAACTTGCCGTGCGCGGTGTCGTAGCGGGTCAGGTGGGCGTTCGATTTGGCATCGCCCAGGTCGTTGATGGCAACGATCTGGATATCCTGTTTCTTGCCACCTTCGTAGAAAGCGCGCAATACATTACGGCCGATGCGGCCGTAGCCATTGATTGCAACTTTGATCGTCATACTCTGCTCCTGATTAAAAAAGAAGGTACATGCACGGCCCCGACGAGCACATCGCCAGGACCGTTAAAAATCAATATTAGCCAGCGATAACGGCTTTCACCTTGGCGACGACGTTCTCGACCGTAAAGCCGAAGTGCTTGAACAGCACGCCGGCCGGGGCCGATTCGCCAAACGTGTCGATACCGACCACGGCGCCTTCCAGGCCCACGTATTTGTACCAGAAGCTGGTCACGCCCGCTTCGATGGCCACGCGCGGCACACCTTTCGTCAGCACGCTGGCCTTGTAGGCAGCGTCCTGGCGATCATACACGTCGGTCGACGGCATCGACACCACGCGCACATTGATGCCTTCCGAAGCCAGCGCGCTGGCGGCGGCGACGGCCAGTTCCACTTCGGAACCGGTGGCGATCAGGATCGCCTTGGCGTCGGCCACGTCGTTCAGCACATAGCCGCCGCGGTAGATGTTCTCGATCTGTTCGGCGCTACGTTCTTGATACGGCAGGTTTTGGCGCGAGAAGATCAGGGTCGACGGGCCATCCTTGCGGCGCACGGCGGCGCCCCAGGCCGCAGCCGACTCGACCGTGTCGCATGGACGCCAGTTGTCCAGGTTCGGGATCAAACGCATCGACGAGACGTGCTCGACCGATTGGTGCGTCGGGCCGTCTTCGCCCAGGCCGATCGAATCGTGGGTGAACACGAAGATCGAACGCAGCTTCATCAGGGCGGCCATGCGCAGGGCATTGCGGCTGTAGTCGGAGAACGTCAGGAACGTGGCGCCGAACGGGATGTAGCCGCCGTGCAAGGTGATGCCGTTCATGATGGCGCTCATGCCGAATTCGCGCACGCCGTAGTTGATGTGGTTGCCAGGCTGGCCCGAACGCACGGCCACGCACTCTTTCCAGTTCGTCAGGTTCGAACCGGTCAGGTCGGCCGAGCCGCCGAGGAATTCCGGCAGGGACGAAGCCAGCGCCTGGATGGCGTTCTGGCTGGCCTTGCGGGTAGCGATGTTTTCTTTCTTTTCCACGCAGGAAGCGATGGCAGCCGACAAGGCCGCTTCGAATGCCTGTGGCAGTTCGCCCTGCATGCGGCGGGTCAGTTCAGCGGCTTGCTGCGGGAATTCGCGGCTGTAGGCGGCAAAGCGCTCGTTCCAGTCCGCTTCCAGCAGGGCGCCCTGCTCTTTCGCATCCCAAGCCGCGTACACGTCGGCCGGCATCTCGAACGGAGCAGCATCCCAGCCGATGTATTCGCGCACGGCAGCGATTTCCTTGTCGCCCAGCGCGGCGCCGTGGACCTTGTCGCCGCCTTGCAGGTTCGGCGAACCCTTGCCGATGATGGTCTTGCAGCAGATCAGCGTTGGCTTCGATGCGGTCTTGGCGGCGGCGATGGCGGCAGCCACGGCGGCAACATCGTGGCCGTCGACGGCGCGGATGACGTTCCAGCCGTACGCTTCGAAGCGCGCCGGGGTGTCGTCCGTGAACCAGCCTTCGACTTTGCCGTCGATGGAAATGCCGTTGTCATCGTACAAAGCGATCAGTTTGTTCAAGCCCAGGGTACCGGCCAGCGCGCACACTTCGTGCGAAATGCCTTCCATCAGGCAACCATCACCGACGAAAGCGTAGGTGTAGTGGTTGACGATGTCATGGCCAGGCTTGTTGAATTCAGCGGCCAGCAATTGCTCCGACAGGGCCATGCCGACGGCGTTGGCGATGCCCTGGCCCAGCGGGCCGGTGGTCGTTTCCACGCCTGGCGTGATGTCGACTTCCGGGTGGCCCGGGGTTTTCGAATGCATCTGGCGGAAGGCCTTGATGTCATCCATCGACAGCTCGTAGCCGGTCAGGTGCAGCAGCGCGTAGTGCAGCATCGAGCCGTGGCCGTTCGACAACAGGAAGCGGTCGCGGTTCTGCCATTTCGGGTTCGCGGGATTGTGGCGATAGTGACCACTCCACAGGGCAACTGCGATCTCGGCCATGCCCATCGGCATGCCTGGATGGCCGGAGTTGGCCTTTTGTACAGCGTCCATTGCCAGTGCGCGGATCGCATTGGCCATTTTGGTAGTCGGGAGCGTAGTTGTCATGATGGTGTGGGTCAGTCGCGAGTTTGGGATTCGTGTGCAACAGCGCGGACAGGGAAGCCGGCTGCTTTCTGTAGTCAACTATTTTACCAGACTGGGGGGCCGCAAATTAGAATTGCGGCGTACTGCCCAGCCAAATGGCTATACTTTGACGTCTTTCCACCCCACTTACTCCCCCGTTGAGGATTTGCATGCCGCGTTTTTTCTGCCCCCAGCCGCTCGTCGTCGGCGCCACCGTCTCCCTGCCGGAGGCTGTCGCCCACCATATCCAGGTCGTGCGCCTGGCGCCGGGCGACGTCATCACCCTGTTCAATGGCGAAGGCGGCGAAGTGCAGGCGAGCCTGGTGGCGGTCGCCAAGCGCAGCGTGACGGCGCAAATCCAGGCGCACGTGGCGCGCGAGGCGGAACTGCCGTACGCCGTGACCCTGGCGCAAGCGCTGCCGGAAGCGTCCAAAATGGACTGGATCATCGAAAAAGCCATCGAACTGGGTGCGGCCGGCATCGTGCCGCTGTCGGCGCAGCGCTGCGTGGTGCGCCTGTCCGCCGAGCGGGCCGAGAAAAAACTCGCACATTGGCAAGGCATCATCGTATCCGCATCGGAACAGTGCGGACGCAACCGCCTGGCGCAGCTGGCGCCGCTGCAAGACTTCAATAGCTGGAGCAGCCAGCAAGATTTACATAAGCGCATCATCCTGACGCCGCGCGCGCAGCAGCCGCTGGCCGACTGGGCGCGCCACCAGCCGCCGCAGGCGATTACCGTCATGGTGGGGCCGGAAGGGGGATTTTCGGAAGCGGAAGAAAAGGCGGCCCTGGCCGCCGGCGCCATCGGTCTTTCCATGGGGCCACGCATCCTGCGCACGGAAACGGCGGGCCTGACGGCGCTGGCCACGCTGAATGCCTTGTGGGGCGGGATGTAAGCGTCAATGCGCATCACAGCCGCCTGTGCGGCTGGTGGCACACATAGCAAAAAAATGCCGCCCCCTGTTTGACAGGGCGCGGCATTTTTACTGAAATCGTGTCTTTTGCAAGCCGCCGGAAACCGGCGGCCATCACACAATTAGAACTTTTTATTGAACTCTGCGGTGAACTTCATCGAACGAGGTGCGGTGTAGCTCAGTACCGATTCATACAGAGCATAGCGTGCCTGGTTGGTGTTGTAACGCTCAACCACTTTTTGCGTGGTTTGCGTGTCGAACACATTGAAGATGTCCAGTTTAACTGCCAGGCCTGGCACATAAGCTGGCTTGTAGGACACGTTCAAGTCCAGGTTTTTGTCCCATGGCAGATTGCCCACGGCACCACGTGGCGAAGGAACGTTCTGATTGCCAGTTGCACCGAAGCAGTAGTGCGAAGCGGACTGATAGTTAAAGCCGATATCGTCTGCCGACTGCGTGTTCGGATTGGTACCGACGCACGAACGTGGGCGGCCCGAAGCGAGCAAGGCGGCGGCACCCACGGTCCACTCTGGGGTCACGTCGTAGAAGCCGTAAGCCTTGATCTGATGCTTACGATCATTTGGCAGGCGGCCATCCGCATAGCGCATCAGTGCTGCGTAATCCCAGGTCTGGGTAGCTGCAACGTCAGCCTGGCCAGTCGTGGTATCGGACAGCGTCTGACCTTCAGTATTGCCGCTGCTGCGCGACAGGGTGTAGTTGATCTTACCATACCAGCCGTTACGGTATGGATGCTCAGCAAACACATCAAGTGCAGCGTAAGTACGCTTGGCCTTGTCGAAGCCCAGGTCTTCTTTCGTCAGGTGGACGCGGGTGTAGTTGGACTGCGTACCTGCGAAGTCAACCAGGAAATCATTTGCTTCGCCTGGGTTGAACGATGCGCAGTTAAAACCGCCGTAGTTCGAAGTATCGATACCATTACGCTTGGCGTATTTTTCGAACACGCGGCCATCGCAGAAGTCATCGATCGTCGATTTCAGGGTACGGTAAGTAACCTTAGCACCGAAATTCAGGCTAGGGTTGTAGGCCTTTTCAAAGCCCAAGGTCAACTCATCCTGGTACGATGGCTTCATGTCCAATGCAGCAACGGTTTTCGGATCTTTTGCTTGACCGAATTCATTGTTTGCAGACAAGACATCCGTCAACTGGGTCAAGCCCGTTGGCGCGCCATGCGCATCCGTACCCGTGTAAGCGTAGTACTGGTTGGTGTTCAGCGAACCGTTTGCACCGCGCAAAGCGATCACGGTTGGCATTTGCAAGGTGTAACGACCAGCGCTACCAAATACTTTAAACGATGCATCGCCATTCACGTCCCACACTGCTGCTACGCGTGGTGCGTATTGGTTCTTCATCTCAATATACTTGGTGCCGTCCTGGTTGGCATTGTAGAAGCCCTCACGACGCAGACCTGCGGTCAGCAACACGTCCTTCGTCACTTGCCAGCGATCTTCAATGTACTGAGCATCCTGACCAGCGAAAGCATTCGATACGGTCGAGGACAGGACACGCGACACATAATAACCTTGCGATGCGAGCGGGCCCTGGCCTGCCAGCGCGCCAACTTGGCCGCCAGGAACGTCAAATGGCTTGGTAGGATCTGGTGTCTTGCCGTACAACCACAGTGCGCCACCGGCCAGAGCGTCGCCAGCGTCTGCCGAAGACATCTTGTTATTGTCCAGACCAGCACGCAGGGTGTGGTTGCCAATCTTGTATTCCAAATCCAGACGCTTGGACGTTACACGGTCGGTGGAACCATTGACTGGTTGATTGGTCGAGAACGGCTGACCACCCGAGTAGTTCAAGCCTGGCGCCTGATCCGCCTTTGCCGCAGTCACTTGTGCCAGCGTTGGATCGTAGCCTGTAGGCTCATAGATATGCTTGGCACGCGATTTACCATACAGGGCAGTGACCGTCAGGTTATCGGAAATATTACCAACGTAGCGCGCAATGTTTGCTTCGCCGCCGTTAGGGTTGAATGGGCCGTATTCTTCGTGGGTTGACGAGTTGACCTTGCTGCCAACGGCGCGGGTCGCGTAATCATACGAACGGAATTGCGTATTGGTCTCTGGCAAATCACCGATCGTAGTGAACTCGATACGATGATTATCGGAAATATTCCAGTCCAGTTTACCGTAGTAGCGCTCTGTGGTGGTCTTGTAATCGCGCCAACCGTTCTCGGTGTTCGTCAGCGCGGTACGGCCGCCGAAGACGCCATTGCTTTCCGCGCGAGTTTGCTCCAGTGCAACGAAACCGAACAAGGTATCCTTGATCAGCGGACCACCGACATAGGCGGAGTACTGTTTTTGCTCGAAGTCATTGTCTTCGCGGCGAATACGCAGGGTCCCGTCTGTTTGCGGGAAAACACCGGTATTGGCGTAGTACATGTCACGGGATTTAGCGCGCAACGACTTCGGTGCGATCGATACCAGGGCACCGGCTTCCCAGGTGTTGGTACCGGATTTGGTCGTGACGTTGACCACGCCACCAACCGAACGGCCAAACTCAACACCGTAACCGCCCGTCAAAACTTGAGCTTGAGCGATCGCGCCAAACGGGAGCTCCATTGCGCCCAATTGCGACAGCGGGTTGGTTACCGGGAAACCGTTGATGTAGTAGGCATTTTCCGAAGCGCCGCCGCCGCCGAAGCTGGCTCCGGCAGGATAGGTTGGGTCGCCACGGGTGGTGTTCGGGGAGAGTTGAACGATTGCGTCGACGTTACGTGCGATCGGCAACTTGTCCAGCTCGCGTGCGGTAAAGGTCGCGCCATTGGTCGAGCTCGAGATATCGATGCGGTTGCGACGTCCCGTCACTTGCACGGCCTGAACGCCGCCAGCAACAGGGAAAATCGCCTCGACGCCTTGACCGGCCAGCACTTCCAGCGATGTAGTGCCAACAACCGATTCGCCCTTCTTCAGCGTCACGGTATAGGTACCGATAGGCAGACTCGTGACACGGAATGCGCCGTTTGCATCAACTGCCGTGGAACGCGTCTGGTTGGTACCGTTGTTTTGCAACACGACGGTATCGCCGCTGCCGCTGCCGACCTTACCGAAAATGCTACCTGCTGCGTTCGACTGCGCCATGACGGGCGCAACGACCATGGCTGACATGGCGCCAGCGCTGAAAGCCAGCGCCAGCGCGCGAACTAAAACTGTTTTTCTCAACATGTGGTTTCCTAATTATTAGATTAAGCGTCTCTGGTAGAGTTGCTTGGTAAATTTAAGCACTAAATCATGTTTAATACGTTTTTATTTCCGGTTTTAGTTTTTAATGACTTGATACTCCCCCCGCCACTGATAGGACAGGCTTCAGACAAAACAGGAAAAACCTGCTTGTCTAAGCGATACATAAAACCATATGCTATTGTTCACTGTCAACATAGTAAAAAAAATATGATGCAAAGATACAACAAACTGAATTGAGTGGGAAAATGGCAAATGCGTCCAAGATTGTGCGGCAATGCACCAATTTGATGCGCTGCAAAAAAACGCATATTAATATGCGAAAAAGTATTGCTTGAAAAGCACGTGATACTGCGAGCAACTCGCACCCGCGCCCACAACCTGAAATGCCTGCCATGGCGCACCTGCGGCCCTTGAAATACCGTCTTTCAAGCAGACGAAACATGCGGAATGGCAGCAGGAATGTTGCGAATTGACAACACACGCCGCAATTGAACTATTCAAATTTGAAATTTTCAATTACATTGGATGAATATCTTTCACGAGAATATTTACGCTTGAATATAAGTTATTAATACACCAAAGATTACCAAAATCCCGAAGTGAAATTTTTATATTCAATATTAGAATAAAGAACAAATAGAAATACACTCCGAACTCCCTCCACTGGCAAATAAAAAAATCAACGCCATCCGAAAAGTCATATCTGGACAATCAAAAAAATAACGCAGAAATACAGTGCCCTCATCAATTAATGAAAGCCGCATTGAATAACATCTGCAGTTATTGAACACAATAATTTGAAATAAAAAGCAGGTTCAATGGCCGGGCCCGGCTCGCAGCTTCCGTCTCATGCGCGGAGGTTAAATGTGGCAACACCAGTAGCACGTTGACCCGCCATACCGCGATGGCAGCCTTTCGAAGGCTGCGGAAAATCTCCTCTCCCGCATCGCTGCAGCACTCCTTGTCCATTCAACTTGGCGAGAAATGCAGAATTTGGCTATACATATTGATATTCAATTTCTTATCGCAGCGTCAAAACTCTTCTGATCGACAAGTGCACGGGCATGTGTAATTTGATATCGCCAAAACAGCACACCACGCACAAAATGAGCAATATTTAAAAAGGCAAGGCACCCGGCCATCAAGCGTTCGGGGAGAGTTGGTCTATCGCATTGCAAATATCAGCCGTGGCGGCGAAACGACAGGCTGACGCACCCAAATGGTGCGCTGCGGAAGCTCGCTGTCATGCCTGCCATCGCGCCATGCATCGCGGCGAACCTGGTGTCGGGGGAGACGCCGCCTCCTTTGCTGAGGTCGGCTACCGACAACGTCCATGTGACAGGAAAATGGCCCAACATCCGCCCAGTACGCCATGCATTGCGTGCGAGAAGGAGTAAAATGCCGCCTTGCGCCGCGCCACGCGGCTGCCCACTCTCCGCTAAATACGGAGCCCTGCACTTTTCGGATAGACACCATGTTACGACTTAACGAAGTAAAACTCCCCCTCGAACACGACGAAGCGGCCCTGCCCGCCGCCATCCTGGCGCGCCTGGGCATCGATGCCGCCGATTTGCTCGGTTTTACCGTCTTCAAACGCAGCTATGACGCGCGCAAGCGCAGTGCCGTGGTGTTGATTTACTCGCTGCACGTGGACGTCAAGAATGAAGCGGCCGTGCTGGCGCGCCTGGGCCACGATATCCATTTGATGCCCGCGCCCGACACCGACTATAAATTCGTCGCCGGCGGCGAACAGCTGGCCGGCCACAGCAATGAACCGCGCCCCATCGTCATCGGCACAGGCCCGTGCGGCCTGTTCGTGGCGCTGATCCTGGCACAGATGGGCTTGCGCCCCCTCATCCTGGAACGGGGCAAGCAGGTGCGCGAGCGCACGGTCGACACCTTCGGTTTCTGGCGCAAGCGCGAACTGAATCCGGAATCGAACGTGCAGTTCGGCGAAGGCGGCGCCGGTACCTTCTCGGACGGCAAGCTGTACAGCCAGATCAAGGATCCCAAGCACTACGGCCGCAAAGTGCTGACGGAATTCGTCAAGGCCGGCGCGCCCGAAGAAATCATGTATGTGAGCAAGCCGCACATCGGCACCTTCCGTCTGGTCAAGATGGTGGAAGAAATGCGCACCAATATCGAACGGCTGGGCGGCGAATACCGCTTCAGCAGCAAAGTGGTCGATCTCGACATCGAGCCAGGCAGCGATGGCGGCCAGGTGCGCGGCGTGGTGCTGGACAATGGCGAAACCATCGCCAGCAACCACGTCGTGCTGGCCATCGGCCACAGCGCGCGCGACACCTTCGAGATGCTGCACCGCCGCGGCGTGTACATCGAAGCGAAACCGTTCTCGATCGGCTTCCGCGTGGAACACCCGCAATCGCTGATCGACAGCTGCCGCTTCGGCCCCAGCGCCGGCCACCCGATCCTGGGCGCGGCCGACTACAAGCTCGTGCATCACGCCAGCAATGGCCGCTCCGTCTACAGCTTCTGCATGTGCCCGGGCGGCACGGTGGTGGCGGCAGCATCCGAACCGGGCCGCCTGGTGACGAACGGCATGAGCCAGTACTCGCGCAACGAGCGCAACGCCAACAGCGCCATCGTCGTCGGCATCACGCCAGCCGACTATCCTGGCGACCCGCTGGCCGGCATCGCCCTGCAGCGCGAACTGGAAGAACGCGCGTTTGCCCTCGGTGGCGGCAACTACGATGCCCCAGGACAATTAGTCGGCGACTTCGTGGCCGGCCGCGCCTCGACGGAGTTTGGCAGCGTGGTGCCGTCGTACAAGCCGGCCGTGCACCTGACGGACCTGGCGCCGTCCTTGCCCGAGTACGCGATCACGGCCCTGCGCGAAGCTTTTCCGGCCTTCAACAAGCAGATCAAGGGTTACTACAAGGCCGACGCCGTGCTGACAGGCGTGGAAACGCGCACCTCGTCGCCGATCCGCATCAAGCGCCGCGACGACGACCTGCAAAGCCTGAACACGCGCGGACTATTCCCTGCGGGCGAAGGCGCCGGCTATGCGGGCGGTATCCTGTCGGCGGCCGTCGACGGCATCAAGGTGGCCGAGGCGGTGGCCCTGTCGATGGCGGCGCGCCGCTAAGCCCTGCCCTCCCCGCCCTGCGGCGGGACGAAAAAAAACCGGCACTCAGTGCCGGTTTTTTGATGCCTGCGTACCTTGCTTAAAACTTGTACGAAGCATTCAGGTAGCCAGTGCGGCCGCGCGGATCGTAGTAGCGGTCGTCATAGCCGAATTGCTGGCCGCGATTCGCGCCGGCCGTCGATGGCACGAATGGCGGGCTCTTGTCGGTCAGGTTCAGCAGGCCGGCGGTCAGGACCCAGCTCTTGCTTGGGGTCCATACCGTCTGCCAGTCGAGGGTCGAATAGAAACCCACCTGCATGCGGATCTTTTCCTGGCCCGTCACGGCGCCCGACGCGTCGAGCACGTCAACCGACGTTTCCTGGTCCTTGTAGCCGGACAGGAAGTTGACGGTCAGCGAGTTGGACCAATTGCCCGTTTTCAGGGTGTTCGTCCACTGGCCGCGCGTGCGGAAAGTCACCGAGCCCAGATCGGCGAAGTTGCCCAGCGCCGAATAATACTTGCCGTTGCGTTCCAGCTGCACATCCTCGCGCAGCATCTGCGTCGCGTTCAGCTGCGACGTGAACAGGCCGATGCCGGAGCGGTAACGGGCGCTGACATCGATATCGACACCGGTGGCAAACGACTTGCCCAAGTTCTGGTTGTCAGCCAGGAAGGCCAGGTAGGTAGTCCCCGTGCCTACGTCCTTGTTGACGCCCCAGGATTTCGGGAAGTTGGCCGGATTGGCAAATACCAGCTGTTCGGTCAGTTGGCCGAAGGAATCGCGGATCTGCACATGCCACAGGTCGGCGCCCAGGGTGATGGCGCTGATCGGCTCGTAACGGAAGCCGATGGTCGCCTGTTTCGATTTCTCAGGCTGCAATTCGCGGTTGCCGCCGGCCAGCTGGTCGTACTGGCGATTGCCTGGCTGGCATTGCGCATTGAGACGCGTGGCGATCGCCTGCAAGGCTGGCGAGCACGTGTACTTGTCG
Source organism: Janthinobacterium aestuarii (assembly GCF_051380835.1). Classification (NCBI taxonomy): domain Bacteria; kingdom Pseudomonadati; phylum Pseudomonadota; class Betaproteobacteria; order Burkholderiales; family Oxalobacteraceae; genus Janthinobacterium; species Janthinobacterium aestuarii. Next base: position 136,912 of record NZ_JBNYXU010000010.1, read on the forward strand.
CTGGTGACGCCATAGCCGCGCTGCAAGGCGTTGACTTGCGGCACTGTCGGCGCATGGAAGCCATTGCCGACCGAACCGCGGATCAGCAAGGTGGGTGCCGGCGTCCACTTGAAGCTGGCCTTGGCCGTGGTCGCACCACCAAAGTCCGAGAATTCATCGAAACGCAAGGCGGCGCCCAGCTCCAGCTCTTTCAGCACAGGCGCGATGACTTCGCCAAAAATGCCCTTCGACGTACGGCTGGCGCTGTACGGCTGGCTGCTGGCCGCATCGCCGAAACGCTGGTCGCATTCCAGCCCTGTCGTGCCGCCGCACAAGGTGCCCTTCACGGGATCGGCCAGGATGCCTTGCGCAAACGGACTTGGCTTGGCGGAGAATTCCTCGCGGTTGATGTTCACGCCCATGCCCAGCATCATTGCGCCGCCAGGCAGTCGCCGCAGTTCCGTCGAGCCATTCAGGTTGATGGTTTGCAGGCGTGAAGTGCCGCCGTCCCAGTAACCGGAATATGCAGCCCCCTTGATGGCTTCCTGTGCCGCGGCCGATTGCTTGCCCGGGCCGACGAAGGGGTCGAGCAAGCCGCTCGACGTGAGGTTATTGACGGCAATGGCGCCAGGATAGCCGGAAATACTGCCTTTTACGCGGCTTTCTGAGAAGTTATAGGCTGCGTTATAGTCCCAGCCCGCGAGAATGCCGCGCGTGCCGACCACCACACTGGCAAAATCTGCCGTATCTTTCGAGGTACGCTGGCCCATGTCGAACAAGCGGTAGAACGCCGTGCTGTCACCGGTGATACCCGCTGGCACCAAATACTTGTCATGCAGCGGCGTGCCCGCATCGACGGCGATCGCGCCAGGTACGGGAGCGATACGCGAAGTCTGTTTGGTGCGTGACAGCAATACGTCCGCATACACTTCCTGGCCGGCGATCTTGAAGGTGCCCGACGCCATGAAGTTGTCCCGCTTGCGCTCCGGATAGATTTCCAGGTCCTTGGTGAAGTCATAGCCGCAATAGTCATCGACCAGGCCGCTGCCATCGTTATACGGTTCGATCACGCGGAACGTCTTTTCCGGGCAGGAACCGTTGGCCTTCTGGTAAGGGCTGATCAGCTGGCCATTGTCATCGGTGGCATTGGCAGGAATCGGGCTGGCCGAAAACTGCTGCTTCTGATAGCGCTTGCCATTGGCCGAGAATTGCACCTTGCCCGTGTTGGCGAACTTGCGGTCGACGGAAGCGAGCTTGTCGCGCTCGTCGTGGCCAAAGGTCAGCACCACGTTGTAGCCATCTTCGTCCAGGTTGCCAAAGCCCTTGGTGGCGCTGATGCGTTTCTCACGCGCACCGTTTTTGGGTGCGGAATAACCGATGGTCACATCACCGATCGTCGTATCGTGCTTGGTAATAAAGTTGACCACCCCGGCGATGGCATCGGCACCGTACAGAGCGGAAGCGCCATCGGTCAGCAGTTCCACGCGTTCAATTGCCGAGATAGGGATCGAGTTCAAGTCGAAACCGGCGGCGAAACCCGTCAGCGTCTGGCCGCCGAACTGGGCCAGGCGTTTGCCGTTCAGCAAGACGAGCGTACGCGTCTCACCCACGTTATGCACGGAGATACCGGAGAAGCCGAAGGTGCTGCCGCCAACCGAGGAACTTTCGCTGGTGGCACCCTGGGCGGAAGAGAGCTTCTTGACCAGATCGGTGACCGAGGTGGCACCCGATGTGCGGATGGCTTCGGCGGTCAGAACGGTGACCGGCAAGGCGCCTTCGGCCGCGATACGTTTGATCGACGAGCCGGTGACTTCGACGCGCTGGATTTGCGCATCGGCGCCCTGCGCATCTTGTGCGATCGCGGACTGCGAAACAACGGACATGGCGGCAACTACACCACCGGCGCAGACGATGCGAACAGCACGAGATATGACGGTTTCTTTAAGCATGGTGAACCCTTTTTCATTTGTACGGTTATATATGACTCCGGATTTGCTACCCGGATTGCACTCGTTCATCTAAAGGAAACGTCTCGCACGGTACCCGGTCAGGCACCGTGAAGTTCGCTGGGACACTTGGACAGAAATGGCACTAGGCGACTAAAAGTCAACTAGACAACTACATAGAATCACGGCAAGAATATAAGTGTCAACAGAACTCAGTATGTGTATGGCGTACATACAACATGTTAAAAGCAGAGGGCGACAAGGGATAGGGCGGCTTTCCCCGGTAGCAGGGAAGCCACGCGGCGTCAACTGGCCAGCGGTAGCCTGATTTGTATATGACAGCCAGGAGTGCAGTCGATGGCGCATACCTGGCCGCCCAGTTGCTGCACGATGGTGTAGACGATGTGCATGCCTAGGCCGGAGCCGCCCTGGCCACGCTTGGTGGTGAAAAACGGTTCAAACATGTGTTCGCGCACGGCCGGCGCCAGGCCGATGCCGTCGTCGGAAAAGTCCAGCAGCAGCCAGCGCGCAGCCGCGTCATCGCCGTCCGCCTCGATGCGCGCGCGTATCGTGATGCGGCCCGGGCCGCCCTGCGGATAGCCGTGGCGTGCGCTGTTCATCAGCAGGTTCGACAGGATTTGCGACAGCTTGCCGGCCGCCAGGCGCACCTGACAATCGGGGGCGATATCGAGTTCCACACCCAGCGCCGCCTTGCGCAATTCCGGGCTGTGCGCCGACACCAGGCCGTGCACATAATCGTGCAACGCCAGGTCGGCCACGTATTCGCTGACCTGGTCCACGGCCAGCTGCTTGAAGTTGCCGATCAGGTCGGCGGCGCGCGCCAGGTTGCGCTCGATCAGGGCCGCCGCGCCTTTCAGGGATTCGGCGATGTCGATCAGTTCGGCGCGGCTGACCTTGGCGCCGCCCAGCAGCTGCACCAGCTGGTCGGCATAGCTGCCCATGCTCGACGCCGCCGTCAGCGCCACGCCGATCGGCGTGTTGACCTCATGCGAGACACCGGCCACGAGCGAACCGAGGGCCGCCATCTGTTCCTGCTCGATCAGGTTCGCCTGCGCCGCCAGCAGCGACTCGGTACGCACGCGCACGATTTCTTCCAGCTGCTGGGTGCGCTCCTGGTGCTGCAGCTCGGCCGCGCCGCGGGCCGAGAAGATCGACAGCAGCAGCAAGGCCAGCAGGCGCTTGTTTTCATCGATGGGCCGCGTGTCGATGGCCGACAGGATGCCCAGGGTCTTGCCATCGGTATCGATCAGCGGCATGCCGACATAGCTTTCCGCATGCATGTCGACCAGGAGGGTATCAAGTGGAAAGCGACGCTGGATATCGCTGCCGTGAAAACACATGCTCTGGCAGGTCACGTCCTGGCAAGGCGTGTGCTGCAGGCTGTATTCGATATTCGGCTGGTAGTCGTCGCCGCCCCACAGGGCAAGGGTGCGGATGCCTTCGCTGCCATCGTCCATGCGCACCAGCCGCCCGGCGATCACATAGTGCACGTCGAGCGCTTCGGCCAGGTCCTTGACGAGGATGCGCAGGAAGTCGTCGCCACGGGCGTGCGCCGTCGAGGCGGTGATCGAGCGCAGAGCCGCCTCCGCCAGGGTGCGCCGCTGCTCGGGATCGAACAGGGGTTCTTGCGAATTCACATCAAACAACGGAATACTCATGAATGCTCCTGCGCAGCACGGAAAGCGCAGGCACAGCTGCCGGCGCGGCGATCCTCAGCAAAGGCCCGGGTCAACGGACTTGCCGCGATTGTACCCCCGGCTATTGCTTAATAATACAGATACACAGGAATTTTTTATAGCCAGCCGGAACGCTTGAACAAGTAATACATATAACCGCAGACACAGCTCATCACTGCCACGGCGGCAGGATAGCCATACTGCCAGTCCAGTTCCGGCATGAACTTGAAGTTCATGCCCCAGATGCCGGCAAACGCCGTGAACACGGCGAAAATAGCGGCCCAGGCCGCCAACTGCTTGTTCACTTCGCTCTCATCGATGGCCACCATCGACAGATTCACCTGGATGGCCGTGCTGATCGTGTCGCGGATGGTGTCGAGCGTACCGTTGATGCGCGCCAGATGGTCGTGCACGTCGCGGAAATACTCCTGGGTATCGTGGCACAGCGGCGGCACCCTCCCGCCGTGCAGCTTGCCCACCGCTTCCATCAGGGGCGCGACCACATGGCGCAAGACCATGACCTTGCGTTTCAATTGATACAGCCGTTCGATATTGTCTCGTTCGGTGCCACGGTCGAAGATACGGTCCTCGATCAATTCCAACTCCGATTCGAGCGCGTCGAGCACGGGAAAGTAACGGTCGACGACGGCGTCCATCAGCGCGTACAGCACGAAGGCCGAACCCTGGCGCAGCAGATGCGGCTCGCGCTCGGCGCGCGCGCGCACACCAAGGAAACCTTGCGAGCTGTTGCTGCGCGACGAGAGCACGTAATTGGCGCCAACAAAAATGTCGACTTCGCCCAGCACCAGCTCGTTCTCGACCATTTCCACGGTTTTCACGACGGCAAACAAGGAATCGCCATACTCCTCGATCTTTGGACGCTGGTGGCCCCGCTGCGCATCCTCGACGGCCAGTTCGTGCAGGCAAAACTCGTGCTGCATCTGTTTCAGCTCGTCCGGCGTGGCGTCGAGCAGGGCCACCCAGACGAAGCAATCGGGGCGCTCGACGTAATCGCTGATATCGTCGATCGGCAAGTCGGCCAGTTTTTTGCCATCCTGATAGGCCACGCAGTTAATCAGCATACAATTCCACAATGAAAGTTAAGACCGGACGAAACAGTCCGGCAGGCGTCAGCTTACCTTATCGACTGCACTTGTTGTGGGTGTTGTGGCGTGCGAGGAACGCCAGGAGGGGAAGCGGACGGGGCGGAGCCCCGTCCGGACGGCAATCAATCGTCCTTGGCGCCGTCGATGCCCAGTTCGGAGATCTTGCGGGTGATGGTGTTGCGGCCGATGCCCAGGCGCACGGCGGCGTCGTTCTTGCGCCCGTGCGTATGCTTGAGCGCCGTCTTGATCAGGGCCGACTCGAACTGCCGTCCCAGCACGGCCATGACTTCCTGTTGCCCCGCGCCCAGCATGCCGGCCGCTTGCAATTCCAGCAAGCCGATCCAGCCAGGTGGCGCGCCGTTGGCGGGCGCGGCAGCTTCAAAGACCTGGCCGCCGTGCGGGTGGGCAACGGCTGCCGGCGCAGCCTCTCCCGCCACCGTGGCCGCGCCATCGCCCTGCCCCTGCGTCAATTCCAGCGGCAAATCCTTGATTTCCACCGTCTGGCCCGGCGCCATCACGGTGATCCAGTTGCACAGGTTTTCCAGCTGGCGCACATTGCCGGGCAAATCGAGGCCGCTCAAGAACTGCATCGTCGGCTCGCTCATGCGCTTGGCTTCCACGCCCAGCTGGCGCGCGCTTTGCACCAGAAAGTGGCGCACCAGGATGGGGATATCCTCGCGCCGCTCCCTCAAACTGGGCAGGCGCAGGCGGATCACGTTCAGGCGGTGATACAAGTCTTCGCGGAACAGGCCGTCGCGCACGCGCTGTTCGAGGTTCTGGTGCGTGGCCGTAATGACGCGCACGTTCGCCTTCATCGGCTGGTGGCCGCCGACGCGATAGAAATGGCCGTCGGACAGCACGCGCAGCAAACGCGTCTGCAAGTCGAACGGCATGTCGCCGATTTCATCGAGGAACAAAGTGCCGTTCTCGGCTTGCTCGAAGCGCCCCCGGCGCGTCGTCTGCGCGCCCGTGAACGCACCGCGTTCGTGGCCGAACAGTTCGGACTCGAGCAAATCCTTCGGGATCGCCGCCGTGTTGAGGGCAATGAACGGCTGCGCCGCGCGCGGACTGTGCTTGTGCAGCGCGCGCGCCACGAGTTCCTTGCCGGAACCGGATTCGCCCGTGATCAGCACCGTCACGTTCGATTGCGACAACCGGCCGATGGCGCGGAAGACTTCCTGCATGGCCGGCGCCTGGCCGAGGATTTCCGGCGTTTCCGACGGGCCCGATTCGACGCTCGTCTCGCGCAGGCTTTCTTCGAGCGCGCGGCGGATCAGCTCGACAGCCTTGTCGATATCGAAAGGCTTGGCCAGGTATTCGAAGGCGCCGCCCTGGAAGGCTGCGACGGCCGAGTCGAGGTCGGAAAAGGCCGTGATGATGATGACCGGCAAGCCGGGAAAGCGCGACTTGACCGTCTGCAGCAATTCCAGGCCGGATGCGCCCGGCATGCGGATATCGGACACGAGTACTTGCGGCGTGTCAAATTCCAGCGCGGCGATGGCGTCGCGCGCATTGGCAAAACTCTTGGTGGCGAGATTTTCCCGCGCCAGGGCTTTTTCCAGCACCCAGCGGATTGATTCGTCGTCGTCAACTATCCAGATTGGCTTCATTAGTGTGTGCGTCCCGCAATGGATTTCATGGGTGGGATACCGCCTCGCTTATGGCAAGGGTAGAACGATCCTGAAATCGGTGTATCCAGGCCGGCTTTCGCACTCGATCACGCCCAGGTGCTGTTGCACGAAGGTTTGCGCCAAGGTCAGCCCCAGCCCGCTGCCGCCTTCCCTGCCCGACACCAGCGGGTAGAAAATCCGGTCGCGGATCTGGGGTGCGATGCCCGGTCCATTGTCAATGATATGCAAGTCTAATGCCAGGTTGTAGCGGACCTTGGCCAAAGTTACCTGGCGCGCCACGCGCGTCTTGAAAATGAGCTCCGCATCGCCCGCCTCGATGCGTTCTGCCAGCGCTTGCGCCGCATTGTGCGCGATGTTGAGCACGGTCTGTATCAGTTGCTCCTTGTCGCCGCGGAATTCGGGGATCGAGGCATCGTAATCGCGCGAAATGGTCAGACCGCTGGGAAACTCGGCCAGGATCAGGCTGCGCACGCGCTCGCACACTTCGTGGATATTCACGTCGCCGACGATATGCGGGCGGCGGTGCGGCGCCAGCAGGCGGTCGACCAGGGTTTGCAGGCGGTCCGCTTCCTTGATGATCACCTGCGTATATTCGCGCAGCTCGCTCAGGTGCAGGGCCGGCAATTCCAGCTCCAGCAACTGGGCCGCGCCGCGGATGCCGCCCAGCGGGTTCTTGATTTCATGCGCCAGGTTGCGGATCAGCTCCTTGTTGACCTGGCTCTGGTCGAGGATGCGCTCCTCGCGGTCGAGTTTGAGCTGCTGCACGTTTTCGCGCAGCTCGATCAGCACGCCGTCGCGCGGCGCGTCGAGCGCGCTGATGATGCTGTGCACGCGCAGCGGCTCGCGCCCCAGGCGCTCCAGAGTCAGGTCCTGGCGCAAGTCGGAAAATTTATGTTCGAGCGCCTGCGCGCAAATACCGGCCAGCTCGTCGGGATTCAAGAACAGCGCCGTCAGCTTTTGCCGCGACAGGGCTTTCAATGAACTTTCCAGCAGGTTTTCCGCCGCCGCGTTGGCATAGCTGATGCGGCCGTCGCCGTCGAGCAGGATCACGGCTGAAGCGAGCAAATCAAGGCCGGCCAGGTGGGCCGGGCGACTGGAATGGTTGTCTGGTGTCATGTGCTTTACCGAATATTCGCGATCTCGCGTTTCAGGGCCTCGACGTTCTGCTGTGTCCGGCTAATGTTGTCCTTCAACTGCGCCACTCGTTCCTGGTATTTCGCATAGTTACGCTCATTACCCTGGCGCTCGGGCTGGCCGCCATTGAACTCCAGGCGCTGCGCCGCCAGCTTCTGTTCTTCGCTGCGCAATTCGTCCTGCAGTATCTGGCGCCGGTCCAGGTCGCGCGCGCGCTGCTCGGCGCCATCGACCTTGGGAAACGCGCCGGCGGCAGGCGCCGCCGTGGCTGCCGCCTGCGTGGCAGACCGGGCAGGCGCGCCGGCCAGCGGCGCCGTCTTGCGTGGCGGCTCCGTCATGGCGCCCGGCAAATCGAGCAGCTGGCAATGCGTGCCAGCCCGCTTGTCCGTGTACGTCTTGTGTCCCTGCGCATCGGCGCATACATACAGCTGCCCGTGCGCCTGTGCCGCTGCGCCCAGCAATCCTGCCATCAGCGCCATTCTGTAATGCTTGGTCAATCTCCACTCCTGTCGGCGCGTGCCGCATCGTTCCTGGGCCGACTATACAACAACGCACTGTGGCGCCATAACAAAAAACGCGGGCAAGACCATCGCCTCACCCGCGTTTTTTTATTCACTACCGGCACATTGCCGGCATGGCGCCATTACAGCGAGTAGTACATGTCGAACTCGGCAGGATGCGTGGTCATGCGCATGCGCTGTACGTCCTGCATTTTCAGTTCCAGGTAAGCGTCGATCATCGAATCGCTGAATACGCCGCCACGGGTCAGGAACTCGCGGTCCTTGTCCAAGGCGTCCAGTGCTTCTTCCAGCGAAGCGCACACGGTAGGGATCAGTGCGTCTTCTTCCGGCGGCAGATGGTACAGATCTTTCGAGGCGGCTTCGCCCGGATGGATCTTGTTGGCAACGCCGTCCAGACCTGCCATCAGCAGTGCGGCGAAGCACAGGTACGGGTTCGCCAGTGGATCCGGGAAGCGCGCTTCGACGCGGCGGCCTTTTGGATTGGCCACGTGCGGGATACGGATCGAGGCGGAACGGTTTTTCGCCGAGTACGCCAGTTTCACCGGGGCTTCGTAGCCTGGCACCAGGCGCTTGTACGAGTTGGTGCCCGGGTTGGTGATCGCGTTCAATGCCTTGGCGTGCTTGATGATGCCGCCGATGTAGTACAGGGCGAAATCGGACAGGCCGGCATAGCCGTCGCCAGCGAACAGGTTTTTGCCATCTTTCCATACGGATTGATGCACGTGCATGCCCGAACCGTTGTCGCCAACGATAGGTTTCGGCATGAAGGTGGCGGTCTTGCCATAGCTGTGCGCCACGTTCCACACCACATATTTCAGGTTTTGCGTCCAGTCGGCGCGCTCGACCAGGGTCGAGAACTTGGTGCCGATTTCATTCTGGCCGGCGCCGGCGACTTCGTGATGATGTACCTCAACCGGGATGCCCAGCGATTCCAGAATCAGGCACATTTCCGAACGCATGTCCTGGAAGCTGTCCACTGGTGGCACCGGGAAATAGCCGCCCTTGACGGTAGGACGGTGGCCGCTGTTGCCGCCTTCGATGTCCTTGCCGGTCGACCACGAACCTTCGTCCGAACCGATCTTGACGAAGCAGCCCGACATGTCGATCTTCCAGCGCACGCTGTCGAAGATGAAGAATTCCGGCTCAGGGCCGAAGTAGGCGGTGTCGCCCATGCCCGACGATTTCAGGTAGGCTTCTGCGCGTTTCGCGATCGAGCGCGGGTCGCGGTCGTAGCCCTTGCCGTCCGACGGTTCGATCACGTCGCACTGCATGAACAGGGTCGTTTCTTCCATGAACGGGTCGATATTGGCCGTGTTTGGATCCGGCAGCAAGATCATGTCGGACGCTTCAATGCCTTTCCAGCCAGCGATCGAAGAACCGTCAAAGGCGTGGCCCGACTCAAATTTGTCCATGTCGAAGTGCGACACGGGAACCGTCACGTGCTGCTCTTTACCACGGGTATCAGCAAAGCGGAAATCAACGAATTTGACTTCGTTTTCTTCTACCATCTTCAAGACTTCTGCGGCTGTCATTGCCATGCGTATCTCCTAAATGAATGTGGGGTGAGCCGACCTTAGTGCGTCTGGGCTGATGAAGCGAAGCAAACATTGCGTGCCACCAAAACTCATAAGGATCATAGCAGATTCCATGCCAGCTTCTGGTGGGACGTCGCCGCCAAGGTCAAAACCCGGCCATCCCAGTGAAAGTTTTCCTGTCCGCGATTTTCCTGCTGCGTTTGCTTCAAATCAAGCATGCACTAAGCAAGTGCAAAAAACGAATAACGCACCATTATCGTGCATTTTTCTCCGGTTCTTGAAAAATGCTTTGTTATGGTGCATGTGCCGTGCACCGTGGTTTCCCGTTTGCGGGGCGCGGACGGCGCACTATAATCGACCATACCTACCCACTTTCATCGAGGACGCCATGACCACCGCCGCCGACATCCTGACCACCGCCCGCAGCCGGGCCAATGAAGGTACGCCGTATGCCGGCGCCGTCACGCCGCAGGAAGCGTATGAGCTGCTGCAGCGCGATGCGGCCGTCAAGCTCATCGATGTGCGCACGAATGCCGAGCGCGACTGGGTGGGACGGGTCGACATCGCCGATACCCAGCATGGTGCGGTGCAGTGGGCCACCTACCCCGGTGGCGTGCCGAATGCCGACTTTCTCGCCCAACTGGCAGCCCAGGCCGGCAAAGACGAGGTGCTGCTGTTCCTGTGCCGCTCCGGCGTGCGTTCGCGCCACGCGGCCAAGCTGGCGACCGAGCACGGCTACCTGAACTGCTTCGACATCCTCGAAGGCTTCGAAGGCGACAAGGACGCCGACGGCCACCGCAAGCAGATCGGCGGCTGGTGCAGGGCGGGCCTGCCTTGGCTGGGTGCCTGACGCTGGCCTCCTGACTATCTGAACAGTGTCTGATCTGGCGGGCCATCCTGCGGTCCGCTATCGGCTACAACCATCCATACGCGCCCGATATCTTCAAGAGCGGCGCAAATTCTCCTTGCAAGTATGTACCTTATATAGTGCAACACAGGGGTACGTCATGGATGCTTCCGGCTTGCGCCAAATTACCCTGCTGTTCTATGCGAACGGCAATGGCGGCGAACTTGTGCGTGACTGGCTCAAGTCGTTGCCGGTTGAAGAGCGCCATGTGATCGGGCAGGATTTGATGCATGCGCAATGGCGCTGGCCCGTGGGCATGCCCCTGTGCCGCCATCTGGGGCAAGGATTGTCGGAAGTACGCAGCAGCCTGCCCGGCAACCGCATCGCCCGCGTGCTGATCTGCCATCACGGCGACTGCCTGGTGGCGCTGCACGGCTTTATAAGAAAACCCGCGCCACGCCCGATGACGACCTGGCGCTGGCCCGCAAACGCTACAAGGAACTGACATGAACGCCACCGCTCCGCACCTCGGCAGCAGTCTCGACGACTTCCTCAAGGAAGAAGGCATTTTCGAGCAAACGCAAAACCGCGCCATCAAGGAAGTGATCGCCTGGCAACTGACGCAGGCGATGCAGGAACAAGCGATGTCGAAGACGCGCATGGCGGCCCTGCTGCAGACGAGCCGCTCGCAGCTCGACCGCCTGCTCGACCCCAGCAGCGACGTCACACTCTCGACCCTGGAGCGGGCCGCCGCGCTGGTCGGACGCAAGCTGTCGATCACCCTCGTGTAAATCCTCAGGCCGGCTCGCCCGCCTCGGCGGCAGGGTGCTCGCCCATCAGGGACAGAATGCGCTTGCGCACGAAATTGATGTGGCTGCGCAAGCCATACAGGCCATCGGCAAACGACAGGGGAATCGATATCTGGTTGACCATTTCCTCGATCTGGTCGAGCCGCTTCAATTGCGCCGCATACACTTGCGCGCGCTGCTCTGGCGGCACGTCTTCCAGCGCCTGCTCCACCGTGCGCAGCTGGCCATACCAGCGGTACACGCGCGAGCGGATGCGCCATACATACAAGGGCGGCACGACGCGCGACAGGGGCAGGATCAAGGCACCAAGCGCCACCACCAGCACCCACATGCGGTCAAAGAAATTGGCCAGCCAGAAACTCATATAGCGCTGCAGCACGGGCGCGCCATCCTTGTAGAATTTCAGCGCTTCGGGTGCCACGGGAATTTCCGTGTAGCGCGCGGACGGGAACTGCCCCTGTTGCTGGAACCAGCCCGTGCCGCCATGAATGCGGGCCGCCGCCTGCACGAACAGGTCGACGAGGGCCGGATGCAAGTCTTCGCGCGCGACTAAGGTGGCCGTCGGCGCGATCAGATGATAATCCTGCGCAGGAATGTTCTGCCCCAGGTCGACTATGCCGCGCGGCAAGACGACATGCGTGAGGAAAGGCAAACGCCGCGTGTACGCCTCCGCTTGTGAAAAATCAAACAGCTTGATGCCCGGCGTTTGCAGCAGCATCTGGATCAGCGGCGCTTCCGGCGCCGAACTGAACACGAGGCCATCGATGCGCCCTTCCAGCAGCTCCACGGTGGCAGGCGTGTTTTGCAAATCGCTCACCGTCAGCTCGTTCGCCTCCACGCCATTAACGGACAGCAACTGCCGGAACAGGCCCGGCACGCCCGTGCCTTCCGGTCCCAGGTTGATCTTCATGCCCTTCAATTGCGCCAGCTCCGTCACCGCCTTGTCTTCGCGCATAAAGAGCCAGACGGGTTCCGTAAACAGGCTGCCCAGGGAAATCAGGCCGTGGCGCTCGGCATCCTCGTGCTCCGTCGAGCCGCTTTGCACGAAGGCGATATCGGTCTTGCCGCTATTTAAGCGCTGCAGGTTGTCCTGCGAACCCAGCGACGGCTGCAAGGTCACCTTGATACCGTGCTTGGCCAGGGTGGCCACGTATTTTTTGCCGAACTCTTCATACGCGCTATTGTCCTGCCCCGTCGACAGGCTTACCTGGCGCGGCGGCGCCGGGTCGACCAGCCAGTAAGCGAGCGCGCAAAACGCGCCGACCAGCAGCAAGGTGGGACCGGCGGTGGCGAGGAAGTCGCGCACGGAAAAGCGGCTGAACGCGAGGATTTTGGACATGTGGTGGCGCATAGGTTTCATGGGTGGCTACGATGCCAAGAAAAGCTCAACTATGCAAGGCACTTTCACATGCGCGGGGTGGCCAAATCCGCTACAGTGGCAGATCAACCACCTGCCCTCTGGAGCCCCGCATGCTGAAAATTCTTGGAAAAGCCGCCTCGATCAACGTCCGCAAAGTCCTGTGGACGTGCGAGGAACTCGACCTGCCGTACGAGCGCGAAGACTGGGGCAGCGGCTTTCGCAGTACGGACAACCCGGCTTTCCTGGCCTTGAACCCGAACGCCATGGTACCCGTGCTGCTCGATGGCGACCTGGTGCTGTGGGAGTCGAACACGATTTGCCGCTACCTGTGCGCCCAGGCGGGCCGCGACGACTTGCTCCCAAGCACGCCCCGCACCCGCGCGGAAGTGGAAAAATGGATGGACTGGCAAATGGGCGACCTGAACAATAGCTGGCGCTACGCCTTCATGTCGCTGGTACGCCAGAGCCCGGCACACCAGGATGCGGCGCAGCTGGCGGCCGGTATTGCCGGATGGAACAAGATGATGGGTGTGCTGGAACAGCAGCTGCAGCGCACGGGCGCCTTCGTCTGCGGCGAGCAATTTACCTTGGCCGATATCGTGCTGGGCCTGTCCGTCAAGCGCTGGCTGATGGCACCGATGCAACGCCCCGGCACCCCCGCCATCGCCGCCTACCATGCGCGCCTGGAAAGCAAAACCGCCATGTTTGCCGGTTAAGTTTGCCAGTTATGCGAGTTCGATGGCCTCGACCGTGCCGCCGATGACATAGCAATCGCCATCGCGGCGCACTTCGTCCAGGGTCGCCGGATCATCGTGCGCATAACAGCCGTCGACATCGACGCACCAGACGTCGCCGAAACGCAGCAATTTCACGCCGCAGCAGATGCGGTTGACAAAGTTGCCCGGCATCCTGACCATCACTTCCCGCACGGCGCCTACCGTGACGGCGACGTTACGCCAGACATTGCCTTCCAGCCCATGATTTCTTGCGTACAAGACGATGCGCACGGCCTGCACGCCCCCGGGCTGATACTGCTGCTCGATGGACACGAGCGCGCCATCGTCAAAGCGATGGTATTGCTGAAAAATCTGCTGCGTCTCGTCCAATGACACTCCCTCAAAAAACCGCCGGCCTTGCGGGCCTGCGTTCACACCGCAAGGCCTTCTTAATTAGTGCACTGTTTCGCCACGCCTTCGGCCGGCGCAGGCGCTTCGATCAGCGGCATCAGGCTTGGCGCCAGCGACACCAGCAGTTGCACGGGCAAGGCGCTCGTAAAATCGTAGTTCTTCGATTCCGGTCCGCGCACATACGCCGTCATGCTGCCATAGAAACGCTCGCCGATATTGAAGACGAACGTGGCCGAACGGTTCACATAGCGCGACTCGATCAGGCGGCCGCCAGCGCCATACACGTCGAAGCGCTGGTCGCCCGTACCCGTCTTGCCGCCCATGGGGATCGGCACGCCGTCGGCGCCGACAAACGCCGTCTTCGCCCGCTTCGCCGTACCGTCCGACACCACTTCGCGGATGGCCTTGGCAACGGCGCGCGCCACGTCCGGCGACAACACTTGCTCCGCTTCCACCTTGCTGCCCCGCTTGACCATCGTGTCGTACGGCGTGTTGGCCGCGAAATGCATGGAATCGATGCGCACACTCGGTTTGCGCACGCCATCGTTGATGATGATGCCCATCAGCTCGGCCAGCGCGGCGGGACGGTCGGCCGACGCGCCCAGGGTCGTCGCATACGACGGCACGAGCGAGTCGAACGGATAGCCCATCTTCTTCCACTGGCGGTGGATTTCCAGGAAACCTTCCACTTCCAGCAAGTTGGCGATGCGGCGGTCCTGCGCATGCTTGCGGTGCGTATTGAACAGCCATTTGTAGACTTCCTGGCGTTCCTTCTCGCTGGCCGCCACCATCTGCGACAGGGTCGAACCTTCGTGCTGGCGCAGGTACGCCACCATCCACAGTTCCAGCGGATGCACGTTGGCCAGGTAGCCGCGGTCGGCCAGCGACCAGTTTTCCATCGCGTACTGCTGGTACATCTTGGCCACGCGCTCGGGCGGCACTTCGTTTTGCGACGGCAAGTTGGCGTTGAGGAAATCACCGAATTCCGCGACAGTCCCCTTCGGATTGACGGTGCGGAAGATATTGGCCAGGCGCACGGGGGTCGGGCGGATGCTGGCCAGCAGGATTTTTTCCTGCTCGTCAACGCTCTTGCCGCGGTACTTCTGGTAGAAGCGGTGCAGAAATTCGCGCCCCTCCTTGTCGGCAAAACGGCTCAGGTACTGGGCCCGGCGCGGATCGTCCGCGTCCGCCAGCAGCGAGGCCGAGGAATCAGGACGCGAAAACATGTAGTAGCGGGCAACGTCGCGCATCAGGCGCACGAACACCAGGTTGGTCGACTGGCGCAGCGCCTGCTGCACTGTCATGATGCGGCTGTCGTCAAGCTTGGAGAAGTTGCCGAAATGGTGCAAGCCGCCGCCCGTGAAGAAGCCTTCGCCCGGGTTGCCCGAATATTTGCGTTCCATGGCGGCCGCCAGCATGGCAGGCAGGTTGCGCGCCTCGCCGATTGCCAACGGTTTCAGATAGGCAATCGCCCACTGCGACAGCATGTCCTTCGGATCGACGGCGATCTTGCCCAGCTCGGCGGCGCCCATGCCGCTGTAGCGCTGGTGCAGCTGGTCGATGATATCCATGTACGTGACCAGGGTGCGCAGCTTGGCCGTGGAACCCAAGTCCAGCTTGGCGCCCTCGTTGATGTCGAGCGGCTGGTCATAGTTATCGGTCTGCACGCGCAGCAAGTTGGCTTGGTCGCCCTTTTGCAGCAAGGTAAAGCTGTAGACCACATTGGCGGGGTCGCCATTGCCCAGCATGCCCTTGCCCGTCAGGCCGGCCGCTTTCGCCACTTCCGGGTCGCGCAGCTCGCGCAAGACCTTGGTGACGGCGTTTTGCGCCTGCGCATCGAGCGTGCTGACCACTTTCAGGTCGAGGCGGTCGAGGTTGTACAAGCGCGGATCGCCAAGCATGCTGGCCAGATGGTTACGCACGGCATTCGAGGCCTTGCGCGTGACGAACGAGGTCGACGCTTCCGATTGCACGCCAGACGCCGTCGATGGACGCAGCTTCTCGGCGATGGCCGCATCGCGCAGCTGCGGCGAGATTACACCCGCTTGCGCCAGCAGACGCAGGTGGCTATTGGTCAATTCTTCCAGGTCGGCACCGCCGGCCACCAGATAATGCGAGGGACGGCGCTGGGCGATCAAGAGGCTCAGCGCCTGCTTGTAGGCCAGCGCACTGCCCGGCTGGTCCATCTTACCCTTGAGCAAAGTTTTCACTTCGGCAAACGGACGGCCATACCAGACCCACATGCCGTCGCCGATGCCGTTGACTTCGCCAAAGCCGCTCTTTGCCGACAGCGGCACGGTGTTCAGGTAATTGACGACGATCCTGCGCCGCGCTTCCATGGTGTTTTCGCCATCCTGGTACGAGCGCAGGCTGGCCGAAATCATCTGCAGCAGCTTGTCCTGCATGGAACTGGTGAGCCCGTCTTCCGAATGCCGGTATTTTTCGATCTGCGTGGCTAGGGTGCTGCCGCCGCCACTGCGGTGGCCGCCGAACAGGTTCAGCGCCTTGTCGAGGACAGCCTTGCTCAGGCGGTCCCATTCCACGGCCGGATTGCGCTCGGGCGTGCCCGGGTCGAGCAATTCGCGGTTTTCAATGAACAGCAGGCTTTGCACGAGCGCGGGCGGCGCTTCGGCGAAGCCGTCGAACATGCGCTCGGGATAGCTGGCCGAAAACAGGGGTGCGGCGCGGCAATCGAGGATGGATAGTCCGGCGCGGTTTTTCTCGTGATACGTGGCAAAGATGCCCCGGTCGACCAGTTGCACCATTTTCGGCGACATGCGCGCCTGCGCCGTCACTTCATAATCGCGCGCGTTGAGCTTGGTAATGAAATCCGGCAGGCTGGCATAGCCAAGACGCTCATCGTAGGGCCCGTGCCGCGGATAGCGGATGGCGCCCGCCGGTGCGGGACCAGGCTCGACCTTGAACGCCAGTTGGCGGTCCAGGCGCGTGAAAAACTCTGCCTGCAGGGCCGAGGTGCGCACCTCGCGCATGACGAACCACGCCACGCCGGCGATCAGCGCCAACACGATGATGGCAAAGATGGGCCAGATGCGCGAACGGCGCTTCTTCGGCGGACTCGCCGGCGGCGGCGCCTCGGCGCCCGTGTCGGCGAGTGGATCAGAAGGGGGCCGCTCTTGCGCGGCCAGATTGACGCCTGTGTCTTTCATGAGATGCTGGGGTAAGGTTGGGTTTGGACGGCGCGGAAAATGCGGTAGCGATACCGCTCCGCGCGGGATAAGACGAGGGCCAGCCAGGGCCGGTCACAACAAAGCTTGCTTAACATGATGTCCATACCGGTGAATCAAAAAAACACGTTACTGCACAGGCAGGCGACCCCGCGTTCGACACGCAAGGCCCCTGTTCACCATTCCACCACATCGGCATGAAAACGACTGACGAGCGCACACAAAAATCTTGCTTCATTGAAGATTTTCGCAAAAAAACAACGTCTTGGAACGTACGCTTGCGTACATAGCTGTGAAGCGGGCTGAACGCCAGCGAAAAAGCCGCCGGCGCCGGGCTGGCCGCATCTCAGATGGTGGTGTATTCCGCCTGCAAGGTATCGAGCGCGGCGCACATCTGCGCAAAGGCGGCGGCGGCCTGCGCGGGCTCGCCCTTGACGCCCAGTTCGATATGCCGGCGCGTCTGCGCATCGCCCACGCTCGGCAGGCTGAATACCTTAATCAGCGGAAACTCCGCTTCCAGGCGCACCATGAGCGGTGTCAGCAGGGATTCGGCCGTTTCGTACACGAGCAAGGCATGTTCCGCGTGCGGCACCTGATTGAACAGGTGCGCGTAATGCGTGTCGAGCACCCATTCGATCATGGGCCAGGACATGACGGGAAAGCCGGGCACGAAATAATGCTCGCGCACGGCAAAGCCGGCAATCTTGTTGTACGGATTCGGAATCAGCTCGGCGCCTTCGACAAATTCCGCCATTTTCAGGCGGTGCAGGTTTTCCGGCGAGTTCAAATCGGCCGGTACACCCGCTTCTTCGCCCATTTCCGTGATCCGTTGCTGGATATTGAGCTTGCCCTGCGGATGCAGCACCAGCGGCAAGCCCAGCGCATCGGCCGCCGCCTGGCGCGTATGGTCGTCCGGCGTGGCGCCGATGCCGCCAAAGCTGAAGACGATGTCGCCGCTGGCAAAGCTGCGCTTGAGCAAGGCGACCAGGCGGGCCGGTTCGTCGCCCACGTATTCCGCCCAGCTCAGCTGCAAGCCCCGCGCCTTGAGCATGCTTACCACTTTTGGAAAATGCTGGTCCGTGCGCTTGCCCGACAGGATTTCGTCGCCGATGATGATCAATCCGATAGCCATGAAGCTTCCTCGTAGAATTCGATAAAAATACTCAAGCGTCCGCCGGCGCCACGTCGGTCATGCCGCGTACGCCCCGCAAACGCGACAGTGCTTCCAGGCAGTAATACTGGAACCACAGACCCGTAAAGATAAAGATCAGCACATACAGCCAGATGGCGAACGCCGCCAGGAAGGGGAAGAACACCACCGACATCACGCCGCCCATCCACAGCATGCCAGGCACGGCGCCGGCCGCGCCGGACACCATGCCGATGGCCAGCAAAGGCCAGCGCTGCGTGCGCATGATGGCATGGCGCTCTTCCGCGCTGGCGTAATCGGCCATGGCGTCATACGCCATCACGCGATACGTCAGCCAGCCCCACAGCACGGCTTGCCCCACCAGGGCGGCCGGCGGAAACGCGTACAGGGGCAGCATGATGACCCAGGCGATGATAAACAGCAAGAACGTGGCCAGCGAAGTGGCGACGCTGCCGAGCAGGCTGCCGCCATGCTTCTTGTCCAGTTGCGGAAAGTGCCGCCCGCCCACATGGCGGCCGATGGCCGGCATGGCGAACAGGCCCATGAAGATCAGCGCCGTCAAGATCATCAGCGGCAGCAGCATGAACATGGCGATCAGCGGCACGATCACGGCTTTCAGCATGCCCAGGCCGAAGGTGGACAGCACCTGCCCGCTGGTGCGGAAGAAGTCATACTGCGTGAACAGCGCATGCAGGCTGTCGATCAGCGGCTGCAAGCCCACATACAGCAGTCCTCCCCACAGCACCAGCGACAGGATGAACGGCGCCACGCTCAGCAGCAATATCCTGCCGTGCAATTGCGACAGCAAGGCGCGGCCATACGAATGCAACACATTACGCATCAACGGCGTCCTTTTCGTTTGATTCTTGCAAATTCCACCATGCGGCGCAGGCCCAGCCATTGCTGCTGCCAGAAGCCGCGGCCATAGTCGCGTCCCGGCCGGCCCATGCCCTTGCTGTCGATACGGGCCAGCTGGTCGCGCACGCCCGTGCGCGCATAGCCGGCCGAGAAATTCGCGGTGCCCAGCAGCATATCCCAAATCGGCAAGACCACGCCGAAGTTGCAACCGCCCATGCTACCCTTGCCTTTCGACTCGTGCCCCACGCCGATCGCATGGTGCGTGCGGTGGAAACGGGGCGAAACCAACAGCCGCTCGCCGATGCGGCCGAAGTGTATCCTCACATTCGCATGCTGCAAGCTTTGCAGAATGCGCGAAACCGACACCAGCAGCACGTACTGGCCCGGCGGCACGCCGATGCCGAGCGCCACCAGGGCCATCACCACGTCGCGCAAGAAGTCGTCGAGCAAGTGGTTGCGGTCATCGCTCCACAAGTTCATGTTTTGCTGGCTG
Source organism: Janthinobacterium aestuarii (assembly GCF_051380835.1). NCBI lineage: Bacteria > Pseudomonadati > Pseudomonadota > Betaproteobacteria > Burkholderiales > Oxalobacteraceae > Janthinobacterium > Janthinobacterium aestuarii. The sequence continues at coordinate 156,290 of NZ_JBNYXU010000010.1, forward strand.
TGATGCAGGCTGTGCAAGCCCCACCACCAGCCGAAATGGTGCGAGGCCCGGTGGTAGCAATAGTCGACGAAGTCCAGTATCACAAAATAAATGATAAAACTGAGCAAGGGACTGATGCCGGGCAACAGCGATTCCAGATTGAATGGATGGATATTATCGAAACGCAAGGCGCCCGCCAGCGCATCCATCAACGGATCGAGCGTGAAGAAGATCACGACAGAAAACAGGCCGATCCGGTGCAGCACGGTGTAGATGAAATCGTTCCAACGGGCGCGCGGGTCGGTGATCTTTTGCGCGGGAATCAGGGCTTCGAGCGGGCGCAGCACGAGAAACAGCAGCACCAGTTCGCACAGGCCGATCAGCAGCCACTCCGTGCCCTCGAACGCTTCTTCCGTGAATTCGCCAAAGCCCAGGTGATACACGAGCGGGTTGACGATGGTCTGGAACAGCCAGCCTTGCGCCACGCCAAAGGCGTCGACCACGACGTCGATGACGGGCGTGACGAAGCCGAGGATATCGGCGGCGATCATGGCTGACCCTTCTTCTGCGCGTAGGCAGGATGCTCGCGCAGGGTGGCAAAACAGAAACCCTTGTCTTGCAAGCCAGAAATCAAGGCGTCCAGGTTGGCCGGTGCCCACGCATCCTTGCGCGACCAGATGCCCATGTGGGAAATGAAGATGTCGCCGCTGCGCAGGTTCGCCAGCGCTTTTTTCAGCAGCATGGCGTTCGGATACTTGTCGCTGGGCAGCTCATCGCCGGAATACCCCGCTGGCGCCCAGCCCGCATGCTGGTAGCCGCAAGCGCTGCCGGCCGCCAGGGTACGCGGCGACGTGTAGCCGCCCGGCGCGCGCCAGAACGGATCGAGCTTGTGGCCGGTCAGCTCCTGGAAGCGCGTATCGACCCGGCGCAATTCCTCGCAGAACTGTTTATCCGTAAACGACGTCAGCTTGCCGCCATCCTTGCCGAACTGGGGCTTGACCTGGATCAAGCCGTTGGCCAGATCCTTCTTCCAGTACACATGGTCGAACGTATGCGTGCCGAACGCATGGCCTTCGGCGACCCGGGCTTTCCAGTACGGCGCCCACGAGGCATCGAGCGAATAATCGCCGCGCGTGGTCTTTTCATTGGCCAGGAAAAACGTGGCTTTGATATGCCGCTTGTTCAGCACGTCGGCGATCAGTTGCGCTTGCGACTGGCTGCCCGTGTCGAAGGTCATGTAGATGGTGCCCTTGCAGGCGGCCGGGGCAGAAGATGCGGCTGGGGCCGGCGCCGCTGGGGCCGGTGCGGCAGCATGCGCGGGGGACAGCATGGCGCTGGCGCACAGCAGCATGGCGGACACGCGGCCCCCGGGAATCAGGTGTTTCATCATCACACCCGCCATCACATGCGCGGCGAGTGGGTGGCGAAATACACGCCATGGGGCGAGCGGCCTACCGGTATGGTCTTGATGACCTTGCGCGTGGTCAGGTCGATCACGGCCACTTTCTTGATCCAGCGCAGGGTCACCCACATGGTCTTGCCATCGGGCGTGATTTCCATGCAGTCCGGGCCGCCCGGCACATTGATGGTGCCCACGTTTTCCAGCGTCTTCTGGTCGATGATGTTGATCGTGTTCGACACGCGGTTCGAGACGAATGTCATGCGGTTGTCACCGAGCGCGCGGAAATTATGCGTGCCGGCGCCCGCCTTGATGCGCTTGACGGTCTTTTGCGTGCGCCAGTCGATCACTTCCACGTAATCGCTGCCCATGATACCGACCAGCAAATGCTTGCCATCGGGCGTCATCGTGATGCCGGCGGGCGCGGGGCCGACAGGCATGGTCCATTTGACGGTTTGCGTGGCCAGGTCGATGGCACTGACCTGGTTGCTGCCCTGCTGCGTGATGAAGGCCATGGAGCTGTCGGCCGTGAACGCCATGTGGCTGGGCAGTTTCGGCAGCGGGATGCGCTTGGCCAGGGTCAGGTTCTTGCCGTCGTAGCGGTACAGGTCGATGCGATCCAGGCGCAGCGAATTCGAAATGAACCATTTCTGGTCCGGCGAAAAGCCGATCTGATAAGGATCGAGGATGTTGCTGATGCGGCGCTGGATCTGGCCCGAGACAGGATCGAGGAAAATCAGCTCGTTGCCGACGGAACTGGCGACGATCAGCGACTTGCCGTCCGGCGTTTCCATCAGATGGTGCGGTTCCTTGCCGACGGCAAAGGTGGACAGGGGAGCATAGGTTTTCTGGTCCAGCAATTGCACCGTAGCATCACGGGAATTGAGTACCACCACCACTTCGGCTTGCGCCGTCGATATGGGGGAAACCAGGCACAGCGAGGAAAAAACAAGGCGGCGTAGACTGCGGAACATGGAAGAAATCACTGTTAAATACAAAACATGCATTTTACGTGGAACACTGTATTTATTGTGTGAAATCCCCCTTAAATACAACCGGCAGCCACACATCGGCGTAATTTCTGGTTTTCCCTTGCGCCGGGCCTGGAATGGCGCTTTGCAACTCATTGCTCTACAATCTGAAGCTTTCATCGCCTACACAAGGATTATCATGACCACCACCACTACCGCTTCCGGCCTGCAATACATCGATACCGTCGTTGGCGAAGGCGCTGAAGCGCAAGCCGGCAACAATGTTGTCGTGCATTACACGGGCTGGCTGCAAAACGACGACGGCAGCGCCGGTTCGAAATTTGACTCGAGCAAGGACCGCAACGATCCATTCGAATTCCCGCTGGGCGCAGGCCGCGTCATCCAGGGTTGGGACGAAGGCGTGCAAGGCATGAAAGTGGGCGGCAAGCGCCAGCTGATCATTCCTGCGGCACTGGGCTATGGCGCACGCGGCGCCGGCGGCGTGATTCCACCGAACGCCACCCTGATTTTCGACGTCGAACTGCTGGGCGTATAAGAAGCTGAAGGCTGCGTTCCAAGGACCGCGCCAGACGCCGCCACTGTTCACTCAGCGGCGGCGTTTTTGTTTTGAGTGTGTCCTCTAATGCACGGCGCGCTTTTTTCACTATGATGTCAGGCACTGCAGCACGCACGGTGGCCACTCCGCCGGGCCTGCCGCACTTTTCCAGCGATTCCATCAGCACACAGGAGCCATCATGAGTTTACAAGAGCAATTCGAACAAGCGCAGCTCGATTCCAAGACCCTGTCCGAGCGTCCGGACAATATGACCTTGTTGAAAATCTACGCCTTGTTCAAGCAAGCGTCGAGCGGCGACGCCACGGGCGAGCGTCCTGGCATGACCGACTTCGTCAACCGCGCCAAGTTCGACGCCTGGGCGGCCCTGGCCGGCACCTCGAAAGAAGATGCGCAGCAACAATACATCGACCTGATCGAAGACTTGAAGGACTGATCGTCCCTCCCTGCCCCGGCGCCTGCCGGGGCAGTATAATTTCTGCATGTCACCATCACCGAATTCCCTGCTTTCCCTGGCCCATGCCGCCGACCTGCCCCGCCTGTTCGATGTCTGGCACCTGTCCGTACGCGCCACCCACGATTTCCTCGCTGACAGCGATATCGCCTTCCTGATGCCCTTCGTGCGCGATGAGCTGGCCAGGGTGACGGCCGAACGCCTGCTGCACGTGCTGCGCGCCGATGACGGCGTCGCCTATGCCTTCCTGTGCGTCGAGCACGCCAAGATCGAGATGCTGTTCGTACATCCCGACCAGCGCGGCAGCGGCGCCGGCCGCGCGCTCGTGCGGCACGCCATCGCCGCCCTGGGCGCCACAGCCGTCGATGTCAACGAACACAACACGCAAGCGCATGGCTTTTACCGCCACCAGGGCTTTATCGGGGAAAGCCGCTCCGAACGCGACCCGTTCGGCAAGCCTTTCCCCATTTTGCACCTGAAACTGGCCGAAAACGGCTAAAAACTCACCAAAAACCACAAAAACAGGCCGTTAACGCAAAAGTGGCTACCAAAATGGTAGCCACTCTTTCATGTTGAAACGGCGCTAGAACTTACTTTTTCGCCGCCGCCAGCGCTTGCGCGATCCAGCCGTCAAACTTTTGCTGGTGGAACTTGATCCAGCCAGCCGTATGGCGCGCGATATCGGCTTGCGTGTTTTCACCGCGGCGCATGCGTTCGTTCTGCGCATTGATGTCCGCCACGGGTAGTTGCATCACTTCGAACAGCTTGGCTGCGGCCGGGTTTTTCTCGGCCCAGGCTTTGTTCGACACGATGCGCGCCGTGTTGACGGCAAAGCCGTAATCGCTGCCATTGTCCAGACGCGTGTTCACTTTCTCCGGGTTGGCCGAGAACGGCACTTTCAGCCAGATCACGTCCTTGCCCGGCACCAGCACGCCGCTGACCCAGTACGGCGTCCACGTGTAGTACAAAATCGGTTCGCCACGCTTGTAGCGGCCCATGGTGTCGGCGATCAGGGCCGCATAGCTGCCCTGCACGTGCGTTACCGTCTCGCGCAATTTGTACGCATCCATGTGATTCTCGATCAGCGCTTCGCAGCCCCAGCCGGGGTTGCAGCCCGTCAAGTCGGCCTTGCCATCGCCATCGTGGTCGAACAGCTTGGCCAGGTTCCGGTCGCGCAACTGGTCGATATTCGTGATGTTGTACTTCTCGGCCGTCGCTTTGTCGATCAGATAACCTTGCGCGGCAGGACCGGCATACTGCCCCGTGCGCAACAGCTTGGCGTCGCCGCCCGCGTTGTTATAGAAATCCTTGTGCATCGGATCCCAATGCACGGCCATGAAGGTGGCGTCGCCGTTGGCGATCGCGATATGCGCGGTCGGATACTCCACTTCCTTGATCGCCTGCACTTCGTAGCCGAGCTTTTCCAGCGCCTTGTCGACCAGCATGGTCTGGAAGGTTTCTTCCGCGATCGAGCTTTGCAGCGCCTGCACCTTGATGCCCTTGCCGGGCAGCGCATCGGCGGGCGCGGCCAGCGTCTGCGCCATGGCCAGGCTCGTGGTCAGGGCCATGGCGGCGATCGCCAGGGCGGAAAACAACTGGAACTTGCGTTGCGATTTTTGCGTCTCTTTGAAATGTGCGATTTGATGCATGTGTATCCTTTATTGTGCGTTGGCCAGCGTAGCTTGCTGTGCAACATTATTTTTCTCCGTGTTGCCGCGCACCAGGCGCAGCACGAAACCGGCGGGACCCGTCTGGTACCAATGGCGCACGCCGCGGCGTGGCTGGCCCATCGCTTGCGTCAAGCGGTCCAGGGTGATGGCCAGCAGCACGATACCGAGGCCACCGACGGTTGCCAGACCCATGTCCAGACGGCCGATACCGCGCAATACCATCTGGCCCAGGCCACCGACGGCGATCATCGAGGCGATCACGACCATCGACAGCGACAGCATCAGCGACTGGTTGATACCGGCCATGATCGATGGCATGGCCAGCGGAAACTGCACGCGGGTCAGCAACTGCCACGGCGAAGCGCCATAGGCGCGGGCCGCTTCAATCAGGTCGGGACGCACCTGGCGGATACCGAGATTGGTCAAACGTACGAGCGGCGGCAGGGCAAAGATGATCGTCACGATCACGCCTGGCGCATTACCGATACCAAACAGCATTACTACCGGCACCAGATAAACGAAAGCAGGCGTCGTCTGCATGGCGTCGAGCAAGGGACGCAAGATATTCTGTGCGCGGTCGCTGCTGGCAAGGAAAATACCGAGCGGCAAACCGATGGCCAGACAGAAGGCCAGCGACGTCAACACCAGCGACAAGGTCGTCATGGCTTCCGGCCAGATGCCCAGCATCGACACGACCAGCAGCGCCAGCACGGTGCCGATGGCCAAGGTGCGGCTGGTAAATTGCCACGCCAGCAAGCCGATGATGGCGATGACCGTCAGCGACGGGGCCGCCAGGAGCACGCCTTCCACGCCGGACAGCACGCTGTCGATCGGCGCGCGCACGGCCTGGAAAAACGGACGGAAATGGGCGACGACCCAGCCCAGGCCCTGATTGATCCAACTTTCCAGCGGCAGCGAGCCATCGAAAATCTGCGTCAGGTGAAAACCGGAGGCCGCGTGTTCCGGCTGCACGGCCGGCCCGGCCGCGTCCAGCCAGGACGTGTCGCCCGGCGGCGTCAGCGCCCAGGGATTGATTTGCGCGGCCGGCTGTTCAACAACAGCTTCTACTGTGGAAACGGTGCTTGGATTCATGCTTGTCCTTTCTGTTGTTGTTCGGCAATGGCTGGCGTATCGCGGTCGAGGAACTTCAGCAAGGTTGTCTTGCTGATGGCGCCGCGGAAGCTGCCGTCATCGGCCACCACTGGGACGGCGTAAGGCAGCTGCGCCACCTGGCCGAACAGGCCGGCGACTGGCTCGTCTGCATTGATGGTTTGCACGTCGGGCAGATACGCATGCGCCAGGCCCAGCGGTCCCACATGGCCATCGAGCGCACTGCGCAGCGAATCGGCCGACACGACGCCGAGGAACTTGCGCTGCGGATTGACGACATACGCAAACGCGCGATCCTGCTCTTCCAGCATCGACAGCGCGGCGCGCGAGCCGCGGCTCGGCGACTCGGACACGACGATCTGGCTCTTGCGGGCAATATCGCTGGCCTTGAACACGGCCGCCGCATCGACGCCGCGCACGAAGTTGCGCACGTAATCGTTGGCCGGTTTGCGCAGGATTTCTTCCGGCGTGCCCACTTGCACCACGTGGCCGTCTTTCATGATGGCAACGCGGTCGCCGATGCGCATGGCTTCATCGAGGTCATGCGAAATGAAGACGATGGTGCGGCGCTTGATCTGTTGCAGGCGCAGCAGTTCCGATTGCATTTCCGTGCGGATGATCGGATCGAGCGCGGAAAACGCTTCATCCATCAGCAAAATCGATGGATCGCAAGCCAGCGCACGGGCCAGGCCCACGCGCTGCTGCATGCCGCCCGACAATTCGTCAGGATAGCTGGCGCCGTAACCGTCCAGGCCCACTTGTTCCAGCGCTTGCTGGGCCAGCGCATGGCGCTCGGCCTTGGGCATGCCGGCCAGCTCCATGCCGAAGGCAGTGTTGTCGAGCACGGTAATTTGCGGCAGCAGCGCGAACGACTGGAACACCATGCTGATGTCCTTGCGGCGCAGGGCGCGCAACTGGGCATCCGGCAAGGTATTGATGTCGTTGCCGTCGATCAGGATGCGGCCGGCCGTCGGCTCGATCAGGCGGTTCAGCATGCGCACCAAGGTCGACTTGCCCGAACCGGACAGGCCCATGATGACGAAGATCTCGCCCGCTTCAATGGTAAAGGTGGCGTCGAAAACGCCGATGGTGCAATCGGTCTTGGCCAGGATGTCCTGCTTGCTGGCGCCTTGATGAACGAGTTCAAGTGCTTCTTCTGGCTTGTCGCCGAACACTTTGAACACATGGTCGATAATGATTTGTTTTGCCACGATGTGGTTCTCCCTCGATTTGACGAATGGAATGAAACCCAGCAAGCCTGCTAGCTTGCGGCGGGAATCAACAAACCCTGTTGCGTCGGCTACGCCACGGCGCACAAGCGCACGGGAGCGACAGGAAACAGGGGGTGACACGCGTGTGACCAGCGGATGGCCAAAGCCGGTGCCGGGGTGCCGTGTGCGTGCTAAAAGAGGCTGTGGTTCAGGACTTTTAACAACGCTAGCGCCATGCAAATACATGGCACCAAATGTATTTGACCGAAAAAAATCGACCAAGCTACTTTTAACTGGATGCGGGTGTAAAACCCGAAGAATTATTCACCACTCAGCGAGTGGGGAGTACTGCGAAGCAGAAGGCGAAACGCGGTGTAGCTGTTGTAAATATGACTCAAGTATAACGCAAAAAGCCGCCAAAGTCCAATGGCTTTCCAAATAGAAATGTGCTAGCAATGTTCGCTAGCGTACAGTCAGACGTAAAAAAGGCGAAAAGCGACGTGTTTTCGTCGTCTTTTCGCCTTCCGCCGCGGCGCCATTTTTACCACCAAACTTGGCGCCAGACAAGCGGGGCAAACGCCCTCAAGCTGGCTCGGTAAACACCTTGCGCATCTTCTCGGCAATCTTGCCTTCAATCGTGGAAGCAAAGGCGCTGAGCATGAAGCCCAGCTTGATTTGCAGTTGCGCCTGCTCTTTTTCCAGGGTCAGCGAACCATCGACGCCGCTGCGCTCGAAGCGCAGCACATCGCCATCCCAGGCGCACGCCAAATCATATTCCTGGGCCAGCTTGTCGGCCACTTGCTGCGCCGCTTCACGCGCCTTTACCGCTGTCAGCTTATGTTGCTGAACTATATTTATATCCGCCATCAAACGATCCTTTTATTATAAAAACGGGTGCCATACGGCCAGCATCATACCAGCCGCCATGCGGCGGGCGCGGCCGAAGCAGGCGCCGGACGGCTAAAAAAGCCCGTCCTTCCCGCGCATCGCTTGCGCCGTATCAAACCAGATGCGCCGAAGCGGGACGACCATTCCAGTTCCAGTTGCGCGTGTCTTGGAGAGCTACCATGGACCAGAAAGTCATCGTGCCGGTCGAAGCCGTACTGACCAAATGCATGTCCCTGCCCGTCGGCTATGTCCCCACCCCCTCGGCGCCGTACCGCCGGCACCGCAAGAATGCGCAACTGACCCTGCAGCCGGGGCCGCCCCGCCTGACCGAGGCCACGGTGCGCAACGCGGCCGCCGTGCCCGTCGGTTCGCGCGTGCTGATCTGGAAGCAGGATCCGTCCGTCAGCGAACTGGGCACGCGCAAGAGCTTTTTGCCCGGCCTGATCCTGCAAGGCCCGCGTGACGCGCGCATCACGTTTGGCGAACCGGGCATCGCGCAGGTCAGCCCGAATGCCTTCGGCGACTTCATCGTCTCGCCCAACACGGACCAGTTCGACGCCGTGCACACGTTTGCCATCGTGCGCATGACCTTGACCATGTACCAGCGCGCGCTGGCCAGCAACGACACGGCGCCGCCCCTGCCCTGGCAATGGAACAGCGCCAGCAACACGGCACCGCTGCGCGTGTTCCCGCACGGCTTGCCCAATGTCATGAATGCCTATTACAGCCGCAGCGACAAGGCGCTCAAATTCGGCGACTTCATTCCCAGCGGCGCCACCGAGCGCGTCTACACCTGCCGCTCGCTCGACATCGTCTCGCATGAAACGGGACATGCCGTGCTCGATGGCCTGAAGCCCAACTGGCTGCTCAGCAACAACCCGCCGCAGACGGGCGGCTTGCACGAATCGTTCGGCGACCTGACGGCCATCTTCCTGGCCCTGTCGCAGCTGGACCAGGTGGAAGCCGTGATCGCGCAAACGAAATCCGACCTGCACGATAAAACGTTTCTGGCCGATCTGGCCGAGCAGTTCGGCCTGGCCTTGGGCCGGCCCAACGGCTTGCGCAATGCGGACAACGACATCAAATTGTCGGAAGCAGGCACGGAAGTGCACGCCATCTCGCAAGTGTTTACGGGTGCCATCTACGACATCCTGGCCGACATCTTTGCCCACGAACGCCAGCCCCAGCTGGAGGACGACGCGGCCGTCCTGCACCGCTGCGGCGACTACCTGCGCAGCCTGGTCCTGCGCGCCCTCGTGGCATCGCCCGACCAGGCGGCCACCTATGCCGACGTGGCCGGCCACATGCTGACGATCGCCGAGGCCGATGGCAATGGCGCCTACCTGGACTTCATCCGCAACAGCTTTACCGTGCGTGAAGTGCTCAAGGCCAATGCCATGACGGAGGATGGGCAGACGACATTTGCTCCCGATATCGTCGACGACGACAACGCCGTGCAAGACAGGCGCGCCTGCTGCGGTACCATGAACCATGCGGAATACAGCGAGTCGGATCAATTGCTCGAAGCGGAGCGCGAAGCGCTGGCCGCCTGGTGCCGCAGTTACGGCCCCAAATAGACAGCACTGCAGCGCACCAGCGCGTCCTATCCAGGCCTGCCGGAACTGCGGCAGGCCGTGGCGCGCCCCCCCCCCCAACAGCAAGGAGCAGCATGAAAATTTCAGCCCGCAGCAGCGGCGGCTTTGCCGGCCTGAGCGAACAGTATGAGATCGATACGCAAGCCCATCCGGCTGGCCCCGGGCTGGAAGCGGCATTGGCCAGCAGCGGCTTTTTCACGCACGCGCAGGCGGCGGGCGAACAGGTGGGCGCTGATATTCCCCGCTGGCAGATCACGGTCGATGCGCCCACCGCGCGCCGCACCATCACGTTTGCCGAAGATGGCAGTGCTGAAAATGCACGTTGGCAGCAATTACTGACGCAAATACGCGCCAGCGCCTGATGGCTCCAGCACTTATCTGTGCCGATCTTGATTTGGGTAAAACAAAAACACCACACGGCAAGCCAGCATGCCGCCCGCCCGGCCCCCTGCCGCATCGGGCGACTGTCGCTTTCTTGCCGCGTTCTTCATCGCAACGTCCCGGATAGTCGCTGAATTTCCCGCTCTGCGCGGCAACGGCACTGCCAAAAAATGAATTTGCTTATATGTATTGTATATAAGCGGGATTTGTGAGAAATAGCGAATTGCCTTAAAATACAATGCTTTGCTTTAGTATGCGCCGCCGAAGTTCCCGCAGGCGCGACAGCACCTCCCCCAAAAATTGATAGGACTGTTATGACCCACGTTGTCACCGAATCCTGCATCGCCTGTCGCTATACCGACTGCGTCGATGTCTGCCCGGTAGATTGTTTCCGGGAAGGCCCGAACTTCCTGGCAATCGATCCGGACGAATGTATTGACTGCGCCGTTTGCGTGGCAGAGTGCCCGGTGAACGCGATTTTCGCGGAAGAAGACGTGCCGGGCGACCAGCAAGCCTTCATCAAGATCAACGTCGATCTGGCGCGTAACTGGCCATCGATCACCAAGACGAAAGCTGCCTTGCCGGAAGCCGAGCAATACAAGGACGTCAAGGACAAGCTCGACATGCTGGTGCGCTAAGCGCACGGCAGCTGCGGCGGCGGTTCTTGCGGGGGAGACTCTTCCCCCAAGGGGCCTGGCGGCAAAAAAACAGACAAAAAGCAGCGGAAACGCTGCTTTTTTTGCTTTTAAAGCATGGTTGCAGGTCTATCCATGCAAGTGTGGCGCGCTGTCACAACTCTGCGCAAACTGCGGATCTATGCGCGGTAAAGCACATTTTGTCCTCAACAAATATCGTAAAATTGGATTATGATATTTGAGCCGATATTGGCGCTTGGAATCAAACAAGGACTCTATATGCTTTACCAACTGCACGAACTGCAACGCTCTTTCCTCACTCCGGTGATGCAATGGGCAGACATGTCCTCCAAGTTATTTACCAACCCGGTTTCTCCACTGGCCCATACCCCGTTTTCGCAACGCATCGCAGCCGGCTACGAGCTGATGTACCGCCTTGGCAAAGACTACGAAAAACCGCAATTCGACATCCAATCCGTTCTCGTCAAAGGCGAGAGCGTCGACATCCGCGAACACGTTGTCGTGACAAAACCGTTTTGCCGTTTGATTCACTTCAAAAAAGAAACCACTGGCTTGCAACAGCCCAAAGTTTTGCTGGTTGCCCCCCTGTCCGGTCACCACTCGACCCTGCTGCGCGATACCGTGCGCGGCTTGCTGGCCGAGCACGATGTCTACATCACCGACTGGACGGACGCGCGCATGGTACCGCTGACGGAAGGTCCGTTCCACCTGGACGACTACATTTATTATGTGCAGGAATTCATCCGTCTGCTGGCGCCTGACTTGCACGTGATTTCCGTCTGTCAACCGACCGTGCCCGTGCTGGCTGCCATCTCGCTGATGGCGACGGCAAAAGATCCGCACATGCCGAAAACCATGACGATGATGGGCGGCCCGATCGATCCGCGCCGCTCGCCTACGCAAGTGAACAACCTGGCGACGGAAAAGAAATTCTCGTGGTTTGAAAACACCGTGATCTACGCGGTGCCGCCGAACTATCCGGGCTTTGGCCGCAAGGTCTATCCGGGCTTCCTGCAGCATGCCGGCTTCATCGCCATGAACCCGGGCCGCCACGCGCAAAGCCACCGCGAGTTCTATATGCACCTGGTGACGGGCGACGACGAGCCGGCGGAAGGCCACCGCCAGTTCTACAACGAGTACAACGCCGTGCTGGACATGCCGGCCGAGTACTACCTGGAAACGATTAAAACGGTATTCCAGGAATTCAGCCTGCCGATGGGAACGTGGAAAGTGGGCGGCCAGCTGGTGCGTCCGCAAGACATCACGAACGTGGCACTGTTCACGGTAGAAGGCGAACTGGACGACATTTCCGGCACCGGCCAGACGCAGGCGGCGCATGACCTGTGTTCCGGTATTCCTGCCGAGATGCAGCAAGACTTCGTGGCGCCGAAATGCGGCCACTACGGCATCTTCTCGGGCCGCCGCTGGCGCGAAATCATTTGCCCGAAAATCGGCGAATTCATTCAGAAACACGGCTGATACACGGCATCTCCATCAAAACGCCATGCCAGTTCATCACACTGGTGTGGCGTTTTCTTTTATGCACGTGCAACAGCGGCGCCACACGTCAGTGGGAGGTCAAGGGGAAGATGGGGCCGTGGCCAGGCTCTGGTCGAGCCGCTTCCAGTAATCGCGTTCGAGGCGGGCCGTGTCGACATCGCGCGCCGCCTCGTTGAAGCGCTTTTGCCACAGCGCGCCCTGGGCATCGCGCTGGAAGCACACGTGCACGGGGCGCTCCTTGAAGACGGACTCGATGATGCCGATGCGTTCCCGTTCAGCCTTGCTGAAATTGCGCCCCATCAGCAAATGCTGCAGGACATGGCGCTCGATGACGATCACGCGGTAGCGCTTGATCAACAGTTTTTTCAGATTCGTCGCGTCGTTCAAGCCCTCTTCCGTCTTCAGCTCGCCGCGCGCCACCATGCCATCGAACTGTTCTCCATTCGAATAGCCGGCCACGGTGCCGATGCGCAGCTTGCCCAGATCGGCCAGGCTGGCACCGGGCGCGCCATCCTCCTTCAAATAGGCCAGCACACCCTGCGTGTTACCAACCGGAACAGAAAAGTGGCAGAGCTTTTCCCGTTCCGGCGTGCGCCAGACGGCCAGCAGCCCGGCGTAGCGGGGACTGGCCAGGCCAAACTGCATGGCGCGCTTCCAGGGGAAATATTCATACTTGACCGCATAGCCGAGGCGCTCGAAGATGGCGCTGACCATGGCGCCCGACATGCCGTCGGCAGGCAGGCTGCGGGAAATGAAGGGCGGCCAGTCTTCCGCCGCGAAGCGGACGATGCGCGAGCTGGCAGTACCCTGCACCGCTATGGAGGTAGCCGCCTGCCCGTGTGCAAGGGCAAGCGAAGCGTGCATGAACAAACAGAAGGGCAAACCAACTGTCCGGAGGAAACGCATGTTTGGCTCCTATGGCCTGGTGCGCATTGCAATGCTGGTGCGGCAACAGGACTGGCGGTCGGCTTTTTTTATTACTGACTTGATAAATCATGCTCCCACAAAAGAAAGAAATTGCAAAGTTGTTTATTTGCACTTTGACATTCCCATGGGAAATAAAATACGATTGCGGCGCGGCAGCAACAGGCCACCTTGGCACACCTTATTCCCTGTCACGAAACAGGTTTTTACTTGTGCGCGCGCCAGATGGCCGATAATGGCGTTTTACCGTATCGAAGATGACCGTGCCGCATCCTGCCTCTCCCTCACTTGCCGACCAGATCGAAGACTTGTTGCCGCAAACGCAATGCACCAAATGCGGCTACAACGGCTGCCGCCCGTATGCGGAAGCGATTGCCGCCGGCAGCGCCGACATCAACCAGTGCCCGCCGGGCGGCGTGCAAGGCATCGCGCGCCTGGCCGGCTTGCTGGGCAAAAAAGTTATTCCGCTCAATCCCGTCAACGGCCTCGAACGTCCGCGATCTGTCGCCTATATCGACGAATCGCTGTGTATCGGCTGTACCCTGTGCATCCAGGCCTGTCCCGTGGACGCCATCGTCGGCGCCGCCAAGCAGATGCATACGGTGGTCACGGATCTGTGTACGGGCTGCGACCTGTGCGTGGCGCCTTGCCCCGTCGACTGCATCGTCATGTACCCGGTCAGCGGCGACGCCACGGGCTGGGATGCCTGGAGCCAGGCAGAGGCAGACGACGCGCGCGCGCGCCATGATTTCCGCACACAGCGCCTGCGCCGCGAAGCCGAGGCCAACGACGCGCGCCTGGCCGCCAAGGCCGTCGCCAAGATGCAGGAAGTGACACAGGAAATGCCCGTCACGCCAGATGAACAGGCAGAAAAGGAGCGCAAGCGCGCCATCATCGCCGCCGCCATGGAGCGCGCGCGCGCCAAGGCCGCTGCCGCCAGCCCGGATACCGCACCGTCAGCCCCCAACACGCCGAAAAAAGACGCATGAACGCCGCCAAACGCCTGGAAATCTTTACGCGCTTCCGCGCCGCCAATCCTTCCCCGAAAACGGAACTCGAATACACGACGCCGTTCGAGCTGCTGATCGCCGTGCTGCTGTCGGCGCAGGCGACCGACGTGTCCGTCAACAAGGCGACCCGTTTGCTGTATCCGGTCGCCAATACGCCGGCCAAGATACTGGCCCTGGGCGTCGACGAGCTGACCAGCTACATCCGCACCATCGGCCTGTTCCGCACCAAGGCCAAGAACGTCATCGCCACCTGCCAGATCCTGCTCGAGCAGCACGGCGGCGAAGTGCCTCGCGACCGCGCCTCGCTGGAAGCCTTGCCCGGCGTGGGCCGCAAGACGGCCAATGTGGTCATGAACACGGCGTTTGGCGAACCGACGATGGCCGTCGACACGCATATCTTCCGCGTCTCGAACCGCACCGGCATCGCGCCGGGCAAGAATGTCGATATCGTCGAGCAAAAATTATTGAAGTTTGTACCGAAAGAATTCCTGCACGACGCCCACCACTGGCTGATCCTGCACGGCCGCTACACATGCACGGCGCGCAAGCCGCAATGCTGGAACTGCATGATCGCCGACCTGTGCGACTACAAGGACAAGTCGCCGATGCCGGCCGTGGTGTAGTCAAAAAAAACGGCCGGAATGGGCCGCTGTCGTTGCGTCGCAGGTCGGGTTAGCCCGCAGGGCGTAACCCGACAACACCGCGGTCCGTGCCAACAATGTTGTCGGATTACGGCCCTTTGGGCCTAATCCGCCCTTTTGGACTAATCCGACCTACAGCAACACCATATTGTCGCGGTGAATCAGCTCATGGCCTTCCATATAGCCGAGGATGGACTCGATCTCGGTAGACGGCTTGCGCATGATGCGGCGCGCTTCGCCGCTCGTGTAGTTCGACAGGCCGCGCGCCACGGGCACGCCGTCCGCGTCGACGCAGGTGATCACGGCACCGCGGCCGAATTCGCCATTCACGCCCGTCACGCCGATCGGCAACAGCGACTTGCCTTCCTGGCGCAGCTTTTGCACGGCGCCCGCGTCCAGCACGACGGCGCCGGCCGTATGCAGATGATCGGCCATCCACTGCTTGCGCGCCGTCAATTGTCCCGTTTGCGCCAGCAACTGCGTGCCGATCGCTTCGCCCTGTGCCAGGCGGCTGAGCACGTCGCTGTCGCGGCCCCAGGCGATGATCGTATGGGCGCCGGACTTGGCGGCGCGCTTGGCGGCGAGGATTTTCGTCAGCATGCCGCCACGCCCCAGGCTGCTGCCGGCGCCGCCGGCCATCGCTTCGAGGGCTGGATCGCCGGCGATGCCTTGCGTGATCAGATAAGCGTTCGGGTCCTTGCGCGGGTCGGCCGAGAACAGGCCGTGCTGGTCCGTCAGGATGACCAGCGCATCGGCTTCGATCAGGTTGGCCACCAGGGCGCCCAGGGTATCGTTGTCGCCGAACTTGATTTCATCGGTGACGACCGTGTCGTTTTCATTGATGATCGGCACCACGCCCAGGCGCAGCAAGGTCGTCAGGGTGGAGCGGGCATTGAGGTAGCGTTCGCGGTCGGCCAGGTCGGCGTGCGTGAGCAGCACTTGCGCCGTACCGAGGCTGTGGGCGCGGAAGCTGCTTTCATAGATTTGCGCCAGGCCCATCTGGCCGACGGCGGCGCACGCCTGCAATTCGTGGATATCGGTGGGACGCTGCTCGAAACCGAGGCGCAGCATGCCTTCGGCGATGGCGCCGGAGCTGACGAGCACGACTTCCTTGCCCAGGGCGCGCAAGCCGGAAATCTGCGCGGCCCAGCGCGCGATGGCGGCATGGTCGAGTCCGCGGCCATCGTTGGTGACCAGCGAGGAGCCGACTTTGATGATGATGCGGGTAGCTTTTTGAATCACGGAATCCATGGGGCGGCGCTCTTCACTTAATAGACGTCAGCGCGCAGGACGCAGCAGCAGCAAGGCCAGCCCCGCCGTCAGCTCCATTGCGCACATGAACAACACAAAACCCTGGGGCAAGCCGAAGCTGATGGCCGCGAACAGACGGCCGGCGGGCTGCGCCAGGAGCAACATTGCTGTGATATCGCCGAGGACAGGCGGTTCGCCCTGCCGTGCCGCGAACAGCGCCAGGAGCGCGGTAGCGCCCCAGACACCGACATGCGTAGCGTAGAACTGGCTGTAGCCATTGACGCCATTGAGGAAGATGCCCATGCCGGCCGCCATTGCATCGGCGAACAGCAGGCAGGCGACCGCGCTCAGCCCGTAAGCATACGCGATCAGATGCAATACACGGCGCTGCCACGCTTGCTTGCGTGCGGGCGCGGCAGCGGCCATCTGTACCGACATCAGGGTAAAGCCTTAGTCGAGGATCTTGAAACGCGGATCATCCGGGTCGATCGACGAGATACCGCGTGCTTCTTCGGTCATCTGCGTTTCTTCGGCACGGCTTTCGCTGTGTTTCTTCTCTTCCAGATGCTGATAAATCGCATTCACCAGTTCCGGGCAACCCTGATGGTTCAGCGCGGAGATCTCGAAGACGGGACCTTTCCACGCGAAACGCTTGAGGAAGTCCTTGACGATCTTCTTGCGCTCTTCTTCCGGCACCATGTCGAGCTTGTTCAACACCAGCCAGCGCGGCTTGTCGACCAGCGACTCGTCGTACTTCTGCAATTCCTTGACCAGCGCCTTGGCTTCCTTGACAGGATCGACGTTGGTTTCAAACGGCGCCAGGTCGACGATGTGCAACAGCAGACCCGTACGCTGCAAGTGGCGCAGGAATTGATGGCCCAGGCCCGCGCCTTCGGAAGCGCCTTCGATCAAGCCGGGAATGTCGGCGATCACAAAGCTCTTCTCGTGCGACACGCGCACCACGCCCAAATTCGGGTGCAGGGTGGTAAATGGGTAATCGGCAATTTTCGGACGCGCGTTCGAGACGGCCGAAATGAAGGTCGACTTGCCGGCGTTCGGCATGCCCAGCAGGCCAACGTCAGCCAGGACTTTCAGTTCCAGGCGCAGTTCGCGGCGTTCGCCTTCCTTACCCTCGCCTTTTTGGCGCGGTGCGCGGTTGGTCGAGGACTTGAAGTGGATATTGCCCCAGCCGCCTTCGCCGCCCTTGGCCAGCATTTCGGTCTGGCCGTGCTCGGTCAGATCGGCCAGGATTTCACCGCTCGCGTTGTCGATGATCAAGGTGCCGACCGGCATGCGCAGGTGGATGTCATCGGCGCCCTTGCCATAGCAATCTGCGCCACGGCCAGGCTCGCCATTGCGAGCCTTGTGCATTTTGGAGAAGCGGAAATCGACGAGCGTGTTGATATTGCGGTCGGCGACTGCCCAAATGGTGCCGCCCTTGCCGCCATCGCCGCCATCGGGACCGCCGAAAGGCCGGAATTTTTCACGGCAGAAAGAGGCGCAGCCGTTGCCGCCATCGCCCGCGATGACTTCGATTTTTGCTTCGTCGATAAACTTCATAATTTTGCCGCCATAAAACTAAAAAGGCTCTACCTTGGGCAGAGCCTTTCGATTGAAGGCTTGCGCCTTACATCATGCGATCATTGCGGAGCGAACTGGCTCCGCGATGAATTACGCTGGTACTGCTTCGTTTGGTACAACGGTCACGAATTGCTTCGAGCCAGCACCTTTGACAACGAACTTCACTTTGCCCGCGATCAGCGCGAACAACGTGTGGTCCTTGCCCATGCCTACGCCTTCGCCGGCGCGCACTGGGGTGCCGCGTTGACGAATGATGATGCCGCCAGCATTGATAGCTTGGCCGCCGTAGACTTTAACGCCCAGACGCTTTGATTCTGAATCACGGCCGTTTCGCGTTGTGCCGCCGCCTTTTTTATGTGCCATTTAAGACTCCTTGATAGCTGATTAATTCAAACAGCGGCGATTAGCCGTTGATCGAAACGATTTGGATTTCGGTAAAATTCTGGCGATGGCCTTGATGCTTTTGGTAGTGCTTACGACGACGCATCTTGAAAATTTTGACCTTATCATGGCGACCATGCGCCACAACCGTAACCAGTACCGTTGCACCTTCGACCAATGGAGCACCAAACTTGATGCTGTCGCCCGCGCCTACTGCGAGAACTTGATCGATGGTGATTTCGGAACCAATGTCTGCCGGTATCTGTTCTACTTTAAGTTTTTCGCCAGCGACAACTTTGTATTGTTTGCCACCGGTTTTTATGACCGCGTACATGATTTGAAACCTCATCAAATGTTGAAAGAATTTGTCCCATTGCCGTGCAAAGCAAGCCGTACACAACAGGGGGAACCAGCGATTATACACGGACTGAGAAATGGCGTCAAAAACTATTCACAAAGGCCGATGATCGTGGTATGTCGACAACCCGACCATCATGTCAGGCTTGCGCCAGGCGGACAACAAAACGCGCGCCAGTGCCAACCAGATCAATCAATTGCCCTACAGCCATAGGCAAACGTCACGCACGCGCAAGCCTTGTCGTATAATCGCGGCACCCACAATCTAATGCAGGTTCGCCTTGTCTGACGCTAACAAACACGTTAACCAAAACACCATCGTGCAAACGATTGCCGCCGATATGGATGCAGTCAATACGGTGATCCGCCAAAAGTTGCACTCCGATGTGATTCTGATCAACCAGATCGCTGAATACATCATCAGCGCAGGCGGCAAACGCATCCGTCCCGTGCTGATTTTGCTGGTGGCCAATGCCCACGCCTATCGCGGCACGGCGCACCATGAACTGGCCGCCGTGGTCGAATTCATCCACACGGCCACCCTGCTGCACGATGACGTCGTCGATGAATCGTCGATGCGCCGCGGACGCCAGACGGCCAATGCCCTGTTCGGCAATGCCGCGTCGGTGCTGGTGGGCGACTTCCTGCACTCGCGCTCGTTCCAGCTGATGGTGTCGCTCAATAATATGCGCGTCATGCAAATCCTCTCGGACGCCACCAACGTGATCGCCGAAGGCGAAGTGCTGCAGTTGCTGAACATGCACGATCCGGACGTGACGCAAGAAAGCTATTTGAACGTCATCCGCTCGAAGACAGCCAAGCTGTTCGAAGCGTCGGCGCAACTGGGCGCCCTGATCGCCGGCGCCAGCGAAGACGATATCGAAGCGGCCGCCGAATACGGCCGTTCGCTGGGTACGGCTTTCCAGTTGATCGACGACGTGCTCGACTATGCAGGCGACGCCGCCGAAATCGGCAAGAACGTGGGCGACGACCTGCGCGAAGGCAAACCGACCATGCCGCTGATCTGGCTGATGGAAAACGGTACGCCGGAACAGCGTGAACTGGTGCGCAGCTGCATCGAGCAAGGCGACGAACAGCATTTCGACACCGTCCTGACGGCCATCACCAGCAGCGGCGCCCTCGACTACACGCGCAAGCAGGCGGAAATCGCCGGCCAGCGCGCAGCCGACGCCATCGCCGGCTGGCCGGACAGCGTCTACAAGCAATCGATGCTGCAACTGTGCTCGTTTGCCGTGGACCGCAATCACTGATCGCGTTTTATTATGTGCAATACAAAACGGCGCCACTGGCGCCGTTTTTTTATTTCACCGGCTTGCCATCGGCGCCGACCACGGCCTGGCCATCTTCCTTGGCAAATGCGCCTTGCTGGGGCAGCGGCAGAATCTCCAGCACCTTTTCCGACGGCCGGCACAGGCGCACGCCCAGTTCCGTGACGACGATGGGACGGTTGATCAAAATAGGATGGGCTTGCATGGCGTCCAGCATGGCTGCATCGCTGAGCTCAGGATTGGCCAGGCCCAGCTCGTCGTACAGGGCGCCCTTGTCGCGCATGACGGCGCGCACGGAAAGGCCCGCGCGCGCGATCAGGTCGACCAGTTCCTCGCGCGATGGCGGATGCTTGACGTAATCGATGATGACGGGCTCGACGCCCGTATTGCGGATCAGGGCCAGGGTATTGCGCGACGTGCCGCACGCCGTGTTGTGATAAATCGTGATCGTCATGTCGTGATGTCCTTCAATAAATGTGGTTCGCTGACGCAGCAAGGCGCGCCAGCACAGCAGTTCTCGGTCAGGAAGGCCAGCAAGCCGTTCATGCCCGCATAGTTGGCGGCGTAGATGATGGAGCGGCCCGCCTTGCTCGCTGTCACCAGATTGGCGTGCGCCAGTTCTTTCAGGTGAAACGACAGCGACGATGGCGCTATCGCCAGCGCTTCGGCGATTTTCGTCGCGGCCATGCCTTCCGGCCCTGTCTGCACCAGCAGGCGGAACACGGCAAGCCGCGATTCCTGCGCCAGCGCAGCCAAGGCTGCGATGGCGGCCGTGCTTGTCAGTGGCTCGGCTTGCGCCGCAATTGATTTTTCATTTTCCATATTTCAATAATAGTCGAATTATTGAACCATTTCAAGCGAGGTGCCTTACGTAACCTAGCGCACCGACTTTCATGGCCTATCAGTCTACCTTGATGAAAAAATCATTGCGATTGGCTTACCATGACACGCTCAACCCCGCTCAAAATCCTCGGCTGGAGCCTGGCCGCCCTGCTCGCCCTGATCACCATTGTCGTCATCTTCGTGCTGACCTTCGACTGGAACCGCGCCCGCCCCTACATCAACGAAAAGGTGTCGGAAAGCACGGGCCGCAGCTTCGTCATCGGCGGCGACTTGCAGGTGAAATGGCAGCAGGGGCTGAAGACGGAGCCGGGCTGGCGCCGCTATGTGCCGCGGCCCGTCATCAGCGCGCAGGACGTGCGCATGAGCAACCCGGACTGGGCGACGGCCGGTCCGCAACTGGCCAGCGCGAAACGTATCGACGTGGCCATCCATCCCTTGCCCCTGTTGCAGCATCGCGTGGTGCTGACGGACCTCGCGCTCGAGGCACCCAATATTGCCCTGCAACGGCGCGCCGACGGCAGCAACAGCTGGACCCTGAAAGACAACGGCCCTTCGGCATGGGACGTAGAAATTCAGCGCATGGCCTTCGGCGACGGCGTCATCCGCTATCTGGACGAGGGCATCGCCCTCGACGTACACGCCAAGGTCAGCTCGACGGCGCCCGACGCCACGCCCGGCGATGCGCCAGGCAATGCGCCCGTGCAAAAATACGGCATCGCCTTCACCCTGGGCGGCAGCTACCGCAAGGCGCCCGTGACGGGCGGCGGCAAGGCGGGCGCCGTGCTGTCATTGACCGACAACAACACCGTGTATCCCGTGCAGGCGCATGCCGTGCTGGGCAAGAACAAGGCCAGCATCGATGGCACGCTGACGGACCCGCGCTCGCTGTCCGGCATCGATTTGCAGCTGAGCCTGGCCGGCGCCAGCATGGCCGACCTGTACCCGCTGACGGGCGTGCTGCTGCCGGAAACGCCGGACTACGCGACCAAGGGTCGCCTGCTGGGCAAGAAGGACGGCGCCAGCTGGAACTGGACCTATCAAAACTTCAAGGGCACGGTAGGCCAGAGCGACCTGGCCGGCACCCTGCAATATCTGCCACGCCAGCCCCGGCCCCTGCTGCGCGGCGAAGTGACGTCGCAGCAGCTGCGCCTGGAAGACCTGGGTCCCACCATCGGTGCCGACAGCAATGCGCGCAAACAGGCGCGCGGCAAGGCGCCCGTGCAGCCCGGGAATAAAGCCTTGCCCGTGGAACAGTTCAATACGGCCAAATGGGATGCGCTCGACGCCGACGTGAAATTCACGGGCAAGAAACTGGTGCGCACGCACGATATCCCGCTCAACGATATCGTCGCCAACATCCGCATGCAGGACAAGGTGCTGAGTTTGACGCCGCTCAATTTCGGCATGGCCGGCGGCAACATCACCTCGAACATCACGCTCGACGGCCGTCAAAAAACCATCGCCGCGCAGGCCAAGGTGGCGGCGCGCCACCTCAAGATACGCGAGCTGTTCCCCAAGCTGCAATCGATGCAAGCGAGCTTCGGTGAAGTGTATGGCGATGCGGCGCTGACGGGCCACGGCAATTCCGTCTCGGCCATGCTGGCCAGCGCGAATGGCGAACTGGCAGCCACCGTCAGCGAAGGCTCCGTCAGCCAGTTCATGCTGGAACTGGCTGGCCTCAACCTGGCCAACGCCGTCTTCGTGAAAATCTTTGGCGACAAGCAAGTCCACCTGAACTGCCTGGCCAGCGATTTCGCCGTCACGAATGGCCAGGCCGACGTGCGCCGCTTCGTGCTCGACACGGACACGGCCGTCGTAAATGTCACGGGCAACGTCAACCTGGCCACCGAAACCCTGGACCTCGACGTGCGCCCCCGTACCAAGGGCGCCCGCATCATCACCCTGCGCACGCCGCTGTATGCGAAAGGCACGTTCAAGAACCCGGACGTGGGTCCGCAAAAAGGCCCGCTGGCCCTGAAAGCCGGCGCCGCCGTGGCCCTCGCTACGGTCGTCACGCCGCTGGCCGCCCTGCTGCCGCTGGTCAACGTCGACAAGGCCCCGGACACGGACTGCGCCGCCGTCATGGCCCAAGCCAACGCCACCCGCAAGGCCCCGACTTCGCCGGCGACAAATGCGCCAGCAAAAAAACTCAGCGAAGCGGAAATCAGGAAGGCGCAGCAGGAAAGGAAATAAGCAGGCTTGCAACAAACTGGCTTGATACAGCCGCTTGAAACCCGCCCCGCCATCTGCTGTAATGAAGGAAAGCGGGGTGTGGCTCAGCCTGGTAGAGCGCTGCGTTCGGGACGCAGAGGCCGGAGGTTCGAATCCTCTCACCCCGACCAAAATATCCTTGCAAAACAATTAGTTACTGCAATACCACCTCGCCTCGAAGTCAATTCAGTGGCAAATCAGTGGCAGTTACCATCTGACGAAGTGGCGATTGCAAAAACTGAGCTTATTTGCAGGGGCATTTAGCGAAGTGTCGTCCAACGCGAAAATTCATCCCATCGGTATCGATCTATACCGTGCTCCACAACTTCATGGAGTACGGACATGGCGTCCATTGAAAATCGCTCGCACTACCAAGTCTCGGTCAAGAACCGCGACGATCTTACGAAGATATTCCCCCACGATAAGCAGAAAAATGCGGAAGCTTACCGCCAGTCCATGCGGATGCAAAAATTCAAACCCAAGCTGATCCTCCTGGATGACCACTACATGGTCCGCATCCGCAAAAAGGGGCACGAGGACCACGTGTTGTACGCGAACTCCCTGAAGGAGGCTGAACTTGTGAGCGCTAAGCTGAGGGTGGAACACAGCCGAGGCTTCTTTGTCGATATAGTGGATCCCGAATCTGAGACAATGGTTTAAGCTGTGGTCCGTGAAAGGATGACAGCAAATGAGTGAAGGTAAAAAACGTCGGGTACACACGGCCGAGTTCAAGGCCAAGGTCGGTCTGGAGGTCGTTCGCGGCGTCAAGACGGTGACGGAAATCGCGCAAGAGTTCGGCGTGCATCCGGTGCTGGTGGGCCAGGAGGCGCGCTTGGGCTGAATCGAAGCCGGGCTCGAGAAGCTGCCGCTGACGCGCCAATGCGAGCTGGCAAGCGTGCCGCGCGCAACGGTGTACCGCCGGATCGACGCGGCATCCCGGCAGGCATGCGAGGACGAGAGCGACCTGAAGCTGCGCGCACTGATTGACGAGCAATACACCAGCCGGCCTTTTTATGGCGGCAGGCGCATGGTCGTGTTCCTGCGCGCGACTGGCCATGTGGTCAACCGCAAGCACGTGCACCGCCTGATGCGCGGCATGGGGCTGGCGGGCATGGCGCCGGGACCAAACACGAGCCATACGCATCCACGGCACAAGGTCTATCCATACCTGTTGCGCGGCGTGCCGGTGACGCGCCCTAACCAGGTGTGGTCGACGGATATCACCTACATCCGGTTGGCGCGGGGCTTCGCGTATCTGGTGGCGATCATCGACTGGTACAGCCGCAATGTGCTGTCCAGGCGCATCAGCAACAGCATGGACGCGTCGTTCTGCGTGGATTGCCTGGAGGAGGCCTTGCGCCGCCATGGCACGCTGGAAGTGTTCAACAGCGACCAGGGTTCACAATTCACCAGCGAGGCCTTCACCGACGTGCTCAAGCGCTAAGGCGTCGCCATCAGCATGGACGGGCGCGGACGAGCACCGGATAACATCTTTGTCGAGCGCCTGTGGCGCAACGTGAAGTACGAGGTTGTGTACCTGAAGGGGTACGCCAACATGGCGGAATTGATGGTGGGCCTGGCACAGTATTTCGCGTTCTATAACGCTGAGCGACCGCACCAGTCGCTGGGCTACCAGACTCCCGACAAGTCTACCGCGACGGCATCGGCGGCGGTGCGCTGATCGTCGACCGGTTCGGTGATGACGATAAGAAGTCACAGGAAAAGAGCAATACGGGTCAGCGCCGATGAGCTGAAGCAGCGGAAACGGGTGCAGCTTAAATTAGTCGGCAAAGTGTCTTGACTGATGGATCCACTTTATTTTGCAAGCGCTCGTTTAGGAACACCGTACGCGCCCGATGCCCTTTCGTCTGTTCTGGAAGAAGCCGAATTTCAGACTTAACAACCTCGTCTTCCAACCGTACATCGCTGACGCGTAGCGCTGCGACCTCGCCAACTCGCATTCCGGCTAAATGGGTCATCAGCAACATAGCCCGATTTCTAGCAGCGTGTCGTTTAACTGAAATAAACGCAAGGATGCGTTTAAGTTCTTTCTTGGTAAGTGTTTTGCTTGTGCCATATAAAAAACAAAAGTATTTAATGCACCTAAAGATGAAACCTTTTGTTCAATAAATCAACGGAAAAGTGATGGCAAACAAATGCCTTTAATTTCAATAGGTTAGCTGACAATGTAAGAATTTAGCAATTTTCTTATATTCCAAAAAAACTTAGATTTTTGGATCAAACATTTTCAATAGCCTGTCCTCATCTTGCGTCCAGTATTCTACACATCTGCATTGATCACGGCATTGGCGACGCACAATCGGAACATCAAGCCCAGCGTCCTGCATCGCTAACCGTAAGGCCCCTACCGCCATACTGTAAACATCTACATTTGAATCTGTCGTATGTTTAGGATCATCAAGCACAATTCTTTTTAGATATTTCCCGAAGGGAAGTTCACCTCCTGAGTGCCTTGCAAGAACCATTTGATCAAACCGACCCAAAACAAAATTCTCTTCCAAATCAGCTTTACTTTGAAACCAGCGCTGCTCTTCGGCTTTGTCAGCCCACTTAGTCGGGTTTAACTTAGTCACCCAAAGTCGCCCTGTTTTATTTTTATCTATTATCCCAACAGAAAATTCAAACAATACTGGACCATATACATTTGCACGACTAGCTCTATTATGGATATCAACCGAGTCAAGAAAAACGTCAAACCAAATGCTATATATACGATCCAAACTATCAGAAGATTGCGTGGTTTGTGTGGTCCCCTTACGTTCCGCAGTTCCCCTTGACAGTAAAGATTTTTCTTTAATGAACTGACACGCCGTTGCAACACTATTAGCATGATGAAGATTCGTTACACCTTTTTCTGAAAGCACAGAAAAAACATGAGCCGATGGTAGATGCATAGAACCTCAATTATTCAATAGAAAATTCTTCTAAGCGGCTAAACCGACCTTCATGGAGTTGGGTAAGGAGAGTTTAGGTGTAAGAACAAGCAACTCGGAAGCACGACGTTTTACCTGTGCATAATAAACCAAATTCTTTCTATACAATGGCAATCCCGAATAGAGTTTTTCGATTTCGGGCGCCTCATCATAAGTAAGCATCCATTTAATCTTTAAACTACGGACTAATTTTGCCAAACGGGCATGATCTTCAGGCTGATAAAAGCTCAAATACAAATCCCTCCCTTGATTATAATAGGGAGGATCAATATTAACCAATGCACGACTCGGTAATTCTTTATTCCATTTTCTCAAACATTCTTCAGCATCCAATCTAGTGAATTTAATCACATCGCGATAAACATGAATTCGCTGGATTTTATGTATCAAATCGTTTTTATTGAAGCGACAATCAAGCTTATAGTTTCCGTCTTGGTTCTTTCCACCAATTACGCCAGCTTTGAGTATCCCTGATCTATTTGTCCGGTTTAAAAATAGAGTTGCATAAGCTAATTCTAAAGGCGAAGATTGTGAACTTGAAAGAATCGCACGCTGTCGATGCCACTCATCAATTGTCACATCTTTGCGCAGTATAAGCTCGCATAGCGGATCTGGACGATTAATGACAGCATCCCAGAAAGCAAATATAACAGGGTCAATGTCATTTAACCAAACCTCAGTCATATCACCATTTAGCAATAACCGCCATGCAATGCCAGCTCCACCCGCAAATGGTTCAGCGTAAACTCCACCATAAAGGCCATTGGTTCGCACTAAGTCAACGACAAATGGACTTAGTTGAGTCTTTCCGCCGGGATAACGCAATGGTGAATCAGTAACTGGCATATAATTAAGTCCGATGAGACTTTAAACGTCTCATACTCAGCGGCATTGAAGGGGCCGAATTATAGCGCATCTAACATCACCCTAAGTGACGGAAGCCAGGTATCTGCATGTGCCCTGAGACTTTGCCGAGTTGGGATAGATCCACCATGCACAGCATGTCCCAGGCTATGTAAGCTGTATGGAGTAGCAGCGCTGCCAGCCGCTTTATTGATCACACCAAGTGCTTTACCGCTAGTGCCCATTGCTTTCAACTCAGCGGCACACGTCTGGGTTAGGGCATCATCAGTCATATTCGAGTTGTACTTTCCTCGTTTTTTTGCAAACAGCACCATAATTTGCTCAACGATAGCGCGTAGAAGATAGTTGCCACTGAACGGAAAGTCTTCCAACTGAAGCTCAAGACATTCTTTTCGCAATCTTAACAGCACAGGATCACGATGCTTCACAAGGAAGCTACTGTCGAACAATGTACGTAAATTTGCAGGATTCCGTGCACTACGTTTCTGCCCACCCGGCGTCGGCAGCGGAATCGAAGCACTCGCTGCGCCAGCGACCGGCGCGGGTACTGCACTAGGGCTAGGCAGAGGAGTTGTCGGAGCAATTCCCTCCTTTTTTAAGGTGTTTGCATACCCAACTCGATCGGCACTTCCGCTCCGCGAGTTGACAGCAAAGCCTCCGGAAGCTTGAGACACAATACTATCCAACACGAGCCGTAACAACGCCTCATCAACTTCTGCGGCGTCATGCGTATAAATCAATTCGTTTGCACTACCGAGTCCAATGATGGCGCGAACACCTGGAGTACCTAAATATCTGGTAATGGTAGTAAGGCTGACCTGCTCGCGTTGAGCAGCTGTAAGTTTCCCCAATAGCGATAGCCGATCCAAGACTGCTAAAGCCAATGTGTTGGCACGAGAGGATGTACGAGTACTATCTCCGCTAGCTCTCGTTTTTTGATCCGCATCCCATTCGCGCGTTCCGATACCGCCTTGCAGCCCAAGGTGACGCAAGTCTATCCACTGTTTGGCTGCTGCACGGTCAGGGAATACATGAACTTTGATCGGGTTCGGCACTTTAGTAGAAGATGATATCTTTCGCATCTGCGCTTGCAAAGCTGTTGTTGGAGCACGGCTAGGGTCTGACAGTAAAATCAAAGCACAGGTACGGCGATTGCCTTCAACAGTCACGAAATGACCGGGATGCCCAACAACCGGGATCACGCCCATGATATCAAGCGGACTCAACGCCCCGCGTCTTGCGATATCCTGTGCAAGTTCAGCAACCATTTCAGCGTTGCAAAGTTGCGCGATCACTTCAGCGTCACCAGCCAAAGGATCATGCCGAGGATTCTGGGGATCGAGATGCAGGCGATTGATCGACACCACTTGGTCGCCCAAAATTATGGCAGATTCTTTTTTGCGGCTGCTACCTTGTGTCGTAACCATAACTAAATTCCGTGCCTAAAGAGATAGAAAATCTTTCCGCTGAGACGGTT
This sequence comes from Janthinobacterium aestuarii, assembly GCF_051380835.1. Classification (NCBI taxonomy): domain Bacteria; kingdom Pseudomonadati; phylum Pseudomonadota; class Betaproteobacteria; order Burkholderiales; family Oxalobacteraceae; genus Janthinobacterium; species Janthinobacterium aestuarii. The sequence continues at coordinate 184,461 of NZ_JBNYXU010000010.1, forward strand.
TTTCTAACTTACGTTTCAGGAAATTTGCCGCTCAGCATAACATTCAGATGCATAGCAAATCTAACCAATTTCCACAAAATATAACTAACATAGAACTATTTCATCTAGAAAATCACTCTATTGTTAATTTTTTACCAATCAAAGCGCACCGTCCTTTACATGAACAACTACTAAGGATGGCTAAAATATCCCTGCTGAACAGCTTGAAAATCGTTACTGCTAAACGCCCTGCCCCTGTATCGCCAATCGCACGCCGTCGAAGCATGCTCATCACGAAACTGAACAAACAGGTTGCTTACGCTCGTGCCCAGCAAGACGGCAGCCTGTACGCGCCAACGCGCAGTCGCAAAGTCACCGATCAGGAATCGGGCGAGCGCAAAAGCGTCGAAATGCCGAAGCGCGTCAAACCTTAGTGGTTCACCGATGACAGCGGCAAGCTGTGTCTGGTCGTCAAATACGGTACTAAGCCGCTGGAACTGGCTAAGGGTAAAGTGGCTATCGAGCTGTCCGTGCAAGCTGACCTGATTCCGACGCTGGAAACGCTGAAAGCTGCTGTAACTGCTGGCGAGTTGGACGCCCAGATCGAAGTGATGAGCGGCGCGCTGCGCAAAGGCTTCGTGAAGAAGTGATCGACCATCAGCTGCTGTAGTGTTACATTTTCAGCAGCTGGTCAGTGTAGTACAGCAGTGTAGTACTTGACCATAGAAGCCAGTGTTTATGCGGTGCCTGTGTTAAATCCGCATTCTTCGGGACGCAGAGGCCGGAGGTTCGAATCCTCTCACCCCGACCAGCCTCTTCCCTCACTGCGCCAGCTTGAACTGCTTGCACCTTGACCTGCGCGTTGGCGGGTTGCCGAGAAGTATGTTATTAATTTCACTATTAATATCTTAACCACTTCTCGCGCAAGGGCCTGACCGATGTCTTTCCTGATAGTTCTGGCCGCACTGGCCTTCCTCATGCTGGCCGCCTACCGGGGCTACAGCGTGATCCTGTTTGCGCCCGTCGCCGCGCTGGGCGCCGTGCTGCTGACAGATCCGTCGGCCGTGCCGGCCGTCTTCAGCGGCATCTTCATGGAAAAGATGGTGGGCTTTATCAAGCTGTACTTCCCCGTCTTTTTGCTCGGCGCGGTGTTCGGTAAACTGATCGAGCTGTCCGGCTTTTCCCAGTCCATCGTCGTGGCCGCCATTCGCTATATCGGCAGTGCGCGCGCGAATGCCGCCATCGTTGCCGTGTGCGCGGCGCTGACGTACGGCGGCGTATCGCTGTTCGTCGTGGTGTTTGCCGTGTATCCGTTTGCGGCCGAGCTGTACCGCCAGAGCAATATCCCCAAGCGGCTGATGCCGGGTGCCATTGCCCTGGGCGCGTTTTCGTTCACCATGGATACGTTACCGGGCACGCCGCAGATCCAGAACATCATCCCGACCACCTTCTTCAACACGACCGGCTGGGCCGCGCCATGGCTGGGCACCATCGGCGCCGTGCTGACGGTGATCATGGGACTGGCTTTCCTCGAATGGCGCCGGCGCTCCGTCATGGCGACGGGCGAAGGCTATGGGGCCGAGGCCGACAAGGCCACGGCCGACGTGGGCGACCTGCCCCATCCGCTGCTGTCGGTGGCGCCTCTGGTGCTCGTCGGTGTGGCCAACTTTGCGCTGACCAAACTGATTCCCCAATGGTATGGCGCCAGCTACGTGCTTACCGCCGAGGCCCTGCCGGGCTTGCATGCGCCCGTGTCGACGTCGATAGGCGCCGTGACGGGTATCTGGGCCGTGGAAGGCGCCTTGTTGCTGGGAATTTTGCTCGTCTGCGTGACGGCCTTCGGGCGCATTCGCGCCGCCTTTGCCGAAGGCACGAAGGCAGCCGTGGGCGGCGCCTTGCTGGCGGCCATGAATACGGCGTCCGAATACGGTTTCGGCGGCGTCATCGCGGCCCTGCCCGGTTTTCTTGCAGTCAGCAATACCTTGCGCAGCGTGCCCGATCCGCTCGTCAATGCGGCCGTGTCCGTAACGACCCTGGCCGGCATCACGGGCTCGGCCTCGGGCGGCATGAGCATCGCGCTGGCGGCCATGTCGGACAGTTTCATCCAGGCCGCGCAGCAGGCGCATATTCCGCTCGAAGTCATGCACCGCGTGGTGGCCATGGCCAGCGGCGGCATGGATACCTTGCCGCACAATGGCGCCGTGATCACCCTGCTGGCCGTCACAGGCCTCACGCACCGCCAGTCCTACCGCGATATTTTCGGCATCACCGTCATCAAGACGGTGGCCGTGTTCCTCGTCATTGCCATCTATTACATGACGGGACTGGTCTGAGGGTTGGGGCAAGCTACAGCCGCGACGACGATGCCGGCTTTGCCAATGCTTGCGCCGGCTTGAACAGATGGCTGATGCCCATGGTCAGCAGCGGGCCGGCCAGCGCCAGGTAGGAACTGTCCACGCCATACGGATTGCCGGCCAGGAACCAGCCGATGGTGGCGATCACGGAGACGATCACGCCGACAAAGGCGCCGCGCGGCGTGCCGAATTTCGGCGCATAGAAGGCCATCAGCACCAGCACGGCCAGGGTGGCGCGCAGGGCCTTGCCGAGGAAGGCGATCATCAGCAGTTTTTCCGCATACAGCGCCAGCACCAGCGGCAGCAATCCCGCCACGACGATGGCGATGCGCAGGAACATCAGCGATTTCGCGTCGTTCTTGGCCTTGTTGTACCAGGGATCATAAAAATCCTTCATGGCCAGGGTGGCCGATGCTAGGGTGGTGGCGGAAATGCCGCCGAACAGGGCGCCGGCCAGGCCGACGATCATGATGCTGGCGGAAAACGCCGGCATGTGGGCGATCATGGTGGGAAACGCGTCGATCGACTTCATGCCCGGATACAGCACGGCGCTGCACATGCCGATCAGGGCCGCCATCAGGCCGAACGGTATCATCAGCGACGACACGTAATAACAGGCGCGCTTGGCCACGGCCGGGTTGTCCGTGCTGACCAGGGCCTGGATCACGTATTGCGTGGCAAAGATGGAACCGATGCCGCCGATCATCCAGGCGATGATCTGGCCCCAGCCGATCTCGACCCAGTTGAACATCTTGGCCGGCAGCTGCGCCTGCAGCGCGCCGATGCCGCCTGTTGCTTCCAGGGCATACGCCAGCGCCAGGATCACGCCCAGGTACTTGACGATGGAGTGGGCAAAATTGGTATACACGACCGAGCGCATGCCGCCCAGGCTGACATAGATCACGGTGATGGCGCCGACCAGCAAAATAGCCACCGTTTTATTGATGTGCAGCACGGCCGCCAGCACGGCGCCGCCGCTCGCGTACAGGGCCACGGCAACGATGCTCAGCGCGACGATGGTGAGGATGGACGCCGCATAGCGAACGGGCTCGCCGTAGGTTTGCGCGAGGATGCCGGAAATCGTCGACTGCCCGCTTTCCTTGTATTTTTTGACCAGCACGATGGCCAGCAGGAAAAAGCCCAACGACAGCGCCACCAGGTTCCAGGCGGCGGAAATGCCCAGTTCATAGCCCTTCTGGGCCGTGCCGATGCTGACGGAACTGCCGATGAACTCCGACAGCAGCAAGGCGCCGATCAGGAAGGCGGGATAGTTGCGCCCGCCCGCCGTCATGCCCTCGGCGCTGTTGGCATGCTTGCGCACGCTATAGGTAATGTACGACATGAGGGCGAAATAGCCCACCGTGACCGCGGCGATGATGATCAATCTGTTTTCCATCCGTCTACTCCAAGTCTGCTTTTCTTATTATTATTTTTCAAGAAAGCTTCCCCTGCCGCATGCCGGACCAGCCGGCGGCGGTGCTCAGGGGAAAACCACATTCCCGCCGTACCGATACGGTACAGCAAGCCTCACAATAAAAATGTCCGCAACTGCGCTGTAAACAAATCCGCTGCTTCGATGTTCGAGATATGCGAGGCGGGCAGGCTTGCCAGGCGGGAACCCGCGATCTGCTGCTGCAGCCAGCGCCCGTCGTCGATGGTGGTCACGGGATCGTGCTCGCCCGCGATGATCAAGGTCGGCACGGCGATCGTGCCGACGCCGTCGTGCAAATCCGTCTGGGCCAGCAGGTCGCAACAGGCCGCGTAACCGCCCGCATCCTGGCCGTGCAAAATGCCGGTCATGCGCGCCACCGTGTCCGCTTCGCGTTCGATAAACTGCGGCGTGAACCAGCGCGTGGCGGCGCTCTCGGCCACCGCGGCCATGCCGTCGCGGCGCACTTGCTCCGATCGCAGCTGCCACGGCGCGGCGCCGCCGATGCGCGCCGCCGTATTGGCCAGCACGAGCTTCGTCAAACGCCGCGGCTGGTGTATGCCCAGCCACTGGCCCGTCAAGCCGCCCATGGAAATGCCGCAGAAGGCGGCGCGTTCGATATCGAGGTGGTCGAGCAGCGCCACCACGTCCAGCCCCAGCCGCTCGATGCCGAACGGCGCGCTGCCGCTGGCCGACCGGCCATGGCCGCGCGTATCGTAGCGCACGACAAAAAAGTCGTCGCTCAGCGCGGCCGCCTGCGCATCCCACATGGACAGGTCGGTGCCGAGGGAATTCGACAGGACCAGGCAAGGCTTGCCGCGCTCGCCATCCGTGCGGTAATGCAGGCGAATACCGTCCACGTCGCACGTTTTCCCGACAGTGTCATTGCCTATCTGCGTCATGGCATGTCTCCTCAGGAATCGTCGCCGCGCACCGACGAGGGATGGCGGCACAGCGGCATCACGTCGATCTGCATGTAAGGGAACAGCGGCAGGGAAGTGAGCAAATTATGCAGCTCGTCCACGCTGTCCACGTCGAAGACGCTAACGTTGGCGTACTGGCCGGCGATGCGCCACAGATGGCGCCACTTGCCCTCGTGCTGCAGGCGCTGGGCCAGTTCCTTTTCCGTCTGTTTCAGTTGCGCCGCCTGCTCGGCGGGCATGCTCAAGGGCAGGTTCACGTTCATGCGTACATGGAATAACATGGTTTCTCCTTATTGACGCTGCATGGATCGCAGCTTGTCCAGGTCGATCTCGACGCCCAGGCCCGGGCCGGTCGGCACCTGCAGCATGAAGTCGCGGTACACGAGCGGCTCGCGCAAGACTTCCTGCGTCAGCAGCAAAGGCCCGAACAGCTCCGTGCCCCAGGCCAGTTCCGCAAACGTGGAGCACACGTGGGCCGTGGCGGCCGTGCCGACGCCGCCTTCGAGCATGGTGCCGCCGTACAGGCCCACGCCCGCCAGACGCGCCACGGTGGCCACTTCCAGCGCCGGCATCAAGCCGCCCGACTGGGTGATCTTCACCGCATACACGTCGGCCGCGTCGGCCTGCGCCAGCGCCAGCGCATCGGCGGGGCCGTGCAAGGCTTCGTCGGCCATGATGGCCACGTCGAAGCGCTGTTTCAGGCGCGCCAGCGCGGCGCGGTTGCCAGCCTTGACGGGCTGCTCGATCAGGTCGACGCCGCCCGCTTCCAGCGCGGCGATGCCGCGCACGGCGTCCGTCTCGCTCCAGGCCTGGTTGACGTCGACGCGCACGCTGGCCCGTTCGCCCAGCGCCCGCTTGATCTCCAGCACGTGGGCCACGTCATCCATCACGCCGCGCAAGCCGATCTTCAGCTTGAAGATGCGGTGGCGGCGCAGTTCCAGCATGTTTTCCCCTTCGGCGATATCGCGCGCTGTGTCGCCGCTGGCCAGCACCCAGGCCACGGGCAGCGCATCGCGCACGCGGCCACCCAGCAATTCCGACAGCGGCACGTTCAGGCGGCGCGCCTGGGCGTCCAGCAGGGCCGTCTCGATCGCGCACTTGGCGAAGCGGTTGCCCTGGATGACCTTGCGCACCCTGGCCATGGCCTTGGCCACCTCGCTCGCTTCCATGCCGACCAGCAGCGGCGCGATATAGGTATCGATATTCGTCTTGATGCTTTCCGGGCTTTCGCCGCCGTAGCCCAGGCCGCCGATGGTGGTCGCTTCGCCCCAGCCCGTGATGCCGTCGGCGCAGCGCAGCCGCACCAGCACCAGGGTTTGCGTATGCATGGTGGCGACCGACATGCGGTGCGGGCGAATGGTAGGCACATCGACCAGGTAGGTCTCGATATTTTGAATCATATTTATTCCGTATAATTCTGTGGAGTGGTGACACGATATTCCCCAAATATCCCCACGTCCAACACCGAGTTGGTATCAAACCTATACCTGAAAGGTATGAAGATGGAATTACGGCACTTGCGCTACTTCGTTGCGGTCGCAGAGGAAAGGAACTTCACGCGGGCCGCCGCGCGCCTGCATATCGCGCAGCCGCCGTTGAGCCGGCAGATGCAGCAGCTGGAAGAAACCTTGGGCGTGGCGCTGATCGAAAAAGGTTCGCGGCCCTTGCGGCTGACGGAAGCGGGCGAGTTTTTCCTCGCCCATGCGCGGCCCTTGCTCGACCAGGTGCGCGACCTGCAGGCGATGACGCAGCGCGTGGGCAAGCTGGAACGCACGCTGTCGATCGGCTTTGTCGCCTCGACCCTGTATGGAGAATTGCCCGACATCGTGCACCGTTTTTGCGAGCGCCATCCCGAGGTCGACGTGACCCTGCATGAAATGACGACGGTGCAGCAGCTCAAGGCCCTGAAGGAAGGCCGCATCGACGTGGGTTTCGGGCGTTTGAAAAGCGAAGACCCCAGCATCCGCCGCATTCTGCTGCGCGAGGAGCGGCTGGTGGTGGCGCTACCGCCCGGCCACCGGCTGGCCAAGGGGGAAGGCGGCTTGCGCCTGACGGACCTGATCCACGAAACCCTGCTCGTGTATCCGAAAGCGCCCCGCCCCAGCTTTGCCGACCAGGTGCTGGCCATGTTCAGCGAAGGCAATGTCACGCCCGGCCCCGTCACGGAAGTGCGCGAGCTGCAGATTTCCATGGGACTGGTGGCGGCCGGCCAGGGCATTTCCATCGTGCCGGAAAGCGTGCAAGCCATGCATCACCGGAACGTCGTGTACCGCAAGCTGGACGACAAGCACGCGTTCTCGCCCATCTTATTCAGCATGCGGCATAGGGACCGCTCGCCCGAGCTGGAAAACATCCTCGCCGCCGTGTACTCGATCTACGATGAACACGGCATCGCGCACGTCAAGGAAAGCCTGTAGCTATGACTACGCGGCGTCGGTCAGCAATTCCGGGCGCAGCGCGCGGATGCGCAATTCCGTGAAATAGCCGCCCGCCTCGTTGTAGCGCAGGTAGTAGCGGCCGCAGTTCAGGCAGCGGGCCACCTGGCTCAGGTTCGCGGGATAGTAGCGCGGCGCGATGGGCGCATCGATGCTGTCGTAGCGAGTGCCGTGCGGGTGGTACTCGGCAAACGTCGGTTCCTCGTACGGGTCTTCGCGCAGGGTGCCGATTTCTTCAAAGCGGTCCAGCTCCAGCGAGGTAGGCAGGCGCTGCCAGGCGTCGAGCGGGACGGCGCAACAGCTGCATTTTTTGGTAATCGTGGCAGAAGCGATGGCCAGCGCGGACAAGGCGGGGAAATCGATGAATATCATGTTCAGCCATTGCAAAGGTGCGGCCTGTGGCAACGAGCCTGGCCGCGCCTTTCCATTCTAGCGGAATGCGTCTTTCAATGCCCCATGAAGTCATTCCACTTCGGCAGCAGCACGATGCTGTTCGGATTGAGCCCCTTGTTTTTCAGGGTGTCGACACTGCCCGCCACCGCCTCTTTTTTCATGTCGATGACGGTGATGCTGCCATCGCTCATGCCCGGCAGATTGAGCAGCGCGTTCTGCACGAAGGCATAGCGGCCATCCCTGGTAAACGCCACGTGGTGCGCGCCTTCGGCGGCGGGTATCGATTTCAATAGCCGGGGCTTGCCGATGCCGCCCGTCAGGTCGAAGATATGCAGGTGGCCCGGCTTGGCCGTCGTCAGGTACAGGCGCGTGGCGCCCTTGTTGAAATACAGTTCCAGCGGCACGCCCGCCTTTTGCTCGGCAAAGTCATGCACCTGCGCCGTGTCGAAATCCTTCGTTGTCGGATTCCACGTGGCCGTCCACACGGTGCCGCCATACATATTGGCGACGTAGGCGACGGGCGGATTGCTGCCAGGGACGAACAGCACTTCCACCGGCGCTTCGCCCGACGGCGACGGTTTTTTCGACAGCTTGTGCGTGCCCAGCACCTTGCCCGTGCTCGTTTCCAGCACGCTGATCACTTCCCCCGCATCGCCCAGGTCCGTGGGGCGGATGGTGCTCGTCAACAGGGTGCGGTCGATGCCGTCGTGGACGGCCAGGCCATGCGGATAAGGCGCGGGCAGTTTGACGGTGCGCCCCGGCTTGTCGTGCACGGCGTCGCCCTCCAGCATCGCCTGCGATCCCATGCAGCTCAGATACCAGCGCTTGTGGTCATCCGAAAAGACGATGTCCTCGCCCACCTGGCAAGTCGGCACCTCGACCACCTTGATCGGCAAGTCCTTGTGGCGCATGTCCATCACGCGCAGCTGCGTCTTGCCCAGCGCCGTGATGTAGGCCTTGCTCATGTTGTGGTTGTAGAAAATATGGTGCGCCACCAGGTCCGGCGGCAGGGCAATGTCGCGCACGATCTTGCCGAAGTTTTTCGACTCCGGATCGACATCGATGATGGCGATGCCCTCCTTGCGCGAGGGCGGCGCGACGGGGCTTTTCAGCGACTTCAATGACTCGGGCGCCTTGCTCTCGTAATTGACCATGGCGAGGATTTCGGCCGACGCAGGCAACGCCGCCATGCATGTCGCCGCCAATGCCAACATCGCTTTTTTATTTGTCATCATCTCCCCTGCCTTTTCCAAGTGTGGTCGGATCCGCGCCGATCATTCTACGGCCGCACTTTTTCAAACTGGCGTTTTTTTTCAGATGGCCAATGATGGAAATCTTTCCTAAAATTTAAGCATGAAAAAAACTCCATTTCGCCTTCCCCCCGCCGGCCTGGGCCTGGCCCTTTCCCTGTTGTGCATATCGGCGCAAAGCCAGTCGCAGAGCGGCCCGGCGGCTAGTGGGCCGTTGCCGAAACAGCGTATGGCACTGGCCATCGCGCAGCGAAAAATCGCCGCCAAGCCGCCGACGGTACGGGTCAAACAACACGATACAATCACGCTCGATTGGACTACCGACGAAATAGTCAATATCCACTTGCATGGCTACGACCAGCTGCTGACGGTCAAGCCGGGCGAGACAAAAGCCATGCGCATCGACGCTGCGGTGCAGGGACGCTTCCCCGTTTCCGCGCACGGCTATGGCGCGCAAACGGAGGGCAAGGGCAAGCAGCACAAGCATCACCGCGAGACGCCCCTGATGTACCTGGAAGTGCTGCCGCGATGATGCGGTGCGCCGCCGCTGCCGGCTTGCTGGTCGCGCCACGCCTCGCCCATGCGCACGGTTTCGGCCAGCGCTACGATCTGCCATTGCCGCTATGGCTGTACTTGATCGGTGCAGGGCTGACCGTGGCGCTGTCGTTTGCCTTCCTGGCCCTGTGGCGCCGCGAGGATGCAGCGCCCTACATGGGCGACTATGCTCGCCTGCTCCTGCGGCGCATCCCCGGCGCGGGCGCCATCACCCTCGCACTGCGCCTGCTGGTACTGGCCCTCTACCTGCTGGTCATCGTGGCAGGCCTGGTGGGCGTGCAGAACCCCGTGAAAAATATCGCGCCCGCCATGGTGTGGGCCATCTGGTGGGTGGGCATGGCTTACGTGTCGGCGCTGCTTGGCGACCTGTGGGCGCTGGTTAATCCGCTCGACAGCGTGGCGCGCGCGGGGCAGCAACTGTTTCCCCGCTGGCGCGCACCGCTGGCCTGGCCGCGCTGGCTCGACAGCTGGCCGGCGGCGGCCCTGTACTTCTGTTTTATCTGGATGGAGCTGAACTGGGAAGGCAGCGAGCAGCCGGCCAGCCTGGCCTGGACCATGCTGCTGTATTCAACCTGCTCGTGGGCGGGCATGGCGCTGTTCGGCCGCGCCGCCTGGCTGCGCAATGCGGAAGTGTTCAGCGTCGTCTTCGGCCTGCTGGCGCGCTTCGCGCCCGTGACATTCCGCGACGGCGCCTGCTACGTGCGTCCGTACGCGGCGGGCTTGCTGACGGTGGAACCCGTGCGTCCCGCCTGCCTGGTGCTGGTGATCCTGATGCTGGCCTCCGTCAGTTTCGACGGCATGATGGAAACGCAAACGTGGTACGACATCGTCGACGCCGTCCTCGCCGTGGCGCCGGGCGCGCTGGCATGGATCACCACGGCCGCCCTGCTGCTGATGCCGGCCCTGTTCCTGCTGGTGTTCCTGCTGTTTTGCGCGCTGATCGCCCGCTGCGGCGCCAGCGACGGCCAGCCGCCCCTGCCGCTGCTGCGCGTGGCCGGCCACTTCGTGCTGACCCTGGTGCCGATCGCCATCGCCTACCATTTCGCCCACTACCTCTCCTTTCTGGCGATGGCGGGCCAGTATCTGATACCGCTGGCGTCGGACCCGCTGGGCCTGGGCTGGGACCTGTTCGGCACGCAGCTGTACTTCATCCGTCTTGGCATCGTCGACGCCAAGGTGGTGTGGTACGTGTCGCTGTTCGCCATCGTCGCAGGCCATGTTGCGGCCGTCTGGCTGGCCCACGTCTGCGCGCGGCGCCTGTACACCAGCCGCCGCGCGGCCCTGCGCAGCCAGTATCCGATGCTGGCACTGATGGTCGCCTACACTTTGCTCAGTCTCTGGATCATCTCGCAGCCCATCGTCGGCGGCTAGCCCGTGCCAGGACCAGCTCCAGCAGCAGCAACATGCCACCGGAAACGAGCAGCAGCGGCATCAGCGCGCACATGGCGGCGGCCGCCAGCCAGGCCAGCGCGGAAGGCGAGCTCCAGGCTCCCGGCAGCAGCTTGGGCAAGCCCAGCGAACCTGGCAAGCGCCGCTTGAAAAACATTACCCAGCCCGATACCAGCGAGAACAGCACGCTGGCGCCAAAGAGCAGCAGCAAGGCCTGGTTCCACCAGCCGAATTCGCCGCGGTGGAACGGAATGCCGATGGCCGTGGCCTTGCCGAACGCCGTCTGCGCCGCCCAACCCGCGTAATACAGGGGCTTGCCGCTGTAGGCGTCGAATTGCAGGTCGAAGCGCAAGGTGGGCTGGCTGCGGTCGGCCATGGTGGCGCGCCACACGTCGTCCTGGCTGGCCGGCGCCGTCAGCTGCACGGCGATGGCGGGCGCATGGCTGCGCGCCACCTGCCACGCATCCTGCCAGTCGAGCGGCGCGCCCTCCTCGCGCGAATGCAAGCCGCGCGGCACGGGCGGCGGCGCCTGGCCGCTGACGTCGCGCAGCGCGCGGATGCGGCCGCCCGCCTGCTGGCTCCACGTCAGCCCCGTCGTCAGGATCACAAGGCTCACCAGCCCCAGCCCCACGCCGAGAAAAGCATGCCACTGGCGCCAGCCATTGCGGCCCTGCGCGCCCCGCTTCGGCAAGCCCGATTGCGCGCCCCGCGGCCACCACAGCACCACGCCCGTCACCAGCATCACCATCAGCCAGCTGGCGGCCAGCTCGATCATCCAGCGCCAGCCATCGTTTTGCAGCAAACGCGAATGCAGCTTTTTTGCCCAGTTGCCGAAACGCTCGCTGCTGGCCAGGCTGCCCAGCACGCGCGCATCATAGGGGTTCACATACACGACGATGGCTTGCGCGGGCAGGCCGAACTTCGGCTTGGCCGGCGCGACATGCCCGCCATGGCCCGCATGTTCATCCTGCGCGCTACCGGGCGGCGCGAACGCCACTTGTACCGCGTCGTTCGCCTGGAACGGCGGCACCACGTTCTGCACCGTCCAGCCGCGCGGGGCCGCCCGCTCCGCTGCCGCCACGGCGGCGTCCAGCGGCAGCATGGGCGCTTGCGGCGCCACGTGATCGAGATGCTGGTACAGCCTTGCCTCGATCTGCGGCGTGAACACATACAAAATGCCCGTCAGGGTGGCCACCAGGGCAAACGGCGAGGCGATCAGCGCGGCCCAGAAGTGGATGCGCCAGTACAGGCTTTTGCGGCGCGCGATGAGAAAGGTGAAATCGTCCATGACCATCCTCACAGTCCGTTATAGGTATAGGACAGGCCCAGCATCACGCTGCGCGGCGCACCGGGCGTGTACTGGTTCTGCGTATTGGCCACATAACTGCCCACACCCGAGTAACTGCTGCTGGCCGAATCGGCATAGCGTTTGTCCATCAGATTGCGTACCTGCGCCCACGCTTCCAGCCCGCGCGCGATCTGGTAGCTGGCGCGCAGGTTGAGCAAGGCGTGGCCCTTGTACTCCACCGTGTTGGCATTGTTCATCCAGTAGCGGCCCTGGTGCACGGCTTCGAGCGCGATACGCGCACCGGCCACGGGCTTGTAGCCGATCTCGATCGAGGTGATGTCGCGCGGTGCCTGCGGCATGGCGCGGCCGCTGTAATCGAGGCTGGAGGACACCTGGTAGCGCAGGTAGCGGTGGCGCGCGATGGCCGTGGCGAAGCGCGCGTCGAACGGACCGCTGTCGTAGTTCAGGCCCAGTTCCAGCCCTTCGCTGCGCGTGCGCCCCGCATTGCGGTTTTCGCTGTTACCCGGCGACAGCGTATAACTGACGATGGTGTCGCGCCCATCGAGCCGGTACAGGGCCGTGTCGAGTTTCAGCCGGCCCTGCAAAAAAGCCCAGCGCAAGCCCAGTTCATAGTTGTTGTAGACGGACGGCTGCAAGTCGGCGATGCCCGTCTTGCCATACAGCTGGCTCACTTCGGGCGGCGTGAAACCCTGGCTGACGTTTGCATACGCGCTGCCAGCATGGCCGATGGCGTAGGTGGCGCCCAGCTTCGGACTCACATGCGAAAAGCTGCGCGACTCGTCGGGCGCGCCGTAATTGGCGCTGCCGCCCGGCGCCAGCCTGTTATGGTAGTCGTAGCGGATGGCGTCCGAGCGGCCGCCCAGCACCACGCGCGTGCCGGCCAGCGGAGAGAATTCCCATTGCGCGAAGACGGCCGTGTTGAGGATGTCCGTCTGGTAGTCACGCACACCCTGCGGATTGGACGCATTGGCCAGCGAGTAGCGCAGGTAGCGGCCCGTGGCCGCATCGCGCACGATGGACAGGTTATCGCTGACAAAGGGATTGTCGCTCTTGTCGACATACACGCCGGCGACGAGGCGTGAACGCAGCCAGGCGAATTCCTGCTGGTGCTTCACGTCCAGCCCCAGTGAATCGACGTGGTTGTTGTTGATGACGCCCTTGCACAGCAGGCCCACGCAGCTGCCGATGGAGTACGCGGGAAGCTGCCCATGGTCGTTCTTGCGCGTAAACACGGTGACGGTGCTGATGCCATTGGACGTCGTTGCCACCTCCCACGCCAGATTCATGCGCGTGGTCTTGTCCTTGCGATAGGTGAACGTATTCAGGCTTTTGCCCGGATTGTTGCGGTAGTCGTTCTCGAACAGGCTGCCCGTCATGGCCGCATCGAGATCCGTGTGGACGATGGTGGCGCGCAGCTGGGACGTGGGACTGAGCGCATAGTCGGCGCGCAGCGAGAACGAATCCTTGTCGCCATAGCTGTACTCTTGCCAGTTGTCGCGCGAGCGGCGCGAGCTGTAGTGGGAAAAGCGCAGTCCCAGCGGGCCCCAGGTATCGCTGGCGGCCGTGTCATAGCGCGTGTAACCGGCCACGTTATCGCGTCGCACGCCCACGCTTGCCGTCGGTGTCACGCTGGCGCCAGCCGTGAGGAAATTGACGGCGCCGCCGACGGCATTGCTGCCGTACAGCGAGGAAGCAGCGCCCTTCACCACTTCCACGCCGCCGGCGCCCGCCATGTTCATCTCGTTGAGAGAATTGTGGTTGAAGACGCCCAGCGGACGGATGGGAATGCCGTCTTCCAGGTACTGGTAGACGGCATTCGTGCCGATGGGCTGGCGGATGCTCATGCTGTGCTGCTCGTTGCCCAGGTCATTCCAGTACACGCCGGCGATGCGGTTGAGGATATCGCCCATGGTCTTGGGCTTGTCGCGTTCCAGGATTTTGGCATTGACGGCGCCGATCGCTTGCGGCGTTTCGGACAGCCACGATTGCGCGCGCGAGCCGGAAACGACGACGGTGTCGATGGCGTGGTCAGTTTGGTCAGCTTGCTGCGCCTGCGCGCAGGGGTAAGCTACGGTGATGGCGACAGCCAGCACCAACAGTTTCTTGTTCATGTGATTCTCGTCTAAGTGTGCGGATGCGGCGCGTCACACCGCAAGGTGGACAGCGCCAGCATTGAAAATGCAAAAACTCAGGCGAGAGGGGGCGGCGCGCGCGACTGCGCCGTGGACCAGATGAACAGCGGTGCGGGTGACTGGTAGTACAGGGACGGGAAAACGGCCGTGCCGCTGGCCACAAGCAGCGGCAGCATGGGGCTGGCGGGCGGCAGGCCGACGGAACCCGCATGCGTGGAACAGAAGGCGCAATGCTCCATCTGCATGGCCTTGCCGCCGGATTTTTCATCGGCGGCGCCGTCACCGGCCTGGACAAGCTGGACAAAGCGGATGCCGGCCACCGAGCAGATTTCCGCCCAGCCGGAGCCGGATTCCTGTTTGGCGTTGGCGACGGCCTGGGAAATCGATGGCGCGAGCGCCGCCAGCAGGATCGCGAAACAGGCGATCCAGGCGGCAAAGCGGCGCGTGAACAAGGTCATTCCCATGGCCGCATTTTACCAGCGGCCGCCGGGACTGGGTAGCGGAAAGCGGCTCAGGCGGCCGGGCAGGCGGCGTTGCCGCTGTCAAAAGCGCGCACGACGCTTGCCGTATCGGCGGCGATGCGGTTCACGGCGCGGCGGTGGCCGAGCACCAGTTCATCGTAGCCGGCGCCCACCTTTTCATTGGCGATCGTGCGGCACGTCACCACCTTGTTGCTGGCCAGCTGGCGCACGCTCCACACGGCGTCGATCAGCGCATACTGTCCCATCACCGACTCGAAACGCTGCACATTGGTGCTGATGCGGTACACGGGCAGCTTGTCCGGGTATGGCGTGCGGAACACATCGATGGCGCCCAGGTCGTTCGTCACGGCCGTGGACAGGGCCTGGCCGATCTCGCCGGCCAGCGGCCCCGCCCAGCGCTGCTGCTCCAGCAATTCGATACGGCCCGATGGCGCCGTCACGACGAACTGGTTGCGGCTCACCTGCTGCGGCACGCTGACGGCCAGCACCTCGACATAGTATTTGACGGGCTTGGCCGGCTGCGCGTCGGCGCCGCCGCTCAGCGTATAAAAATGCTCGGGCTGGGGCGTGGAGCAGGCGCCCAGCAGGCTGGCCGCCAGCAGTGCGGAAAAAATTGGTTTCATCATTTTTTTTCATCTCCTTTTTTACCGCGGATCAGGGACTCGGGATGACGTTCCAGGTAATCCGACAGGGCATTGAGCGATTGCAGGGTTTGCGTCAATTGCTGCAAGGCCTGGCGCACGTCCGACTGCAGCGGCGAATCCTTTTGCAGCACCTGTTCGGCCGTGCCGAAGGTCTGCTTCGCCGCCGTCAGCGTATCGCGCATTTCCGGCACCACCTGTCCATCGAGCTGTTTGAACAGAGTATTGGCCTGCTTGATGGTGGCATTCAGGTTATTGCCGATCTCCGCGTACGGCACCTGATCGAGCTTGCGGGCGATGCTGGCGATCTGCGTCTGCAATTCATCAAGGGTATTCGGTACGGTCGGCACTTCCAGCGGGTACCTGTTCGGATCGAGCGCCACCTTCGGCGCTTTCGGGAAGAAGTCGAGCGCGATGTACAGCTGGCTGGTCAGCAGGTTGCCCGTGCGTAGCTGGGCGCGCAAGCCACGGCTGACCATGCGTTCGAGCAGCTGGTGGCCGGCCGAGCCTTCCTCATCGTCGACGGCGGCCTTGAAGCGCATGCCCAGGCGGGCCGGGTACAGGTTGACGGTGACGGGCATGCGGAAGTTCTTCTTCACGGGGTCGAATTCGATGCCCACCGAGCGCACCTCGCCTAGCACGATGCCGCGGAAGTCCACCGTGGCGCCAGGCTGCAAGCCGCGCAGGGACTGGTCGAAATAGAACACGGTGGTGATCGCCTCGCCATCGGGCTCGCGCATGGCGCTGGCCTCATCGGCCGCCAGGCGGTAGTTGGTGCCGGCCGGCGCCGGCTCCACGGGCTTGCGGCCGTTTTCCGCCTCGAAGGCGATGCCGCCCACCAGCATGGCGGCCAGCGATTGCGTATTCAATTTGAAACCGTTGGAATCGAGGCGCACGTCGACGCCGCTGGCATGCCACCAGCGCGCATCCTTGCCGACAAACTGGTCGTACGGCGCATTGACGAAGACCGACATGGTGATGCCGTTGCCATCCTTGTCCAGCGCGAAGCTGACCACCTTGCCCACGCGCAGGCGGTGGAAGAACAGGGGCGAGCCCACGTCGACGGAACCGAGGCTTTCCGCATGCAGCGTGTACAGCTTGCCCTTCTGGTCTCCCGCCACGGCGGGCGGGCTTTCCATGCCGATGAAGCTCTCCTTTTTTGCTTCCGACTTGCCCGTGTCGACGCCGATGTAGGCGCCCGACAGCAAGGTGCCCAGCCCCGTCACGCCGCTGGCGCCGATCTGCGGGCGCACCACCCAGAAGCGCGAATCGGCGGTGGCGAAGCGGCGCGCTTCCTTGCTCATGTCGATCGTCACCAGCACCTTGCTCAAGTCGTCGCCCAGGGTGATGGCGCGCACCTGGCCGATATCGACATCCTTGTATTTGACCTTGGTCTTGCCCGGCTCCAGGCCTTCGGCGCTCTTGAAGCTGACCGTCACCGTGGGCCCCTGGTCGAGGATGGACTTGGCGGCCAGGCCGGCGCCGATCAGCGCGGCCAGCAGCGGAATGAGCCACACCAGCGACGGCAGCCAGCGGCTGGCCGGGTCCACATCGGGTTCGGGCAAAGGCCGTGCGCCGGTTTCGGCAAGGTCGCCTGCTTCTTTGTCAGACATGCTGTTCTCCAATCACTGTATTGTTTCCGGTAGCTGCTGCACTGCTGCGTTTTTCATCCTCGGCCGCCTTGTCGTCGACGGGGTCCCAGATCAGGCGCGGGTCGAACTGCATCGCCGCCAGCATGGTCAGCACCACCACGGCGCCGAAGGCCAGCGCGCCGGGTCCGGCCGTGATCACGGCCAGCGACTTGAAGCGCACCAGCGCCACCGTCAGGGTGACGACAAAGATGTCGAGCATGGACCAGCGGCCGATGAATTCGACCATGCGGTACAAGATGGTGCGCTGGCGCGGCCGCCAGCGCGAACGCCGCTGCGCGGTGAACGCCAGCAGCGCCAGCACGCCCAGCTTGAGCATGGGCACGACCACGCTGGCGATGAAAATGATGATGGCCAGCCCCTTCGAGCCGCTGGTCCAGAACAGCACCACGCCGCTCATGATGGTGTCGTCCTGCGCGCCGAACAGCGATTGCGTCACCATCACGGGCAGCAGGTTGGCGGGAATGTAGAGAATCATGGCGGCGATCAGCAAGGCCCAGGTGCGGTTGATGCTATCCGGTTTGCGCACGTGCAGGGCCGTGCCGCAGCGCACGCACGCCAGGTGCCTGCCCTTGCCCAAGGGTGGCGCCACCAGGCCGCACGCATGGCAGGGCAGCACCTTCTCGCCCGGCGCGAAAGCCTTGTAGCGGATGCCGGGCAGCGCCTGGCGGGTCAGGTCGTCGCCCAGGTTCCACAGGGCCTTGGGGTCGAACGAGACGACGATGGCCAGCATCAGGGTCAGCGCGCCAAACGCGAACAGCCCCGGTTGCGGCAGCACCGTGGCCAGGCTGGTCATCTTGACGACGGTGATCAGGATGCCGATCATCAGCACCTCCGTCATGCCCCATTCGCGCGCCGTCTGCACGGCGCGCAGCACGCGGTTAAAGCCCGGCACCTTGACGCCGCCGCGCAAGCCCAGCGCCACATACAGCAGGGAACCGAGTTCAATGGCGGGAAAGAGGATGGTAAACAGGAAGACCATCGTCGCCACGATGTGCATCTGCTCGGACCACAGCACGCGGATGGAACCGAGCAAGGTGGCGCTGGACGTCAGGCCGTTGACGTCGAGTTCGACGATGGGGAAAAACTGGGCGATCAGGAAGACGAAAGCGGCACCCAGCGTCAGCGCCACTACCTTGGCCAATTCGGCCGATGCGCCGCGGGCGTGGGTGCCCCGGTACAGCACCGAGCGGCAACGGATGCAGCGCGCCTTTTCGCGGGGACGCAGCGGACGTTTGCGGTACAGCACGCCGCAGTCATGACAGCTAATCAGGTCGTATCGGTGCACAGTATGAAGTTTGCCGGCGCCCGAAGCGCGACTTTCCCATGTTAATGCCAGCCATCATGACAGAGTTGGCATTTTCCTGCACTACGGCACTATTCTTTTTCGCTCCCGCGCAACAGCGCCTCCACGGCGCGACCGATTTGCAGCACTTGATCGTCCGCGCCGGCCAGGCCGCAAATGCCCAGCCCCACAGGCAGTTCGCCTTCCGCATGGCACGGCAAGGACAGCGCGCAGCCGTCGAGGAAGTTGATCACGCTGGCGTTGCGCAGCACGAGGCCATTCGTGGCGAAAAAGGTGGCGTCATCCGATTCCAATGGCGCGACCTGCGGCGCGACGATGGCTACGCTGGGCATCAGCCAGGCGTCGAATGGCGCCAGGCGCTGCTTCGCGATGGCGATCAGGCGCGCACGCGCATCGAGCAAGTCGATGTAGTCCGCTGCACCCTGCTGCTGGCCGCGGCGGATGCGCGCCGCCACGCGCTGGTCGTACTGCGCGCCCTTCTCTTCCAGCAGCTCCCTGTGCCAGTGCCAGGCCTCCGCCGCCACCAGCCCGCCGCCGCCATTGATACCCGGCAGTTCCAGCAATTCGGGGAAATCGAACTGCTCCACAAGGGCGCCCGCTTGCCGCAGCTGGTCCAGCGCCGCATCGAAAGCCTGCTGCACCTGCGGCTCCACGTGCGTGCCGACATAGTCAAGGGTAAAACCGAAGCGCAAGCCTTTCAGTGCCGGCGCCTGCGCGCCGATGTCATGGCCCGACAGCGCTGCGTACAGAATGGCGCAGCAGTCGACGCTGTGGGCGATGGGGCCGGCCGAATCGAGGGAGCGCGACAGGGGCACCGTGCCGGCCAGCGGCACGGAAGCGGCCGTCGGCTTGAAACCCGTCAAGCCGCAAAAGGCGGACGGGATGCGGATCGAGCCGCCCGTATCGGTGCCCAGCGCGCCGGCCGCCATGTCCAGCGCCACCGTCACGGCGCCGCCCGAGGTGGAACCGCCCGCCACACGTTCACGGTCCTGCGGATTGCGCGGCGTGCCGTAATGGGGATTCAAGCCCAGGCCGGAAAACGCGAACTCGCTCATGTTGGTGCGGCCCAGCAGGACGGCGCCGGCCGCGCGCAGGCGCGCCACGGCGCCCGCATCGGCCACGGCAGGCTGTGCATCGGCCAGCGCCAGCGAGGCGGCGCTGCTGGTTTGCCCCTTGACGTCGAACAGGTCCTTGATCGAGATGGGCACGCCGGCCAGCGGCGAGGCAACGATGCCGGCGGCGCGCGCCGCATCGCTGGCCCGCGCCTCCATCAGCGCCTGTTCGCCGTCGAGGCTGACATAGGCATGGCCACCCTGCGCCCGGTGCGCCTCGGCGCGCGCCAGCATCTGCTGTGTCAGCGCCACGCTGGTGCTGCGGCCGGCGGCCAGGTCGGCCGCCAGTTCTCGAATGGTCTTGGTCATTGTTTTATCCTTCCACGGGCAGGGTTTGCACGGCATAGCGGTGCTGCAGGCGGCGCTGCAAGGCCGGATCATACAGCTCCAGCTCGAATGCGTCGCCATGGCCCATCTCGCCGATGATCGGTTGCGTGCCGCAGAACATGGCGCTGCCCACGGGCAGGCTGGCCTGCCCCGTGTAGCGCTGAATCAGGTCTTCCGGCGACAGCATGCGCGTCACGGGGCCATCCTGGTACAGGGCCGGCACGCCAGCCCGTTCGCGCCAGGAGCGCATCTGCAGCTGGTCCCAGTGGCCGGCCACGTCGGCATAGCGCCACAAGGTGTCGCCCACGGGCTTGCCGCACATCTGCTTCGATACCGTCACGCCATAGCTTTCCACCTTGCGGTCCGTATGATCGGAACCGATGCCCACCAGCAGGCCGTATTCCGTGGAAAACAGCACGAATTCCGCTTCGCCCGAGGAATCGCCGCCCGGCACTTCGATGGCGGCGTCGCTCGAGAGCAATGCCGCCGAGACCCGGTAAAAGGTGGGCACGCTTTTCGGGCGCGCCACGCCGATGGCTTCCAGTTCGGCGATATGGTGTTCCACCATCGCCATGTCGCGGCCCGTCCAGCCGGCGATGATCAGGTGATCGATGTCGAAGGTAACGGGGCCGTGGCCGGCCAGTTGAAAACGCAATGTCGTCATGATGTTATTCCTCAAGGGGGCCGCGGCCCGTTTCGCGCGCCGCAAAAACGGCGGCGCCGGTGATCAGCAAGGCCGCCGCCACGTACAGCGAGACGGCCACGGTGCTGTTGTACGAACGGTACAGGCTGGCGATGACGAGCGGTGCGAAGCCGCCGCCGATGACGCCGGCCAGGGTGTAGGCCAGCGAGGAACCCGCGTAGCGCACCTTGGTGGGGAACTGTTCGATGACGAAGGCCGCTTGCGGGCCGTACATGATGGCGTGGATGACCAGGCCCACGACGACGGCCGTGACGATGGCGGCCGGGCTGGCCGTGTCTAACAAGGTGAAGAAGGCAAACGCCCACACGAGGCCCAGGATGGCGCCCAGCGCATACACGGGGCGGCGGCCAATCTTGTCCGACAGCGCGCCAAAGACGGGCACCGCCAGCGCATTGCACGCCGTGCCGACCATGATGGCCGTGAGCGCCAGGGTCGACGACAAGTGCAGCACCGTCGTCACATACGTCAGGGTGAACACCACCACCAGCGCATACAGCACGTCCGAGCCGATACGCACGCCGCCGGCGATCAGCAAACGGCGCCAGTACACGCGCAGCACGTCGCCGATCGGCGCTTCCGCCTTCGCATCCTGCTGGTCGAGTTCCTTGAACAGCGGGGTTTCCTCGATGCCGCTGCGTATCCACATGCCGAACGCCACCAGCAGCAGGCTGGCGATGAACGGCATGCGCCAGCCCCAGTCCATGAATGCTTCATGCGGCAGCAGGTAGGTGATCAGGCCGATGCAGCCGGTGGCCAGCAAGGTGCCGAACGACGGTCCCACCTGTGTCCACGAGGCGTTGCGTCCCCGCTTGTCCGGCGCCCCGTGTTCGACGGAAATCAGCACGGCGCCCGCCCATTCGCCACCGAGCGCGATGCCCTGCACGAAGCGCAGCGCCACCAGCAGAACGGGGCTCCAGATGCCGGCCGTCGCGTAAGTCGGCAAGAGGCCCATCAAGCCCGTCGTCACGCCCATCAGCATCAGGGTCACCACCAGCACCCAGCGCCGTCCCAGCTTGTCGCCCAAATGGCCGAAGATCACGCCGCCAATGGGGCGCGAGATGTAGCCGACGGCATATGTGGAAAAGGCCAGGATGGTGCCCGTCAACGGGTCGAATGAAGGGAAGAACAGGTGGTTGAAGATCAGCGCGGCCATGGTGTTGTAGACGGTGAAGTCATACCATTCCAGGGTCGTGCCGACCATGCTGGCCGTGGCCAGGCGGCCCGTCTTGGCCGTCGTGGCCTTCTCGCCCGGTGCCTGGGCTGCCGGATGCGCAGCGTTCGTATATGTGGTCATAGCCTACCTCTCTTGTCAGTTTTATTGCAGGCCCGGCGCAGGATGCTTTGCCCTGCGCCGTGGCCCGTGTCTCGTGTTATCGGTGCCGGCAAGATGCGCGCGGCCGTGTCAGGCAGCGCGCAGGTCCGCCTCGCGCAATTGCCAGGACAACTGCAGGATGGCCGCCTGTTCCGCATCGAGTCCCAGCGCCGCGCTGGCGGCATTGGCGGCCGCCATGACGGCGCTTTCGGACGATGCGTCGATCAGGAAAATCGGATCGAGCACGCGACCCTCCGTCCGTTCCGCCGGCAGAGGGCCGGACAGATTCGCGTCCGGAGTCAGCAGACGCGTGGCAATGACGCCGTCGATCTGCAGCAGCTTCGTTCCCAGCGTGGCCATGGCGTCCACGGCTTGCGCGTCCTGGCCGATGGCTGGCGCGCCCAGACGCAGCACGGCCAGCCAGGCGCCCGTGCCCATGCCCGTTTCCGCCTCGATGGCACATACACGGCGCATCGGGTCGACCATGCGCTGCAAGTTCGTCAGCGACCATGGCGTCTGCTGGCCGAAGGCCTTGAAGTAGTCGGGCGTCTGGAAGGCGCCCAGCGACATGGTGCGGTACAGGCCCAGGTATTTGCGCGGGCCGCGCACGCTCTGGTAGCGCGTGCCGCTGACGAAGCCGGGAATGCGCACGCGCTCTTCCACGTGTTCGCGATCGTACCAGCGATTGAAATCGCGTTCGTGCTCCGGGTCGGCGCTGGTCCAGACAAACAGGATGCCTGGCAAGGTGGGGGACGTCGTCATGATGGTTCCGTTCTGCGTTATGGGTGGTATGCCAACCCAGAATAGGGGGCACGCCAACACTTGGCAAACGGGTTATTCTGAACGCGACTGATAAGTTTTTCTTGTGGGTGGCGCGGGGGACGGGCCAACAATGTTGTCGGATTACGCGCATGGCGCTAATCCGACCTACGCGGTCAGCGTAAGCCGACGTCACCCTGCGCCATACTCCTCGCCCAGGCCCAGGGTAAACCGTGCCGCCTCCTCGCACGCCAGCATGGCCACCAGCTGGATCGCTTCCGTGGTGATGTCTTCGCTGTAGCTGATGACGATGCGCTGCGGCGCCAGGCTGCTGGCGCAGGGAATCAGGGCGATGTGGCCCTGCTCGATTTCCTCGCGCAGGGGCGCCAGCGGCAGCACGGCGATGCCGAAGCCCGCTTTGACCAGGCGCACGATGGCGGAGATCGAGCTGACGCAATGGACCCGTCCCAGCTGCACACCCTCGTCCTGGCACAGCGCCTTTAAAGCGGAATGCGGCTGCGAGCCGCGGTTCATGGTGATGATCGGATGCTGCGCCAGTTGCGCCACCGTGAACGGCACGCCCGTGTCGGGCCAGTCGGCGGCCCTGCCGGCCCAGCCCATGGCGATGGCGCCGCTGCCCGTGCTGCGGATATGGTCGCCCGTCAGCATGTCCGTCTGCAGCGCGATATCGAGCTCGCCCTGCTGCAGCTGTTCGTGCAGGCGGCGCGTCGATTCCGACGTCAGTTGAATCTCGATGCCAGGATAGCGCTCCTGCACGCGCTGCAGGAACGGGATCAGCCACGTATGCACGATGGTTTCGATGACGCCGATACGCACTTCGCCCGTGATCAGCGCGGGCGAGGAATTGGCCGCATACATGTCGCGGCACAGCTCCAGCATGCGTTCGGCGTACACGAGCAGGTTGCGCCCGGCGAAAGTCAGGCGGATTTCACGCGCGTCGCGGTCGAACAGACGCGTGCCGAAGTCCTGCTCCAGCGAGGCGATGCGGTTCGAGATGGCCGCCTGCGTGATGTGCAGCTTGTCGGCTGCCGTGCGAAAGCTGCCCAGCCGCGCAGCCCAGACAAACGCTTCGAGAAAACGGGTATTCAATGGAGCTCTTCTTCACAGGTTGAGTGTCCGCCCCATTGTAAGCCAAAGCGCCCCGTTCTATTTCTCGCCCAGGAAGTCGAGCAAAGTCAGGGCGACGATCTTGCTGGCCTTGCGCAAATCATCGAGCGCCAGACGTTCGTCGGCCTTCTTCGCGTTCGACTCGGGCACCGTGCGCGGGCCGGCGCCATACAGCACGGCCGGGATGCCACGCTCGCCATACAGGCGCGCATCCGCATACAGGGGCGTGCCGACGGCGGGAATGGTCTCGCCCAGAATCGCTTGCGCGTTTTTCTGCAGGCTGCCGACGAGCTGTTCGGAACCGGACAAGGGCCGCAGCGCGTGCGACAGCAGCAGGCGGCGGATCTCGATACGGATGCCCGGCTCGCCGCGCACGGCGTCCTCGATCAGCGCGCGCACCTGCGCTTCCACCGCCACCGGGTCTTCTTCCGGAATCATGCGGCGGTCCATCTTCATGACGACCTTGCCTGGCACCACATTGGTGTTCGTGCCGCCATCGATACGGCCCACGAGCATGGTGGGCGAATCGATGCCGGCGACCTTGGACTTGATCTTTTTCAGCTCCGGCAACTGTCCATAGATCGCGTTGAGGATCTTGTTGGCCGCCTGCAGCGCGTCGTGCCCCGTCTCAGGCATCGAGCCGTGGCCCGACTTGCCGTGCACGGTGATTTCCAGCTGCAGGCAGGCGTTGTGCGCCGTAACGATGCCGTAGCTGAAACCGGCGGCGATGACGAAATCGGGTTTCGTCAGCTGCTGTTCCAGCAGCCAGCCCGGCCCCAGCAAACCGCCGAATTCCTCGTCGTACGTAAAATGCAGTTCCAGCTGGCCTTTGAGCGGAACGCCCAAGGCTTCGAGCGCGCGCGCGGCAAACACATAGGTGGCGAAATCGCCTTTCGACACGGCCGTCGCACGGCCATAGATATAGCCGCCGTCGATCTGCCCGCCGTACGGCGGATACGTCCAGTTGTCGCCGGGCGGCACCACGTCGCCATGCGCATTCAGGGCCACGGTCGGACCGCCCGCCGCATAGGGGCGGCGCACGATCAGGTTGGTGATGCTCTGCATGCCATACGCCTCGACCTGGTCCGCCGGCACGGCGTGCTTTTCCGCGTTCCAGCCATACGCCTGCAGCAGCTGCGCCACCAGGTCCGCATGGGGCGCGTTATTACCGGGCGGCGTATCCGTCGGCTGCTGCACCACCTTCTGTAAAAATGCGACTTCCTCGTCGAAGTGTTCGTCGATCCAGGCCGTGATTTTTTCTGCTTGCGTAGTCATTTTGCTCCTTGCATGGTCTGTTGCAGCCAGGCGCCAAGCTCGCTGCGCTCGGCCTCCGTCATATTCGTCAGGTTCCCGATCGGCATGGCTTTCAGCTCGACGGCCTGCTTGTAGATTTGCGCCGCGTGCTGGCGTATTTCAGTTTCATTATCCAGCATCATGCCGGCTGGCGCCGTGGCGAAGCCGGGCTGCGTGGGCTGGGCCGAATGGCAGGTGGCGCAACGCTGGGCGATGATGGCATGCACGCTCTTGAACTGCGCGGCAGGGTCCACCGCCGGCGCGGCCGCCACGGCCACGGGTGCATTGGGTGCAATGGCGACGGCCACTGCCAGCAACAGGGCAACGCCGAGAGCCGGATAACGCCACTCGACACGTCCCTTGTGGCGCAGGTTGAAGAAGTGGCGGATGAAGACGCCAGCCGCCATGATCAGCGCCAGCACCAGCCACGCGTGGTCGTTCCGGTAAGTCATCGCGTAGTGGTTGCTGATCATGATGAACAGCACAGGCAAGGTAAAGTAATTGTTATGCACGCTGCGCTGCTTGGCCTTCAAGCCGTGCTTGGGATCGGGCAGTTTGCCGGCCGCCATGGCTTCGACCATCTTGCGCTGGCCGGGAATAATCAGCATCAGCACATTGGCCACCATGATGGTGCCGATCATGGCGCCCACGTGGATGTAGGCGGCGCGCCCGCTGAGCAAATGCGTGAGCACGTAGGCGGCGCCGACGATCAGCGCGAACACGGTCACGCCGAACCACAGTTCATGTTTGGCCAGCGGGGAACGGCACAGCAAATCGTACACGGTCCAGCCGATGACGAGGGTGGCGATGCCGATGCCGACGGCCTGGCCGCTGGAGATGTCCGCCACGGCCTTGTCGATCATCATGGCCTGGGCATTGAAGTAGTAGGCAATCGTCAGCAGCGCAAAGCCGGACAGCCACGTGGAATACGCTTCCCACTTGAACCAGTGCAGCTCCTTCGGCAGTTCGGCCGGCGCCACCAGGTATTTTTGCGGGTTGTAGAAGCCGCCGCCATGCACGGCCCACAATTCTCCCGAGACGCCCTTCTTCGCCAGCTCGGAGCCGGGCGCGGGCGGGCGGATCGAGTTGTCGAGCCAGACGAAATAAAAGGAAGCACCGATCCAGGCGATCCCCGTGATGACGTGCAGCCAGCGGACGATCAGGTTCAGCCACTCAAGGCCGTACGGGATCAGGTAGGCAAATACTTCCATAAATTTCCTCTAGTCAGACCGAACCAATATTCGTGCCAATCTACACAAGATAAACGGATTTACCGCCCATCATATGAAAAATATCGTATATTTGACATATTCAAATCGATATACAACAGAGCCGCCGCCACATGTCCAGCCTGCCGCAACACCTCGACCTGCACCTGATCCGCATCCTCTACCTGCTGCTGGTGGAAAAGAATGTCTCGCGCGTGGCATTGAAGCTCAATCAGCCGCAGCCCTCGATTTCCGCCTCCCTGCGCAAGCTTAGAGAATTGACGGGCGACCCGCTGCTCGTGCGCGGCGCGCGCGGCATGGTGCCGACCCAGCATGGCGAAAGCCTGCTCAATCCGGCCAAGCGCATCCTCGACCAGACGGAAAGCCTGTTCGTCAAGAAGACGCCGTTCGTGGCGCAGGAAGAGGCGCGCACCTTCCATATCGCCGCACCCGACTACCTGGACAGCCAGTTCCTGCCCAACGTGGTGGCTCTGCTGCGCCGCGGTTCGCCGAAAAGCCGCGTCGTGCTGCATAGCCTGGGGCCGGGCATCGACCATATCCGCCAGCTGTCCGATGGTGGCCTGGACCTGGTCATCGCCAACTGGGACGAGCCGCCCGCGCACCTGCATATCTCGAAGCTGTTCGAAGACCCCATCATCTGCGCCATGCATGCGGAAAACGCCTATGCGCGGCGCACGGCCAGCGACGCCATGACCCTCGACGATTATCTGAGCCTGCCCCATGTGGCGCCGTCGCAGATGATGCCCGGCTACCACGGCGTCATCGATTCCTTCCTCGAACGGCAAAACCTGCAGCGCAACGTGGTGGTGGAATCCGCGTATTTCGGGCTGATTCCCTACATGCTGACGCAGACGGACCTGGTACTGACCACGGGCCGGCAATTCATGCGCTTCTATGAAAAGACCCTGCCGCTGAAAACGTACACTGTGCCACTGAAATTCCCGCCCATGCGCTTTTACCAGCTGTGGCACCAACGCGTACACCAGGCGCCCGAGCACAAATGGCTGCGCGACCAGGTCAGCGCGGCGGCCAAGGCGCTGGTCCAGCGATAGCCGCTATCAGCGCGCGCATATAATGGACGCAGAACGGGGCGCTATCATCACCGCTTGCATGATCGGAAAACCATGACCACCCTTTCAGACCTGAACGCCGGCAGCCAGGCCGATTTTATCGCGCACCTGCACGGCATCTACGAACATTCGTCCTGGATCGCCCAGCGCGCGGCCGCCGCCCGGCCGTTTGCCAGCCTGACGGCACTCAAGACGGAACTGCAGCGGGTGCTGGCGCAAGCCTCGCCCGAAGAGCAGCTGGGGCTGATACGCGCCCACCCGGAGCTGGCCGGCAAGGCCGCCATCGCCGGGCAGCTGACGGCGGAATCGACACGCGAACAGGCCAAGTCCGGCCTGAACCTGTGCAGCGCCGACGAATTCGCCACCCTGCAGCGCCTGAACACCGACTACAACGCCAAGTTCGGCTTTCCCTTCATCCTGGCCGTCAAGGGCCCGACAGGCGAAGGCTTGACGCGCCAGGACATCATCGCCACGTTTGCGCGGCGCCTGAAAAACCGCCGCGCCGACGAACTGGCCGAATCGCTGCGGCAGATCAAGCGCATCGCCGAGCTGCGCCTGAACGAGCTGTTCGACGTGCGCCTGGAGTTCGGCCCGGCCATCATGCAGCAGGCGGAAACCCTGGCCGGCTGGAGCGACAGCGATTACAACCTGACCTGCGCTTACCTGACGCCGGCGCACCAGAAAACGGCCGCGCAGCTGGGCGACTGGATGCGGGACGCCGGCATGCAGGTGCACATCGACGCCGTCGGCAATGTCGTCGGCCGCTATCTGTCCGATATCCCCGGCGCGAAGACCCTGATGACGGGATCGCATTACGACACGGTGCGCAATGGCGGCAAGTACGACGGCCGGCTGGGCATCGTGCTGCCGATCACCGTCGTGCGCCACCTGCATGAACGGGGCGAAAAACTGCCGTTTCATTTCGAGGTCGTCGGCTTTGCCGAAGAAGAAGGCGTGCGCTTCAAGAGCACGTTTTTGGGCAGCACGGCCATCACGGGCAAGTTCGACGTGTCGCTGCTGGAGCAAGTCGATGCGGACGGCGTGAGCATGTGCGACGCGCTGGCCGCCGCCGGCCACGAGGCGGGCGCCATCGGCGCCGTCGCGCGCGATCCCGCCGGCTTGCTCGGCTATGTGGAAGTGCATATCGAGCAAGGACCCGTGCTGCTCGAGCGCGACCTGCCGCTGGGGATCGTCACGGCGATTGCCGGCAGCTCGCGCTACCTGGTCAATCTTGGCGGCGTGGCCAGCCACGCGGGCACCACGCCCATGACCATGCGCAAGGACGCGGCCAGTGCTGCCGCCGAAATCATCCTGCTGGTGGAACAGCGCTGCAGCCAGGGCGAAGCGCTGGTGGGCACCGTGGGCCAGCTGCACGTGCCCAACGGCTCCGTCAACGTGATCGCGGGCGCCTGCACCCTGTCGCTCGATATCCGCGCCGCCAGCGATGCCGTGCGCCAGGCAGCCGTTGACGACATTTTGGATGGCATCGCCGCCATCTGCGCGCGGCGCCAGATCGACTACCAGCTGGAACTGCTGCTGTCGGCGCGTGCGGCGCCGTGCGCACCGTGGCTGATGGCGCAGCTGGCGCAGGCCGTGGAATCGGTCGGCATCGAACCGTATGCGCTGCTGTCGGGCGCCGGTCACGACGCCATGGCCATGGCCGCCATCACCGACGTGGCCATGCTGTTTACCCGCTGCGGCAATGGCGGCATCAGCCACAACCCGCTGGAAACCATGACGGCGGACGACGCCGACATCGCGGCGCACGCGCTGCTGGCGTTTTTGCGTGCCTTCCAGCCGAAGCCATAAGGTTACACCGCCACGGCCCGCTCCAGCATCGCGTGCAGCAGCACGTTGCAGCCCGCTTCCAGGTGTTCGGGCTTGGCGTCCTCGATTTCATTGTGGCTGATGCCGTCCTTGCATGGCACGAAGATCATGCCGGCCGGCGCCAGCCGGGCCGCGTAGATGGCGTCGTGGCCGGCGCCGGAGACCACGTCCATCACCGAGTAGCCGAGTTTTTCCGTGGCGTTGCGCACGGCGCCCACGCAGTCGGGGTGAAATGGGCATGGCGGGTAGTAGGACACCCTTTCCAGTGAAATGCCCAGGCCCGTCCTGTCGCGCGTGGCCTCGATGAAGGCCGTGATCTCGCCATGCATGGTGTTGAGCAGCTCGTCGTTCACGTTGCGCAGGTCGATGCTGAATTTGACCTCGCCGGGGATCACGTTGCGGCTGTTCGGGAAGACCTGCACCATACCCACGGTGCCGCGCCCATACGGCGGGTAGCGGTTGGCAATCGCCACCACTTCCTGCATGATGGTGGTGGCCACCTGCAGCGCATCCTTGCGCAAGCCCATGGGCGTGGGGCCCGCATGCGCTTCCATGCCCGTCACCACGCAGTCGTACCACGACAGGCCCATCACGGCAGGCACGACGCCGATGACTTTATCGGCATCTTCCAGCACGGGGCCCTGCTCGATATGCGTTTCAAAATAGGCGCCGATCGGATGGTCGCCCGGCACCTGCTCGCCCTTGTATCCGATGCGCGCCAGCTCCTCGCCCACGGTTTTGCCTTCCGTGTCCTTGGCCGCATACGCCGTTTCGAGCGAAAAGGCGCCGCAAAATACGCCGGAACCCATCATCACGGGCACGAAGCGCGAGCCTTCCTCGTTGGTCCAGAAGGCCACTTCGATGGGCGCCCGCGTCTTGATCTTCAGATCGTTCAGGGTGCGCACCACTTCCAGGCCGGCCAGCACGCCGTAATTGCCATCGAACTTGCCGCCCGTCGGTTGCGTGTCGATATGGCTGCCCGTCATCACGGGCGGCAAGGTGTTATCTACGCCGTCGCGGCGCATGAAGACATTGCCGATCTGGTCGATCGTGATGCTCATGCCAGCTTCGCGCCCCCAGCCCACCACGAGGTCGCGTCCCTGCTTGTCCAGGTCCGTCAGGGCCAGGCGCTTGACGCCGCCCTTCGCTGTCGCGCCGATCTGCGCCAGTTCCATCAGGGCCGCCCACAGGCGTTCGCCATTGATACGCAATGCATCCATCGTCAACTCCTTATGCGGTGGTGGCGGAAAAGGCGGGACGCTCGATATAGCGCCCGGCCCCTTCGACGGCCATCAGTTCACCCTGGTGGAACACCACCTTGCCGGCGGCAATCGTGGTGCTGGGGATGCCGCGCACGGTGCGCCCTTCGAAGACGTTGAAGCCCCCTTTGGCGAACTGCGTGGCGGCGGAAATGGTGCGCGTGCCCTGCGGGTCCCACAGCACGATATCGGCGTCGCTGCCCGCGGCGATGACACCCTTGCGCGGATACATATTGAAGATCTGCGCCGCATTGGTGGAACTGACCTTGACGAATTCGGAAGGCGTCAGCATGCCGGAATTGACACCAGCGTCCCACACGACGGCCATGCGTTCCTCGACGCCGCCGCAGCCGTTCGGGATGCGCGTAAAGTCGTCCTTGCCGGCCGCCTTCTGCTCGGCACAGAAGGTGCAGTGGTCGGTGGCCGTCGTGTGCAGGTTGCCGCTTTGCAGACCATGCCACAGGGCCGATTGATGGTGCTTGCCGCGAAACGGCGGGCTCATGACGTGGCCGGCCACGTAGTCGAAATCATCGCTCCGGTAGACGCTGTCGTCGATCACCAGATGGCCCGCCAGCGCTTCGCCATACACGCGCTGGCCGTTGGCGCGCGCCCGCGTGATGGCGTCGAGCGACTCCGCGCACGAGACGTGCACGATGTACACGGGGGTATTGAGGACGTTGGCAATGGCGATGGCGCGGTTGGCCGCCTCCGCTTCCACGGCCGGAGGGCGCGACAGCGGATGGGCCTGTGGCCCGGTGATGCCTTTTTTCAGCAACGCTTGCTGCAGTTGAAAAACCAGCTCGCCATTTTCCGCATGCACAGTAGGAAGGGCGCCCAACTCCAGCGAACGGGTAAAGCTTTTCACCAGGGTTTCATCGTCGGCCATGATGGCGTTTTTATAGGCCATGAAATGCTTGAAGCTGTTCACGCCATGCTCGCGCACGAGGGTGCCCATCTCTGCATGTACCTGCTCGCTCCACCAGGTGATCGCCACGTGGAAGGTATAGTCGCCGGCCGCCTTGGCCGACCACTCGCGCCACTGGTGAAAGGCCTCGATCAAGGATTGCTTCGGCGCCGGGATGACGAAGTCCATGATGGTGGTGGTGCCGCCCGCCAGTCCGGCCGCCGTGCCCGTGAAAAAATCGTCGGACGTCACCGTGCCCATGAAGGGCAGGTTCATGTGCGTGTGCGTGTCGATCCCGCCCGGCATCACGTACAGGCCGCCCGCGTCGATCACCGTAGCCTCTGCCGGTACGGCCAGGTTCTCGCCGACGGCGGCAATCGTGTCACCCTCGATCAGCACATCGGCGCGAAACGCGCGGTCGGCGTTGACGACGGTACCGCCACGTATCAGTGTAGTCATCTTGTCTCCTTCAGTGATTACGACTGCGGCGCCTGCTGCACGTGCGCCACGGCCTTGCCCTTCATCATGACGCCGTACACGACGGCGGCGATGGCCACGCCCACGAACCAGGCGTAGGTGTAGATGGTTTTGAAGCCTTCGGCCACGCCGGGAAACGCCGTGGGAAAGGCCGCATTCAAAAAGCCCGGGATGTTCGGCAGCACGGCGATGACAAAAGCGATCAACGCCGCCATGTTCCAGCCATTGCCATACGAGTAGACGCCGTCGTCGCGGTACAGCTGCATGACGTCGAGCTGCGTCTTGCGCACAAAATAATAATCGACGATGAGGATGCCGGCGATGGGCCCCAGCAGGGCCGAGTAGCCGATCAGCCACGTGAAGATATAGCCCTGCGTCGACTCGAGCACCTTCCACGGCATCATGACGATGGCGATGAAGGCCGTGATGTAGCCGCCCATCTTGTACGAAACCTGCTTCGGCGCCAGCGAGGAAAAGTCGTACGCCGGGCCCACCAGGTTGGCCGCCAGGTTGACGCTGACCGTGTCGATCAGCAGGATGATCAGGGCGATCAGCACGGCGGCGCCCGTCATGCGGCTGGCCAGGTCGACGGGGTCCCAGATGGCCTTGCCGTACATGACGACGGAACCTGCCGTGACGATCACGGCCAGCATGGCCAGGAGGCCCATCGGCACGGGCAAGCCGATCGACTGGCCGATCACCTGGTCGCGCTGCGTCTTGGCGAAGCGCGTGAAGTCGGGAATGTTCAATGCCAGCGTGGCCCAGAAACCCACCATGGCCGTCAGCGATGGCCAGAAGACGCTCCAGAACTGGCCCGCCTTTTTGCCGCCGGGGATGAACTGCGATGGCTGGTCCAGCAGGCTGGCCACGCCGCCCGCCTTGCTGTGCACCCAGTACAGCAGCACGAAGCAGATGAGGATTTTCAGCGGCGCCGTATAGGTTTCGAGCTTGCGGATCGATTCCATGCCATGCAGGATGTAATAGAACTGGATGGCCCAGAAAGCCAAAAAGCACAGCAACTGGCTGCCGTTGATGCCCAGGCCCGCGATCTTCTCGCCGCCCAGTTCATGGCCCGCCAGCACGCCCATCAGGGTGTAGATCATCTGCCCGCCGAACCAGGTCTGGATGCCGTACCAGCCGCAGGCGACGATGGCGCGCATCAGGGCGGGCAAGCGCGCGCCCATGGTCCCGAACGAGGCGCGCGCCAGCACCGCATACGGAATACCGTACTTGGTGCCCGCATGGCCGATCAGCAGCATGGGCAGGAGTACGATGGCGTTGGCGAGAAATACCGTGAGCACGGCCTGGTAACCGGACATGCCGCTGTCGATCAGGCTGGCCGACAGGGTGTAGGCGGGAATGCACATCACCATTCCGACCCACAGCGCGGCGAAGTGATACCAGCGCCAGGTGCGCTGCGCCGCCGTGGTGGGCGCCAGGTCTTCATTCCAGAGTTGCGTGTTGCCTGAGTAGTCGTGGTTCACAGGTATGCTCCATCGGTTGGGAGGGGATCGGTTTTATAGAAACGGCGCGACCTTTAAGTCGATCTAGCTTACCGCAAAGGCCGGCCGCTGTTTACAAATAAAACGCACGCAATAACCGTGCCCTATGCCGACTCCGCCAATGCCCGAGGGTTGCGCGGATCCTGCGTCCAGTTCATGTACGGCTTGCCTGTTGTTTGCGGCACCATCGTGATGCAGCCCTGCACCGGACAGGTGATTTCGCACAGATTGCAGCCCACGCATTCGTCCTTGATCACCTCATACGTGCGCGTGCCGGCGGCGTCGATCAGTTGCGCAATCGACTGGTGCGACGTGTCTTCGCAAGCCACGTAGCACTTGCCGCATTTGATGCAGTCGTCCTGGTTGATCTGCGCGATGACCTGGTAATTCATGTCCAGGTATTTCCAGTCCGTCGTGTTGGCCACGGCCTTCCCGGAAAAGTCGCTGATGCGTGCATAGCCCTTTTCATCCATCCAGCGCGACAGGCCATCCTTCATCTCTTCGACGATGCGAAAACCATGCAGCATGGCGGCCGTGCACACCTGCACGCAGCCGGCGCCCAGGGCGATGAATTCGGCCGCGTCGCGCCAGTTGCCGATGCCGCCGATGCCGGAAATGGGCAAGCCGCGCGTCTGCGGATCGCGGGCGATTTCCGCCACCATGTTCAGGGCGATCGGTTTGACGGCAGAGCCGCAATAACCGCCGTGCGTGCTGGCACTGCCCACGATGGGCAAGGCCACCATGCGATCCAGGTCCAGCGAGGTGATGGAATTGATCGTATTGATCAGCGAGACGGCGTCCGCGCCGCCCGCCTTGGCCGCGCGCGCCGGCATGCGCACGTCCGTGATGTTGGGCGTGAGCTTGACGATGACGGGTAATTTGCTGTGCTTCTTGCACCAGCTGGTCACCATCTGCACGTACTCGGGCACCTGGCCCACGGCCGCGCCCATGCCCCGTTCCGGCATGCCGTGCGGGCAGCCGAAATTGAGTTCGATGCCGTCCGCCCCCGTCGCCTCGACCTTGGGCAGAATGTCGGCCCAGTAGTGCTCTTCGCAGGGCAGCATCAGCGAGACGATCATGGCGCGGTCGGGCCAATCCTTTTTCACCTGCGTGATTTCGCGCAGGTTGATCTCCAAAGAGCGGTCGGTGATCAGCTCGATGTTGTTGAAGCCGACCACTTCGCGGTTCTTGCCGTACAGAGCGGAATAACGCGACGAGACGTTGACGGCGGCAGGGTCTTCACCGAGCGTTTTCCACACGACGCCGCCCCACCCCGCCTCGAAGGCGCGCACTACGTTATAAGCCTTGTCGGTCGGCGGTGCGGACGCCAGCCAGAAGGGATTCGGCGCCTTGATACCGCAAAATTCGATGCTGAGATCAGCCATTATGCAGCCTCCACTTTAATCAATAAATCGGAATGGATGGCCAGTGCGGCCAGCTTGCCATGCTGGACGGCTTGCACCGTCAAGTCCTGCCCGGGCGCCACGCAATCGCCGCCCGCGTAGATCCCCGGCAGCACCGTGCGAAAACCTCCATCGACGGCGATCTTGTCGCCTTCGCGCTGCAGCAGCGACGCCATCGGATCATGCAGCATTTCCGTGTCAAGGCTTTGGCCGATGGCCTTGAAGATGGCGTCGGCCGGCACGTCGAACGTTTCGCCCGTGCCCGCCAGGCGCGTGCCCTGCATCTGCGTTTTCTCGAAACGCATGCCCGCCACCTTGCCGGCAGCGTCAAGCAGCACCTGCTGCGGCTGGGCCCACGTCAGCATGCGCACCTGATTCGCCTTGGCGATCTCCTGTTCATGGTGGGTGGCCGTCATGGCGTCGAAACCGCGCCGGTAGACGAGGGTGACTTCCTCGGCGCCCAAGCGCTGTATCTGCACGGCCATGTCTATGGCCGTATTGCCGGCGCCAATCACAATCGCCCGCTTCGGCACGGGCAGCGCGGCCAGGTCGTCCGCCTGGCGCAGCGCGGCGATGTAATCGACGGCGGCCAGCAAGCCCGGCGCATCCTCCCCCGTCAAGCCCAGCTTGCGGCTGGCGCCCAGGCCCAGTCCCAGGAAGACGGCGTCGTACTGCGCATGCAAGTCGCGCAGCTGCACGTTCTCGCCCAGCGCCTGGCGACATCGGATCTCGATGCCGCCGATATCGAGCAGGAAGTCGATCTCCTTTTGCGCGAAGCCGTCCGTCAGCTTGTACTTGGCGATGCCGTATTCATTGAGGCCACCTGCCTTGCCTTCCTTTTCAAAGATCACCACGTCGTGGCCCAGCATGGCCAGGCGGTGCGCGCACGACAGGCCGGCCGGCCCTGCGCCGACGATGGCAACCGTCTTGCCCGTGGCGGCCGCCCGCTTGAACGGGTGCTGTGCAAAATGCATGTGGTCGACGGCGTAGCGCTGCAAGAGGCCGATCTTGACGGGCTGGCCTTCCGCGTCGTGGTTGCGCACGCAGACGTCTTCGCACAGGATTTCCGTCGGGCAGACCCTGGCACAGCTGCCGCCCAGGATGTTCTGTTTCAGGATGCCGGCGGCGGCGCCGTTGATGTTCTTGTCGTGGATGTTGCGGATGAAGCTGGCCACGTCGATTTCCGACGGACAGATGCGGCTGCACGGCGCATCGTAGCAATACAGGCAGCGGGCGCTTTCGATGGCCGCCTGGCGTGCCGTGAGTGGCGGCGCCAGGTCCGTGAAATGGCCCGCCAGTTCTTCATTGGGCAGGGCGGGATGGGGCAAATAGTTCAAAGACTCGATCATCGCGTATTCCTCTTGTTATGTGCGGCCGACTTGTAATTTAAACCTTCACTTCATCTGGGGAAAAGCAAATTCCACACCAGCACTTGCCGTGTTCGGCCAGCGCTGCATCACGGCCTTGTGACGCGTGTAGAAGCGCACGCCTTCGGGGCCATAGGCGTGGTGGTCGCCGAACATGCTGCGCTTCCAGCCGCCAAAACTGTTGAAGGCCATCGGCACGGGCAAGGGGATGTTGACGCCCACCATGCCGACCTGGATCTGGCGCACGAATTCACGCGCCACGCCGCCGTCGCGCGTGTAAATGGCCACGCCGTTGCCATACTCGTTGGCGTTGATCAGCTCCACCGCGTGCACCACGTCAGGACAGCGCAGCACGCACAGCACGGGGCCGAAAATCTCTTCCTTGTAGATGCTCATGTCGCGCGTGACGTGGTCGAACAAGGTGCCGCCGACAAAGAAGCCGTTCTCGCGGCCCGGCACCACGTGGTTGCGGCCATCGACGACCAGGGTCGCGCCCTGCTCCACGCCCGAGGCGATCAGTTTTTCGATACGCTGCTTGGCGGCCAGCGACACGACGGGCCCCATTTCCGCGCCATCTTCCATGCCGTCGCGCACTTTCAGTGCGGCCGTGCGCGTTGCCAGTGCGTCGATCAATTTGTCCCCCGCGTCGCCCACGGCCACCACCACGGAGATGGCCATGCAGCGCTCGCCCGCCGAACCGTAGGCCGCACCGATCAGCGCATCGACCGTCATGTCCATGTCCGCGTCGGGCATCACCACCATATGGTTTTTTGCGCCGCCCAAGGCTTGTACGCGCTTGCCGCTGGCGCTGCCGCGCGCATAGATGTATTCGGCAATCGGCGTAGAGCCGACAAAGCTGATCGCCTGTACGACAGGGTGATCGAGCAAGGCATCGACCGTCACCTTGTCGCCCTGCACCACGTTGAAGACGCCGTCGGGCAAGCCCGCCTCTTTCAGCAGTTTCGCGTGCAGCAGGGACGCCGACGGATCGCGCTCGGATGGTTTCAAGACGAAGGTATTGCCGCAGGCGATGGCGACGGGGAACATCCACATCGGCACCATCACGGGGAAATTAAATGGCGTGATGCCGGCCACCACGCCGAGTGCCTGGCGCATGGACCAGGCGTCGATGCCGCGCGAAATCTGGTCCGTGAATTCGCCTTTCAGCAGCTGCGGAATACCGACGGCAAATTCCACCATCTCGATGCCGCGCGCCACTTCGCCCTGCGCATCGGCAAAGGTCTTGCCATGCTCGCGCGTGAGCATGGCGGCAAATTCGTCCGTGTGCTGCTGGCACAGCTGCAGGTAGCGGAACAGGACACGCGCACGCGTCAATGGCGGCGTGGCCGACCACGAGGGAAAGGCGGCGGCGGCCGCCTGCACGGCCGCGTCGACGTCTTCCACGGTACCCAGCGCCACTTTGGCGACGGGTTCGCCCAGGGCGGGGTTGTAGACGTCACCGTAGCGGCCACTCTGGGTGTCGACTTTGGCGCCGTTGATGAAGTGGGTAATCGTATCGAGATCGTTCATGGTGTTCCTTTTTAACCCCAAGGGCAGAGGCTGGGGTCAGACCCTCAATGCCGCTAACGCAAAAGTCGACGCTAATGGATGAGGTGGTCTGACCACGGGTTTTGTTTGAGTTTGCCGTTCAATCGAGATTTTTGAGTACCTTGGCCAGCTTGCCGAACAGCTCGTCGACATGCTGTTTTTCCAGCACCAGCGGCGGCGACAGGGCGATGATGTCGCCCGTCGTGCGTATCAGCACGCCGTCGGCGAAGGCCTGCTTGAAGGCGTTGAAGGCGCGCGCACCAGGCTTGCCGGCGATGGGATCAAGTTCGATGCCGGCGATCAGGCCGATGCTGCGCAAGTCGATAACGTGCGGCAAGCCTTTCAGGAAATGCACGGCGTCGCTCCAATACGCCTGCATCGCTTTAGCGTGACCGAGGATGTCCTGTTCCTCGAACACTTGCAGGGTCGCCAGCGAGGCGGCGCAGGCCAGCGGGTGGCCGGAATACGTGTAGCCGTGGAACAGTTCGATGCCGGCTGGCGCGTCCATGAAGGCGTCGTGAATGTATTTTTTGCTGAACACGGCGCCCATCGGCACCATGCCGTTGGTCAGGCCCTTGGCCGTCGTCATCAGGTCCGGCTCGACGTCGAAATAATCAGCCGCGAACGGTGTCGTCATGCGGCCGAAACCCGTGATCACTTCATCGAAAATCAAGAGGATGCCGTGCTTGGTGCACAGCTCGCGCAAGCGTTTCAGATAGCCTTTCGGCGGGATCAGCACGCCCGTGGAACCGGCCACCGGTTCGACGATGACGGCGGCGATCGTCGACGCGTCGTGCAGCGCGACGATGCGTTCCAGTTCATCAGCCAGATGGGTGCCATATTCGGGCTCGCCCACCGTGTAGGCATTCTTGTCCAGGTTATGCGTGTGCGGCAGATGGTCCACGCCGGGCAGCAGGGGGCCGAAGGTCTTGCGGTTGCCGCCGATGCCGCCCACGGAAATGCCGCCGAAACCCACGCCGTGATAACCGCGTTCGCGGCCGATCAATCGGGTGCGCGCACCCTCGCCGCGCGCCCGGTGATAGGCCAGCGCGATCTTCAACGCCGTGTCGACGGCTTCGGAACCGGAGTTGGTGTAGAAGACGTGGCCGAATTTATGCCCCGTGTAATCCATCAGTTTTTCCGCCAGCTCGAAGGCAGCCGGATGGCCCATCTGGAAGGTGGGCGCGAAGTCCAGCTGGCCCACCATCTCGCGGATGGCGCCAACGATTTTTGGCTGCGCATGGCCGCACGGCACGCACCACAGGCCGGCCGTCCCATCGAGGATGGCGTTGCCATCGACGTCCTTGTAGTACATGCCTTCGGCCGACACGAGCAGGCGCGGGTTGGCCTTGAAATCACGGTTATTCGTAAACGGCATCCAGAATGCCGACATCGATTCCGGCCTTGTTTCGTTCATGACCTTCTCCTTGGGATGGGGGCTGGCGCGGGGCCAGGATCGTTTTTGACGAAGCGTAAAATAATTTACCAGTTGGCAAAAAGCTGATGTAATAATAGACAGGCCATCCCCAATGGCACAGATACACAAACGGCAAAGTATCCCAACCGTACAGGTCGGAAAACCACTACAGTTTTGTGCAAGGCAGCAAAGGAGCCA
The DNA here is from genome assembly GCF_051380835.1 of Janthinobacterium aestuarii. Lineage (NCBI taxonomy): Bacteria > Pseudomonadati > Pseudomonadota > Betaproteobacteria > Burkholderiales > Oxalobacteraceae > Janthinobacterium > Janthinobacterium aestuarii. The sequence goes on from NZ_JBNYXU010000010.1 coordinate 223,522, forward strand.
CCGGTGACGCACAACGTGAAGCAGGACGATGCCCCCGAGCAAGCCAGTGGCTGGCCCGTGCTCGACATCGACCGCCAGAAAAAGGGCGGCCTCGTCGAGCAGATCGTCATCGCCATCAGCGTCATGGTGGGCAGCCGCGCCCTGCGCATCGGCACGCGCATGCCGTCCGTGCGCCAGTTCGCCCGCTGCAATGGCGTGTCGACGTTTACCGTCGTCGAATCGTACGACCGCCTGGTCAACCTCGGCTTGCTGTCGTCGCGCCGCGGCTCCGGCTATTTCGTCGCGCGCCACGATATCGCCGCTACGCCACAGAGCACCGTACATGCGAGTCCCACCGCCATCGACGCCCTCACGCCCGATCTGTATTCGGGCGTGTCCGATGCCCTGCCCGTGGGGGCTGGCTGGCTGCCGCCCGAAATGTATGGCGAGGCGACCGTGCTCGATGCCGTGCGCCAGGCCATGCGCATTCCCGCCAGCCGATTGCGCGGCTATGGCCACCCGCTGGGCTTTCCCTCGCTGCGCCAGCACCTGGCTACCAGCCTGTCGGAAGAGCTGTTCCAGGTGGAGCCCGACCAGGTCTTGCTGACGCATGGCGCCACGCATGCCTTCGATCTGATCCTGCGCAGCCTGACCAAGCCGGGCGACACGGTACTGGTGGAAGATCCCGGCTACAGCAATCTGCAGTCGCTGATCCGCCACCACGGCTGCATCCCCGTCGGCATTGCGCGCGGCGAGGCGGGCCTCGACCTCGATGCGCTGGCCAGCGAAGCCGCGCGCACGCAGCCGAAACTCATGTTCGTCAACACGGTGCTGCAAAATCCGCTCGGCACCTCGCTCAGCCAGGCGCAAACGCACCGTCTGCTGGCACTGGCCGAACAATTCGATTTCTGGCTGGTGGAAGACGATATCTACCGCGAACTGGCGGCGCGCGGCGAAGCGTCGCTGGCGGCCATGGATGGCTTGCGCCGCGTGATCCGCGTGGGCAGTTTTTCCAAGACCCTGTCGCCCGTGCTGCGCGTGGGATCGATTTGCGCTTCGCCGTCGCTGGTGGCCGAACTGGTGCGCGTGAAAATGCTGGCAGGGTTGACGACGTCGGAAATCAACGAGCGCGCCGTCTACCACGCCGTGTCCGCGCGGCCCTACAAGCGCATGGTGGAGCGGCTGGTGGCGCAGCTCGATGCGGCCCGCGAGCGCAGCATCGACTGCCTGGCGCAGGCGGGCATGGCGCCCGTGGCGCGGCCGCGCGGCGGCATGTTCGTCAGCGCCGGCTGGCCCGACGTGCAGACGCCGGAATGGAATGGCAAGATCATCGCCGACATGGCCTTGAAGGCGGGCATCCTGCTGTCGCCAAACGAATTTTTCATGCTGCGCGCGCCCGAGACGGTGTGGTTCCGCTTCAACGTGGCCTACACCGATACCCCCGTGCTGCAGGCATTCCTGCAATCGATCCGCCCACGCTAAAGAACCCGCCATGGCCAGCGACAAATCCCCTGCCCTTCTTTTGAAAAATGCCGGCGGCCGGCGCCTGCAAAACCGCGACCGCCTGGAAGCGGACATCCTCGAGCAAGCCGTGCGCGCGTTCGCGGAAAGCGGCTATGAAGGCGCGTCGATCGCCACGATCGCCGAGCGGGCCGGCCTGTCGAAGCAAAACCTCATGTATTACTTCCCGTCCAAGCAGCTGCTGTACCAGCGCGTGCTCGACGACGTGCTCGACGACTGGCTGGCGCGCATGGACATGCTGGCCAATGCACACGACGAGCCGCGCGACGTACTGCGCGCCTACATCGGCGCCAAGCTGCGCTTTTCGCGCGAGCAGCCATGGGCTTCGCGCGTGTATGCGCTGGAAGTAATCAATGGCGCGCCCCTGTACGGCGCGCAGATACGAGAAAGAGTCGTGCCCCTGCTGCGCAAGGATATCGCCGTCTTCGAAGCGTGGATCGCGGCCGGCAGGATCGCGCCCGTCAATGCCACGCACCTGATGTTCGCCATCTGGGCCATGACGCAATCGTATGCGGATTTTTCGGCGCAGATGGCCCTGGTGCTGGAACGCAGGCAGCTCACGCGCAAGGATTACGAGGATGCGGAAATCCTGATCGCGCACATGGTGCTGGCGGCCGTGTCCATGCCGCCGGCAGGCGAAAAAAAACCGCCTTGAAAGGCGGTTTCCCGAACAGCGCGAACGTTACGCTGCCGTCTTGCTCTTGCGGCGGCGCGCCATGAAGCCAACCAGGCCCAGGCCTGCCAGCAGCATCGCATAGGTTTCCGGTTCCGGCACGGCCGAGACATAACCGGCCACGTTGGTGGCGTTGAAAGAATGGCTGGCGTTGACCTGGATGTTTGAAGCCCAGTTACCCACGACCACGTCGCCATTGATCTGGCCGTTGCCACCGGTCATGGTCGCCAGCGGCGCCAGGACGCTGCCGTACAGGCCCACGCCGTTCAGGGTGATCGTCTGCGCTTCATAGAAGTTGTACAGCACATTGTATTTGCTGAAATCGCCGTAGCCGCCGGACAGGTTCACGTTCGTGCCGCTGATATTGAGGATCAGGGTGTCGTTCGTGTGCAGATTGCTGAACTTGAAATTGTTCACCGAGCCCAGCGTGGCGGAAGTCAGGTCGAACACTTGCACATTGCCCGTGCCGCCCTTCAGGGTCATGCCGCCGTAGGCCACGGAGCTGCTGCCCGTGGACGCCACGTTCGCCAGCGAGGCCGAGGTGTTTTTCAGCTGGGCCGAGGTCGAGTCAAACGATACGGGCGACGCCGTCGTCTTGGTCGCCGTGTTCAGGCCCACGCTGCTCGTCGTCGCGCTGCCGCCGACAAAGTAATTGCCGTTCTTGATCGAACCGGAGCTGTAGTTCAGGTTGCCGCCAACGACCAGCGCATAGCCGGTATTACCGTGCGTGACGTAAGCGTCCTTGTTCTTGTCATTGACCGAATAATTCGATGCCGTCAGATTGCCGGCCACCAGCACGCCGCCTTCGACATCGCTGCCGGACGCGCTGAAGTTGCTCAGGGAATATAAATTGGCGCCACCGATGCCCAAATCGAGAACACCGGCTTGCGCGGCGCTGGCGACAAACACGGTCGACAGAACGAGTACGAATGATGATTTAGGCATGATTGACATTTTATTTCCAAAAAGAAAATTAACTTGACGCCAGAATATCATATCCATTGACTTTGATATGTCGCAAACCAACAACTTTTATAATAATAATGCAAACATAGTTGCACAATGAGAATCATTCTCCTATCGCTGCCCGGAGAACGCCCACGCCGTCCCGATGACGCTTTGAACAGACGGGTAAACAGCCGCCTGTTCTGCACTTTCAATATTGCTTAGAAGCGCGGCCAACTTGGTGATACGATCGCGGCAGCGCCAGACCAGGCCCGCCCACAGAGTACGAAATCATAAGGATGAAGCACGCATGAAACGATTGTCCCTAGGCGCACTGATGCTGGCATATGCCTGCGGCGCGCACGCCGATGTGTTTAACATGATCGACAACCAGCCGCTCAGCGAAACCTGGCTCAACGCGGGTTTTTATTCGTATCACTTTCAGCGCGACAAGAACCTGAACGACAGCAATCCGGGCCTGGGCGCCGAATACCGCTTTTCCACGGTCGCGTCGGTCACGGCTGGCCGCTTCTACAATAGCGACCGCGCCTACTCGAACTACCTGGGCGTGTACTACCAGCCAATCAAGGTGGGCCCGCTGCGCATCGGCGCCGTCGTTGGCGGCTTCAGCGGCTATCCGAAGATGCGCGATGGCGGCTGGTTCCCGGCCCTCGTCCCCACCATCAGCTATGAATACCAGCGCGTGGGCGTGAATATCGCCATCGTGCCGTCCTACAAGGACCGCCTGTATGGCGCCCTCAGTTTCCAGCTGAAACTCAAGGTATTCGAATAGCCGCTTGTCCCTGCCTGTCGCCGTTCGGTCCGCCATTCCTGCCATTCATCGCATACGCGATGCGCGGCAGCAAGGTTTTTCCTATAGTGGATTCATTGCCAGCATGCATACGGCAGCGGCACCCACACGACAGGAGAACGGCATGAAAGACATCAATTCGGCACCGGGCAGCACTTCCTTCAGCGCTTTCTGGAACGAGCTGTGCGCTTACACGCGCCAGGGCATGGCAGCCTTGCGCGCCATGCCCTGGCCCATGCTGCTGGTATGCTGCCTGGGCCTGGCGTTCCTGATCACCATCTTGCCGCTGGCCATCATGCTGTTTGCCCTCGTCATGCTGCTGAAATGGGCAAGCAACGGCGACGATGCCGGCACAGACGAAAAAGTACCGGGCTCGCAGCAGTCGCCGCAATAAAAATTTGTGTCGTGGCAAGAGTGCAATGATTGTTCTATGGCACTATGGATGGGCCCAGCACTGACGGGCGTCAAGCCCATCCCGATGGAGGGTATTGATACGGAACGCCACGCAGGATCCATGATCGAAGCTACTCCCCCACAGCCATAGGAGTTTTCTGATGACCACGACAGCAAAAACGACAGCAGCGACGACCATTCCCTGCCTGCGCTACCGCGACGCGCCTGCCGCCATCGAATGGCTGTGCAAGGCGCTCGGTTTTGAAAAACAATTGATCGTGCCTGACGGCAACGGTGGCGTCGCCCATGCCCAACTGAGCTTTGGCAATGGCATGGTCATGGTGGCGCCCGCCATCGACAGCGACTATGGTCGCCTGATGAAACTGCCCGGCGACGTCGGCGGCGCCAACACGCAAAGCTGCTACCTGGTCGTCAGCGATGCCGATGCCGTCTACCGCAGCGCGCGCGAAGCGGGCGCCGAGATCGTGCTCGACATCAAGGATGAAGATTACGGCGGACGGGGCTTTACCTGCCGCGACCCGGAAGGCCATATATGGAGCCTGGGCACATACGATCCATGGTAAAACGGAGAACAATGATTATCAGTACCCTCACCGCTGCCAGCCTTGCGCTGATCGGCGGCTTCCTGTCCGCTCCCGTCCTCGTCGACGAACATTTCAACCGCGTCCATCCCCCGTCCGGCAAGGCGCCATCGGCAGCCACTACGGCCCTGCACGAGAGCCTGTGGATCGCCGACCTGCACGCCGACAGCCTGCTGTGGCAACGCAATCTGAACCGCGACAGTCAGCGCGGGCATGTCGACTTCCCCCGCCTGCAGCGGGCCAACGTGGCGCTGCAAGCGTTTTCCGTCGTCACCAAGACGCCGCGCAAGATGAATATCGAACGCAATGGCAGCGACACGGACAACATCACGGCGCTGGTGGTGGCGCAAGGCTTGCCGCCCGCCACCTGGAACAGCCTGCTGGCGCGCGCCACTTACCAGGCCGGCGAGCTGCGCCAGCAAGCGGACAAAAGCGATGGCAAGGTGCGGGTCATCGGCAGCCGCGCCCAGCTGCGCAGCTTCATCGCCGCGCGCGAAAAAGACCCCGCCCTGCTGGCCGGCTGGCTGACCCTGGAAGGCGCGCATGCGCTCGAAGGAAAACTGGACAACCTCGATATCCTGTACCAGGCCGGCTACCGCATGGCCGCGCCCACGCATTTCTTCGACACGGAACTGTCCGGCTCCCAGCACGGTTTGAAGAAAGGCGGCCTGACGCCGCTGGGCAAGCAATGGCTTCGCGCCATGGAGCAGCGCAAGATGATCGTCGACCTGGCGCACGCCTCGCCGGCCACCATCGACGACGTGTTGACGATGGCGAAACGCCCCGTGATGGTGTCGCACACGGGCGTGCGCGGCACTTGCGCCAACGGCCGCAACCTGAGCGACGCACAGTTGAAACGCATCGCCGCCCAGGGTGGCCTGGTGGGTATCGGCTTCTGGAATACGGCCGTCTGCGGCAAGGACGTGGCGTCCATCGCGCGCGCCATCAAGTACACGGTAAAACTGATCGGCGCCGAACATGTGGCCTATGGCTCGGACTTCGACGGCGCCGTCACCACGGCCATCGATGCGGCCGGCTTGCCACGCTTGACGCAGGCGCTGCTCGACGCTGGCCTGTCGGAAGCGCAGATCCGCAGAGTGGCCGGTGAAAACGTGCGCGACTTCTTGCTGAAAAACCTGCCCGACGATGACGCCTAGGCCAGTGCGCTGATCAACGCCTGGTGCGTCACCTGGCGCGGCCGGATGCGTATCAGCTTGCGGTACAGGGGCGGCATCGACTCGCACAGCGCCAGCAGCGCGTCTTCCTCCATGGCCGGGCGCACGTACTGGAATTGCGCGGGATTATTCTCCGGCAGCGCCCCTTCCATGGTGGAGCCGTAGGCGCCCAGGGTCATGAAACTGGCGGCGCCGTCGTCCGGGCCGATGGCCAGCACAAAGGTGCCGTGCTTGGGGTGGCCCAGGTAGCTTTTGATTTCTTCCTGCAGCGCAGGATCGGCGCTCGCCATCAACTCGAAGCGCAGCTGCGCGTACTGGCGCGTGCACTCCATGAACGGCGTGCGGATGACCGATTGCGACAATTTTCCCGGCATGCACAGCAGCAGGTTGCCGAAGGAATCGAGCAAGGCGGCCGCGTCGCCCTGGCCGCCATCGCGCGCATCCTGCTCCATGGCCGCCTGCAGAAATGGCGCCAGGCCCGCATCGGGCGCATGCGGCTCGCAGCGGTAAGTCAGGGCGTCGGGATAGCGGCGGCGCAAGGCGCGCACCACGGCATGCTCGGACGGCAAGGTGGCCGGATCGCGCAGATGCACGTCGTCGCCCGCGTTCAGCAGCTGCATCACCTGCGCCGATGTCGACTCGAACACGAGCGAACATAGTGCCTGCGTCGCCTCGTGGATGCTCTTGCCGATGAAAAAAGATTTGGGCGCGGCGCCGGACGGCAGCCGCGCATATTCGGTCGCGCCGCGCACGGCTGGATAGCAAAAGCTGCGGCCCGCCTGCGCCCGCAGCGGCGCCGGCAAGGTCGCGAACGTGGCGCTGCCATCGTAATTGATGCCCGCCTTGACGTCAGGCGCGGCCACCACCACGTTGAAACCGGCCGCCAGAATCGCCCCCGTACACATGCAGCACGGGTCGAGCGAGGTGACGATGGTCAGTTCCCCCGGCGGCGGCAACGGCACGCCCTTGGCCCGCTCGGCGAAATACCAGTCCACCAGCTGGCGCTCGCCATGCGCGGTGGGGTCGAACACCAAGCCCTGGCGCACGACGTTGTTGTGCATCGATTGCAGCACGTTGCCGGCGCCATCGAGCAGCACGCCGCCCACGCCAAACGTGCCCTGCGTCTTCGCTGCCATGGCTTCGGCCGCGGCAATCGCCACGGCAGCCTGGATGTCTATCGTCTTGTTCAAGCGGATCCTGTTACTTCATGTCCAGGTCGGAATTGCCGAAGCCGTGCGGCAGCAGCCAGCCGGCCGTCACTTCCATGACATCGTTTTTCAGGTTCGTCAGGATCACCGGCAAGTCGGCGCCGCCCATCTCGAAGATCACCTGGCGGCAGGCGCCGCATGGCGAGATCGGTTCAGCCGTGTCGCCCGTGACGGCCAGTTTGGCGAAGTCGCCCGGCTTGCAGCCATGCGCGATGGCGCTGAAAAACGCCGTGCGCTCGGCGCAATTGCACAGGCCATAGGCGGCGTTTTCCACGTTACAGCCACGGAAAACGCGGCCATCCTTGCACAGCAGCGCCGCGCCCACCTTGAAACGCGAGTATGGCGCATAGGCCAGTTCACGGCCGGCATTGGCTTCGGCGATCAGTTCTTGGTTGTTCATTTTTTCTGTCATACCTTTGAAATCATTCAGGCCGGGGTCAGTCCCTCAACACCGCCAACGCATAGCTCAGCGCCATCGCAGACGGAGGTCTGACCCCAGATTTACTTTACGGACGAATGGTACGATAAATCACGGGATTGGCCGTCGACGCCACCGCGCTGATGTCATACGCTTCCTGGATTTCCCTGACGGCTTGCTGCGCCGCCGCTGCCGTGCGCGCGTGCACCATGGCCAGCGGCTGGCCCACGGACACTGGCTCGCCCAGGCCCACGAGGTCCGTCAGGCCGACGGCGAAATCGATGCTGTCCGTCGGACGGCGGCGGCCACCACCGAGGGCCACGACGGCCAGGCCGATGGCGCGGCAATCGCGCACGTTGGCAAAGCCGGCCGACAGCGCCGGGGCCGGCACGATGAACGGCGCCTGTTCCAGGTGCTTGTCCGGATGTTCGACCAGATCGGCCGGGCCGCCCAGGGCCGACACCATGCGCGCAAAGCGCTCGGCCGCCTCGCCCGAATCGAGGGCCGCCATCAATTTGATGCGCGCTTCTTCTTCGGTGGCGGCTAGGCCGCCCAGCACCAGCATCTCGGCGCACAGCGCCAGCGTGACTTCATGCAGGCGCGCGGGACGCGAACGGCCCGTCAGGTAATCCATGGCGCCCCGCACTTCCAGCGCATTGCCCGCGTACGGCGCCAGCGACTCGTTCATGTCCGTCAGAATGGCCGACGTCTGCATGCCCGCGCCATTGCCGACGGCGACGATGCTCTCGGCCAGTTCCACCGACTTGTCGTAGGTCGGCATGAAGGCGCCCGAACCCACTTTCACGTCCATCACCAGCGCGTCCAGGCCGGCCGACAGTTTCTTCGACAGGATGGAGCCGGTGATCATGGCCACCGATTCCACCGTGGCGGTGACGTCGCGGATACTGTAGAAACGCTTGTCGGCCGGCGCCAGCTGCGCCGTCTGGCCGATGATGGCCACGCCGATCTCCTGCACCACCTTGCGGAACAGTTCATTGTCCGGCACCGTGCAATAGCCTGGAATGGCGTCGAACTTGTCGAGGGTGCCGCCCGTGTGGCCCAGGCCGCGGCCCGAGATCATCGGCACGTAGCCGCCGCATGCGGCAACCATGGGACCCAGCAGCAGGGAGACGACGTCGCCCACGCCGCCCGTCGAATGCTTGTCGACGATGGGACCAGGCAGGTTCAGCGAACGCCAGTCCAGCACCTGGCCGGAATCGCGCATCGCCAGGGTGAACGCCACGCGCTCGTCCATGTTCATGTCGTTGAAATAGACAGCCATGCCCAGCGCCGCGATCTGGCCTTCGCTGACGCTGCCGTCAGTGATGCCACGCACGAAAAACTGGATTTCCTCGGCGCTCAATACGCCCTTGTCGCGCTTCTTGCGAATGATTTCCTGGGTTAAAAACATGGATTAACTCCGATCATAATAAATTTGGGGTCAGTCCCTACGGTTCTGACCCCAGCTTTGCAACGCTAGTTGCCTATCAGACGCCGTAAGGAATCCACACGTTTTTCACTTGCGACGCATGCGCCAGCACGGCACGGCCGCCGCTTTGAGCGGCGCTATACCAGTCGCGGCCCTTGGCGCCGCCGACCCAGGTGCGCTTCAGGGTGCCGGCCGACAGGCGCTCGACTTCCGCACAGCCTTCGGCGGAACCGTCATGGCGCCAGACGGCGTCGATGTCGGCGTGCGTGGCCAGGGTGCGCGCCAGTTCATCGGCGTTGCCGCTGATGATGTTGACGACGCCGCCAGGCAGGTCGGACGTGTCGAAGACCTGGTACAGGTCCAGCGCGGAGAGCGGATGCGCTTCCGACGGCACCACCACCACGCGGTTGCCCAGCGCAATGGCTGGAGCCACCAGCGAGATGAAGCCGAGCAAAGGCGCTTCGTTCGGGCAGACGATGCCGATCACGCCAACCGCTTCGTTCAGCGCCACGGTGATGCCTTTCGTTGGCGGCTGGTGCGCCAGGCCGTCGTACTTGTCGGCCCAGGCGGCGTAGTAGAACAGGCGTTCGATCGATGCCTGCACTTCCTTCTCGGGGTTTTTATTGCCCGTCATGGCGGCGATGCGGGCGGCGAATTCGTCGGCGCGCGCTGCCAGGTTTTCGGCGATGTAGTACAGCACTTGCGCGCGGTTGTGCGCCGTGGCGCTGGTCCAGCCGGACGCTTTATGGGCCGCTTCGACGGCGTTGCGGATGTCCTTGCGGCTGCCCACGCCCACTTCGGCCAGCAGGGCGCCGTTCGCGCCAAATACGGGTGCGCTGTAGGCGCTGTCAGGACGCGCCTGCTTGCCGCCGATGTACATCTTGGCCGTGCGGTCGATGGCAAACGGATCGGCTGGCGCCGGCTTTACATTGCCCTTGGCTTTCGCTTCCACCACCGGCAGGGCCGGACGCGCATCTTCGGCCAGGGCCGTCATGTATTCCAGCATGCCTTCGCGGCCGCCTTCACGACCGAAGCCCGATTCGCGGTAGCCGCCGAAGCCGCACGCCGCGTCGAACTGGTTCGCGCTGTTGATCCACACCACGCCAGCCTTGATGGCGGGAGCGATGTCGAGGGCCAGGCTGATCGACTCCGTCCACACGCTGGCGGCCAGGCCGTACACCGTGTTGTTCGCCAGTTGCACCGCTTCAGGCGGCGTGCGGAAGCTCATCGCCACCAGCACGGGGCCGAAAATTTCAGCCTGTGCCACGGCGGCCGAGGTCGACGCGCCCGTGATCAGGGTCGGCGGGAACCACGAACCGTCAGCCGGCAGTTCGCATGCCGGTTGCCACACGTCGCAGCCTTCGGCGCGGGCCGAATCGACCAGCGCGGCGATGCGCTGGCGCTGCACGGGGTCGACCAGCGCGCCCACATCCATCGATTTGTCCAGGGGCGAGCCGAGGCGCAGGTTTTCCATGCGGGCGCGTACCTTGTTCAGGAAGCGTTCCTGGACCGATTCCTGCACCAGCAGGCGCGAACCGGCGCAGCACACTTGTCCCTGGTTGAACCAGATCGAATCGACCAGGCCTTCCACGGCGCCATCGAGGTCCGCGTCTTCGAAGACGATGAACGGCGACTTGCCGCCCAGCTCCAGCGACAGCTTCTTGCCGCTGCCGGCCGTCGCTTCACGAATCAAACGGCCAACTTCCGTGGAACCCGTAAACGCGATCTTGTCCACGCCAGGATGGTTGACGATGGCCGAACCCACGCGGCCGTCGCCGGTGACGATGTTGACGACGCCAGCCGGCACGCCTGCCTGCACGCACAATTCGGCGAACAGCATCGCGGTCAGCGACGTGAATTCTGCCGGCTTGAAGACGACCGTGTTACCGGCCGCCAGGGCTGGAGCGATTTTCCACGACAGCATCAGCAGGGGGAAATTCCACGGCACGATCTGGCCCACCACGCCCACGGCGCGGTAGTCGGCGAATTCTTCCGACTGCAGCTGCGCCCAGCCGGCGTGATGATAGAAGTGGCGCGCGGCCAGCGGCAGGTCGATATCGCGCGTTTCGCGGATGGTCTTGCCGTTGTCCAGGGTTTCCAGCACGGCGAACAGGCGCGAATGCTTTTGCAGCAAGCGGGCCAGCGCGTACATGACTTTCGCGCGGCCGTGGCCGCCCATGCCCTGCCATACGGGCAGCGCGCGGCGTGCCGCTTCCACGGCGCGTTCCACGTCGGCGTCGGTCGCTTGCGTCAGTTCGGCCAGCTGCGTGCCGTCGGCAGGATTGGTCGAGGCGAACAGTTCCGCCGGCGCGCTCCAGGCATTGTCGATGAATAAACCGAATGTGCGCTGGTGACCATCGAGCCACGCCTGCGCTTCTTTTTGACTTTCGGGAGCAGGGCCGTAGTCCATAGTATTGAGAATCTCGTTAATTGTTGGCATGACGATTGTTCTTTAAGGTTGTGCGTGACGATGATTGGCCGAGTAGCTGCCGGTGACGTAGTGCTCGAGCTGGCGCTCGATGTCGGTCAGCAGGCTGGAAGCGCCGATGCGGAACAGGTGCGGCTGCAGCCATTCGTTGCCCAGTTCTTCCTTCATCAGGGTCAGGTATTGCAGCGCGCTCTTGGCCGAGCTGACGCCGCCGGCCGGCTTGAAGCCCACCTGGAAGCCCGTCTGCTCGTGGTATTCGCGGATCGTGCGCACCATCGTCAGGGCCACGGGAATAGTGGCGTTCACGCCCTCTTTACCGGTGGAGGTCTTGATGAAATCGGCGCCTGCCATCATGCAGACCCACGACGCCTTGGCCACGTTTTCCATGGTCAGCAAGTCGCCCGTGGCGAGAATCGCCTTCACGTGCGCTTCGCCGCACGCCTTGCGGTAAGCGAGCATTTCGTCGTACAGCACTTGCCAGTTGCCGTTCAGGACGTGCTGGCGCGTGATGACGATATCGATCTCGGAAGCGCCCGCGGCGACCGACAGCTCGATCTCGCGCAGCTTCGTTTCCATGCTCGTCAGGCCGGCCGGGAAACCCGTCGATACGGCGGCGATGGGCAAGCGGCCCTGGATGACCTTGACGGCCGGTTGGATCATCTCGTGGTACACGCACACGGCGCCGGTGCTCAATTCGGTCAGGCCCAGCGCCTCCATCAGATCGGCGCGCAGCGGGCGCATGGCCTTCATGCACAGGCGTTCGACTCTGCCCGGCGTATCGTCGCCGCCCAGGGTGGTCAGGTCGATCATCTGGATGGCTTTCACCAGCCAGGCGGCCTGGTATTCCTTTTTCACGGTACGGCGGTTTGCCAGGCTGGCCGCGCGGCGGTCTGTCGCGGCGCGGTTGACGCGGATCTGGTTGATCCAGCCCAGGTCGAGGCCAACGGCCTCGTTACGCTTGAATTCGGGATGCATGAGTGTCATAACAAGCTGGTTCCATTAGCAAGTGGTGGTACGCCAAGGTGCTTGGCGAGGGTTTGGCCAATATCGGAGAAGGTCTCGGAAATGCCCAGTGCGCACGGGGCGACGCCGGGGCCGAAGAAGATCATCGGTATGTGTTCGCGGGTGTGGTCGGAGCCGTGCCAGGTCGGGTCGCAGCCATGGTCGGCGGTGATCACGACCAGGTCGCCTTCCTTGAGCTTGGCCATGAATTCCGGCAGGCGCGCATCCATTTCGCGCAGCGCGTCGGCATAGCCCTCGACGTTGCGGCGGTGGCCGAACGCCTGGTCGAAATCGACGAAGTTCACGAAGGTGAGCGACTTGTCCTGCACTTCATCGGCCGTCTTCAACAGCGCTTCGAACAGCGCCATGTTGTCGACGCCCTTGACGACTCTGGAGATGCCCTGGGTTGCGAAAATGTCGCTGATCTTGCCCAGGCCGACGACTTCGCCGCCCGCATTCTTGACGTGATCGAGCAGGGTCGGCGCGGGTGGTGCGACGGCGTAGTCGTGGCGGTTGGACGTGCGCGTGTAGTTGCCATTGCTGCCCGTGAACGGACGGGCGATGACGCGGCCGATGTTGTACGGCTCGACCAGTTTGAAGGCCATTTCGCACACTTCGTACAGGCGCTCGAGGCCGAACGATTCTTCGTGCGCGGCGATCTGCATCACCGAGTCGCCCGACGTATAGATAATCAGCTTGCCGGTGGCGACGTGCTCGTCGCCATGCTTGTTGATGATGTCCGTGCCCGAGGCATGGCAGTCGCCGAGGAAGCCCGGCACGCCGGACATGGCCTTGAGCTTGTCGGTCAGGTCGGCCGGGAACGACGGCGTCGTGCGGGGGAAATATCCCCAGTCGAATTCGACGGGCACGCCGGCGATTTCCCAGTGGCCGCTCTGCGTGTCCTTGCCGGTGGAGCGCTCGCGCGCCGCGCCGTAGGCACCGGTAAAACCGTCGCGCTGGTCGAAGCCCGTGGCCCATTCGCCGCTGGCCAGGTGCGCCGCGGCGCCCAGGCCCAGGCGTTCCATGTTCGGGAGTTTCAAGGTCTTGCCGCTTTTGGCGACAGTGCTGGCAATGTGGCCAAAGGTATTGGCACCTGCGTCGCCATACTTGGCGGCGTCTGGCGTCGCGCCAAGGCCGAAAGAATCAAGCAGGAGGATAAATGCGCGTGACATGATAAGGCTCGCTTTATGGAGTGATGCGAAGATGATGCGAACAGTGTAGGCCGGATTTTCCCGGCCTGCCGCGCGGCAGCGCCGCTAAGTGGCGCGCCGCTACTGCGTCAAGAAAAGTGCTTAGGCTTGCGGTTTTTCAGCGACTTTGGCCAGGAAGGCCAGGATCAGCTTGACCAGGTCTTTCGCGCCGATGGCCGCGTATTTCAGGGTCTGTTCGTGCGACAGGGCGAATGGCGACATGCCTTCGGCCAGGTTGGTAATCACCGATACGCCCACCACTTTCAGGTCGCAATGACGGGCCGAGACCACTTCCGGCACCACGGACATGCCGACCGTGTCGGCGCCCAGGCGGGCCATCATACGGATTTCGGCGGCCGTCTCGAAGTTCGGGCCAGGGTAGGCGACGAACACGCCTTCGTGCAGGGTGATGCCGTTCGAGGCGGCCGTGTCCTTGACCAGATTGCGCAGGTCCGCATCGTAGGCGTTGGCCATGCTGAAGAAGCGCGGGCCGAAGCGGTCGTCGTTCGGGCCGACCATCGGCGTGCCTGGCAGCAGGTTGATATGGTCGCTGATGGCCACCAGGCTGCCGGCGTCCACTTCGGGGCGCAGGGAACCGGCGGCGTTGGTGACGAACAGCATTTCGCAGCCCAGCAGTTTCAGGGTACGGATGGCGCTCGTCATCACGCCCATGCCATAGCCTTCATAGAAGTGGCCACGGCCCTTCATGCAGACGACGGCGACGCCCGACAGGGTGCCGATCACCAGTTCACCTGCATGGCCGTGCACGGTGCTGATCGGGAAACCTGGCAATTCGTCAAAGCTGATGCTGACGGCGTCCGTCATCTGCTCGGCCAACACACCCAGGCCGGAGCCGAGGATCATCGCCACGCGCGGCTTGAAATTTTCAGGAGCGCGGGCACGGATGATTTCGGCGGCGTGGAATGGGGTGTTGTTCGACATGGTTATCCTCTGATTGACTAATGGTGATGGGTTGCTGCCTGCGCGGCAGTGCAAGAAGCTGCGGCCCAGGTATCGGGTATGTATGGTGTTACAGGTATATCGAAATGCGTATTGCCTCTATTTGCCGCCACTATGCATCAAACGGAATATGTATGGCAAATACCATTTTTCTTGCCCATTTATATAATTCAAATATAAATGGCCGACATTATAGTCGAGGCAAGCCCCAGCCCGCCATCCCCGGAATATGCATGCATACAAGCTCCATACGAAGGTTTTTCATGCACACTTGACACGAGCTTGACACTGACAAGACAAATGTTTAAAGTTCCAGACAAATGTTTACACCTCAGCGAAAACCCTGTGACCGATACCAATAAAAAAGACCAGCTGTACACGCTGATCCGCAACAACCCCTTCATCTCGCAGCAAGACCTGGCGAGCGAGCTGGGCTTGTCGCGCTCGGCCGTCGCCGGCCACATCGCCGGATTGATACGCGAGCGCCGCCTGCTGGGACGCGCCTACGTGCTGCCCGACAGCCGCCCCGTGCTGTGCATCGGTGCCGCCAACCTCGACCGCAAGATGCGCACGCTGGCCACCTTGCAGATGGGCACCTCGAATCCCGTGCGCTCGGAAGAAGTATTTGGCGGCGTGGGCCGCAACATCGCGGAAAACCTGGCCCGCTTGTCGATCCCCGTCGCCCTGTTGACCGCGCTGGGCGACGATGCGGCCGGCCACGCCCTGCAGACGCACGCGGAAGACGCGGGCATCGACATGCGCGGCAGCTTGCATTTAAGCAACACCAGCAGCGGCACTTACACGGCCGTGCTCGACGAACATGGCGAAATGCTGCTGGCGATGGCCAACATGCAACTATACGAACAGCTGACCCCGGCCTTTTTGCATAGCCGCCAGCCGCAACGCGCCGCCGCCGCCCTCACCGTCTGCGACTTGAACCTGGGCCACGACAGCGTGCAGGCACTGCTGGCCGATGCCCGCCAGGACGCGGCCCATGCGACGCCGCTCGTCATCGTCGCCGTCTCGCAGCCGAAGATGGCGCACCTGCCGCAAGACCTGTCGGGCTTGCATTTGCTGATACTCAACCGTGGCGAACTGGAAACGCGCGTGGCGCGGGCCCTGCCCACGGCAGCCGACCTGCGCGCCGCCTGCCGCGAAGTGCAGCGCCAGGGCGCGCGCCAGGTGATCGTCACCTGCGGTAGCGAAGGCGTGTATTTCACGGATGGCGACAGCCTGGACGCGCCTATCGTCCACCTGGCCGCGCGCGAAGTGGACGCTGTCGACGTGACAGGCGCCGGCGACGCGTTTTCCGCCGCCGTCTGCTGGTCGCTATACCACGACAGCAGCGATTTGAAACTGGCATGCCGGCGCGGCCTGAAGCTGGCCGCCATGACCCTGGAATCGGCCGCCACCGTCTCGCCCCAGATTTCCGCCGGCGCGCTCGACAACATTGACGACGCCGACCTGGCGCCGCCTCCCCCTACCCTCTTTCAACAGGACTGACATGACCCAATTACAGAATTTCCTCTTGTTCTCGCAAGAAGTGCTCGACGCGCGCGCCGCCGGCAAGGCCATCGTGGCGCTGGAATCGACCATTATTTCGCACGGCATGCCGTATCCGCAAAACGTGGAAATGGCACGCGAAGTGGAACAGATCATCCGTGACGGCGGCGCCGTGCCGGCCACCATCGCCATCATCGGCGGCAAGATCTGTGTGGGCCTGTCGCCCGAACAATTGGAATTGCTGGGCACCTCGCCCGACGCCATGAAAGTCAGCCGCCGCGACTTGCCGTTCGTGCTGTCGCAAGGCAAGCTGGGTGCTACCACGGTGGCCGCCACCATGATCTGCGCGGAACTGGCAGGAATTTCCGTGTTCGTCACGGGCGGCATCGGCGGCGTGCACCGCGGCGCGGAAACGAGCTTCGACATTTCCGCCGACTTGCAGGAACTGGCGCAAACTTCAGTCGCCGTCGTCTGCGCGGGCGTCAAATCCATCCTCGACATCGGCCTGACCCTGGAATACCTGGAAACGCACGGCGTGCCCGTCATCAGCGTGGGCCAGGAAGGTTTTCCTGCCTTCTTTACGCGCGAAAGCGGCTTCAAGGCTGATTTCCGCCTCGATACGGCTGCAGAACAAGCCGCGTTCATCGGCACCAAGTGGCAGCTGGGCTTGACAGGCGGCGTGGTCGTCAGCAACCCCGTGCCGGCCGCGCAAGCGATGCCCAAGGAAGAGATCGATGCCATCACTGCGCAAGCGCTACAGGAAGCGGATGCAGGCGGCGTAAAAGGCAAGCAGGTCACGCCATTCCTGTTGTCGCGCATCAAGCAACTGACGGACGGCCGCAGCCTGGCGACGAATATCGCCCTCGTCAAACACAATGCACAAGTCGGAACGGCGCTGGCCATTGCCATGCAGGCAGTCGTGGCACGATAATAGGACTGCTGTAAAGAAAGCGCGCGTACCTTCACGGGTCCGCGCGCCGTTCCATCGCCTAGCAACACGCAACGCCAAGGAAAGCATGTCCATCGATCTGAAACAGTTAAAGTATTTTCTTGCCGTCGCCGAGGAGAAAAGCTTCAGCCGCGCCGCCGAGCGCCTGCATATCTCGCAGCCGCCCCTGAGCCAGCAGATCATGAAACTGGAAAGCGAACTCGGCGTGCGCCTGTTTGCACGCACCACGCGCACCTTCGAGCTGACCGTGGCGGGCAAGGCGCTGATGAACGAAGCAGCCGACCTGCTGGCCAAGATGCGCATGACCATCGACACGATCCGCCAGATCGACCGCGGCGAAGTAGGCCGCTTGCGCGTGGGCATCGTCGGCTCGGCCATGTGGGGCCCTATCCCCAGCCTGCTGGAAGAATTCCAGACCAAATTCCCCCGCGTCACCTGGACCATCCATGAATTCGGCCCTACGGTGCAATATGAAGCCTTGCGCGCCAAGCAGATCGACGTGGGCTTCTGGCGCGAACCCAAGCTCAACGACGACGACTTGCGTCACGATAATCTGCGCCAGGAACTGTGCTTCCGCGAAAACGTCTGCGTGGCCGTCAATGAACACCATCCGCTGGCGAAAAACACGTCCATCGAACTGATCGACATCGCCGAAGAGCCGATGCTGACCCTGAACCTCGACAAATCCGCGTTTCCCCGCTACCTGGTGCAATGCTGCATCAATGCCGGTTTCGAACCCGTGATTTTCCAGGAAGCGAGCGAACCGCAAACCCTGCTGGCCATGGTGGGCGCGGGCCTGGGCGTGACCCTGGTACCGGAAACGACAAGCCGCATCGGCTGGCCCGGCGTCGTGTTTCTTCCGATCAAGACCAATCCGCCCTCGGCGAATCTGTACATCAGCTACACCACGCTGGACGACGCTCCCGTCGTGCGGGCCTTCCTGAATATTATCAATCCCCCGACCGCCTGATCTGGGGCGGCACCACTATTTATATGCTCCACATATAAATACACAAACAAAAACGTATTTGTCATACATATCTGGCATGATGCATAGTGATTCGGACGCCCATCGCGGCGCCGGTTACGTGCTTGCCCTGCCCGTCCACTGACGGCGCATCCCAGCCCGCTCCGGCAGCCCCATTCGATGTTGTACCTATAAAAGAGACGGGGCGCGACTGTTGCATGAGCATCACACTGACGACATGAAAGCGGACGAGGTCAGCAACGATCTTGTGCAATACAGTGCAATGTTGATAAGGAATTATCACCTCGTGCATCAAAAACAGGCTAAATCGGCCCCAAATTATATGTTTCACCTATAAAAAATATACAATATCGATCTTCCAGGAGCCAATTCATGAAACTTACACAATTTAGTTTGACGATCGCAGCCGTATTTCTGACTGCTCAAGCGTCCGCGGCTACCCCAAAACTGGGTGTCGTGTATGACGCGGGCGGCAAGTTCGACAAGTCGTTCAACCAATCCGCTTTCGAAGGCGCATCGCGCTTCAAAAAAGACACGGGCATTTCCTTCATCGAAGTGCAGGCATCGAGCGATACGCAAGCCGAGCAAGTCATGCGTGGCCTGGCCCGCAAGAAACTCGACATGATCGCCGCCATCGGCTTTGCGCAAACGCAAGCCGTGCAAAAGGTCGCCAAGGAATTTCCGAACGTAAAATTCGTGCTGATCGATGGCCAGGCCGCCGGCAGCAACGTCAATTCCGTCGTCTTCAAGGAAGAAGAAGGCTCCTACCTGGTGGGCGTGGCGGCAGCCATGGCCAGCAAGAGCAAGAAAGTCGGCTTCATCGGCGGCATCGATATTCCATTGATCCGCAACTTCGCCTGCGGCTACGCGCAAGGCGCGAAGGCCGTCAATACGAAGATGGAAATCACGCAAAACATGGTCGGCACCACGTCCGGCGCCTGGAATGATCCGGCCAAGGGTGGCGAGCTGGCCCGCTCGCAATTCGAGCGCGGCGTCGACGTCGTCTTCGCCGTCGCTGGCGGCAGCGGCATGGGTACCCTGCAAATGGCCAAGGAAAAAGGCAAGCTGGCCATCGGCGTCGATTCGAACCAGAACCATCTGTATCCAGGCAGCATCCTGACCTCGATGGTCAAGCGCGTCGACAATACGGTCTACGACAGCTTCATGCAAGTCAAGAACGGCACCTGGAAGGGCGGCGTCAGCTATAAAGGCTTGAAAGAAGGCGGCGTGGATTGGGCGCTCGACGCAAACAACCGCAAGCTGATTACGCCGGAAATCGAAAAGCGCGTGTTGGGTGCGCGTAAGGACATTATCGATGGCAAGATCAAAGTGATCGATTACCGCGTCGGCAGCAGCTGCCCGGTTTAATTTTTCTCCGTATCTTTTAGCGCGCCGCCGGGGCCAGTCTCCGCGCGGCGCGTTTCCATGAAACTATCCAGTTATGAACCTATGCAGCCAGCAGTAGAATTTCGCAGCATTTCCAAGCATTTTGGACATGTGAAGGCGAACGCCGACGTCAGCTTCTCCATCGCCAAGGGCAGTATCCATGGCCTGGTGGGGGAAAATGGCGCCGGCAAATCGACCTTGATGAGCATCCTGTACGGGTATTACCGTGCCGACGGCGGAGAAATCCTGCTAGACGGGAAAGTACAGCCTATCCGCAACAGCCAGGAAGCGATCAACCTCGGCATCGGCATGGTGCACCAGCACTTCATGCTGGTCGAGAACTTCACCGTCCTCGACAATATCATGCTGGGCACGGAAGGCGGTTTTCGCCTGGCCAGCCACCGCACGGAAGCGGAAGCGAAATTGCGCGAGATTTGCGCGCGCTACCGCCTCGACGTCGACCCGCTGGCGAAGATCGAGGACTTGTCCGTCGGCGCGCAGCAGCGCGTGGAAATCCTCAAGCAGATTTACCGCAGCGCCAATATCCTGATTCTCGATGAGCCGACGGCCGTGCTGACGGCCCAGGAAACGGCCTCGCTGTTTGAAATCCTGCGCCTGTTCAAGGAGCAGGGCAAGACCATCATCCTGATCACGCACAAGCTGCAAGAGATCCTGGAAATCACCGACAACGTCACCGTCATGCGCGGCGGCACGGTGGTGGGCGCCGTGGCGACCACCGGCACCTCGAAAGAGGAACTGGCCAACATGATGGTCGGCCGCCCCATCCAGAGCCACTTGCCCCGTGCACCGTACAATCCGGGCGCGACGGTGCTGGAAGTGGACGGTTTGCAATTGGCCGACGAGCAACAAGTCAAATTGCTGGCCGACATAGGTTTCAACTTGCGCGCCGGCGAAATCGTCGCCATCGCGGGCGTGTCGGGCAATGGCCAGAGCGAGCTGCTGGAAATTTTATCCGGCATGCGTTTGCCCACGTCGGGCAAGCTGCGTTTTCTCGGCAAGGATTTGCCGTTTGGCAAGCGCCACGATGCCGACGGCTTGCCGCTGGCCTTCCGCGACCTGGGCATCGCCCACATTCCGGAAGACCGCTTGCGCGACGGCGTGGTAAAGAATTTCTCCGTCATGCAAAACACCATCCTCGGTTACCAGGAGCACCTGAAAAACCGCTGGGGCTTGTTCAACTTCAAGTCCATCGGCGCCCGCTGCGCGGAACTGCTGAAGACTTTCGACGTGCGTCCGGCCAATCCGGACCTGCGCATCGGCTTGCTATCGGGCGGTAACCAGCAAAAAGTGGTGATCGCGCGCGAAGTGCTGGCCAAGCCGAAACTGATGCTGGTGGGCCAGCCCACGCGCGGCGTCGATATCGGCACCATCGAAAGCATCCATACGCAATTGCTGGCCCTGCGCGACGCGGGCGTGGCGATCCTGCTGGTGTCCGTCGAACTGGAAGAAGTGCGGGCGCTGGCCGACCGCATCCTCGTCATGTGCGGCGGACGCATCACCGGCGAACTGAAAATTGAAGAATTCGATACCACCCGCATCGGTCTGTTGATGGGGGGAATGCATAAATCATGAATAACGACTTGCCACGCTGGGCGACAGCCTTTGTCATGCCCATGTTAAACCTGCTGTCGGCCTTGCTGGTCGCAGCCCTGGTGATTTATATGCTGGGCGAAGACCCGGCCGAATCGCTGTCCATCCTCGTCCACAGCGCCATCCTCAATCCGGAAGGCTTGAGCTACACCCTGTTCTACGCCAGCACCTTCATTTTCACGGGCCTGTCCGTGTCCGTGGCGATGCAGGCCGGCTTGTTCAATATCGGTTCCGAAGGCCAGATGTATATCGGCGGCCTGGGCCTTACTGTCGCCATGCTGGCCTTCGACCAGACCCTGCCCGCCTGGCTATTGATACCGGCGGCCATGATCGGTGCGGCCCTGTTCGGCGCGCTGTGGGGTTTCCTGCCAGGCTACCTGCAAGCCAAGCGCGGCAGCCACATCGTGGTGACCACCATCATGTTCAACTTCATCGCCGCCAGCCTGATGAACTTCATTATCGTAAAGTATCTGATTCCGCCGGGCGAGCAGAACACGGCCAGCCGCGTGTTTGCGGAAAGCGGCGAAATGCCGCGCCTCTCCACCTGGTTCCCATCCTTGGGCGACACGCCGCTGAACATCAGTTTTCTTTTGGCGATCGCCGCGCTGGTGATTTACGGCGTGATGGTGTGGCGCTCGTCGTGGGGCTTCAAGTTGCGCGCCACGGGCTTGAACAAGCATGCGGCCCACTATGCGGGCGTGTCGATCAGCAAGATGATCATCATCGTCATGCTGATCTCCGGCGCGCTGGCGGGCCTCGGTTCCGTCAATTCCATCATGGGTTCGACGCATTATCTGTCGCTGAACTTCGTTGGCGGCGCCGGTTTCATCGGCATCGCCATCGCCCTGATGGGCCGCCAGCATCCGGTCGGCATCTTCCTGTCGGCCGTGCTGTTCGGCGCGCTGATCCAGGGTGGCTTCGACTTGTCGCTGGAAAAACCGAATATCCCGACCGAAACTTTCATTTTCATCCAGGGCTTGATCATCCTGTTCTGCGGCGCCATGGAAAACTTCTACGCACCGGCCATTTCCGCCCTGCTCAAGCGCACCAAAGGCTAACACCCCATGACACTCGACGACTTTCAATTCGCCAGCATCCTGGTATCGACCGTGCGCAATGCGCCCGTCCTGATCTTTGCCGCCATGGCCGGCCTGTTTGCCGAACGCAGCGGCATGATCGACATCGGCCTGGAAGGCAAGATCCTGGCCAGCGCCTTCGCTTCCGCCGCTGTGGCCTACACGACGCAAAACCCGTA
Organism: Janthinobacterium aestuarii; assembly: GCF_051380835.1. Lineage (NCBI taxonomy): Bacteria > Pseudomonadati > Pseudomonadota > Betaproteobacteria > Burkholderiales > Oxalobacteraceae > Janthinobacterium > Janthinobacterium aestuarii. The sequence continues at coordinate 245,948 of NZ_JBNYXU010000010.1, forward strand.
TTACGGCATGGCTGCCGGCATGCTCGTCTGCGTCGCCTTGGCCCTGCTGCAGGCCTACGTCAGCATCACGCAAAAGGGCAACCAGCTGGTGGCCGGCATGGCGATCAACATCGCCATGAGCGGACTGACGTTCGTGCTGGCGCAATTCTTCTTCCAGCAAGGCGGCCGCACGCCCGACCTCGGTTCGGCGCGTCTGTTCGACGTCGTCTTGCCGGGCACGCAGTACGTGGAGCACATTCCCTTCATCGGCTGGGTGTATGCCCACTTGATCGGCGGCCATTCCATCCTCGTCTACGTGGCCTTCCTGCTGATCCCGCTCGTGCACTGGCTGCTGTACCACACGCGCTTCGGCCTGCGCCTGCGCGCCTGCGGCGAAAACCCGCATGCTGCCGACTCGGCCGGCGTGAGTGTGGAAGCGACGCGCTACCTGGCTATGCTGGTGGCCGGCATCCTGTGTTCGTTCTCGGGCGCCTACCTGGCCATCGTGCAAAGCGGCTTCTTCCTGCGCGACATGTCGGCCGGCGCCGGCTACCTGGCCCTGACGGCCATGGTGTTCGGCAACTGGCGTCCCGTCTACACCTTCCTCGGCTGTTTGATGTTCGGCTTCTTCGCCGCCATCCAGATCCAGATTGAAGGCGTCGATTTACCCGTCGTGGGCCGCATCCCCGGTTCGCTGATCCAGATGGTGCCGTACGTCGTCACCGTAATCGTGCTGGCGGGCTTGATGGCGAAATCCATCGCGCCGAAGGCTATCGGTATCCCCTTTGTGAAGTCCCGATAAGAAACTGTGACGTCATCAAAAAAGCGAAGCCCGCAGGCTTCGCTTTTTTTACGCCTGTGCAATCTCGTCCAGCGAGAAAAACACGGTCAGACCCAAGCTGCGCGCCACCGCCACCATCTGGTCGGCGCCCTGGGACGCCCCGCCGAGGCGCAGCACGGCATCGCAATGGCTGAGCAAGCGCGTCGCATGCGCGTGGAACAGTTCCTCATACACGGCGTCACCCACCTGGGTGGAACCGGCCAGCGCCAGCATGGGCAAGGCCAGCCATTCACCGAGCACGGGCATGTGGCCCTTGGCGTACAGCGGCAGGCAGACGGCTTCCATGGCCGCCACATTGGCCGCCATCCGGGCGGGTTTGTCGCCCGTGCCGGAACGGTAGGGGCCGGCAACGAGTATCTGCATGCCCTGTTTGCGCGGCATCAAGTGCAGCTGCGCATGCTGCAGCAGCATGATGGTCTTGCCGTCGCAAATGCGGCCATCGGCCACCATCTGCAGGGCCTGCGCCAGGGCCAGTTCCAGCACTTCGATATCCTCGCCTTCGTGCGCCAGGCCGCCGCCGTCGCCGATGCGGCTGGCCGGGTCGTATTCGGCGATAAAGAAATGCAGGCGCTCCGTCACGGAGCCGGGACTCATGAAAGCCTCGAAGACCTTGTGCACCTCGCCCACCGCATAACCGGTTTCCTCTTCCACCTCGGCGCGGATGCGCTGCTCCGCGCTGGCCTCTTCCAGCAAGCCGGCCGCCGATTCGATCAGGAAACCATCGTGGCCTTCGCGGTAGGTGGGAAAACGGAACTGGCGGATCAGGATCACCGTGCGCTTGATCTTGTTGTAGAGCAGGATGGTGGCGCCATCGCCGCGGTCATAGGTTTCCCGCGTCTGCGTCTGCCACCGGCCATCGCGGCGCAGATAGTCGAACGTGGTCTTCTGCAGCAGATACCAGTCGTGCGACAGGGTCTGCACCTGCTGGATGCGGACCCGTTCCTGCTTGCTATTTTCTTCGTGCATAGTGTCTCCTTGTGCTTGTATATGCTTGCCTTTGTCGACTTTATCATGCAAACTCGTGCAATATCAAGAAAATACAAGAAAAATCATGCTCACACATCAACGTAAACAATACCTGCTGGACTTGCTCCAGCGCGAAGGCCAGATCGTCGCCAAGGCCGTCAGCGATAGCCTGGGCTTGTCGGAAGACACGATACGGCGCGACCTGCGCGAACTGGCGAAAGAAGGGTTATTGGAGCGCGTGCACGGCGGCGCCCTGCCCTTGCTGCCAAGTTCGCCCGCGCTGGCGCCGTTTGCGGCCCGCGAACGGATTTCACCGGAATCCAAGCCCGCCATTGGCCGCGCGGCGGGCGCCATGATACAAACGGGACAAGTGGTGTTTCTCGATGGCGGCACGACCGCCGTGCAACTGGCACGCCAGCTGCCGCGCGACTTGCGCGCCACCATCGTCACGCACAGTCCGTCGGTTGCCGTCGAACTGGTGAATCATCCTGGCATCGAAGTGCTGATGCTGGGCGGACGCCTGTACAAGCACTCGATCGTCGGCGTCGGCGCGGCCACAGTGGAAGCCATCGGCCGCATCCGCGCCGACCTGTACTTCATGGGCGTGTCCAGCCTGCATCCGCAAGCGGGCATCACCACCGGGGATTATGAGGAAGCGTGCGTGAAGCGTGCCCTGAGCGACGCGTCTGCCCGCACCGTCGTGCTGGCATCTCCGGAAAAGTTCAACACGGCTTCGCCGTTTCAAATTGCCCCCTTGAGCCAGGTCAACGATATCATCGTGCACCGCGACGTGGATGACGCCCTGGTCGCCCCCTACCGCGAGATGGGCATCAACGTAATCCTGGCGTAAAAAAAGCGGCCCGCAGGCCGCTTTCGAATGACGTCTTTACTGCGGCCAAATCGCCTGCAGCACGGCCGCCAAGTGATAGCCGCCCTCGATCAGCTGCTGCTTCGCCAGTGCCGAACTGGGCACGGGATAATTGTCCGGCACGTTCAAGTTCCAGACGTTGTAGACCTCGCCCTTGCGGTTCGTTTGCTGCGTGGCCGGACCGGCCACCACGTCCGTGAAAGCAACCTTCGACGCCGCCAGCGAAGCATCGGCCCATTGATACGGCCAGGTGGCGGGGTCGCCGGTGTTGCTGCTCACTTGTGGCGCGCTGGCGATCACGGTGCGCGCGAACTGCTGCGGCGTGCGCGTGCTCAGGCGGCGCATGGCGTAATCGACCACGGTCGTATCCCAATACGAATGCAGGGGCTTGGTGGGCGACTTCGGATAGCTGCTTGCCGGCTTGGCCGCGCCATCCTCGGCCGGCAGCGACGCGGGAATCACGGCATCGGACAGCGCCGTCATCTTCGCATCGTCGAGCAGCAAGTCGTTGCCGCCGCGCGCATTGAAAATGGTGACGTCGTCGATCTGCGCCTGCGTGGCGGGCACGAAAAACTGGCCATCTTTGCCAACAAATGCATTACCCACATGCAAAGGCTGGTGGATATCGCCCACCAGATGCGTGATCAGGATCAGGGCTACACGCTGGCTGAAGCCGTGCGGATTGCTGGCCGCATCAGCCTTGCCTTGCAACACCAGGATCGCCTGCTTCAAGGTTTGCACGATATCGTCATCGGCCGTGCCCACGCCATGGTCGTGGTAGTGCGCGTTCTGGAAAGGCACGTTCGTGTAGTGGTATTCGCCATGCTTGGGGTTGGCCGCCACATACGTCAGCATTTCCGGCGATTGCGGACCGCAATACGTGCCCTTCACGCAATCGGGCCAGTTGGCAATCTTTTCCAGGCTTTCGCCAGGCAGCAGCAATTTGGCCACTTGCACCTGTGCTGCGCTACCCTTGAGCAATTGATCGGCGATGGCGCCCACGGCCCGGTGGCCATCGTTGCCCCAGGCCTGAACATTGCCGGAAGCAAAGGCGGCGCCCAGCGCCAGCACACTCAGCAGTTTTTGCATGTTCACCATTACTCCTTGCCTTGCGGCGTGGCCTTGGCCGGCTTCGGATACTGCTTGTTGATGTCGATCGGCTGCGCATACGCCGAGCTCCACGTCTGCTCATGCAGCGCGGCAATGCGCTGCGCCATCTGCTCATTGCGCAGCACCACTTCCAGGTTGCGCGACAAGTCGAAATAGCCGCCCGCCCAGTTGCTCGTGCCGACCCAGGCCAGCTTGCCGTCGATGGTCATGGTCTTGCTGTGGATCACGCGCGCAAATGGAATGAAACCGGTCGAGGCCGTGGGAATCGTCACGATGCGGATGTCCACGTTCGGCACCAGGGCCAGGCTTTTCAAGTAGGCGATGGCCGGCGCTTCCGTATTCCAGCTTGATACCATCAGCTTGATTTTCACGCCGCGCTGGGCGGCCGCGCGCACGGCGTTGTCGATCACGGCGTAGTACGGCCGCGTGCGGTTCGGGCCGTAGGACAGCGGCGCGTAATCGAGCAGCTGGATGCGCACTTCGCTTTGCGCTTGCGCCAGCAAGGCGGGCAGGCCCGTTTCCGAGTCGCCCACGCCGGCCGGGTTGTAGGCGTTCGGGCTGGCCAGCAGGAAAGCGCTCTGCGCGTAGTTGGCAGGCACCACCTTGCTGTTGAGCACCGTGGCGCGGCTGCCTTGCGACGTCAATGCCTGGGCTTGCCAATCCTGTTCGAAGATGGCTTGCACCTGGCTCACCATGGCGGGCTCCGTGATTCTCAAGCCCGTTTCATGGATATGCTCGAACGAACGCCAGTCGAAATTCTGGCTGCCGATGTACGCCACCTGGCCATCGACGGCCAGGTATTTCGCATGCACGATGCCGTTGCCCGTAATTTTATTGAAGTCGATCAGGCGCAAGTCCAGGTTTGGAATCGCCTTGATCTGGGCGATGGTGGCCGCTTCCGACAGGCCCACGCCCTTCTGGTCCAGCAGGAAGCGGATTTTTACGCCACGCTGACCGGCGGCCGTCAGGCTGGCCAGCACTTTTTCAAAGGCAGTGCCCGGTTTGCTGACGGCATAAAACTGGGCGATGACGATCTCTTTTTTTGCCGAATCGAACAACTCGGTCCACACGGCAACGGGCTCGCGCAGGTCGGGATTCGTCAAGCTCGTTTCCACAGGCGACGTGTGCACGAGTTCAAAGCCGGGAACGGTGAAGTCCGCGTGGGCCGTGCCCGCGAACAGACTGGAAATAACGACAGAAACAAATAAGCGACGCATGGTTTTTCCTGGTAAATGTTATTTGACGCGCACGATGCGGCCGGCCGCCGTGGCGCTGCCAGCGGGCTTGCCGGCGCGCGCGCGGGCGATCAGGTAATTGCTGAAGGCATCGATGTCGCGCACGCCCGTGTCGAGCCGGCGCGTGCCGGCCGCCAGCACTGTGAAGCGGTCGCCGCCGCCGGCCAGGAAACTGTTGGCGGCGACACGGTATTGTTGATTGTCTTCAAGAGGAAGGCCATTGAGGATGATGCTGCCCGGCAGCACGCGCTGACCTTGCGGCCGCGTGCTGTCCCAGCGGTAGCTGAAACCTTCGGACACTTGCAACAAGTTGCCCTCTTCCGCTTCGGCACTCGGCCATTGCTGCTCGAGCAAGGTGCGGATTTGCGCGCCAGACAGGCTGACGACGATCAAGGTATTGCCGAACGGTACAACTGCCTGGTTCTGTCCCACGTTCGTCATCAGGTCGGCGCCCGCTTCCAGGTCCTTGCGGATGCCGCCATTGTTCATCAGGCCGATTTGCGCACCGGCAGCGCGTGCGCCGAACAGGGTGCTGTCGGCCACCAGGTCGCCCAGCGGCGATGCACCGCCGCCCTTGGTGCTGCGGCCCACGGTGGGCACGGCGATGGCGGCCACGGGACGCGACAACTCGGTCGCACTGCGCTGCTTGACCGATTCCAGATAGGCTGCCACGGCCGGGTCCGGCTCATACATACCGGGCAACATGACGACGTTTTGCGCGCGGGCATCGATCAGCGCATTTTTGACGGGGTCGACCTTGAGCTTGATGCGCGTCAGCATGTGTCCCCCCATCTGCGCCTGCGTCACCAGGCGGCCGTCGACACGGCACAGATAACCCTGGTGCGAATGACCGCTGATGACCAGCTGAATCGCCGGGTCGAGGCGTTTCACCACGTCGACCACTTCGCCCTTCAGGTGGCTGCAATCGGGCTGGTCGACGGCGTCCTTCGTCTCGCCGCCCTGGTGCAGCAGCACGACGAACACCCCCACGCCCTGTGCGCGCAAGTGCGGCAAGGTGGCGTTGATGGCGTCCGCTTCATCGCCGAACTGCAGGCCAGCAATACCGGCAGCCGTCACCACGGACGGCGTATCTTTCAGCACGGCGCCGATCAATCCCACCTTGACGCCATGCGCCTCTTCGATGCGGTAGGCCGGCAGCAGGGACTTGCCCGTTTGCGTGTCGATGACATTGGCCGCCATATAGGTGTAGCTGGCGCCCTTGAAGTCCGGCGTGAATTTGCAGGCCTTGTCGGCGCGCGACGAATCGCAGCCGCCGCGCTGCTGGCGCAGCAGTTCCGCCTTGCCCTGGTCAAATTCGTGGTTACCGACGGAACTGGCCTTCATGCCCAGCATGTTCATGGCGACGATGCTCGGTTCGTCCGCCCATAGCGCCGACATGGCGGGGCTGGCGCCGACCAGGTCGCCATTGCCGACAAAAATCAGCTGCGCATCTTCGCGTCGCCAGGCCTTCAAGGCGCCGGACAAGGTATCAATGCCGCCCGCCTGCACCGTCTTGCGCTCGGCGTTGGCGACGCTCGTGTAAGTAAATTTGCTGCGGTCGAGATTGCCGTGAAAATCGTTCAAAGCGACCAGGTTCACTTCAATCGGGCCGCTCGGCGCAGGCGCCAGGTTGCTGCAGCCAGACAGGATCAGGATCAGGGCCGCGGCAGCGACCGGAGTGCGTAGGAAGTGAGCCATGGAATGATATTTATTGAAAAAGGGAAAGAGTAAACCATCTTGTGTATAAAAAAAACGGCTGGTGTCGCCACCAGCCGTTTTTAGTTTGCCAAGCTACGGGGCAAGGACGATATTAGAATTCGTACTTGACCGTTGCTTGCAGTGCCCATTGCGATTCGCCTTTGACTTGACGCGTTTCCAGGCCTTCCACCACAGGACGAGTGTTGTACACATACTTGCCATTTTCCATACCGGCATAGTCAACGAAGCTGCGCACTTGGCCACCGGCACCCTGGAAGCCCACTTCATTGATGCGGCCCCATTTGCGGTTGAGCAGGTTACCGACGTTCAGGATATCGAAGGTAATGATGCCTTTGTTACCCTTGAAGAAGCCCGGTACTTCCTGGCTCATGCGCACATCGAAGCTGTTGGTCCATGGAGAAAAGCTCTCGTTACGGCCGATCACGCCACCTTTGGCTTTGCGCAGGTCGCCATTGGCGTTGACCACTTTCCAGAACGCTGCCTCGTTGGTGGCGCGCGCTGCTGGCGTCGCACCGGCGAACACTACTTCGCCCGAACCTGGCGCGCTAGGGATGTACATCAGGTCATTACCGGCCAGTCCGTCACCGTTCAAGTCATTGTTGACGGTCCAGCTGTATGGTTTGCCGCTACGGCCTTCATAGAACAGACCGAAGGTGGTCTTGTATTCGCCGAAGAAACGTTTTTGCCAGTTGACATTGGCGGTAAAGCGATCCTTGACCAGATAGTTCGAGTTCGACGCGACATTCTCGTTCGGATTGAAGACGGCACGGCCGCCCCAGTTCGAGCTCGAGGTCGACGACGTCAGCGGCGATACTTCAGTGCCATCGGTATAGGTGTACGACGAGCCCCACGACAGGCCATCACGGGTCGGGCTGCGCACCGACAGGGTCAGCACGTTCGACTCGCCCTTGTCGGTATTTTTAGCCATCAGCACCTGGCCGAAGGAGGCGTTGCTGCCAGCCTTGGTCAAGGCGCTGCAATTGGCGCCGCCGATCAGAGCGCCATTTGCATTCCAGCAAGCCGTATTGTAGGCGTTAGGACCATAGTACATTGGACGGCCATCGCTACCGGTTGCCGTTGGCGCGCCCATGTTCAGCTCTTCGTAGTAAATCGCGCTCTTGGTCTGGAAACGCAGGTATTCCGCGCTGACAATCAAGCCCATCCATGGCAGCTCATGTTCAATGGCCAGGTTGGCTTTCCATACCGATGGTTGCGCCAGGTTCGGGCTCAGGGCATCGACCTTCATTGCCGGGATAACCGCTGGCACGCTCGTTGGCTGCTTGGTTGGATCTGGATTGAAGAATCCATCGGTGGTCGGGCAAGTGCCGGCCGACGAGGCGCAGGTAATGTTCTGGGTTGCCATACCGGTGTTCTGGTAAGGATTACCCAGCCAGACGCTCATCGCCGCGCCCTGGAACAAACCGAAGCCGCCGCGAATTTGCGTCGGACGCGCCGATTCCAGCTTGTAGTTGAAGCCAAAACGTGGCTGATACAGGTTTTCGCCGTCGATGGTATGCGAGTTATCGATACCGAAACCGCCGGTCTGACGACCGTTAGGCGTGGTACGAGCGACAGTTGCCTGTGCTGCACGCGCATTGTAGATCGGCTTTTCGCCGATGCGGGTGCCGTCGATGCGCAGGCCGGCAGTCAACGTCAGCTGCTTGTTGACTTCCCAGGTATCTTGCAGGAACAGGCCGATGTTTTTCAGCGAGAACGTCGCCACGGCATCGTCCAGCGTACGGCCTGCTTGTGGCACCTGATAGGTGTACGAGCTAGGACGGCCACGGCTGAAGTTTTCCAGCACGGCTGCCTGCAATTGCGCTGCCGTGGCAGAACCGCAGTTGATGGCGCCGAACGAATAGGCAAACGTGGCACTGCTGTTAATACAGCCGAAGGTGTAGTTACCGTTGACGTTTTGCAGGAACGCATTATAGATGTCGTTCTTGCTGTAGTCGGAGCCGAACTTGACTTCATGGTCGCCCAGCGACCAGGTACCGGCTGCGTAGAAATCCTTGGTTTTGGTGCCAAGAATGTTACGCTGACGGCTCAGTTCAGTACCAAAGTTCAGGAAGCGGTTGCCGGTAGCCAGGTTCGAAGGTGCGCCAGCTGGCAGCGCGCCGCTGAACTGCAGGCCGATTGCCGGCAGATAAGCGTTGTTGCGCGGTACGCTGTCGTAGTCGCGCGACGACACTTTGACTTCGGTCGAGAAGGTCGGGGTCCACTCGGCGGTCCATTGAGCAACCAGGGTTTCCAGGCTCTTGTTCTGGTCATACCAGTACGAGCTCAGCGACAGGCCCGTGCCGGAAAAACCGGTGTAAATCGGCTCGGACTGTTCGGTCTTGGTGTAGCGCAGCATCATGCGCTGGGTGTCGGTCAGATTCCAATCCAGCTTGAGCAACTTTTCCGTCGCCGTGAATTCGGAACCCGCAGGAACTGCCGAAGTACCTGCATCGATACCATATTTATCCTTGGCAATAGCAATCGCGCTATCGATGGCGCCTTGGGTAATGGCAACGTTGGTCTGTGCGCTGCCGACAGGACCGAATGCTGGCGCGCCGCGCGAGCTGGTGGTTTTTTCGTAGTTGGCAAACAGGAACAGCTTGTCTTCGATCAGCGGGCCGCCCAGGGTAATACCCTTGGTCGTGTCTTTCGATTTTGGCGGTGCGTAGTAAGTGTCGTCGGTGCTGTTGTAACGGTCGCCCGACATGGTGTCGTTACGGAAAGCGTAGTAGACACTGCCCTTGACCTTGTTGGTGCCCGATTTGGTCACCGCGTTGACGTTCGCGCCGGTGTAGCCTTTTTGGGTGACGTCATAGTTGGCGACGTTAACCTGCACCGACTGGATCGCTTCGATCGAAATTGGCTGCTTGCCGGTCGCGGTACCAGACGCTTCCAGACCGAACGTGTCGTTCACGGCCACGCCGTCAATCGTCATCGAGTTGTAGCGCGAGTTTTGACCGGCAACGGAGATTTCACCGCGCTCTTTGTCGGTTTGCGACAGGCGTGGGTCGGCGCGGGCATAGTCTTGCAGGCTGCGCGAGATCGATGCCTGGGTAGCCAGTTCGGTCGGGCCGATATTGGTGCCGGCACCCATGTTGTTCCGGTTGAAAACCTGATTGCGAACAGCATTGGTGCTGACTTTCACCACTTGCATGTCGGCGCCCAGCGTGGCGTCGACGTTGGCCGTTTCGGCCAGAGCGATATACACGCCTTCGCGTTTTTCAACCACGCCATTCTTGGTAATGGTGATGGTGTAAGGACCGCCGGCACGCAGGCCGCGTGCGACATAACGGCCTTCTGCATCGGTGGTCACGTTGCTGGCCGAACCGGACTCAACGTGAACGATATTGACTTGCGCGCCAGCTGCCGGCTTGCCGTCAGTGGCCGAGATACGGCCGCCAATGGAAGACGTAGTGTTCTGTGCGAACGATGGTGCCGCTGCCAGTGCAATAGACAGGCTTAACGCGATTTGCGTCAGCCGAAGTCGCTTGTGATTGATCATCTTTAACCCCAGAAAAGACTATTATTTTTTGAAAATCCTGGATTGCCCCACCGTCCGGCTGCACCGCACAGCAACACAAATACAAGATCTCCTCTTTACGATGCTGCAACTGTTACGCCGGCGGGACTGGCTGCGGTCCTGACAAGACCATCACAAAACGCCGCTCCACACATCACAACTATTCCTATCCAGACAATTACGGCGGAAAAAAACTGCGACCGATCCGTATGACCCAGGGCGCTAGTACCTGTGTCATTCATCCCACATGCTTACCCGGCTAACATGGCAAGCCGCGAGTGTAATTGTTAAATATTTCAAGACTGTGACACGGCGGTAAAATACAGAAGAATGTCGTCATTTAGCTGCGCGACTATTTGTTTCATTCTGCATCTCACCTTTATTTACTGCAAATACCCATCTTCATACGATATCGCCCAGATGAATTGTGACTTTTTAATATCATCTTCATCTCACTATGCATCATCAAAAAATGGATGACAAATACGATTTTTTTTATATATTTATATATTTAAAATATAAATAGCATGGGGTAACTAGCTGGATTGATATCGTGCTGACAGCGTCCGGGCTTATGGCGCGTGATTATAAATGAGCAATATGTACTTGAAATTGATTCATCCACGAAATTGGAGAAAGTCGTGTATCTGCCGTGAATTGTGTCGCGTGGCCGCCACAAAATTAACAAAATAACAGCATGGCATTTAAGATGAGGAATAAAAAATGGCCGGAAGATCCGGCCATTTAAGAGTATCAGTTATGAACGTCGCGCAACTTACGGTTTTCCGCCCTTGCCTGCCTTGTCGGCGGCGGCAATCTGCGCTTCAAAACGGGTAAACCGGGCATCGAGCGCTTTCAGCAAACGCTGCTTATCCGCTTCCGCCAGGAAGGAATAACGCAGGCTGTTGTACGACAGCTTTTTAATTTCCGCATAATCGGTCTTGTACTGGCTGGCAAACAGCACGTATTCATTCGACAAGGTATTGCGCGAGACGCCCGCGTCATCGGTGGAAATGACGAACGGCACCCCATACTTGCGATACAGGGTGATCGGATGGGCCTGGCCCTTGATACCGAGAATGTAATCGTTGCTGGTCAGATTGACTTCCACGGGGATGCCCCGTTCGCGCATTTTTTGCATGGTCGCCAGTGCATTGTGTTCGTACGCGATATCCATGCCGTGGCCGATACGGTCGGCGCCCGCCACATTGACAGCTTCGGCGATATGGAAAGCCATGCCTTCCGGCGGCACCATGCCTAGCGCCAGCTCGCCCGCATGCAGGGCGATCTTGACGTTTGGATATTTTTCCTTGAGGAATTTGAACATTTCCATGTGCAGACTGTAATCGCGCATCGACACGTTAACGCTTTCCTGACCCACGATGTTCACGCCCACCAGCAGCGGATTCAGGCTCGCTGCCTTGAACGCGGCCACCATCGAGGAAAATACTTGCGATGGCGACAGAAAACGCAGCACATACGCCTGGTAACGCATGGTGAAATTCGCGTCATCGATGCCGGCGCTGCTGGCGTTGACGTTGTCGTTATAGGCGGTGATGCTTTTCTGGAAGCCAGTATCCTGCTCGAGGCTCTGCGACCAGTTGGCCAGCACGGCTTGCAACGCTGCCGGCTGCAAGCCCGGCGCCAGCACCTGCTGGTCGAACTGCGCGTTTTGCACGAATGGCGACAGCTCGAAAATCGTCTCGATGTAGCTGAGGTTTTCCGCGATGGCGCGCTGCTTCAGGGTTTTCAGGCCATCGGCCGTATTGCTCGACGCCACGGGACCGAAGTAGCCGAAGGTATCAAAAAAGGTGCGGTCCGGCGGCGTCTGGATGGCGCCGTGGTTATAGAAATCCTTGGTCGACCAGCGCTGCAGCAATTCCGCATACAGGCCCGCGTCGGCAAACACTTCCGTGGACGACAGGCAGCCACGCTGCGCGGCCGGCTTGGCGCGCTCGGCCGCCACGACATCCTTGTTGCTTTCGATGCGGTAAGTCGTCTTGTTGACGCAATAGTTTTCCTTGTCGACCCAGTCGAGGAATTGCTCGGCGTAGATGGCGCCCGAGTAATGGTGATGCAAATCACCGCCCTTGGGCATCATGGAAAAGAACAGGCTCAACTCGGCTGTCTTCGGCTGCGCACCAGCAACCAGAGCGGCAAAATGGCGCGCGGTGGCCGCCTCGTTGGAAGACGGGGTAGCCTTGGCGGCCTGCGCCGTTCCGGTCAATGCCAGCGCGGCGCCAAGCGCCAGGCCAGTGAGTTTCTTGTGCATTCGCGTTCTCGCTCAGGATAATTCGTGTTGAACAACGGGTAGGTCAGCCCTGCCCCCGCACATGCACGCATTGCCCGCCTGAATAGGTGGCGGCCACGGCGCGGTCGTCGCCCAGCAGCGCAAAGGCAAACAGCAATTCCTCCAGGCTTTGACAGCCGGCCGTGCGGCGCTCGAGCAGCGGCGTCGACTGCTTGTCGAGCACGATGAAGTCCGCTTCCGTGCCGGCCGTGAAATTGCCCAGGGTGCCTTCCAGTTGCATGGCGCGCGCCGCGCCCAGGGTCGCCAGGTAAAACATGCGCAAGGCGGGCAGATAGCTGCCTTTCAAGCGTGCTACTTTATAGGCTTCGTTCATTGTTTGCAACATCGAGAACGAGGTGCCGCCGCCCACATCGGTAGCCAGCGACAGCAGCACTTTCGCCGCATCGGCCCGCTCGAAATCGAACAGGCCGCTACCGAGGAACAGGTTGGACGTAGGACAAATGGCGGCAGCCGAAGACGTTTCCGCCATGCGCGCGCGGTCGCGCTCGTCGAGCCAGATGCAATGACCGAACATGGCACGCGGGCGCAGCATGCCGTACTGGTCATACACGTCGAGGTAGCTGCGCGCCTGCGGGTGCAGTGCGCGCACCCAGCGGCATTCATCTTCGTTTTCCGACACGTGCGTCTGCAAATACGTATCCGGATAGGCGCGCGCCAGCTCGCCCGCCAGATGCATCTGTTCATTCGTCGACGTCGGCACGAAACGGGGCGTGATCGCGTACAGCGAGCGGCCGTGCTTGTGCCAGCGCCGGATCAGCTCTTCGCTTTCGCGTGCGCCGGACTCGGCCGTATCGCGCAGGAACTCGGGACAATTGCGGTCCATCATGACCTTGCCCGCCACCATGCGCAAGCCGCGCGCCTCGCTGGCGCCAAAGAAGGCTTCGACCGATTGCGGATGCACGCTGCCATACACCATGGCCGTGGTGGTGCCGCAGCGCAGCAGTTCATCGAGGAAAAACTCGGCCACGTTGCGCGCATGCTCGGGATCTTCAAACGCGCGCTCCGTGGGGAAGGTGTACGTTTCCAGCCACGGCAGCAAACCCGGTGCGGGCGAAGCGATCATTTCCGTCTGAGGGAAGTGCAGATGGGTGTCGATGAAACCGGGCACGATCAGCTTGCCGCGGTAATCGACGGTCTGCGTGCCCGGCGGCAAAGTTGCCTGCAATGAAGCGTAATCGCCGGCTGCCACGACCTTCCCATCGGCCACGATCAGCAAGCCGTCCGCATGCCAGGAATGCGCCTCCGCGCTAAATCCGGGATCGGCGTGGAAGTGCAGCAAGCTGGCTCGGTAGGCTTGCAATGTGGCAGGAACAATCGGCATGGCTTCTTTCTATAACGGGTGAATGGCGGCGCGTGTTCGGCGCCGCGGTGGCGCGCTGGCAGAGGCCAGCCGCAGCGGTGCGGCCAGGGCGGCCGCGGCCGCCGCTTCCCACACCATCAGTAATTGACAGGCAACGGAAGCGGCGATCACGGCCGGCGCCTTGTTGCGGATGCCTGGCATGCCGATCGGACACACCATGGCGGCAATGCGCGCGTCCGGCACGCCGCGCGCCTGCAGGCGGTGTTCGAATTGCTTGCGCTTGGTGTGCGAACCGATCAGCCCGAACCAGCCCGCATCCTCGCGCTCCATGATGGCTTGCGTCAAGCGCTGATCGAGCGCATGGCTATGCGTCATGACGAGAAAACTGCCGCCCGGCGGCGCCATGGCGACAAACTCCTCGGGCGTATCGGTGGCGGCGATGCGGACATTATCCGGCAGCTGCGCGGGAAACATGTCTTCGCGCTCATCGACCCAGGTGATATTGCAGGGCAAGGGGGCCAGCGCGCGCACGATGGCGGCGCCCACGTGGCCGGCACCGAACAAGGTCAGGTGGGCGCGCGGCGCCAGGCAGGGATCGACCAGCCAGCGCCGCCCTTCGCTGCCCTGCGCAACATGGGTACCGCGTTCGCGCGCGAACGTATCGGGCGCCTGTGCGCCAGTGCCGGCAATCAAGCTACCGGCGGCGTCAAACAGCGCCGAGGCAGGTTCACCGTCGAGCGCCGCCAGACGCCAGCTGTCTTGCTGGCGGCGTTCGCGCAAGGCGACCAGCAACGCATTCAGGCTGGCATCGACATACTCGAAAGCCAGGTGGACGACGCCACCGCAGCATTGCCCGAGACTGGGGCCCAGCGCGAAACGCTCGAGCCGCGCATGGGTGTCGCCCGTGGCCAGCATGGTCTTGGCGATTTCCACGGCGCGCAATTCCAGGTGCCCGCCACCGATGGTATCGACCTGGCCATCGAGGCTGACGCGCATCTTCGCGCCCACCTCGCGCGGACCGGAACCTTCCACCAGGGCAACCGTCACCAGCACGAATGCCCGCGCGTCATTCTCGATTGCTGTCAGCCAGTCGCTCATCGTCTACCCCTATGCGCCGACATGCGCCGCTTGCACGGCCATCACCGCCTTGAGGATTTCCTCGCTGGTGGCGGGCGAATTCAGCGGTGGTTGCACGGCGTGATGGCCCACGCTGGAAATGGCGTCGCGGATGGCAAAGAACACGGAAAACGGCAGCAACAGTGGTGGCTCACCCACGGCTTTGGAACGGTGAATGCTGTCTTCCACGTTGCGGTTCTGGAACAGCTGGACGCGAAAATCTTCAGGACAATCGGAAATGCCGGGGATCTTGTACGTCGACGGCGCGTGCGTCATCAGCTTGCCCGCCGCATTCCACCACAGCTGCTCCGTCGTCAGCCAGCCCATGCCCTGGATAAACGCGCCTTCCACCTGACCCAGATCAATCGCAGGATTCAATGACTGGCCCGCATCGTACAAGGCGTCCGCGCGCAGCAGCTTCCATTCGCCGGTCAGGGTATCGACCACCACTTCTGCCACGGCCGCGCCATACGCATAGTAGGAAAACGGATGGCCCGTCATCGTCTTCGCATCCCACGACAAGCCAGGCGTGGCATAAAAACCGTCCGACCACAGTTGCACGCGGGCCAGGTAAGCCTTCTGCACCAGCTCGGCAAACGCAACGACGTGACCATTCACGTGGATATGGTTGTCGAAGAAACGAACAGCGTCCGTCTCGCCACCGTACAGTTTGACCGCGTAATCGGCCAGGCGTTCACGGATCTGGCGCGCCGCATCCTGCGCCGCCTTGCCGTTCAGGTCCGCGCCGGTGGACGCCGCCGTGGCCGACGTGTTCGCCACCTTGCTGGTATCGGTGGCCGTGGCCCGTACCTTGTCCATATCCAGGCCCAGTTCGTGCGCCACCACTTGCATGACCTTGGTATTGATGCCCTGCCCCATTTCCGTGCCGCCATGGTTGACCAGCACGGAGCCATCGACATATACGTGCACGAGCGCACCGGCCTGGTTCAGATGCGTGACGTTGAAGGCGATGCCGAATTTCAGGGGCGTGAATGCCAGCCCCTTCTTCAGGATCGGGCTGGCCTCGTTGAACGCATCAATAGCCAGGCGGCGCGCGCGGTAATCGCTGCTCGCTTCCAGTTCCGCGACGAGTTCATGAATGACGTTGTCGACGATTTTCTGCCCGTACGGCGTGACGTTGCGTCCTTCTACATCGTTGCGGCCATAGAAATTGAGCAGGCGGATATCGAGCGCATCGCGTTGCAAATGGCGGGCAATTTCATCGATGACGTACTCGATGGCAATGGCACCCTGCGGTCCGCCAAAGCCCCGGAAGGCCGTGTTCGACTGCGTATTCGTCTTGCCGCAGGCGGCGCGGATGTCCACGTCGGACAGGTAATATGTGTTGTCGAAGTGGCAGACGGCGCGCGTGGCAACGGGGCCGGACAAGTCGGCCGAGTATCCGGCGCGCGTGGTCATGTCGACCTTGGCGGCAAGGATCCGCCCGTCGTCGTCATAGCCCACTTCGTATTCATAATAAAAACAGTGGCGCTTGCCCGTCACCAGCATGTCGTCGTCGCGGTCGGCGCGCAATTTGACGGGACGCTTCAGTTTGGCCGCCGCAATCGATGCCGCCGCCGCCCACAGGGCCGACTGCGACTCCTTGCCGCCGAAACCGCCGCCCATGCGCCGGCATTCGACGGTGATGTTGTGCGAATGCACGCCCAGCGCATGCGCCACCACGTGCTGCATCTCGCTCGGATGCTGGGTCGAACACAGCACCAGCATGCCTTGCGCTTCCTTCGGGATGGCGTAGGAAATCTGTCCTTCCAGATAAAACTGTTCCTGGCCCCCCACATACAGCTGGCCCTTGACCACGTGCGGCGCGCCCTTGAACGCGGCCTGGTAGTTGCCGCGCGTCAACCACATCGGTGGCAGCACATACGATTGCGCGGCCTTGGCCGCTTGCGGCGTCATGATCGCGGGCAATTCCTCATACGACACTTGCGCCAGGCGGGCCGCGCGGCGCGCATGGTCATGCGTATCAGCCACCACGATGAAGATGGGCTGGCCCACGTATTGCACCAGCTCCGCAGCCAGGATGGGATCGTCATGGATGATGGGACCGCAGTCATTGGTGCCGGGAATGTCGTGTGCCGTGTAGACGGCGACAACACCCGTAGCGGCGCGCACTGCCGACAAATCCATGGCCGTGATGCGTGCATGGGGCTTTTGCGACAGGCCCAGCGCCGCGTGCAAGGTGCCTTGCAGTTCGGCGATATCGTCCGTGTACGTGGCTTGCCCCAGCACATGCAATTGCGCCGATTCATGCGGGCTGGGCTTGCCCACGGCGGCCCAGGCGGCCGCTTGCAGTTCGGGCGTGGCAGGATGATTCATGCTGGTCCTTTCAGGCGCGGCAAGCGTAGGCGTTGACGGCAGTGTGCAGCAGCGGCGCACCGGGGCGTGTTTCCAGCCAGAAGCGGCGCAGCAGGTTTTGCGCCGTCGTCATGCGGTAGGTGTTCGACGCCCGCATATCCGACAGCGGTGCGTAATCGTCGGCCAGCAAGCGCATGGCGATGAGCAAATTGTCTTCCGTCCACGCCTGTCCGCGCAAGAATGCCTCCGTTTGCGCGGCGCGCTGCGGCGTGGCCGCCATGCCGCCGAAGGCAATACGCGCGCCAACAATACGCTCGCCATCGAGCTCAAAGGCAAACGCGGCGCACACGGCCGAGATATCCTGGTCAAAGCGTTTCGCCAGTTTATACGTGCGGAAATGCACGTCGGCACGGGGCAAAGGTACGCGCACGGCTTCGACGAATTCGCCTGGCTGCAGATCCTTCTTTTGATAGCCAAGATAAAAATCTTCCAGCGGCATGCTGCGCTGGCCGGCAGGTCCATGCAACACGATCTCACTGCCCAGCGCAATCAGCCACGGCATCGAGTCGCCGATGGGCGAACCATTGGCCACATTGCCGCCCAAGGTACCGGCGTTGCGGATCGGCAAGGAAGCAAAGCGCTGCCACAGTTCGGACAGCTCATCGGGATAATGTTCGCACAGCGCCGCATAGGCATCGTTGAGGCTGGCGCCGGCGCCGATGTGCAGCTTGCCGTCATCCTCGCCGATGCTTTTCAGCGCCGCAACATTACCGAGATAAATGATGTCGCCCAGGTCGCGCAGTTGCTTGGTCACCCACAGGCCAATATCGGTGGAGCCGGCCAGCAGGCAGGCTTGCGGCTTTGCCGCGCGCAGCGTCACCAGTTCCTCGATACTGCGCGGTGCGTGGAAATGCTGGCCGCCATGTTCATACGTGGTCAGGCTGCCGCGCTGCAGCGCCTGCAATTGCACTCGCAACGCATCGCGATCGAATGCCACCTGTGGCAATTCACCCATACGTCTGGCCGCATCGATGATGGGCCGGTAGCCCGTGCAGCGGCACAGATTGCCTGACAGGGTGTCGTCGATTTCACAGCGCGTGGGCGTCTGGCCGTTTTTCTCCAGATACATGCCCCACAAGGACATGACAAAACCGGGCGTGCAAAAACCGCACTGGGAACCGTGGCATTCAACCATCGCCTGCTGCACCGGGTGCAGGGCGCCATCGGGCTGCTGCAAGTCTTCCACGGAAAACAGGGCCTTGCCATCGAGAGTGGGCGTGAGCTGGATGCAGGCATTGACGGCTTTCATCTCGACCTGGCCGTCCACCAGGCTGCCGATGACCACCGTGCAGGCGCCGCAATCGCCTTCGGCGCAGCCTTCCTTGGTGCCCGTGCAATGCAAATCCTCGCGCAGGTGCTGCAACACAGTCTGCGTAGGGGCGGCGTTGCGTACTTCCTGTACGGCACCACGATAGTAAAAGCGGATCGGTTCTGACATGCTGGCCTCGGTATAGTCCCAGTATAGGAGATTAACACCGGCATATGGGACAACTATACGCAAAGACTGATTTTACTTATCATCCCATCTCAATAGAACTCACTCCTGGAACGGATGCGTCGCATGCCAGTGTTCGGCAATATCGATGCGGCGCGTGATCCATACCTGCTCATGGCTCTGCACATAGTCGAGAAAGCGCGCCAGCGCCGCGGCCCGTCCGGGCCGCCCCACCAGACGGCAATGCAAGCCCACGGACAGCATCTTCGGCTGATTCAAACCGTTCGGGTCGCCTTCCGCGTACAGCACATCAAAGGCATCTTTCAGATAGTCAAAAAACTGCGTGCCCGAATTAAAGCCCTGCATGGCGGCAAAGCGCATGTCGTTCGTATCCAGGGTGTAGGGCACGATCAGTTGCGGCTGCACGGCCGGCATGCCGGTAGAATCCGTGTACGCCACTTTCTCCCAGAATGGGAGGTCGTCGCCATAATAATCGGCGTCATAGAGGAAACCGCCATGTTCGACCACCAGTTTGCGCGTATTGGGCGAATCGCGCCCCGTGTACCAACCTTGCGGGGCGGACCCCGTCAATTCGCGGATGATCTGCACGGCCTCGCGCATGTGCTCGCGTTCCGTTGCTTCATCCATGTTTTGATAGGAAATCCAGCGCAAACCGTGGCAGGCAATCTCGTGACCCAGTTGCTGGAAGGCTGCCACCCCTTCAGGATTGCGTTTCAAGGCCATCGAGACGCCAAACACCGTCAGCGGCAGGCGCCGCTCCTCGAACATGCGCAGCAAGCGCCACAGCCCGGCGCGCGAACCATATTCATAAATCGACTCCATGCTCAGGTGGCGCGCGGGAAAGGCGGCTGCACCGATCATCTCCGATAAAAACGTTTCCGAAGCGGGATCGCCATGCAGTACGCTGTTTTCCGCCCCTTCCTCGTAATTAAGGACGAATTGCAGGGCGATGCGGGCCTTGCCCGGCCATTGCGGATGGGGTGGCGTGCGGCCATAGCCGATCAAGTCGCGAGGATAATGTTCGTAATTGTTCATGCGGAGGCGCGCCTATAGGAGGACAATGTTGGCTATATGCCCAATCATATAGCCGGACGCAGTCACCGGTATATGATTTGCACGATAAGCACATTCACTCACCCTATATACAGGATAGCAAATGGGAAAACTCAGCACGCATGTACTCGATATCGCCCACGGCAGGCCGGGAGCCGGCGTCAAGGTCGCCCTGTTTTCAGTCGCGCCGGAAGGAAAAGTGTTATTGAAGATGGATATGACGAACAGCGACGGCCGCTGCAGCTCGCCTTTGCTGGAAGGCGATAGCATGAAAGCGGGGCAATATGAACTGGTGTTCAACGCAGGCGACTATTTCGCAGCCCAAGGCGTGGAACTGCCATCGCCACGCTTCATCGACCTTGTCACCCTGGCCTTCGGCATCGCGCATACGGATGAGAACTACCATGTGCCGCTAGTGGTGTCGCCGTGGTCGTATTCCACTTACCGCGGTAGCTGATGCCACGAGGCCAACAATGGTGTCGGATTACGCTACGCTAATCCGACCTACCGGACTTTACATGAGCGTAGATACTGTTATCCCCGTCAAGCAGCGTGCAAGGTCGGATCAAATATTTTGCCCGACCTGAGTACGCCGAATGCTACATGCACCAGCTTGCGCATCATGGCGCCGATGATCAG
>NZ_JBNYXU010000011.1:0-252907 GCF_051380835.1 Janthinobacterium aestuarii
GATACGGCATCCAGTTACCCGGTCTTGATATGCCTACCAAGATTTTGACAGCGGTCGATACCGTTCGCAATATCACGAACGGCATGAAGGGAATAATACAAGGTCGGATTAGCCCGCAGGCCGTAATCCGACAACAACACAGGCGCAAACCCCTACCCCACCTGTATCCAAGTCGTCTTCAATTCCGTGTACTTGTCCAGCGCGTGCAGTGACTTGTCGCGCCCATTGCCCGACTGCTTGTAGCCGCCGAACGGCACGGTGATGTCGTCGCCGTCGTACTGGTTGACGTGCACGGTGCCCGCACGCAGGGCGCGCGCCGTCTGGATGGCCTTGGTGATATCCGACGTCCATACGGCCGCCTGCAAGCCGTATGGCGTGGCATTGGCCTGCTTCACCGCTTCGGCGATATCCGTAAAACTGAGCACGGACAGGACGGGGCCGAAGATCTCTTCGCGCGCGATCGTCATGCCGGCATCGACGCCAAAGATGGTCGGCTGCACATAGTAGCCGCCCGTCTCCGCGCGCACGGCCTCGCCGCCGCCCAGCAGCTGCGCGCCTTCGCTCTTCCCGGCCGCGATATAGCCCATCACCGTTTTCATCTGCGTGGCGTCGACAATCGCGCCCATGACGGTGGCTTCGTCGAGCGGATCGCCGGGCTGGAAGCGGGGCAGCATGGCCAGCGCCTTGGCGATAAATTCCTCCTTGATCGACTCTTCCACGAACAGGCGCGAAGGCGCGTTGCAGCTTTCGCCCTGGTTGAAGAAGATGGAACCGACAGCGGCCGCCACGGCCTTGTCCAGATCCGGGCAATCGGCGCACACGATGTTGGCGGACTTGCCGCCCAATTCCGTCCACGCCCGTTTCAGGTTCGACTGGCCTGCCATCTGCACGATCAATTTGCCCGTGCGCGTGGAACCCGTAAAGCCGATGCAATCAACGTCCATGTGCAGCGCCAGCGCGGCGCCGGCCTCGTGGCCGTAACCTGGCAGCACGTTGAAGACGCCCGCCGGCACGCCCGCTTCCAGCGCGATGTCGGCCAGGCGCAGGGCCGTCAAGGGGGATTTTTCGGAGGGTTTGAGGATCACGCTGTTGCCGGCCGCGAGGGCGGGCGCGATCTTCCAGGCGGCCATAATCATCGGGTAGTTCCACGGCACGATGGCGGCGACAACGCCCACCGGTTCGCGCGTGATCAGGGCCAGGCTGTTGGCGGGAGTCGGTGCGATTTCATCGTAGACCTTGTCGATCGCCTCGCCATACCAGCGCAGGCAGTTGGCCGTGGCGCCCACGTCCACGCTCTGGCTGTACTTGATCGGTTTGCCCATGTCCAGGGTTTCCAGCAGGGCCAGCTCGGGACCGTATTTCTGCACCAGGTCGGCGAATTTGATCAGCACGCGCTTGCGCTGCGCGGGCGATTTTCCTGCCCAGCGGCGGTCGTCAAAGGCGGTGCGGGCGGCCTGCACGGCCGCATCCACATCCGCGCCATCGCAGCGGGCCACCTGACCCAGCAAGCGCCCATCGATGGGCGACAGATTGTCGAAAGTCTGGCCGGACGTGGCCCCCACTCGTTCGCCATTGATGAAGGCGCGTCCATCGATCGTGAGCGCTGCGGCCCGCGCATGCCAGCTGGTGTTTTCCGTCATGGTCGTCTCCTGCAAGATAAAAACGCCAGCTTACTCCTGATCCGCAAAATAGGCCGCAGACAGTTGCTTGCGGCGTCTGCGGTCGGCGCGCGCCAGCATCACGGCGTATGCGATCACGGCAAGCGTCACGACGAGTATCGTCAGCGCAGCGATGGCGTTCACGCGCGGATCGAGCCCCAGGCGCGCGCGAGAGAAGATCACCAGCGGCATCGTCGTCGAACCGGGGCCGGACAGGAAAGCCGACAGCACCACGTCGTCGAGCGACAGGGTAAACGTCAGCAGCCAGGCGGACGCCAGCGCCTGCGTGATGTTCGGCAGGGTCACGAGGAAGAACACCTGGTGCGCGCGGCAGCCCAGGTCCATGGCCGCTTCGGCCAGCGATTTACTCATCTCCTGCAGGCGCGATTGCACCACCACGGCCGCATACGCCATGCCCAGCAAGGTGTGGCCGAGCCAGATGGTCAGCACGCCCCGCTCGGGAAAACCGAAGACCTTTTGCATGGACACGAGCATCAGCAGCAGGGACAGGCCGATGATCACTTCCGGCATCACCAGCGGCGCGCTGACCATGGACGAGAACAAGGTGCGGCCACGGAAGCGCTGGTAGCTGGTCAAGGCAAAGGCGGCAAACGTGCCGAGGATGACGGACGAGGTAGCCGACATGAAGGCGATCTTCAGGGACAAACCGAAGCCCGAGATGATCTCCGTATCGCTCATCAACTCGCTGTACCAGCGCAGCGAAAAACCGCTCCACACCATGTCCTGGCGCGAGCTGTTGAACGAAAAGACGATCAGCACGATGATGGGCAGGTAGAGGAACAGGTAGCCGAGCGAGAGCCAGCCGCGGCCGAACCAGCGCTGCAGGAAAGTACGTCCGTTCATGTGCGCTCCTCCGCGTCCTGCTCCGTCTTGTATTTGTTAAAAATGGCCATCGGCACGAGGATCAGCAAGACCACCAGCACCGTCACGGACGACGCCATGGCCCAGTCGTTATTGGTGAAATATTCATCCCACAGCACGCGGCCGATCATCAGGGTTTCCGGGCCGCCCAGCAGCTCGGGAATCACGTATTCGCCCACGGACGGAATGAACACCAGCATGGCGCCGGCGATAATGCCCGACTTCGACAGGGGCACGGTGATGCGCCAGAACGCCTGCAAGGGCGTGGCGCCCAAGTCGGCCGCCGCTTCCAGGTAGCGCATGTCCATTTTCACCAGGTTCGCGTACAGGGGCAGGATCATGAACGGCAGGTAGGCGTACACCATGCCGACGACCAGCGAGAACGAGGTGTTCATCATGTGCAGCGGTTCGCTCACGACGCCCAGCGCGATCAAGAGATCGTTGAGCAAGCCGTGGTTGGCCAGGATGCCCTTCCACGCATACACGCGCAGCAGGAACGAGGTCCAGAACGGCAGCATCACCAGCATCATCAGCACGGGCCGGATCGACGGTTTGGCGCGCGCCATGAAGTAGGCGAACGGGTAGCCGATGAAGAGGCAAATGGCCGTGGTAATCGCCGCGTACTTGATGGAACTGAGGTAGGTGAGCAGATACAGTTCATCGGCGGCGATGAACAGGTAGTTGGCGATTTTCACCTTCAGCACGACGATGCCGTCAACGTACGACAGCAAGCCGCCGAACGGGCTGCCGGCCGTGTCCATGTCGGACAGGCTGATACGCAGCACGATCAGGAAGGGCACCAAAAAAGCGGCCGCCAGGAACAGCGACGGCACGGCGATGACGGCGTTGCGCCCGGTGACCCAACGCAGGGTGACCAGGCTACGCAGCGATTGCAGGAGGGACGTCATGATGGCCTCAGCTGGTCAGCACGACGATGTCGGCACCATCCCACCACACCCATACGCGCTGTTCGCGCTCGAGGCGCGCGGCGTCGTGGCGGGCCGCGTTGGTGCGCGACACTTTCACCACCGTGCCGCTGTCGAGCCGCACGTGGTAGCTGGTTTCATTGCCAAAATACGCCATGGCGACGATCACGCCCTGGGCGCAGTTGTAGCCGTGCTCCGCCGGCGACGCGCGCTCTTCCAAGGCGGGGGGCGCGATCTGGATGCCGATTTTCTCGGGGCGCACGGCCACCGAGACATCCATGCCCAGGTTGCCCGTGATGCCGTGCGAAACATAGTGCTCGCCATCGGGCGTGGCGATCACCACGTGATCGGGTTCGTCCTGCGTGATGCGGCCGTCGAACAGGTTGACGCTGCCGATGAAATCGGCCACGAAACGGCAGTTCGGCGTCTCGTAGATTTCACCGGGCGCGCCCACCTGCAGGATGCGCCCTTCGCTCATGACGGCGATGCGCGTGGCCATGCTCATGGCCTCGTCCTGGTCGTGCGTGACCATCACGCAGGTGACGCCCACCTGTTCGATGATATTGACCAGTTCCATCTGCGTGCGTTCGCGCAGTTTCTTGTCCAGTGCGCCCAGCGGCTCGTCGAGCAGCAGCAATTGCGGCCGCTTGGCCAGGCTGCGCGCCAGCGCCACGCGCTGCTGCTGCCCGCCCGACAGCTGGTGCGGCTTGCGCTTCGCGTATTGGCCCAGCTGCACCAGCGCCAGCATCTGCTCGACGCGCGCCGCCACTTCCGCTTTCGGCAAACCGTCGCGGCGCAGGCCGAAGGCGATGTTGTCCCACACGGACAAATGCGGGAACAGCGCGTACGACTGGAACATCATGTTGATGGGACGCTGGTGCGGCGGCACGTCGACGATGCTGTTGCCCGCCAGGGCGATGCGCCCCGACGTCGGCGTCTCGAAACCGGCCAGCATGCGCAGCAGGGTCGACTTGCCGCAACCTGAACTGCCCAGCAAGGCGAAAATCTCGCCCTTGTTGATCGTCACGGAAATATCATTGACGGCGCGCACGCCATCGAATTCCTTGACCAGTTGATCAATCAGCAAAAAAGGCGCTGGGGCGTCGCTGGCCGACGCGGCTGGTGTTGCTATCGTCATGTGGAGGCTTTGGGTAAGTGGCTATCAAAATGAAAAACTGGCCGCTACAAAGAGCGGCCAGGATGGAAGTTTAGCGGAACTGCCGCCATTGCGGTCCAAAAAATGCGCAGATGGCGGCAAAATGGGGCAAAAACCTACACCCAGCCCTTCGCTTTCACATCCGCATACGTCTTGTCCAGGCACAGCCATATCAAGCCCACCATTTCATCGATCTGCGCGCGCGTCATGACCAATGGCGGGGCGACGATCATGCGTTCGCCCACGGCACGCATGATGACGCCGTTGTCGAACATGTGGCCGCGGCAGATCATGCCCACGCCCTGGCCCTCGTCGAACAACTCGTTCTCGTGCACGGTGGCGCCCTTCTTGCGCACCAGGTTCAGGCCCGCGACCAGACCGCAGCTGTCCGCATAGCCGACCAGCGGATGTTCGCCCAGGCTGGCGAAGCACTGCTGCAGGTACGGTCCCGTATCCTCGGCCACCTTGGCCACCAGCCGCTCTTCCTCGATGATGCGAATGTTTTCCAGCGCCGCCGCGCAGGCGACGGGGTGGCCCGAATACGTAAAGCCGTGGGTGAATTCGCCACCCTGCTCGATCAGCACCTTGGCGACACGGTCTCCCACCAGCACGCCGCCCAGCGGCACATAGCCCGAGGTGACGCCCTTGGCGAACGTGATCAGATCGGGCTTGATGCCGAACAGTTCGGAACCGAACCAGCGCCCCAGGCGGCCGAAGCCGCAAATGACTTCATCGGCGATGAGCAAGATGCCGTACTTGTCGCAGATGCGCTGGATTTCGGGCCAGTAGGTCGATGGCGGGATGATGACGCCGCCCGCGCCCTGCACCGGTTCGCCGATGAAGGCAGCCACCTTGTCGGCGCCGATTTCCAGGATTTTGTCTTCCAGCCAGCCGGCCGCCTTCAGGCCGAAGGCTTCCGGCGTCAAGCCGTGGCCCGACTCCAGGTAATTGGGCTGGCCGATATGCACGATGCCCGGTATCGGCATGCCGCCCTGCGCATGCATGCCGTCCATGCCGCCCAGCGACGCTCCCGCCACCGTGCTGCCGTGATAGGCGTTGTGGCGGCTGATGATGGTGTGCCGCTCCTTGTAGCCGAGGATGTCCCAGTAGCGGCGCACCATGCGCAAATTCGTGTCATTGCCTTCGGAACCGGAACTGGTGAAGAACACGTGCTGGAACTGCGGCGGCGATATCTGCGCCAGCTTGGCGGCCAGCTGCGCGGCCGGCACGTTCGTCGTGCCAAAGAAGCTGTTATAGAACGGCAGCGTTTCCATCTGTTTGTACACGGCTTGCGAGATCGACGTGCGGCCGTAGCCCACGTTCACGCACCACAGGCCCGACATGCCGTCGACGATCTTCTTGCCCTGGCTATCCCACAAGTAGACGCCGTCGCCGCGCACCATCACGCGCGCACCCTTGGCTGCCAGATCCTGGAAATCGGTAAATGGATGCAGGTAGTGGGCCGAGTCCATCTGCTGGATGGCGGCCGTGTCGTACACCTGCGGCGCCGCGTTTTTCTGCGCCACGGACGCAACCAGGGCGGCGCTTGGCGCCAGCGGATTGTTGGATGTGCTCATAGATGATCCTTTATACGTGCAGTAACAGGTGTTCGCGCTCCCAGGGGCTGATGACCGTCATGAACTCCTGGTGTTCCAGGTCCTTGATGGCCGCGTACACGTCGATGAAGCGCTCGCCCAGCACCGTGCGCAGCTTGTCTTCCGCGCGCAGCAGCTGCAAGGCCTCGGGCAAGCCTTGCGGCAGTTCGAACTTCATGTCGTAGGCGCTGCCCACCATCATCGGCGTCGCTTCCAGCTGCTCCGTCATGCCCAGGTAGCCGCAGGCCAGGGTGACGGCCAGGGCCAGGTAGGGATTCGCGTCGGCGCCGATGATGCGGTTTTCCACGCGCCGGTCCTGCACGCCCGACTCGGGCACGCGGAAGCCCACCGTGCGGTTGTCCAGTCCCCACTGGATGTTGATCGGCGCGGCCGTGTGGCGCACGATGCGGCGGTAGGAATTCACATAGGGCGCGACGATGGCCATGGCCGACGGCATGTAGCGCTGCAAGCCCGCGATGTAATGCTTGAAGATAGGCGCGGCCGAACCGTCCTCGTTGCTGAAAATGTTCAGACCCGTCTTCGCATCCGTCACGCTCTGGTGCACGTGCATGGCGGACCCCGGCTCGCCCGCCATGGGCTTGGCCATGAAGGTGGCATACATATCGTGTTTCAAGGCCGCTTCGCGCAGGGTGCGCTTGAAGAAAAACACCTTGTCGGCCAGGCCCAATGGATCGCCGTGCAGGAAGTTGATTTCCATCTGCCCCGCGCCAATTTCGTGGATCAGCGTATCGACGTCAAGGTTCATCAGTTCGCAGTAATCGTAGATATCCTCGAACAGGGGGTCGAACTCGTTGACGGCATCGATGCTGTACACCTGGCGGCTCGTCTCGGCCCGGCCGCTGCGCCCGATGGGCGGTTTCAAGGGCAGGTCGGGGTCCATGTTTTTCGCCGTCAGGTAGAACTCCAGCTCCGGCGCCACCACGGGTTTCCAGCCCTTGTCCGCATACAGTTTCAGCACGCGCCGCAGCACGGAGCGCGGGGCGAAATCGACCAGCGCGCCGTCGGAAAAATAACAGTCGTGGATGACTTGCGCGGTGGGATCGGTTGCCCACGGCACCATGGTAATCGTGGTGGGATCAGCCTTCAAAATCATGTCGCGGTCGGTGCTGGAAATGGCGCGGTCATAGCCGCCATCGTCGACCGGATAATTGCCAGTCACCGTCATGCCCAGTACCGCTTCCGGGATGCGCATGCCGCGCTCCTGGGTGAATTTCCCGCGCGGCAGGATCTTCCCCCGCGCCACGCCCGTCAAATCGGGGACCAGGCATTCGATTTCCGTGACGCGCTTTTCATTGAGCCACAAATCCATGTCCGTATAAGTGAAATTTTCGCGTATTGCCATGTTTCCCTCTCGCTGGTCTTGATCAAACGCCGCGTGCTACTCGTGCGGCGCGCCGGTCATTCTTTTTTCATCCTTCCTTGTCATTCTTTATTTCGGTGCTGCTGTTCCTGGTAATCGCGGCATGCCTGGCCGAAGGCGCCAAACAGGCGCATGGACTGCGGGTTGTCTTCCACCTGCCACTCCGGGTGCCATTGCACGGCCAGCGTGAAACCGGCGGCGCTGGCCACGCTATACGCTTCCACCAGGCCGTCGTCGGCCAGCGCTTCCACCAGCAAGCCATCGGCCAACCGCGCGATGCCCTGGCCATGCAGGGAATTGACCATCATTTCGCTCTCGCCGCCCAAGAGGCGTGACAGCAGGCCGTCGGGCATCAGCTTGATGCGGTGCGCGAGCCCGTATTGACGCGCCAGGGGATCGAGCACGTTTTCACGGTGGTCCTGCATGCCCGGTACCGCGTGCACGGCCTGGTGCAGGCTGCCGCCCAGGGCCACGTTGACTTCCTGGAAGCCGCGGCAAATGGCGAGCAGGGGCAGCTGGCGCGCCAGCGCGGCGCGGATCAGGGGCAAAGTGGTAGCGTCGCGCGCGGGGTCTTGCGGCAGATCGGGATGGAGGATGTCTTCGCCATACAGGCGGGCGTCGACGTTCGAGGCGGAACCGGTCAGCATGACGCCGTCGGCGATGCGCAGCGCCGCTTCCAGGTCCGCGTCCGCGCCCAGGGCGGGCAGCAGCAGCGGCATGCAGCCGGCGCCACGCAGCACGGCGTGCAGGTATTTGTCCTGCGCCATATGCCAGGCATGGCTTCCAAGCTGACGCTGGCAGGCGGGAACGAGAACGACGGGACGGCGCATAGAGCTTCCTCGCTGGCGTGACGATCCAATGACAGCGCCATGACAGCGCTGCCGCTCGCTTCACTGTACAGCAGAGCCGGCAGGGGCGGCCACACCGATGGGCATGGCCAGCGTCGGCGCACATCGCCTACACTACGGCTTTGCAATATTGCTCTTGATAAAATCATCATATGCCCGTCCGGCGCCAAACACCAGCGCCGCAGGCAAAGTCCCTTACTTTCCCATGCATCCACACCGTTTTTCAGCCTTTTCAAGCACCTTTTTCACCCTGCGGGGGCAGCCATGAAGACCATGCCGTGGCGCGACTTCTTCGCCCTCGTGGTCAGCATCGGCGTGGTCGGCCTGGGCCTGGGCGCCACCATGCCGCTTACCGCATTGACCCTGCATCAGCGCGGCGTGGGCACGGACATCATCGGCATGATCACGGCCGTCAGCGCCCTCGGCATCCTGGCCGCATCGCCATTCGTTTCGCGCTGGGTGGGGCGTTTCGGCGCGCGCGCCACCATGCTGGGCGCCGTGTGGATGGCATCGCTGGCGACGATCGCCATGCAGTGCACCGACCATCTGCTGGCGTGGAGCGTGCTGCGCTTCCTGTTCGGCGGCGCCATGGGTGTGCTGTTTACCATCGGCGAAGCGTGGGTCAACCGGCTGGCGCCCGACAATTCGCGGGGACGGGTGGTGGCCATGTACACCACCAGTTTTACGTTTTTCCAGCTGATCGGCCCTGCCCTCGTGGCGCTCTTCAACGACAAAATTTCGTGGAGCTTCGCCGCCTGCGGTCTGCTGTTTTTGCTGGCCGTGCCTGGATTGATGCTGATCTCGAACAGCGGCCCGGAAAGGGAGCCGGAAGAACATGGCGTGAAGTGGCCCCTGATCCTGCCGCGCATGCCGATGATCGTGCTCGGCGCCGCCTTCTTCGCCCTGTTCGACACCCTGGCATTGAGCTTGCTGCCCCTGTACGCGATGGAGCACGGCATCGGCACGGACCTGGCCCTGCTGTCGGCCACAGTGGTGCTGGTGGGCGACACGGGCCTGCAATTCGCGCTGGGGTGGATGGCCGACCGCTACGGCCGCGCCAAAGTCCACGCGGGCTGCGGCGTGGCCGTCTGCTTGCTGCTGCCGCTGCTGCCGTTCGCTGTCGGCACGCCGTGGCTGTGGTGGACCTTGCTGCTGTTGCTGGGCGCGGCGGCGGGCGGCATCTACATGCTGGCGCTGGTCGCCTGCGGCGAACGGTTTACGGGCCTGTCGCTGACCAGCGCCAGCGCCATCGTCAACGCCACCTGGGGCGTGACCAGCGGCGGCGGCCCCCTGCTGACGGGCGTCCTGATGCAATCGGTGGGCGTGAACGCCCTGCCGGCCGTGATGTGGGTGTGCGCCGCCATTTTCGTGGGCAGCGCCGTGTGGGAACGCAGGAAGGGGATCGTCTGACGCGCTACTGTTTTGGCTTTTCCTGGCGCCGCTGCCATTCTTCGATTCCGGGGTCAGACCCGCCGGGTCTGACCCCGGCTCTTTGCCTGCGGGTTCAGGCAGCACATCAACTTGCTATTGTTTCTGCTTTTCCAGCCGCTGCCGCAGTTCCTCGGCCACCGGATAGTCGGGATAGGCCTGCCGGAACGCCGTCCACTCCTCGCGCGCCAGTGCGTCCTCGTCCGCCTTGAGCAGAGCGTCGATCTTCACCAGCCACACGCCAGCGTCGAGCTTTGCGGGCGGCGGCATCGGCGCGGCGCGGGCCGCGACGGGCACGGGCGCCTGACGCTGCATACTGGACTCGGCCTGCATGGCCGCTTGCTGCTCCATCGCCTGGCTCATCGCCGTGGCAGGCGCCGGTGGGGGCGGCGGTGCTGGCGGCGCCGGTGGGGCCACTGCTACCGCCTGCGGCGCGGGAAACGAGGCTGGCGCCGGCTGCGCTGGCTTGGCTGCCATTTTGGCCATGGCGCGCGGCGCTGGCGCTGTCGGCGGCGGTGGCGCTGTCGGCGGCGGTGGCGCGGGCGCAGCGGCCGGTGCGGCAACAGGTGCGGTGGCAGGCGCGGACATCACCTCCTGCGTGACCGGTTCCCCCACCACGGGAAATTGCGCCGGCTTCGAGTCGAACCAGTCCACGCCGATCAGATTCACCGTCAGCAGCACGGCTGCGGCCAGTCCCAGCGGAACGCGCCAGCGCTGCAGGTAGTCCGGCGATTTCTTGGCCGGCAAGGTGCGCAGCACACCGTCGGCGCTGTCGTTCGCGGCTGCCGGTTTTTGCAAGGCTTTTTCGGCATCCGCCAGAATGGCCGCATCGAGGGCGCTGGAAGGCGCGGGCTGCGGCAGGCTGGCCAGCAGCGCGTTCAATTCCTCGTCATTCGGTGCGTCGTTATCTTGATCGTGCGTATTCATGCCTGTCCTCCCGCGCCAGCGGCGCTGTCCAAGCCCGCGCGCAATTTCTGCATGGCGTAGCGCAGCCGGCTCTTGACGGTTTCCGCTTCCGCCCCCGTCACCACGGCGATCTCGAGGATGCTCATGCCGCTGAACTGCTGCAGCACCAGCGCTTCCTTCTGCTCCACCGGCAGCGCGGCGATGGCCGCATGCAGCCGTGCGTGCCGCTGTTTCTGCTCCAGCGATTGCGGCGGCGATGCGCCCTCGTCCTCCCGTTCGCCCGCGTCATCGTATTCCTGTCCTTCCCGCTGGCGCAGGAGGTCGATCAGGCGGTTGCGCGCGATCTGGTACAGATAGGTGCGGAATGCCGCTTGCGGCTGATAGCCGGCACGCGCAGCATGCAGGCTGGCCCAAGAGTCCTGCACGATCTCGTCCACCCACGCGCGGCGCGGCGAACGCCAGGCCACGAAGCGGTACAGGCCATGGCTATGGCGCCGGTACAGTTCGCGAAACGACGGCAGATCGCCGGCGCCGTAGCGCAGCATCAGGTCTTCATCCGTCGCGGTCATCAGGGTGTCGGGCATGCGGACCAGTGTAGCCGAACTACGCGGCAGCGGCAATTTCACTACGCCATCAACGTGCAGTGGGGGCATAGCTGATGCGGCGCACTTCGCGTATCTGTCCATCCCTGAGCGCCCCTTCCACCAGTTCATAGCCGAGCAGGGCGAAGACCCGGCCCTGCAGGAACAGGGGCCGCGCATTGCCATACCAGTCCACGCAGGACGCGCGGCAGCCGTCGTCCGGCGCCTGGCCCGGCCGCGCCGCCAGCGCGCCCAGTTCCGTCAATGTCAAACCGCTGTTGCGCAGATACAGGACGGATGCAGCCGACTTGTTGAGGCCAGGCCGCTCGTCCGCGCCCAGGATCGGCAAGCCGATCATGCCCTCGCTGGTCGCTTGCGGCTTGTAGAAAAAGCCGTGGCTGCGCGACTCGCCCTGCGCCGCGTCGGCGCGGATGTAGCGCGTGGCAATCGCCGCCTGCGCCCCCAGGCCGATTGTGCTGAAGTGCAGATCCCTGCCCTGCGCGCCGATCACCACGGCGTCATTGCCCAGCGCCTCGATGCGCTCCACGCCATGCGGCAGGGACAAGGCTTGCACGCTGCCCGCATCGGCCCAGCGCACGGCGTACAGGGGCTGGCGCGGCCAGGCCTGGTCCGCCTTGCGGCGTCCCGGATTGCCCGGATTGCCGTACAACAAATAGGACCCCACGTAGCGGTTCTGCAAGCCGTAGCCGCCGCCACCGGGCAGCGCCTTGTAGCTGCTGGCGGGCGCGCTGTCGCGGCCATCGGAAAACGACGCCAAGGGCACGCGCAGCAAGGCCATGTCGCCCCGCCCTCTTGCACCATCCCACATGGCGTCGCCCTGGCCCTCGGCGCGCAGCAGCACGTTCAGGTGGCCGTCAGCGCTTTCCAGGAACGAGAACTGGTCGACGGGCGCACCGGCCACCTTCAGGGCGCTGGGCGCGCTGCCGTCGAGAGGAATGCGGAACACGCCCGAGTCGCTGCCGCTCCGCGTCGTCCATACGAAGACGGATTCGCCCGACACATAAAACACGCGGCCCTGCGGCCCCATCACGGCCGTCGCTTCGCAGCGCATGTCGCGCTGCGCCAGATCGCACACGGTAACCGTATGCAGGGTCAGGCCGAAGCCCGTTTCGGGTTCTTCATCGGTACGGTAGATGCGCGTGGCCGGGGCAATGCGCTTGAAATCGGATGGCACGGCGTCAGGACGCCAGCGGCGCAGCGCGGGAAAGCCGCCGAACGGGTCGCCCCGGCGCAGGTTCAGCGACAGGGGCGAGTAAAACACGAGTTTGCTGCCGACCAGTCGGCTCGCGTAATTGCGCGAGGAATAATAATCGTTGGAGCGCAAGTGATACGTGGAACGGTAGGCCAGCTTGCCTTCCGCATTGACGTCGAACAGGCCGATCTCCGTGCCGCCACGGCTGTAGCTGTAGCCGATCACCACAACCGTATCGCCATCGATCAGCATTTCGTCATACCAACTGCCGGAAGGATCGCTGCCTGGCGCGAACGCGTCGAGCGAGGACACGGGCTGCAAGGCATTGCCACCCACCTGCACGGTAAACAGCTTGCCGCGCCGGAGCATTACCAGGTGCTTGCCATGCAGTTTGACGATGCCGCCTTCGTCCACGCCCGCCGTCTGCACGTTGGTGACGGATTCCGCCGCTTCCGCTGCTGGCGCGGGCGCCGCCTTGGCCGCCATCGGCGCGGGAGGGGCGGGCGGCGCCGACATGGACTGCGCCGTGGCGCGCTGCAGTTTCTGCTGCTCCCGCAGCAAGGCCGCCTGGCGCGCCTGCAACTGCTGCAGGTAGCTGCTCAAGGCCTGCTCGCTGGCGAACGGCGCCAGGGTCTTGCGCGGCGCCGTGCCGGCGGCGTGACTGCCTGCCGACAGCAGCAGGGACAGTATCAATGTAATTTTGAGGGCGCTGGACATCGCTTCTTCTCCGGTTGGCTGGGGTGTCCAACATGAAACGCGGCAGCGCAGAAAAAGGGGTTAAAGGTGCGTGAAAATATTCACGCGGCTGTTACCTTACTCAAAACCCCGTATGCGGTCGCCGTTGAAATTCGGCAGGCGCCACTCGAAGTGCAGGGCCAGGAAGCGGAACAGGAAGCCGGCGCCGATGGACGCCAGCTGCGCCACGGAGCTATCGACCTTGAAGTACAGCAGGCCCACGTACAGGCTGCCCGTGAACAGCGCCACGGTGGCATACACTTCGCGCTGCAGCACGAGGGGAATCTGGTTGCACAGGATATCGCGCAGCAGGCCGCCGAAGACGCCCGTGATCATCCCCGCCAGCACGACGATGGCCGGATGCATCTTGGCCGACATGGCGATGTCGCAGCCGATCACGCAAAACGCCACCAGACCCAGTCCGTCGACCAGCAGGAAGATGGCGCGCAGATGGTGCAGATAGCGGGCGACGAAGGCTGTCACGATGGCCGCGCCGATAGTAAACAGCAGGTACTCGGGATGCGCGATCCAGCCCAGCGGATAGTGCCCCAGCAGCACGTCGCGCACGGTGCCGCCGCCGAGCGCCGTGACGGTGCCGATCATGCAGATGCCGAACAAGTCCATGCCGCGCCGCATGCCCATGATGGCGCCGGACATCGCTTCGGCGACGATCGCCACCAGGTAAATCGTATATAGCAGCATGCTCTTACTCTTCCGAAAATGATTTGAGAATTTGTTCGCGTTCGCGCGCTTCGCTCAGGGTGCGCGCTTCGTTCGTGCCCGTGCTCGAGCCGCCATCGCCGGCGCCAGCCTCACCGTGCGCCATGCGCGTATCTGCACCGCCGCTGCCGCAGCCGACGCTGCTGTGGATAAAGGCAAAGTTATCCTTCAGGCAGTCGCCGGCCAGGTATTCGGCATACACGTAATCGCCGTCGAGCAGGGCCAGGCCTGCTGGTTCGGCCAATACCTGTTCGCGGCGGCCCTGCACGGCCACCTGCATGTAGTCGCGCCAGACGGGCAGCGCCAAGGTGCCCCCCGTGGCGTTGCCAAGGCTTTTCGGCTGGTCGTAGCCGAGCCAGACGACGGAGACGAGGCCGGACGAGTAGCCGGCGAACCAGGCGTCGTAGGCGTTGTTCGACGTGCCCGTCTTGCCGGCCGCGTCGCCGCGTCCGAGCGCCAGCGCGCCGCGTCCCGTGCCGCTCTTGACGACGTCGCGCAGCATGCTGTCCATGACGTAGGCGTTGCGCGTGGAGATGACTTGCGTGCCCGGTGCCGGCTCGCCCTTGGCGCGTCGCGCCGCATCGCTGAACAGCACTTCTCCGCTGCGGCTGCGCACTTCCTTGATCAGTTTCGGCGGCATCTGCATGCCGCCGTTGGCGAACACGGCATACGACTGCGCCAGTTGCAGCGGCGTGACGGCGCCCGCACCCAGCGCCAGCGGCAGGGACACGGGATTGCGCGCGCCCTCGAAGCCGAAGCGCGTGGCGTAGTGCTGCACGTAGCCGGGGCCAGCCGCCTGCATCAGGCTCACGGCCACGAGGTTTTTCGAACGCACAAGGCCGCGCCGCACGCTGATGAAGCCTTCGTAGTTGTTGCCGTAATTGCGCGGGCGCCAAGGCCGTGCGCCCGTTTCCTGCGGCAGCAGCAAGCGCTGCGTGTCATCGACGGCCGTGCCGGGGAAATATCCCTTTTCCAGCGCCGCCGAATACACGAAGGGCTTGAAGCTGGAACCGGGCTGGCGGTAGGCCTGCATGGCGTGGTTGTAGTGGTTGCGGTAAAAATCGAAGCCGCCCGCCATGGCGACGATCTCGCCGCTGTGCGCCTCGACGGAAATGAGCGCGCCCTCCATCTCGGGCAGCTGGCTCACCAGCCAGCCCTTCTTGGCCGCGTCGCGCACCACGCGGATCACGCTGCCCTCGGCGATGGCGCGCTTGCCGTCCCAGGCCAGCTTGCCGCCCAGGCGCGCTTCCGATGCCGTCAGCACGATCTCGTCGCCATTGCGCAGCTGCGCCGTCACCTGGCGCTTGCCGACGGTATCGACCTTGCGCACGAGGGCGGCGCGCAGTTCACCGCTGTCCGGGTAGGCGGCCAGCTGGCGCGCCACACTGTCTTCGGAAGCGGCCAGGCGTGCTTCCGGGCCGCGGTAGCCGCGCCGCGCCTGCGCATTCAACAGCCCATCGCGCAGCGACTTGTCGGCCGCCCGCTGCGGCGCCATGCGGATAGTGGTCGTCACGTCCAGGCCCATGCTGTAGGCGCCTTCGGGATAGCTTTGCAGGATCAGCTGGCGCGCTTCCTCGACCGCATACGCGGCCGCGTGCACGGAGCTGTTGCGATCCTTGTTCAGGGCCAGTTTTTCCGCTACGGCAGCGTCGTATTCGGCTGGCGTGATGTAGCCGAGTTCGCGCATGCGCTGCAGGATGTAGTGCTGGCGCACCGTGGCGCGCTGGGGATTGGCGACGGGGTTGTAGGCCGACGGGGCTTTCGGCAAGCCGGCCAGCATGGCCGCTTCGGCGATGCTGACGTCGGCCAGCGGCTTGTCAAAGTAAATGTTCGAGGCGGCGGAAAAACCGTAGGAACGCTCGCCCAGGTAAATCTGGTTCATATACAGTTCCAGCAGCTTGTCCTTGCCGTAGTGCTGTTCCAGCTTGTAGGCGAGCAGCATCTCCGTCAGCTTGCGCTGCACGGTCTTTTCGCGCGACAGGAAGAAGTCGCGCGCCACCTGCATGGTGATGGTGCTGGCGCCCTGCGCATGGTGGCCCGTGACGACGTTGGCCAGGGTGGCGCGCGTCAAGCCATAGAAGTCGACGGCGCCATGCTCGTAGAAACGCGCATCCTCGATGGCCAGCAAGGCCTGGCGCATGCGCAGCGGAATATCTTTCAGGGGCAGGAATTCGCGGCGCTCTTCGCCGTATTCGGCCAGCAGCTCGCCTTCGCTCGAGAAAATACGCAGCGGCAGTGCGGGCTTGTACTGGGCCAGGTGCTCGACGGCCGGCAAATCCTGCCACGCCTGGCGCAGCCACCAGCCGCCCGCCAGCGCGGCGGCCATGCCCAGGCCCAGGGTCAATCCCAGGCCGAATTTCAGATTGCGCGCCAGCTTCGACTGGGGTTTGCGGGTGCTGCTGTCGTTCGCTTGTGCTTCCATGGTGGTATTCCTTGCTGCCAGGAGGCCGCACGCTGGCGCGCGGCACTCCATCAAAGAGGCATTGTGCACTGCAACACACTCATCCTTATGAAAAGTAAGTATTATTTAGTATTGATAAATTTTTCTTATGTAAAGCAGTGGCCATGGATCTCAATCCCAAACATACGGAAGCATTCCGCGCCGTCGTCGAAACGGGCAGTTTCGAACAGGCGGCGCTGCGGCTGCACCTGACCTCCCCCGCCATTTCCCAGCGGGTGCGGGCGCTGGAAAGCCAGTTGGGCAATGCGCTGATCGTGCGTAGCCGCCCCGCGCGCGCCACACGCATGGGCCAGCGCCTGATGCAGTATCTGAAACGGGCCAAGCTGCTGGAAGCGGATTTGCAGGCGGAACTGGCGGTGCAGCAGGATGCCCCGCTGACCCTGGTGCTGGCGCTGAACGCGGACTCGATGGGCACCTGGTTCTTCCCGGCCCTGTCGGAGGTGCTGATACGCGAGCGCGTGCTGCTGGACCTGACCGTGGAAGACCAGGACCACACGTACACCTTGCTGGAAACAGGCATGGCGATCGGCTGCATCAGCACGGAGCCGAAACCCATGCGCGGCTGCACGGCCGAGCCGCTGGGCGTCATGCGCTACTGGCTGGTGGCCACGCCCGCGTTCCGCCAGCAGTGGTTCGCGCACGGGCTGACGCGCAAGGCGGCGCGCACGGCGCCCGTCGTCGCCTACACGCGCAAGGACACCTTGCAATCGTCGTTCCTGCAAGAAGCGCTGGGGCTGCCCGAAGGGGCCTACCCCTGCCATTACGTGCCGGGCGCCACCTCGCACTTCAACGCCATCCGCTACGGCCTCGGCTACGGCATGGTGCCCGAGTTGCTGCTGAAGGCGAATACGGATGGCGACCTGGTGGAAATGCTCACGCCCAAGACCCCCGCCGACGTGGCCCTGTACTGGCACACGTGGAAGGTGCAGTCGCCGCGCATGGAGCAGCTGTCGCGGCAAATCATCGCGGCGGCGCGCAGCATGCTGAAATAGCTATCGTTGCATGCCCCAGCGTTTCAAGGTGACGCGCTCCAGGCTGCGAAAGCCGATGTTTTCCACCAGCAAGCCGATGACGATCACGGCGGCCAGGCCCGCGAAGACCTTGTCGGTGTACAGCTCGTTGCGGTTCTGGAAGATGTACCAGCCCAGGCCGCCCTGCCCCGACGTGGTGCCGAACACCAGTTCGGCCGCGATCAGGGTGCGCCAGGCAAACGCCCAGCCTATCTTCAGGCCCGAGACGATGGAAGGCAAGGCGCCCGGCACGAGAATGTGCAGCACCAGGCGCAAGCCGTTCAGCCCATAATTGCGGCCCGCCATGCGCAGGGTCTCGGGCACGCCCTGGAAACCCGCATACGTGTTCAGGGCCAGCGGCCACATCACGGAATGGACGATGACGAAGATCAGGCTGGCGCGCCCCAGGCCGAACCACAGCAGGGCCAGCGGCAGCAGGGCGATCGCCGGCAAGGGATTCAACATGGCCGTCAGGGTTTCCAGCAGATCGCGCCCGATACGGCTGGACACGGCCAGCAAGGTCAGCACGAAGGCGGCCAGCACGCCCACCGCATAGCCTTGCAACAAGACGACGAGGGACGCGGCTGTGCGCGTGAGCAATTCACCGCTGGCGATGCCGCCGATAAACGCCTGCGCCGTTTGCAAAAAACTGGGCAGCAATAAATCGTTCTGCGTCCAGCGCGCCGCGCCTTCCCACAGCAGGGCCAGGCTGAGCAAAATGAGAGCCTTGCGCCACAGCGCGTGCTGACTCACACGCTGCCAGCGCGACAGCGGCTGCTCGACCGTGACGCCGGCTGGTGGCGGCGCCGCGTAGACGAATTCCTGGCGGATCGGTGGTTCCAGCAACGCACTCATACGGCCTCCCGCTGCGCGGTAACTGCTTGCGGAACGGGAGCTACTTCCTCATCGAACAGCAAACCATGGATGCGGCTGCTGGCGGCCTGGAATTCCACACTGCCCGCGCTGTGCAAGCCGAACTGGTGACTGTTCAATTCGGCACGCACCCGGCCCGGATGGGGCGACAGCAGCAGGATGCGGTTCCCCACGACCAGCGCTTCCTCGATCGAATGCGTAACGAACACGAGGGTAAAGCGCAGCTCTTCCCACAGGCGGCTCAACTCTTCCTGCATCTTGCGCCGGGTCAAGGCATCGAGGGCGGCAAACGGCTCGTCCATCAGCAGCACTTCCGGCTGCATGGCCAGGGCGCGGGCGATGGCGACCCGCTGCTTCATGCCGCCCGACAAGGTATGCGGATGAGCATCCTCAAAACCGGCCAGGCCCACCTTGGCGATCCAGTGATGGGCGCGCTCGCGGGCCGCCTGCTTGTCCAGGCGCTTGCTGGCAAGCAAGGGGAACATGACGTTTTCCAGCACGGTTTTCCACGGCGGCAACTGATCGAACTCCTGGAACACGACGACACGGTCCGGCCCCGGTTTATGAATGGGCTGGCCCTGCATGGCGATGCTGCCCGCGCGCGGCGCGATGAAGCCGGCCACGGCTTTCAGCAGTGACGACTTGCCGCAGCCCGATGGTCCCAGCAGCACGAAACGGTCGCCGCGGAACACGTCGAAACTGACGTCATGCGTGGCGCGCACGGTGCGCTGCTCCGTGCGGTATTCCAGGCTGACATGTTTGACGCTGAGCAATGGCTGCAGCGCAACGGGAGGACGTACCAGGTGAAAAGCGGGTGCGTTCATGTCAGCCTCCTTGCGTGAGGGCGGGATCGTCAAAGAAATAATCGCGCCAACTGTCAGGTAAGTTGCGGATCGCGCTCACGCGGTGCAGGAATTGCGCCAAGCCATAGGTGTTTTGCGGCGCGATCTTGAATTGCACTTGCGGGTTGGCAAAGATTTTCAGCAGCAGATTGCGGTCCACCTTGCTCTTGTTGACCTTGATATAGATGTCGGCCGCGCCTTGCGGATTGCCGCTCGCATACTGCGCCGCTTCCGCCAGGGCGGCGATGAAGGCGCGGTAGGTTTTCGGATTATCCTTGCGATACTTTTCCGTCGCATACAGCAAGGTCGACGAGCTGGGCCCGCCCTGTACGTCATACGAGTTCAGGATGATGTGGGCGTTCGGGTTTTGCGCCAGTTCCTGTTCCTGGAACGGCGAATTGCCGAAGTGGCCGCTGAGTTCCGTGCCGCCGGCGATGATGGCGGCGGCCGCGTCCGGGTGCGGCAAGGTTTGCGTGATCTTGTCGAGGCGGGCAAATTCCTTGTCGCCCCACTGCTTCGCCACGGCCATTTGCAAGATGCGCGCCTGCACGGAGACGGAAACGGCAGGCAAGGCGATGCGATCCTTGTCCGTCAAGTCCGCCAGAGTTTTTACCTTGGGATTGTTGCTGACCAGGTAATAGGGGAAATTTCCCAGCGAAGCCACGCCTCGCACATTCTGCCGGCCTTTGGTCCGGTCCCATATGGTCAGCAGCGGCCCCAGCCCAGCGCCTGCGATATCGATATTGCCCGACAACAAAGCATCGTTGATGGCCGGGCCGCCGGACAGGGTAATCCACTCGACTTTCACATCGACGCCCTGCTGCTTGCCATGTTTTTCAATCAGTTTCTGTTCCTGCGCAATATTGAGCAAAAGAAACGTGATGCCATGCTGGCCCGCGATGCGGATCTGCCCTTCGGCCCGGGCCATGGGCATGGCCATGCACAGCACGGCGATGGTGGCGAGCAGGCGGCGGGGAAAGGTAAAGATCGGCAACATGGACACTCCTTGGTCAACTACGTTCAAAAAAATCAGTACGGCGCATCGCCTTCGATCGTCGTGCGGTAGAGCTTGCGGCGCTGGTCGGGTGGGCAGCCCGTCGCCAGATGCATCAGGGAACGGTTGTCCCAGAACACCAGGTCGTGCGGTTGCCAGCGGTGCACGTACAGGTGCTCCGGGCGCACGCTGTGGGCAAACAGTTCCTCGAGCAGGGCGCGGCTTTCATCGTCGGGCAAGCCGACGATGCGCGTGGTGAAGTGCTCGCTGACAAACAGGGCGCGGCGTCCCGTTTCCGGATGCACGCGCACGACGGGATGGGTGACGGGTTGGACTTCATCGATCTGCGCCTGCGTCAGCGCGGGCCGCCATGGGTTGCGGCGGCGCAATTCCTCGTACTGGCTCAGGTAGCTGTGTTCGGCACGGGCGCCGCGCACGGCGTGGCGCAGCGCGGCCGGCAAGCTTTCCCAGGCCAGGTGCATATTCGCGAACACCGTATCGCCGCCCTCGTCCGGCAACTCTTGCGCGTGCAGCATGGAGCCGAGGCTGGGCACTTCCTTGTACGACAAGTCCGAGTGCCAGAAATGACCGGCGTCGCCGAGGCCGATGGGCCGGCCGTTTTCGACGATATTCGAGATGATCAGCACTTCCGGCTGCGATGGCAGCTGGAACTGGCGCAGCACGTGGATTTGCAGCGGGCCGAAGCGGCGGCTGAAATCGACTTGCTGCTGCGGCGTGATGCGCTGGTCGCGAAACACCAGCACGTGATGGTCGAGGTGGGCGTGGTGCAGGCGCTGGAAGTCGCCAAACGACAGCGGCTGCGCCAGGTCCAGCCCCAGCACTTGCGCACCGAGCGGCGCATCGAAAGTCTCGATACGGAAGTGGCTGGTGGATTGCACGGGTTTCAGGACGGCTGACATGGGAGTTCGCCAAGAGTCTGGGGAAGTCCACTGTATGCCGGCCAGCCTTGCTTGCAAACGAAGCATTTACTATATGGATATGCGCGGCGCGTTGCGCCACGCTGCAACAGGCACTGTCACGCAATGGCGCAGCAGCAGGGGCTTTGCCCGGGAATGGGGTGAGCATGCAACTTGCTTACTCACTAATCTTTACAATAGACCAGGAAAGCCATGCCCACCTACGCCCTGCTGCTCGCCTTGCTGTTCCCTGCTTTCGTCCACGCGCAGGATAGCGAGGGTGAAAGCGATCTCAGCTACAAAGCCTATGTGCACAGCGACAAGCGCATCAAGTGTTTGTACGGCTATGCGGCCGACAAGACGGGCGACCATGCGGCCGCCGTCGCCATTTTTGAAGACTGCATCCGGCGCTGGAACGATGTATATTCGATGATTTGGCTGGCCCAGCTGTATGAGACGGGCATCGGCGTGACCAAGGACTTGCAACAGGCGACGGCGCTGATGCGGCGCGGTGCGCATACGAACGACGATGCCGCCTATGCGCGGCTGGCGCGCTACCACTATGGCGTGGCGCTGGCCGAAGGCCGGGGCACGCCGCAAGACATTCCCCAGGCCAAAACCTGGCTGCGCCAGGCGGCGCAGGAGGGCGTGCGGGAGGCGGCCGATTACCTGGGCCGCCTGGACAATGCGGCACCGTAAGCACGGCGCCAGCATCGATTACGCGATGGCTTCGTAGCGGGCCAGGCGCGTCGCCATGCGCGGTGCCAGTTCGTGGCCGGCCGTGACGGTCACTTCTAGGTCGTTCAGCAAGCCATCCTTCAAGCCATAGACCCAGCCGTGCACGCTGAGTTCCTGGCCCCGCTCCCACGCATCTTGCACGACGGTGGTCTGGCACACGTTCAAGACTTGTTCCACGACGTTCAGTTCGCACAGACGGTCGCCGCGCTGGCGGCTCGTCAGCACGTCGCCCAGATAGCGCTCGTGCTTCTGGCCCACGTCCTGCACGTGGCGCAGCCAGTTGTCGACCAGGCCGATGCGCGTGCCCGTCATGGCCGCATGCACGCCCTTGCAGCCGTAATGGCCGACGATGATGATATGTTTGACTTTCAGCACGTCCACGGCAAATTGCAGGACGGACAGGCAATTGAGGTCGGAATGCACGACCACATTGGCGATATTACGGTGCACAAACACGTCGCCAGGCGCCATGCCCAGCAATTCGTTAGCTGGCACGCGGCTGTCGGAGCAGCCGATCCACAAGTATTCGGGCGACGTTTGCGCTTCCAAGTTCTTGAAGAAGTTCGGGTCTTTCGCCACCATCGAGTCGGCCCAGCGGCGGTTACGCTGCAGCAGTTCCGCCAGGGCCGGGCCATTTTTCTGTTCGGTCATATCGCTCCCATTGTGTACGTACGACTGCATTGGCGGCAGATCGCGCCCATAGGCCGGCTATGCGCGCACATTGTTCAGTCGTGATGAAAAAAACGCCGGGATGTTGAAGCATCCCGGCGCATGATGTTACGTGTGCTTATTCAAAAAAATCCTTGACCTTGTCTTTCCAGGTCTTGCTTTGCGGACTGTGCTTGGCACCGCCTTCGGTCGTCGACTTTTCAAAGTCGCGCAGCAGGTCTTTCTGTTTTTCCGTCAGTTTCACGGGCGTTTCGATGGCCACGTGGCAGAACAGGTCGCCCGCGTAACCGGAGCGCACGCCCTTGATGCCCTTGCCTTTCAGGCGGAAGGTCTTGCCCGATTGGGTGCCTTCCGGGATCGTGAACGACACTTTGCCGTTCAAGGTAGGCACTTCGATTTCGCCGCCCAAAGCTGCCTTGGTGAACGAGATCGGCATTTCGCAATGCAGGTCGTCGCCTTCGCGCTGGAACACGGCGTGCGGCTTGATGTGGATTTCCACATACAGGTCGCCCGACGGACCGCCATTCGTGCCCGGTTCGCCGTTGCCGGACGAACGGATACGCATGCCGTTGTCGATACCGACTGGAATTTTCACTTCCAGGGTCTTGTTGCGCTTGATGCGACCGGCGCCGCCGCATGGCGTGCACGGGTCGGTGATGACCTTGCCGCTGCCATGGCATTTCGGGCAGGTTTGCTGGATGCTGAAGAAACCTTGCTGCATGCGCACTTGGCCGTGGCCACCGCAGGTACCGCAGGTGGTCGGCGACGTGCCCGGCTTGGCGCCGCTGCCATGGCAAGTGTCGCACTTGTCCCAGCTCGGCACGCGGATGGTCGTGTCGAAGCCGTGAGCAGCTTGCTCCAGTGTAATTTCCAGGTTGTAGCGCAAGTCGGCGCCACGGTACACCTGTGGCCCCGCATTGCGGCTGCGTCCACCGCCACCGCCAAAGATGTCGCCGAAGATATCGCCGAAACTGTCGGCAAAGCCGCCAGCACCGCCGCCGAAGCCGCCACCGCCGCCCATGTTCGGGTCCACGCCAGCGTGACCATAACGGTCATACGCATCGCGCTTTTCCGGATTGGTCAGCATCTCGTATGCTTCTTTGACTTCCTTAAACTTTTCTTCCGATTCCTTGCTATCCGGATTGCGGTCCGGATGGTATTTCATCGCCAGTTTACGGTAAGACTTTTTGATCTCTTCTTCCGAAGCATTTTTTGCGACACCGAGTGTCTCGTAAAAATCACGCTTTGCCATGTTGTCGGCACCTTGCAGTCTATCTACTGATGTAAAAATTACACGAAAAAGCCGAGTCGAGTGCTGCACTGGGCAACGACTCGGCTCGGCCGGTCTTCGCGGCTAATCCCGCGATGTAGCGTTCAGCCCGGCTGCCCCCAGTTCATGGGAGCGCAAGACAATTACTTGCTGTCTTTGACTTCTTTGAAGTCAGCGTCAACAACGTCGTCTTGCTTGGCGCCTGCGTCCGATGCGCCAGCAGCTTGCTGTGCACCTTCCGCGCCGCCGGCAGCTTGCTGCGCTTGCATGTCGGCATACATTTTTTCGCCCAGTTTCTGCGATGCGCTCGACAGTGCTTCCACCTTGGCGTCGATCTCAGCCTTGTCGCCCGCCTTGATGCTTGCTTCCAGGTCGGTGATCGCCGCTTCGATCTTCTCTTTCTCGCCCGCATCCAGCTTGTCGCCGTATTCGGTC
Organism: Janthinobacterium aestuarii; assembly: GCF_051380835.1. NCBI lineage: Bacteria > Pseudomonadati > Pseudomonadota > Betaproteobacteria > Burkholderiales > Oxalobacteraceae > Janthinobacterium > Janthinobacterium aestuarii. Next base: position 24,239 of record NZ_JBNYXU010000011.1, read on the forward strand.
AAGGATTTCCGGGTCGAGTGTACCAGAGCATCGGCCTGGTTGCGCGACTCGGCCAATTCTTTGACCTTTTTGTCTTCTTCCGCGTTCAGCTCGGCATCCTTGACCATCTTCTGGATTTCAGCCTCGGTTAAGCCGGAATTGGCCTTGATCGTGATCTTGTTTTCCTTGCCGGTGGCCTTGTCTTTCGCGCCGACATGCAAGATGCCGTTGGCGTCGATGTCGAAGGTCACTTCGATCTGTGGCGTGCCGCGCGATGCTGGCGGGATACCTTCCAGATTGAATTCGCCCAGGCCCTTGTTGCCGGCGGCGATTTCGCGCTCACCCTGGAAGACCTTGATGGTCACCGCAGGCTGGTTGTCGTCGGCCGTCGAGAACACTTGACTGAACTTGGTCGGAATCGTCGTGTTTTTGTGGATCATCTTGGTCATCACGCCGCCCAGGGTTTCGATACCCAGGGACAGAGGAGTAACGTCCAGCAACAGCAAATCCTTGCGTTCGCCCGACAGGACCGAACCTTGAATCGCTGCGCCCACGGCGACGGCTTCGTCCGGGTTCACGTCCTTGCGTGGATCCTTACCGAAGAATTCCTTCACTTTTTCCTGCACCTTCGGCATACGGGTCATACCGCCGACCAGGATGATGTCATCGATGTCCGACACTTTCACGCCTGCATCCTTGATAGCGATGCGGCATGGTTCCATCGTGGCCGTGATCAGCTCTTCCACCAGCGACTCCAGCTTGGCGCGGGTCATCTTCAGGTTCAAGTGGACCGGCGCGCCGTTCGCCATGGCGATGTACGGCTCGTTGATTTCGGTTTGCTGCGACGACGACAATTCGATCTTCGCGCGCTCGGCCGAAGCCTTGATGCGCTGCAGGGCGATCGGATCTTTTTTCAGGTCGATGCCGTTGATCTTCTTGAACTCGTCGATGATGTAATCGATGACGCGCTGATCGAAGTCTTCGCCGCCCAGGAAGGTGTCGCCGTTGGTCGACAGCACTTCAAATTGTTTCTCGCCATCAACATCTGCGATTTCGATGATCGACACGTCGAACGTACCGCCACCCAAGTCGTACACGGCGATTTTACGGTCGCCTTTTTCGGTCTTGTCCAGGCCGAACGCCAGCGCTGCCGCGGTTGGCTCGTTGATGATGCGCTTGACGTCCAGGCCAGCGATACGGCCGGCATCCTTGGTGGCTTGACGCTGCGAGTCGTTGAAGTACGCAGGTACGGTGATGACGGCTTCGGTGACTTCTTCACCGAGGTAGTCTTCTGCCGTTTTTTTCATCTTGCGCAGGACTTCAGCCGAAATTTGCGGCGGAGCCAGTTTTTTGTCGCGTACGCCGATCCATGCATCGCCGTTGTCGGCTTTCATGATCTGGTATGGCATCAGCGCGATGTCTTTTTGAACTTCTTTTTCGTCGAACTTGCGACCGATAAGACGCTTGACTGCGTACAGCGTGTTTTTCGGATTGGTCACGGCCTGGCGTTTCGCTGGCGCGCCGACGAGAATTTCGCCATCTTCTTGATAAGCAATAATCGACGGCGTCGTGCGTGCGCCTTCAGCGTTTTCGATTACCTTTGGTTGACCGTTTTCCATGATGGAAACGCAGGAATTCGTGGTTCCCAGATCGATACCGATAATTCTACCCATGATTTATTTCCTTTTATTTGCTAGATTTCAGATGGTTCTTATATGTGGCAAAGCGGCATGGTTTCAAGGCTTGCTTGATGCCGCCCTCTGATTATTTTGCTTGCGCGGTCGTTACAATGGCTGGACGCAGCAGGCGGTCCGCAATCATATAGCCCTTTTGCAGGACTGACACGATGGTATTGGCTTCCTGGTCCGCTGGCACCACGGCAACAGCCTGGTGTTTCATCGGATCGAGTTTTTCGCCCTGCACTGGCAATACTTCCACCAGACGGTTGCGCTCGAACGCGGCGTTCAGTTGCTTCAAGGTCATCTCGACGCCTTCTTTCAGCGATTCGATGGTCGGTGCTTCTACCGTCAGCGCCGTTTCCAGACTGTCTTTGACCGGCACCATGGCTTCGGCAAAGCTCTCGACTGCGAATTTATGCGCTTTAGCAACATCTTCCTGCGCGCGGCGACGGATATTTTCGCCATCAGCCTTGGCGCGCATGAAGGCATCGTGCATCTCTGCAAGACGCGCTTCGGTACTCGCCAGCTGCTCTTCCAAAGTAGGCTCTGCGGGAGTCGATGGGGCAGTCGCCGCGGCGTCCGCTTGCGGATTAGGTACAGCTTGGTTTTCCTGATCTTGCATCTGAAAAGCTCCTACAATCAATGACTTAAATGAGTTAGTCTAACTATCTTTACAACACTAACGGGCAGATGGGGCTATATCCTATTGTTTCAAGGGGTATGCATGGCAAAACCAGAATTACATCGGTCCATGTTACAGCGTATTACAAAACGCTATCCATTTCGGCCAGCGATCCGTGCGCGCATCCCTTGATTTTCCAGGCTTCCCACGGCAAAGCGGGCATTCTACCAGCCCCGCCGCCGCCATCGCCACTGGCGGTGTTGCTATTTGGAAAGCTGCTTGGCCGCGCCAGACATGACAAAGCCGCGCAAGCGCGGCTTTTTGTTGTCAAAAATTTACAATCCTTAATTCGTCGCGCCCAAGGCCAGCGCTGCCGCGCGCGCCTGCTCGCCCGCTTTCTTGTCCGCCTCGCGCTGCGCCGCCGTCTTCATCGTCGGCCAGCCAATCATGTGCTGTTCCGCAATTTCCGCCATGCCCGCGATCCAGGCCGGCGTTTCGTTCAGGCAAGCGATGTAGTGAAACTGCTGGCCGCCGGCCGTTTCAAAATCATGCTTCGCTTCCATGGCGATCTCTTCCAGGGTTTCCAGGCAATCGCTGGTAAAACCCGGGCACAGCAAGTCGACGCGCTTGACGCCCTGCTGGGCCAGCGCCACCAGGGTGGGTGCCGTGTACGGCTGCAGCCATTCGGCCTTTCCGAAGCGCGACTGGAAGGTCACCACGTATTGCTCTTTGCTTAATTTTAACTTTTCCGCCAGCAGGCGCGCCGTTTTCAGGCATTGGCAGTGGTAGGGGTCGCCCAGCAGCAAGGTACGCTTGGGCACGCCGTGAAAACTCATCACCAGTTTTTCCGGACGGCCATGCGCTTCCCAATGATTCAGCACCGAATCGCGCAAGGCGTCGATATACGTGTCGTGCTCGTGATATTGCTTAATAAAACGCAATTCCGGCACATTGCGCACGGTGGCGTAATGGGCAAACACGGCGTCGTAGATGGATCCCGTCGTCGTACCCGAATATTGGGGATAGGCCGGCAGGATGGCGATGCGCTCGCAGCCTTCGCTTTTCAGCTTGGCCAGCACTTCCGGCAAAGAAGGCGAACCGTAGCGCATGGCCATGGCCACCGTGACGCCGTCATGACCGCGCTCAGCCAGGGCGCCGGCCAGCAACTTGGCTTGCTTTTGCGTATGCACTTTCAGGGGTGAGCCCTCACGTGTCCAGATCGACGCGTATTTCTTGGCCGACTGGCCGGAGCGGAAAGGCAAAATAATCAGGTTCAGGATGAACCACCAGACGATGCGGGGAATCTCCACCACGCGCGGATCGGACAAAAATTGCTTCAGGTAACGTCGCACGGCCGACGAGGTCGGCGCATCGGGCGTGCCCAGGTTGACCAGCACCACGGCGCTGCGGTCGATGCTGCCATGCGTGTACGGCGGTTCTGTTTGAAATGACATGAAGGCTCTTCGAAGGCGTTGGATGGATTAGCCAGTTATTATAGTTGCATTGAGTTAATAGCGAAGTGCTGGAGTCAGACCCTCAATGCCGCTAACGTCAAGCTCAGCGCTAACGCATCCGGGGGTCTGCCCCCGGATTTAAGCCGCGTTCAAATCGCGAGCAGTTCACGCGCATGCTTGCGCGTGGTGGCCGTGATTTCCAGGCCGCCCAGCATGCGCGCCACTTCTTCCACCCTGGCCTTGGCGTCGAGCATGTCAATGCGCGAGGCCGTCTTGCCATTGTCCAGGGTGCTTTTCGCCACCTGGAAATGCTGATTCGCCTGGCTGGCCACCTGCGGCAAGTGGGTCACGCACAGCACCTGGCGTCCCTGCCCCAGACGTTTCAATAGACGCCCGACGACTTCCGCGACGGCGCCGCCGATGCCGCTGTCGACCTCGTCGAAGATCAGGGTCGGCGTGGTGGTGGCGTGCGAGGTGATGACGGAAATGGCCAGCGCGATGCGCGCCAGTTCGCCGCCGGACGCCACCTTGGCCAGGGAACGTGGCGCCGTGCCCGCATGGCCGGCGACGAGGAACTCGACTTGCTCGAGTCCGTGGGCGGCCGGTTCGCACGGGTGCAGGGCGATTTCAAAACTGCCGCCCGTCATGCTCAGTTCCTGCATGGCGCGCGTGACGGCTTGCCCCAGTTCCAGGGCCGCAGCGCGGCGCGTGGCGGACAGGCGCTCGGCCACGGCGCGGTACTCGGCCTCGATCTTCGCTTCCTGGCGCAGCAAGCCTTCGATGTCGGAAGCGTCGGCCAGGTGCTGCAGCTTTTCCGACAGCTTCGCGTGTTCCTCTGGTAACTCTTCGGGCGTGACGCGGAATTTGCGGGCCGTGCTGTGCATGGCTTCCATGCGCGCGTCGAGCTGGTGCAGGCGCTCCGGGTCCAGTTCCACCCGGTCCAGGTAATTGTTCAGCGCGTAAACGGATTCCTGCAACTGGATGCGCGACGATTCGATCAGGTCGACAATCGGCTGCAATTCCGCATCGACGGAGACCAGCTTACCCAGCTTTTGGTTCAGGGCCGACAGTTGCGACACGATAGGATGGTCTTCCGACTCGGAAATGAGGGACAAGGCTTCCTGCGCCCCTTCCAGCAGGCTGGCCGCGTGCGACAGACGGCTGTGCTCGTTCGTGATCTCCGTCCACTCGCCGGGCTTGGCGGCCAGTTTTTCCAGTTCGCCCACTTGCCATTCCAGGCGTTCGCGCTCGTACAGCACGTTGGCGGCATTCGTTTCAAATTCCTCGCGCTGGCGCACGAGAGCGCGCCAGCGTTTGTGCAGGGCGGCCACTTGCCGCGCATCCTGTTCCGCGCCCGCTTCGCGCGCCGTCGCCTGGCCGTCGAGCAAGGCGCGCTGCGCTTCGCTTTTCAGCAAGGACTGGTGCGCGTGCTGGCCGTGGATGTCGACCAGCATGTCACCGAGCTCGCGCAGCTGCGCGGCCGTGGCGGGGATGCCGTTGATGTACGCTTTCGAGCGGCCCGCATTGTCGATCACGCGGCGCAGCAGGGCACCGCCATCGTCGTTGGCGAATTCATGCGCCACCAGCCAGGCTTGCGCCACGTCGCTGACGGAGAAATCGGCCGTGATGTCGGCCTTGGCCGAGCCTTCGCGCACCACGCTGGCGTCGCCTCGCCCGCCCAGCGCCAGGGTCAGCGCATCGATGAGGATAGACTTGCCGGCGCCCGTCTCGCCCGTCAGCACGCTGAAGCCGGCGGAAAATTCCAGTTCAATGGTATCGACAATGACAAAATCGCGAATGGACAGTGTATGGAGCATGGCTTCTGTGGTTGGGCGGCGCACCGCGGGTTGAGGTGGAGAAAAAGTTAGCTGAGCTTGCCCTCGCCCGACGGGTACTCATTCCAGTGCAATTTTTCACGCAGGGTGTTGTAGTAGCTCCACCCTTCCGGATGCAGGAAGGTAATCGTGTGCGGCGAACGGCGGATGAGGATGCGGTCTTGCTGCACCAGGCTGGCAAAGGTCTGCATGTCGAAATTGACGCTGATATCGCGCCCGCGCACGATTTCCACGACGATCTGGCTCGAGTCGGGCAAGACGATGGGGCGGTTCGACAGCGCATGCGGGGCGATCGGCACGAGCACGATGCCGCCCAGGGTCGGGTGCAGCAGCGGGCCGCCGGCCGACAGCGAGTACGCAGTCGAGCCTGTGGGCGTGGATATGATCAAGCCATCGGAACGCTGGTTGTACATGAAGTGGCCATCGACCTCGACGCGCAATTCGGCCATGCCGGCGCCGGCGCCGCGCGAGACGACGACATCGTTGACGGCCATGCCCACGTGGATCGACTCACCATCGCGCAGCACGCTGCCTTCAAGCAAGGTGCGGCGCTCGGCCTTGAAGCGGCCGCCGAGAATTTGCGCCAGCACGGGCAGCATGCGCTCGAGCGGGATGTCGGTCATGAAACCCAATCGTCCTTGATTGATGCCGATCAACGGTACGTCAAATGGAGCCAGCTGTCGCGCAATGCCCAGCATGGTGCCGTCGCCGCCCATGACGATGGCGCAATCGGCGGCGGCGCCAATCTCGGCCGGCGACATGGCGTGCACGCCGGGAAACGCCAGGTTCAGGTGCGCGGCCGTCTCCGCCTCGAAGACCACCGTGTGGCCCAGCACTTGCAGGAAATCGACGATGCTTTTTACGGGTTCGGCAATGCCATCCGTATTCTGGCGCACGACCAGGGCGATGGTCTTGGCGCCCAGGTTGAAGCGTTCGCCCGGGGCTGGCAAGGTCGCGGCTGGCTGTTCGGCGCGCTGTTCGGCGTGTGTATCGACGGGCATAAGAGTCTCGGTAGTGAATTCGTGGCAAGCCGCCCCAGGCTGTCGCGTCGCACGTCGGCATCGCATGATACTGTATATATCCACAGTATAGTGCGGCTGCCGTGTGCCCGCAAGGGGCGTTCTTGGTGTTGCACGCAGTGTAGCGCAGAAAAAGAATCATCCATGCGTGCGCCAGCGCTCCCTGCATGGACAAATCCGCTTGCAGATGGCCTGCCGCGGCAGGACACTGATTTCACGTTACTTTTACTGTCAGGAGGCCATATGGTTACCCAGCATAGCGAACGCAAGATCAATACCGATGAAAAGGTCAAGAATGACGGCGTCGACCGTCTGCCGCACGAGCGCGATGAATCGCCCGATGCGCAAAACGTGCGCCCGCGCAAGATCATGCAACAGGCGGCCAGCGACCTGGAACAGGGCCTTGTCGATACGGACCGGCGCGCCCAGCCCGGCGTGGAAAAGGTCAAGCCGGCCGCGCCACAGCAAGCGCGTCCCGACCCGCAGCTGGAACCAAAGAAAGCGCGCTGAATCGAACTGTCAGGCACCGTTACTTTTCCGGAGTACGCCATGCACCGTTACATCTGTTCATTCCTGCTGGCCGCTGCCTGCGGCGCCACTACCGCCCACGCCCAGGCGCCCGCCATGCCCGTCGGCTTCGGCCCGCAGCCCGTGCTGCCCGCGCCGGACAAGCAGCTGATTCCCACCGTCAACGTGGCGCCCGTGCGGCGCTGGACGGCGGCGCAGCGCCCCGTGGTCGCGCCCGGCCTGGCCATCCATGCCTATGCGCGCGACCTCGACCATCCGCGCTGGCTGTACGTGCTGCCAAATGGCGACGTGCTGGTGGCGGAAACGAATGCCCCGCCGAAGCCCGAGGATAACAAAGGCATCAAGGGCGCCATCATGCAGATGCAGATGAAAAAGGCGGGCGCCGCCACGCCCAGCGCCAACCGCATCACCTTGCTGCGCGGCGTCGATGCAAACGGCGTGGCGCAGACGCGCAGCGTGTTCCTGCAAGGATTGAATTCGCCATTTGGCATGGCACTGGTCGGTAACGAGTTGTATGTCGCCAATGCCGACGCCTTGATGCGTTTTCCCTACAAGGAAGGCCAGACGAGCATCACGGCGCCTGGCGTGAAGGTGCTGGATTTGCCGGGCGGCCCCATCAATCACCACTGGACCAAGAACGTCATCGCCAGTGCCGACGGCAAATTTCTCTATGTTTCCGTCGGCTCGAACAGCAACGTGGGCGAGAATGGTCTGTCGGCAGAAGACGGCCGCGCCGCCATCTGGCAAGTCACGCGCGCGACGGGCAAGGCACGCGTGTACGCGACGGGTTTGCGCAACCCCGTCGGCCTGGCCTGGCAGCCGCACAGCGGGGCACTGTGGACGGCCGTCAATGAACGCGACGAGCTGGGCAACGACCTGGTGCCCGACTACATGACGTCCGTCAAGGACGGCGCCTTCTATGGCTGGCCCTACAGTTATTTCGGCCAGCACGTCGATGCGCGGGCCAAGCCGCCACGTCCCGAGCTGGTGGCCACCGCCATCGCGCCCGACTACGCGCTGGGCGCACATACGGCCTCGATGGGGCTGGTGTTTTATGACGGCACCTTGCTGCCCGAACGCTACCGGGGCGGCGCCTTCGTCGGCCAGCACGGCTCATGGAACCGCAAACCCTTCAGCGGCTATAAAGTCATCTTCGTGCCCTTCGCGAATGGCGTGCCCAGCGGGCCGCCACAGGATGTCATCGCCGGTTTCCTCGACAGCAATGGCAAGGCGCAGGGACGCCCCGTCGGCGTGGCCGTCGACAAGGCGGGGGCGGTGCTGGTGGCGGACGACGTGGGCAATGTCATCTGGCGCGTGACGCCGGCGCCGTGAGCGGCGATGCCCGGCGCGCGCATACGCCCCCTGTGTGGCGCAACGAACGGAAGGGCAAGGGTGGCACGCGCATGATGGGCGCTCGAACCACGCAAGGAGTACATCATGAAAAAAACAGGATCAGCCGTCTGGAGTGGCGGCCTTAAAGATGGCAAAGGGTTTATTTCCACCCAAAGCGGCGCGCTCGACAATGTGGCCTATGGTTTCAATACGCGCTTCGAAGACGGTCCCGGCAGCAATCCGGAAGAACTGATCGGCGCGGCCCATGCGGCTTGCTTCACCATGGCCCTGTCCGGGCAGCTGGACGAGGCGGGCCTGCGCGCCACGGCCCTGAAAACCACGGCCGACGTCAGCCTGGAAAAAATCGATGGCAGCTATGCCGTTACGGCCGTGCACCTGACATTGGTGGCGACCATTCCCGGGGCCAACGACGAAGCGTTCCAGGACGCGGCCCTGCGCGCCAAGCTCGGTTGCCCAGTATCGAAGTTGCTGGCCACGGAAATCACCTTGGACGCCCATCTGGAGTAAGCACGCCACCGTCCGCCGCCCCGGTACCAGCGGGCGGCATGGGCGGTCTCGGCAAGAAAGCCGTAAAACGCATAAAATCCTGCCATTCCCCTACACCCTCAAGGATTTACGATGCGTATTTTGCACACCATGTTACGGGTCGGCGACCTGCAGCGCTCCATCGATTTTTACACCAAGGTCCTGGGCATGACGCTGCTGCGCACCAGCGACAATCCGGAGTACCAGTACACCCTGGCCTTCGTCGGCTATGGCTCGAATCCCGACCATGCGGAACTGGAACTGACGTATAACTATGGCACCACCAGCTACGAGCTGGGTACGGCGTATGGCCACATCGCCATCTCGGCCGACGACATCGTCGCCGCCTGCGACGCGGCACGCGCGAATGGCGGCAACGTCACGCGCGAACCGGGCCCCGTGAAAGGCGGCAACACGGTCATCGCCTTCATCACCGACCCGGACGGCTACAAGATCGAATTGATCGAACGCAAGTTCGACGGCCAGGGCGGCGGCCTGTAATAGCTCAGCCTGGCTCGGCGGCCTGTGCAACGGCCGCGCGCAGCCAGGCGATGCCCGCATCGCCGTCCGTACGGCGGTGCCGTATCGTTTCAAACGCAAACGGCGCAATGGCAAATGGCGCAGCGTACAACGCCAGCCCCTGCGCCGCACTTCCCTGCAAAGCGCGCTGCGCCACCGTCAGGATCAAGTCCGTCCCCCTCACAACATCCGGTGCGACCGTCCAGTACGGTACACGCACGGCGATGCGGCGCGTCTGGCCCAAGTGGGCCAGGGCCGCATCGACTTCGGCCGCCATGCCACCCTCGCTGGACGCCACCAGCACATGCGGGCGCGCCAGATAGGTTTCCAGGCTCAGCATTTCACTAGAGGCCATGGTTGCCGGATCGAGCGCACACACAAACGTTTCCTCGAATAAGGTTTCACGGCGTAACTGCTCGGGCAATTGCGGGAACACGCCCAGCGCCAGATCGATCTCGCCATCCTGCACGCCAGCGATCACAGCTGATCGGCTGGCATAGCTGATGGCCAGGTCAATGCCGGGCGCGTCCACGCGCAAGCGGCGCAGCAAACGCGGCAAGACCAGCGCCGCGCCGTAATCCGACATGGCCAGGCGAAACACGCGCTGCGCCGTGGCCGCCTCGAAGACGGCGCCGCCGAGCACGGAACGCACGCTTTGCAAGGCTTCGGCCAGCGGCCGCGCCAGCTCCAAAGCACGCGCCGTCGGCTGGAAGCCACCTTTGCCGCGCAACAGCAGCGGATCGCCGAGCAGATGGCGCAAGCGGGCCAGCGCATGGCTGACGGCGGGCTGGCTCATGTGCAAGCGCTCGGCCGCGCGCGACAGGTGGCGCTCACTGAGCAGCGCTTCCAAGATCACCAGCAAGTTCAAATCGACGGCGCGCAGATTATTCATTTCATGCATAGTTGGCTGACAAATTACGAATTGGATTTAATGATGACAGCATAATACGATGACCCCATCAACTCAACGTGATGGAGTCACACATGCATGGATGGATTACCGTATTTGCCCCGCTGGCCATGCTGGCCGGCGCCGTCGTCCCGTTTCAGGCGGGCGCGAATGCAGCGCTGGGCCGCAACCTGGGCCACCCGCTGTGGGCCACGCTCGCCTCGCTGGCCGTCAGTGCCGTGCTCGCCTCGCTCGTGATGCTGGTCTGGCGGGTGCCCGCGCCCGATGTCACTCTCGCCATGCGGGGACCGGGCTGGTCCTGGCTAGGCGGCGCGGCCGGGGTGTTTTACATTACGGCCGCGCTGATGCTGGCGCCGCGTATGGGTTCCGGCCCCTTCATGGCGGCCGTCATCGGCGGACAGATGCTGGCCGCGCTGGCCATCGACCGCTACGGTTTGCTGGGTTTTGCCGTCAAGCACATTTCTCCGCTGCACTGGACCGGTGCGGGGCTGGTGGTGGCGGGGGTGATCCTCACGCAAATAGCCAACAGCCGCACTGTATAAAAGCACGTCAAGACGAAAAAAAACCAGCGCCGTCGCCGGTGCTGGTTTTCATCTGAATCTGGAGAAAAAGATTACTTGTCGAGCAAGGCGTTCACAGGCATCAAATCCGTTTCCTTCAGGGTGCCGGCCGCCGCCTTCAGGCGCAAGCCGTTCATGATGGTGTCGTAGCGGGCTTTCGACAGGTCTTTTTGCGTTGAGAACAGTTGTTTTTGCGCATTCAAGACGTCGATATTGATGCGCACGCCCACTTGATAGCCGAGCTGGTTCGATTCCAGTGCCGATTTGCTCGACACTTCCGCCGCTTCCAGCGCCTTCACTTGCGCCAGGCCGCTGTTGACGCCGAGGAAAGCCTGGCGCGCGCCTTGCGATGCGGTGCGGCGTGCCGTTTCCAGGTCGTTGCGGGCTTTGTTTTCCAACGCGATCGATTCGCGCACCTTGCTGGTGACGGCAAAGCCGCTGAAGATCGGGATGCTCCACTGCACGCCGATGGCATTGTTGTTATTGCCGCTGCCGTTGCCGCCACCGGAGGTGTAGCTATGGCCCGTATTGGCGATCAGGTCCAGGGTCGGGTAGTGGCCGGCGCGATTGCGGCCGATGTCGCGCTTGGCCGATTCCACGTTGAACTGGGCCGTGACGACACCGTAGTTCTGTTCTTCCGCCGAGCTCACCCAGGGCTCGATGGCAGCCGGTTCCGGTGCGCTGATGACCACGCCCGTGCGCATCGGCGCCAGCGACGTTGGCGCTTCGCCGATGATCGTTTGCAAGGCGCTGCGCTTGTTGGCCAGGTCATTGATGGCGGCAAATTCCTGCGCCACCACCAGATCGTACGCCGCTTGCGCTTCGTGCGTGTCAGTAATCGTTTGCGTGCCGACTTCGAAGTTGCGCTTGGCCGATGCCAGCTGCTCCGTCGTGGCCACTTTTTGCGCCTGCGTGGCGCCCAGGTTGTCCTGCGCGCTCAGCACGTCGAAATACGCCTGCGCTACGCGCGTGATCAAGTCTTGCTGGACTTGCGCAAATTGCGCTTCAGCAATCGCTTGCGCCAGCTTGCTTTGCTGATAGGTTTCCCAACGGTCCCAACGGAACAGCGGTTGCGCCAGGGTCAGGTTGTAGCTGTTCGTGCGCACGTTCACGGACGGCGAGGTGATCTTGTTGCCCCCATTGTTCTGGGCGATCTGCTCCTGATTGCCACGTGTATTCGTGCCCGACGCGGACACTTGCGGCAGCAAGCCTGCCAGCCCCTGCGGAACCCGCTCCATCCCGGCCGACAGGGCCGCACGCGCGCTCGCATACTGCGCGTCATTGGCCAGCGCCTGCTGGTACACCTGGATGAGATCGGCCGCCTGCACTTGCAGCGAGCATGTCATTGAGACAAAGGCGCTGGTCATCAGCACGGCGATAAGGGGTTTCCGCATTGCATTTCTCCGTTGGAGTCGTCAAAAGTTGATGGAATCAAAAATCTGCTACCGCTTGCCTTGCTCCCGCAGGATGAGCGGGGTACAGGCCTCCGCAGGCATGCAGGAAAACATGCCTGGGTGCATCTACTGCAAAATAACTTAGTATTTAGGCATCGCGCTGTCGACTTGCAGCGCCCAGGCATGCACGCCGCCCGTCAAATTACTGATCTTGCCAAAACCATTGCGCTCCAGGAAGGCCGCCACTTGCATGCTGCGCATGCCGTGATGGCAGATGCAGACGATTTCGGCGTCTTCATCGAGGTCATCGATGCGGGCAGGAATCGAGTTCATCTGCATCAGGGTGGCGCCGTCGAGGTGGCACAGGTCGAACTCCCACTGTTCCCGCACGTCCAGCAGAAACGGACGCGGGCGGGAAGGGTCAGCCAGCCAGGCGGCCAGCTGGGGTGCACTCAAATGCTCCATCGAATCGGTCGCCTCAGAACTGGAAATGCGACGGTGCAACGGCTTGCAGCGGCGTGACATTGGTTTCAAACAGCTTGCGCGTGTCGTAGGCCTTGTCCGAGCTGCGCGTGATCAGATGCGCCGACATGATCGGCGCTTCGCCGATGATGGCCAGGATGCGGCCACCCACTTTTACTTGTTGCAACAGCGCTTCCGGCAGCACCGACAGGGCACCCGAGACGACGATCACGTCGTACGGCGCGCCTTTGCTCCAGCCCTGGGCGCCATCGCCCAGTTCCACGGTGACGTTCGTCACGCCGTTGGCGGCCAGGTTCTGCTCGGCCAGGGTTTTCAATTGGGGAACAATTTCCACGCTCGTCACATGACGCGCCTTGTGTGCCAGCAACGCGGCCATGTAGCCGCTACCGGTGCCGATTTCCAGCACATTTTCATGCTTCTTGACGGCGACGTCTTGCAAAATGCGCGCTTCCAGCTTCGGCGTGAACATGCATTCGCCGCCGCCCAGTGGAATTTCGGTATCGACGAAGGCCAGGTTTTTATAGGCGGCCGGCACGAAATCTTCACGCTTGACCACGTTCAACAGCTCCAGCACGTCGATATCCAGTACGTCCCATGGACGGATTTGCTGTTCGATCATATTGAAGCGGGCTTGTTCGATATTCATCTTTGGACTCGGTAAGTGAAGTAATAATCCGCCATTTTATCGTTGAACTGGCTGAAAGCACATGTTAACCATAAAGGCGGGGAATGGAGGGAATTTGCGACGATCTGCAGATTTGAGGGGGCGAACCTTGGAAAAGGGGCAACTGAACGGTAGCAGAGGACATGGCGCGTCAGCTTTTCCCGGGCGCCTCCACCTGCAGGCTGCGCAAGCTCATGTCGATAAACGCATCCATATAGGCGATCGGATCGATATTCTTGACCTCGCACGGCAGGAAGGAATGCGTCCACATCATGAGCATGGTAACGGGCGCGCTGAGGATGGTGCTGACCAGCACGGGATCGACCTGGCGGAATTCACCGCGCTGCATGCCCCGTTCGACCAGGGTGGCAATCAGCGCATTCCCGCGCGTGACCACCTCTTCGTTGTAAAACTGCGCCAATTCCGGAAAATTGTTCGCTTCGGCCAGCATCAGCTTGGTCAAACCGGCCAGCTTGGTAGCGCCGAACTCTTCCCACCATTGCATCATCATGCTGCGCAATAACTCGGCGCTGCTGCTGTCCGAGGCGGCCATGCTGTCTTCCGCCTCGCCGATCGACTGCACGATATTGTCGCGTACCACGGCCTTGAACAGCTCTTGTTTATTCTCAAAGTACAGGTACAGGGTGCCTTTCGACACGCCAGCCCGCTTGGCCACATCCTCCAGGCGCGTCGATGCGAAGCCCCGTTCGACAAACAGGTCGAGGGCGGCGGCGAGCAACTCCTGCGGGCGGGCATCCTTGCGCCGCTCCCAGCGGGGCTTGGTATCAATCGGGGCTTGCATGTGTCTTTCCAAGTAACTTACTTTTGAGTCATTAATAGTAGTCCTGTCTACCGCCAAGGTCAAGCGCGAGGCACCGCCCTGCACCGAACACAGGCATTGTACGCTCGGTGCCGACGTCGGGCCTGCGGCGCCGGGTGAAGCAGAATGCGTTTCAGCCTCCATTTTGCGCAGTTCATCGCATTTCCATCCAGCAAGCGTGTCCGATTTGCTATCTTGCCATCGACAGCACGGCAGCCGCGGCGCGGCAGCCGGCTTTTTTTCTGTCCCAAATTAAAACAATCATAAAGGAAATACCATGCGTACCTTGCTGGCCCTGTGCTGTGCCCTTGCCCTCGGCGGTTGCGCCATCGTCATCAACCCCAACGATGGCGAAGTGCGCCATGTCGACACGGGCGGCAATGCCATCCAGGGCAACGAACAAGTGAGCCGCGACGTGCGCCAGGTCAGCAACATCAGCACGCTCGACATCGACAGCATGAAGCGCATCGATATCAAGATCGACGTGCGCGTCGGGCCAGCTGCATCGCTGGTGATCGAGGCGGACAGCAATCTGCAGCCGCGCATCCATAGCGAAGTGAGCGGCAATACCCTGCGCATCTGGAGCGATACGAACATTCGTAGCAGCAATGGCATCCACGTCATCTACACGACGCCGCAATTGAAGAAGATCACCATTTCCGGTTCGGGCCGCCTGGTGGCCAGCGGTTTCAATGGCGACGATTTCAGCCTGGAACAACGCGGTTCGATGAAGAGCGAACTGTCGGGCATCGTGGGGCGCTTCGACGTGGCCAACAATGGTTCCGGCAGCATCAACGCGGCGGCCCTCGCCAGCGGTAACACGGACGCGGTGCAGAATGGTTCGGGCAGCATCCAGCTGGGCAATGTACGCGGCGAACGCGTCAACGTGGCCGTCAACGGCTCGGGCAGCATCAGCGCCAGTGGCGCCGTGCAGCGCCTCGACGCCAACGTAAATGGTTCGGGCGATATCAACCTGGCCGCCCTGCGCAGCGACGTTGCCTATCTGGCGAGCAACGGTTCCGGCGACGTCGATGTCAGCGTCCAGAATGAAGTCAACGCCCGCGCCAGCGGTTCCGGCCGTATCACCGTGCATGGCGATCCGGCCCGCCGCACCCTGTCGGGCAAGCGCGTCAGCATCGTGCGCTGAACGCGTCCTGGCAACGCATGGGAGCCGGCTTGCTATACTGTCGGCTCCTCACCCGTTCGCCTGAAATCCCATGTCATCCTCTGCCACCCTGGCATGCCGTCCCTCGTGCGGCGCCTGCTGCACCGCCCCGTCCATCACCAGCCCGATTCCTGGCATGCCGGATGGAAAACCTGCGGGCGTGCGCTGCGTGCAATTGGCTGACGACAACCGCTGCAAGATCTTCGGCCAGCCGGAACGGCCCGCGTTTTGCGGCGGCTTGCAGCCATCCGAGGATATGTGCGGCAGCAGCCGCGAACATGCCATTAGCTGGCTCGCCGAGCTGGAGCGGCTCACGGCGCCCTGAACGGCGCGACGGCGGCTGACAGATAACGGTTGACCACGTCTGCACGTTTGCGTATATTCATGCGCATTCCTGCACGTTTATAAATTCACCATGTCCGCCACCCTGCTCCTCAAACAACGCCACGCGCTGATCCAGCAACAATTGCACGCCGATGGCAGGGTGCTGGCGCTGGACCTGGCGCGCCAGCTCGACGTTTCCGAAGATACGATACGGCGTGACCTGCGCGAGATGGCGGCAGCCGGCCTGTGCCAGCGCGTGTATGGCGGCGCCCTGCCGCTGGCGCCCGACGGCGGCACCTTGACGCAGCGAAAGCAGGAGGCGCCTGAGCGCAAGGCGCGCCTGGCGCAGGCCGCCGTGTCGCTCGTGCGTACGGGGCAGGTGCTGTTTCTCGACGCAGGTTCGACCAACCTGGCCATCGCCAGCGCCTTGCCACAGTTGGCGCTCACTGTCATCACCAACGCGCCATCGATCGCCATGGCGTTGATGGAACGCCCGGAAATCGAGCTGATCATGGCTGGTGGCCGGCTCGACCGCCGCGCCGGCGCCAGCCTGGGTCCGCAAGCCTTACGCACGGTCGAGCGCATGCATCCCGACCTGTGTTTCCTCGGTGCCTGCGGCGCCGATGCGGACGCGGGCGTGACGGCGTTCAACTACGACGAGGCCGAGTTCAAGCGCAGCATCGCCGGTGCCAGCAAGGCGGTAGTGGTCGCCGTCACCAGCGACAAGCTGGGCACGGCCGCGCCATTCGGCGTGCTGGCCACGGGCTTGCTGCAGCACCTGGTACTGGAAGTCGATGCCGATGCGGCCCACGTGGCCGCCTTTGAACGGCTGGGCGTGCAGATCTTGCGCGCCCGCGCCTGATTTTATCCACCCGACTCTTGAAAAGCTCCCCCATGCATCTCACCGGCACCCTGCAACAACGCGCCACGCGCCTGGTTTTCTTTGCCGCCGGCCTCGGCATGGCCGCCTGGGCCCCGCTGGTCCCCTATGCCAAGTCGCGCCTGGGCCTCGATGAGGCCACACTCGGCATCCTGCTGTTGTGCCTGGGCGCCGGTTCGCTGTGCGCGATGCCGTTTACGGGCATGCTCACGGCACGCTTCGGCTGCCGCAAGGTCATCGTCTGCGCCGGCCTGCTGCTGACCGCCGTGCTGCCCGGCCTGGCGCTGGCGGCCACGCCGCTGCAACTGGGCCTGGTGCTGCTGGTGTTCGGCGCGGCCATGGGCACGTTTGACGTGGCCATCAATATCCAGGCCGTGATCATCGAAAAAGCCAACGGCGGCGCCATGATGTCGGGCTTTCATGCGCTGTTCAGCGTGGGCGGCTTCGCCGGCGCGGCCTGCATGGCCCTGCTGCTGTGGCTGGGCCTGACGCCGGCCTGGTCCTGCGTCGTGGTGATGCTGCTGCTGTGCGGCGTGCTGGGCGCGGCGCAAGGCCATCTGCTGCCGACGGCGTCCGCCTCCGGCGAAAAGACGCCGCTGTTCGTCATGCCGCACGGCGCCGTCATTTTCATCGGCTTGCTGTGTTTTATCGTCTTCCTGGCCGAAGGCGCGATCCTCGACTGGAGCGCCCTGTTCCTCACCACCACGCGCGGCGTGGAAGAAGCCAAGGGTGGCCTCGGCTACGCCGCCTTCGCCATCGCCATGACGGTGGGCCGCTTCACGGGCGATAAGGTGGTCAGCCGCTTTGGCGGAAAGCGGGTGCTTACTTTTGGCGGCTTGTGCGCGGCGGCAGGCTTCTTCCTGGCCGTGCTGGCGCCGCATGCCAGTCTGGCCATGCTTGGCTTCGTGCTGATCGGCCTGGGCGCGGCGAACATCGTGCCCATCTTGTTTACGGCAGCTGGCCAGCAACATGCGATGCCGGCCAGTCTGGCGGTGGCAGCCATCACAACCATCGGCTATGCGGGCATCCTGGCCGGGCCGGCCGTGATCGGCTTCGTGGCGCACGCCACCAGCCTGAATATCGCCTTCGCCATGCTGGGCGCCGCCCTGCTGCTGGTGGCGGCCAGCGCGCGCCTGGTGGCGTCGGCAAAACAGGCTCCCTGAGTCCTCCCCTTGCCTGGCTGGCAGCGGCAAAAAACCGCTGTCCGCCAGCGCCCAAATCGGCTAGCCGGGCCTGCGGCATGGTAAGCTTCGACCCCGCACACATTGCGGGCGCCGCACACTCACACCATCCTGCCACTTATATCCGTACTTATACCCTTTTATACATCTATGGATCTCATTCTTGCGTTAAAAGCCATCATCATGGGGCTGGTCGAAGGTTTTACCGAATTCTTGCCGATTTCGTCCACGGGTCATCTGATCCTGGCCGGCAGCCTGCTCGACTTTACACAGGATGTATCGAAAGAAGTCATGGGGGTCTTCGAGATCGCCATCCAGGCCGGCGCCATCCTGGCCGTGTGCTGGGAATACCGCCAGCGCATCGGCAGCGTGCTGACCACCTTTGGCAGCGAAGCGAAGTCGCGCAAGTTCGTGCTGAACGTGGCCATCGCCTTCCTGCCGCTGGCCGTCATCGGTCTGGCGATTGGCAAGATGATCAAGCATGCGCTGTTCAAGCCAGTACCCGTGGCCATGGCCTTCATCATCGGCGGCATCGTGATTTTGCTGGTAGAACGCCGCGCGCGCACCAATCCCGTCACCGTGCGCGTCAACTCGGTCGATGAGATGACGCCGTTCGACGCCCTGAAAGTGGGCTGCGCGCAGGCGTTCGCGCTGATTCCCGGCACCAGCCGCTCCGGCTCGACCATCATCGGCGGCATGCTGCTGGGCCTGTCGCGCAAGACGGCCACCGAATTCTCGTTCTTCCTGGCCATCCCCACCCTGCTGGCGGCCACCTTCTACTCGCTGTACAAGGCGCGCGACATCCTGTCGGCCACCGACGTGCCCCTGTTCGGCCTGGGCACCGTGTCCGCCTTCATCTCCGCCTTCCTGTGCGTGCGCTGGCTGCTGCGCTATATCAGCTCGCACGACTTCACGTTTTTTGCCTGGTACCGCATTGTGTTCGGCTTGCTGGTGTTGGCCAGCGCCCACTACGGCTGGGTTGTTTGGGCAGAATAAGGCACTATGAATCAAGATCTTAACCAGCGCGCGCTGCACCTGCTGCAAACCGTTTTCGGCTACCCGGCCTTCCGCGGCCAGCAAGCCGACATCGTCGACCACGTCAGCCATGGCGGCGACGCGCTGGTACTGATGCCCACGGGCGGCGGCAAGTCGCTGTGCTATCAGATTCCCGCGCTGCTGCGCGATGGCGTCGGCGTCGTCGTCTCGCCGCTGATCGCGTTGATGCAGGACCAGGTGGACGCTTTGGCCGAAGTCGGCGTGCGCGCCGCCTTCCTCAATTCCACGCAAACCTACGAAGAAGCGAGCCGTATCGAACGCCTGGTGCGCACGGGCGGCATCGACGTCGTCTACGTGGCGCCCGAGCGCCTGATGACGCAGCGCTGTCTGGACCTATTCCAGGCCTCGAAGATCTCCCTGTTCGCCATCGACGAGGCGCATTGCGTGGCCCAGTGGGGCCACGACTTCCGTCCCGAATACATCAAGCTGTCGGTGCTGCACGAGCAGTTCCCGGACGTGCCGCGCATCGCGCTCACGGCCACGGCCGACCCGCAGACGCGCGCCGAAATCGCCCTGCGTTTGCAGCTGGAAGACGCGCGCCAGTTCGTCTCGTCGTTCGACCGCCCGAACATCCGCTACCAGATCGTGGAAAAGGCGAATGGCCGCAAGCAGCTGCTCGACTTCATCAACACGGAACACGCGGGCGACTGCGGCATCGTGTACTGTTTGTCGCGCAAAAAGGTCGAAGAGACGGCGGAATTTCTGAACCAGAGCGGCATCCGCGCCCTGCCCTATCACGCTGGCATGGAGTACGCCAAGCGCAGCGCCAACCAGGCGCGCTTCCTGCGCGAAGAAAACATCGTCATGGTCGCCACCATCGCCTTCGGCATGGGTATCGACAAGCCCGATGTGCGCTTCGTGGCCCACCTGGATCTGCCGAAAAGTATCGAGGGCTATTACCAGGAAACGGGGCGCGCGGGCCGCGACGGCATGGCCGCCAACGCCTGGATGGCGTACGGCTTGCAGGACGTGGTGCTGCAGCGGCGCATGATCGACGAGTCCGAAGCGGACGACACCTTCAAACGCGTGCTGGGCGTCAAACTCGACGCCATGCTGGGCCTGTGCGAAACGCTCAGCTGCCGCCGCATGCGCCTGCTCGAATACTTCGGCGAACCGGCTTCGCCGTGCGGCAATTGCGACACGTGTTTGGTGCCGCCCGTGTCCTTCGACGGCACGGTGCCCGTGCAAAAATTGCTGTCGGCCATCTACCGCGTCGACCAGCGCTTCGCCGGCGGCCACGTGATCGACGTGCTGCGCGGCGTGGAATCGGAACGCATCAAGACCTGGCACCACGATTCGCTGTCCGTGTTTGGCATCGGCTCGGACCTGGGCGAAGCGGAATGGAAATCGATTCTTCGCCAGGCCATCGCGCTGGGTCTCGTCTCGGTCGACCATGAACAATACAGCTCGCTGAAACTGACGGACGCTTCGCGCCCCGTGCTCAAGGGCGGCCAGAAAGTGCAGCTGCGCCAGTACCAGAAACCGGTGAAAACCAGCAAGCGCAGCACCAGCGTGGCGAAGGGCTATGTGGAGACGGATTTGTCCGCCGGCGAACAGGCGATCTTCGACAAGCTGCGCTGGTGGCGCGTGGAGACGGCGCGCACGCACAACGTGCCCGCCTACGTGATTTTCGTCGACGCCACCTTGCGCGAAATCGCCAAAGCCAAGCCCACTTCGCTCGAGCAGATGCGCGGCGTGAGCGGCGTGGGCGAGAAAAAACTGGCCTCGTACGGCGACGAAATCGTCGCCATGATTCTGGAGATGATTTAATGGAAGCACTCTCGCCGGACCTGATCTATCAGGCCGTAAAAATTCTGGGCGCCCAGCCCGACGCCGACGATGCGGTGGAAGCACAAGTACGCGCCCTGGTGCAGGACGGGCTCACCTTGCGCCGCCTGGCCGACGTGGTGCCGGAAGCCTTCGGCCTGGTGCTGGCGTCGCACCTTCCCGGCGCCGAAAACATGACCCTGCCCGATACTTTCTGCGCCCAGGACGAAGACGGCGAATGGGTGGAGTTCCCCTTGCGCCGCGAGCCGATCTTTGTCGTCGCCGCAGATATCGCCCAGCACACCTTCCACAACGGCCCGCGCGCGCTGATACAAAATCTGGCCGACCGCAGCTCCCTGCTGGAGGCCATCAACAAGGCCCTGGACGCGGGCGGCTCGCTCGATGGCACGACCCTGGGCCCGCCGTCTTTCTTTGGCCTGCCCGCCGCGCTGTACCAGCCCGCGGCATCGCCCGAGACGCCCTGACCACTTTACTTTGCCTGTGCCCCTGACAAGAGAACGGTCCCGCGATGGAAACCAAATGGCTGGAAGACTTCATCTCGCTCGCTGAAACACATAATTTCAGCCGTTCCGCGGCCCTGCGCCACGTGACCCAGCCCGCCTTTTCGCGGCGCATCCAGTCGCTGGAAAACTGGCTCGGCATCGACCTGGTCGACCGCACTTCGTACCCCACGCGATTGACGCCGGCCGGCGCCGTGTTCTACGAACAGGCGCTGGAAATGCTGGGACAAATCAATGGCGTGCGCGCCCTGTTGCGCGGCAAGCGCGCGGCCACGCAAACGAGCGTCGATTTCGCCGTGCCGCATACCCTGTCGCTGACCTTCATGCCGAAATGGCTGACGGCGCTGGAAGAAGGTTTTGCGCCGATCAACAGCCGCCTGATGGCCCTGAACGTGCACGATGCCGTGCTGCAACTGGTCGACGGCGGCTGCGACCTGCTGCTGTGCTATCACCATCCGCGCCAGCCGGTGCAGCTGGACCCGGGCCGCTACGACATGCTGGTGATGGGCCGCGAAACCCTGCGCGCGTATGCGCGCTGCGGCCAGGACAAGGTGCCGGACTTCGTCCTGCCCGGCAGCGCCAAGGAGCCGCTGCCCTTCCTTTCCTACACCAGCAACGCCTACCTGGGACGCATGGTGGAATTGCTGCTGGCCGATGCCAAAGCGCCCCTGTTCCTGGAAACCTGCTACGAAACGGACATGGCCGAAGGCCTCAAAATGATGGCCCTGGAAGGCCGCGGCATCGCCTTCCTGCCCGAATCGGCCGTCATGCGCGACGTCAAATACAAGCACCTGGCACGCGCCGACGGCGGCGCGCCAGGCTGGGAAATCGAGCTGGAAATCCGCTTGTACCGCGAACGCCCATCGAGCCTGCGTCCCGGCAAACAGATCGTCGAAAGCCTGTGGCAGTACCTGGTGCAGGCGCAGGATGGCAAGGCGCGCAGCGGGAAAAAACGCCGGCGCGCAGCTGTCACCACAATTCCCTCCTGATCTCCTAACTATGCAATAAATGCATAACCGGATGCGCACAAAGCATTGGCCGGGGCATGAGGCTATCGCCTACGATGCGGTTCCGCTGCGCGCAGCCGCAAGATGCGCCTACCACAGCATTTTTGAACGCCAGAAAAAATCATCGCGATTCTCTGCGGATTTTTCGGCGTTACACCACCGTTTTGTCCAGGAGCTTATCAAGCATGACCAGCAAGCACGCACTTCCTTCCTACCTCAATCCTGAAGACCTGGGCCCATGGGGCGTCTACCTCGAGCAGATCGACCGCGTTACGCCGTACCTGGGCAACCTGTCGCGCTGGGTGGAAACGCTGAAGCGTCCAAAGCGCATCCTGACGGTCGACGTGCCTATCGAGCGCGATGACGGCACCATTGCCCACTACGAAGGCTACCGCGTGCAGCACAATCTGTCGCGTGGCCCGGGCAAAGGCGGCGTGCGCTTCCACCAGGACGTGACCCTGTCGGAAGTGATGGCCCTGTCGGCCTGGATGACGGTCAAGAATGCAGCGGTCAACGTGCCATACGGCGGCGCCAAGGGCGGTATCCGTGTCGATCCAAAGACCCTGTCGCGCAACG
This sequence comes from Janthinobacterium aestuarii, assembly GCF_051380835.1. Classification (NCBI taxonomy): domain Bacteria; kingdom Pseudomonadati; phylum Pseudomonadota; class Betaproteobacteria; order Burkholderiales; family Oxalobacteraceae; genus Janthinobacterium; species Janthinobacterium aestuarii. Next base: position 47,060 of record NZ_JBNYXU010000011.1, read on the forward strand.
AACTGCAACGCCTGACCCGCCGCTACACGAGCGAGATCAGCATGATCATCGGACCGAACAAGGATATCCCGGCGCCGGATGTCAACACGAATGAACAAGTCATGGCGTGGATGATGGACAGCTACGCCATGATCGGCGGCAATATGTCGACCGGCGTGGTAACGGGCAAGCCAATCTCGCTGGGCGGCAGCCTGGGTCGCCGCGATGCGACGGGCCGCGGCGTATTCGTCGTCGGTTGCGATGCGGCCGCCAAGGTCGGCATGTCGCTCGAAGGTGCAAAAGTCATCGTGCAAGGTTTCGGCAACGTGGGCGGCGTCGCCGCACGCATGTTCGCTGAAGCCGGCTCGAAAGTGGTCGCGGTACAAGACCACAAGACGACCGTCGTGCATTCCGGCGGCTTGAACATCCCGCAATTGCTGGCACACGTAGCCGAAGTCGGCAGCGTCGAAGGCTTCCCGGGCGCAGAGGCATTCGTGCCACGCGAAGATTTCTGGGGCATCGATTGCGACATCCTGATCCCGGCCGCGCTGGAACAGCAGATCACGGCTGAACGCGCACAAGTCATCCGCGCCAAGATCATCCTGGAAGGCGCCAACGGCCCGACCCTGCCGGCAGCGGACGACATCCTGACCGACCGCGGCGTGCTGATCGTGCCGGACGTGCTGGCCAACGCCGGCGGCGTGACCGTCAGCTACTTCGAGTGGGCGCAGAACTTTTCGAGCTTCTTCTGGACGGAAGAAGAAATCAACAGTCGCCTGACCCGCATCATGCGCGAAGCGTTCGACTCGGTATGGCAAGTGTCGCAAGAGAAGAAAGTGTCGATGCGTACCGCGACCTTCATCCTGGCATGCACGCGCGTGCTGCAAGCTCGCGAAGTGCGCGGTCTGTATCCTTAATGGCTGCCTGAGAAAATGCCTGGGGCGTTGTTGCTTCGCCTCGCCGTACTAGCGTACGGTCTTCGGCTTTGCGCCTAGCCCCAGACATTTTTCAGGCGCCATTGGGTTGCTGGCGTTCTAAAAAAAATCCCGCCACACTGACGTGTGAGCGGGATTTTTTATGGGCGCCAGCTTTGCTTCAAGCTGCGTAGCCTTGCGGGTTCTGGTGCTGCCAGCGCCAGTGGTCGCGGCACATGTCGTCGATGTTTTTCTGCGCTTGCCAGCCCAGCAATTGCTTTGCCTTGTCGGCCGAGGCGTAGCAGCTGGCGATGTCGCCGGGGCGGCGTGGCACGATATCGTAGGGGACCTTGCGGCCGCTGGCGGCCTCGAAGGCGCGTACGGTCTCGAGCACGCTGTAGCCGTGGCCCGTGCCCAGATTGACGGTAAAGCCGCCCTCGGTGGAGAACAGGCGGTTTAACGCGGCCACGTGGCCCTGCGCCAAATCGACCACATGGATGTAATCGCGCACGCCCGTGCCATCCGGCGTATCGTAGTCATTGCCGAAGACGGCCAGACGCTCGCGGCGGCCGACGGCCACTTGGGCGATGAAGGGCATCAGATTGTTCGGGATGCCGGCAGGATCTTCACCGATCAAGCCGCTGGCATGTGCGCCGACGGGATTAAAGTAGCGCAGCACGCCGACTTGCCATTGAGCATCAGCATGCACGAGATCGCCCAGGATCTGCTCCACCATCAGCTTCGAGCGACCGTACGGGTTGGTCACGGACAGTCGTGACGATTCCACAATCGGCAAAGCTTCCGGATCGCCATACACGGTGGCCGACGAGCTGAACACAAATCGCTTCACGTTCGCCGCCGCCAGCACTTCCAGCAGCGCCACGGTGCCCGACACATTGTTATCCATATACATCAGTGGCTGTGCCACGGATTCGCCCACGGCTTTCAAGCCTGCGAAATGGATCACGGCATCGATGGCGTGCTCACGCAAGACGGCGGCCATGGCGGCACGGTCGCGCACGTCCGCTTCATAGAAGGGCACGCTTTTGCCGGCAATACGCTCGACCCGCGCCATCGCTTCGCGCGCGCTGTTGCACAGATTGTCCACTGCGACCACATCAAAGCCAGCGGCCAGCAATTCGACGCAGGTATGCGAACCGATAAAGCCGGATGCGCCAGTCACGAGTATTTTCTTGGTCATAATATCAATCAGTGCAAAAAAGATAAGGCTAACGGAATTTTTGCGCCTTGACTAGCCTGCACACGAAAACGCGAACAATAAAAAGCCCGCTGCGTCACCGCAGCAGGCTCATCCTCGTGCAATCAGTATCGGCAAGCAAGCCGTGACCAGGCGCTTACTTCTTGATGAACACCAAGTCCCACACGCCATGGCCCAGCTTCAAGCCGCGATTTTCAAATTTGGTCAGCGGACGATACGCCGGTTGCGGCGCATAGCCCTCAGCGCTATTTTGCAACTGCGGCTCGGCGCCCAGCACTTCCAGCATTTGCACCGCGTAATCTTCCCAATCGGTAGCGCAATGCAGATAGCCACCCGGCGCCAGGCGATCGGTCAATTGCTTGACGAACGGCGACTGGATCAGGCGGCGCTTGTTGTGGCGCGCCTTATGCCATGGATCGGGGAAAAACACGTGGATGCCGGCCAGCGAATTGGCTGGAATCATGTGCGTGAGCACTTCCACGGCATCGTGCTGCAGCAGGCGCAGATTCGTCAGCGACTCTTCGCCGATCAGCTTCAACAGGCTGCCGACGCCAGGTGTGTGCACTTCCACACCGATGAAATCCTTCTCCGGCATGGCCTTGGCGATATGCGACGTCGTCGCACCCATGCCAAAACCGATTTCCAGGATGACCGGCGCCTTGCGGCCAAACACCTGCTCGAAATCCATGGACTCCTTGGCGAAAGGCAACAGGAACTGCGGCCCCAAGATCTCAAGCGCGCGCGCCTGCGCGACAGACAGCCGTCCCGCGCGGGTCACGAAACTACGGATGCGGTGTTCGGTCGGATCGTACATCATCGGCCGCGCCGGGCCGTTTGCTGGGGTATCAGAAGACATGGAAGTGAAGAAATAAGTAGCCGCGCCACACAAAGCCAGGCGCCAGCGAAAAATGGAGCGGGTGAAGGGAATCGAACCCTCGTCGTAAGCTTGGGAAGCTCGACAAGCAACTCAACAACCATGCGGGCTTGCGGCCCGTTTCTGCTCCGCAAAAGTGACATTATAGCAGCCGCACAAGCCAGCAGCCATGCGGTGCATTTTACGTTTGTGGAGCAAACTATTCATCCAAATAGTACCGATCCAAGGACTGAATTGCTAATTTAACTAATAAAGGATCTTCAAACGCAAGCCCAAAGCGCGCGGAGATGCGGGGCAGTGAACGCAGCGATGTAGTAAACTCGTTTTATGCGGCATCACGAACAATGTCAAAATGACACCTACTCATCGGCGCAAAACTTCTTGCGTATGCCATCTTCAGCCAATAACGCATTACCAAAACAAAGACGGAATCACTGCGTACCCACATCCGGTCGAGCCGTAGCCCAGTTCGATAGTGAGGATCCCCTCGCGTTCGACTTTTTGCCCCGCATCAAACAACTGTTGTTTTATACAGTTGTTTGATGCGGAACTCGCAAAAAAAGCTGGGTGTGGCATGCAATGCAAGCCATAATTATGGCTTCGCTCCCCAGATTCACTGATGCAACTTGCAAGAGAAACAACCAATGACATATCGAGTAATTGACCTATTTTGCGGAGCTGGCGGCATGACGCTAGGCTTCGTTGACAAACGCTTTGGTGGCGGCTTCAAGTGCGTTCTTGCAGTTGACAATGACTCTGCCGCGATTAAGACCCATGAGGATGCATTCGGTGGCAAATCGGTCTCGGGAAACATTGAAGTCTGGTTAGAAAGCAAGCCAACCATTCCTCAGGCAGACGTTGTGATCGGCGGCCCCCCGTGCCAAGGTTTCAGTCTGTTGAACAAAAACCGCGAAGGCGATGTTCGCCGTGCGTTGTGGGAACCGTACATGGATATTGTTAAGGCCAGCGGGGCCAAGGTATTCGTGATGGAGAACGTCAAAGAATTGCTCAAGTCGTCAGAGTTCGAGGATATTGCTCGTCGCGCTGAAAAAATGGGCTTCGAGATTGAGGCAGCAATATTGAATGCCGCCGACTTTGGTGCTCCACAAGTGCGGCGCCGCGCAGTCATTGTTGGGTGGCACGCGAAAGCTGGGGTTGCTCGTCCGGCTTTTCCCCCTCAGCAAACGCGCTCTGCGCCAGGCGCCAAAGATGGCCTGCCCGACTGGGTTACGGTGAAGGATGCTATTGGCGATCTTCCTGATCCTGTCGGCGTTGAAATTCGTGATATCGAAGGGCATTTAAACCTTCACTTTGGGCGAAATCCAACGGCAAAAAGTTTGGCTCGGTACAAGGTTGTTCCCCCAGGTGGTAACCGATTTGACCTCTTTAAGAATGCGCCTGAGTTGACACCTGACTGTTGGGTTCGCAAGACTTCAGGAGGAACGGATTTGTTCGGTCGCCTTTGGTGGGACAAGCCATCGGTCACTATCAGGACCGAGTTCTTCAAACCTGAAAAAGGTCGATACCTCCATCCTGTAAAACACCGCCCAATTACCCATCGGGAAGCTGCACGTCTCATGGGATTCCCTGACGATTTCGAGTTTGCCGGAAGTAAGACCGAAGTCGCACGCCAAATTGGTAACGCTGTTTGCCCTCCGTTTGCTGGTGCCATTTCTAAAATGGTCAGGGAAATGTTGGACACGACGAAAATTAAAAAGGCCGCCTGACTGGATATCGTGTGACAGACGTGATGACGCCACAGCAACGAAGTCGTTGCATGTCCAGAGTAAAAAACAAAGATACAAGTCTGGAAGTCAACTTTCGTAAAGCTCTGTGGGCGCGGGGCCTACGATATCGTCTCGGAAGAAGACTACTCGGCAAGCCCGATTTAGTATTCGTTTCAGCAAAAATTGCCGTTTTCATCGATGGCTGTTTCTGGCATGCTTGCCCTATCCACGGTCAGAAACCGAAGACCAACTCCGTTTTTTGGTCTGAGAAGCTTACTAAGAACTCTCTGCGCGATCAAAATGTAAATGCCGGACTTGTCGAACTTGGATGGACAGTGGTTCGTTTTTGGGAACATGAGTTAAAGGACGACGCCGAGCGATGTGTAAACGAATTAATTAAAACCCTAGAAGATCGGATCCAAATGGCGCGCAGACCAGTCAAAAATACCCCAGAGCTGATTAGAACTCAGTTAGCAGAGGCCCTTAAGAACTTCGGGGTCGATCTGCAAAATGATGACCTAAGGCACAAGGTCTTGGCTCTGGTTCCCGCGTTTCATTTACTCCGTGATCTTGGCAGTTCGTTGATTAATCAAGACATTCCGGCAGCACGTGATCGCATCATTTTTTATCTGAAGTCGTACCCTCAAAAGATCATCCACGGCGACGAGCTAATGGTCGTGTCAGGGATCAGTGAGTGGGCACGCAGGGTAAGAGAATTGCGCGTTGAACTCGGCTGGTCGATCTTAAGTGGCCTTACCGCAAAAGAGCTGGCCGAAGCAGAGGAAGAAGATACTTTGATAGAAATTGACGGCAGGCCATTGTCGTCAATGAAGCCAGAGGAGTATTTACTGATGCGGGACACTCAAGATCTTGAGGCTGCTTACCGCTGGAACCTATCAAAAACTATTCGGAAGTCAAATGCATCCGTTCAGGACAAGATTCTTGCCTTCCTGCGGCAAAATATTGGCAAACAGGTTACTGGTGAGGAACTTAGGTACGTTTCAGGTGACAAAACCGAATGGGCGCGGCGTGCAAGGGAGTTGAGGACACAGCTAGGATGGCCCTTGGTGACGCGATCGCAAGGTCGCCAAGATCTTCCTATTGGCGTCTATGTCTTGGAGGAGGATCGGCAGTTGCCTGCCCACGATCGCCGAATCCCGGACGCAGTTCGTGTTGTCGTACTTCAGCGAGACGGGATGGCTTGCCAGAAGTGTTTTTGGAAGCACAGTGACGTTTCGCCCTCTGACCCACGCAAGATTTTGGAACTGCATCATCGAGTGCACCACGTGAGCGGCGGTGCTAACACAGCGGAAAATCTCATCACCCTTTGTAATGTACATCATGACGAAATCCACGCACTGGATATCGAAGTCGATGATTATTTAAAGAGCGGTAATTAGTCGTCCAGCATTGAATCAGCGTAGGCGCTGATGGAATTTGATACGTTGTTCAAGCTGGATTACCCGCGCGTTGTGCTCCATCTAAAGCGAAGTTCTTCCCTCAGTAAAAAACCATCAATACGCGATTTCGTCCTGCGGTAAATTCAGGACGAAATCCGCTCCCCCGATCATCACGAACATTACACCAAACCAACCACGGAAGTACATTTCAACCGCGATTAACGCCCGCCACAGCGCGAAACACACCATTCCCACGGTAAATAGTAGGCCACGAAAAAAACCGCTCAAAGTGCGTCAAAATGCGTCAAAACGCGCGCGCCCTCTTCGCCCCGCCGGGCCAGTCCTCATGCGCCTTCGGCCATGGCGCAAATTTGAGTCAAAAGAGCCCTATATAGCGGGCAGGTGTGGAGGGGGGACAACTGCGCGCGCCGGGCCGAAATGGGCTTTTTTCTTGCTTCTGGTACAACGTCAGTCGTCGGGACGTGAAAAAGCCGCCTCATGGGCGGCTTGTCCGGTGGCTGGGGCGCTCCGGGGCGGCAGGGCTGGCGCGGCCTCGCCCCGCCGGCTAGCGCGGCGTGGCGGTCATTCTGTGCGGCCGGCGCGGACCTTGGCCGCCTGCTCCTTGTCGTAGTCGTCGCGGCAGTCCACATCGCAGAACAGCAGCGCGGGCGCCAGCGCCTCGTCGCAGTAGTGGCAGCAGCCGTGCGGCGCCAAGCCAGGCCGGCGCCGCACAGCAGCCAAGCCCCGCGCCACCTCCGCGAAGATGATCTTGTCGGTGTTGTCGATATGGTCGCTCATTGCGCTGTCTCCTTGCCCAGGCCCAGGTCATACGGCGCGAACTTCACCACCTCCACGCCCGCCCACTCGTTGATCGCCATGAACTGCGCCTGCAGGGGCACCAGCTCGTTGCGCGCGAAGACGCGCGCGGCAGGCTCGACGGCGCCAAAGCCGCCGGCATTGTTCGGTAGAATGCCCATCAGCTGCGGCGGCACGCGATGCGCGGCCAGCTGGTCATCGCGCGTCACGCTCTTGATGTTGAAAAACTCGTCCTTGGCGGCCACGTCCGACACCGGCAGAATCTGGATGCCGTCTTTCTTGCCGTTCGGCGCATACATAAACAGGTTGCGGAAGTTGCCCGGTCCCTTGCTGTCGCGCATGGCCTGGCGCAGATTGTCCACGTCCTGCGTGTTTGCCGCGGCATCCGTCATGTAGAACACAAAGCCGGCATGCGAGCCGTTCTTGTAGTACTTGCGGCGGAACAGGGTGGCCGCCTCGTTAAGCCAGGCCGATTGCAAGGCGCTCAGGTATTGCGGCACGCCGTACAGCTCCTGGTTCACGTCCGGCTCCATCAGGTGAAACACGCGGCCCTTGTCGAACTGGTGCACGGCCTGGTAGCCATTCACGAAGAAATACGTGTCCAAATCGACACCGCGCCGCATGTACTTGGCCAGGGCATGCTGGTACGCCAGCGCCTTCCTGATCTACAAATACTGGGAGCCGATCAAGGGTTTCTTCACGGGCATCTGGTCGCACGTCAAGACGGCGTTTGCCGGTGGCATTGGCGGCGTCAGCGCCCTGATCGCCAACTGGACACCGCTCGCCCTGTTCTATCGTGCCTTCGCGGGCGTGCTGGGCTGGTTCGGCATTGCGCTGCCGGCCAAGTTCACCGACTTTGCCGCCAACATTTGCCGCAGCATCGTCGCGGGGCTGGCGCCGCTGGCCGGGTTCATTGCCGATCTGTGGTCGCGGATGCAAGCCACGTTCGGCGGCGGCATGGCCAGCATCAGCGCCCTGATTATCAACTGGTCGCCGGTCGGCGTGTTTTACCAGGCCTTCGCGGGCGTCATGAGCTGGTTCGGCATCAAGCTGCCGGCGCAGTTCACCGAGTTCGGCGCCAACATCCTGCGCGGCCTGGTCAACGGCATCACCGGTTCCATGGGGGCCGTCAAGGACGCCATCAGCAATGCCGGTTCCAGCACCATTGCCTGGTTCAAGGAAAAGCTGGGCATCCACAGCCCGAGCCGCGTGTTTGCCCAGCTCGGTGACTACACCATGCAAGGCTTGGCCGTGGGCCTGGACCGCAGCGAAGGCGCGCCCATTGCCAAGGTTTCCGGCCTGGCGCAGCGCCTGACGCAATTGGGCGCCGGCATCGCCATCGGCACGGCCACGGCCTTGCCGGCAAGTGCCTTCGACACGCGCGCGCCGTTGGCCCACGGAGGGTTTGGTGCCGGATTGAGCATTCAAGGCGACAAGATCGAAATCACCATCCAGGCGCAAGCCGGTTCCGATCCGCAGGCAATCGCCCGCGCCGTGTATGCGGCCATGGAACAACGCGACCGCGAAAAGGCGGCACGCATCCGCTCTTCCCTGCGCGACCACGATTAAAGAAAGAAGCACACCATGATGATGATTTTAGGAATGTTCGTGTTCAGCCTGCCGACGCTGGCCTATCACGAGCTGCAGCGGCAAACAGAATGGAAGCACGCCAGCACGGCGCGCGTGGGCCTGCGCGACGCACACCAGTATGTGGGGCCCGGCGACGACACCATTACCCTGTCGGGCTGGGTGGCGCCGGAACTGACCGGCTCCCTATACTCGCTCGATGCGCTGCGCATGATGGCCGACACGGGCAAATCGTGGATACTGATCCAGGGCACGGGCCGCATTCTCGGCTCCTACCGCATCACCAGCATGACGGAAGGCCGCACCATCCTCGACGGCAGCGGCGGCGCGCGCCGCGTCGAGTTCTCGATTGCGCTCAAGCGAGACGACGGCGGCGTGCTGGCCATGGTCGGCCTGGGCGACATCGGCGACCTGAAAAACATGCTCAGCATCGACGGCATGACCAGCAGCATAGCCGGCGCGGCCAGGAATGCCGTGGGCAGCGTGGTGGGCAATGTGGTCGGCGGCATCACCTCGAAATACGGCGGCGTTGTCAGCGACATGAAAGACAAGATCGGCGGCAGCATCAGCGGCGCCATCGGCAGCGCGGCGGACAAGTTCAAATGAGCGAGCATATCCCCGCCTTCAAGGTCAGCATCGAGGACAAGGATTTGACGGCCATCGTTTCACCGCGGCTAATCAATCTGAGCCTGACCCTGTGCCGTGGCGACGAGAGCGACCAGCTCGACATTTCCCTGGATGACAGCGACGGCAAGCTGGCCCTGCCACCGCGCGGCGCGCAGATCGCCCTGGCGCTGGGCTGGCAATCGTCCGGCCTGGTGGACATGGGCAAATTCACCGTCGACGAGGTGGAGCACAGCGGTGCGCCCGACACCATCACCCTGCGCGCCAGGTCAGCCAACCTGATAGACACCTTCAAGCAGCAGCAGGAACACAGCTTTCACAAGACCACCTTGGGCGCCATCATCGAGGCGATTGCCTTCCGCAATGAGCTGGCGTCGGGCGTGTCGGCGCGCCTGCGCGATACCGCCGTCGAGCACATCGACCAGACCCACGAAAGCGACGCGGCCTTCCTGCGCCGGCTGGGCAGGAAATACGACGCGGTGGCCACCGTCAAGAACGACACCCTGCTCTTCATCCCCATCAACCAGAGCCGCACGGCCAGCGGCAAGGCGCTGCCCGTCATCCCCATCACGCGCGCCTTGGGCGATGGCCACCGCTACCACAGCGCCGAAAGCGACGCCTACACGGGCGTGCGCGCCTTCTGGCACGACGAGCGCTACGCGCGCCGCCGCAGCGTCGTGGCTGGCGTGCCCGGCAACAGCAAGCGCCTGCGCACCACCTTTGCCAACGAAACGGACGCGCGCGCGGCGGCCGTGGCCGAATGGCAGCGCATCCTGCGCGGCCTGGCCACCTTTGAAATGAGCCTAGCCCTGGGTAACCCGGCTGTGTTCCCGCAATCGCCCGTCACCGTGACAGGCTTCAAGCCCGAGATCGACGCCATCGAATGGCTATCGGTCAAGGTCACGCACAGCCTGGGCGGCAGCGGCTTTACCACGCGGGTGGAGTTTGAAACGAAGACGGAAGCGGTCGAGGCCGAGCGCGAGGATGAGAAAGACCCGGACGAAGGCATCACGGGCGTGCTGGCCAAGTGGAAGGATGTGGCGGCGAAGAAGAAAAAGGCGGGGCAGGAGCAGACCGGCACCACGGGCAAGCTCAAGACGCTGGAGCATATTTATAAGAGCAAGCAGGCCGCGAAGCGGGCGGCCCTGCATGCGTGGAGGCATATCGAGGAAGTACGAGAAATAATTCGTGAAAACAAGGAGGACGTGGCCAGCACTCAATAGTAGCTGGTTCCGCGCTGGCTTATTGCCCTCGATTTGCATCCAGCCACATAGCTGGCATATCACCTACCGCGCCGACACATTCCATCGCTTTGCCGCGTGATCGCTCAATATGCCCGGCAGTATAAGCCTTTCCGGCAATGAAGCATTTCCCGTCTTTTGCCGGATTAACATCATGATCAGCAGGTGCTTGAACTTTGTAAAGTAGCCAGCCACAAGCAATCAGGCATGAAATCAAGGCGGCGAGTTGCAAGCGAGCGGTGCGTTGCAGACGTATAAAGCTGATCGTTTTTTCAGCACACGCGATGCAGGGTAGCGCAGTGTGCACATGGTGAGCTGTAACTTGAGGGGATTTAACGGCACAGGTTGGGGTATCAAGGGACTTTCCTGCCTCGTCAATCCTTTCCTCTAGGGTAGTTTTTACCTCTTGATACTTACTTCTAGGTAACTCCTTGAATCTTTGAAGGCCATAATCGGTAATAAGTCCTCGATATATTTTTACATCCTCATCGCCAATTAGGCTGGCAAGCTTGTCCACCAGCAATTTGATGTTTGAACGCTGATAGGAGGTAATCAGCTCAACCTCCTTTTCCTTGTCGCCAACATGTAGCGTGACTACGTTGCTCAAGCGCGGCGCCTCATTCACGTTTCCAATAACCGCTTGCCCTACTTCACGCTTGAATTCAATTTTTTCAGACATTTGATAACTTTACTTTCCACAACCAAAACTAATCTGCAGTCATCGACTAAAGGATCCTCAGTCGGTCTAGCCTTTGTAATCGCACTTGTTGGTCATCAGCCAGTGGGCAGTGCGCGTCTGCGGAATGATTTTCTTGCCGCGTATGACATACGAGGCCTGGCCGCCGCTGATTGGGCAAATGGCTTTCACAGTCTGGTTCGGCTCACTTAGAAAAATATCTATAATCTCATCCCCAGCAAAGATGTACGGTGGTTCGTCCTCGCCTTTAGCGACCTTCGTTATCTTAACGAACTCCACGGACATGCCAACTTTCGGGAGGCGCGCGTTAAGGTCTTTATAGCCAAGGTCTTTATCCGTCACCGGAATGCGGGCTAAGGCCATTTTGATTTTTTTTGCGTCGGAGATAGACCCGTTTGCGTAAGAAGATGAAATTGGCAATGCGGCAAAGAGCAGCGATATTAAAATGGCCTTCATTTTTTCTTTGTACCAACGTTGAATGTCTGCTTCCCCGTTACATCGCCAGTTACCTGCTGGCCGACTTTGCCATGGAAAATTACAGTGGGGGTAGCAGTATCCGACTTTTGTGGCGCGGGCTTGGTCGCAGGAGCTGCGGTCATACCGTCAATCATCCCTAATACTCCCGCCTTGCCGCGAATATCCAAACCACGATATCCCGATAACAATTCCTTCTCGTCGTCTGTCAACGAGGCCGCCGCCTGATCGCCAGTAAGGATGAATTGAACATCCACACCAATAGCGGATATGGCCCGTAAATAAACTGCGTCTGGGGATCGCTCGTCCTGTTCATACGATATTTGAGTACGTTTTTTCACGCCACCTGCAGCGCCAAAATCTTCTTGATTCATACCCAAGCGGAGGCGCTCCGCCTTCAATGCTTCGCCGATGGTGCTCATATTTTCACTAAATCTCATTGACAGGTGTACGTTCGTACACTATAGTTACGCCATCCTGTAGCGATTACACATCATAACATTATGAAAAACGTATCCAAAATCGGGCGTACTCCCAAAGGCGCCACTTCGCAGCCTTTGGGCGTCCGTCTGGCACCTGATGAGGTGCTGGAAGTTGAAGCCCTTGCCGCTGCGCAACAACGATCCAGGGCCTGGTTCTTGCGCTTCCTGATTTTGCGCGGTCTGGCTGACTACAAGCGCGAAATCGCTTCCCAATTCACCCACTAAGGACAACGTCATGTATCCCGACGCAAAACGTATCCGCAACCACCGCGTCATGCTGCGCCTGGACGATTACGAACACCAGCTTGTTTCCTCGCTCGCCGACTACCAAGGCGAAGCACTTGCGGTACTAGTGCGCCAGATCGTCATGCGTGAAGCCTTGGCAGTTATTGCCGGTGACGAAGCCAACATCGACAGCGTACAGCTTCGCAGTGCTTAATCCGAGACACTGAATAGTAACTTTTAAGCAACTGCAAAGCTACCCACATGCCAGATCACCAAATTAATCTCAATGACGACGAGCGCGCGTTGCTAGAAATCGTGCGCCAACGCCAGGGACTGGAAAGTATCGAGCAGGCGGCTGAATGGCTCGTCAAGTCGCGCTTACGCAAGCAGTCAAAAAACATGACGGGTCGCGGTCGCGCCCTGTACCAAGTGGAAAGAAAGCTGAAATGAGAGTCATCGGCCTGCCCTGCCCGCATTGCGAATACACCGTCCGCGCCGTCAAAAGCCGCACGATGTCCGCCATGTTCAAGGAAATCACCTACATGTGCCAGAACCCCGAATGCGGGCACTCCTTCGTGGCAGGCCTGGAAGTGCTACGCACCCTCTCGTTGTCCGCCATGCCCAAGCCGGATATCCGCATCCCGATGTCCCAGCATGCGCGCACGGCAGCCACCAGCCAGCTGGCCCTGGACCTGACGGCAGGCTGCTGATGACTATCCCGATCCTCGCACCGCCGTAGCCCGGCCGCCGTAACTCCCCTCTTTTGCTGTGCCCTGCAGCGCTCCCTTTTGAGCGTGCGGGATTCGTTCAACCAAAAATAAGGAAACCGATGAAAACCACGCTGTACGCCACCAGTCATGCCGACAACTCCCCGGCGCCGGGCGCCGCCCTCCCGGCCCTGCAAAAATGCGTCGTGCCGGTGGCCCCGACCTGCTTCCTGCTGCATGCCAGCGCTGGCGCCGACATCGGGGCGCTGTCCGCGTACATCCGCGAGATTGCCAAGACCTACCACGCCTACGGCGCGGCCAATATCACTTTTATCATCAGCGACCTGCATGCGCTGCAGCTTGGCGGCTTCTTCCTGCCAGATAGCCAGCGCGGCCTGGTCGATGGCCTGCCCATCGAGCTGCACTACCTGTTAGCCAGCGAATCAGGCGTCGTGCAATGCACCAGCTCGTCGCGCACGCTGACGTACTGGGCCAGGTATTTGACCAAGGAAGGGGCACGCTGATGCTGCGCCTGGCCAAAACCTGCGGCATCTGGCTGCTGTCGCTCCTGATCGTCATCGCCCCTGCCGTACTGCAGGCCATCGGCGCCGTCAAGGGCTGAGCGATGCCGGCGTCTCTTATCGACAATCACCTGTCGTTCCTGCCAGCGTCGACCATCCTCGCCGCCCGTGACAGGGACGTACCGACGCCCCCAGGGGCGCCGGAGGCGCTGGCCGCCATCGCAGCGGCGAAAGCCAGTCTGGCCGAGCGGGCCAGCTTGCGCGCCATCGAGCAGCGGCGTGCCAGCGAGGCGCGCTTTATCGCCCAGGCCTGGGGATTGTCGCCGCGTGGCGCGCGACGTTCCGTGTTGATTGCCGCTGGCATGGACGCCGACCGCTGGGAGTCGCCCATCCACTCATTTACCGAGGAAGAGCGCATCGAGCTGCGCGCCGCCACCTCTGCCGCTATCCGTGTGTACGAAAGACTGTTGAATGCCATCTAAAGAAATTCTCAAGCCAGCCCAACGCCACGAGGCGTTTTTGCGCTCCCCGTACTTCGCGCCCGAACTGGCCCGCATCCCCTACAAATGGCGCAACCGCGTCATCACGGCCGCCATGGCCAAGATGGCCTGGTCGTCCTGGTACAGAGTCTATGAATCCATCGCCACCAGCTTCGTGCGCGAGTTCGCCGACCTGTACGTGCCGGCCGGCGTTGACCTGTCGCAAAGCGACGCCGATATCGTGGCCACCGCCGAGCGCGCGGCCGATGGCGTCACTAAGATGCTGTGGATGGCCGTGTCCGACACGCACGCCCTGCAGATCATGGAAGACGAATGCGCCTCGTATGGCATAGAACTGCCTGAGTTCGATGCGCTGACGGACACCATCGCCCGCCTGGTGGACGCCCGCTGGTGGCGCCGCCAACTGCGCAAGCGCGTCAAGCGCGCCTTTGAAGCCGGCAATATCCGCCTGGGCTATGTGAACTATCGCGGCGAACCCTACGCCAGCAACGATGCCGTGCTGTCGCGCCTGGCTCAAAACCGCCGCAACGCGGCAGCGCTGGCCGCCACCCTGGTGCAGAACGAGAACGGCCAGCAATTCAGTATCGCCGAGCTGGCCGAGAAAACGACCGCCAACAAGGCCATACGGCGCGGCGAATTGATGTTGCGCATCAACGGCTTCGAGCAGATCGCCCGCGAGTGCGGCGACCAGGGTATTTTTGTCACCTGGACGTGCCCATCGCGCTTCCACGCCATGCAGTACAGCGGCAAGCCAAATGACAAGTTCGACGGGTCCACGCCGCGCGAAGCGAATGCCTACCTGGGCAAGATGACGTCGCTGTGCCGCTCCGCTCTGGCGCGCCGTGGCATCGGCCTGTACGGCTTTCGCATCGCCGAACCGCATCATGATGGCTGTCCGCATTGGCATTTGCTGCTGTTCGTCCGCCCCACCGCGAAATACAAGACGGCCCACCTGCAGGACGTGGCAGGCCGTGCCATCCGCATCATGAAGCGCTACGCCTGGCGCGTGGACCGTGGCGAACCGGGCGCCTTCGCGCGCCGCGTGGACGTCAAACGCATCGACTGGGCCAAGGGCAGCGCTGCCGGCTACATCGCCAAGTACGTGGCCAAGAACATCGATGGCGTGGCTGACCACAAGACCAAAGAAGGCTACGTCGTCACGGCCGACACCGAAGGCGATGTCGAGCTGACGCCATCGGCGCGCGTCGAGTCCTGGGCCGCGTGCTGGGGCATCCGCCAATTCCAGCAATGGGGCGGCGCGCCCGTCACCGTGTGGCGCGAACTTCGCCGCATCGAGGAAAGCATGCTCAATGAAGCGCCGGCCGCCATGCGCCGCGCCTGGGACGCCGTGCAAAAGATCGACGGCGAAAAACGCGCCTGCTGGGCCGAATACCTGCGCGCCCAAGGCGGCGCCCTGGTGCCGCGCAAGGAGCTGGTCGTCACGCTGGCCAAGGACGAAAAAACCGTCATCGGCCGCTACGGCGAAACGCAACGTATCACGCCCTACGGCGTGCGCTGCAGCGATCTGATTGGCGTGGTCTTCAAGTCCGTGCGCCACACGTGGACGCCGGTACAGGCCACAGGCGCTCGCGCGGTGGCTGTTGGGGTTGCCGTTCCTCGGACTCGTGTAAATAACTGTACGCACCCCGACCGCCCTGCCCCGGCCACGCCGCCGGCGGCGCCCGTGCCCGATCTGCCCGACGAGGCAAAAACTTCGCTGATTGCCGCCTGGGCGGCCGTCAACGCCTGCCCGTATCCCCGGCTGATCGTCCCCGACAACCCACCCCATGAAGGAGATGGCACATGAGCACCTTTGCCGTGACCGTTCGCACGCAAACCGAACGCTTTGAATTTTTTGAAGTTGCCGCGTCCAGCGGTGACGTGATCGACGCCGCCATCGACCGCTACGGCGTGTGCGGCGTTACCGCCAAACTGAAAGGAGCACCGCAATGCTGACCACCCTGACCGATTCACCGCGGCAAATAGCCCTGGGCGACCGCGTGACATTCGATACCGACGAAGGCTACCAGGCCGGTACCGTCAACGACTTGCGCCGCGACGTGGGCAATGGCGAGCTGCATGCGTGGGTCGAGCTGGATCACCAGTGGCCGGGCATGTTCCATGCGGTGCCGCTGCGCGCCATCGAGGCGGTCAAGAAGGCTGTCGCTCCTGTCGGGTGCCAAGCATGACAGCCTCCCGCTTGGACAGGACATTCCTATTCGACGGCCCGGGCGTCATTTCGTTCAGCGGCGGCCGCACCAGCGGCATGATGCTGTGGATGACGATTCAAGCCTATGGCGGCACGTTGCCGGCTGACGTGGTGGTGTGCTTCGCCAACACCGGCAAGGAAGAGGAAGCGACCCTTGAATTCGTGCGCGACTGCGGCGACCGCTGGGGCGTTCCCATCGTCTGGATAGAAAACCGCCCTCGCAATGAAGCGCGCGGCAAGGAATTTGCCATCGTGGACTTTGCTACGGCCAGCCGCCGCGGCGAGCCGTTCGCCGATCTGCACGACGAAAAGAAATTCCTCCCGAACCCTGTCGCGCGCTTTTGCACGGCGGAACTCAAGGTACGCCCAATGCAGCGCTATTTGAAGTCGATAGGCCTGGTCGAATGGACCACGTTTATCGGCATGCGCGCAGACGAGCCCGTGCGCGTGGCGCGGCTGTCGACGCAGGACTACGGCAAGCACGAAGTGAAAGAAGCGCCCCTGGCGGCGGCCGGCCTGAGCGTGGCTGACGTCAGCGCGTTTTGGGCAGCACAAGATTTTGACCTGGGCTTGCCGAATATGAGCGGCAAGACGATGCACGGCAACTGCGATCTGTGCTTCCTGAAAGGCGGCAACCAGGTGTTATCCCTGATCCGGGAAAAGCCCAGCCGTGCCCTGTGGTGGATACAGCAGGAAAAGAATGCCCAAACGGCCGGATCGGGTGCTGGCGGCTGGTTCCGCAAGGACAGGCCCAGTTACCAGGCGATGTATGACATGGCGATGAATCACGGGGAGCTGTTCCCCTTCGACGATGCCTTAACCGATTGTGGATGCACGGATTAGAAGATCATGAAAATTCAAATAAACGCTTCGACAGGGAAACTGCCGCAGCCCAATGTGGCGGTCCTGTTCGTGCGCGCCAATTCCATCTACAAAACCATGCCGGAGGTCGATGCCTGGGATGCGCAGCGTGATGCACTCGCCTGGCCAGGCGGCATGCCCGTGGTAGCGCATCCGCCGTGCCGCTCCTGGGGCACATTGCGCGCCCTGGCCAAACCCCGCCCAGGTGAAAAGGAACTTGCAGTGTGGGCCGTCGCCCAGGTGCGCAAGTTCGGCGGCGTGCTCGAGCACCCGAAGCGCTCGACCCTTTGGCCACACTGCGAGCTGCCAGCGATCGGCGAGCGGGACAAATTTGGTGGCTGGACGCTGCCGATTTTCCAAAGCTCCTTTGGCCACCGCGCCGAAAAGGCCACCTTGCTGTACATCGTCGGCTGTTCGCCGGTGCAAATACCGGCCATGCCCATCGTCCTGGGCGACGCATCGCATGTGATCGCGCCATCCGGCCGCAACCGCGCCGGCGAGCGGCGCCGAAAAGGCGATCCGGGCTGGCGGCCGGAATGCGGCAAGGCAGAACGCGAGCACACGCCGGCCGAACTGGCGCACTGGCTGGTAGCCCTGGCTCGACGCTGTGCGGTGCATGCATGAGGAAATCCATATGAGCACGTTCCTGTCCATGGACGAAATCTGCGCCCTGACCGGCCGCAAGATGAAAACGAAGCAAATTGAGGCGCTGCGGAAGATGGGTCTCCCCTTTTGGGTCAATGCCATCGGGCGGCCGGTTGTCGCGGTCGCTGCAGTTGAGGGGCGCAAGGAAGCGCCACGGGAAAAAACATGGGTAATGCCAAGGATTAATAAAAATGGGCCGACGAAACACACGTAATTTGAACATGCCGCCATGCATGCACCCGCGCACGCAGCGCAGCGGCAAGGTGTACTACTACATGTACACGAAGGACAAGCCGCGCAAGGAAATTCCGCTTGGGCCCGACTTCATCCTGGCGCTGAAAAAATATGCTGAACTGAACATCGTGGTGGAGGTCATCGCCAACGCGACGTTCTCCGATGTCGAGAAGCGCTATCTGGTCGAGGCGGTGCCCAAGCTTGCCGCCAGCTCAGCCCGCATGTACCGCTCCGACATCAAGCACTTGCTGGCGGCATTTTCCGAGGCGCCGCTTGCGCAGATCAAGCCGATGCACATACGCCAGTTCCTGGACGATCGTGCGGACAAACCAACCACGGCGAATCGCTGCAAGCGCGTGTTTTCGACCATGTGGAACCATGCGCGCGGCTGGGGCTATACCGACTTGCCAAACCCATGCGAGGGTATACAGGGCCATTCCTTGCCCAAGCGCACGGTCTACATCACGGATGCTGTATTCGACGCGGTGTGGGCGCATGCCAGTGCTCCCTTGCGCGATGCAATGGATCTTGCCTACTTGACTGGCCAGCGGCCTGCCGACGCGTTGAAGATGACCGAAAACGACATCATCGGTGGCTACCTGGTCGTAACACAAGAAAAAACCAAACAGCCCTTGCGCATCAAGGTTGTCGGCGAACTCGCCGCCTTGATTGAGCGCATCAAGGCACGCAAGGCGACACGCAGCATCGTCACTGCCGCGTTGCTGGTGAATGCCCACGGCAAGCGCCTGACGGGTCCGGCGCTGCGCTCTCAATTCGATGCGGCGAAAAAGCTGGCTGCCGAAAAGAATCCCGAATTGCTACCGGAGATCAAAAAATTCTGGTTCTATGATCTCCGCGCAAAAGCCGCCGACGACACCTCGGACCAACACGGAGACCAGGCGGCCAGCGATCTTTTAGGGCACGATAGCGTGAGGACCACGCAACGGCATTACCTACGACGCGGGAAGATCGTCGAGCCGACGCGGTAAGCCGCGTTGCATGCCTGCTTACACAGGGCCAAGCAAGGACGCCGAGATGAAGCCCTCGTTCGATAGCGCGTTGATGGCCCCGCGAAGCAGGTAGTTGTTGGTAAAGCACATCGTGTACTGGCGTGCGCCAGGCTTAATGGGCTGCAGCATCTTGCCTTCCACCAGGCGCTTGATCTGGTAGGTGCGCTGAGCTGGATTTAGCCCAGGCATCACCTTGGCCAGATCCCCGGATTTCGCGGTGCCCAGCTTTACCACCTCAAGCAAAATCGCCTGTTCCTCATGCGTGATCAATTGCCGCTGGACCGAGTAAGCAAGCGCGGGGATCAGGATTTTTTCCTTCAAGAAAGTGTAGTCGGTCAGCCGGTCCACTTTTTGCAGTTCATCCAGGATGCCTTGCAAAACGTAGGTACACCAGCGATCCAGGCTTTCATCCGTCCCCTTGTCCGCGCATGAAAGCATCGCATAGTAGCGCTCGCGGTCATTGCAAAAAACAGCGGTCGGATTCAACACCCGTCCGCCTGTTTTGACATTGAAACCATACTTGATCAAAAGGGCATAGGTCATCAAACGCACGACGCGCCCATTGCCGTTACTAAAGGGGTGAATCCAGCCAAAACGATGATGTGCCAACGCAACCTTGATCAAGGCATACTTGGGAGGATCATCTCGATTGATGAACCCCATCAGCTCTTCCATGTAACCAGGTACAAGGACAGGATCTGGCGGAAGGTGGTCTGACTTCGCAATGCGAACCGCTCCCGTTCGATATGCGCCAGGCGTGCGGTCGCCCTCTCTCTCCAGGTCATGCACTGCCAGCGCGTGCAGCTCCCGGATGAAGTGTTCCGAGACCGCGGAATTCGGCGTCACCACATCCTCGATATATTGCATCGCCTTTTCGATGTTGGAGATCTCGCGCACCTGGTCGCTATCGTTCGTGCCCCCTTCCACCGAAGTCTCGACGTAGTCTGCAAGAGTCGTATGGTTGCCCTCGATTCGCGCAGATCCGAGGCTTTCCAGCATGTGGAAAATATGCTTGAGCTGGAAGAAGGTTGACGCGGGCGTTGTGCCCCCAAGTTGCAATCGCCGCAAGTGTTCCAGTTCCGTTAGAACATCGACAAGCGGCGAGTCGAACGAAGGATTTAAAAGTTTCAGGTCAAAGTGGTGGAAGTCTGGCATAGCGATCCTGCTTTTCTTAAATGGCGACAAGAATTAAGTTGAATTTTCAAGATAATACACCTAAAAATCATATACTTACGCACATTCTCAAATTATTACATGTGTAATAATCCAAAATCACAAGTCAAGACATCTAAATTTTTAGGGGAGGATAGTAGCTTTTCGTGCAAGTTTTTCATGAGCGGACAGACGAAAGCGGGGGTGCTTTTTCCGGAAAAATTTGCTGATAGAACAATTGAAATGGGTGAAATTTATTGCGCAAATGGCAATCTAACCATGGCCCTGAAAAGCTCGCCTGAGCGCCTTTTGTGGAGCAATTTTTGCTTTGTGGAGCGGCGAAAACGGTTTTACGCCGTTTCTCATTGGAGCGGGTGAAGGGAATCGAACCCTCGTCGTAAGCTTGGGAAGCTTCTGCTCTACCATTGAGCTACACCCGCGAAGCCTGCATTTTACGCGGCTTTCACCGCTGTTGGCAACGTTGCGGCATGGTTGCTGTGATCGAAAATGCGATGGCCGATTTCACCGAGGTGTGATGGCCCAAAGCCATAGACCATCTCACCATATATCAATTACCCCAGCGCAGGAAAATAACAGTTTGAGAAATATATATCATCTTCAATAAGTATTTTTGACTGCCTATTCAACATGATAAGTATCTACTAACGCTGCTGTGCCTCTTTTAAGAGCACTTCCACATCTTTACGTTCAAAGTAAACTCCGTGCGCTCTTTCTCCTGATCCACCAGGTTTAGCTTTAATAAGCATGTCGCCAGAACCGAGTAAGAGTTCCGCACCGGAATCATCAAGTATGATCTTCGACTCAGTACTTTTTTGAACCATAAGAGCAATGCGAGCTGGAATGTTGCTTCTGATAAGGCCCGAGAAAGTTTTTGCATCTGGTCGCTGCGTTGCCAAAACTAAGTGAATACCCGCAGCTCTAGCTTTTTGAGCAATACGTACTATTAAATCCTCAATTGACTTATCAACAAATAACAAATCAGCTAATTCCTCGATAAACACGACAATAAAAGGTAAATCGATTTTCTTTCTACGGGCCTCTGCAATATTGTTAACGCTCGAGTTCGCAAAAATAGCGTATCGAGCTTCCATTTCAGCGACAATCTCTACAAGCATTGCTCGCGCTTGACTAGAATTCACTGCAAGCTCTGCGTTATACAAATAGGGGCTACCAGCATAAACTGAAAATTCAACCTGCTTGGGATCAATCAATGCCAATTTAAGTTCATGCGCAGAATGTCCAGTAACCAAAGAAAGTATCAATGCATGAAGACAAACGCTTTTCCCACTTCCTGTAGTCCCCCCCACCAGAAGATGCGGCGCTGCAGCCAGATCGAACGTATAAGGCTTACCTAATACGTCCACTCCGGGATAAACCATCAGCTTATCCTTGCTAGGAGCCACATTAGAAATCCAAGACTTAAACTCAAGAATTCCAATTTTTGTCCATGTAGCGGCAGTTCGTGGTACATCAAGGCTCACCGTTTTTGCTTCGTCCCCATGAGTTAAAGTTGGTTGAGCCTTTTGAAGATTTAAGGCCAGTCCAAGTCGCTCTAAGCCACGACGTAACTTATCGAGCTGATTTATATCCGCAAGAAAAACCTTATATCGAGTAACTCGCGGCCCGTGAATCAGCCCTTTAATTTCAGCAGAAATACCAATATCAGAAAGTCCTTTAATTAAAATTTTGGACAAATCTTGTGCGGTTTCGTTGCTCATCAAAGATTTCGCCGTAGAAGACGTACCTACAGCAGAATCCGGAAGTTCAGCACGTCGTACAATCAACGTTTCTAAGAATCGATCAAAATTACCACCCGCATCATCCCAATCTTCCATTAATAGGTGAACGCCGCGATGCCAATGTTTCCTGACTACTACACGAAATGCTTCCATCGAATTTACCGGCTCACTATTAAAAGCCTTAGCATGGGTAACAAGCAGACCTACCCAAACAGTGATATCCTCGCTGGTAAACAACACCGTAGCTGGTATTTCCATTCCTTTGGAATCAATAGCATCCGGAGACAGAGCCCCCAATGCTAGAGACCTTCCTATGGCCAACCGAGCGACATTTGCTTTGGTCGACAATCCTAAATTTTCACGCAAGACATTAGTCGCACGATCGGCATCAGAACTAGTACGGAATCTCGAGCCCATTATTTGCTGTAGAACTAAAGTGCTCATCGCCGCCCCTTCGTGAAATATTTTCCTTGTTTAGCCGTGGTCCGTCCAATACCATCACCAACGTCAACGTGTTCGAGTAAATATGTAACGGACACATATTCTGCGATTTCCTTATGGAATCGATAGTCGATTTCCTCATCCTGAGAAAGTAATATAACTTGACGGCTTTTATCGCTTACCCAAAAATTAACGATATTATTGCGGTGTTCACTATCTAGCCGCCCCAACGGAGTATCCACAACCATTGGTGCCTTCACACCGGAAACCTTAGCTAACCCCGCAATCAACGCAGTAGCAAATATTTGATTTTCACCGGCAGAACGATCAAATATAATTTCTCGCCCAGTTTTGCTCAATATTTTTGCATTCCCATCCTGCGTAATTTCTATTTTCTCGACCTGCTGTTTATGAGCCAATTTTTTATAAACTTCTGTCATTGCCCTACCCAGTGCTTTAACCTTGAGGGGAAACAAAGCTGGTATTACTTCATCTAATACTTTTCGAACTCTTTCAGACTTTTCAATCAAGGAACGAACGGGACTAGAGTCATCAAGCCTGCCCTGCTCACGCATAAAATCTGCACGGATAGTATTAACTTGATATTCAAGAGAGGAAATTAGTCGATCATCACTTCTTGTTTTTTCCGATAAGGCATCTATATCAAATTGAATCTTTTCTAGTTCCGCCTTTAGGGCCGTCAGAGTGCCATCTCGATCGATACCCTCTAAACGCGCAATTTTTCTTCCCAACTCATCAGCTCTTTGTTGGAAAGCATATTGACTACTCAAAACTTCTTGAATTTCTTTACGCCCCAAAGCCATAGAGTTCAAAAAATCTAAAGATTTTTCACGTTGTCCATCGTGCAAATAAGAGTGAATTATTTCGTCTGCACAATCATCCGGCGGTGGATAGAATAAAGCTTCCCAGGCAGCATCTAGACGCTTTTCTATTGCAGAATTTTGATCTTCAGAAAGTGCAGGATATATGACGGGGACTAATTGTGAACCAAATGCGGATTGGAATTCAACTTTTCTAGGCTCGAGCGACCGTTTTTCTGACTCCCAAGCAAACCAGTTAATTTCGGCTCCAACTTGACCTTTATACTCTTCAGTTAGTTCATTAGGTATCAAGTGAAAAGGCAATCTTCCTGACAGAATATCTTCGAGCTCACGATGTGATTCACGTAACTTATTTCTTATTTGTTCTCGCTCTTCTACGAGCTCTTTCACCATCGCGATGTCCCCACCACCACCGCCGGCGGAAGTTATGCGCTCCACCAACGACTGCTGTTCAGCACGTAAACGGTTCTTTTGAGACTCAGCGGCTTCAGCGCCTTGCAGTAATTTCTTCAGTTGCCCTTCGCACTGATCCAGCTGCTCGCTAAGCCCTGCCAGTCTGTCTTCATCAACAGATATAACTTCACTCCGTTTTACACCTTCAAAGCTTTTCAAACGATCTGCGAGATGGCGTAATAATTCGACACCTAAGAGACCTTCGAGGCCTTGTTTTACTTGTTCAATACGTGACTGATCAGCAAGCTTTTTAACTTCTTCACCATCAAAAAAGAAGAACGGTGCGATATGGGCCGGGACGAATATCTCATCCAGCATTTCTGAGAAATGAAAACCATTTCGACCGTCGACCCGGGGACTTTCTGGAATCCCTCGAATCACGTCACGAACGACAGCTTCTTCATCACCAGTCCAAGTTCCACTACCATTTGACTTAAAAAACCATTTTCTACAAATGTCAATTGCTTTAGTTTTCGTCCGATTTATGGTAACCCGAACCATCATGACATCTGAACCGTCTCGCTTGGCCTGGCCGTTAAGTGCCCCTTCCAAAAAAGTAGGATAGCCTTTTTTATCGTCACTCTTCAATCCGGCACGGGCTAGGTGAATAATTGCATCTTTTCCATACAGACATAAATAAAGAGCTTCCAGAATTGTGGTTTTCCCAAATCCATTCATACCACCAATCAGTACAATGTTTTTCCCATTTTCTGGCTCAGGAAATTCAAATACCTGGTGTTGATAACTTTTAAAGCAAGTTAGTTCGAGCTTTGAGATCCACATTCTATAACTTCCTTATCCAATCTTATTCTATTAATCCAAGAATTTCTTCGAATCTTTTATTTATTCCGCGAGCGCGCTCTTGGTGTTGGCGTTCGCGCTGAACAATAACAAGCTCTGTTACAACATCGAGTGAAATATTATTTTTTTTACATACAGCCAAAAGAATTTCTTTCGCATCGTCGTCAGCCCAAAGCGGAAGATCATTCAAATAATTATTTTCTACAAAATCATCCATCTGCTGATCCTTTTTGCTGTTGAAGCTCAGTTGTCCAATTTTGATAAATAAGATCCAACTCTTTATCACTTATCAAAACATCACCAAATTCATCCTGAACTGCAATCAAACGTTCAAGAATTAGCTTCCTAGTTTGAATAGTAAATGGCCCTGGAATGTGCTTTCCTGCCCCATCAAAGGTTAAACGACCATTCCTGCGGTAGGCCTGTCGATGCTCCGATTTGTTTCGTATTTGTTTCAACCAATCCCTAAATTCCACTAAAGGCCTATACTGGTGATTGCCAATATCTATAAAGCCTTGCAAACTCTTATCTTTTTCGACCACCGTACAAGTCCAGCAGCCAAAGCGGCTATTGGGGGTTCCACACCCGGGAGCTTCCTCCTTACTGAGTACCACAGGGCATTCACCACCATCAGCATCACGATATAACTGAAACAAGTCTGTGTGGGCTCCCCCCCAAGGCGCGGGATGTGTACCAAGAAGTTCCCAAACGTCATCAGTGGACAAGTCAACAATTGGACGATAGATGAGCGCGCCCAAAAGTTCACTATGAGGGGACAGCCGGCTATCCCTAGCATTGCGGTGTTTGTCAACTGATCGTTGACGCGAAATACTTTCATCTCTTCGAACGCCTAGAACGACAATTGCTGCTCCCGACTCCGAAATATATTTTTTTATATAATCGCTAGTTGGTTGAATCTTCAATCTATCTGTACACCATCTCATAGTCTGATTGGGACTTGGATAGCCCTTACCAATTAGCAAAACCCAAAAAGATTTTTCAATGTTGGGCGTAGTTCGAGCAACAATAATTGGTAGTTCAAGATTCTCCGCTGTTTTTCGAATTGCTTTCGTTACCTTGTCTAGATGCGCAATTACCACCGGGCTTTCAACTAAAGTATCATTGGATACTACATGTATCGGTCTAGTTCGACGCGACGGTGGAATTGACATCAACGCATCGATTGTTGCATGAACCACTAGTGTACTATCTTTCCCACCGGAAAAACCTATTATCCAGGGAAAGCGTTGGCTTTCATCAAGGTAGTCTTCCCGAATGTTCTTAACCACAAGAGCCCATCGGTCCTCTGTCGACTCCGTCAAGTGATCGGACAATAATTGCTCAGCCGACAACTCATCGGCACTATTGGGCTCGCTTGCAACGTCATCTTTCATGGATTACCAGCACCTACGGATAGGTGTTTCGCCTTAATTTTCTTAACCGCGTATTTTGACATGAATTTACGTCCTCTGTAAGACCCGCACTGGCGCTCACATGAAAAAGTGCAATAAAGGCAATTTTCCACTTACGGGAGAGGAACGTATCGGGATTATTTGATGCAGACGATAGCTCAGAGTTAACTATGGAGAGGTATCTGACGTTTCTGCACACCAAAATAACTGCGCCTACGTCCCCAGGCCCACCGAGGCATGCAAAATAAGCAACACAAATCAACAATTTTACTATCTGCTCTCGAGCAACATTTCGTTTGGGCAAAGTCGCAAAATCCCCTTAGAATGCCTGATCACTTCGCGCCATGAAGACTACGTAGGCAAATCCCACATATGAAAAACAATTCCTTCCGCCCTTTGGCAACCTATCTTAGGACACAGTTAGCGACTCCTCTTGGTCAGTTTAGTTTTTGGACGTATTTGTTGATTGCAGTTTGGGGAATTGGCGGTCTAGGAATCTGGGTGGAGCTAATAAAGCATGCTCGCGGAGCCGGTAATTCGGAGGGGATCTTAACCGCTATCTATACGTACTTTCCCGCAGTTGCCGTTGGCTCATCAATGCAATTAATAATCAAAGAAGACGAAAAACGTCACGTTCGCTCGTTCGCTTCATTAATAGGTAGTGCTCTAATTCTTATTGCAGTATTGCAAGGATTAGAACTCACAGGTGAATATCCCTATGTCTGGGGCGTTATTGGCATTCTGATTGCAACGTTCCTGTGGTGGGTGGCTAACGGCGGCGATGAAAATTTGCATGATAATATAAACCCTGCTGACTCACTGGGCGATAACCCCCACAAGCCTCCAGCAGGAAGTTCTAATGGCTTTGCCGTATAAGGCTTAAAAAATGATAAACTACCCAATTCGTGTACCCGCAATCGCTATCGAACAACCGATTGGAACGTTCTTTGCTGTAGCTCTATCAGCTGAAGTTCTTCTTCAAGTGTGTTATAGCGAGCGTCTGAGCGCATCGTTAGATGACGATGGTATAACGTACTCCTTGAAAGGGGTGCAGAGAGAATTATTGATTCCTCGG
Organism: Janthinobacterium aestuarii; assembly: GCF_051380835.1. NCBI lineage: Bacteria > Pseudomonadati > Pseudomonadota > Betaproteobacteria > Burkholderiales > Oxalobacteraceae > Janthinobacterium > Janthinobacterium aestuarii. The sequence continues at coordinate 73,942 of NZ_JBNYXU010000011.1, forward strand.
TTAAAACAAATTGCAAACTACGTAGATTCAGAAGAAGCAGCCTTTCCGAATTCCATTATTCTGGCGGCTAATTATGCTGAAATTGATGGGGCACTTGAAGAAGACGACGACCTAAGATGGCGTATAGAAACATTGACTGATTCAGATGGAAATTTGCAATACAGTTTAGTTATTCCTTCGGCGAAAAAGTTAGCCCCTATTATAGACGGCCAACATAGATTGTTCTCTTTTAATTTTTCTCGATCCGAAAAACTGAGAATGCCATTATTATGCTCTGTTTTTATGGATCTTCCAAAACCCTTTCAAGCCTATTTGTTTGCAACAATAAATTCAAATCAAAAACCGGTAACAAAAAGTTTGACCTATGAGCATTTTGGCTACAATATTGAAAATGAACTGCCAGAGGCGTGGAGTCCGGATAAATTGGCTGTTTCTTTAGCGCGAAAGCTGAATGTCGAGGAAGATTCGCCATTTAAAAATAGAATTTTGATTGCAGCAAAAAATGGATTTTCGATATCGAAAGCTGAAGCAAAATCCCAGGGCTATTGGATGATATCTATGGCTACCGTGGTTGAGGGTATTGTGAAGTTATTTTCGAGTAATGCAAAACGCGATCGCAATCAATTAGCGGATGAACTAACAGAAAGTAGAAGAACCAGAGAAATTTTGAGAAATTTAAAAGATTCTTCTCCTTTGCGTGATCTCTATCTAGACGGGAATGACAAAGTTATTTATTTATCTACAATGAACTTTTTCCGAGCAGCGAATACTATCTTTTGGAAAAATGCGAAGGAAGGATCATATATCACCAAGACCGTTGGAATTCAAGCGCTATTTGACATTTTCAGAGACTTAGCCGGATCCGCATTAAAGAAGAAGGATTTCAGCGAGCGGTATTTCGCTGATATATTATCTAAAGCGGAAAATTTGGATTTTTCTTCACAGATTTTTGTAAATGCATCAGGTTCTGGTCGTACCGCGATAAAGACTTGCATTGCAATTTGCATCGGATTAATTGACAAAAATTCCTCCTTAAAAATTAAGGAGGAATGGAGGGTTGCCTGCCAGGAGGCTAGACCAAGCATCGACATTTCTTGATTTTTCTCAATTAAAGAAGCTGAAAGTCTTCAGTCATTTTTGAAATTGATTTTAAGATTCATAGAATCATTTTCGTTTCAATCCAGCAGGCGATGCATGGATATCACCGATTTCGCGATAGCAGCGTTTCTAATCGATTTTAGGCTGTGGTTTGCTGTGGGATTGATCCATACTCACTTCAGCTCTAAGATATTTTTCGTTACATTTGAATAGTATTGGCGAAATCGCGTAAAGTGTCATTTGCAACCCAACTACAAGGAAAATACATGACCACGTATCAAGAATACACTGCCAAGATCGCAGAACTGCAAGAACTCGCGGAAGCAGCACGTAAGAACGAACTCGCAGGTGCGAAAGCACAAATCGCTAGCATCATGAAGCAATATGGCCTCAGCATTGACGACCTCAAGGAGACCAAAACGAAGGCGGTCAAGGCTCCAAGTACAGTCGCAGTGAAGTATCGCGATGATGCCACTGGCGAGACCTGGACAGGTCGTGGCCGTCCGCCAAGGTGGCTGGAAGGTAAGGATAAAGATCAGTATTTGATCAAGTAATTCAGAGAGCGCGCAGCTTGTGCTGCGCGAACCTGTTTGATGCATCCGAAGAATTTCGAACACGTTTAAAAACGATTTTATGACACCTAGAATCGATTTCAATTCGATTCGGCGCATCGATGCATATCTATATCGCTCCACGCCGTAGAACCGTTTCTAGTCGTTTTTAAGACGTGGAACGAAACGTTCACGAATACCATACTGCAAATCAGATAAGGCGTATGGCAGAAGTCGTGCACTACACAAAGGCATGGCAAGGCGTTGTGAAATTACGACACCCCATGTGTTTTTTTTGAGAAAACCTTGACAGACAAATTTTCAAAAAAATTCAATTCCCCCTTGCAAATGTAAACTCACAATTGCTATAGTAGACCTATCGAACTTCCACTGTGTCTATATGGTGAGGTAGATCCCTAGCAAATTTCTAAACCCTCCCAAGGGCATCGAAGCACGGCGCAATGCCTGCTAGGCCGAGTTAATCTCGCACGATCCAACCTCAATGATGGCAATCCGTGATGATCGACATATGGACCACGTCCATTCGACTTACCACGTAATAATTTCACTATTTGCCCTTGTCTTAGGCGGTACAGTTACGGCTCTTCAGTTATACAACTGTGGCAACACGGAGCGGCCTCTGTACGCCTATGCACTGAGCACCATATAAATTTACATTGAAGGTACTAAAATATGTACGCAGAGCAGACGCAACCAACTTCATCGGTTTCTTCCAATTCCTCTGGCGAAATCACTCATTGGCCACAGGAATATCTCAATATTCAACAGGAGGTCTTAGCGGCACCCGCTGCCAATTATTTCGATGGGGCGACATACGACCACCATGATTTGCTGAAAATCTGTACGGCTTTGCGTTACGCTATTAAGACAGCACTCGAAGATAGCCTCCAGGAAAAATTCAAAAAACTCGGAGGCACATGCCGCGTCTATTATTATCCGGTCTTAAACTCGACAATGAGCATTCGGGTCTTCTTAAGCGAGATTCAAGTGGCATGGTTCCCGGAGTGGTGTGTCGACTATATCGTTGACGATGGAACCTATTTGCGCAACATGAAGGGGTGGCTCGTCATTGACATGGCAGAGGATGTTTCTTCCGGCAGCAAATTTGGCGTAGCCCGGTCTGCTGAATGCTTTGAGGAAACACTATCAGATATCGCAAATATTATCTACAACACAACAAAATCTCTCGGGGATATGTATGAAGAGTTGTATCGCTCGGAGTTGTGCACTGACGATGTCACGCAAGAGGTGACCACCGATCAACTCTACTCCGCACTGGAAGGTCTTTTGCTAGAGTGCGTGCCAGAAATTCCGGTGTATATCAAAAATATGATCGCCGCTGCCGAACATAACATTTCGCCGTAATCTCACCTAGGGCCACTCGCTGCCGCGGCTAAGGCTGCGGCAGAATTCCCCTATGCTCAATTAAACAAGGCATATTGGGCTAGCACTGCTAGCCTCGTAAATTCACCTATAAGACCTTAGTTTTCAGGCCTCTGTTGATCAACAATGGCGCGAATTATGTTTGTGACCAGATCCACGTTGGAGGGGGATAGCTTCGTGAGCAGTTCGATGATCGCTTGAAGGGAAGCATCACTATGTACGCCTGAGGGTTCAGGCTGATGAGCCATATTGCGGAGCGTGGCCACGTCCAGTTTCGTGGATTGATGCGCTGAAGCAGTTTTGCGAATGATGGGCTTTTTGTTGGTCATGCTGGGCTTTCGGTCATTGATGGTGCTGATACCGTCAATGCGAACGCCGAGAACCTCAACGCAACCCGTTGCTAATTGTGCGACGACATGTAAAGGCCAGCTCCATCATCGCCAACTACGAGCCATTTTCTTGGCTGGCAAGAACGCAACGAACAATGCTCTCTACCATGCGGATGTTCTTCGGCGACAGTTTCGCAAGAAGCTCGACCACAGGCACGATGGCCGCTTGATTTTTGCCGACCACCACAACGCCCACTTCACTTTCCGCAGGTTTGCCGCTGGCCTTCGCAGCTCGGCGCTTGCCTGTGCCAAAACGCAGCCACTCAGCTGACACCTCAAGCCATTCGGCAAGACTCATCAACTTCGCCTGTGTAGGTATCGCATCGGCCAGCAGCCACTTGCGCACCGTTTGCGCGGCAATCTTGTTCTCGGGATAAAGCTCACTAAATTGCCTGGCAATTTCTGTAGGGCTGGAGATAGGTAAGCCAGCACGTGTGAACTCTTTTTGCAGCCGTTCGCTGAACTCTAAGCGAAGGTTTTCGTTGGTGTTTTGCATGTGATAGCACGCTACCGACTACCATAGTAACTATGTAGAAATATTGACGTTGTGCAATAACGTATAGTTACTATAAAATGATCTCATCGGCATCGCTGCCGTCCAATTCCAGCAATTCAATGCCTATCTTCACGGCGGAAGTGAGACCACATGAATCAGAATAATCAGGGAATGACAGTGCTGCCGGAGCATGTCCGGGCGAACTTAGCCAAGTACAGTGAGCATGAGCAATTGACGTGCTTGGAATGCGGCTATGTAGGCATGATGGGCGTGGCGCAGAAAACAAATCGTGTCTCGTCAAAGAAGTCGCTGACCTACCTCGTTATTGCTCTCGCCATCTTAGTATTTATCGACATCGTTCTGTCGATGAAGGGTTCATCAATTCTGCCATTGTGGCTCCACGCAATCGTCGGCCTAGGCGTCGCCATCTTCACGACTGGCTCAGTGAAGACATACGAGTGCCCGAACTGCAATGCAGCGCTAGGCGGAAAGTAAATCCTACTCATCACCGCATTGTTTGCCAGCTCGTCACGACGAGCATTGTGCAGACAGGTGAGGACCTGCCATCTTGACCAAAAAGGATACCTGCACATGCGCGTCAGATTTGCGTTACTCGCGTTGTCACTGACGATGTCCACCAGCGCGGCCCAGCAGCCGCGTCTTCGGTTCGTAGAAGTGATCGAAGTCAATCCTCAATACGTGGAGGTTCCCTGTGACCGCTGCGGCCCACTGCCTGACCTGCGATTTACCGGGACCAAGTTCAAGTATCGCTGCGATGGTGATCTATACGAAAACTGGACAGCAGGACCTTTGCATGCTGGCGCACGTATACAAGTACTCGATTGCTCAAACGTGGTCGTCACGAAAGACCGAAAACCCGTTATAGCTCGATAGTACCTTTTCTTAAAATTTTCGTATTAATAGTTTAAGGAATAAATACTATGAAGTGTCCGCACTGCCGCAGCGAAATTTCAATGATCGCTGAAATATGCCCAAATTGCCGATCAGATCTTAGCGAATATTATTCCGATCATGGTGCAGACATATCGGAAATGAAGCCAATTATGAATTTTATGGTTCAGTGGGTTTTCCAAACATTCATGCTATACATTCCATTCTTGATCTTCGTTGGAGTTGTTTTTAGGGATCTGTCCGATCTTGTAGGATGGCTAGGTTTTATTACCTCCGCAGTTATCGCCTTAATTTATCGCAACAAGCTGCCGGTTCCATAAATTTTAGTTAGCTCCTCTACAAAAATAGGTAGCACTATGTATGACCGGCAGAGACGTTGTCATTACCAAGAAATGATAACGTCATACTGCATTAAAACCCTTCTGCCCAACGTTCCCAAAAGCCAGGCTCATCATGATGAGCATTTTTCATGCAATAGCCCAGTGTGTAAAGTGTGAACCTCACCCCTTCCCAACGCATCGTGCCATCCGCATCTTCCAGGTACGCCTCTAGTTCAAGGTAAGCCGGGTTCGCAACCTCGTATGGCAAGTCGATGTATAGCTGCCCTCGATACGACTCCATCCGCATCTCACTGGTGTAACCTCCGCATTCCATGTATGCGATGCCTTTGTGCTCAAGCCATGCAAGGATCTTTTCACGCATGGGGTTTGCTGCGTAGTGACCTTGAAATCCGGAAAATTCTAAGCCAAGCACATCACGTTGCTTGGCACGACCGATCTGGTCGATGTTCTGTAAAAATTGTGGCATAGGCCGCTCCTGCGTAAGTTGGTGAGGTATTTATCAGGGAAAAAACTGACGGGCAAGGCATCGTCACGGGGCAACGAACGTTTTACCCCCGTGCAGTCACTGCCTGCAGATTCGCTGATAAATTGTGAAAAATCGACGGTCGTGTTTTCGGCGTGTACGCCTGCAAATATGCGGTGCATATGCGAAAAGGCAACGCGGCAGAAATTGATGATTCCGCCCGCGCAGCGTCATCTAGCCTTGCAGCGCATTGATGATGCCCACGGCCTTCCTGCTGGCGTCGTTCGGCGCAAGGTGGGCATAGCGTTGTGTCATTTTCGGATCGCTGTGACCAAGCAGGACTGAGACCTCAAACAGACTGACGCCGTTTTTGACCAGCTTGCTGGCGTAGGAGTGCCGCAGTGTATGCATCGTGACCTTCCCGCCCTTCTCCTTCACTACATCAGGATCGTTCATTCCTGCGCGGTCCATTGCCTTCTTGATCGCCTGCGCAGCATAGCCGCGTGCTGTGCCTAACTTGTTTTCAAAGAGGTAGCGTGCATCTAACCGGCGATCTGCATGACGACGCAGCACCACTTCGCGCAGCCGGTCTGTCATGTACAGCACGTCTTCATTATTGACCTTGCTACGGTAGATATTCAACGTTCCGGCCTCTAAATTAACAGCCGTCCACGGCAGGTTCGCAGCTTCGGAGTATCGGCAGCCGGTATCAAGAAGCATGATCACAAGATCGTAGTTATCTTGAATGTTGCGCTGCATCTCTGGTGTGCGCGCTTCCAGCGTTTTAACGCCGCTTCTCACCGTGTTCGGATCGAGTTCACGCAACAATGCTGCCTCATCGTTGGAATCCAGATAGCGCAGGCGATACGACGTTTTTAGCTGTGGAAAAACGACGTCACGATTTGTTTTGTAGCCCAGCCGTTGCATCTCCCGCAGCGTGGAACTGATCAACCCGATCTCATGCTTGATCGTCGCAGGCTTATCACCCTCGGCCTTCCGCTTGGCCACCAAGCGCTCGATGTGCTTGGTCTGGATCTCATGCAAGAAGAGGGTCGCTGGCAGGCCGTAGCAGGGATTTTCTTTCTTGGTTTTCGGATCGCGCTTGCTTCCGAACATCTTGCGCGAGATCGATTCCATGCCGCGATAGTACGAATACTGCTTGCGTGGTTCCAGATATTTCAACACTGCATCACGCAGCGAGATTTCCTCTGATTCGCCGAGGTAGGTTTCGCTATGGATTTTATTGCGCATTTCACGCTCCACCTGCAAGGCCTTGGTTTTATTTGCCGTGCCGGTGCTGCCTACATATTTTTTGTTTTTAACCTGGAACGCGTAGTACCAGTTACTACTATTTTGCCGTTTGTGAAGGGCCATCGTGATCTCAATTTTTTGCTTGAATGACAAGCACCTTCCGCCATATGTGGTGGAAGGTGCAACAGAACCAATTGAAGGAAGGTGCCTAGTTCAACAGCCACAGCATGCTATAATTTTCAGCACCTCTCTCCGTCACCAAGTAGTCTGCCCTTCATCACCCAGATCGGACCGGAATGCATCGTTCAGCTTTTTAGAGATAGAAATACCTTTATAGATGCGCCCTCCACGATTAATTGCCTCGAAGCCACGTTCGGTCAACATTTGTCCCAGACGCTTCTTGGAGAAAGAAAAGTTGTAATTTTCCTTGCACCAAGGATCAAATGACTTATATGCAGCGTCAAATTTCATCTCCTCAAAGACACCAACTTCGCAGAATTCACTGATCCACGAACCAACGATATCCATGTCGTCGCGATACTCCTTAGTGGCCTGTTCGATGGCCTTAGGTGTCGTCATGCCGTCCTGTTGCCACGCCAAGCAGCCCTTAATGGCCCAGTTCAAAATACCTGGCAACTCTTCACGCAACTCAGCTTCCAGATTCGGATTGCGTTGTTCTGGGCTGATAGTGACGTTGAACGGGATCAGACGGATACGGCGCCATACGCCATGATCCGTACCCTTGATCGTTGGCTTATGGTTCGATGCAAGAAAAAACTTGTGCGTAGGGTTGAACTCGAAGATGCTTTCATACAGATCGCGTGCAATGATAGGATCCCCACCGGTGAGGGACTTCAGCATGCCTTCGTTAAGGTGACGCCCATCGTCAGTCTCGCTCATCGAAACAAAGCGTTTTCCGCGCAGCCGTGCAATATCGGGGGAGGTACCGCTACTTGAACGCTTGGTTTCCATCAATGTTTCGGAAGAAGATTGCATGCCCAAGTCACCGAACAAGGCGCGGACGACGTTCAGAAATGTCGACTTGCCATTAGCGCCAAAGCCGTAGGCAAAAAACAAACATTGTTCTTTGATAGAGCCAGTCATTGCATAGCCAATAGCGCGCTGCAAGTAGATCGAGAGCGAAGGATCTCCCCCCATTACTTGATCAAGGAATTTTTCCCAACGCGGACAATTAGCATTTTTATCGAAGACTGTACCAGCCACCTGAGTGATGAGCAGGGCTGGGTCTGGGGGCAAGAAATTGCCTGTCTTCAAATCGACAATGCCGTTCTGCACCGCGAACAAGTAGTCTTGATTATCGAGGTCAGAAATGGAGATCCCGATCCCCGGCTCAGACTTGAACAGTTCAATAGCAGCGTCCAGCTTGCCGTTCGACGAGGATTTGGCGGCATGCCGCTTGAGGAATGACTTTTCAGGCCCCAGGGGCAACAAGGTGGCTTCTTGCAAAAACGATGCAGGAACATCTTTCGACAAGCCTTTGATGACTGTTTGAGACACCCGGTTCCAGAACACACCGGTCCACTGCAGCCAGCTATCTTTCGTCTCCAGGAGGTAACGCAAACGCGCACCATGGAGTTCGGCCATCTTTTTACCATTACCGATATCTGTGAGATCCCGTGCCGGCGTAGACTGATAGAGCCGATACACGTTCTCGACAATTTGCAAAACCTCGTCCTCAGGCAAGGGCGTTTCACACATCAACAGATTGGCATTAAGCGTTACATCCGTTACTTTCTCGCGAGGATGGCCAGAGTGCATTTGTGCCGCAGCGAAACGAAGGAGTGAGTCGTTGCGGCTTCCAGATTTGATAATACCCGGCGTTGCAGTAGTGGTTTTCTCACTGACTTTATTCTCAGTTATCAATGTGTACAGCCAGTCTGGCAACTCAGCAATTGGCATTGTTTCATCTTGCCAAATATACATCCCTCCATTCACCCGGGACCCAGGCGCTACAATATAACCACCTTCACCACGAACATCGAGGCCGGGAAGTACCGCAGTGCGATTGCGAACATTAGCTCCTTCGGGAAAACGAAAGAAAATATGCTCCCCGCCGCCGCCGGTGTTACTGCGAAGTGTCGAAGGTAACGGCCCGTGTTGCGCTTCCAGCAACGCGAGCGAAGCGGCTCCAGACACTGTAGGTTTTTCGTCCGAATCGAGCACCACGATGCCAGATTTGCTACCGGTGGGGATACCGATGTTGTAGGCACTGCCGGATGGAAACCAATCACGCACCTGTGTCTCGTCAAGCGACGCATCTTTGAATCCGTTACGGGTTGCTGGTTTTTTAGCACCTGCGATCAAGGGAAATACCGGCCATTTATAGGTAATGGTATAGCTAACAGCGACTGCATACATGTCATTTTTAACATCAAATTCATTGGAAGCGTGGTGCTCTACGGTATTACTTTTCGGTGTATTCATAAATATTTTTGGCGATAAGTTCCCCTGCCGTCATATAGACAGCATTGAGGAAATAGTATTATTAGAACAAGGAGGAATCCTCCTTGCTACTCCGGAAATTGCTCTGTTTTCTTATTTAAGAAACCGCATCGCGTTTGATAATATCGGCGATCACTTGGTGTGTGATTGGATTCGACAACTCAACGCTCGCCGTTTTAAAGGCAGCGTAAGCCTCATCAACGGTCAAGGTTTTTTTCATCGGTTCAACTTCGCGATGTACAGAAAAATCAATATTTTGCAAAATAAGTGTCAATACAGCTTCAGCTGTGGATACTTTTTTAGCAAAAATAGGATCTTCAATTGCAAAAACATTATGAATTTTTCGTGTTGCATTTACACGAAACTTCGCTAACACCGTAGATTCGATAACTGGAATATTGCCGGGCTCATCGACTGAAATAAAAAATTCCTCAGCTGGGGAGGCAAAACTGACAAGATCTCCCTCAGTCAGCCATGCTCCGATGCTTTCTCCGGAGGTCGCATCGCTAGGAAAGTCAAAGCTTAAAATGCCGGAAGGAAAGTTAAATACACGTAACAATGCATCTTCAATGATTTTTTTGGATTTTTTACGCACGCGCGAACTCATTGCTGACAAACGAGCCTGCTGGCTGCTGGCAGACATGGCTTTGGAGGAGGTCAAGGCTAAGCTCGGCACAACTACAGCCAAGCTATCTACAGCGGCCGTGGTTAAGCGTAATGGCGGGAAAATTACGGGCGCAGATACAGAGCGTTGTACAACGTCTGTTGGAGTGCCGACGGTATCGAGGGGATTTACTGCAGATTTTTTAATGCAATTGGTCATGTTAGCGTCCTGTTAAAGAAAAAAGACGCGCTCAACCTAACCATTGGCAAGAATTGTTGGCAGGTATAACGCGGTTGTTAGTAATAAAAAGCTACAGATGTAGCAAATTTATTGTCAAGCCGTTATACCTACCAAGTATCCACAAGAGATTTTTAGCAAGGTATAACCTGGACGTAATTGGGCTACGGATGTAGCTCACTTACGTTCAGGGTTATACCTGCCGTGGTGATCTGTATTTTCAGATCTGACTTTCGTCCCGCGCCTCAGTGATCAAAGACGCTACCCGGCATAAATGATCGTAGTTGTTCAGTCCTCATGATTAGCATCAGCCAACCATGGAGATATGCACACATACGAATGACCGACCTTGCCGTCGACCTCATCACATTCTTCCCTTGTCGTACGGTAGGAATTATCTACATATCTCCCCATGATGTCAAGCCCCCTTGATGGCGAGTCATACCCAGCAGCCACAATCCAGATCGAACATCAATCAAAAAATCATAAATGATATAAACGATTTATCCTATTTTTAAAAACTAGTGAAAAATCGGCAATGATTGATTAGATGATATTTACCCACCACCACGAATAATCGTTAACATCGTTGCGGCGGCCACGCCCCCAACCTCCACAACAAGTCGCCAATATGGCGTGACGAATAGCCCATCCGCTGTAAGCCAGCTTTATGCGCGTCTACGTGTAGGCAGGTTGTCGCGGATCAGGATACTCCCATACGTTAAGAGCCAGCAAAGCTTCTGACGTAGCTCTCGCAGCCCTGTATTCATGCGGGTCTTAAGCGGATAACCCAGCGGGTGTGATGGGAAATGAGGTGGCTGCCCACCGAAAATTGCTGTCACAGCGGATGTTGACATCAGTGGATCGTGACGAGGTGAACAGGTTTTGGCCTGGAAGCTGGTCGTTGCCTAGCCGGTGAAAATTGTTGATGGTAAAGGCTCCTTAAACATGTGAGAACCTACATCATGAATGCAAAGATTACTTCAACCGAGCTGCCGAAGACAACGAACAGCCAGCAACCGGCAATGCCATCGAACGCTGCCACTACGGTGCAAACAACAATGGCTAGTGCGTCGCCCAGCGTGACTGGACCGATTAAAAACGCCGCTACGCCGATTTCATCGACGCCGACTGCGGATACGACGGGGAGCGAAGGAAAACCCGATACAGGCGCGTCAACTTCGGCGAAGGCCGAAAAGAAACCGAAGGTGCCGACGAAGATGGAAATTGCTTCCGCAATCTACGCGCGCATGTCTAAGCAAAAAGATATGACTCGCAAGCAGATCGTTGAACAGTTCGTGGCCGAAGCGAAGTTGAGCGCAGCGGGTGCCAGCACGTACTACCAACTGATCAAGGCGAAGTTAGGTTAGAGGGATGTTGGACGGGACGCCAGCCTGCATACAGCGGCTTTGTCGACAGGGAGTATTGCAGCTGACACCCCTCTCCCACCAACGCTAATTGCTGGTGGGCCGCCATCTTACGGAGGTGCCCGGCATTCCGTCAGTAGTACTAGCGATAACTGCAATTGATCAACAAGCTCACGTTGGTTTAGGTCTCATGATCGTCAAGTGCCTCACCGCGCTCGAGTGCCTCAAGATAACAACCAAGGTTGCTGGAAATCTTCTCAAAAACGCGAGGAAAAAATGAGATGAGGTCGTCAAAGGTAGCATCATCTTGCATCGGCCCACCATGATAGTGGCGGCAATGTTGAAGAATGGCAGATCGCTCCTCTGGTGAAAGAAGGTGTAGCGGATCGCGGTGTTTGTAGTCGTGCAGCCCAGATAAGTGGATGAAAGCGCAGCCGAATTTATAGACGGACTGGGTCCAGCCTTGCAATTTTTGAGCAATATCCACCATTTCTTTATCAGTGACCTTAGGCCATTTTTTCCCCTGGACTGACGTATTGATCAGTAGCGTGCGACGCTCAACCGTCTGGGTGAGTAGATAAATGACACGTACCATCGAGTCCAATTCCTGCCGGAGAATCGCGGTCATCTGGCCCGCCAGTCGAGCGCTTGTAAGCAAATTCATAGCCTGTCGATGCTCATGGGAGCGGTTGCGAACTTGGCGCAGGAAAATTACGACCTGCGGCTCTGTGGCATTCATGTTTCTTTCCTTGTTGATTACGGCGAAAGCGCTAAACCTATTGTAATTCAAGCATCCAACGAACGAGGTTGCTACATATTGCTCATTTCCGACTACCTACGAACATCGCTCGCGCAGCGAGCGATGCTCCATCATTGTGCAAGCTTAGCCTTCGACGGGCTTCGCCCTTCAGCAATCATCTTCGTCAGCCACTGATCAAGGAAATTGTTCAGCTCTGCTTTTGCCATTGGGCTAAAGGCCATCAATTCTGCGCAAAACACTTTGCGGGAGCCGAAGCAATCAATGTACGTCAGCGCGCCAACGGTCTCTGCCAGCGGAAACACCTCTATGGTCATATCAGGGTCCGGTATCGCTGCGCCATGCAGTCGCTGGAAGTAGTGGCTCATGCGAAGTACCAGACGATGCTTGTGGCGCTCGATCACGTCTACATGCACATCGGTATGGCCCACTGCTGTGAGCTTTGCAGGCCCGGTCATATCCTGCAGAGCTGGGAGAAGTTGTAACAGCTTGATGTAGTTTTGATGGTAGAGATCCATGCCGATTCCACGTTATTTACGATACGGGAACCATCCATGAGAAACGGCTAAGGGACAACGGAGTTAGGGTAATTTATGCATCGAGTGATACCGTCTTTATGATCATCTCGAATTCGGCAAGCATTTCAGATTGCCTCTGCTTAAGGAAGCGAGCAACAGCTTTATTTGCCAGCAGCTTTGCAAGATAGCTTTTAGCAATCACTAAGTTTAAAATGTCCTCACCATAGGTCTGCTCGACAGCTTTGTACTGTCCCTGCAGGTTGCTCATCTCGCGCTCCATCCGCCCCATTTGCTCTTGAGTTATCCCCGTAAGTTTTGCCGTTTTTTTCCCCTTCACTAACATCTCCGGTGGCGTCGCGAGCAACATGGCTTTAGCGTAGGCTATCGTAACGGTGTTGGCGGAAATCATCAGCTCTACGCACTCTACCTGTCGAGTTGGCTTCATCTTGCGCAAAACACGAGCTAAGTCTGTAGCGAATTGGTGGTCTTTCAGCAAATCGGCGGCCTCCGCACAGATCCCATCTAGCAATGTAGCTTTCGTCGTTATCGTACGCGGGTCTACATCAAATGCTCTAGCTAATCTCTCAGGAGTAACGCCATTTTCAATGGCCCGCCGTAGCATGTGAGACGCCTGAATTGATGTTACGCGGTTGAGACGGTTGTTGTAGGTATAGCTCTCATCATCCGAAGCAACCAAGCAGGGAACTTCTGTGTAGCCTAATTCAGCAAGGATCAACAAACGAATATGGCCATCAAGCAGGACATGTTGATCTGTCTTTGGCGACGACGCTGCCACGGACAATGGCTCAATTAGGCCGATCTCATTGATTGACGATCGAATCTGTGAGTATTTGCGCGAAGTTACGACGCCGACCGGCGGTTTTCGTGACGGCAAGATTCTTTCAATCGGCACCTTCAGCGGAACAAGATCAAATCCTATAGATATTTTACTCATGCTGCACGCCCCACTGGCCAGACGCGCTCGGCTAGGTACTTGGGCAATGAGTCCAGTCCTTCCGCACGCAACAAAGTCGTAAAATTCTCATCCGCTAGAAGTTGTCGCAAGGCCCCAACGACAAGCAAGAGTCGCTGCTGAGCGATCTCAGCCTTCCTTACCATTTGTTTCTGTCGCTCAACCTCTTTTTGATAAGTCCTGACTAGACTAGAACTTGTGACATCCTGAATTTTTCGGGGAGTACCCCGTGCCACGGACCGTCCCAAACTTAGCCGACGCTCGATGACGCGACGAGCTTGAAGCAACTGCTTTCCACGGAGCTTGCCAGATTCATATGCATCTTGAAGCGCGGCCTGCACCGCTTTGTCATCGTCACCTGCACCAACGATTGTCAACGCTGCATTCAATGGAATCTTTCCTTTCTCTACTGCGACAAGCAATCGCTCCTCACCGCTGTTTAGCAATATTAAAATCCCCTGGACGTATTCAACGGTGAGCCCAATTTTTTTGGCAATGGCTTTCTTGTCGTAGCCGCGATCCCGAAGCTGCTCAATGCCGGCCAGTAGTTCAAGCGCTCGATACTTGCGGCGTGCAATATTTTCGACCAAACTCATAATAAAAGCATCCTCGTCGCTGACATCTACGACAAGCGCCGGAATGGTTTTTTCACCGAGCGAACAGAATGCCTTCATGCGGCCCTCACCACAAATCAGTAGATAGCGCTCGCTGCCACTCTCGCCCGCACGTCGCGCAACCGTGATTGGTTTTTTTAGACCAATGGCCTGAATGTTGCCAACGATTTCTTCAAATGCGGCTTTGTTTCGCTCCCGTGGATTAAGTACATCGATCTTGTCGATGGGGATCATCATCAGCTCACCCGGGTCTAATTTTGCACTCATGCAGCCCTCCTTATTCGCGTACGCTCAGCCATGCCATAGAGATAGTCAAGGCTGTCAAATCGATAGCTTTCAAATTCTGCCGGATTCCGCTCCCCAAGACTAATGCGCGTTTGCCCGAAATCTAAACGCGGCAACAAGTAGTAATCGAGGGCTGCTTGGTTAGTGGAATCAAGGCGCACGGCAACCGTTATGTCAGGTGCCAGACCAGTATCAAATCGGACCTTCCAGTGGAGCCTTCCTTCGGCTGGAGCCTGACAACGTGCAAGTACCAATGAAATGCTAAATTCATCATTGATCCTCAGAAGGTCCGTAGCTGGATCACGAAGCACTTCGCCGCCAAGGCTGACGATTTTTTTCTCCGTGCTACTTATAACTTCAGGGTGCAAACGTCTTAGAAACTTGTTCGTTTCCAAGTACCTGTAGTCACGATCTGGGGTGAATCCGACAATTTCATAGGCTCTAAGCAGGCTCCCAAAACGATGGGTGTAGATCGATGAAGACGGCATGCCCTCTGCCTCATCAATGATCAAACCAGACAGCAGTCCACGCTGCAGGTACAAGGATCTCAGGCGCTCGATTAATTCGCTATTCGTGTACCTATAAGCACGTGCGCGAGCGATGCCCTGTGCTGTGTAGAAAATATCTGACGCTACAATTGGTTCGAAGGCACCAACTTTTTTGATCCACATGTCAGGGCTATTTTCCACCCTCAACTTCTTCAGTTTGAAGGACATCCTGTTGTACACGTTGTTGCCGATGTACTTCTCGTTCGTCAATACCTCATGCACTGTGGCGCGTGTCCACGCGCGATCCAGATCGGTTCGAATCGACATGCTATTCAAACGTGCAGCGATCTCGGACTCCATCAGCCCTTCATCAATGAACAACTGATACATCAGCTGAACCGTACGAACCTCATCGTCAGGACCAGGAACAAGAATGACTCGATCAGTTTGCAAGCATTTGTGTTCACCTCGAGTCAGCTGCGATTTGAATGCACCGGTTTGATCGACGAGAACACGACGCAAACCATACCCAGCAGGGCCACCCTGTCGAAAGCCAAGTTCAATCAAGCGACACTGCCCGGCGAAGACCTTTGCAGATAGCTCACGACTGTACTCACCGGCCATGGCACGCTTCACGCCCTTCACAATTGTCGAAACTGGTGAGCCGTCATTCTCAAACTGTTCTGCGCAATAAACGACCTGAATTCCGGCGCGACGGCAACGATACTCGTAGTAGGCACTTTCGTCTGCATCCTGAAATCGCCCCCAACGACTGACGTCATACACTAGAATTATTTGAAAATCTGGGGTTCCGCTTTCAACGTCATGGATGAGACGCTGAAGTGATGCACGCCCTTCGATGCTCAGACCACTTTTTCCGGCATCCGTGTATGTATGCACAATTTCGATGTTCCGTCGCTTGGCATACTCCCTAATTTTTTCAGCCTGATTTTCAGTGGAGTATTGCTGGTGCTCAGTAGACATGCGAACGTATTGCACCGCCCTTAGCGACATGGTCTTACCCTCGGCAAAATCGAGTCGCTCTCCGTCATGCATGATTTTCCACCGGCCCTAAGTAGCAATGGATTCTTCAATGAATTCCGCATCGCTTCACCCACGCGATCAATTCGCGTAAAGATGAACAAGATGGCGCCATCGGACGCAGAGCACTAAGCTACAACTAGCCTGAGTCTTTACAGTACGGTAACATTGCTGCTATACGTACTGCTCACGTCCTATCTTTACAATTTTGTGGATTCACGTTGTCTGAGCACACATGCTCTGTGATTTCGACAGTCCACACGTCCTTCTTTACAATCGCTCCCGGCTGAAGCAATTTCATTTGATACAACCCTGATTGCAGTGGATTTTTCAAGGTTGACACGTTCATCTTTGCAATCATCCGTGACTTGCTGACGGCATTTCGTGCATGCTGCATTGTCCGATTACGAGCTGTATAGTCCGGGTGAGAATCACGATATTCCTGCCAATAGTCCGGGTTTCTTTCACGCCATGCCTGCTGCGCCCTTGCCTTATTTTCACGATGATCTGGATCGGTATGCAGCTTACGGCGCTGCCATTCGCGCTTACGCTCGCGTTGGCATGTAGATGCTGAACAATACGATTGATTTGGAACCTGAGGACGCGCCTGAAAAAGCGCGCCACATGCAACGCAGCGCTTCTTCCCCATGAAGTTCTCCATGCAGAATTGATAGATGACATGATTGCATGAAAAAAACCATGGCTGGCAGTTCCAGAACGTTGCGGATCGCCGAATAAATCCAATAACTATCAACTTAGCCTAGCCGCCCCCACACCCCGCCATACTCGAGCGACCCTGCGCTTTGATGAACATGCTTAAGGGACAGAATCGCTATTAACATCAGATGCCGGATCGTCTCAAAAACAGAAATTTTGAGCAGCCAGCACACAGCTCAGCGGCAGCTGTTCCCTACACTTGAAGTAATTGCTAAAGAATAAAGTAATTTTGTCGTTAGTAGGGGTACGAAATCCCTCGTTCTCCTAAATATGCATATGAAAACCTATCTTGTTGCAGCTATCGCCGTCGCGTTGGCTGCCTGTTCCTCGCCCCCTACACAACCCACTACGTTCAACGTCAACAGCGCGGACTTTTCCACCGCCTCAAACGAGAATCTTTGTTCTGTATATGGGTACCGTGCCAACCGTTCAGGCGAGGCCCGAGGGGAATTGATGAAGCGCGGAGTTTTCACCGCTAAAGATTGGGCAAATATCGATGCTCACACTGTTATTCCGGGCATGTCAGAATGTGCAGTCAACGCTGCGTACTTTGTCAGCGTGGCGAAGGTGGAAGGCGCTGTAGATGCATCAGGCAAGCGGATCAGTAGGACGCTAGTTTATGCGTGCGACACATCACCAGTTCCCAACTGCCCTTACACGCAAGTGACGTTCCAGAATGGCGTAGTCGTTTCAGTGACACAGAGAAGCACACTTTAAACGCTCGTTGTACCTCTGGGAGGAACCGAAGATGCGGTCATGAGTCTCACATACACTCATGACGAATCCAGCCGTTGACGCAAGAATTTCTAAGACTGAGGCCTCGGGGCGGCCAGAATTTTCCCTGCAAGTGTGGGTTCGGCAGGAATCCCCGTTCGCACTGAGCGACAGCACGGCCCACAGTCAAATTTTTCGGTCTGCCATCACAGCGTATCAGCAGCTTTTTCGACTAAACGTGGGGTCGAAAATGTGATGGCAAGTAACTTGTTGATTACGGTGGAGTTTTGGTGTGATCGCATATTCATGCGCTTCAGAGCCGCATGAACAGTGACTCTTGACGAGGTGGAGGGGCTTGGGAAGCTTCTGCTCTACCATTGAGCTACACCCGCGAAGCCTGCATTTTACGCCGAATGGAATGCGGCAAGCAAATCTTCGCGGTGGTGGTGCTTACTTCAGGCTGCCGAAGACCTTGCCGATGATCTTGCTGCCATATTCGAGCGGGTTGCTGCGGATGGCTTTTTCTTCTTCGCCGATCATCAGGTACAGGCCGTCGAGGGCGCGATCCGTGACGTAGCCTTCCACCGTCGATTGCTGCTGCGGCACCAGGCCAGTCTTGCCGATCTGGCTCATAGTGCTGTTGTATTTGCTGGCCAGGCCGGAACGGTCGGTGACGGATTTCACGATGGGCAGGAATTTGACGGCCAGCGGGGCCGAGGTCTTCTGGCGAAAGAAATCCGTCACCGACGTGTCGCCACCGGACAGGATGTTTTTCGCGTCCGTCACGCTCATCGACTTGACCGCATCGAGCAGCAAGGGCTTGGCCATGGGCACGGCCGACTCGGCGGCACGGTTCATCGACACCACCAGGTCGTCCAGCTGCTGGCCCCGGCCCGTCATTTTCAACAGGGGCTTGGCCTGCTCGAGGATGCCGGGCAGCTTGATTTTGACCTTGTCGTTGTTCAGGAAGCCATTCTCGACACCCAGTTTCGATACGGCGGCAGCGGAGCCGGCTTCCAGCGCCGCTTTCAAGCCATTGCTGGCGTCCTGATTGCTGAGAGCGGCCAGCGGACTGGCGGCGCCTGCCGTGGACGAGCACAGCGCCAGCGCACACAACATGGCGGCGGGGCGGATGGGGAAAGAGGTCAGGCGCATATTCATCCTTTGTTTGAAAGCCAATGGTTCTTGAAGCCTCAGCATAGCAAAATCGCAGCGATGCCCGCATTTTTTATGCGCAACAGGAACACCCGTGCATGCCGGCGCGGGCAGCGCGGCACGGCAGACACTGTCGCCGCGATGCAGTTGAAAGTGCCCCTCAATCAGTCGGCCAGCGCCGCCAGACGCTGGCGCACCTGGTTCAGATCCGTCTCGCGCATGCGCGCCGCCGTCTGGCGCAAGGATTTTTCCGCGCCCGCCACGCCGGCCGCCACGGCCATCGACAGCCAGATATACGCCTGCTGCAAATCGAGCGGGCTGCCTTGGCCGCTGGCCGCCATCAAGCCCAGATTCATCTGCGCCCGCGCATGGCCCTGGCGCGCGGCCAGCGCATACCAGTCCCAGGCGGCGGCATAATCCTGCGGCACGTCCTGGCCATTGTCATGGCGCAGGCCCAGCGCAAACTGGGCCAGGCTGTGGCCCTGGGCGGCGGCGCGGCAGTAACAGGCGCAGGCCTGCTGGCTGTCGGGCGCCGGGCCATCGTCGCGGTCGTGCAAGACGCCCTGCATGTATTGCGCGGGCGCGTAATCCTGCTCGGCCGCGCGGCGGTACCACTCCAGCGCCAGCGACAGATCCTGCGGCACGCCCTGGCCATGTTCGTAACGCAGGCCCAGGTCGAACTGCGCCCGCACATGTCCCTGGTCGGCCGCCTTGCGGTACCAGAAGATGGCTTCCTGCGCATCGGCGGGCATGCCCTGACCATGCTCATGCAACAGCCCCAGCTGATACTGGGCGGCGGGGAAGCCCTGCTCGGCGGCCTGGCGGTAGAACGCTTGCGCCTGCGCGTAATCGTGGGCGCCATGTTCATGGTGCAGGCCCAGGTTGTGCTGGGCCGCCGCATGGCCCAGTCCCGCCGCCTTGACATACCATTCCAGCGCCGTCTGTTTATCGCAGGGTACGCCCTGTCCATTGTCGTAGATCAGGCCCAGGTTGAACTGCGAACTGGCGTGGTCCTGCTCGGCCGCGCGCCGGTACCAGGCGATCGCCTGCCGGCTGTCCTGCGGCAGCACGTCGCCATTTTCATAGCGCAGCGCCAGGTTGAACTGGGCCGGCGCATAGCCTTGCTCGGCCGCCTTGCGCATCCAGGCCGTCGCCTGCTGGCGGTCCTGGCGCACGCCCTGTCCATTGTCGTAGCGCAGGCCCAGGTTGAACTGCGCGCGCGCATAGCCCTGTTCGGCCGCCTTGCGGTACCAGGCGATCGCTTGCACGAAGTCCTGCGGCACGCCCTTGCCATTGTCATACATCATGCCCAGGTTGTTTTGCGCGCCCGCGTCGCCCTGCTCGGCCGCGCGGCTGAACCACAGCATGGCTTGCCCGCTGTCTTGCGCGAGTCCCTGGCCCTTGGCATACAGCCAGCCCAGGTTGTACTGCGCCGCCGCGTAGCCCTGCTCGGCCGCCTGCTGGTACCAGTGCGCCGCCTGCGCAAAATCCTGCGGCACGCCTTGGCCCTTCTGGCACATCACGCCCAGGTTGTATTGCGCGTGCTCGATTCCCTGCGCGGCAGCCAGGCCATACCAGTGCAGCGCCTGCGCATAGCTTTGCTCGATGCCCTGGCCATTGAAATACATGAAGCCCAGGCTGTGCTGGGCGTTCGCATTGCCCTTCTCGGCCAGTCCTTTCAGGCGCAGGTAATCAGCAGTGTAATGAGCAGCCGTGCAATGAGCGGCCGTGTTGCGGGGATCGGCAAGCGACACGGTCAAGCCTCGATGGTCAGCGTCCGGGACGGCGCGGGCGCGGCTTCGGCGATCAGGCGGTTCTGCTCCTGCAGCACGCCGATGAAACTGCCCAGCGAAATGGGCCGGTGGTACAGATAGCCCTGCATCGTGGTGCAGCCCTTGTCCTGCAGGTAGCGCGCCTGCCCTTCCGTCTCCACGCCTTCGGCGATCAGATGCAGGCCCAGGCCGCGCGCGATCGAGATGATGGCCAGGATGACGGGATAGTGTCCGTGCTCGTCGTGGATTTCCTTCACAAACGACTGGTCGATCTTGATGGTGTGGATGGGAAAGCGGTGCAGGTACGACAGCGAGGAATAGCCGGTGCCGAAATCGTCGATAGCCACCGAGACGCCCAGCTGACACAGCGTGTTCAACTGCTCGATCGCATACTGCGGATTGCGGATGCAGATGTTTTCCGTGATCTCCACTTCGATCTTTTCCGGCGCGATGCCGTAGCGCGTCAGCGCGCCGCGCATCTTCTCGAAAAAGTCGCCCCGGTCCAGATATTGCGGCGACAAATTGAGCGACAGGCGCACAGCTTCGCCGCCAGCCGCATCCCATTGCAGCAGGTCGCGGCACAGCGCGCCCAGCATCCAGTCCGAGATCGGCAGCATCAAGCCGTTTTCCTCGGCAAACGGCAAGAATTCGCCGGCCGTCAGCAAGCCCCGCTGCGGGTGATTCCAGCGCATCAGGCCTTCGGCGCCGACGATGCGGCCCGTCATCACGTCCACCTGCGGCTGGTAATACATCTCCAGCTGGTTCAGCTCCAGCGCCTTGCGCAAGCTTTGCTCGAGCGCGATCTTCTGATGCGACACATCGAGCATGGACTCGTGATAAAAACTGTGGCCGTTCTTGCCCAGCGCCTTGACCTGGTACATGGCGATGTCCGCATGGCGCAGCAGCTCGTCGATGGTTTCGCCGTCGCCCGGATAGATGGCGATGCCGATCGATGCCGAGATATGCACCTGGTTACCATCGAGGTCGAACGGCTGGTGCAGGCATTCGAGGAATTTGTCGGCGATCAGGCGCGCATCCTGGCGGTCGCGCAGTTCCGGCAGCACGATGGTAAATTCATCGCCGCCCTGGCGCGCCAGGGTATCGCCGCGGCGCAGACAATCCTTCAGGCGCAGCGCCACCTGCTGCAGCAATTCGTCGCCCTTCACGTGGCCCAGGGTATCGTTGACCAGCTTGAAACGATCGAGGTCGATGAACATCACGGCCAGTTCCGTCAGCTTGCGCCGCGCCTGGATCACGGCCAGCCCCAGGCGGTCCTTGAACAGCATGCGGTTCGGCAGGTCCGTCAGGATGTCGTGGTAAGCCTGGTAGGAAATGACTTCCTCGGCGCGCTTGCGGTCGGTGATGTCGCGCGCCACGCCGTAGGTGCCGAAGTATTCCTGCTTTTTCGCTTCCTGATCGTGGCTGTGCATGCCGATCGAATTGAGCGGAATCGTCATCAAGGTGTTGTTGAAGGTGCGGTCGCTGCCAGTGCCGCTATGGCACTTCAGGCGCAGTTCCACATTGCGCGAGGCGCGCTCGTCGAGGCGGCGCTCATTGAAGGCATAGCGCGCCCGCTCCTGGTCTTCATCGTGCACGAGGATGGAATAATGGCTGCCGATCAGCTCTTCGCGACTAAAGCCCAGCAACTGGTGCACCCTGTCATTGATGAAGGTGATGCGGCCTTCGTGGTTCAGCGTATAGATGATGTCGGGCGAACTGTCGACCAGGTAGCGGTACATCTTTTCCGAGTTTTCCAGCTGCAGCGCGATGCGCTCGTTTTCCAGCGCCAGCTTGCGCTTTTGCAGCGCGTTCTCCACCGTCTTGAGCAGCTCCTCGCGGCTGTAGGGCTTGCGCAGATAATCGTAGGCGCCGCGCTTCAGGGCGCCGATGGCCGCCTCGATACCGACGTCTCCGCTCATGACGATCACGTCGCCCTCGATGCCGCGCCGGTTGATGTGGTCCATGATTTCATGGCCGCTCATGTCGGGCAGGCGCAAGTCGAGCAGGATCAGGTCGAAGCGCAGTTTCGACAACTGCGCCAGCGCTTCGCTGCCGCAGGTGGCCGTGTGCAGCTGGTAGCCGCGGTCTTTCAGCAATTCGTGGAGGGAGGCGAGCAAACGGGGCTCGTCGTCGACCAGCAGGATGCGCGGGCTGTTTTCCAGGTCAAAGGGAATGGCGGAGGAGTTCATGGACGTTACGAAGACAAGGCGGTATTGCCGGGCGCGGGCAGCGCGGCTGCAGCGCTCGCCGGCAAGGGAATGGGCAGTAAAATTTCAAACGAGGTGCCGGACTTGCTGCTGCGGCAGCCGATCACGCCATGCAGGCGCGTGACCAGGTCATGCACGATGGATAAGCCCAGGCCATGATGCGCCCCTTCCTTGCTGCTGCGCACAGGGGAAAACAGATTGGCCAGCACTTCCGGCGCCAGGCCGGCGCCATTGTCGCTGACGCACAGTTCCAGATACAGGCGGCGGTCGCGGTTGACGTGGCCACGGTTCGCCACTTCGATGCGCCCGCCATCGGGCAAGGCTTCGACGGCGTTTTTCAGCAGGTTGAGCAGGATTTGCTTGAGCATGTCGGCATCGGCCTCTACCTCGCATGGCGCGTCCTGCATGCGCGTGACCACCTCGATCTTCGGCGGCAGGAAGTCGGTGGCGCGGAACAGGCGCAGCACATCGTCGACGACGCGCGCGCAATCGGTCACGCCGCTGGCCGCTGCCGGCTGCAGATCGGCCAGGCCGCCGATCAACTGGCCGACCCGGTCGATTTCCTCATTGAGGATCGCCATTTCGCCCGACACCGGCTCCTGCTTCTCCAGCTTGTGATCGAGCACGCTCAGGTAATTCTTGATGATGGATAGCGGGTTGTTCACTTCATGTACGACGCGGCGCGACGCGGCGCGGTATTCCTCGGCCACGTGATCGAGCTGGCGCCGCGCCAGGCCGCGCGCGCTGATGGCCGTTTCCAGCGCCGTGGCGGCCTGGTTGGTATACGCGCGCAGGAAACCTTCGCGCTTCTGGCAAGCGGGAATCTGCCACGCCGCCACGCCGCCAATAAGCACGCCCAGGCTGCGCTGGCCCGACGCCAAAGGCACGCAGACCAGGCTGTCGGTACCGAGAATGCGGAACAGCTGCTCCTCGACGATGCCCAGCGCCGGCATGTCGCGTTTCAGGAACGCCGGCTGGCACTCGAGCGCCGAAGCAGCCAAAGGTCCACCCTTGGCCAGCGGGATCGAGAAGCCAGCCAGGCGCTGCTGATGTTCACCCGCTGCCACGCCGACGAGCGCATGGCCGGTGGCGTTTTGCAGCAGGATGACGGCGGTGTCGAAATCGAACAGGATGCGCGCCGAGCGCGTGATGGCTTCGAGCAGGCTGCTCTCGCCCTGCTGCCGGGCGAAGGTCTGTCCCACTTCGGACACCAGCACCATATTGCGCACTTCGTCGGACAGGCGCCGCTGCACCGGATCGACGGATGGCGGCGCATACGCGGGCGGCGTGGCAATATCGTCCGCGCCGGCCAGGTCGATGCCCAGGTGCTGCGCGGCCTGCTCCACCTGGCGCGCGACGCTGCCGGCCAGGTCTTCCAGTGTCTCGACGTCCAGCCCGCACAGGCTTGCCGCCTGCGTGATGGACTCGGCCTCGTCGGCATCGTCGGCATGGCAGCACAGCAGGTGCGCCAGGCGCACGATGCGGATCAGGGGATGGCTCGCTTCCAGGCGCGCCAGCGGTTCATGGTGATACAGCACGCTGTCGGCCAGGAAGGAATCGAGATGCCAGCGCTCGATCAGCCAGGCGCCCGCTTCCGCATGCGTGATCTGCAAGGTGCGCTGCTCCACCGCGCACAGGGCGGCATCGTCGCGCGCCGTGAAATTGAACGCGTATTCCTTCGGCGCCGTGGCCAGCAGGGCCAGGCGGCCCACGTTGTGCAGCAATCCCGCCAGATACGCTTCCTCGGCATGCGGATAGGCCATGGCCTTGGCCAGCGCGCGCGCCATGACGGCGGCCGACAGCGAGCTCTTCCAGAAGGCGCGCAAATCCGTGCTGCCGGAATGGGGAAAGCTGTTGAAGGTCTGGAACACGGATTCGCTGATGACCAGGGTCTTGATCATGTCCGTGCCGAGCGACACGAGCGATTGCTCCAGGCTGACGACCTTGCTCTGGCGGTGGTAGGCCGAGCTGTTGGCTACACCGAGGATCTTGCTGGTCATGCCCGCATCCTTGGCGATCAGGGCGGCCAGCTCCGGCATGCCGGCATCGTCGGCCTGCAGGTGGGCGATCAGCTTGAGGAGGATCTGCGGCATGGCCGGCAAGCGGGCAATCAGCAGGCGATTGCGTATATCTTGATCAGATTGATGCATCGTATCAGGCATTGCCGGTTCGAAAAGGATGAGCGCTCAGCAGCGAAGCGCGGCCACGTTCAGAGGAATCCTCCACTCCTGTAAGCAAAAAATGTGTTGCCTGAGAGGATGCCGGGAAAGCAGTCATCTTATCATAAGCGCCGGATATTACTTGCAATATAGAAAATTAAGTTGAAATAAATCCAGCGTTCTGCCATGGAAACTTATGCCCTGGAGGAACCCAGCAAACGGTGGCGGAAGCGCCGCGATATCAGCCACAGCGCCAGCCCCAGGCCAGTAAACGCCAGCTGGCCCGAGGCCAGCCACAGCACGGAACCGGACAGCAGCGGCGAGATCACGCCAGCCACCACGGCGCCCAGCAAGGTACTGGCAAACGACTGGCACGAAGCCACCGTGCCGCGGATATGCGGGAACAAATCGAGCGCCAGCAGGGTCGCGCCCGGCCCCACCAGCGACATGCCGAAGGTGTAGAAGAACAGGGGCAGCACCGACCAGGGCAACGATGGCGGCAGGAACAGGTGATACACGACATTGACGCTGGCGGCGCACAGCAGGAAGGCAAAGCCGATGCCGATCTGGCGCGCGAACGTGACCTTGCCGGCGATGCGGTTGGCTGCCGCGGCGCCCATGAAGATGCCGCTCACGCAGGGAATGAACAGCCAGGCGAATTGCGATGGCCCCAGGCCCAGCTGCTTGGGCAGCATTTCCGGCGCGGCCGTGATGAACAGGAACAGGCCCGCGAAATTGAGGGCGACGATGCCCGCCTTGATGTGGAACAGGGGCGAGCGCAGGATCTGGCCATAGCTCGACGCGAGAAAACGGGGATTGAACGGCTGGCGCTTTTCCATCGGCAGGGTTTCGGGCAGGCGCCAGTAGCAGAACGCCAGCAGCACCACCGTGTAAAAGGCGAGGAACAGGAAGATCGAGCGCCAGTCGAACCAGATGACGATCCAGCCGCCGAGAATCGGCGCCACGGCCGGAGCGATGGAAAAGATCATCGTCACCAGCGACAGCAGCCGCGCCGCCGCCGCATCGGCATACAGGTCGCGGATGATGGCGCGACTGATCACCACGCCGGCGCCGGCCGAGACGCCCTGCATGATGCGGAAGAACCACAGATAGTGCACCGTGTGCGCCGAAGCGCAACCGAGCGAGCCAATGGCAAACATCAGCAGGGACACGAGAATGACGTTGCGCCGGCCGAAGGTATCCGAAATCGCGCCATGCCACAGCACCATGCCGGCAAAGGCCAGCATGTAGAACGTCAGCGACTGCTGCACTTCCAGCGGCGACGCCTGCAGCGAACCCTGGATCGCGCCAAACGCGGGCAGATACGTATCGATCGAGAGGGGACCCAACATCGACAGCCCGGCCAGCATCATCGCCAGCGCACCGCGGCTCAGCGGCGCCATGTGGCTCGGCGTGGGGGGCGGAACGGGGGTAACCGGGTCGGGCGGCACATCGGCCGGTGGGGTGGGAAACATGGCGGATCCAGGGTGACACGTTCGGCTTTCTCAGCTGCCAAAATATCTGAGAAAACCGTAGCGAGCGGAAGTGAATTGTGGCCGAGAGCGCAACCGTACTTTAGTACGGTGAGCACCGCAGGCCGCAAGTCACGACGCGCAGTAGGTTTAATCAGATATTTTTGGGTTTGGCTTCTTCGCGGCGGTTGTAACCGGCGACCATGTCAAAGCGGAACAGACGGCATTCCAGCGCGCCGTTGAAGAATGGCGTCTTGCGCGCTTCTTTCAAACGCAGCAGCTTGGGCAAGCCCAGGTCGGCCGTAAACAGGAACACGGTCCAGCCGGCGAAACGCTGCTTCAGGGTCGTGCCCATGGCCGAGTAGAAGGACGTCGACAATTCATCTTCCGGAATGGTGCTGTCGCCGCGCACGCCGATACGCTCGCCGTATGGCGGGTTGGTCAGCATGATGCCCGGAACGTCGCTTGGCGGCTTGACTTCCTGCGCCTCGATCTGTTTCAAGGGTACGTCGAAGCGCACACCGGCGCAACGCAGGTTATGGCGCGTCATGGCGACCATGTCGCCCGAGATGTCGCTGCCGAAAATCGTCGGTTCGGCCGGCAGCGGATTGACCTTGATGGCGTTTTTCATGGCATTCCACGGCGCCGGATCGAAGTCGTGGAAGTTTTCAAACGCGAACTGGCGCGACGCGCCCGGCGGAATCCCCTGCAGCACCTGCGCCGCTTCGGCCAGGATGGTGCCGGAACCGCACATCGGGTCGAACAGCACCATGCCAGGCTTCCAGCCCGACACGCGCAGCAGGCCGGCGGCCAGGTTTTCGCGCAGCGGCGCGTCGCCCGTCTCTTCGCGCCAGCCGCGCTTGAACAGGGCTTCGCCCGAGGTGTCGAGGTAGACAGTAAACGTGTGTGCGTCGAGGAAGCCGACGATGCGCATGTCCGGCGTCTTGGTGTTGACCGATGGACGCTCGTTGAACTGGTCGCGGAAGCGGTCGCAGATCGCATCCTTGATTTTCAGTGTCGTGAATTCCAGGCTGCGCAGCGGCGATTTGACGGCCGTGACGTCGACGCGGATCGTGTGGTGCACGCCGAACCAGTCTTCCCAGGATTGCGCCAGAGTCAGGTCATAGATGTCGTTTTCCGTCTTGTAGCCGGAATGGGCCATGCGCATCAGCACGCGCGAAGCGATGCGCGAATGCAGGTTGATGCGGTAGGAGTCGAGCAGGTCGCCCGAGCAGTGTACGCCGCCCGGCACCTGGTTGTGGACCTTCATGGTCGCACTATCCTGGGCGATCTCGCCCAGTTCCTCGGCCAGCGCCGCTTCCATGCCGCGCGGGCATGGGCAAAAATATGAAGCCATGGTGTACCTTTTATCCGTTGTAGTGAACACCCGCAGGCACCTGCTGCGCGGTACGGCGCTCGCCCGGCGATGCTCGCCGTACCTTCGTACGGCTGCGCTTCTCGGACAAGCGGCGATCCGCTCGCGACGGTGCCTGCGGGTATTGTTACTTTTACTGCATTAAAAAAACCACTTTGTTAACACTGCTTTTAACTTGCTACCTCGCCAGCCGACATGTGGCGCTGACTGTGCTTGTCGGATTACGCGCGGCCTTGCCCCGCTAATCCGACCTACATTCTCATACCACGCGGCAAAACCGCGCCTGTCCCGTAGGTCGGCTTAGCCCGCCAGGGCGTAAGCCGACGTGCGCTGCCGACTGAGCCTGTCGGATTACGCGCGGGGCGCTAATCCGACCTACATCCTTTATTTATTTTGCGTCCAGCGCGCGCTCGACGAAATCGAGGCGGTCCTGGCCCCAGTACCCTTCGCCATCGACGATGTACCACGGCGAGCCGAAGACGGAAGCGGCGGTAGCTGCCTCCGTGTTGGCGTCGTATTCGGCCTGCACGCTGGCCGTCCCCGACGTTTTCAGCAACTGGCGGCCATCGAAACCGGCATCAACGGCGATCTGCACCAGGGTTTCCTCGTCGCCGATGTTGCGCTCTTCGGCCCACAGGCCGCGCATGATGGCGTGCGCCAGGTTCAGCGATGCTTCCACGCCGTGCGCCAGGCGCGTGGCGATGATCAGCTTGGCCGACGCTTCCGGCGACACGGGGAAGAACTTCGGCTGCAAGGTCAATGGCACTTGCAAAAAGGCCGACCAGCGCGCCAGTTCAGCCAGGCGGTAGGCCTGGCGCTGCGGCGCGCGCTTGGCCAGCGGCAGGCCGCCCGAGACGCTGAAGACCTTGCCCAGGTCGAAGGGACGCACGTCGATCTGTGCGCCCGTCTTCGCGGCGATGGCCATCAGGCGCGCGTGGCCCAGGTAGGTCCATGGCGAGTGGGGGGCGAAGAAATACTGCACGACTTTGTTCTGACTTGCACTCATCTCGACTCCCTTAGAAAGGCTTGACCACGACCAGCACGACGACGGCCAGCAGCATCACCACCGGCACTTCATTAAACCAGCGGAACCAGGTGTGGCTGCGCTTGTTGAGACCTTTTTCAAACTTGCGCAGGATGGAACCGCAGGCGTGGTGATAGCCGAGCAGCAGCACCACGAACGTCAGCTTGGCGTGCATCCAGCCCGGCATCTTCATGCGGCCTTCGCCCCCGCCGTACAGCATCCACATCAGGGCCAGCCCCAGCACCATCGCCGGCAGCGCCAGCAACGACATGAAGCGGTACAGCTTGCGCGCCATCAGCAGCAAGCGCTCGGTGGCCACCGTTTCCGTCTCCATCGCCAGGTTCACGAAGATGCGCGGCAGGTAAAACAGGCCGGCGAACCAGGACATGACGAAGATGATGTGGAAGGCTTTGGTCCAGAGAAAGAGCATGGGGTTCCCAGTGTCGGAGGTGGAGAAAAACAGAGCGCGGGCCGCCTTGTGGGCCGCCCGCGAGGAGACTATTTGCGGATTTCGCCGTGGCCGAATACCACGTACTTGAGCGAGGTCAGGCCTTCCAGGCCCACCGGACCGCGCGCGTGCAGCTTGTCGTTCGAGATGCCGATTTCGGCGCCCAGGCCATACTCAAAACCGTCGGCGAAACGCGTCGACGCGTTCACCATCACCGAGGCGGAATCGACTTCGCGCAGGAAGCGCAGCGCATCGCTGTAGTCTTCCGTGATGATCGATTCCGTGTGCTTCGATGAATACTGGTTGATGTGGTCCATCGCCTCATCGATGCCGTCGACGACCTTCACCGACAGGATGGCCGCCAGGTACTCGGTGGACCAGTCTTCCTCGGTGGCGTGTACCAGGTGCGGATACGCAGCAGCGGCCAGGATCGCATGGCTTTCCGGATCGGCGCGCAGTTCCACCTGCTTGGTCAGGTACAGCTCGGCCAGCTGCGGCAGCACGGTGGCGGCGATGGCGCGCGACACCAGCAGGGTTTCCATGGTGTTGCAGGTGCCGTAGCGGTGGCACTTCGCGTTGAAGCCGATATCGATCGCCTTCCTGATGTCGGCCTTGGCGTCGATGTAGACGTGGCAGATGCCGTCGAGGTGCTTGATCATCGGCACGGTGGCCTCTTCCATCAGGCGCGCGATCAGGCCCTTGCCGCCGCGCGGCACGATGACGTCCACGTACTGCGGCATGGTGATCAAGGCGCCGACGGCGGCGCGGTCGGTGGTGTCGATGACTTGCACGGCATCGGCCGGCAGACCGGCTCCTTGCAAGCCTTCGGCCACCAGCTTGGCCAGCGCGCGGTTGCAGTGGATCGCTTCCGAGCCGCCGCGCAAGATCGTTGCGTTGCCGCTCTTGATGCACAAGCCGGCCGCGTCCACCGTCACGTTCGGACGCGCTTCATAGATGATGCCGATGACGCCCAGCGGCACGCGCATCTGGCCCACCTGGATGCCCGTCGGGCGGAATTTCATGTTCGAGATTTCGCCGATCGGGTCGGCCAGCGAGACTATCTGCGTCAAGCCTTCGACCATGGTGGCGATGGCGGCGTCGGACAGGGTCAGGCGGTCGAGCATGGCCGGCGCCAGGCCGGCGGCAGCGGCCGCATCGAGGTCGCGCTGGTTGGCCGCGCGCAGCAGATCGGCATCGCGCACGATGGCGGCGGCGATCAGGCTCAAGGCGCGGTTGCGCGTGGCGCTGTCGGCACGCGCCATGGCGCGCGAAGCGGCGCGCGCGCGCGTGCCCACGTCCTGCATATATTCTGTGATGTCCATGCTCGTATCCATAAAAGTTAACCTCGGGCGATCTTCAGACCCAGCTGCAGCATGGCGTCCCAGGCATCGCCCGCGTAGCCCTTGGCGCGCAAGCCCTTGATCATCTTGTCCACCTGCGCCGCCTGCTGCAGCGCCGCTTCCAGCACGGGCAGCGAAATGCGCCGCAGGGCCGGTTCCATCATCCGCTCGCGCGGACCCCAGATACGGTATTCCTTCAGCAACGCGCCCAATGGACGCCCTTGCGCCATGCCGGCCTTCAATTTTAACAGCGTACGGATTTCTTCGGAGACGGCCCACAAGACCAGCGGCAGCGCCTCGCCCTCGCCTTTCAAGCCTTCGAGCATGCGCACCAGGCGCGCCGGGTCGCCGGCCAGCATGGCTTCGGACAGCTTGAAGACATCGTAGCGGGCCACGTTCAGCACCGCGTCCTGCACTTGTTCGTACGTCAGCTTGCCCGCGGCATGCAACAAGCCCAGTTTCTGGATTTCCTGGTGCGCCGCCAGCAAATTGCCTTCCACCCGTTCGGCGATGAAGTCGATGCTGGCCCGTTCGGCGCTTTGTCCCTGCGCAGCCAGGCGCTGGGATATCCAGGCCGGCAACTGCGCCCGTTCCACATTCGGAATGTCGATATACACGGCCGCCTGCTGCAGGCTGGCGACCCAGGCCGCCTTCTGCGTGGCCCAGTCCAGCTTGGGCAAGGTGATCAGGGTCAGATTGTCGGGACTGAGGTTTTTGGCGTAGCTTTGCAGCGCCGCGCCGCCATCCTTGCCCGGCTTGCCGGTGGGGATGCGCAGCTCGATCAGTTTTTTATCGCCGAACAGCGACAGCTCCTGGTTCGCCGCCAGCAGTTCGCCCCACTTGAAGCTGCGCTCCACCGTCAGCACGTCGCGCTCGGAATACCCTTGCGCGCGCGCCGCGCGGCGGATCTTGTCGGCCGCTTCCAGCGCCAGCAAGTGTTCGTCGCTGGTGATCACATACAGCTGCGCCAGCGGCTTGGCCACATGTCCATCGAGCGCGTCTATCCGCAATTGCATGGCGTCCCCGTTACTGCTGCGGGGCTGCCGGCGCGACCGGCGTCACGGGCGCTACTGGCGCCACCGACATGGCCGGCAGCACCGGCTTGATGGCGGCCAGGCGGCGCATGATCTGCTGCACCAGATCGTTGCGCATGTCGCGGTACAGCGCCGCTTCCTCGGTTTCCTTGGCCAGCACCTGCCTGTCGTCGAAGGTGATAGGACGCACCAGACTGATGGTCGTCGGCGCCAGCAACTGGTTGCCGGCCTTGTCCAATACGCGGAAATTGATCGCATAGCCAAGTTGGTACTCTTGTACACGGCCGCTGGTGTTCAGGGACAAAATGGTCTTGGTACGATTCCTCTCCGGATCGGTGAGCACCTCAAGGACGGCGTCGGCGCCATCCTTGGTATTGACCACCTCCGTGCTGCCAATGGCGCGGATATAGCGTTTCAGACCGATCGCCAGCGGCGACGAGTCGGGCAAGCCGATGTACATCGTGGCGAACGGCAGCATGAAACTGCCGTTCGAACCGCGCAAATGAAAGCCGCAGGCCGACAGCAGGACGGTCAGGCCCAACGCCAGCACGGCGCGGCGGCCCAACAGCGATACTTGAGAGGAAGTCGTCATGATTACACCACGATGCTGATTAACTTGCCTGGCACGACGATGATCTTCTTCGGCGTGGTCTCGACGTACTTCTGCACACTTTCGCACGCCAGCGCAGCCGCTTCGATACTGGCCTTGTCCGCATCCTTGGCCACCGTGATCGAGCCGCGCAGCTTGCCGTTCACCTGGATCATCATCTCGATCTCGGACTGTTCCAATGCGGCCGGGTCGACCTGCGGCCATGCCACGTTCAACAGATCGCCGTGCACGCCAGCGTAGCCCAGTTCCTGCCACAGCACGTGGGTGATGTGCGGCGCGACAGGGTTGAGCAGGCGCAGGAAGATGGAGAAGCCTTCGGCGATCAGCGCCTTCGACTGCGCGCTGTCATCGAGCTTGGCCGACTCCAGGGTATTGAGCATCTTCATGCAGGCCGACACGACGGTGTTGTACTGGATGCGCTTCAAGTCGTAATCGGCTTGCTGCAGCAGCTTGTGCAATTCGCGGCGCAGGTTTTTCTGCGCGTCGCCCGTGGCGGGAGCCGCGCCGCCAGCCAGTGCGGATTGAATCGTGGCCGACTGCGCGTAACCGAAGTTCCACACGCGGCGCAGGAAACGGTTCGCGCCTTCGACGCCGCTGCCCGACCATTCCAGCGTCTGTTCCGGCGGCGAGGCGAACATGGTGAACAGGCGGGCCGTATCGGCGCCATACTGCTCGATCTGCGCTTGCGGGTCGATGCCGTTGTTCTTCGACTTCGACATTTTTTCCGTGCCGCCGATTTCCACCGGCTGGCCGTCGGCCACCAGGACGGCGCTTTGCGGACGGCCCTTGTCATCCAGGGACAGGCGCACGTCGTCCGGGTTGAACCAGGTGGTCTTGCCCGCCGCGTCCTTGCGGAAGTAGGTTTCGTTGAGCACCATGCCTTGCGTCAGCAGGTTGACGAACGGCTCGTCGAACTTGACCAGGCCGAAGTCGCGCATGATCTTGGTCCAGAAGCGCGCGTACAGCAAGTGCATGACGGCGTGTTCGATACCGCCGATGTACTGGTCCATCGGCATCCAGTAATCGTTGCGCGCGTCGACCATGGCGTCGTTCGAGCCTGGCGAGGTATAGCGCATGTAGTACCACGACGAATCGACGAAGGTATCCATGGTGTCCGTCTCGCGGCGCGCCGGCTTGCCGCACTGCGGGCAGTCGCACTGCAAAAAGGCTTCATATTTGTTCAGCGGGTTGCCCGTGCCGTCCGGCACGCAGTCTTCCGGCAGCACCACCGGCAGATCTTTTTCCGGCACCGGCACCACGCCGCAATCGGCGCAATGGATCATCGGGATCGGCGTGCCCCAGTAGCGCTGGCGCGAAATGCCCCAGTCGCGCAAGCGGAACGTGGTTTTCTTCTCGCCCAGGCCCAGTTCCGCCAGGTCGGCGGCCACCGCATCGACGGCGGACGCGAAATGCAGGCCGTCGTATTTGCCGGAGGCAACGCAGACGCCATCCTTGCTGCCATACGATTCCTGCCAGGCGTCCGTCGAAAATTCCTGTCCCTTGACTTCGATCACTTGCTTGATCGGCAGATTGTATTTCTTGGCAAAGCCGAAATCGCGTTCGTCGTGCGCCGGCACGCCCATCACGGCGCCATCGCCATAGGTGATCAGCACGTAGTTGCCGACCCAGACTTCCACTTGCGCGCCCGTCAACGGATGGGTGACGAACAGGCCGGTCGGCATGCCCTTCTTCTCCATCGTTGCCATGTCCGCTTCGATCACGGAACCGAGCTTGCATTCGGCGTTGAACGCGGCCAGCGCAGGATTGCTTTGCGCGGCGTGGATGGCCAGCGGGTGCTCGGCGGCCACGGCGCAGAAGGTCACGCCCATGACGGTGTCCGGACGCGTGGTAAACACATACAGCTTGCCGTCGCCGATCAGGCTACCTTCGGCATCCGCGATTGTGTGCGGGAAGGCGAAGCGCACGCCCGTCGACTTGCCGATCCAGTTGGTCTGCATGGTGCGCACGCGCTCGGGCCAGCCCGGCAGCTTGTCGTCCACATAGGCCAGCAATTCTTCCGCGTAATCGGTGATGCGCGCGTAATACATCGGGATTTCGCGCTTTTCGATCAGCGCGCCCGAACGCCAGCCCTTGCCATCGACCACTTGCTCGTTGGCCAGCACGGTCTGGTCGATCGGGTCCCAGTTCACGGTACCGGTCTTTTTGTAGATAATGCCTTTTTCCAGCATCTTGAGGAACATCCACTGGTTCCATTTGTAGTATTCGGGCTTGCAGGCGGTCATTTCGCGCGACCAGTCGATGGCAAGACCCATCGATTCCATCTGCTGCTTCATGTGGGCGATGTTCGAATACGTCCATTGCGCGGGCGGCACGTTGTTGGCCATGGCCGCGTTTTCCGCCGGCATGCCGAACGCATCCCAACCCATCGGCATGAGCACGTTGTAGCCGTTCATGCGCAGGTAGCGGTACATCACGTCATTGATCGTATAGTTGCGCACGTGACCCATGTGCAGCTTGCCCGAAGGGTAAGGCAACATCGAGCAGGCAAAATACTTGCCTTTTGGGAAACGCGGGTCGTGTTCGACGGCTTTATAGGCGTCGATCGCCTTCCAGTGCGATTGGGCGGCTTGTTCGACGTCGGCGGGACTATATTTGTCTTGCATAATGGATGTGCGACCAGCGTGGCCCGGCCAATAGTGGATATGAACCGAGCATTATACTGGTTGTCGCCGCCCGATAGCGCGGCGCGCTGGCGGCCCGGGCGCGCATATTTTGGCCGGCGCACAATTATGCTGTGTAAGATATACGCAATCTTATTCTTTGCATCAAAGCCGGCCATGATCGTCTACCAGGAATATCCGCCCATCCCCGCCCTGCGGCCCTGGCTGGAGTGCGTCTGGACGTGCCGCGTGCAGACGGGCGCCACGCCCTTCACGCACCAGGTCTTGCCCGACAATTGCATCGACATCCTGTGCCAGGACCAGCAGGACGCCAGCTTTGCCGTCGGCATGATGACGGCGCCGATTGCCGTCGTCAGCCAGGGCCTCGTGCAAACGGTGGCGGCCCGCTTCAAGCCTGGCGCGGCGGCACGCTTCTTCCAGCTGCCCTTGTGCGAACTCAACGATGGCCGCACGGGATTGCAGCAGCTGTGGGGCCGCGAGCTGGCGGCGCGCCTCGGTGACGCCCTGTGGAGCGAACCCTTGACGAATGCGCAACGAGTTTCCATTTTGCAAGAATATCTGCTGCTGCGCCTGCGCACCGCGCCGCCACGGCGCCAGGCTGGCGCGGCCGAACATGCGATCGCGGCCATCGAGGCGGCAGCCGGCCAGGTGCGCGTGGATGGGCTGGCGCAGCAACTGGGCGTGTCGCGCCAGCACCTGGCGCTGCAATTTCGCCAGCAAGTGGGCATCAGCCCGAAGCTGTTTGCCCGCATCTGCCGCTTTCGCGCGGCCAGCCAGGGCATGCAAAGCCTGGCGGGACAGCTGGACTGGGCGCAAGTGGCCTTGCAATATGGTTATTTCGACCAGTCGCACCTGATCCACGACTTCCAGGATTTCGCCCGCAGTTCGCCCGAGGCGTGGCTGGCGGGCCGGCGCTTGTAAGCACCTTCCATTTTTACAATCACGCGCCGCGCGCCGGTGGCATGATGACCTTATTCTTCATTCATCAGGAGCAGAACATGATCAAGGGTTTACGCACCGTCACCTATCCCGTCCCCGACCTGGACAAGGCCAAGGCCTGGTACAGCCAGGTATTCGGCACGGCGCCGTATTTCGACCAGCCGTTCTACGTCGGCTTTGCCATCGGCGGCTTCGAGCTGGGCTTGCTGCCGGACGGCCAGCCGGGCACGCAGGGCAGTGTGACGTACTGGGGCGTGGACGGCATCGAGCAGGAAGTCGAGCGCATCGTTGCGCTGGGCGGCAGCCTGCACCATCCGATCACGGATGTGGGCGACGGCATCCGCACGGTGGAATTGCTCGACCCGTTCGGCAACCAGATCGGCCTGATCGACAATCCCCACTTCGATACGGCCAAGGTCGTCTAGGCCGCCTCGTCCTGCAGCCATTGCCGGAACTGCTGCAAGGCCAGTTTTTCATGCGCCGCCTCGGGCGTGATCAGGTAATACGCGCGCTGGCCGCGCAGTGGGCGCTCGCATGCGATGCGCAGCTCGCCGCGCGCCAGTTCCGCTTCGACCAGCATGCGTGGCAGCAAGACCACGCCCTGCCCCTGCACGGCCGCCATGGCCAGCATGGAAAACAGTTCATAGCGGGCGCCGTAGCGCGCCAGTTCCCCATCGACCTGCATGGCGTCAAACCACTGGCGCCAGGCGCCCGGGCGCGTACTTTGCTGCAACAAGGTCAGTTCCAATAAATCCTGCGCCTGCCAGTCGCTGCGTGCCGCCAGCAGGCGCGGGCTGGCGACGGGCACGATTTCTTCATGCATGAGCAAGGTGGCGCGCGTGCCGGGCCAGCGCGCCAGCTGCTCGGGCGTGCCCGCATACAGGGCGCCGTCGTATTCCGTATCGGCAAACATGAACGGTTTTGTATACGCGTCGATATGCACGACGATGTCCTGGTGCAAGCCCGCCAGTGACGACAGCCGCGGCATCAGCCAGCGCGTGGCAAACGTGGGGACCGAGGCCAGCTGCAAGGCGCCGCCACCGCCCTGGCGCGCCATGGTGTCGAGCGTGTCGCGCTCGAGGCCATCGAGTCGGGCCGCGATCTGCCGCGCATACGCGGCGCCGGCGCTGGTCAGCAGCACGCCATGGCGCGTGCGCTGGAACAGTTGCACGCCAAGAAAGCTTTCCAACGATGAAATCTGGCGCGAGACGGCACTTTGCGTCAGCGACAGTTCGCGCGCCGCATGCGTGTAGCTCTGGTGCCGCGCCGCCGCCTCGAAGCAGTTCAGGGCTTGCAGCATGGGAATTTTGCGTGACATGGGGATTATCCGGCCGGTGAAAGGCTCCTAGTATGCCGCAAGATATGCGCCACACGCATGTCTGGGTGCGAAAAAATCGTTTGCGCAAGGCCAGGCAAAAACCTACCATGAGCCATATTCAATCTTGCGCCGATCACCGGCGCTCACCTGCGAGGCCTGTGATGAGCAAAACCGTATTCGACTGGAATTCCCCCCTGCTGCTGGAAGAACAACTGACGGGCGACGAACGCGCCGTGCTGGAAGCGGCCCGCGACTATTGCCAGGGCAGCCTGGTGCCCAGGGTCCTGGAATCGTTCCGCCATGGACGCACGGACGCGGCCATCTTCCGCGAAATGGGCGAACTGGGCTTGCTGGGCACCACCATTCCCGAAGAATACGGCGGCGCCGGCCTGAACTACGTGTGCTACGGCCTGGCCGCGCGCGAAGTCGAGCGCGTCGATTCGGGCTACCGCTCGATGATGAGCGTGCAATCGTCGCTGGTGATGGTGCCGATCAATGCCTTCGGCAACGAAGAAACCAAACAGAAATACCTGCCGAAACTGGCGACGGGCGAATACATCGGTTGCTTCGGCCTGACGGAACCAAACCACGGCTCCGACCCTGGCAGCATGGTCACGCGCGCGCGTAAAGTGCCGGGCGGCTACAGCCTGTCTGGCGCGAAGATGTGGATCACCAACAGCCCGATTGCCGACGTATTCGTCGTCTGGGCCAAGGACGATGAAGGCGCGATCCGCGGCTTCGTGCTGGAAAAAGGCTGGAAAGGCCTGTCGGCGCCGGAAATCCACGGCAAGGTCGGCTTGCGCACCAGCATCACCGGTGAAATCGTCATGGATGAAGTATTTTGCCCGGAAGAAAACGCCTTCCCCGACGTGCGCGGCTTGAAAGGCCCGTTCACTTGCCTGAACAGCGCCCGCTACGGCATCGCCTGGGGCGCGCTGGGCGCGGCCGAAGACTGCTACCTGAAGGCACGCCAATACACGATGGACCGCCAGCAATTCGGCCGCCCATTGGCTGCGAACCAGCTGGTGCAAAAGAAACTGGCCGACATGCTGACGGAAATCACCATGGGCTTGCAAGGCTGCTTGCGCCTGGGACGCATGAAGGATGAAGGCTCGCCCGCCGTGGAAATCACGTCCATCATGAAACGCAACAGCTGCGGCAAGGCGCTCGATATTGCCCGCATGGCGCGCGACATGATGGGCGGCAACGGCATTTCCGACGAGTTCGGCGTTATCCGCCACCTGGTCAACCTGGAAGTGGTCAACACCTACGAAGGCACGCACGATGTGCACGCGCTGATCATCGGCCGCGCCATCACCGGCATCGCCGCGTTCAACTAATGGACGCCTTGGCTTCCACCCTGCGGCCCGCGCCGCTGACCGGCTTGCGCGTGCTCGACCTGTCGCGTGTGCTGGCCGGCCCGTGGGCGGGGCAAATGCTGGCCGACCTGGGCGCCGACGTCGTCAAGGTTGAACAGCCGGGCCGCGGCGACGACACGCGCTCGTGGGGCCCGCCGTATCTGAAAGACGAGGATGGCAGTGACACCGCCGAGGCCGCCTATTTCCAGTGTGCCAACCGCAACAAGCGTTCCTTGTGCATCGACCTGGCCGCACCCGAAGGGCAAGCGCTGGTGCGCAAGCTGGCTGCCGAATCGGACGTGCTGCTGGAAAACTTCAAGCTGGACGGCTTGAAGCAATACGGCCTCGATGCGGCCAGCTTGCTGGCACTCAACCCGCGCCTCGTCTACTGCTCCATCACGGGCTTTGGCCAGGATGGGCCGTACGCGGCGCGCGCCGGCTATGACTTCCTGATCCAGGGCATGGGCGGCTTGATGAGCATCACGGGCGTGCCCGATGGCCAGCCGGGCGCCGGGCCGCAAAAAGTGGGCGTGGCGCAGACGGACATCCTGACGGGCCTGTACGCCACCATCGCCGTGCAAGCGGCGCTGGCCGAACGGGAACGCTCGGGTCTGGGCCAGCATATCGACCTGGCCTTGCTGGACGTGCAAGTGGCGGCGCTGGGCAACCAGGCAGCCAACTACCTGTGCGGCGGCAAGGTGCCGCAGCGCATGGGCAATGCCCATCCGAACATCGTGCCTTACCAGGACTTTCCCACGGCCGATGGCGACATGATTCTGGCGATCGGCAACGATGGACAGTTTTCGCGCTTTTGCGCCGTCGCCGGCCACCCGGAATGGGCGCAGGATGAACGCTTCGCCACCAATCCGCAGCGCGTGGCGCACCGGGCGATCCTGATCCCCTTGATGCGCCAGACCACGGTCATGCGCACGACGGCCGAGTGGATCAGCGCGTTCGAGGCGCAAGCCGTGCCCTGCGGCCCCGTCAACCGCATCGACCAGGTCTTTGCCGACCCGCAAGTGGTGGCGCGTGGCTTGAAAGTGGAGATGCCGCATCCGACGGCGGGCACGGTGGCGCTGGTGGCCAATCCGGTGCGCCTGTCTCAGTCTCCGGTGCAATATCGCTTGCCGCCGCCGTTGCTGGGGCAGCATACGCAGGAAGTGCTGCAGCAGTGGCTGGGGTTGGACAGTGCGGCGATTGACGGCTTGCGCGAGCGCAAGGTGGTATAAATGTTGGGCAGGTCGGATTAGCGCTTGCGCGTAATCCGACTTGCACAGCCAACAATGTGTCGGATTACGCGGCGCTGCCGCTAATCCGACCTACGATGCTATTTACTTGAGTACCAGCTTCAACGCCGGCTTTTCGCCATAATCGTCATAGCGCTCATTGATGCCGGCGATACAGAAGGTGATTTCTTCCAGCAAGTCCGGCACTTGCGCCTTCATGCTTGCCGCATCCTGCACGACGATCTCGAGCACTTCGTTCGGTTTCAAACGGAACTGCGTCATGTTTTCGTCGTCGCGCAAATAGCTGAGGCAATCGACCCAGGCATCCATGCTGTTGCCGTAGAACTCGGGGAAACCGAAGGCTTGCACGCATTGCGCGTGAAAGCTCGCTTCGTCGATGATGTCTTTTCCATTCAGGATGGCAGTGGCCATGGTCTTCCTCAGTTCTTCAGCGACAGCACATCCTGCATGTCGAACAGGCCGGTCGGCTTGTCGGCCAGGAAACGCGCGGCGCGCAGGGCGCCGTGGGCGTAGGTGACGCGGCTGCTCGACTTGTGG
Organism: Janthinobacterium aestuarii; assembly: GCF_051380835.1. Lineage (NCBI taxonomy): Bacteria > Pseudomonadati > Pseudomonadota > Betaproteobacteria > Burkholderiales > Oxalobacteraceae > Janthinobacterium > Janthinobacterium aestuarii. The sequence continues at coordinate 114,262 of NZ_JBNYXU010000011.1, forward strand.
CTGATCTCGATGCGCTCGCCGATGCCGGCAAACAGCACCGTATGGTCGCCGACGATATCGCCGCCGCGGATGGTGGCAAAGCCGATGGTCGACGGGTCGCGTTCGCCCGTCACGCCTTCGCGGCCGTACACGGCGCATTCCTTCAAGTCGCGGCCCAGGGCGCCGGCCACCACTTCACCCATTTGCAGGGCGGTGCCCGACGGCGCATCGACCTTGTGGCGGTGATGCGCTTCGATGATCTCGATATCGTAGCCTTCGGACAGGCTTTTCGCGGCCAGTTCCAGCAGCTTCATGGTGACGTTTACGCCCACACTCATGTTCGGTGCGAACATGATGGCCGTCTTTTCGGCGGCGGCGGCAATGGCAGCCTTGCCAGCGTCATCGAATCCGGTGGTGCCGATGATCATCTTGATGCCGTGCTCGGCGCAATACGCCAGATGCTGCAAAGTGCCTTCGGGGCGCGTGAAGTCGATCAGGTAATCGGCGCCGGCCAGGCCTGTGGCCAGGTCGGACTCGATCAGCACGCCGGCAGGCTTGCCGAGGAAAGCGGCGGCATCCTGGCCGACGGACGGCGAGCCGGCACGGTCGAGCGCGCCGGCCAGCACGGCGTCGGGTGCGCTGCTGACCGCTTCGATCAGGATATGGCCCATGCGGCCGCTGGCGCCAGCGATGGCGATTTTCAGTTCGGTCATTTTATTTATTCTCTTGCAACAGCTTATTTGGTGGGTTCGGCAGCAGGTGCAGGCTCGGCGGCAGGCGCCGTTGCAGGTGCAACTTCAGGCTTGCTCACAGGAATGGCGGGAGCGGCATCGGCCGGCACCGGCACGGCGCTTGGCGCCACGGGCGATGGCACGACGGCGGCAGGCACGTCGGCCTTGGCGACCTTGGCGAATGGCGACGGACCGGCGATGCGGTCGATGTATTCTTTCTCCGTCGGCAAGTTGCCGCCTTCGAAACGTTCCACTTTGCCATCCTTGCCGAAGTACACGACCACGCGGCTGCTGGTGGTTTCGCCACTGCCCCGGGCGAGGCGGAATGGGTAATCCCAGCGGTCGGCATGGAAGATATCGGTCAGCAGCGAGGTGCCGAGGACGAAGCGCACCTGGTCGCGCGTCATGCCCACTTTCAACTGGGCCAGCATCTCTTCGGAGACAAAGTTGCCTTGTTGAATGTCAGGACGGTAGGGCGAGAAAAACCACATGAATTTTTGCAGCGGCGTAATGGTGGTCGTTTGTGCACCCTGTTCTGGGACCAGTTCCTTGCCTTCTTTTTGAGCAGCTGCCGGCTTTTCGCCAAGGATGCCACGGCTGGCGCAGCCGGACATGGCCAGCGCGACACAGACCATGCCTGCCACGACTGGTGCTCGGAATGAAATACGGTGCCAGAGAGATGGCAATACAGCCGGTGTTACGCGCATAAATGACCTCAATTTGATGAACAAAACGCCAGGAGTGGCCGGCCTGCCAAAAAATGCATATTTTGGCACTCCCCGCTAAAACGCTATATGATAAAGCACCTGACCCACATACGAGCAACAAACATGAGTAACAATCCTAGTGATCTCAAGGCAAGCGGCCTGAAAGCCACCCTGCCACGGCTGAAGATACTCGATATCTTCCAGAGTAGCCCGGTACGCCACCTGACTGCGGAAGACGTCTACAAGATTCTGCTGGCCGACAATATGGATGTCGGTTTGGCAACTGTCTACCGCGTCCTGACCCAATTCGAACAGGCAGGCTTGCTCAACCGCAACCATTTTGAAACCGGCAAGGCGATTTTCGAACTCAACGAAGGCTCCCACCACGACCACTTGGTGTGCCTCGACTGTGGCCGGGTCGAAGAATTCTTCGACGAAGAAATCGAAATCCGCCAGCAAAAAGTGGCTGAAGAGCGCGGCTTCAAGATCGCCGAACACGCGCTGGCCATCTACGGCAACTGCACCAAGACGGCTTGCCCGCACAAAACCGCCTGATCCAGCCTTGCCGCTCCCACGGGAGCGGCTGGCGCGTCAGGCAGTACGATCAATGATGGCTGAGCGCGCTGGACAGCAACTTGGCCGTGATATCGACAATCGGGATGACGCGCTCGTAAGCCATGCGCGTCGGTCCGATCACTCCCAACGTTCCCACGATCTTGCCGTTGACTTCATACGGCGCCGTCACCACACTCATTTCATCCATCGGCACCAGGTTCGATTCGCCGCCGATGAAAATCTGCACGCCCGTCGCCTTGCTCGACACGTCGAGCAGCTGCATCAAGCCCGTTTTTTGCTCGAACATGTCGAACATCTGGCGCAGCGAATGCATATTCGATGACAGATCGCTCACGCTGAGCAAGTTGCGCTCGCCGGAAATCACCATGTCGTCGCTATGGTCGGCCATCGCTTCGCTGCCCGCTTCCACGGCCGCCTGCATCAGGCTGCCCATATCGTCGCGCAACTGGCGCAGCTCGCCCTGCAGGCGCACGCGCACGGCGTCGAATGACAGGCCGCCATAATTCTGGTTGATGTAATTGGCCGATTGCACCAGTTGCGCCGGCGTATAGTCGGCCTCCGTCAGCAATAAACGGTTCTGCACGTCGCCGCCTGGGGCGACGATGACGAGCAGGATGCGTTTTTCGGACAGGCGCAGGAATTCGATTTGCTGGAACACGGATTCGCGGCGCGGGCTGAGCACGACGCCGGCAAACTGCGACAGCGACGACAGCATCTGCGCAGCGTTGGCGATGGTTTTTTGCGGCTGCGGCGTCTGCAGGCGCATGCGCGACTCCACCAGATGCTCGTCCAGATGCCGGACGGTCAGCAAGGTGTCGACAAAGATGCGGTAGCCGCGCGGCGTGGGGATGCGTCCGGCCGAGGTATGCGGACTGGACACATAACCGAGCTCTTCCAGATCGGCCATGATGTTGCGGATCGTGGCCGGCGACAGGTCGAGGCCGGAAATTTTCGACAAGGCGCGCGAACCGACCGGCAAGCCGTCGGCGATATATCGCTCGACCAGGGCTTTCAGCAGTGTTTGGGCACGTGTATCGAGTTGCATGGTGTTTTATTTAAGCAAGTGTTTTGTTAAGCAAGCGGCAACGAAAGCGGCCGAACATGCATCAACAGCGCCTATTATGCACGTTCGCCCGTCCGGCGGCGATCAATCTTCCAGTTGCCCCTGCAGCCACAGCAGCAATTCATCAAAGTTGGCGCAGATGGCGTCGGGGTGCACGCCGGCGGCCAGGTGGGCGTCGCTACCCTTGCGGTTCATCCACACGGCACGCATGCCCGCCCCTTGCGCTCCCGTCACATCGAAATACAGATCGTCGCCGACATACACGGCTTCATGCGGCGCCACGCCCAGCGCGGCGCAAGCGGCCAGGAAGATGCTGGCGTCGGGCTTGGCCACGCCAAAGTCGCTGGCGGCAATCGACACTTTAAAATGTTGCGCCAAGCCGATAATGTCAAGGTCCGCATTGCCATTCGAGATGGAGCCGACCAGCATGCGCTGGCCCATCCAGGCCAGGCCAGGCAAGACATCGTCATACGGCCGGACGCGATGGCGCGCCGCCAGGAACTGCGCGATGGCACCATCGATCAGGGCGGGATCCTCGCCGGCAGCTTCGAAGGCGGCCAGCAGGCCCGCGCGGCGCAACTCGATCAGGTTGCCGTGAAAATGCGGTTGTTCATTGAGCATGGCCAGGCGGTGCTGGCGCAGCACCTCGATGGAAAACTGCTGCGCCACCTTGGGCGCATGCGTGGCCAGCCAGTCGTGCAGCAGGGTTTCGGCGGCGGCAATCACGGGCGCGATGGGCCACAAGGTATCGTCAAGGTCGAACAGGATCGCCTTGGGCGGCACGGCAGGTTTTACAGTAGCAAGGGACATGGGATTCACGGTGGATGCCGCGCCACAGTGCGCAGCCTGCATCTATTGTCGCACCGATCGCCGCCTCCGGCATGGCTGCGCCCCCATGAAATGGGGCCGGGCCAGCGCTTCCCGGCGAAAAATTGTTACAGGGTGATACAAGGCAAGATCATTCAGCTTGCCAGATAGACTAAAATAGGCGCCATTCCAATGCGGCGCCAGCGTCCGCGTTGCGCTACCCAACCTAATTCGTTTTGGAGAATGTATGAAAAATTTGTACCTGCGCTCGATGCTGGCGGCGGCTTGCGCCGTCACATTGGCGGCCTGCGGCGGCAGCGGCGGCAATCTGTATCTGCAAGGCCAAGTGTCCAACCTGGCAAAAGATGGCCTGATCCTCCAGAATGGCGACGAAAGCTTGCCTGTTGCAGCCGGCGCGACCTTCTTTACGTTCACCAAGCTGCTCAACAATGATGACCGCTATGACATTACCATCAAGCAGCAGCCGAAGGGCGCCGTCTGCAAAGTGGTCAACGGCAGCGGCAAGGCGTCGAGCTACTCCGCATCGCCGGCCGTGGTTAGCTGCCTGACCAACAGCTACCCGCTGAGCGGCACGATCACGGGCCTGACCGCGAACGGCCTGACCCTGTCCATTGGCAACAACAGCACCAGCCCGCTGGCAGGCAGCACCACCTATACGTTTGCGACGGTCGATGACGGTATTAAGTACGGCATGGTGATAACGACCTACCCAGCGGGCCAGACCTGCAAGTTCGTGGGTTCGGCCAGTGCCGACGGCCGCGATGTCGTCGGCACCATGGGTTCCGCCGCCACGACCGGCGCCACACTGAACTGCACGGCGCTGTAAGCCACGCGATTCGTCACCACTATATTGGATTGGAGAAATACATGAAGTTATCCTGCCTGCGCCCACTCGCCGCTCTGCTGCTGACCCTGGGACTGGCCGCTTGCGGCGGCAAGGCCTCGTATGATGTCAGCGGCACCATCAGCAATTTGAACACCAACGGCCTGATCCTGGTCAACGGCGGCGACAGCGTCTCACCTGCCGCCGGCACCACCACGTTCACCTTTGGCAAACGCATCGACTATGGCACCGACTACAACATCACGGTCAAGCAAAACCCTGCCCACATGAATTGCACCATCAGTGGCGGCACCGGTTCGGCTGGCCACTACGTCAGTATCCAGGCATCGGTTTCCTGTTCGCAAAACATGTATACGGTGGGCGGCACGGTTAGCGGCCTGACGGCGGATGGATTGGTCTTGATCAACGGCAATGCGCAAACCACGGTGGCCAAAGGCAGCACGACCTTTACCCTGGCGGCGCCTGTCGCCGATGGCGACAAGTACGGCATCAGCGTATTCACCCAGCCGACTGGCCTGGTATGCGCCGTAGCACCGGGCACCGGCGTGGGCACCATGGGCGAAGCGAACGTGACCACCGTGCAGATCGCCTGCAATCCGGGCTAACGGTGTGACGCTGGCAGCCGCCACGCGGCTGCCAGGAAGAGATATCACTGAAATATATAGTTGATATTCAAAATATAAATTGGAGTTATATGTGGCGATGCAGCATAATGCATCTGTCTCCTCCAACTCTTCCAAGAATTGGATTTAGCCCGCTTTTACCAGCGGGCTTTTTTTTGCCCAAAATTCCTCAAACGGGTTTATTCAAGCCCGGCTGCAGCATTTGCACGATGCTGGAAAAATCCTGCTGCGCATAACCGGCTTGCGCATGCATCTGGTACAACTGGCGCACCAGCCCGCCTAAAGGCGTGGGTGCGTTTGCCGACAGGGCCGACTGCTGCGCCAGGCCCAGGTCTTTCAGCATCAGCGCCGTGCCGAAGCCGCCCGTGTAATTGCGCGACGCGGGCGTGCCATCCATGACGCCGGGCCACGGGTTGTACACTTCCAGGGTCCAGTTGCGGCCCGAACTCTTTGCCATGATGTCGGACAACACTTTCGGGTCCAGGCCATGCGCCACACCGAGGTTCAGCGCCTCGGCCGTACCGGCCATCAAGATACCCAGCAGCATGTTGTTGCAAATCTTCGCTACCTGGCCCGCACCCGCCTCGCCCGCATGAAAGATGTTCTTGCCCATCTTTTCCAGTAATGGACGCGCCTGCTGCAAGGCCGCTTCGCTGCCGCCGACGATGAAGGTCAGGGTGCCTGCCGCCGCGCCCGCCGTGCCGCCCGAAACGGGCGCATCGATCATGGCAAAGCCGCGTTCGCTGGCCGCCTGCGCCACTTGGCGCGCCACATCGGCGGCGATGGTGCTGCAATCGATGAACAGCGCACCGGGCTTGGCCGAATCGAGCACGCCGCCGGCCGCCAGGTACAGCTCCTGCACATGCTTGTTGGCTGGCAGCATGGTGATGACGGCGTCGGCCGTCTGCACGGCCGCGCTGGCGGAAGCAGCCGCCGTGGCGCCCGCTTCAACGAGGGATGCGACGGCTGCCGGCGCCAGGTCGAAGACGGACACGTGGAAGCCGGCGGCCACCAGGTTGCGGGCCATCGGCGCGCCCATGTTGCCCAGGCCGATAAATGCAATATGTTGCATGTTCTTGTCTCCCAATTCTTTTAATGTAAATCGGCCAATGGATGCTGTGTCCACGGTGCGGCAAAATATTCTTCCAGATGCGTTGCGCTGACGTCGGCCAGGCTGGCCGGCTGCCACTGCGGCGCGTTGTCCTTGTCGATCAGCAAGGCGCGCACGCCTTCGCTGAAGTCCGCATGGGCGCAGCATTGCACGGCAACGATCAGTTCCAGCTGGAACACTTGCGCCAAACTCATGTGGCGCGTGCGTTCACGCATGGCCCAGACCAAAGCGGCCGAGCTGGGCGCACCCTTGGCCAGCGATTGGGCCGCCTTTTGCAGCCAGGCCGAATCGCCGTCATACGCGGCAATGGCGGCCACCACTTCGGGCAAGGTGGGCGCTTGCGTCAGCGTGCCGATGGCGTCGAAGTTGGCGCGGACTTCGGAGACGGGCAGCATGGATGCGGGCGCCGAAAAGCCGCGCAGCAAGCGGTCCAGCTGCTCGCCGTTCGCCTGCGGGCTGGCTTGCCATTGCGCCAGCGCCAGAGAGTCGAGCACCATGGCGCGCTCTTCCTGGCGCAGGAAATAGTCGCCGAGACCTGTGAACAGGGCGTCGGCCGCGTTCATCGGCGCACCCGTCAAGCCCAGGAACAGGCCGCTGCGCCCCGGCATGCGGCCCAGGAACCAGCTGCCCCCCACGTCGGGGAACAGGCCGATGGTGATTTCCGGCATGGCGATGCGCGTGCTTTCCGTCACGACGCGGTGGCTGGCGCCCGCCATCAGACCCAGGCCGCCGCCCATGACGATGCCGCCGCCCCACACCAGCAGCGGTTTCACATACGTATGGATGCGGTGGTCGAGCCGGTATTCCTCGGCAAAGAAAGCCAGCGCCTGCGGGTTCGGCACGACACCTGGCTGCTCGGCAACTGCCGAGCGCAGGCTGCGCACGTCGCCGCCCGCGCAAAAGGCCTTGTCGGTCGACGAGTGCAGCACCACGCAGGCGATGGCCGCATCACTGGCCCAGCGCACGAGAGCGCCGTCGATGGCGCGTATCATCTCCAGGTTCAAGGCATGCAGCGACTTCGGCGCATCGAGGGTGATGATGCCCAGCTTCATGCCGCCGGGACAGTCGCGCTCTTCGATCTTCACCGTATCAATCAGGGTACTTTCAGCCATTCTTCCACTCCGCCGGACGTTTTTCCAGGAACGCTTGCACGCCCTCTTTCTGGTCTTGCGTATCGAACAGGCCCAGGAACAGGGTGCGTTCATCGGGCAGAGAATTGACGAGCGGATGGCTGCGCGCGCCCTGGATCAGGGTCTTGCACGCCGTCACGCTGCTGGGGCTTTGGCGCGCCACCTTGGCGGCCAGGGCCAGCGCCGTGGCGGCAGCCTTGCCGGTTGGCACGACTTCCTCGACGAGGCCGATGGCCAGTGCCTTGGCCGCATCGACGCGCTCGCCGCATAAAATCATGCGCTTGGCCCAGCCTTCGCCCACCAGCCATGGCAAGTGCTGCGTGCCACCCGCGCACGGCAGCAAGCCGACGGACGCTTCCGGCAAGGCCATCTGCGCGTGTTCTTCCGCAATGCGGATGTCGCACGCCAGCGCGCATTCGAGCCCGCCGCCCATGGCATAGCCATTGATGGCGGCGATGCTGACGCCGCGAAACGCGGACAGCGCCTCGAACGCCTCGCCAAACGCGGCGGCCATGGCAAACGCCGTGTCCTTGTTACCGTCGGCAAACACGTTCAGGTCGGCGCCAGCCGAGAAGAACTTGGCGCCCCCGCCCGTGATCACGAGCGCGTACACGTCCGGGTCGGCATTCAGGTCGGCCACCAGCTGCGTCAGCCCGTTCAGGCTGGCCAAGGTCCACGTGTGGGCGGGCGGATTGTCGAGGGTTACCAGGGCCGTGTGGCCACGGCGTTCCAGCAGTAAATTCGTATACACTTTGCTCATCGTAAGGTCTCCGTGGCGCCGTCTTTCAAAATCGCTCGCGCGACGATCAGGCGCATGATTTCATTCGTTCCTTCCAGTATCTGGTGCACCCGCGTGTCGCGCACGTGGCGCTCGAGCGGATACTCGCGGATGTAGCCGTAGCCGCCATGCAATTGCAGCGCGTCGTTGGCCACATTGAAACCCGCGTCCGTGGCAAAACGCTTTGCCATGGCGCAATACGCCGTGGCGTCCGGGCTTTCCTGGTCCAGTTTCCAGGCAGCCAGGCGCACCATCTGGCGCGCCGCCACCAGTTCCGTCAGCATGTCGGCCAGCTTGAATTGCAAAGCCTGGAATTGCGCCAGCTCGCGGCCAAACTGCGTGCGCTCCTTCATGTACGCTTGCGCGCGCGTCAAGGCCGCCTGCGCCGTGCCCACCGAGCACACGGCGATATTGATGCGCCCGCCGTCGATGCCCTTCATGGCGATGGCAAAGCCTTCGCCTTCCGCGCCCAGCAAATTACCGACAGGAACTTTCACCTGGTCAAAGCTGATGATGCGCGTGGGCTGGCTGTTCCAACCCATCTTTTCTTCCTTCTTGCCATACACGATGCCGGGCAAATTCGCCGGCACGGCAAACGCGGAAATACCAGCCGCGCCCTCGCCGCCGGTTCTCGCCATGACGATCAGCATGTCCGTCTGGCCCGCGCCGGAAATGAAGGCTTTCGTGCCGTCGAGCACATAAAAGTCGCCATCCCTGACGGCTTTCGTGCGCAAGGATGCCGCGTCGGAACCCGACTGCGGTTCCGTCAGGCAATAGCTGGCCAGCTTCTGGCCGGCGGCCAGGGCCGGCACCCACTCGTCGCACAGGGCTTCCTGCCCCCAGCGCGACAGCATCCACGTCGCCATATTGTGAATCGTGATGTAGGCCGTGGTCGAGGTGCAGCCACCGGCCAGCTCCTCGAAGACGATGGCCGCGTCCTGGCGGCTCAGACCCAGGCCGCCCCAGCGCTGCGGCGTGTACAGGCCGCAAAAGCCCATCTCGCCCGCCTTGGCGATGGTTTCCACGGGAAAGATCGATTCCGCATCCCAATGGGCCGCATGCGGTGCCAGTTCCCCTTCGGCAAACGCGCGCGCCGCCTGCTGGAACTCGCGCTGCTCGTCGCTCAGTTCAAAGTCCATGGTCCAGCTCCTTACTTGAGGCTGATGGTCGTGTTGACCTTGCCCACCGAGGCCGCGTCCGTAAACCAGCGCTGGGTAATCGTTTGGGTCTGCGTGTAGAACAGCACAACCTGCTTGCCGAACGGGCCCAGGTCGCCCAGCTTGGAGCCGCGCGATCCCGTAAAGCTGAACAGGGGAACGGGCACGGGAATCGGCACGTTGATGCCGACCTGGCCCACGTCGATTTCTTCCTGGAAGTAACGCGCGGCCGCGCCGCTTTGCGTAAACAGCGCCGTGCCGTTGCCGTTCGGATTCGCGTTCACCAGGGCGATCGCTTCGTCGAGCGTGTCGACTTCGACGACGATCAGGACGGGGCCAAAGATTTCCTGGTCATACACGACCATGCCGGGTTTCACGCCCGACAGAATCGTCGGTCCCACGAAGTTGCCGTTCGGATAGCCATCGACCTTGACGTCACGGCCATCGAGGGTCAGCACGGCGCCCTGCTCGATGCCCTTGGCGACCAGACTGTGCACGCGTTCCTTGGCTGCGCAGGAAATGACGGGACCCAGGTCCGGATTGTCCTTGCCCGCGCCCACGCTCAAGCCTTGCGCCTTGGCGGCCAGTTCCGGCAGCCACTCGCGCGCCTCGCCCACCAGCACGGCAACGGAGGCGGCCATGCAGCGCTGGCCGGCCGCGCCGAAACCCGCACCCAGCAACTGGTTCAAGGTTTGTTCTTTATTAGCATCCGGCAAGACGACGGCGTGATTCTTGGCGCCCATCATGCATTGCGCGCGCTTGCCGTTCAGGCTGGCGCGCTGGTACACATGCGTGCCCACCTTGCTGGAGCCAACGAACGAAATCGCCTTGATGTCCCGGTGGTCGCACAGGGCATTGACCACGTCTTCGCCACCGTGGATCACGTTCAGCACGCCAGCAGGAATACCCGCCTGCAAGGCCAGGCGCACGAGTTTTTCCGTCACGAGCGGATCCTGTTCCGATGGTTTCAGCACGAAAGTATTGCCGCAGGCAATTGCCATCGGGAACATCCACAAGGGGATCATGGCTGGGAAATTGAACGGGGTAATGCCGGCGCACACGCCCAGCGGCTGCATCACGCTGTAGGTATCGACGCCGCCGGCCACGTTTTGCGCGTATTCACCCATTTGCAGGGTGCCGATATTGGCCGCGTGTTCCACCACTTCCAGGCCACGGAAGACGTCGCCTTCCGCGTCCAGCAAAGTCTTGCCCTGTTCCATCGTCAAGGTGGCGGCCAGGTCGGCCATGTTTTCACGGATCAGCTGTTGCAGCTTCAAAAAGATACGTGCGCGCGCGCCGATCGGCGTCTTGCGCCAGATTTTGAAGGCGCGCTGGGCCGAGGCGATGGCCGCGTTGACTTCGTCCGGGGTCGCGAACGGCACCTTGGCCAGGACTTCCTGCGTGGCCGGGTTGACGACGTCGCGCCAGACGGTGGTTCGGGATTCAACCCACTCGCCGTTGATCAAGAGGGGAACGGTCGGAATAGCGTTTTGCGTGGTCACTCGGTGTCTCCTTGTGTGGGTATCAGTCTGTTTGCATTATTCGCACAATCGCCGCCGCGAACAAGGCGTGAAAATGCGAGATAATGCAAAGCTGAATCTGTTAATCTGCAAAGATTGTAAATTTGCAGATTCCACAAACCGGGGAAGAGGAAACGCGATGGCGAAGGTTTTCATGGGCGTGCGCCTGCAGCGGCTGCGCGAGGAAAGGCGCATGACGCAGGTGGCGCTGGCCAAGTCCCTGGGTATTTCGCCCAGCTACCTGAACCAGATGGAACGCAACCAGCGTCCGCTGACGGTGCCGATTTTGCTGCGCATCGGCACGGTGCTGGGTGTCGATCCGCAAATCTTTTCCGAGCACGACAGCGCCAGCCTCGTGGCCGACGTGCGAGACGTGTTCGGCGAATTGCCCGACGCGCCGCCCACGTCGATGGCGGAACTCAAGATGCTGGTGGAAAACATGCCGGAGCTGGCCCGCTCGATCTTGCTGCTGCAGCGGCGCTACCGCGTGATGGCGGAGCGGGCTGACACTTTGGCCGCGCGCCTCGACGACGGCAGCCGCGGCGCCAGTTCGGCGGCCCCGTCCACGGACGAGGAAGTGCGCGAATACCTGAACCGGCGGCAAAACTACATCGATGAACTGGACCGGGCGGCGGAACTGGTGGCCGGCGAATTCGATCCCGCCCTGCGCACGCTCGACGCGCTGCAAGGCCGGCTGCTGGAACGTCACGGCATCGGAGTGCGCTTGTCCGATGGCGACGCGGGCATGGTGCGCAAGCACCGCTACGACGCCCAGCAACAGATCCTGTGGCTGCCCGACACCCTGACGGGCGGCCAGCGCGCCTTCCAGATGGCGGCGCAAATCAGCTTGCTCGAACACAGCGACTTGATCGACGCTCTCGTGCTGGCGGCGGGATTGTCCGGTGCGGCCGCGCAAACGGGCGCGCGCCTGGCGTTTTCCAATTATTTCGCGGGCGCCCTGCTGATGCCCTACCAGCGCTTCCTGCAGGCGGCGGAAACGCGCGCCTACGATATCGAGCGTCTGGCGCACCAGTTCGGCGTAGGTTTCGAAGCCGTGTGCCACCGCCTGAGCACCATGCAGCGCCCCGATTCGGCCGGGCTGCCGTTTTTCTTCGTGCGCGTCGACCGCGCCGGCAATGTCTCAAAGCGCCAGTCGGCCACGGATTTTCACTTTTCAAGGGTGGGCGGCACGTGCCCGCTGTGGATCGTCTACGACGCCTTCAGCCATCCGGGACAGGTGCTCACGCAAGTAGCCAGCATGCCAGACGGCTGCACGTATCTGTGGATCGCGCGCCAGGTCAGCACGGCGTCGCCGGGCTTTCGCGCGCCCGGCAAGACCTTTGCCGTGGCGCTGGGCTGCGACATCTCGCAGGCGCACCGCTTGATCTATTCGAAGGGACTCGATTTGCACGACCCTTCCAGCGCCACGCCGATCGGCACGGGCTGCAAGGTGTGCGAGCGCCAAAGCTGCCCGCAGCGGGCGTTTCCGTCGCTGCTGGCACCGCCGCCAGCATCAGCCTGATTTATTCGGCGACCCGGGCGCGCAGCGCGTCGAATTCGCGCGTAAATTGCGCGCGCCAGTCGCGCCGCGTGCTCTCGTCGATCCAGGCCGCGTCGAGACCATTGAGCATGAAACCGCGCATGTCGTCGAGGCCGAAGCCGAATTCGCGCATCATCATCCAGGCGCCCGTCGGCGTCACGTGGTGCAGGGTCGGATCGTCCGTGTTCGGATGCAGTTTCAATCCCAGCTTGGCCATGGCGCGGATCGGGTGATCGAGCGCCCAGCGCTCGGGCGCCAGGGTGCGCAAATAATACGAATTGGTCGGCACCACGGTAAACACGAGGCCGCGCTCCACGCAACGCTGCGCCAGTTGCGGATTGTCGACGATCGTGTAGCCATGGTCGACCCGGTCCACCTGCAACTGTTCGATGGCCGTCTCCACGTTCATCCACGGCATGCCGAATTCGCCCGCATGCGCCGTGCATTTGAAACCGGCTGCGCGCGCGGCACGGTAGGCTTCGATGAAGAGTTCCGGCGGGCGGTCGTTTTCGCGGTAGTCGATACCGATGCCGATGACTTCCGGCGCGCGGTAAGCCTTCATCCATTCCACCATCTGGACGGCTTCCGCAGGAGCCGCTTCGCGGTCGATGCTGGGGATCAAACGGCCGATCACGCCGAAGTCACGCTGCGCGTCGCGGATGGCGGCCACGATGGCGTCTTGCGCCGACTCGTAACGGATGCCCGACACGCGCACGGTGCCGGTGGGGTTCCAGAAGAACTCCGCATAGCGCACGCCGTGGCCATGCGCGTCTTCCAGGTATTCGTAGGCGAGGCAATACAGGTCCGTCGGCGAGACGATCAGATGCGCGTCAAGCGCGCGCAGCACGCGCAGCACGCCGACGGGCTTGTCGCCGCGCGTGTAGAACGCGTCGATTTCCTCGGGCGTGACGACATTGCGCGTCTTGGCGGCCAGCGCGCGGAAAGTAGCCTGGCGCACCGTACCGAACAAATGGCAATGCAGCTCCACTTTCGGCATGGCGCGTAAAAACTGTTCGATGCTCAGGGGGGAATTAGACATGAAGCTCGTTTCGTAATGGAGTGGATCAGGCGAGAACGCCGGCGAGGCGCCGCATCAGCAGTGCGATGGCGGCCGGGCCGTCGGCCAGCATCGCCACTTGCGTGTTGATGGGCGCGCGGCGCGGCACGCGGAACTCGCACACCGTCATGCCGCGCGTCAGTTCGCCCGTCAATTCGATGGCCACGTGGGCGCTCTGGAACTGGAACAGCTGCGGCGCTTCCAGATACAGCGCCACCACGGGGTCGTACATGGGCATGGGCACGGAACCGTCGCTGCTGCGGATGCGCACGTACGCTTCCAGGTAGCCGGCCAGACGCTGCGCGCGCGGCGTGCCGATGGCGCGCAACTGCCGCACTTCCCCATTCGTCACCAGCAGCTGGCGGCACAGGTTCAAGCCGAACATGCGCAGCGGGATGCCGGCCTGGAAGACCTGGGCGGCCGCTTCCGGGTCCGCATAGATATTGAACTCGGCCGCCGCCGTGTGGTTGCCCTGGTCGGTGGAGCCGCCCATCAAAATGATCTCGACGATTTTTTCGGCGATGTCGGGTGCGCGCGTCAAGGCGGTCGCCAGGTTCGTCATCGGCGCAATCGCCATGATGGTGATCTGGCCGGGGTGGGCGCGCACGGCGGCGATCAGCGCGTCGACGGCGTGGCCGGCGGCATCAACGGCGGCGCCGGGCGGCAGAATATCTCCTGTCGTGGGCATGCCGCTGTCGCCGAGGATGCGCTGCGCCGTCTCGATGACGCCGGCCAGCGGCTCTTCGCAGCCGCGGTAAATCGGCACCGTCAAACCGTCATGGGTCTTGATGCGCAAGGCGTTGTCGTAGGTGATGTCGACGGGCGCATTGCCCGCCACCACGCTCACGCCCAGCCACTCGATGTCGGGATTGCTGCCCAACAGCAGCATCGTCAGCCAGTCGTCGAAACCGGGATCGGTATCGAGCCAGATCTTTTTCAAGGGTTTGTCCATGATGGTTTCCAGTCGAAGTTAGGCAGCCAGCCACAGGGCGCTATCGGCCGGCAGCACGAAGGACACTGCCGTGCCTTCGCGCCAGGCGGCGCCGCCGGCCGCGCAAATGCCCTTGACCTGGCCCAGCGGCGTTTGCAGCAGGTATTCGACGGTGTCGCCCAGGAAGCCCCGCGCCAGCACGGTGCCCGGGTATTGGCCTGCAACGTCGTCGGCGGTGCAGACGCGCACCTTGTCCGGACGCCAGCCCAGCACCGTGGTGCCGGCGGCGACGGGAGACGTGTACGGCAGGCTGGCGCCCGCGTGGTGCAGCGCGCCGTCGCGGTAGTCGAACAGGTTTTCAAAACCCATGAAATTGGCGACGAAGCGCGTCGATGGCGTATTGAACACGGCTTCCGGCGCGGCCAATTGCTCGATGCGCCCGCCGTTCATGACGACGATGCGGTCGGACAGGGCCAGCGCTTCTTCCTGGTCATGCGTCACGTACAGCATGGTGATGCCCAGTTCGCGCTGGATGCGGCGCAGCTCGGCGCGCATCTGCACGCGCAGCTTGGCGTCCAGGTTCGACAGCGGTTCATCGAGCAGCAGCAGGGCCGGTTCGACGACGATGGCGCGCGCCAGCGCCACGCGCTGCTGCTGGCCGCCGGACATCTGCGCCGGCAAGCGGGTTTCGAAACCGGTCAGGCCCACAGCGGCGATCACGGCTTCCACTTTCGTTTTCAGCAGGGCTGGCGCGACCTTGCGCAGGCGCAGCCCAAAGGCGATGTTGTCGTACACGTTCAGGTGCGGGAACAGCGCATACGACTGGAACACCATGCCGATATTGCGTTTATTCGGCGCCAGCTTGCCGATCTCGCGGCCGTCCAGAACAATGCGGCCCGACTGCAGCGGCATCAGGCCGGCAATCGCGCGCATGGTGGTGGTCTTGCCGCAGCCGCTGGGGCCCAGCAGGGAAATCAGTTCGCCCTGCTCGACGTGCAGGTCCAGGTCTTTCACGGACGTCGTGTTCTTGGCGTAGCCGAGGTTCAGCTTGTGCAGTTCCAGATAACTCATCGTGTATTGCCTCTTACATGTATTTAGAAATGCCCAGCACCTTCTCGGTCACCATCACGAAGGCCATGGTGAACAAGACCAGCAAGGTCGACAGGGCAGCGATCGACGGATCGAAGCTGTTTTCCATATGGCCCAGCATCTCGATCGGCAAGGTGCTGATGCCGGGTCCCGTGAGGAACAGCGAGACGGGCACCTGGTTGAACGAGGTGACGAAGGCGAGGAAGAAGGCGGCGATCACGGCGTTGCGGATATTCGGCAGCACGATCATGAAAAACGCACGCAGGCGCGACGCGCCCAGGGTGATGGCGGCATCCTCGATATCCACGCGCAGGTTGACCAGGCTGGCGTACACGACGCGCACCGAATACGGAATCAACAGCGCGATATGGCCGATCAGCAGGCCCACGTAGACGGGCGCGTTAATCGTCAGCACCAGGTGGTGCAGCAAGCCCAGGCCCACGAGGATGGCGGGAATGATCAGCGGCGACGTCAGCACCTGGCGGATGGCGCCGATGCCCGGTGGCGGCATGCGCGAAAACGCATACGCGACGGGTATGCCCAGCAGCAGCGCGATGACTGTCGCGATCAGGCCGATTTCCAGGCTGGTCTGGAAGGCGCGGCGGAATTCGGGCGCCGACCATACTTCGATGATCCAGCGCAGCGAATACGACTCGGGCGGGAAGGCCAGCGTCTCACCGCCGGAAAAGCCCGCCAGTACGACGATGGCGAAAGGCCCGAGCAGGAACAGGAACACCAGCCACAGGACGGCGCGCGAGAATAAGCTTTCTTTCATACGGAACTCCGGCTCGAGGAAATACGTTTAAGGCCGGCGTTGACCAGCAGGGTCATGCAGACGAGGATGACGGCGATCACATTCGCCGCGCCAAAATCGCTCTCCACGCTGACCTTCTGGTACAGCAGCGTTTCCAGCATCAGCACCTTGGTGCCGCCCAGCAGGGCCGGCGTCACATAGGCCGTCACGCAGCCCGTAAATACGAGGGTGCCGCCGACAACCAGGCCTTCCTGCGTCAACGGCAGGGTGACCTTGCAGAAGACTTGCCATGGATTGGCGCCCAGGGTGGCGGCAGCCGGTTCCACGTCGCGCGGCAGGTTTTCCAGCGCGCCCGCCAAGGACATCAGCATCAGCGGCAGCAGCAGTTGCAGCAGGCCGACAAAGACGGCAAATTCGCTGAACAGCAGACGCAGCGGCTCTTCCGTGAAACCCATGTTGACGAGCGCCGCGTTGAGGGCGCCGTTACGGCCCAGCAACACGATCCAGGCGTAGGTGCGCGCGATCGGCGAGACCATCAGCGGCAGGATCATCATGCCCACCACCAGCCCGCGCCACTTCGGCGACACGCGCGCCACGGCTTGCGCGGCCGGGTAGCCGAGGATGATGGCCGCCAGGGTCACCAGCGCGGCGATGCGCAGGGTGCGCCAGAAGATGGTGCGGTTGAACTCCTGCGAGAAGAAGTCGACGAAACGGTCGACGCCCCACTGCATGCC
The DNA here is from genome assembly GCF_051380835.1 of Janthinobacterium aestuarii. Lineage (NCBI taxonomy): Bacteria > Pseudomonadati > Pseudomonadota > Betaproteobacteria > Burkholderiales > Oxalobacteraceae > Janthinobacterium > Janthinobacterium aestuarii. The sequence goes on from NZ_JBNYXU010000011.1 coordinate 131,414, forward strand.
GTCGCCGACGCGGAAGGCATCGACCAGCAAGGCCAGCACGGGCAGCAGGAAGCAGACGACGATAAAGATCAGCGCCGGCAGGACCAGCAGCAGTCCCAGGCGCTTTTTTGGATCAGCAAACATGGTGTTCTCTCCTCGCCACCACTATTTGCTCATGGCCTTGTTCCACTGCGTCATCCAGTTGCTGCGCTGTTTGATGATGGTTTCCGGCTTGACGAATTTCAGCGAACTGATCTGGTCGGCGCCATAGGTATTGAATTGCGCGGCCGCCACGGACAGGCGCACGTCCTTGTTGACGGGCGAATCGACCAGGTTGGTCGCCAGCTGCGTCTGCACTTCCTTGGACAGCCAGAAATCCATCAGCTGGTAGGCCAGGTCCGCGTTCTTCGAACCGGCGACGATGCCCATCACGTTCATGCCGGCCGCCTGGCCTTCAGCCGGGATGCTCCACTTCAGGGGCAGGCCCGTCTTGAGCATTTGCGACCACGTAAAACGCGCCACGGGCGCGGCCCAGATTTCATCCTGTGCGAACAATGCCGCCAGCTGCGCGCTGTTTTTCGAGAACGTGACGACGTTGCCCTTCATGCCGACGATCTTCGCAAAGCCGGTCGCGTAATCGTCCGTCTTGCCGCCCCAGGCCGCATCGGCCATGCGCAGCATCAGAGGGCCCTGCGTGGTGCTCACGTCGGGGAAGGCCACGCGGCCTTTCAGTTCGGGGCGCCACAGGTCCTTCCACGACGTCAGCGGGGCAATCTTGTCGCTGCGGTACACCAGGCCCACGGAATACAGGGTGTAGCCGACGGCGTAGTTGCCGCCGATGGGGTTTTTCGCCACGTCGTACAGGGCTTTGTAATTGCTCAGCTTGGAGTAATCCATGGGCTGGATGACGCCCTTTTGCGCCGCTTCCAGCATGCCGGAATCGGACAGCAGCACCAGGTCGATCACCGGATTCTTGCTGTGCACCACCAGCTTGGCGATGCGGTCCGCATTATTCCCCGTTTCCACCTTGATATCGCAACCGCATTTGGCCTTGAACGGCTCGTACACATACTTCATGAACAAGGGCTGGGCAATCGGATAGGCCGAAATGACCAGCTCGCGTTTTTCCGCGTGGGCGGCGTTGGCCAGCAAGCCTAGGCTCAACGCCAACATGAGGTGCTTTTTCAAGATGCTTCCTTTCAGGGGACGGCGCTGCGGGACAGCGCCTGTAAAGATGAATCAGAGTCAGAAATAATGCCGCATGCCGGCGATCAGGACGCTTTGCGTTTTGCCACCCGAGGCGCCGAAGCCGAACACGCGGGCGAATGTCGCATCGCCGGCCGCTTTCTGGTAGCTCCAGGTGATGGCGATATCGGTGCGCTTGGACAGGAAGTAATCGGCCTGGAAGTTGACCTGATGCCATTTCGGCGTCTTGTTGATCACGTCATATTTACCGGTGGTAAAGAAATACGAGGCGCCCAGGTTCAACGCTTCCGTCAGCTTGTGGTTCACGTTCAGGTCCACGTTTTGCAAAGTCAGATTGCTTTGATCCAGGTAGTGGTAGCGCACGTTGGTGTACAGCGCGCCAAACTTGGTCTTGCCCACATTATAAAAGCCTCCCGTGCCGGCGATGGCCTGGCTGTCCACGCCGGCGCCCTTGACGGCGCTCTTGTTGAAGATCAACAACGAGCTGCCATAGTCATTGCCGATGGCGCCATTCGGCGCGTCGGGGCTGTTCGGACGGTCCATCTTGGTATACGCGACGGCCCAGCTGAAGGCGTCGACCTTGTAGCCGGCGCCCATGCTGTAGACGCGGTTGCGGTTGGAGTCTTCCGGGTTTTCGCTGAAGCCGTACAAACCCGTGAACGACAGGTTGCTGATGTTCGGGCTCACATACTTGACGGCATTTTGCACGCGCAGGTTGTTGTAGCCATTGTCGTTGTCGCCGATGTGCACGCCGTTACTGGCGATGACCACGGGGCCCAGCAGGTCCTTGACGGCTTCGTACTGGCGGCCCAGTGTCAAGGTGCCCTTGTCATTGCTCGACAGCCCCACATACGACTGGCGGCCGAACAGACGGCCGCTTTGCGAGGCTGTGCCCGTCATGACGTTAAAACCGTTTTCCAGCACGAAGAGTGCCTTGGTGCCGTTGCCCAGGTCTTCCTGGCCGCGGAAACCGATACGGGGATTCTGATTCGTACCGCTCAGCGCATGCGTGCGGCTGCCCTTGCCTTCATCCGATACATAGCCGATACCGGCCGACAGCAGTCCATACACTTGCACGCTGCTTTGTGCCTGCGCCACGCCGTGCGCCGCCAGCAAGCCCCCCACCACCATCGTTCCAGTCATCCATTTGTTCATCGCCGCCACCCTAAAAAGAATAAACCCTGAGTTTTTTGGAATTATTTTATTGATGCATCCCTTGCATGGTGTGCTGCCGCGAGTACCGGCGCCGCCTGGCAAGCGCTTCTCTGAAGATTGTTGCCTTCAAGACAAGTAAAGACCAGTCCAGAATATGGTAAATTGCAGGATAAGAAAATTTGTTTATTTTTATAAATCCATTACTTTTTCTAATAAGCAAACCCATGCATGAACTGAGCAAGAAGATTTCCTTACGACATTTGCAAGCGTTTTCCACCCTAGCCCGGGTAAACAGCTTCAGCAAGGCCGCACAGGAATTGTGCGTGACCCAGCCAGCCCTCAGCGCGTCGATCAAGCTGCTGGAAAATCAACTGGGAAAAAAGTTGTTTAACCGCACAACCCACCAGCTGGAATTGACGCGCGAGGGAAAACTGGCGCTCGACTACGCCACGCATTTATTGAATACGGCAAGCAATACCTTTGCCGATATCCAGCGCGCCATCGGCAGCGGCCGGCACCGCATCCGCATCGGCGCGATTCCCTCGGCCATGGCGATGACGGCCGTCGTGGTGGCACGCTATTGCGAGCAGCATGGCGATGAAGTGGAAATCGTCCTGTCCGACATGCCCAACGACGGCTTGCTGCACGCGCTGCATTCGGGCCAGCTGGACTTTTGCGTGGGCATCGAAGTACCCGGCTCCGTGTCGCTGGAAAGCGTGGGCCTGTTCGAAGATGAGCTGGTGCTGGTGACGGCGGGGCGCCATGCGCTGGCGCCGCTCAAGGAAGTGCGCTGGGACCAGCTGGCGGGCCAGGAAATCGTCGTGTTCACCAAGGGCAGCATCTGGGAGTTTGCCTCGAGCGCCCTGCGCCAGCATGGCTTGAGCCCGTCGAGCCTGTACCAGATGATCCACAGCGAATCGCTGTACGGCGTGGTACGCGCCGGCATCGCCGTGGGCATCATGCCCAGCCTGTACACGACTTTCCTCAACGACGAGGACCTGCACGTGGCGCCGCTGCGCCAGCCCACGTGCAAGCGCAAGATCGCCCTGATGCGGCGCAATGAAATCAGCCGCAACCACCATGTGGATGACTGTTTTTCAGCGCTGCGGCAGGATTTGCAGCAGGTCGACCAGTGGTTTTAAATTAATACTTAAGCAGGTACCTTCAGCAAGTTCGCTAAAGCCACGTATTGCTCCAGCCCCACCGTTTCCGGACGCAGGGTCGGGTCGATGCCGGCCGCCTTGATCTGCTCTTCCGTAAACATGCCGGCCAGGCAGTTGCGGATCACCTTGCGGCGCTGCGAGAAGGCCTTCATGACGACGGCTTCCAGCGTTGCCTGGTCGCAGGCCAGACGCTCGGCCACGGGGATCATGCGCACGATGGCCGATTCCACTTTTGGCGGCGGGTCGAAGGCCGTCGGCGGCACGATGAACAGCAGCGACATGTCATAGCGCCATTGCAGCATCACGGACAGGCGGCCATACGCCTTGCTGCCCGGCTCGGCCACCATGCGCTCGACCACTTCCTTTTGCAGCATGAAATGCTGGTCCTGCACCAGCGGCGCGAAGTCCGCCAGGTGGAACAGCAGCGGGCTGGAAATGTTGTACGGCAAGTTACCCACGATGCGCAGCTTCTGGCCGGCCGGCACGGGGATTTGCGCGAAATCGAATTTCAGCGCGTCGCCCGAGTGAATCGTCAGCTTGGCCGGATTGAACGTCTTTTCCAGGCGCACGATCAGGTCGCGGTCCAGCTCCACCACGTGCATCTGCTTCAGATGGCGCAGCAGCTGCTCCGTCATGGCGCCCAGGCCGGGACCGATCTCGACCATGGCATCGTCCGGCTGCGGCCCGATGGCGGCCGTGATGTCGTCGAGGACGAAGCGGTCATGCAGGAAGTTCTGGCCAAAGCGTTTGCGGGCAACGTGTTTCATAATGTGTTTTCTATTAATGCGGTAAAGCCGGCACAGGCCGGCGGAATCGGTTGAGCAGGCAGCGTCGGGTTACGCCGTGCCGGCTAACCCGACCTACGCTCTATGCTCTGGTCGGGGTGCTGGCGCGCAACATGCCGAGCGCCGTTTGCAGCGCTTGCTCCATGCTGTGGCCGTCGGCCAGCCCCAGCCCTTGCGCGGCCAGGTCCAGCGCCGTGCCATGGTCGACCGAGGTGCGGATCAACGGCAAGCCCAGAGTGATATTGATGCCGCGCCCGAAGGTCGCGTATTTCAGCACGGGCAAGCCCTGGTCGTGGTACATGGCCAGTACGCAGTCGGCGTCCGCCAGGTATTTGTGCTGGAACAGGGTGTCTGCCGGGTAAGGTCCGCGCGCATCAATGCCGCGCGCTTGCGCCGCGGCAATCGCCGGAGCGATGACATCGATTTCCTCGCGTCCCAGATACCCCCCCTCGCCCGCGTGCGGGTTCAGGCCGGTGACGAGGATGCGCGGCGCGGCGATGCCGAATTTCCGTTGCAGGTCCGCCTGGAGGATATCGAGGGTGACGGCAAGGCTGTCCATGGTGATGGCAGCGGACACGTCCTTCAACGGCAGGTGCGTGGTGGCCAGCGCCACGCGCAGGGTGGGTTCGCCATGGCCGGGTTCGCCGGCCAGCATCATCACCACTTGCGGCGTGCCGGTTTTTTCTGCCAGGTATTCCGTATGGCCGGAAAAGGCCACGCCGGCGTCGTTGATCGTGCTCTTTTGCAAGGGCGCCGTAACCATGGCGCCAAACCAGCCGGCTTCGATGCCTTCCACGGCCGCGTCCAAGGTGGCGAGCACGGCGCGCCCGTTTTCCTTGTCCAGCACGCCAGGAATCACATTGTTCACAGTGGGAATATCGATCACGGCCAGGCGGCCGGGTCCGAACTGGGGCAAGCCACTGTTGCGCACGGCTTGCAGCGACAGCGCCGCCAGACGGATGTCCGGGTCGATCAGGCTGGCCGTCAGCGCCAGGAAGGCGGCGTCGCCCAGCAGGATGCAGTTGACCTCATGCCGCATGGCCCAGGCGGCGCGGATTGAGATTTCCGGGCCGACACCGGCCGGTTCGCCACAGGTAATGGCGATGGTCGGGCGGCGGGCAACAGGCAAGTTACTCATGCGCAATCAGTCAGCGGCATTACTGGTCGTCCGCGCGGAATTCGACGTAAGCACGGTCGCGCACTTCGCGCGCCCAGTTTTCCGTCGCTTCTTCCAGCTTGCGTTCGCGCAAGGCGTTGCGTGCGGCAGCGCGCTGCTTCTCTTTCGAGACGTCATCGCTCTTGCGTTCCAGCACTTCGATCAGGTGGAAGCCAAAGCTCGATTCGATCGGCTCGCTCACTTCGCCCGGTTTCAGCGCATTCATCGCCGTTTCAAATTCCGGCACGGTGTCGCCTGGATACAGCCAGCCCAGGTCGCCGCCCTTGGCCGCGGAACCGTCGTTCGAGAACAAACGGGCCAGGTCTTCGAACTTGGCGGCCTTGTTATCGAGACGCTCTTTCAGTTCCAGCAATTTACGCTTGGCTTCGGCCGCCGACAGGGTTGGCGTCACTTTCAGCAGGATGTGGCGGGCATGCGTCTGCTGCACGGCGGCGACGGCTTGCGCCTCGGCAGCGCTGCGGCGGTCCACCAGTTTCAGGATATGGAAACCCGTGTTGCTCTTGATGATAGGCGTGATCTGGCCCGGCTTCAATTTCAGCAATTGCTCCGTGAACAGGGGCGGCAAGCGGTCGCTATTGCGCCAGCCGATATCGCCGCCGCTCAGCGCATCGCTGGCGTCGGAATAGGTGGCGGCCATCTTGGCGAAATCGGCGCCCGTGCGCAGCTGGCGGCTGACTTCTTCGGCGCGCGCGCGGCGCGCGGCGATCTGTTCGGGGCTCGAGTTTTCCGGAATGCGCACGAGAATCTGCGCCAGGTTCAGCTCCACCTGTTCGCTGGCTGCCGCTTTTTCCGCTGCCAGGAAGTTATCCACTTCAGAATCGGAAATCTGGATCTTGGCGTCGACTTCATGCTCGCGCAGGCGCTGCATGATGATTTCATCGCGGATTTCTTCGCGGAAGGCCGCAAACGGCGTGCCTTCCTTTTCCATCTGGTTGCGCAACTCTTGCACCGTCATTTTTTGCTGCTCAGCAATACGGCCAATCGCACGGTCCAGGGTCAGGTCATCCACGCGGACGCCCATTTCCTTGGCCAGCTGCATTTGCGCACGCTCGACGATCATGCGCTCGAGCAATTGACGACGCAGGTCGGCCGGATCGGGCAAGGGCACGTTCTGCGCCTTCATGCGCTGCTCCACGCTCTTGATACGGGCCGCCACTTCATTGCGCGTGATCACATCGTCATTGACGACGACGGCGATGGAGTCGATGGTCTGGCCATTGCTCGACGCGGGCGGCGTGAAGCCCTTGACCGGCGCCGGGGCGGCGGCAGCGGGCTTGGCCGCAGGAGCTGGCGCAGCCTGTTGCGCCCAGACACTACTGGTCGTGGCGCCGGAAATGGCGCACAACAAAACCGTTGCAATTTTGAGTTGGTGCATACTGGCATTACGCATAATGTGTAGAGCGCTCATGAGTTCAGGTGAATAAAAAAACCGGTTTGTGCCAGCGCCGGGAACACCGGCGGCGGCAACGGTGCCTATCTTAACGGAGTGGCTGGCTCAATGTCTGGTAACCGGGGATGGTTTTTGTAAAAGTTTCCAGGCCATTCGCGCCCAAGCCCAGGCCATTCGACAAGCCCGTCAATTCCAGCTGGAAGAAGATCGGCGTCGAGACAGTCTTGGTCGTCGTCACGAAACGCTGCGCGCCCATGCGGAACACCCAGCAGTCGCCCTTGTATTCGAGGCCGACCAGGCTTTCCAGCATGCTGCGATCCTTGATGGAGTAACTGATGCGGCCGACGCCATACAGGCGGTCCGTCAACGGCCATTGGGTCGACACTTCCGCATTGCGCAGGACGTCACGCTGAAAACGGTTACTGAAATTCAATACCTTCTTCGGCCCTGGCTGATATTGCAAGGTGTAGTTGTAGCTCATCAGGCGGCGATCGCTGGGATTGTACTGCACCAGGCTGTCGGCGGTCCAAGTCTCGGACACGCGGCCCGTCGCGGCCAGCAGGATATCCGAACGCGACTGGTTGACGGGCGTCGTCGAGTTGAGTTGCACGCGCTGGTCGGCAAAATAGAAACGCTGGCCGAAAGTCAGGCGCATGCGCTCCGTGCCGTCCGACTGCAAGAAGCGCGAGACGACGGCAGCCGTGACCTGGTTGGCGTCGCCGATGCGGTCGCTGCCGACAAAACGGTTTTCCGTGAAAATCTGCGTCAGGTTGAACGTGCCATCGGCCGTATCGAAGTTCGGAAACTGCGACTGGTCGCGGTACGGCGTGTAGACATAGAACAAGCGCGGCTCCAGGGTTTGCGTGCCGCCCTTGGTGCCAAACAGATTCGAGTCGCGCTCAAACACCAGGCCGCTGTCGACCGAGAAAGTCGGCACGGCGCGCGTAAACGAGGTGTCCTTAAACAGCGCCTTGGTCCGCGCGTCATTGTCGAGCTGGTACGCGCTGGCATTGAGCATCAGCTTGGGCGTGATGAAGTAGCCAGGGCGCATGATGGGGAAACTCACCTGCGGCACGGCCACAAGGCGCGAGCCTTGCACCTGTGTCGGATGTGCGAAGCGCGTCGCCTCCGCGTCGAAGGTCCAGTCGAAACCGCCCCAGACGTCGTATTTGCCTGCATGAAAGTTTACCGCCGGCAAGCGGTCATACGGGCGCGGCACGACCACGTTGGGATCGGGATCCTGCAGCACCTGGTAATTCTGCACGCGCGCCGTCAGGCTCCAGTCCTCGGTGCGGTAATCGGTGCGCAATTCGCGCAGCAACTGGCGCTCGGTGGCGGTGGCGACGGTTTTCGAAAAATCGTTCGGGTAATTATTGTCGGACGCCTCGCGCAAATCCCAGCTGTAAGTCCAGCCCTTGGCCAGCTCCTGCTCATGCTTGGACTTGATCATGTAGCGGTTGGTCTTGGTTTGCTTGTCGTTAGGCAAAAACTCGAACGACGTTTCACCGCCGTACAAGCCGGCATCCGTCTCGCCCATGTAGCGGCCCGTCGCACCGAGCTGGATGCCGCGCCGCTGGATGTAACGCGGAAACAGGGTCAGGTCGCGGTTCGGCGCGATGTTCACGTAATACGGCATCAGCAGCTCGAAACCGTTCTTCGAAGCAAAGCCTGGCGTGGGCGCCAGCCAGCCCGAGCGGCGCGCACCCGACAACGAAAACGAAATGCCCGGCGTGCCCAGGATCGGCACGTCCTTGAAATAGATGATGGTCTTGCTGCCGGTGCCGACGTCGCGGCCCGTATCGAGGTTCAAGGTGCTCGATTTCAGGTACCAGTCCGGATTCGGCCCTTCGCAGGTACTGTACGTGCCGTCGATAACATTCGCTTCGTCGGGATTGATGAAGTCGACGCGCTCGGCCTTGCCCTGGCCGCCGCCCACTGCGAAGCGATACGTCGGGTTGAGCAGGAAACCCTTGCCGGTCTCCATGTTCAGCTTCAGGACGTCACCCGTGTAATAATCGCCGAAACGCCACATTTTGATGTGGCCCTCGGCATCGAACTGATCTTCAACTTGTTTGTAACAAGCTGTATCGGCCGTCATTTTTGTGGTTTTTCCGCGCTCAATCACGACATTCTGGTCGAGATTGATCTCCCTTTCGGGGCGACCGTTCATGCTGTTTGCCGTCATGACGGTGGGCGCGTCGGGATCTTCCACATGCACGGGACGCGGTGCTTTCTGGGCGTGGACAGGCACCGTCGTGGCGGCAACGAGCGCGCTGATGGCGAAAGCCCAGCGCTGCGAGGGGGGGGAGGCCGAAAACCAGCTCATGAATTGGAAGGGGCAAGCACCATTGACAGGCGATTTTTTGATTTGAATCCCTTATTATATGGGAATCTGCACCATCAACCCGATTCCACAGGCCGCTTAATGTCATTCTCCCCCAATTCCTCCACCGCGCCGGCCTCCGCCGACGCTCGCCTGACCCTGTTGAAAGCCTGGTTGACCTCGCTTAACCTCGTTGCGCCCGAATCCGCCCGCCCCGCTTCCAGCGATGCCAGCTTCCGCCGCTACTACCGTCTCGATGTGCTGCCAGGCAACGCAACATTACCAGGAAGTACACTGATCGCCATGGATGCGCCGCCCGAGCGCGAAAACGCGCCCGCCTTTGTCAAGGTGGCCGGCTTGCTGAAGGGCGCCGGCGTGTCCGTGCCCGAAATCATCGCGCAAGACCTGGAGCAGGGCTTCCTGCTGCTTTCCGACCTGGGCACGACCACGTATCTCGATGCCCTGAACCACGACAACGCCAGCGTGCTGTACGCCGAAGCGCTGGAATCGTTGATGAAAATCCAGCTGGCCAGCCAACCGGACGTCTTGCCCGAATTCGACCGCGCCTTCATCCTGCGCGAAATGAATCTGTTTCCGGAATGGTTTATCGGCAAGCATCTGGGCGCCACCTTGACGGATGTACAACAAACCCAGCTGGACAAGGTCTTCGAAGCCATCACGGCGAATATCTTGTCGCAGCAGCAAGTATTCATGCACCGCGACTACCATTCGCGCAATTTGATGCACATCAACGATGGCTCCATCCCGAATCCCGGCATCCTCGATTTCCAGGACGCCGTTTTCGGCCCCGTCACCTACGACATCGCCTCGCTGCTGCGCGACGCGTATATCCAGTGGGATGAAGAACTGGTGCTCGACTGGGTGATCCGCTACTGGCAGCGCGCCAAACAGCTGGGCTTGCCAGTCAATCCCGACATCGACGCCTTCTACCGCGATTTCGAATTCACGGCCCTGCAACGCCACCTGAAAATCCTCGGCCTGTTCGCACGCCTGAATTACCGCGACGGCAAGGATCTGTACATGGGCGACCTGCCAACCGTGCTCGACTACGTGCGCAAGACAGCCAACCGCTACACGGAACTCAAGCCGCTGGTGCGTTTGCTCGATGCACTGGAGAATAAAACACCCCAAGTCGGCTACACATTCTGAGGACACCGCCCAAAACCTACTGCGCGTCGCGCTTTGCGGCCGGCGATGCTCACCGTACTAGAGTACGGTTGCGCTTCTCGGCCACAAACGACTGCCGCTCGCTACGGTTTTGCCAGGTGTCGCTACTGCAGAATTAACTTATTGTACGGCTCACGCCACGCAACCTTTACCGAACGAAACAGAAAACGAATCTCACCATGAAAGCCATGATCTTTGCCGCAGGCCGCGGTGAACGGATGCGTCCGCTTACCGATACCTGTCCCAAACCGCTGCTGAAAGTGCGCGGCCGTCCGCTGATCGTCTGGCATGTGCTGAACCTGGTGCGCGCCGGCATCACGGACATCGTCATCAACCACTCGCACCTGGGCCATTTGATCGAGGAAGCTCTGGGCGACGGCAGCGCGTACGGCGCGCGCATCGCGTATTCGCCCGAGACCACGCCACTGGAAACAGCGGGCGGCATCGCCCAGGCGCGCTACCTTCTGGGCGAGGAACCGTTCCTCGCCATTTCCGGCGACATCTATTGCCCGTATTTCGATTTCAAGCAGGTACTCGACGTGCTGGCCGACAAGGACGTGCTGGGCACGCCGTACCCGGCCGACCAGCGCGATATCGCCTGGGCCTATCTGGTGCCCAATCCCGACTTCCACCCGAAGGGCGATTTCGGCCTGACCTTGTTCGCGATCAACAATACGGACGACACCAAGTGGACCTTTGCCAATATCGGCGTGTACCGTCCCGAAATGTTCGACGGCATCACGCCCGGCAGCCACGCCAAACTCGGCGATTTGCTGCGCCGGTATGCGGACCAGGGCCGCGTGGGCGGTGAAGTCTATCCTGGCGAGTGGACCAATGTGGGCACGCCGACACAGCTCGACGCGCTCAATGGCGTGGCGGCGAAGGCGCCTGCGGCATGATGGCCAACTACGCGGCACGGCGCGCGGCGCTGCTGACGCAGATGCTGCCGGGCAGCGTGGCCATTCTCGCCACGGCGTCCGAAGTGCCGCGCAACAGCGATTGCGATTATCCGTATCGCCACGACAGCTATTTCTATTACCTGAGCGGTTTCACGGAACCCGACAGCGCACTGGCACTGGTGGCCGCCAGCGCCACGGCACCCGCGCGCGCCATCCTGTTTTGCCGCGCCAAGAACACGGAGCGCGAAATCTGGGACGGTTTCCGCCACGGCCCCGAGGCGGCCCGCGCCAGCTTCGGTTTTGACAGCGCCTTCCCCATCGAGGAACTCGACGTGGAAATGACGCGCCTGCTGGCCGACGCCCCCGCCATCTACTATGCACTGGGCGGCAGCCTCGATGCACAAGTGAAGCTCTGGCGGCACAACGTGCGGCAAAAGGCCCGCAGCGGCGTCACGGCGCCCGCCATCGCGCATGACATCAATGGCATGCTCGACGCCATGCGCCTGCTGAAAGACACGGAAGAACAGCAGCTGATGCGCCGCGCGGCCGCCATTTCCAGCGCCGCCCACGTGCGCGCCATGCGCGCCACGCGGCCCGGCATGCACGAATATGCGCTCGAAGCGGAGCTGCTGTACGAATTCCGGCGCAGCGGCGCGCAGTTCCCCGCGTACTCCTCCATCGTGGCCGGCGGCGGCAACGCCTGCATCCTGCACTACAGCGCCAATAACGCGGTCCTGCTAGACGGCCAGTTAGTGCTGATCGACGCCGGCTGCGAACTCGATGGCTACGCCTCGGACATCACGCGCACTTGGCCCGTCAACGGCCGTTTCAGCGGCCCGCAGCGGGCGCTGTATGAACTGGTGCTGGCGGCGCAGCAAGCGTCGCTGGACATGGTGCGCCCCGGCTTGCCGCACAGCGCCATCCACGAAGCGGCCGTGCAGGTACTGGCGCAGGGCATGCTGGACCTCGGTTTGCTGGACCGGCATAAAAGCGGCAGCGTGCAGGACGTCATCGCCGACAAGGCCTATATGCCCTTCTACATGCACGGCACCAGCCACTGGCTGGGCATGGACGTGCACGACGTGGGCGCCTACCGCGACACGGATACCCCCGGCAAACCGTGGCGCGCTTTGGCACCGGACATGGTGCTGACGGTGGAACCGGGCATCTACGTGCGCCCCGGCGCGGGTGTGCCGGAGCAGTTCTGGCATACCGGCATCCGCATCGAAGACGATGTGCTGGTCACGCCGCAAGGCCATGAAGTCTTCAGCACGGCGCCCAAAAGCGTCGCTGAAATCGAACAACTGATGTCACAGGATTAACGCCGCCGCATGCATACACCGTCCACTTTCGATCTCGCCATCTGCGGCGCCGGCCCCGTCGGCATGGCGCTGGCCGCCCTGCTGGTGCAGCGCGGCAGCCGCGCCGCCGGCATCGTCCTGCTCGACGCCAAATCCATCGAACAAGCGAGGCGCGACCCGCGCACCATCGCCCTGTCGCACGGCAGCCGCCAGATTCTCGAGGAAGCGGGCGCCTGGCCCGTAGAAGCGACGCCTATCCATCAAATTCACGTCTCGCGCCGCGGCCAGTTCGGGCGCAGCCTGATGGACCGCAGCGAGCATGGCGTCGAAGCGCTCGGTTATGTGGCCCGTTACGGCGCCGTCGTCAGCGCGCTGGCCGACGTGTGCGAGCGCCTGGGCGTGGCCAGCCTGCGCCCGGCCTTGGTGACGGGCAGCGTGGAAGACGCCGATGGCGTCAGCGTGCAGATCGACCAGGCCGGTGCCGCGTCGAGCTTGCGCGCCAGCCTGCTGGTGCAAGCCGAGGGCGGCCTGTTCGGCCAGCAGCAGGAACGGGCCGTCAGCCGCGACTATGGCCAAAGCGCCATCATCGCCCATGTGCGCACAAGTAGCCCCATCGTCCACCGCGCATATGAGCGCTTCACCGACGAAGGTCCGCTGGCCCTGCTGCCGCAGGACGACGGCTACGCGCTGGTGTGGTGCGTGCCGCCCACGCGCGCCGAGCAATTGCTGGCGCTGGACGACGCTGCCTTCCTGGTCCGCCTGGGCGCCGCCTTCGGCAGCCGCCTGGGACGCTTTACGCATACGACGCCACGCCTGGCCTATCCGCTGGGCTTGAACGCGCAGGCGAACGGCACGGCGCGCACGGTCGCCATCGGCAATGCGGCGCAAACCCTGCATCCGGTGGCGGGACAGGGCTTGAACCTGGGCTTGCGCGACGCCGCCGTGCTGGCCCGCGTGCTGGCACAGGACAGCAGCCCCGCCGGGCTGGAACGCTACGCCAGCCTGCGCCAGGCCGACCGGGGGCTGACCGTGCGCGTCACCGACACCATGGCGCGCATCTTCACTGGCAGCGCCCCCACGCAAGGCTTGCTGGGCCTGTCGCTGGGCTTGCTGGACGCATTTCCTCCTGCACGCAAGGCATTGGCTGGGCTGATGATGTACGGCCGCCGCTGAGTCTTAAGAATAAGGAAATGGCTGGGGCGAAAAAGAAACAGGGAACATATCCGGCATGGAGTAAACGGCCCGCGGATGCGACAATGGCTGTCACCTGGCTTTTGGCGACCGTTCCATGACAGATGCATTGCCCGCAGCACCGCCTGCCACTCTTCCCGAAGTGCTCTTTTCCCGCCTGCTGGAAGACGCCCTCGACGCCGTCATCATCATCGATGAGCATTGCCGCATCCGCTATATCAATGGCGCCATGCAGGCGCTGTCCGGCTATGCGAGCGGGGAATTGCTGGGCCAGACTTTGAACGGCCTGCTGCCCGACGCCGTCGGCGCGCAGCACGACAACCACGTGATCAATTACATCCGCAGCTCGCGCACGTCCAGCGTGCTGGGCAAGATACGCGAATTCGCCATCCGCCACCGCGACACGCAGATGATCCCCATCGAAATGAAGGCGATGGACCTGGGCGTGGTCGACGGCATCCGCTATTTCGGTGCCTTCTTGCTCGACGTGCGCGAACGGCGCGAGCTGGCTGCCAAAAACGCCAGCCTGCTGGCGCAGCTGGAACAGCAGGCGCTGCACGATGCGCTGACGTCACTGCCGAACCGGCGCGCGTATGAAGCGCAAGCCGAGCAGGCGATGGCGCGCGCAGCGCGCAGCGGCGCCGCCCTGACCGTGGGCGTGGCCGACCTCGACCATTTCAAGAAGATCAACGACCGCTACGGCCATGCCGTGGGCGACGCCGTGCTGCGCACGGTGGCGCAGGCGCTGCGCGACACGGGACGCATCACCGACGTGGCGGCGCGCCTGGGCGGCGAAGAATTCGGCCTGCTGTTCCCCGACGCCAGCCTGCGCCAGGCGCACATGGTGGCCGAACGCATCCGCGCCGCCGTGGCCGCCGCCATCACGCCTTTGCCCGATGGCGGCGAACTGCAGGTGACCATCAGCATCGGCGTGGCGTCCCTGACAGCCGGCGCCACCCTGGATGCAGCCATGTCCGATGCGGACAAGGCCCTGTATGCGGCCAAGCACCAGGGACGCAACAAGGTAGTGGCGGCCGAATAAAAAAGGCTATGTCACCGTCAGATGTGGGAAGGCGCCCAGCGTTGCCTTCAATAACGTTTCAGGGGAGCGGATGCGCCTGGCGTCAAGTATCCAGCGCCATCCCAGATAGTTCGGCAGGTAGCGCGTTGCCACCCCGTGAAACGGACCCATCCATTGTCGCAAACGGCTGTGATAGGCGTTGACGTTCTGCACGTGGGCGGCGCCCTGCACGCGGATGCCGGCGCGCAAGTTGACGGCCTGGTGGCTGATGCCCGCTTCCCGAGCAAAAGCCCGATAGGCGGCATGGCCGTCGGTGACCAGCAGCACATCCTTGTCGATCATGGACAACAAACAATGGCGTAACTGCGCCTTGGTTAGCGCCCCTTTGCCCGTGACGAAATCGAGGGTCTGGCCCGTGCGGTCGCGCGCCACCAGGATGCAGACCTGTTCATTGGAAATGCCGCGCTTGTGGGCATGGCTGCCACGGCGGCGCGCCGGACGTGTCATGTTTCTGGATCCCTTTTCCGATTCCAGCAGATATAACTCGTCTGCCTCGGCGATGCCGTGCAGGCCATGCGGCCGATCCGTCTTTGCCAACGACAAAAAACGGTGGCGCCAGCGAAACGTGGTATTGCGGTGCACGCCCAGTTGGCTCGCCGCCTTGCGCACGGAATCCGATGCCAGCAGACAATCGGCGTAATCGAGCCACAAGGTCTTGTGGCGCAGGTGCGCCAGCGGCGTGCCCGTCAAGGCGTCGAAGGTGCGGCCGCAGGGCACGCAGCGGTAGCGCTGCAAGCCGTGCGCATGGCCGTGCCGGTGAACATGGCTGCTGTTGCATGCGGGACAGTACAAGCGTTGCTTGGCAACACTTTCGACCAGTGCCACGGTGACGTCTTGCGATGCGGCCCCGCGCAGCAGGGTGATGCCCGCCAGGCGCTGGCGGCGGCTCAAAGCGGCGAACTGGGCGATGAAGTTTTCCCACTGGGCTAGTAGCATGGAGGGCTCCCGTTTGTCTGGCATGCACAGTCAGACAGCAGGGACACGGAAAGATTCCTGGAATTCCCCTACTTGCCGAGGACAGAGCCATAAAAAACGGCCCGCGCAAGGCGGGCCGTCCGGTCGCAGCAAACGGCGTTTATTCGACGGCCTTGAGCATATCCTCGATCACCTTTTTCGCATCGCCAAACACCATCATCGTGTTCGGCTGGTAGAACAGGTCGTTGTCCAGGCCCGCATAGCCGGACGCCATCGAGCGCTTGTTGACGATGATGCTCTTGGCTTTATACGCTTCCAGGATCGGCATGCCGGCGATCGGCGATGTCGGGTCCTTCGCCGCCGGGTTGACAACGTCGTTCGCGCCCAGCACCAGCACCACGTCCGTCTGGCCGAATTCGCCGTTGATGTCTTCCATCTCGAAGACCTGGTCGTACGGCACTTCCGCCTCGGCCAGCAGCACGTTCATGTGGCCCGGCATGCGCCCCGCCACCGGGTGGATCGCATACTTGACGGTGATGCCCTTGTGCGTGAGCTTTTCCACCAGTTCTTTCAACGAGTGCTGCGCACGCGCCACGGCCAGGCCGTAGCCGGGCACGATGATGACGGTTTCCGCATTGCTCATGATGAAGGCGGCATCGTCGGCCGAACCCGATTTCACGGGACGCTGCTCCTGTGCACCGGCCACACCGGCCGCTGGCGCATCGCCGCCGAAGCCGCCAAGGATGACGTTGAAGAACGAACGGTTCATGGCCTTGCACATGATGTAAGACAGGATCGCGCCAGAGGATCCCACGAGCGAGCCCGCGATGATCAGCATGGAGTTATTCAGCGAAAAGCCGATGCCGGCCGCGGCCCAGCCCGAGTAACTGTTGAGCATCGACACCACCACCGGCATGTCGGCGCCGCCGATGGGGATGATGATCAGCACGCCCAGCGCAAAGGCGATCAGGGTCATCACGATGAACGGCGTCCACGCGGGTTCGACGCCATCGGCGAAGCAGAACGCCAGGCCCAGGCCCACCATCACCAGCGCCAGCACGAGGTTGAGCATGTGCTGGCCCTTGAAGCTGACGGGCGCGCCCTGGAACAGACGGAACTTGTATTTGCCCGACAGCTTGCCGAAGGCGATCACGGAACCGGAGAACGTGATGGCGCCGACAAAGGTGCCGATGAACAGTTCGAAGCGGTTACCGATGGGCAGCGCCTCGCCATGCTTGGCGATATTGAAAGCCCACGGTTCCGACACGGCCGCCACGGCGATACACACTGCGGCCAGGCCGATCAGCGAGTGCATGGCCGCCACCAGTTCCGGCATCTTCGTCATTTCCACGGTTTTCGCCAGGTAGGCGCCGATGGCGCCGCCCGTGACGATGCCGATGATGACGAGGGTCAGGCCCATGCCGCCCGTTTGCTGCTCCTTCAGTTTCAGGATCAGCGCCACGGTGGTGACGGCGGCAATGGCCATGCCGCTCATGCCGAAGGCATTGCCGCGGCGCGCCGTCGATGGCGACGACAGGCCTTTCAAGGCCTGGATGAAGCACACCGAGGCGATCAGGTACATCATCGTCACCAGGTTCATGGTGACGAAGCTCATGGCGTGACTCATTCTTTTGCTCCTTGCTTGGCCTTCGGTTCTTTTTTACGGAACATCTCGAGCATGCGCTGCGTGACGAGGAAGCCGCCGAACACGTTGACGGCGGCCAGCGCCACGGCCAGGGTGCCGGCCACTTGCGCCAGCGGGCCATCGGTCAGGCCGGCCGCCAGCATGGCGCCGACGATGATGATGGCGGAAATGGCATTGGTGACGGCCATCAGCGGCGTATGCAGCGCCGGCGTGACGGTCCAGACGACGTGGTAGCCGACATAAATGGCCAGCACGAAGATGATCAGGTTGGTGATGGTGTGACTGATTTCCATGATGTTGTTCTCTCCGGCGCCGCGTTATTTTCTGAGGATGTCATTGCCTGCGCAAACCAGGCTGGCCTTGATGATTTCATCCTCGCGGTCGATCAGCAATTGATCGTCCTTGTCGATGATGAGCTTTAAAAAGTCCAGCACGTTGCGCGCATACAGGGCCGAGGCGTCGGCCGCCACCAGGGTCGCCAGGTTCGGCTCGCCCACGATGTAGACGCCGTGTTTCACCACCGTCTTGCCCAGTTCCGACAGCGGGCAGTTGCCGCCCTGCTCGACGGCCAGGTCGACGATGACGGAACCGGGTTTCATGGCTTTCACCGTTTCTTCGGAAATGAGCACGGGCGCGGCGCGGCCGGGAATCAGCGCGGTGGTGATGATGATGTCGGCCAGTTTCGCCCGTTCGTGCACGAGTTCGGCCTGGCGGCGCATCCAGTCGGCCGGCATGGCGCGCGCATAGCCGCCCGAACCCTTGGCGATCTCTTTTTCTTCCTCGGTGAGGAAAGGCACGTCGAGGAACTTGGCCCCCAGGGACTCCACTTGTTCCTTCACGGGCGGGCGCACGTCGGACGCTTCGATGACGGCGCCCAGGCGCTTGGCCGTGGCGATCGCCTGCAGCCCTGCCACGCCCACACCCATGATCAGCACGCGCGCGGCTTTGACGGTGCCGGCCGCCGTCATCAGCATCGGCATGAAGCGCTGGTAGGTATTCGCGGCCACCAGCACGGCCTTGTAGCCGGCGATGTTCGCCTGCGAGGACAGCACGTCCATCGACTGCGCGCGCGTGATGCGCGGCACGGCTTCCAGGGCGAAGGCGGACAGGCCGGCCGTGGCCATGGCGGCGATATTGTCCGCATCAAACGGATTCAACATGCCGATCAGCACCGTGCCGCTGGCCATCAGGGCACGCTCACCGGCATCGGGCGCGCGCACCTTGAGCACGATGGCGCAGCCATAGGCTTCCTGGGCGCTGCCGATCTGCGCGCCGGCGGCGGCATACGCGTCGTCGGGAATCGAGGCTTGCAAGCCCGCTCCCGACTGCACGACGATCTGATGCTTGGCTGCCAGCTTCTTGACTGTCTCGGGCGTTGCTGCCACCCGCGTTTCACCAGGCCGTGTTTCGGCCGGTATGCCTATCCTCATGATGCCTCCGCTAATTGATAAACTGACTAGAATCTAACACGGAAAGCAGCGCGTTAAACGTTTGTGAAGCAGCAACTTTTAGTCGTACGACACTAATTTACCCGTAATACCAATCCTTGTTCCGCCATGCGGTATGGCGACCATATTGTGGGAAAGGTGTGTCAATCTCACCACAGTCGAGCACGTGTGCGCGCTTGTTTTGACCACAGGGAAAGCCTATATTAGCGGGCGCTTCCTGCCATCTTGCCAACTATGCCCCCATGCTAGTGCGCTCCCCGGGAAAGACGTAAGTACCTCCCACCGCTATTTGCTAAAACGTTGTCATTTATCAATATGTCCGCGCAACAAAAGGCCGGCTTCAAACCGCGCGCGCAGAACAAGATAAAATGTCGGCTCTTTCAAGGATGGAATCATGCCGAGAATCTGGAAACCCTCTGTCACCGTTGCCGCCATCGTCGAACGCGACGGCCTGTTTTTACTGATTGAAGAAGAGACCAGCGAAGGCATCAAGATCAATCAACCGGCCGGCCACCTCGACCCGTTCGAGTCGCTGGAACAGGCGGTGATCCGCGAAACGCTGGAAGAAGCGGCTTACGATTTCATCCCCACGGCACTGGTCGGCATGTACATGTCGCGCTATCAGTCGTTGCGCACGGGCGAGGACGTGACCTACTTGCGCTTCACCTTTTGCGGCACGGCTGGCGCCGAGCACGACCGCCCGCTGGACGAAGGCATCATCCGCACCTTGTGGATGACGCGCGACGAGCTGGCCGCGTGCCAGGAGCGCCACCGCAGCCCGCTGGTGCTGCAGTGCGTGGACGAATACCTGGCTGGCAGGCGCGCGCCGCTGGCCCTGCTGCACACGCATGCGTCTGTTTTCAATAGCGCATAGCAATACGCATTGCCATATTATTAAAGTACACTGGAAAGCAAGATGAGCAAGAAGAAAGTCGTTATCGGCATGTCGGGCGGGGTCGATTCCTCTGTCGCGGCATGGATGCTGAAGGAACAAGGCTATGAAGTCATCGGCCTGTTCATGAAAAACTGGGAAGATGACGACGATTCGGAATACTGCTCCACGCGCCAGGACTGGATCGACGCGGCCAGCGTGGCCGACGTCATCGGCGTCGATATCGAAGCCGTCAATTTTGCCTCCGAATACAAGGACCGCGTGTTCGCCGATTTCCTGCGCGAATACCAGGCCGGCCGCACGCCGAACCCGGACGTGCTGTGCAACGCCGAAATCAAGTTCAAGGCCTTTCTCGACCACGCCATGACCCTGGGCGCCGACCTGATCGCCACCGGCCACTATGCGCGCGTGCGCCAGGCACCGACCGACGCGGGCCGTTATGAACTGCTGAAAGCCGTCGACGCCAGCAAGGACCAAAGTTACTTCCTGCACCGCTTGAACCAGGCGCAGTTGTCGAAAACCCTGTTTCCGCTCGGCGAAATCCCGAAAACGGAAGTACGCCAGATCGCCGAGAAACTGGGCTTGCCGAACGCGCAAAAGAAGGATTCGACGGGCATCTGCTTTATCGGCGAGCGCCCGTTCCGCGAATTTTTGAACCGCTACCTGTCGTACAAGCCGGGTCCGATGAAAACGGCCGACGGCAAGACGGTGGGCGAACACGTGGGACTGAGTTTTTATACCCTGGGCCAGCGCAAGGGCATCGGCATCGGCGGCGTGAAGTCGTACCAGAACGCGGACGGCAGCAGCGACGCCTGGTACGTGGCGCGCAAGGACATCGCCAACAACACCCTGTGGGTGGTGCAGGGCCATGACCACCCGTGGCTGCTGTCGCCATCCCTGACGGCCGACCAGGCCAGCTGGGTCGCAGGCACGGCGCCGCAGGCGGGCTCCTTGAGCGCCAAGACGCGCTACCGCCAGGCCGACGTGGCTTGCCAGCTGCTGCCGGACGGGAATGAACACTTCAGCCTGGCCTTCGACCATGCGCAATGGGCCGTCACGCCGGGCCAGTCGGCCGTGCTGTACGACGGCGACGTATGCCTCGGTGGCGGCATCATCGCCAGCGCGACGGGCCTGGCTGGCGTCTAACTATTGCCTTGCGCGGCGGCGGCAAGCGCCTGCTGCTGCTTGCGCACCATGGCAATCACCGTATTGCGCACGGTTTTCAGGACCGTGTCGGCCATGAACGGTTTCACGATGAAGCCCGACACGCCCATGGCGAGGGCCGCCTGCAGTGAGGTGGCATCGATGCCGCCCGAGACCATGAAAATGAGCGTCTTCGGATACTGGGCGCGGATGGTTTGCACCACATTGGTCCCGTCTTCCACCTGCTCGCGCGCGATGCAGACGAAATGCGGGTGGTGCTTGACCAGCAGCGCCAGCCCCAGCGCGCTCGTATGCGTCTGCCCGCAGACATCGTAGCCGCCATCGGTCAGGACCGTGTTCAGCAGGCCGCGCGCCACGGCACTGCTATCGATCAGGACTGTCTTTAACATCATGATTTACTTCCCTTGCTTGATTTTCTATTGCGAGTTCCACTCAGAGAGCGCCCATCAAAATGCTCAGGGCTAGGCGCGTTGCCGAAGGCAGTACGAATGTACGACGAGGCAAGGCAACAACGCCATGAGCTTTTTTTGGGCGCTCTACTTTTCCCACACCAGCTTGTTCCAGGTGACACCCAAGGTCACGTCGGTCTTGAGTTCCACCAACTTTCTTGAAAGATACAGTATTTCCCGCTCTTTTCGCAGGCTTTCGCCCAGCGCACCGGGTAAAATGCCCGCGCCGGCCATCACGGCATCGATATTGCCGTAGGCGCGCAACAGTTTTGCGCCCGTCTTCAGGCCGATCTTCGACACGCCGGGGATGCTGTCGGTGACGTCGCCCATCAGCGCCAGCAGGTCGGGCAGCAGTTCCGGCGGCACGCCGAACTTTTTCTCGACCCAGGCGTGGTCGTGCCAGACGCCCTTGAAATGGTCCCACACCAGGGCGCCGTGGGCGATCAGGCCGTGCAAATCCTTGTCGGTGGTGGCGATGACGGCCGCGCCGCGCCCCTCGTGCAGCCAGCGCATGACGGCCGTGCCGATCACGTCGTCGGCCTCGACCTCGGGAATGCTGACCACGTGCATGCCGAAGCTGGCCAGGGTGGCGTAAAAGCCGGGCAAGGCGTCGCGCAGCACCTGCGGCATGGGCTGGCGCCCCTCGCGGTAACCAGCATACAGCGCGTGGCGCCAGGTCGGGCCGCCAAAATCGAAGGCCGGCAGGATATGCG
Organism: Janthinobacterium aestuarii; assembly: GCF_051380835.1. Taxonomy (NCBI): domain Bacteria; kingdom Pseudomonadati; phylum Pseudomonadota; class Betaproteobacteria; order Burkholderiales; family Oxalobacteraceae; genus Janthinobacterium; species Janthinobacterium aestuarii. Next base: position 153,478 of record NZ_JBNYXU010000011.1, read on the forward strand.
TCGGCTCGTGGTCGTTGATGAGCGTGCGGAACGACGACAGCGCATGGCGCAGCGCGATCTCCGCCTTCAGGTCGGAATCGGGTTCAGGACTGGCTTCGTAGACGCGGCGTACGATATTCAAGCCGTCGATAGCGAGGAGTCTGGCCATGCGGTAAGTGGATACTGATTGAATTGATCATTTTACCGTATGGAGCAAGCACTATTCCCCGCGAATTCCGCTTGGCAGGTTTTACGCGGCGTAACAACGCCTAACAAAACCGTAGCGAGCGGAAGTGAATTGTGGCTAAGAAGCGCAACCGTACTCAAGTACGGTGAGCATCGCAGGCCGCAAGTCGCGACGCGCAGTAGGTTTGGTTAGGCGTTCTCATTTGGCGAAATCGTAGGGCCCGCCCCGTTCGAGCGCCCGCTGGTAGGCGGGCCGCGCATGGATGCGCTGCAGGAACGCCGTCAGCTTCGGCAGGCGCCCGTCGAGTCCGCCGCGCATGGCGGCCGCTTCCAGCGGAAAGCTCATCTGGATGTCGGCCGCCGTGAATTCATTGCCGGCAAACCATTTGCTGTTCTCCAGCTCCGCTTCCATGTAGGCCAGCTGGCTGTTGATATTGGGCAGGATGAAGCTGCTCTTGACCTTGCTGGCGATGCCGCGCGCGATCGGTTTGACGAAAAACGGCATCGGCGACGATTCGACCTTGTCGAATACCAGCTTCATCAGCAGCGGCGGCATGGCCGAGCCTTCCGCGAAATGCAGCCAATAGGTCCAGCGCAGCTTCTCCGGAGTGCCCGCCGCCGGGATCAAGCGGCCATTGCCGTAGCGCTCGACCAGATACTCGATGATGGCGCCCGATTCGGCGATGGTGTTGGCGCCATCCGTAATCACGGGCGACTTGCCCAGCGGGTGGACGGCCTTCAGCGAGGCGGGCGCCAGCATGGTTTTCGGGTCGCGCTGGTAGCGCTTGACCTCGTAGTCGAGGCCCAGTTCCTCGAGCAGCCAGAGCACGCGCTGCGAGCGCGAATTGTTCAGATGGTGGACGACGATCATGGTTTTCCCGTTAAGCGATGGTTGAGTTCCAGTATAGCCGGGACGGCCGGATTGGGGCGGCGCAAGGGACTCTGCAAAAAAAAATGCGAAAAACAGTATTTTCAATTGATAACTTTTCAATCTTCCCTTATCTTGTTTTGTTTCCAATAAGTAAGGAAACCCCCTGTGGATTTCGACACCAACAACACCACGCCCAAGCGCGAAGCCATCACCTTCAGTGCCACCGGCAGCGAATACTTCCGAATCTGGATCGTCAACCTGCTGCTGAGCATCGTCACCCTGGGCATTTATTCCGCCTGGGCCAAGGTGCGCCGCAACCGCTATTTCTATTCCAGCACCCACCTGGCTGGCAGCAGCTTCGAATACCACGGCAATGCCGTCGCCATCCTGAAGGGCCGCATCGCGGCCGTCGTGCTGATCGGCGGCTACAACATCGCCTTCCAGATCTCGCCCATCATCGGCCTGATCATGCTCGTGCTGATGATGGCCGTGCTGCCATGGCTGGTGTGGAAAAGCCTGCAATTCAAGCTGTACAACACCAGCTACCGCGGCATCCGCTTCGGCTTTGACGGCAGCGCCAAAGAAGCCTACAAATACTTCCTGTGGCTGCCCATCCTGAACACCTTCACGGCTGGCCTGATGACGCCGTTCCTGCACCAGCGCCTGAAGCGCTTCCAGCACACGCAAAGCCGCTTCGGCAGCAGCAACTTCAGCTTCGACGCCTCGGTCGGCAGCTTCTACAAAACCTATTTGCTGTTCTTCGCCCTGCTGCTGGCCGGCTTCCTGGTCCTGATCTTTGTCGTCTTCGCCAGCGTCTTCGCCACGTTTGCCACCGATGCCAACGATGTCACCAAGGCCGGCAGCATCTTCGGCGCCGTGGCCGCCCTGTATGCCTGGGCCTTTATCGTGCTGCCGCTGTTCCTGACCATGATCCAGAACCTGATCTGGAACCACACGCGCTTGCAGCAGCACCAGTTCCAGTCGCAGCTGACCTGGGGCCGCACCACCTTCATCATGCTGACCAACCTGCTGGGCATCGTCGTCACCCTGGGCCTGTTTTCGCCATTCGCCCACGTGCGCTGGCTGAAGTACCGCCTGGAAGCGACCTCGATGCTGGTGCATGGCAGCCTGGACGCCTTTGTCGCCGCCACCGGCGAGCAAGTATCGGCCACGGGCGAAGGCATGGTCGACCTGCTGGACTTCGACCTGTCGCTGTAGCATGACGCTCGACCATCAAGCGCCGGGCGCGGCTCCCGTGCCCGCGCGCTATTTCGACGGCCAGACCTCGCGCCTGTACCACGTCACGCTCAGCGTGCGCGATGGCATGGCCGTGCTGGCCGGCGACATCGAGCGCAGCTGCCCGCTGGGCGAGCTGCATGTATCCGAACGCAGCAGCCACGCCGTGCGCAAGGTCAGCTTTCCCGACGGCGCCTACCTGGAGATCGCCGACCAGGCGGCCTTCAACGACATGCTGCACAACACGGGACACCGCGATGGCTGGGTGGTGCGGCTGCAGCAAAGCTGGCGCGGTGCGCTGCTGGCCACGGTCGCCACGGTGCTGGCCCTGTGGCTCAGCTATCAGTACCTGCTGCCCGTGGTGGCGAAGGGCGTCGCGTATGCGATTCCCCAGTCCGTCGAGCGCCAGCTGGGCCAGGGCGTGCTCGATTTCCTCGACGAACACGTGTTTGAGGCAAGCAAGCTCGCTGACGCGCGCCAGCAAGCCTTGCGCGCCCGGTTCGCACGCCTGGCCACGCCCGGCGACAGCACGCCCGAGCACCGCATCGTTTTCCGCAAGAGCAAGATCGGTCCGAACGCGTTCGCCCTGCCGTCCGGCGACATCGTGCTGACCGATGAAATGGTGGAACTGATGCCGGACGACGATGCCATCATGGGCGTGCTGGCGCATGAACTGGGCCATTTGCAGCAGCGCCACCTGACGCGCCGCCTGATCCAGACGTCGGCCGTGGGCGCCGGCGCGGCGCTGCTATTCGGCGACGTATCGACCGTGGTGGCAACCTTGCCGCCGCTGCTGCTGGATTTGAAGTATTCGCGCGACGTCGAGCGCGAGGCGGACGACTACGCGATCGCCATGCTGCGCCAGAACGCTATTCCACTGGAACACCTGGCGCAAGTGTTTGTCGCCCTGGGCAAGCTGGATCACGGCACGCCCTACCTGTCGAGCCATCCGGCCAGCGCAGAGCGCATCGACAGAATCCGCGCAACACAGCGCTAAGTCTTCACGCAGCGTCCACCGGGCGCCGCGTTCTTTCTCTCCAGCACGTTCCGTGAATCGAAGGTAGACTCAGCTGTATCAGTCTGACTTCACCGGAGTGCCCATGCACCTAGTACCATTTCGCTACCTGACCTTCATTGCGACGGGAGCCATCTTTGTCCTGTCCCTGTTTTACTACGATCATTACTGGCTGCCCGTGCTGGCCGGTGCGCTGACCCTGGTCGGCATCAGCGACCTGCTGCAAACGAAGCGCGCCCTGCGCCGCAACTACCCCATCCTCGCGCATTTCCGCTTTTTCTTCGAAAGTATCCGCCCCGAAATCCGCCAGTATTTCCTGGAAAGCGACAGCGAAGCGACGCCGTTCTCGCGCAGCCAGCGCAGCATCGTCTACCAGCGCGCCAAGGAGCAGACGGACAAGCGTCCGTTCGGCACCCAGCTCGACGTATATGAAGCGGGCTATGAATGGATCAACCATTCCATCGCCCCCGCCAAGGTGACGGGCCACGACTTCCGCATCGAGATCGGCAACCATCCGGACTGCCCGCGCGCCAAGCCGTATTCGGCCAGCGTCTTCAATATCTCGGCGATGAGCTTTGGCGCCCTGTCGGCCAACGCCATCCTGGCCCTGAACGGCGGCGCGCGCAGCGGCGGCTTCATGCACGACACGGGCGAAGGCAGCATCAGTCCCTACCACCGCGAAAACGGCGGCGACCTGGTGTGGGAAATCGGCTCCGGCTACTTCGGCTGCCGCAACCAGGACGGCACGTTTTCCGAAGAACGCTTCATCGCCAACGCCAGCTCGGAGCAAGTGAAAATGATCGAGCTGAAGATGTCGCAGGGCGCGAAACCAGGCCACGGCGGCGTGCTGCCGGGCCCGAAAGTGACGATCGAGATCGCCACCACGCGCGGCGTGATGGTGGGAGAGGATTGCGTCTCGCCGGCCGCGCACAGCGCCTTTTCCACGCCGCTGGAAATGCTGCACTTTATCGACCGCCTGCGCACGCTCTCCGGCGGCAAGCCGACAGGCTTCAAGCTGGCCATCGGCCATCCGTGGGAGTTTTTCGCCATCGTGAAAGCCATGCTGGAAACGGGCATCACGCCCGACTTTATCGTCGTCGACGGCAGCGAAGGCGGCACGGGCGCCGCGCCCCTGGAATTCACGGACCACGTGGGCACGCCGCTGCAGGAAGCACTGGTGCTCGTGCATAACACCCTCGTGGGCGCCAATCTGCGCGCGAAGATCAAGATCGGCTGCTCGGGCAAGATCATCACGGCCTTCGACATCGCCCGCCTGCTGGCGCTGGGTGCCGACTGGTGCAATTCGGCGCGCGGCTTCATGTTCGCGCTGGGCTGCATCCAGTCGCAAAGCTGCCACACGGACCGCTGCCCCACGGGCGTGGCCACGCAAGACCCGCAGCGCCAGCGCGCGCTGGTGGTGCCCGACAAGATCGCCCGCGTCGCGCACTTCCACCAGAACACCATGAAGGCGCTGGCCGAACTGATCGCCGCCGCCGGCCTCGCGCACCCGCAGGAACTGCGCCCGCACCACCTGGTGCGGCGCATCTCGCCGAACCAGGTGAAACTGGCGTCGGCCCTGCTGCCGTTCCTGGAAGCGGGTCAGTTGCTCGACCCGAGCCAGCTGCCGCAACTGCCGCCCGTGTTCGGCCTGTACTGGCCAAAGGCGCAATCGGCTTCGTTTCAGCGCCTCGATTGATACGGCCTTTGCGCAAGTGGAGCAATACCAATTAATAACCACTTGCGCAAATATCTGAATCCAATACAATACCAAAAAAAGGCAGCTTTTCCGGTGATTGTCCAGATGCGTCACCAGGGGCCAGAATACGGACTTGTCGTCATCAGAATGAATACCGGAGGAGTGGCAGCATGGAACAGGGTTTGCGCGAGAAAGTAGGACAGCTATTCATGGTGGGCTTCGACGCCCTGCAGGCGGACGAACATATCAAGACCTTGATACGCGAAAAGAAGGTGGGCGGCGTGATCCTGTTCCGCCGCAACGTGCACACGCCCGCGCAAGTGTCGGCCCTGTGCCGCGAACTGCAGGAGATCAACGCGGAAGTGTCCGACACGCCGCTGCTGATCTCCATCGACCAGGAAGGCGGCATGGTGATGCGCATCGAACAGGGCGTCACGCCGATTCCCGCGGCGATGGCTTTCCAAGCGGCCGGCTCCATCGACGACTGCGAACGCATGAACCAGATCAGCGGCGATGAAATGCGCCAGGTGGGCATCAATATGCTGCTCGCCCCCGTGCTGGACGTGAACAACAACCGCAACAACCCCGTCATCGGCGTGCGCGCGTACGGCGAAGATGCCGCCACCGTCATCGACTACGGCATGGCGGCCATGCGCGGCCAGCGCGCCAGCGGCGTGGCCGTCACCGCCAAGCACTTCCCCGGCCACGGCGACACGGCCACCGACACGCATTACGCCATGGCCCTGGTCCCGCACGACAAGGAGCGCCTGCACGCCGTGGAACTGGCGCCGTTCCGCGCGGCCATTGCCGGCGGCGTGGACGCCATCATGACGGCGCACGTGGTCTTCCCCGCTTTCGAGGCCGATACCAGTGTGCCGGCCACCCTGTCGAAAGGCGTGCTGACGGACCTGCTGCGCGGCGAGTTGAAATACCAGGGCGTCGTCATCACCGACTGCCTGGAAATGGCGGCGATTGCGGACGGCATCGGCATCGCCCAGGGCGCCATCGCCACCTTGCAGGCTGGCGCCGACATCGTCCTCATTTCGCACCGCGAAGCGCAGCAGACGGCGGCCATCGACGCCGTCATCGCCGCCGTGGAGCGCGGCGACATCTCCATCGCCCGCATCGACGCGGCTTGCGCGCGCGTTGCGGAACTCAAGCGCAACCGCGCCGTGCGCGACTGGCGCGAACGCCCCGTCAATCCGCCGGCGCTGATGCAGCCGGCCGCCATGGCCCTGTCGCAGCTGCTGCAAAAGGCCGCCTTGCGCGTGCAGGGCGACTACCGCCCGCTCGACGCCAGCCTGCCCGTGACCCTGCTGACGGTGGAAGTGCGCTCGCGCAGCGAAATCGACGAAGTGGCGCTGGGCCGCAACAAGGAAGCGCGCAGCTCGATGCTGCCGGCACTGCTCGAAGCGGGCCTGGACGTGCGCGAGTACGCCTTGTCGGCCGAGGCGCTGGACGACGAAGTCAATGAAGCCATCGCCTTTGCGCAAGGCGCGCAGCAGATCGTGCTGCAAACGTATAACGCCATGTTCGTCGACGGCCAGCGCCGCCTGGTCGAAGCCCTGCCGCACGACAGACTGTGGCTGGTGGCGGGCCGTTTGCCGTATGACCTGGACCTGGCGCCCGACGCGCAAGGCCGCCTGGCCGCCTTCGGCTGCCGCCCGGCCGCGCTGGTGCCGGTGGTCGACAAACTGGCGGGCAAGGCGTAACGCCACGCCTCCCTCCTGCACATGCCGGGCATTGCCCGGCATTTTCTATTCTGCCTCGCCATCGAAGCGCATACCCGTCATCTGCTCGCTGAGCGTCCATAGCCGGCACGCCTGCGCGGGATCGATGGCCCAGCGCCGCACGCCCGGCCCCGTGCTGTCGTCCGCCACCAGGGCGGCGATATCGCCATCCTCGCAATACACGCCGCCCATTCCATCAAGCTGCGTGCTGGTGGCGCACCAGACGGCCGTGGCGGCGCCCTGCGCCACATTCTTGAAACCCGATTGCGGTGGCGGATTGACCTGGCCGTCATCATCGAGCGCGCCCACGCGGCGCAAGTCGTCGAGGTCCAGGTGGCGCACCAGCGGCGTCAGGATGGCACCCGGATGCAGCGAGAAGGCGCGCACGCCGTGCGCCGCGCCACGCTGGTCCAGCTCCACGGCAAACAGCACGTTGGCGCTTTTCGACTGCGCATACGCGCGCCATTTATCGTACGGCTGGCGCAGGAAATGCGGGTCGTCCAGGTCGACGCCCGCCTGCCGGTGTCCCAGCGACGACACGCACACCACGCGCGCGCCCCGCGCATGCCGCAAGGCGGGCCACAAACGCGCCGTCAGCTGGAAATGCCCAAGGTGATTCGTCGCGAACTGCGCTTCGTAGCCGCGCGCATCGCGCAACAAGGGCGTGGCCATGATGCCGGCGCCGTTGACCAGCACATGCAGCGCGCGGCCGGTGCCAAGAAAGGCGGCCGCGAATGCATCGATCGATTGCGGATTGAGCAGGTCGAGCGCGGCGACCTCCACGCCGGCCATGCCTGCCAGGGCCGCTTGCGCCTGATGCGGATCGCGCGCCGGCACCAGCACGCGGGCGCCGGCGCCGGCCAGCACGCGCACCGTTTCCAGCCCCAGCCCCGACGCGCCGCCCGTGACGATGGCCTGCATGCCGGACAGGTCGCGCCCGGCCAGCGCCTCGGTGGCCGTGGTGCGCGCGCAAAAACCGGAATGCAAGGGAGTTTGAAAGGTCGTGGTATGTGTCATGGCTGCCTTGGCATGATGGATAAAGATCCATTGTGCGCGCTGCGGCCTGGACTGTGAATGGCGTAAAATCTTCAATACTATCGCCATCGTCCAGAATTGAAACCGCATGGATTTGCTTTCCGATGTACTCTCGCTGTTCGATACGCGCAGCTCTTACTTTGCCGGCCTGAAGGCGGGCGGCGACTGGGCCATCGACTTTCCGCCGCCGGACGGCATCAAGTTCAATGCCGTGATCGAAGGCGCTTGCTGGCTGACGGTCGCGGGCATCGACGCTCCCGTGCAGCTGCAGACGGGCGACTGCTTCCTGCTGGCGCCGGGACGCGCGTTTACCCTGGCCAGCACACCCGGCTTGCCGGCCGCGCCGGCGCTGGACGTGTACCGGCATGCGCAGCACGGCGTGGCCCGCCACGGCGCCCCGCAGCACGATTTTTTCCTCATCGGCGGACGCTTCCACTTTGGCGACGAGGCGGCCATCCTGCTCGACTGCCTGCCGCCGTTGCTGCACGTGCGTGGCAATACGGACCAGGCCAGCGTGCTGCACTGGGCCTTGCAACGGCTGGCGCAGGAGCTGCAGGCGACGGAGCCAGGCGCGGCGCTGATGACGCGCCACCTGGGCCACATGATGCTGCTGCAAATGCTGCGCCAGTATCTGGCGGCGCAGGCCTCGCACCCGGCAGGCTGGCTGTTCGCGCTGGCAGATCCCCGGCTGCGCGCCGCCATCGAAGCGATGCATGCGCAGCCGGCGCAGCGCTGGACCTTGGCGCAGCTGGCCACCGTCGCGGGCCAGTCGCGCTCCGCCTTTGCCCTGCATTTCAAGACCAGGGTGGGCGTGACGCCGCTAGACTACCTGCTGCGCTGGCGCATGCGCCTGGCCACGCGGCGCCTGAAGGACAGTGGCGCGTCCATCGCCGCGATCGCGCAGACGCTCGGCTACGATTCGGACAGCGCCTTCAGCCACGCCTTCAAGCGCGTCATGGCCTGCTCGCCGCGCCAGTACCGGCTGCGCCACACAGGTGCGCAGGCGTAAAAAAACCCGCATCTGCGGGTTTTGACAATACAGGGTCAGCGCGCCGGCACGGGCGGCAGCGCCGCCACCGCCAGCAGGGCAAACGGTCCGAGGAACAGGCCGATGCCGAACCAGAGTCCCCCGTGGCGGCCGCGCCGGCTGGCGAGCAGCCAGGTGGCGACGGCAAACAGAAACATGAAGATCAACAGTATCGCCATTGCCACTCCTTGCCATGCGGAAATCTCAGTGTAGCCCACGGGGGCGCCCGTGGCTACTCCCGCGTTGGCCCTAGCGCTGCACCTGCATCAGGATCACGCGCTTGCTGCTGCCGTCGGCCGGTGGCGTGGCTGATGGTGGCGGCGGGCTGTCGCAGGAGCCGCAGGAACCGCAGCCGCTGCCGCAACCGGGCGCCACCTTGAAGAAGGTCGACATCTTCGCCTCATCGAGGCCGCAGCGCACGAGGCCACGCACGATGGCGCGGCGCACGCCGGCCGGCAGGTACTTGGTCGAAAAATGCAGCAGCGCGGCTGCGACGATCAGGGCGACGATGAGGGTTTGCCACATGCTTTTCTCCTAAGCGCCCAGCATCAGGGCGATGCGATACGTGATAAACGAGGCGGCATACGCCAGGGCGAACATGTAGCCGGCCATCAGCAGCGGATAGCGCCAACCGCCCGTCTCGCGTTTCACCACGGAGAGGGTCGAGAGGCACTGCGGTGCGAATACATACCAGGCCAGCAGGGACAGCGCCGTGGCCATCGACCACGAATGGGCGATCAGCGGCTCGAGCGTGGTGGCCAGCGCGTCGCCCGTTTGCGACAGCGCGTACACGGTGCCCAGGGCGCCGACGGCCACTTCGCGCGCCGCCATGCCCGGCACCAGCGCGATGCAGATCTGCCAGTTGAAACCGATCGGCGCGAAGATCACTTCCAGGCCACGTCCCAGGATGCCGGCCAGGCTGTAATAGATCGGCGGATGGATCGCGTTGTCCGGCGGGCCGGGGAAGGTGCTGAGGAACCACAGGATAATCATCAGGCTCAGGATGATGGTGCCGACGCGCGTGAGGAAAATCTTCGCGCGCTCCCACAGGCTGACGGCCAGGTTACGCAAATGCGGCCAGTGATAGGCCGGCAGTTCCAGCAGCAGCGGCTGGTTGCCGCGCACACCCATGCCGCGCTTCATGACCCAGGCCACGGCCATGGCCGAGATGATGCCGGCAAAGTACAGGACGAACAGCACCAGGCCTTGCAGGCTCAAATAGCCCCACACCTGGCGTTCCGGAATGAAGGCGGCGATGATCAGCGCATACACGGGCAGGCGCGCCGAGCACGTCATCAGTGGCGCGATCATGATGGTGACCAGGCGGTCGCGCGGATTCTGGATGGTGCGCGCCGCCATCACGCCGGGAATGGCGCAGGCAAAGCTCGACAGCAGCGGAATGAAGGCGCGGCCGGACAAGCCCACGCCGCCCATCAGGCGGTCCAGCAAAAAGGCCGCGCGCGGCAGGTAGCCGCAGTCTTCCAGGCTCAGAATGAAGAAGAACAGGATCAGGATCTGCGGCAGGAAGACCAGCACGCTGCCGACGCCGCCGATGATGCCTTCCACCAGCAAGCTTTTCAGGTGACCGTCGGGCATGTTCGCCGTCAGCACGGCGCCCAGGTGACCCACGCCATCGGTGATCATTTCCATCGGCGTGGCGGCCCACGCAAACACGGCCTGGAAGATCAGGAACATCAGCACGGCCAGAATGATGGGGCCGAAGACGGGATGCAGCACCACGTCGTCGATCTTTTCCGTCAGGTTGCCGCTGTCGCGCGTGTCGTTGCTGACGGCGGCCAGGATGCGGCGCACTTCGCGCTGGGTTTCTTCGACGCTGACGGCATCGATGGCCGCCAGCGGTTTCGCTTCCACGGCCGGCAGCGGCAGCATGGCGTCGATGGCGTCGAGCAGGGCTTTTTCGCCATCGTGCTGCACCGCGATTGTTTCCACCACGGGCATGCCCAGTTCCTGCGACAGCCTGGCCGTGTCGATGACCATGCCGCGCTTGCGCGCCACGTCCGTCATGTTCAGCGCCAGCAGCATGGGCAGGCCCAGGCGCTTGACTTCCAGCACCAGGCGCAAATTCAGGCGCAAATTGGTGGCGTCGACGACGCAGATGATGGCGTCCGGGCGCGGGTCGCCGCGGCGCAAGCCGCCCACCACGTCGCGCGTGATGGCTTCATCGGGCGTGGTGGCCGACAGGCTGTAGGCACCCGGCAGGTCGAGCACGCGCACGGGCTTGCCGTTTGGCGACGTGAAATGGCCTTCCTTGCGCTCGATGGTCACGCCAGCGTAGTTCGCCACTTTCTGGCGCGCGCCCGTCAAACGGTTGAACAGGGCGGTCTTGCCGCAGTTCGGATTGCCCAGCAAGGCAATTTGTGGCTGATGCGGCGGCTTGTGCACGCCCGCATCGACGATCGTTTCGACAGCACCCATGGTCATTCCGGTTGAAGCAGCGGTTGAATCGTAACCAGCGCCGCTTCGAAGCGGCGCAGCGCGAACGTGGCATTACCCACCTTGATGGCCAGCGGATCGCCGCCGGGAATGCCGCGCTTGAGCATGCGGATGCGTTCGCCGGGAACGAATCCCAGCTCCATCAAGCGGCGGACGAGGTCGACGCCGTCCTCCGTCTGTCCTGCCGTGTGGGGCGTGATATGCAACACCGTGCCGCTCTGGCCGACTGCCAGCGCGTCGAGCGTCATCATGGGTGGAACTAGAGTCATGAGCAAATTCCGTTCAAATTAAGAACACCGGGGACAGACTGCTGCGCGTGGCGCATCGTGTTTGACGTGGGTGTTGTGAGGTAAAACGCAACTGTTGCGCATTACCGACAAGCGGCCTTTCAATATGTCCAGACGGCGACCGTCCGAGACAATACCAGCATTATAAACATGAATGCGAATAGTTTTTATTTAGCCCGGAGAGCCGCCCCCATCAAGGGCTGCGCCATCCGAAAAAACGGCATATCGATGCACGGCGCCAGGCCGCCAACTGCCACACACTTGATCAAAATCGCTTGCATTGTCCCGCACTTTGCGCGACAATGAAACGTAATGATAATGATTCTCATTAAAACACTAGCAACAATGCTTTCCAGCACTAGTGTCTGTTCATCCTCCAGCCAGAAGGTGTATCAATGATTGTATGTGTCTGCAACAACATATCTGATCGTGAAATCCGTCAAGCCGTCGATCTTGGCCTGTCCAGCATGGCCGAACTGCGCCGCGACCTGGGCGTGGCCACCTGCTGCGGCAAATGCCACACCTGCGCGCGGGAAGTGCTGAACGATCATCTGATCGCCACCGTGGCGCTGCAAGAAACCGTATTGATGCGAGCTGTACTGACAAACTAAAGAAAGCGATGAATGCCATGACGATGATGCCCCCGCCCGTAACGGTGCAGGCCGTGCAGCAATTTGCCGACTTCGACAAGAAGCGCAACAAATTCGCGCCGCTGATGGCCATCGTCGTCCTGCATATCGCCGGCTTTTACGCCATCCAGAGCGGGCTCTTGAGCCGCGTCGTCACGGCGGCCATGCCGACCATCACGACCATCAGCATCATCGCCCCGCCGGCGCCGCCGAAACCGCCGGCGCCGTCCGTACCGAAAACCGTGGAATTGAGCGCGCCCGTGCCGCGCGCCGTGATCCCGCCGCTGCCGCTGATCGCCGTGGCGCCAAGCGAACCGACGATCACGCCGCCGCAGCCGACGCGCGCCGAAGCGGCGCCTGTCGCCACCGCCGCACCGACGGCGCCAGCGGCACCATCGCCGACCCCGCCGGCACCAGCGACGCCGCGCACCGTCAGCAGCGTCGAATACATCAAGGCGCCGCAACTGATCTACCCGAATTTGTCGCGCCGTCTGGGCGAAAGCGGCACCGTCGTGCTGCGCATCCTGATCAATGAAAAAGGCTTGCCCGAGCAAATCCTGATTCAGAAATCGACCGGCTACAACAACCTCGATGAAGCGGGCCGCCAGGCCGCCCAGCGCGCGCTGTTCAAACCGATGATCGAAAACGGCAAGCCCGTACCCGTGTACGTGCTCGTGCCCCTGACCTTCCAACTGAGCTAGCTTTCGGGCGGCCACGGCGCCGCTGCCAGCCCGCAAGCACCGCACTCTGTGCCCTGCTTGCTTTTTGGCGCCCGTTTTAGTCAAGCGATTTGCTTGTTTCAGTCTGCCAGCCTACATCCCCGGGCCAGGCAGACTTTTTTTTGCCTGCTATGGGGTCAGACCCTCAACACCGCCAACGCCCAGTTCAGCGCCAACGTCGCCGGGGGTCTGACCCCAGCCTTACATCTCCGCCCACATCCGCAGCAAGTTGTGATAATGCCCCGTCAGTCCCACCGTCGCCGGCGAGTCGCCATGCTCCGCGCGCACGCTCTGGATGTTCTGATCGAGCTCGAACAGCATGCTGCGCTTCCAGTCTTCGCGCACCATGCTTTGCGTCCACAGGAAGGAGCAGATACGTTCGCCGCTGGTGACGGGCAGCACCTGATGCACGCTGCTCGACGGATACACGATCACGTCGCCGGCCGGCAGTTTCACTTCATGCGTGCCATACGCATCGACCACCACCAGCTCGCCGCCTTCGTACTCGTCCGGTTCGCTCAGGAATACGGTCGACGAGACGTCGGCGCGCATCGACTGCATGCCGTTTTTCGGCGTGCGGATGGCGCCATCGATATGCAAGCCATAGTGCTCGCCGCCCGCATAGCTGTTGAAGAAGGGCGGCAGGATGCGCAGCGGCAGCACGGCGGCAAAGAACAGCGGATTGGCCATCAGCGCGCGGCTGACGATCTCGCCCAGTTCCAGCGCCAGCGGCGAACCTTCGGCCAGCTGGCGGTTACGCTTGACTTGCGCGCCTTGCGCCCCGACGCTGGCGCGTCCATCGACCCAGTCCGTCTGCGCCAGACGCTGGCGAAACTGCGTCACCTGTTCCGGCCTCAGCACGCCGGGTATATGCAGCATCATCTTGCTATCCTTTTTCAGTAAATATCGCTGCCCGATTATCGCATCGCTGGCAGCGGCCAAGAAGACACAAAAGCAAGAACGGACGAACATTTCCCGCCTTTTCAGCGCGGCCATGCACGCGCGCCAGCGGCGGCAAAATGGCGCCGGAAACGCGAATGAGAATGGCCTTCATTTTCCTTAACAAATAAAAAACGGCGCAATCACGGAATCCACTTGAGAATGGGTTTTATTCGCACGATATTTACGTTAAAAAGACGGAAAAATGCCGTTTAGCACCGGAAATCGCCGGCATTTTGCGCTATCATGCGGGCATAGCGAAACCGGCAACCTGCGCGCCACCAGGCAGCCAACGCCACCCGGCAGTGAACGCCAGCAGCCTGCGGTTTCATCATCGAACGCAATACAGAACAAAGGAAATCCCATGAAGGGCGATAAAGAAGTCATCCGCATGCTCAACGCACAGCTCACCAACGAACTGTCGGCCATCAACCAGTACTTCCTGCATGCGCGCATGTACAAGCACTGGGGCCTGGAAAAGCTGGGCAAGAAGGAATACGAGGAATCGATCGGCGAAATGAAACACGCCGACAAGCTGATCGACCGCATCCTGATGCTCGACGGCCTGCCTAACCTGCAAGCGCTGCACAAGCTGCTGATCGGCGAGAACACGCCGGAAATGCTGGAATGCGATTTGAAGCTGGAACGCGCCGCGCACGCCACCGTCAAGGAAGGCATCGCCATCAGCGAAAAAGCGGGCGATTACGTCTCGCGCGACCTGTTCCTGATGATCCTGGAAGACACGGAAGAGCATATCGACTGGCTCGAAACGCAGATCGACCTGATCGCCAAAGTCGGCATCCAGAACTACCTGCAAAGCCAGATGGCAATTGAGGAATAATTGTTCTTCGAGGCAGATAAAAAAAACCGGCAGCGCCGGTTTTTTTTCGCCTGCCGTCAAGCCTTGCCGGTCTGCGGCGGGCGCAGCTTGACGAACAGCACGGCCACCGCCGCGCACAGCAACAGGGCGCCGGCCAGCCGGATGACGTTCTCCGGATTGCCGCCCAGCCAGCTGCGGTAATACAGGGGCAAGGTGAAGATCTGGATGATCATCGGGATGACGATGAACATATTAAAAATGCCCATGTAGACGCCCGTGCGCTCGGGCGGAATGCAGCCGGCCAGCATGATGTAGGGATTGCCCATGATGCTGGCCCAGGCCAGGCCCACGCCCAGCATCGGCAGCAACAGCAGCGCCGGGCTGTGGATCAGCGGGATGCTCAGCATGCCCACGCCGGCCGCGCACAGGCACACGCTATGCATGCGCTTGGGGCCGAAGCGGCGCGTGAACGGCACCAGCGCGAAGGCGGCGACAAAGGCGACGAAATTGTAAAAGGCGCCCACCTGCCCGTTCAGCAGGCCCGCGTCGCGAAAACCTTGCGACGCGGGGTCCGTCGTGTGAAACAGCGTGGCCGCGAGCGACAGCGCGATGTACTGCCAGTAGCAGAACAGGGCGTACCACTGGAACAGGTTGACGAGGGCCAGCTGCTTCATCGTCGGCGGCATGTCGCGCAGGGCCGCGCCGATATCGGACAGCGTGTGGCGCCAGCCCGGCGGGCGGCTGCGGATGGCCGCCAGCTCGGCCGCCGTGAGCGGATTTTCCGGCGTCGTCTTCAAGGTCCACAGCACCGAGGCAAGCGAGAACACGGCACCGATCATGAAGGCGGCGATGACGATGTGCGGAATATGGCTGCCGTTGACGGCATCCTTGTTCATGCCCAGCATGACCAGCAGCGATGGCGTCAGATAGGCCAGCGTCTGTCCCAGCCCCGTAAACGCGCTTTGCGTGAGAAAACCCAGCGAGTGCTGCTTCTTGTCGAGCTTGTCGCTGACAAAAGCGCGGTAGGGCTCCATCGTCACGTTGTTGGCCGCGTCGAGTATCCACAGCAGGCTGGCGGCCATCCACAGAGTGGGACTGAACGGCATGGCCAGCAGGCCCAGGCTGCACAGGATGGCGCCGATCAGAAAATATGGCGTGCGGCGTCCCCAGCGCGTCACCGTGCGGTCGCTCATGGCGCCGATCAATGGCTGCACGAGCAGCCCCGTCATGGGACCGGCCAGCCACAGGTAGGGCAGGCTCGCTTCATCGGCGCCCAGGTATTTGTAGATGGGGCTCATGCTGCTTTGCTGCAGCCCAAAACTGAACTGGATGCCGAAAAATCCGACATTCATGTTGACGATCTGCCAGAACGACAGGTGCGGACGGTGTGCGCTGGCGTCGCTCATGCTGCTTCCCGTTTTTGCTCTTGCTCACGCTCCAGCCACAGCATATGCCAGGGCTGCAAAGCCACCGTGCCGGACAGCACGCTGCCATCGAGGCTGTTGCGCCATTCGCCTGCGGGCAAAGTGAAACGCTGGCTGGCGCCGCTGAAGTTGCTCAGGTTGAGAAACGCGTCGCCGCGCAGCAGCGCCAGCACGGCCGGCGTGTCAGCGGGCAGCACGCTGCGTGGCGCGGCGGCGGCCAGGGCCGGCAAGCGCCGGCGCACGTCGACCAGCTGGCGCAGCGCCAGGTACAGCCGGCCGCTGGCGCTCACGCCATCGTGGCGCCATGCCAGCAGGCTGTCGTCGAACGCGGGACGCTGCAGCCAGCGGCTGTCCATCGCCCGGTCGACCCGCTGCACGTAGCTGTGATCGTTGGTCATGCCCAGTTCATCGCCCATGTACAGCACGGGCAAGGCGCCAAAGCTCAAGGCCAGGCCATGCAGCAGCAGCAGGCGCCGCAACGCGTATTCCTGCTCCTGCACCGTGGCGGCGCTTTCCAGGCCCGCCAGCGAAGCGGCCATGCCGTTGCTGCCATGCGCCTTGTCGGCGCTGCTGCTCTGGAAGGCGGCGCCGCGCGCATAGCTGCCGGGTGCACCGGCAAAAAACTGCGCGATGCGCGCCAGCCGTGCCGGCCCGTTCGCGCCCGCTTCATTGAGCAGCACGTTCCAGCCGATGTCGTCGTGGCAGCGCACATAACTGAGCCAGCTGGCGGCCGGCGGTAGCGGCGGCGTGGCGGCGATCACCTGCTGCAGCAAGTCCGTGCTTTCCTCGGCCAGCGCGCCCCAGCCGGCGGCCATCAAGCTGCTGTGGTAGGCGATATGGCATTCAGGCGCGGCATCGCTGCCAAAGTAGGCGGGCAGCTTGGGCGTGGGCACGATGGCTTCGGCCTTGAGCAGCACGCCCGGCGCGACGATGGCGGCGATCGCGCGCAACGCTTGCAGCAGGCTGTGGGCTTCGGGCTGGTTCATGCAATCGCTACCTTCGCGCTTCCACAGGAAGGCCGTCGAATCGAGGCGGAACACCTCGATGCCCTTGTTGGCCAGGCCCAGCATGGCGCCGGCCATGGCCGCGAAGACGGCCGGATTGGCGTAATTCAAATCCCACTGGTAGGGATAAAACGTGGTCCAGATCCAGCGCTCGAGTTCCGGCACGAAAGTGAAATTGCCGGGCGCCGCCTGCGGGAAGACCTGTCCCACGGTGCGCTCGTAGCGGTCCGGCTGCACGCGGTCGGGATAAGTGTGGAAAAAATCGCGCAGCAGCGGATCGCCGGCCTTGGCGCCCAGCGCCCACGCATGGTCGTCGGCCACGTGGTTGAGGATTAGGTCCGAGCACAGGCTGATGCCGGCCGCGCGCAGCTGCGCCGTCAACGCCAGCAAGTCGGCATTGCTGCCCAGCGCGGGATCGACTTCCTCGAAGCTGGCGACGGCAAAACCGCCATCGCTTTCGCCGGCGCGCGGACGCAAGAACGGCAGCAGGTGCAGATACGTCACGCCCAGTTCGCGCAGGTGGGCAATGCGCGCCGCCACGCCCTGCAGGCTGCCGCCAAAGCGCTGCACGTACGCGCTGTAACCGAGCATGGACTGGCTGGCAAACCAGTCCGGTTGCGCTTCGCGCTGCGCATCCTGCTGCCGCAGTTCGGGCGCGCGCGCCGCGTACAGCCGCCCCACGCTTTCCATCAGGTCGCCCAGCCAGGGCAGGAAGTCCGGCCGCTGGCCATACAGGCTGCCCAGGCGATCGAGCAAGACCGCCTCCTGGCGCGCATAACGGCGCGCCGCATCGTCGCGCAAGTACGTGGGGAGCGGCGCCAGCAGGCGCGCCAGGGGGCTGCGTATCGACATCATGAATCCTATCCTTGCTTAAAATGCGTATTTCAGGCTGACCTTGACGGCGCGCCCCGTGATCGAGCGGGCCGCATGGCCATCGCCCTCGACTTCCGTATAGCCGATCTTGTCGAGCAGATTGTTCGCCGTCAGTGCCACCTGCAATTGCGGCGTGAGCTGGTAATTGACGAAGGCGTTAAGCACCTGGTAGGCGGGCAAGGTGATCGTGTGCGCATCGTCGCCCCACGACTTGCCCGTGCCGACCAGGCTCGCGCCCAAGGTGGCCGGTCCCCATTCATAGGTGGGCGCGATCTGGTAGACGACACGCGCCTGGCGCCGCGGCGTATTGCCGATCAGCGCCACGTCGGCCGCCGCCGTGCCCGTGATCTCGGCATCCGTGAACGTCAATCCGCCATTGATGCGGAAGTCGCCGGCGCTGTAGGCCGCTTCCAGCTCCACGCCCTTCGCTTCATAGCTGTTGGCCGTGCGCAGCTGGGTGGTCGCTTCGTAATTGCTTTCCTTCGTCTTGGCCTGGAACACGGTGACGAAGGTGCTCAAGGGGCCGCGCCGCCATTTCACGCCGCCTTCGAGCTGGCGCACGGTGTTGATCGCCACAGGCACGCTGCCATCGAGCGGTGTGCCGAACAGGATGCGGTCGGCATTGAAGGCCACGCCTTCGCTGACGCGGGCAAACACGGCCAGGTTCGCTTGCAGCTTGTAGTTCGCGCCCAGCGAGTACGAGGTGTGACCCAGGGTGTAGTCGACCCGCTGCACCGTCGACGGCAGATAGACTTGCGCGCCGGTGGCCTGGTTGGCCGTGCCGCTCGCATGCTGGCGGTCGCGCCGCAGGCCGCCGTCGAGATTCAGCGCACCGCTTTCCCAGGCCAGGTTCAGGTACGGTGACGTCGTGCGGTATTCCATGTCGACGGCGCGCGAGCAGCAGGCGCCGAAGGCCGGGCCGATATAGCCTGGCGTGCCGCTGGCCGTCTGCAGCAGCGCCGGCCGGTCGCCCGTGGCCTGCATCAGGTATTCGTTGAAATTCCAGGTCAGGCCCAGCTTTTGCTGCGACAAATACAGGCCGGCCGTGGTGGTCAGCTTGCCGCTGTCGAGGACAAAGGTCTTGGCCAGCTTGGTGTCGCTCAGGGTATTGCTGGCGTCGTCGATCGAGGTGTTGAACACCACGGCGGAAAACGCGCGGCCCGTGTAGGGCTTGCCCTGGTTCGGGCCGCTGGCAAACACATAGCTGCCGTCGCTGCCATTATTCGACGGGAAGATGCCGATGAAACGGCCCGAGTTGTCGGCATAGCGGAAGTTTTCGCTCACGCTCCAGCCCTGCCCCAGCTTGAACGACGCTTCCAGACCCACGGTATCGCTCTTGACGTGCAAGCCGTCGTTGACGCGGGTGGCCACGCGCTGGTTATCCTTGTTCAGCACCATGTCGGACACCCAGTACGGCGAATAGAAACTGGCCTTGCGCGGGTCGATGCCGGCAATTTCCCCGATGCGGCCATTGCGCACGCTGACGGGCACGGGCAGGGCCGTGGGCGACTGGTCGTCGAGGTGCTTGAACGACAGGCGCACGAAGCCGCTGTCGAATTCATGTGTGACATTGCCGCGGATCTGGCCCCCTTTTTCGCTGTTGACGCCACTGTGGCGGATGCCTTCGCCCGTGCGCCAGGAGCCGCCGATGAAGAAGCGCGTGCGCTCCGAAACCGGCGCGCCGTAATCAAAATCGACACGCGTCTGGTCGTAGCCCAGGCCACGGCTGAGGGCCACGCTGCCGCCCTTCTCCTTGCCATTCTTGCTGATGAAATTGATGATGCCGCCCGGCGAATTGGTTGCCAGGGTGGAGGCCGAACCGCCGCGCACCACTTCCAGGTGGTCGAGCGTGGAATCGATCTTGACGAAGCTGTCTGGCGTGGTGAAATTGAAGTCGCCGAACTGCAGCACGGGCAAGCCGTCTTCCTGGATCTGCACATAGCGCGCGCCGCCGGCGGAAATAGGCAGGCCACGCACGGTGATGTTGGCATTGCCTTCGCCACCCGAGGATTCGGCGCGCAAGCCCGGTACCGAGCGCAGGACTTCGGACGCGCTGGTGGGCGCGTTGTGCAGGATGGTGTCGAGTTCCATGCTGCTGACGGAATTGCTCGATTTCATTTTGGACGTGCCGCCGGTGGTGCCCGTGACGACGATGCGTTCCAGGTTCAGGCCATCGGCGGGAGCAGCGCTGGCGGTGTCGGCGGCCGATTGCGCGTGGGCGGCGCCCAGTTGCAGCATGGCCAGGGCGACGGCGGCAGCCATGCAGCCGCGTTGAGCAGTACGTGCGTTCATTTTGTCTCCAGTGTTGTATGCCGATACATCGAGGTATCCGCTTGTTATGGGTACTGGCCGCCGCATGCCGTGGCGCGCTGGCTGAGCCGGTACGCCATTATTGAACGAATAAGAACTTATTGCAATCGATTGCAATAGAGCGCTGCAACATGGAAATATTGTTGTTTTTAAGAGAATGTTACGGGAGAAACAGAGGGGAAAATGCGGGGTTCGACGTGATATCAGGATTTTTCATGCTGCTGTGCAGCATGAAAAATCACGGATAAATTTAAAATTATTGCAATCGGTTGCAGTACCTTGCTGCCAAGCCTCAGCGGCCCGAGGCGCGTACGATCAGCTCGGTTGGCAATTGCTGCGATGGCGCAGGCGCGCCGTCGACCAGCGCCAGCAGCGAAGCCACCAGCGCGCGTCCGGCGGCGCGGATCGGCTGGCGCACGGTGGTCAGCGGCGGGTGGAAATACGCGGCCAGTTCGATATCGTCGTAGCCGACCACGGCCACCTGTTCCGGCACGCCCACGCCGCGCGCGCGCAGGGCGTTGATGGCGCTCATGGCCAGCAAGTCGCTGCAGGCAAAGATGGCGTCGAACGGCAGCTGGCGGTCCAGCAATTCCTGCACGTCCGTCGCGCCGCCCTGCGGCAGGAAGGAGCCGGCCACGTACAGTTGCGGGTCCGGCGCCAGCCCTTGCGCGGCCAGCGCCTGGGCATAGCCGGCGTGGCGCTGCGCCACTTCGGGCAGCTTGGCGTCGCCAAAGAAGGCGATGCGCCGGCGCCCCGCCGCCAGCAAATGTTCCGTGGCCAGCCTGCCGCCGGCGACGTTATCGCCGCCGACGGTGCAATACAGCTGCTGCGGTAATTGCGCGCCCCACACGACGATGGGCACCTGGCGCGCGGCCAGCTGGTTCAGTTGTTCATGGTGGCGCCACTGGCCGATCAGGATGATGCCGATCACGCGGCCGCTGTCGAAGGACAGGGCGGCCGCATCGAGCGTTTCCGCGTCCACGCGCGAAATGAGCATGTCGAAGCCCTGCTCCGTCAGCGCATCGGCCAGGCTGCCCAGCATGCTGAGGAAAAAAGGGTCGGACAGGTGCTGGCGCGTGGCCGCGTCATACGGCACCACCACGCCCACCGTGCGGTTCTGTTTCAGGCGCAGGTTTTGCGCGCCGATATTGATGGAATACTTGAGCGAACGGGCCAGCGCGATGACGCGCGCGCGCGTCTCTTCATTGACCAGCGAACTGCCGCTCAACGCGCGCGACACGGTCGACGTGGACACGCCGGCCAGGCGCGCGATATCGGCCATCTGCAGGCGCTGCTGCGCCTTCGAATCGTTGCCGGTCATCGTGCGCTCACTGCGGCGCGGTGTCCTTGAACGATGGACGCTCGGACAGTTTGTCGAACAGGCGCGCCAGCGCCGGGTGATCCGCGCGCCAGTCGATTTCCGGGAAGCGGAAGCTGAGCCAGCCCAGGGCACAGCCCACTGCCACGTCGGCCAAGGTGTAGTTCTTGCCGGCGCAATAGGCGCTCTCGCCCAGGCGTGCTTCCAGCGCCGCCAGGCCCAGGGTGACTTTTTCCAGCTGGCGCGCGATCCAGGCCGCGCTTTGCTGCTCGGGCGGGCGCTGCGTGCGCTCCAGGCGCACCAGCACGCCCGCGTCGAGGATGCCGTCGGCCAGCGCTTCCCAGTTCTTGATATCGGCCCGCTCACGGCCATTGCCGCCGGCCGGCAGCAGTTTACAGACGGGCGTGAGCGTGTCGAGGTATTCGACGATGACTTTCGAATCGATCAGCGTGCTGCCATCCTCCATCACCAAGCAGGGTACCTTGCCCAGGGGATTGGCCTGGGCGATGCGGGTTTCCGGCGCCCACACGTTTTCCAGCTCGAAGACATAGTCGAGCTTTTTTTCCGCCAGCACGATACGGGCTTTGCGGACATACGGGCTGGCGAGGGAACCGATCAGTTTCATAGGTACTTTAAGGTAAAGGAGCAGCTAGCAGTATAGCATCGGCGGCAGCGGTGTTTGGCAGCACGCGCCCGGCGGCCTCCAGTGTGTGGCAGGCACGCCGCATCGGGGCCGGATTCGGCCAACATGGGGGCCATCCGCTGCCGACGGACGGCTGGCCAGCGGCCAGCGGTGGTAAAATCGCCCTTTACTGTGGCGCCGTCAGTGTTGCTGTATTGCAATAACCCTGCCCTCCCCGCGCGCCACACGCCAACCGTTTCTTTAACTTGCATCCGCTCTCATGACTTCTACTACTCCGTATTCCACGCTGTCGGCCCTGTCTCCGCTCGATGGCCGCTACGCCAGCAAGACCGATCTGCTGCGCCCGATCCTGTCCGAAGCCGGTTTCATGCACCACCGCGTGAAAGTGGAAATCTCCTGGCTGCAAGCGCTGTCGCAAGCCGGTTTCGCTGAAATCAAGCCGTTCTCGGCAGAAGCGAGCGCCCTGCTCGACAAGATGGCGGCCGATTTCTCAGAAACCGACGCGGCCCGCATCAAGGCCATCGAAGCGGTGACCAACCATGACGTCAAGGCGGTCGAATACTGGCTGAAGGAACAAGTGGCGGACGTGCCGGAACTGGTGGCGGCGTCGGAATTCATCCATTTCGCCTGCACCTCGGAAGACATCAACAACACCTCGCACGGCATGATGCTGAAAGCCGCGCGCGATGGCGTGATGCTGCCGGCATTGAACGGCCTGGTGGCCAAGCTGACGCAGATCGCGCACGACAATGCCGACGTGCCGATGCTGTCGCGCACGCACGGCCAGACGGCCAGCCCGACCACCCTGGGCAAGGAATTTGCCAACGTCGTGGCCCGCTTGCAGCGCGCCGTGAAACGCATCGAGCAAGTGGAAATCCTCGGCAAGATGAATGGCGCCGTCGGCAACTACAACGCCCACCTGTCGGCCTACCCGGGCTTCGACTGGCCGGCGTTCTCCAAGGCCGTCATCGAACAGCGCCTGGGCCTGGTCTTCAATCCGTACACCATCCAGATCGAACCGCACGACTACATGGCCGAACTGTTCGACGCCTTCGCGCGCGCCAACACGATCCTGCTGGACCTGAACCGCGACATCTGGACGTATGTGTCTCTGGGCTATTTCAAGCAAAAGCTGAAAGCGGGCGAAATCGGTTCGTCGACCATGCCGCACAAGGTCAACCCGATCGACTTCGAAAACTCGGAAGGCAACCTGGGTCTGGCCAACGCCGTCTTGAAACACCTGTCGGAAAAACTGCCCGTCTCGCGCATGCAGCGCGACCTGACCGATTCGACCGTGCTGCGCAATATCGGCGTGGGCCTGGGCTATACGCTGCTGGCGTATGACAGCTGCCTGCGCGGCCTGAACAAGCTGGAAGTGAACCACGCGCGCCTGGCGCAAGATCTGGACGCGACGTGGGAAGTGCTGGCCGAGCCCGTACAAACCGTGATGCGCCGCTATGGCATCGAAAACCCGTACGAGCAGCTGAAAGAGCTGACGCGCGGCAAGGGCATCTCGAAAGAAGCGCTGCAAACCTTCGTCAATGGCCTGGCCATTCCGCAGGATGCCAAGGACGTGCTGTTGACCATGACGCCGGGTAACTACATCGGCATCGCCGCGCAATTGGCCAAAGCCATCTAAGCAGTTTCCACATGGGGATCCTCCGATCCCACTCCCGCGGGGCGGCCAGCACACAATTGCTGCCCGCCCCGCGGTTTTTACAGCAATCTTTCTTGTAGAATCTCCGGCACGCAGCGCAATTTGCTTTTCTTTGGTATATTAGGCCGAATTAGTCCTAATACGTACTACTTTCAAGAAAGCCATCGATGCAACGCTACACCACCACCGCCATCATCCTGCACTGGCTGACCGCCCTGCTGATCATCAGCGCCTTCGTCATGGGCCTGGTCATGGTCGACATTCCCGGCCTGACGCCCACCAAGCTCAAATATTTCTCGTGGCACAAATGGCTGGGCGTGACCGTGCTGGCCATCGCCGCCATCCGCCTGCTGTGGCGCAAGGCCAATGTGCCGCCGCCGCACCCGGCCAGCATGGTTGCCTGGCAAAAGAAGGCGGCCGACGCCATGCACGTGCTGCTGTACTTCCTGATCTTCGCCGTGCCCGTCTCCGGCTACCTGTACACCTTGGCCGCCGGCGTGCCCGTCGTCTACCTGGGCCTGTTCCAGCTGCCCGTCATCATGGCGCCGAACCCGGAACTTAAGCCGCTTTTAAAAGAGATTCATTATGTTCTGAACATGACGATGGCCGCCGCCGTGGTCGCCCATGTGCTGGCGGCGCTGAAGCACCAGTTCATCGACCGCGATGGCGTCCTCAAGCGCATGCTGCCCTGACACCGACTTCCCCTTGCTCACTGAAAAACTACAGGAAAAAAACAAGATGAAAACCACCCAACGCATCGTCCTCGCTTCCCTGCTGGGCCTGTCCGTGGCCGCCACCGCCGCCACCTTGCTGAAAGTCGATCCCGCCAAGACCAGCGTATCGGCCGTGTTCAAGCAAATGAACGTGCCCGTGGAAGCGAAGTTCAAGAAGTTCAATATCGCCATCGATTACAACCCGGCCGCGCCGGACGCCTCGAAGGCATCGGTGGAAATCGAGACGGCCAGCATCGATATCGGCGACCCCGAGTACAACAAGGAAGTGGCGAAGAAAGAATGGTTCAACTCGGCCCAGTTCCCGAAAGCCACCTTTGTCTCGAGCAGCATCAAGGCGGCCGGCGCGGGCAAGCTGACGGTGACCGGCAAGCTGAGCATCAAAGGCAAGACCACCGACGTGACCTTCCCCCTGGCGGTGAAAGCCGATGGCGGCAAATATGCCTTTGACGGCGCCCTGCCGATCAAGCGCCTGACCTATAACATCGGCGAAGGCGAGTGGAAAGACACGAGCATGGTCGCCGATGAAGTCACAATTAAATTCCACGTCGCAGCCCAGTAACACCTGAGAAAACGTCCATGGCTGCGTTGCTCTTGCCTCGTCGTACATTCGTACTGCCTTCGGCAAGGCGCCTTGCCCTGAACGTTTTTCAAGCGTTATGAAAAACAACCCCAAAACCTGTTCAACTATAGGATCTGCATGAAATTTTCGCACTTGATGATCGCCATGCTGGCAGCCGCCGGCGCGGGTTCGGCCATGGCCGCTACCGACACCTACAACCTCGACCCGACGCACACTTTCCCCAGCTTTGAAGCCGATCACATGGGCATGTCCGTGTGGCGCGGCAAGTTCAACAAGACCAAGGGCACGGTCACCCTGGACCGTGCTGCCAAGACGGGCAGTCTGGACCTCGTCATCGATGCCGATTCGATCGACTTTGGCCTGGACGCCATGAACACGCACGCGAAAAAAGCGGACATGTTCAACGTCGAGAAATTCCCTGAAATTACCTACAAGAGCAAGTCGCTCAAGTTCAACGGCGATCAGCTGGTGGAAGTCGATGGCGAACTGACCCTGCTGGGCGTGACCAAGCCCGTCAAGCTGAACGTGAGCAAGTTCAAGTGCATCATGCACCCGCGCTACAAGCGTGAAGTGTGCGGCGCCGACGCCACGGCGGAATTCAAGCGCAGCGACTTTGGCCTGAACTACGGCATGCCGGCGTTCTCGCCGGAAGTCAAGCTGGCCATCCAGGTGGAAGCCATCAAAGCCGACTAAACACAGCCTTGCCGCATGACAAGCCCGCCTTGCTGCCCGCAGCCAGGCGGGCTTTTGCATGCGCCACGCGAATCCGCTGGACTTTTCTATCGTGCGGCATCACTATCCATTGGCATGATGTTGTTCTGACATGGCACACCCACTTATCCATCGCGCGGAGGACTACATGAATTTCATTATCTGGATCGTTATTGGCGGCGTCATTGGCTGGCTGGCCAGCATGGTCATGAAAACCAATGCGCAACAGGGCATCTTCCTCAATATCATCGTCGGCATCGTCGGCGCCTTCCTGGGCGGCTGGCTGCTGGCCCCGCTGTTCGGCACGGGCACCATCAATAGCGACAATTTCAGCCTGGCTTCGCTGCTGGTCTCGTTCCTGGGCGCCGTGATCCTGCTGGGCATCGTGAATCTTTTGCGCCGCGGCAAAATACGCTAAGCAGTCAAACAGCAGCGCAGCAACACATGGCCGGGCCGCGCAAGCGCCCGGCCATTTTTCATTGCCGCCAGGACACGTATGTACAAATACCACAGCCGCCACGCGGAAAAATGCGCGCTGGCAGCCGGTTCCAGCCCGTATGCGCCCCAAAATCATGCCATTCAGGCAAGCACATGCGAACATGCTGCCCGGAAAATGTGATTGACTAGTGCGAGTTCGATACGGATACTCTATGTCGCCCGCTGCACAATCAGCGGGTACTCCGCTGATTCCGACTTCCCTACAATGTAAAAGAACAGAACTCGAATGAAAAAATCTCTCATCGCGCTCGCCATCCTGAGCAATTTCGCACACGCCGACGAAGGCATGTGGATGCCCCAACAGCTGCCACAAGTAGCCAAGGAACTGAAAGCGGCCGGACTGAAACTCGATCCGACCAACCTGACCAAACTGACCGAATTCCCGATGGGCGCCATCGTCAGCCTGGGCGGCTGCTCGGCGTCGTTCGTCTCGCCGCAAGGCCTGGTTGCCACCAACCACCATTGCGTCTACAACAGCGTGGCGGTCAATTCGACCAAAGAGCGCGATTTGCTGGCCAACGGTTTCCTGGCCAAGACTTTCGCTGAAGAATTGCCAGCCTCCCCAGGCAGCCGCATCTTCGTCACCTCGGCCGTGACGAATGTCAGCGACAAGATCATCACCGCCGACGTGGCCAAGCTGCAAGGCAAGGCACGCATCGACGCGATCGAGAAAAACCAGAAGAAACTGGTCGCCGAATGCGAAAAAGAAGCGGGCTTCCGCTGCACCGTGTCCGCCTACTACGGCGGCCTGGAGTTCTACCTGATCAAGCAACTGGAAATCCGCGACGTGCGCCTGGTGCACGCGCCTCCAGCGGGCGTCGGTAAATTCGGCGGCGACACCGACAACTGGATGTGGCCACGCCACACGGGTGACTACGGTTTCTACCGCGCCTATGTCAGCAAGGACGGCAAAGCGGCCGACTTCAGCAAGGACAACGTGCCGTACCAGCCAAAACACGTGCTGAAACTGGCCAAGGATGGCTTGAAGGAAGGCGATTTCGTGATGGTCCTGGGCTACCCTGGCCGCACCAACCGTCACCGCCTGCCATCGGAAGTGGCGTACACGTTTGACTGGAACTACCCGGCCTTCGTGAAAGCGTCGGGCGAAACCCTGGCCATCATCGCGCGCGAAACCAAGGACAACAAGGATGTTGCCCTGAAATACGCGGGTCAAGTTGCCGGTGTAAACAATTACTACAAGAACCGCCAAGGCATGCTGGACTCGTACGCCGGCAGCGACTTCCTGGCGCGCAAGACGGCGGAACATGAAGCCCTGAAGACCTGGGTCAACGCCACGCCGGCACGCAAGGCGGAATTTGCCGGCGACATCGAGCAAGTGGAAAAGCTGATCGCCGAGCGCGATGCCGACACCAAGCGCGATTTCTTCCTCAGCTACGCACAGCCACGCCTGCTGAACACGGCACGCAGCCTGTACCGCCTGTCGAACGAAGGCACCAAGGCCGATACGGAACGCAAATCCGGCTACCAGACGCGCGACTTGCCACGCCTGGAAGCGGGCATCACCTCGGTCGAGCGCACCTACGATGAAAAAGTCGACAAGGCGCTGGTACTGAACAGCCTGACCAAGTACGCCGCGCAACCGGCAGCACAACGCCGCGCCAGCTTCGACGCCGCCATCGGCATCAAGGACGGCATGTCGCCAGCCGACCTGTCCGCCGCTCTGGACAAACTGTATGCCGGCAGCAAGCTGGCCGACAAGGCCGAGCGCGCAGCATGGCTGAAACGCACGCCAGCCGAATTCCAGGCCAGCAAGGACAGCTTCATCCAGGCAGCCGTCGCCATGTACCCGGATTCGCTGAAAAACGAAGCGGAGGACGAAGAACTGGCAGGCAAGATCCAGCAAGCCTATGCCAACTACATGAAAGCAAAAATCGCCTTCATGAAGAGCAAGGGCCAAGCCGTCTATCCTGACGCCAACAGCACCCTGCGCGTGACGTTCGGCAAAGTAGCCGGCCGCGACCATGGCGCCGACGGCACCACCTGGTCTGCCTTCACCACCGTCAATGGCGTCGCCGCCAAAGCCACGGGCCAGGGCGAGTTCAATGCTCCGGCAAATCAACTGGCCGCGATCAAAGCCAAGGACTTCGGTAAATTCGTCGATCCGAAGCTGAAAACCGTACCGGTCGACTACCTGGCGACCCTGGACATCACCGGCGGCAACTCCGGTTCGGCTGCCCTGAACGCCAAAGGCGAATTCATCGGCCTGGCCTTCGACGGCACCCTGGACTCGATCATTTCCGATTGGGACTACAACAAGGCCAACACCCGTTCGATCCAGGTCGACCTGCGCTACATGCTGTGGAACATGAAACACATCGACCATGCAGACAATCTGCTGAAAGAAATGGGCGCTGAATAACAAGAAGCAATAACCCGGCAACGGGCGCTTTAGCCTGAGCCACTCCTGCGGGAGTGGCTTTTTTTCGCCTAGCGTTTTACCTTGGTAAAGCGATACGGCACGGCTTGTTCCTCGCCAAACACTTGAGCCCTGCCACTTCCCAAGGGCAGCATGACCCGCCGGCCATCGTGCAGCAGCAAGGCCAGGTCGGCGCCGGGAAAACGCTGCGCCAGCAGCGGATACGCTTGCCGCGCAATGCCGGCGGCGGGAATCACGATGCGGTAGTCGCCATCGCCAAAGTCCAGCAGCAGCGCGGGAAACGCATCGGGTCCGGGCAGCACCGTGATGCGCAGGCGCGCGCTACCCTTGACGAGTTCGAGGGCTGACCACAGGGGCAAGCTGCGCTGTGTGGCCCCGGCCTGCAGCTGCGGCGCGTGGCCCGCCCGCGCCGACGCCAGCACGACGTCGGGCAGCTCCTCCGATACGGCGCCATCGACGGCCAGCAGCCAGCCCCGGTAGCGTATCAGCGCGCCCTGCGCGGCAGCCGTGACGGACCCGCCCTGCGCCAGGGGTCCCTTGCCTGCTGGCAAGCGCAATGGCGCCGCCTGCGCTGCCAGGCATATCCACCACACCAGCGCCGCCATCGCCGTCTTGCCCATGCCGCCTCCCCCCTCGCGTGTGAAACCTATTCATAACACAAGTGCGGCCCAGTCCCTCTGCCGCGCCTCAAGGCGCCAACGCCGATGCTACAATTGGCGCCTAGCGGGCGTGCTTACCCAGCGCGCCTTCCCCCTCCCAGACTCAGACCGCTATGCCACAAGACTTGCGCACGACCTACGAACTCGGTAACCACAACCAGACCACGACCTGGCTGGAATGCATCACTTTCTACAAGGATCTCGCCGCACGCTACCCGCAAGTGCTGCATTTCGAACAGATCGGCCTGTCCGACTCGGGCGTGCCCATTCATGCTGGCGTCGTCAGCGCGGACGGCGTGTTCGACCGCGAACAGATCAAGCGCGCAGGCCGCACCGTGTTCTTCAACAACAACGGCATCCACCCGGGCGAACCGGAAGGCATCGACGCCTGCATGGCCATCGTGCGCGACCTGTGCACGCAGCCGGAACGCCTGGCGGCGCTGGGCAGCACCGTGCTGCTGTTCATTCCGATCTACAACGTCGATGGCAGCCTGAACCGCGCCAACACGTCGCGCGTGAACCAGGATGGCCCGGAGCAATTCGGTTTCCGCGGCAATAGCCGCCACTTGGACCTGAATCGCGACTTCATCAAGTGCGACAGCCTGAACGCGCAAGTGTTCAACCGCCTGCTGGCCAGCTGGGACCCGGACGTGATGGTCGACACGCACACGTCGAACGGCGCCGACTACCCATACACGATGACCTTGATCCACACGCAGACGGACAAACTGGGCAATGGCCTCGGCCCCTTCCTGCAAGACATCATGCTGCCGCACATCTTTGCGCAGATGGAAAGTGCCGGCTGGCCCACCTGCCCGTATGTGAACCCTGTCAAGGACAGCCCCGACCACGGCATCGCCGAATTCCTCGAAGTGCCGCGTTTCTCGACCGGCTTTGCGGCCTTGCATCACGTCATCGGTTTCATGCCGGAAACGCACATGCTGAAACCGTTTGCCGACCGCTACGCCTCCATGCGCGCCCTGCTCGACATCACGATGGCGTTCACGGTCAAACATGGCGAACAGATCAAGCAATTGCGCGCGCAAGCCAAGGCGGCCGGCCGCACGCAAGCCGAGTGGCCCATCCACTGGACCATGAACGAAGAACAGCCGTCGACCTTCCCCTTCAAGGGCTATGCGGCGCAATACACGCCGAGTATCCTCGGTGACTACCAGCGCCTGTCGTATGACCGCTCGCAGCCGTGGGAGCGCGACATCAAGTATTACAACCGCTTTGATGCGGACGTCATCGTGGCCGCGCCGAAAGCCTATATCGTGCCGCAAGCGTGGCGCGAAGTCATCGAGCGCCTGCGCTGGAACGGTGTCGAAATGAGCCGCATCACCACCGAACAGACGGTAACGGCGCGCTACTACCACATCACCAGCGTCGGCACGCGCGCCACGGCCTACGAAGGTCACATGTTCCACGACACGGTGGAACTGGTAGCGCGCACGGGCCAGTTCACCGTGCAAGCGGGCGATTATGTCGTGTCCCTGGAGCAGGACAACGCGCGCTACGCCGTGGAAACGCTGGAGCCGCAGGCGCACGACAGCTTCTTCCGCTGGGGCTTCTTCAACAGCGTGCTGGAGAAGAAAGAAGCGTTTTCCGACTACGTGTTCGAAGACATGGCATCCGAATTGCTGCGCGACGAGCCGGCGCTGGCGGCAAAATTTTCCGAATGGAAAGCGGCCAACCCGGCCTTGCTGAGCAATCAGGAAGCCGTGCTCGACTTCATTTTTGCACACTGCCAGCGCTTTGCCGAGCCGGAATGGCGGCGTTATCCTGTAATCGCCCTGATGTAACTCGCGGCTGTAGCGACTGCAACATCCTGGCGCCGCATCGGAGACCCCGGTGCGGCGCCTCTTTCTGTGCCCTGCCCACAAGGTAATCCCATGCACTACGCACTGAACCTGCGCACCTTTATTTACAGCCATTATTTTTACCTGGGCTTGCGCGTGGCCGTTGGCCTGGTCGGCCTGGCCTTGCTGACCCAGGAAATCAGCGACAGCGCCACCGCCATGACCGTGTGCATCGGCGCCCTGTGCACGACCTTGATGGACATGCCCAGCCCGCTGCGCCACAAGTTCAACGAAATGCTCGCTTCGGTGCTGCTGTGCAGCGCCGTGACGCTGCTGATCAGCCTGTGCGGGCCCGTGCAGTGGCTGTTGATGACGGTGCTCGTGCTCGTCAGTTTTCTCGCCAGCATGATGGTGGTGTACGGCAAGAAATCCATGCCCTTGCAGCTGGCCGCCCTGTTCATCATGACCATGTCGATGGAGCATCAGATGACGTGGCAGCAATCGTTCCACCACGCGGGCCTGTTCATGCTGGGCGGCTTGATCTATCTGGCCTATGCCATGGCCATCGCCTGGGTCTTGCGCCACCGCATCAAGCAGCAAGTGCTGGCCGAAGCCCTGTTCGAGCTGGCCGCCTACATCGACATCAAGGCCGATTTCTACGATACGCGTTTCAATCTGACGGAACAGTTCAACAAGCTGGTGCGCCATCAAAGCATCCTCGCCGACCGCCAGCAGGCGTCGCGCGATTTGATTCTGCGCAGCCACAAGAACAGCAAGGACGCCATCGTCGTGCAAGTGCACGTGTGCATGCTCGATCTGTATGAACTGATCCTCTCGACGCACACGGATTATGCGCTGCTGCGCCAGCACCTGGCCGACTCCGACGTGCTGAAATCCCTGCACGACCTGGCCTACAAGGCGGCGCGCGACATCGAAGCCGTCGCCTACGCCGTCACGCGCAAGCGCGCTTCGTATGCGCAGATCAGCTATGACAAGGAATGGGCCGACATCGAAGGAGAAATTGCCCGACTGCAGGCAAAGGGCGACAGTGCGCAGGAAGCGCTGGCGACGTTACGCGCGCAGCGCAACAAGATCCGCGCCATTCTGAAAATGATCGGTGAACTGCACCTTGCCACGCAAAAAGTCTATGACAACGTGCCGTTCTGGAGCGGTGCGGACATGGCGCCGTTCCTGTCGCAACAGAAATACGAACTGAAGACCCTGCTGTCGAATTTGCGCCTGGACTCGCCCGTATTCCGCTTCGCCCTGCGCGTATCGATGGCCATTTCCGTTGGCTTGCTGATCGGCCACTGGCTGCCGTATGCGGCGCACAGCTACTGGATCGTGCTCACCATCGTCATCATCCTGCGCCCCACGTTCAGCATGACGCGCCAGCGCCGCGCCGACCGCATCATCGGCACCATCATCGGCTGCGTGATCACGGCCATCGTGATCCGTTTCGTACACAGCAATATCGTGCTGATGGCCATCCTGTTCCTCTCCATCGTGGCCACGCCCACCTTCATCTATTTGCGCTACCGCTACACGGCCATTGCCGTCAGCCTGATGATTCTGCTGCAAATGCATTTGGTGGCGCCCAGCAACCCGAACCTCGTCAGCGAGCGCCTGATCGACACCCTGATCGGCGCGGCAGTGGCCACCGTGTTCAGCTTCGTGCTGGCCAACTGGGAATACCAGAGCCTGCCGCGCCTCGTGCGCCAGGTGCTGAACGTGAACCTGTCATACATGCAAGCCAGCTTCGCGCTGCTGCAGGGAAAGTGTTTCGATGACTTCGCCTACCGCATCGAGCGCAAGCGCTTGATGGACAGCCTGGCCGCGCTCAGCTCGGCACTGGTGCGCATGCTCGACGAACCGGCCAGCAAGCAGCGGGCCGTGGAAGACATCAACCTGTTCATCGTGCAAAATTACTTGCTGGTGGCCCACGTGGCGGCGCTGCGCTCCATCCTGGGACGCCATGCCAGCCAGCTTCCCGTCGCGCCCGTCAACGCCCTGCTTGGCCACAGCCATACGCAAGTGTGCCTGACCCTGTCGCGCGCGCTGGATCAGCTCGACAACAAGGCCGCCATCAGCGCCCCGCTGGCGGCCCCTGCCGCACCGCCCGTGAGCGAAGTGGACTGGTCGGGCTGGCCGCTGGTCAAAAGACGCATCCGCCTGTTGCAGGCCGATGCCGACAAGATCGTGGTGCATAGCGCGGCGATCGTGCATATCGTGGCACCCAGATAATCTTCTGGGAGCGCCCTGGCGCAAGTGGTGTCATCAGGAGGTCATCTGGCCTCTCTATGCTGCCATGGATTTTCCACTTCCAGCCAAGGTCATCCATGCACGCATTTCCCCTGAGCCGGCGCCTGCCGCTGGCGCTGGCCATCAGCGCCGCCCTCGCCCTTGCCGCCTGCGGCGGTTCCGACCACCAGGAAGCAGCGCTCGTCATTCCCGCCGCGCCCGCCGACCAGGGCGCGCCCGACACGGCGCCGCCATCGGCCACGGCCATTCCCTTTGTCGACAATATCGCCAGCAACCAGCGCGGCGATGCGCGCTACGCCACGGCCGCCACGAATGCGGGCGTGCGCGTACTGGCCGGCATGCTCGACATCTGGAAACCATTGACGGAAATCGTCGATGCCGGCGTCTCGGCGCCAGCCGTGGACGGCTTCCCCGCAGTCGTGCCTTCCGCCTGGACGGGCGTGCCCAATGATGGCACGCCGGGCGGCACCATTGTCAATGCCAGCGTGCACAATGCGAACATCGATTTCGTCGTCAAAGCCACCACCAGCCGCACGCCGGCGCAGGAACTGGCCGCCTACCTCGATGACCGCCGCGGCAAGGGCTACAGTATCACCGACGGCATGGGTCCGCTGACGGACGCCTGGCGTAGCGCGGCGCGCCAGACCACCAGCATCACCGACATCGCGCCGGACGCGACAAGCAAGCTCTACAACGATAGCGGCAGCAACACGGGCGTGGCGGGCAGCGCCAATGCCGAGTTCGGCAACGTGGTGGGCCTCGTCAATGCCATGGGCAACAATGGCTCGACGGAACCGGCCAAGCGCTTCTACAAATATGCGCGCCCCTTCCGCTGGAGCAACAACGTAGCCGTGATCCCGGCCCTGCTGCCGGCCAGGAGCGCCACGCCCGCCACCGATGGCGGCTTTACCAGCGGCCATTCGGCCGAAGCCGTGCGCGGTGCACTGGGCATGGCGTATGCCTTGCCTGAGCGTTACCAGGAAATGGTGGCGCGGGGCCTGGAACTCGGTGAAAACCGCATCATCGCCGGCATGCATTCGCCGCTCGACGTGATCAGCGGCCGCGTGCAGGCGCAAGCCATCGTCGCCGCCAACCTGCTCGACCCGGCCACGGCCGCCACCAAGGCCGCCGCCGTGACGCAGGCGCACACGACCCTGATGGCGAAAACCGGCACCACGGCCGACACCTTCTATGACTACGCCCATTCGGGCACCGGCGCCAACGACCGCTTTGCGGACTACGCCAGCACCAGGGCCGCCTATATCCGCCGCCTGACTTTCGGTTTCGCGCAGACGGGCGACGCCAATGCGCCAGCCGTCGTGCCGAAAGGCGCGGAAGTGCTGCTGGAAACGCGTTTGCCATATCTGTCCGACGCGCAGCGCCGCGTGGTGCTGAAAACAACGGCCTTGCCATCGGGCTACCCGGTGATGGACGATGCTGAAGGCTGGGGTCGCTTGAACCTGTTTGCCGCCGCCGACGGCTATGCCGTCTTCACGGGCAATGTGAGCATCAGCATGGATGCGGCCAAGGGCGGCTTCTACGCCGTCGACCGCTGGCGCAACGACATCGGCGGCACGGGCAAGCTGAACAAGCAAGGCACGGGCACCCTGAAGCTGGGCGGCAACAATAGCTGGAGCGGCGGCACGCAGCTGGAAGGGGGCCGCGTGGAAGGCTTGTCGGCCACGGCCTTCGGCAAGGGCGACGTGTATGTCAGCGGCGGCACCCTGGTCAGCAATGCCCCGTCCGGCCTGGTGCTGGCCGGCAAGTACACGCAGCTGGCCACCGGCAATCTGGAATTGAAGCTGGGTAGCGGACAGCAAGGCCGCCTGAGCGTAGCGGGCCAGATGACAGTGGCGGGCGGCAGCCTGAAGGTGACGTTCCAGAACGGCTACAAGCCGGCCGCCGGCGACACCCTGACCGTGCTGCAGGCCGCCAGCCTGAAAGGCAAGTTCGACAGCATCACCGCCGATGGTTTCAAGGTGACGCCGACGTACACGGCAACGGGCTTGCAGCTGCGCCTGGACGTATAAGCGAGCTACTTGAGGTAGCGTTCAAACCAGCCGACGGTGCGTTTTTGCAAGTCGCGCTGGTGCTCGGGCTTGCGGAAGGAATGGCCTTCGCCGTCGTAGATGAACAAGCTGGACGGCACGCCCATGGCGCGCAAGCCGTGCCAGAATTCCAGCGACTGGGCGGCCGGCGTTTCCACGTCGCGTTCGCCCACGTAGATCAGGGTCGGCGTCTTGGCCGCCTTGATCGATTCGATGGGCGAGGCCTTACGGTAGACGGCCGGGTTGTCATAGGCGGAGGCGCCAAAGAACGGGATCATCCACTGGTTGATGCCGTTCTGGCCGTAATAGCTGATCCAGTTCGACACGCCCGCGCCCGCCACGGCCGCCTTGAAACGGTCGCTGTGCGTGACGCCCCACATGGTCATGAAGCCGCCATATGAATGGCCGATCAGGCCCAGGCGCTCGCCGTCCACGGGCGCCACTTTTTGCACCGCGTCGATGCCGCTGAGAATGTCGCGCCAGTCGCCGCCGCCAAAGTCCGCCATGTTGGCGCGCGTAAAAGCCTGGCCCTGGCCAAAGCTGCCGCGCGGATTGGGCAGGAAGACAAAATAGCCTTTTTGCGTCAATTCGTGGATCAGGGTGCCCGCGCCCACATAACGGGGCGAAGCTGCCGCGCCAGGGCCGCCATGCACGTTGACGACCATCGGGTAGCGCTTGCCGGCGTCCATCTTCAACGGTCCCAGCAGCCAACCTTGCACCTTGTATTGCTCGTTGTTCCAGCCCACGTTCTGCACCGTCAACTGCGGCGCAAAGCCGTCATTGTCGCGCGTGATCTTTTTCAGCTGGGCCACCGGTCCCGCCACCAGGTAGCTGGCATGCGTAAAGTCTTCCTGTGCGGCGGCGGCGTACTGGCCGTCGGCGCTGAACGACAAGCGGCCGTCGCTGCCGCTGCTGCTGATTTCTCCGAGCAGCACGGGCTGGGCCGGACCCGTTTGCGCATCGACAGGCACCAGCGCCAGTTGCGAATCGATCAGGGCCGTTGCCAGCAAACCGGCGCCGCGCCAGACGACGCCATTGAAGGTACCGCGATAGTCGGGTGTCACGTTGCGCGGCGTGCCGCCGGCCAGCGGCACCGTGTAGATATCGCCGCCGATGGAACCGAAATCGCTCATCAGGCCGCCGATGAAGACCACTGTCTTGCCATCGGGCGAGACCGAGGGCAAGTTCAGCTGCATGGCCGGCGACGCGATCACGCGCAGGGCGCCCGTGGCCGCATCGATATGGCTGAGCTTGGCGACCCACCAGTTGCTGTCGCCATTGCCTTGCGCGCTGGTGGCGACAAAGCCGCGGCCATCGGGCGTCCAGCTGTATTCATACACATAGGTGTCGGCGGGTGACAGCAGACGCGGCTCGCCGCCGCTGGCAGGCACGACGGCGATGCGCTGGGCATCGTCTTCGCTGCCCACTTCGCCCACCTGGCGCGCGCCCGCCTCCACGGCACCGGCCAGCTTGCGCGCGCCCACCGTCGCCAGCAAGGCCAGCTGCTTGCCGTCAGGCGACCAGCGCGCCGTGCTGGCCACGCCCTTGATGCTGGTCAACGTTCGGACTGGCGTTTGCGACAGAGTGGCCAGGTACAGCTGCGCCGTGCCCGCCTTGGCGTCGTAGCCGATGAAGGCCAGCTGTTTGCCGTCCGGCGACCAGCTGGGCTTGTCGTAGGAGCACACGGTGCACGGATCGAATTGCTGCACGATGGCGCCGTAGGCGGCGTCGCGCACGACGATGGCCGCGTGCGGGCGCTGCGCTTGCTCGCCCGCCTTGTTCGATTCGATGGCGGCGATGCGCTGGCCATTGGCCGACAGAACCACGGCGCGGTAATCGCGCAATGCCGGCCCGGTTGCAGCGGCGGCGTGTGCCGTGGTACCCAGAAGGCTGCTTGCCAGCAAGCCGCAGGCGGCCAGATCAGTTATTTTCATCATGTAAATTCCGGTTAGAAATAAAAAAAACCGCCGGCAAGCGCGGCGGTTTTGGATGGAACAGACTGCATTAGCGGGCCTTCTTGCCCAGGTGCGAATGCCGCATGCTGTACAGGAAGTAAATGGCCACCGTCACCGCCATCCAGATACTAAACACGACAAACGTCGTATGCGGCAAATCGCGCATGATGTACAGACAGGCGAGCACGCTCAGGCCAGGAATCACGTACGGGCCGAACGGCACGCTGAAGCCTTCGATGCGGTTCGCGCCCTGCTTGTGGCGCAGCACGGGCACGGCGATCGAGACCACCATGAAAGCCGTCAGGGTGCCGATGCTGACCATGTCCCACAGGTAAGTCGCATCGATGGAACCCGCCACCACGGCCACCACGAGGCAAACGATGATGGTATTGCTGACCGGCACCAGGGTGCGCGGGTGGATCTTCTGGAACGATTTCGGGATCAGGCCGTCGCGGCTGACGGCAAACAGGATGCGCGTCTGGCCATAGATCGTCACCAGGGTCACGCTGAAGACGGAAATGACGGCGCCGGCCGACAACACCAGCGCGGGCCAGGTCTTGCCCGTCACGTTTTGCAGGATCACCGCCAGGCCCGCTTCCTGGCCTTCGAACAACTTCGCCTGTTGCGCACCGAGGGCGGCCACGGCCACCAGCAGATAGAACACGGTGACGATCAGCAAGCCATACAGGATGCCGCGCGGCACATTGCGCTTGGGGTCTTTCACTTCGTCGCCCGCCGTCGCCACCGTGTCGAGGCCGATGAAGGAGAAGAAGACGGTGCCGGCCGCGGCCGTCACGCCCGTCATGCCGGCAAAGCCCTTGCTATTGTCGGTATTGAAGAAGGGCACGAAGTTGTCGGCATTGAAACCGGAAAAGGCAATGGCAATGAAGAATACGAGGATGGACAGCTTGATGATGACCATGATGGCGTTCATCAGCGCCGATTCCTTGGCGCCACGCAACAGCAGGAAACCGCACATGCAGATCAAAAAGATCGGCGGCAGGTTGATGTGGCCGGCATGAAACTCCATGCCATGCGGACCGGAAACGATCATCGGCGTGCGCAGCATCTCGGGTATGTGCCAGCCAAACGCATTTTCCAGGAAGTTGTTCAGGTAGGACGACCAGCCGATGGCCACGGCACTGCCAGCCAAGCCGTATTCGAGCAGCAGACAGGCGGCCATGATGAAGGCAAGAAACTCGCCGACGGTGGCGTAGGCAAACGAATACGAGGAGCCGGAGGCGGGGATGCGGAACGACAGCTCCGCATAGCACAAGGCCGTCAGGCCGGCCGTGATGGCGGCGATCAGGAAAGACAGGACGACCGATGGGCCCGCCTTGGGCACGGCTTCGACCATGGTAAAGAAAATGCCCGTGCCGATGGTGGCGCCGACGCCGATCATGGTGAGGGAAAACAGGCCGATGGACCGGCTCAAGCCACTGCTGCTGAGGCCTTCACCATATTCGACCGTGGTATCAATCGGCTTGGTGCGGCAAATTTTCTGGACCAGGGTTTGGCTCACTAATATTCCTTTATGAGGCACACATATTCGTATGACGGGTAAAAACAAATAGCGCTCCGGCCCTACCTGGCAAAAAACCGGAAAGATCGCGTCCATTTTCAAAACTAAGCGATTATAGGGCTTTCACCGGCACAGCCAAACAGAACTTTGATGCATGGAAACAACGCCAGGCGTGCGCCATCAAACACGCAAGAGTGCTGGCGAAGAAGATATTGCTTCTATGAAAGAAAAAGCGCGCCGCTGCAGGGGCAGGGGCGCGCTTCTGGTTCAGCTCAGTTCAGCTGAATTACTTCTTGCCGTGCGGCGCATCAGCCGGCGACCAGCCTGCCTCGTAGCCTTGCGGCACGTCGTCGCGGCCCTCTTTCGGCGCCAGGCCCAGCGCGTAGTACAGCACCGTCAGCAGGATCAGCCAAGCCGGCCCCACCATCAGGGCGATGCGCGTATCGGGGAAATACGCCATCAGACCGATCACCAGCGCCAGGAAAGCGAGCGAAATCCAGGAGCCATACGGTGCGAACGGCATGCGGAAGGCCAGGTTCTTGATTTCCAGCGGCGTCAGGGTCTTGCGGAACTGGATCTGCGTGACGAGGATCACGCCCCAGGTCCAGACGGCGCCAAAGGTGGAAATCGAGGTGACCCAGATAAACACTTTTTCCGGCACCAGGTAGTTCAGCAGCACGCCCAGCAGCAGCGCGAAGACGGACACGAGGATGGCGCGGCGCGGTACGCCGCTGGCCGTCGTTTCCGCAAACGCTTTCGGCGCCTGGCCTTGCAGCGCCAGGTTGTACAGCATGCGGCCCGTGCTGAAGATGCCGCCATTGCACGACGACAAGGCCGCCGTCAGCACGACGAAGTTGATGATGCCGGCGGCCGTCTTGATGCCCAGGCGTTCGAACGTCATGACGAAGGGGCTGCCGGTGGTGCCGATTTCATTCCATGGGTAGATCGACAGGATGACGAACAAGGCGCCGACATAGAAAATCAGGATGCGCCAGAACACGGAATTGATGGCGTCGGGAATCGATTTCTTCGGATTGGCCGCTTCGCCAGCCGTGAGGCCGATCATTTCCACGCCCAGGTAGGCAAACATCACCATCTGCAGCGACATCAGCACGCCCTGCGCGCCATTCGGGAAAAAGCCGCCATGCATCCACAGGTTCGAGATACCGACAGCCACGCCATTGTTGCCGAGACCGAAGACGATCATGCCCGTGCCGCCGACGATCATCAGGATGATGGTGACCACCTTGATCAGGGCGAACCAGAACTCGAACTCGCCGTAGGCTTTCACGGCCAGCAGATTGATGGCGCCCATGGAACCCAGGGCCGCCAAGGCCCAGATCCAGCGCGGCACGTCGGGGAACCAGATGCCCATATAGATGGCGACGGCGGTAATTTCCGCGACGCACGTGACCAGCCACAGGAACCAGTAGTTCCAGCCCGTCAGATAGCCTTGCAAAGGACCCAGATAATCCTGGGCATAGCGGCTGAAGGAGCCGGCCACGGGATTGTGCACGGCCATTTCGCCCAGCGCGCGCATGATCATGAAGATGACCGCGCCACCGATGATGTACGACAGCATGATGCCGGGACCGGCCATCTTGATGGCGTTGCCGGAACCCAAAAACAGGCCCACGCCAATCGCGGCGCCCAGCGCCATCAGGCGGATCTGCCGCTCACCCAGGCCGCGGTGCAAGCCTTGTTCACTCGTTTTCATTACGTGTCTCCGTTTTTTTCTTGAATACACCGATCCCTCCACCCCAATGGCGGTTCCGCTCTTGCTGGACAGGAGGAAAAGGCGCGCCGGCGGCAAGCGCCGGCATGCTCATGTGGTCAGACCACTGCGTCAGGCCAGTTCGGCGATCAGTTCGATCTCGACGCAAGCGCCCAGCGGGATTTGCGCCACGCCGAAGGCGGAGCGCGCATGC
This sequence comes from Janthinobacterium aestuarii, assembly GCF_051380835.1. NCBI lineage: Bacteria > Pseudomonadati > Pseudomonadota > Betaproteobacteria > Burkholderiales > Oxalobacteraceae > Janthinobacterium > Janthinobacterium aestuarii. The sequence goes on from NZ_JBNYXU010000011.1 coordinate 194,424, forward strand.
TTGCCGCTGTCGCCGAAGACTTCGACGAACAGTTCCGAGGCGCCGTTGGTCACCAGGTGCTGTTCCGTGAATTCGGAGGTGGAATTGACCAGGCTCATGACCTTGACGATGCGCTTGACCTTGTTCAAGTCGCCGCCGCACGCGTCTTGCAGGGTGGCGATCAGTTCGATGGCGATGCCGCGTGCAGCGATCTTGCCTTCTTCCGTCGTGACGTCCTTGCCCAGTTGACCAACCCATACCTTGCCATCCTTTTTGGCCAGGTGGCCGGACAGGAAGACGGTGTTGCCCGTGCGGGCATGCATCACGTAGGCGGCAGCTGGCGCGGCAACGACTGGCAGTTCAATGTTGAGGGCCTTGAGTTTTTCGTAAAACGACATGCTATTTCTCCAAGAAAACAATATAAGCGAAACCAGAATTCATGCACGGCAGGGCACGCAGGATGACGCCCTGGCAGCGCGGTAGTGACCGACAACAGTGCCAGATTAAACGTCATCATATTGGTGAACCAGCAGTTTTAGTTCACAAATAGGCCCGGTTATTCAGTGGATTATACCGACAATCAAACAAAATTCAGCATCGGTTCATGAAGCATGCTCTACAGGCATCGAGCGTGACTTTTTTCATTAAATTGTCACTTGTGCAATGTCAAGCCCTCGGGGTCAAGGTTTATCGCATCCAGAAATGCCTGGTCGTGCGAAACCACAAGTAACGCGCCCCGATATTGCAGCAGCATCTGCTCCAGCGCCTGCAGGCTGGCCAGGTCCAGATGATTGTCGGGTTCGTCTAAAAGCAACAGTTGCGGCGGCGCCTGCGCATACAGCTCGGCCGCCAGCGCCACCTTCATGCGCTCGCCACCGCTGAGCAAACGGCTGGACATGGTGGCGCGCGCGCCGGCAATGCCCAGCAGCGCCAGCCGCGTGCGTAAGTCCCCTTCCGCCATCGTGCTATTGCGCGCCTGCAAGCGCTGCACGGCGCTCCATTCGCCGTCTTGCAGTCCCGCATGCTGGTCCAGCCACGCCACCCGCGCATGGCACAGTACCTCGCCGCTGGCGGGCGCCAACTGTCCGGCGATCACGCGCAACAAGGTCGACTTGCCGCTGCCATTATTGCCCGTCACGGCCAGGCGGCGCGGGCCGCTGATGACCAGGCTCACAGGCTGCACCTGGCCATAGGGCAAGACCACGTCGCGCAGCTCCAGGATCAGCTTGCCGTTCGGCACGGCACTGTCGGGCGCCAGCAGCAGCCGTTCAGCCTCTGGCGCGCAGCGGGCGCTGGCGTCCATCACCCTTTGCTGGCGCGCCTGCTGCGCCTCTTGCGCGCGCAGGCGCAGCTTGCCCTGGCTATCCTGGCTTTTCTCCTTGCGCGCGTCGAGCAGCAGCTTGCTTTGATTACCCTCGCGCCCCTCGCGTTCACCACGCACTACCCGTTTCTGCTGGCGTTCGGCCTGCTGCTGCGCGTCGCGCTGTTCGCGTCTGGCGCCCGCCTTTTCCGCCTGCAGGGCGGCCGCAAAACCGGCCTGCTCCAGCGCGCGCTGCTGCGCATACATCGCGTAATTGCCGCCATAGCTGCGCAAGCCCTGGCTCGACAGCTCGACGATTGCATCGACGTGCTCGAGCAAGCCGCGGTCATGACTAACCAGCAGCAGGCCACCCGGCCAGCGCGCCATCTGCGCCACCAGACGGGCGCGCTGCTGTACGTCGAGATGGTTGCTCGGTTCATCGAGCACCAGCCAGTCCGCCTGCGACAGCCAGGCCCCTTGCAAGGCGATGCGCTGGCGCTCGCCGCCGCTCAGGCTGGCCGTTGGCGTGTCGGCATCGACATGGCGCAAATCGAGCGCATCGAGCGCCTGGCGCAAACGGGCGTGGGCATCCCAGCGCTCTCCCACGAGCGCGTAGTCGGCTTCGTCGACGCTGCCTTCGGCGATGCGCGCCAGCGCGGCCAGCAAGCTGGTCACGCCAGCGAGCGCCGCCACGGTGGGAAAGTACTCAGGATCGAGTTCCTGCGCCACGTAATGCACGCGGCCGTCGCAGCGCACGGCACCGGAAGACGGTTGCGCCTGGCCCGCCAGCAGGCGCGCCAGCACACTCTTGCCCACGCCGTTATCGCCGACGAGGCCGATACGTTGCGGGGCAAGGCTAAATTGCAAATCGGAAAACAGGGCGCGGCCATCGGGCAGCACAAAGGACAGACGGTCGAGTTGTAGTAATGCGGGCATGGATACTCCTTGTACGTGCAGACAGGGCTGGCGAACCCGCGCGGCGCAATGGCGCTGTGGCGGGATGGGCGAGGCCGTGCACAGCACGGCAGTATCAATGGCGCATGTCGAAGCGTCCTGGAGAAATGGGAAAGAAGTGTCAGTGTAACAGAGCAGGCTTGTCAGCGCTGCCCCAGCGTCGTGTCGCCGAACAGGTTCTTGAATTCACGCGGCTGCGAGCGCCAGTACTGCGGCGGCGCCGGCACTTGCGCGCCCAGCTGGGCCGCCGCATGCCAGGGCCAGCGCGGGTCGAACAGGATGGCGCGCGCCAGCGCCACCATATCGGACTGGCCGTTGGCGATGATGTCTTCCGCCTGCTGCGCTTCGGTGATCAAACCGACGCTGATGGTGGGTAAACCGCTGTCGCGCTTGATGCGTTCGGCAAACGCCACCTGGTAGCCGGGACCCACGGGAATTTGCTGCTGCGGCGAAATACCGCCGCTGGAGACGTGGATGAAGTCGGCGCCCAGCTGCTTGAGTTCCTGCGCGAAACGCACGCTTTGCTCGATTTCCCAGCCGCCTTCGACCCAGTCCGTGGCGGAAATGCGCACACCCACGGCCATGTCGGCCGGCACGGCGGCGCGCACGGCTTCATAGACTTCCAGCGGAAAACGCATGCGGTTTTCCAGGCTGCCGCCATACGCATCCGTACGCTGGTTGGACAGGGGAGACAAGAACTGGTGCAGCAGATAACCGTGCGCCGCATGCAGTTCGATGCCCTCGATGCCGAGCGCATGCACGCGCTGGGCGGCCGCCACAAAGGCGCCCTTGATTTGCAGCAAGCCCATCTCGTCGAGGGCGATCGGCACGGTTTCGCCCGGTGCATGGGCAATGGCGGACGGCGCCACCGTTTGCCAGCCGCCTTCGGCCAGGTGCACGCAGGCACCGCCCTGCCAGGGCGCGCGGCTCGACGCCTTGCGTCCCGCGTGGCCCAGCTGCACCACCAGGGGAATCGGTGCGTGGCGGCGGATGGCCTGCACCACGTTGGCCAGCGCAGCTTGATTCGCATCCGACCACAGGCCCAGGTCTTCGGCCGAGATGCGTCCCTCGGGCGAGACAGCCGTCGCTTCCGTCATCAGCAAGCCCGCGCCGGACAGGGCCAAATGGCCCAGGTGGATCATGTGCCAGTCGGTGGCGTTGCCGTTGTCGGCCGAGTACTGGCACATGGGCGCGATGGCGATGCGGTTGGCCACCAGCAGCGGCCCCAGGGCATACGGCGTGAATAACTGGCTCATGGCGGACTCCGGAAAAGGGGAAGCACCGATTCTACTGTGCTTTGGAAAGCGCGGCTTACACCTGCTTACGTTTGATACAGCGCAAGGGCTAGCCTTGGACAGGCGAGGCCGCTAATCTGGACACATCAATAACACCCGCAGTACCACCCCAGGAGAACACATGAACACGACGACTACCGCCAGCCGCATCCACCCTTTGATGGCCGGCGCCGCCATTTCCGTGACGGTCCTGTGCCTGGTCGGCGCGGCGTCCATCGCCGGCATCCTGCCCAATTCGCGGGCGAATGTGCCGGCCGTGCCTGCCGACGTGGCCGCCATGACGCCGGCCGGCGCCGCAGCCCTGGCAGCGCCCGCGACTGCTCCCGTGACTGCACCGGTAGCCGCGCCTGTCGTCGCGCAAGCCGCCCCGGCACCAGCCCCGGCGCCTGTCGTGCACAAGCGCGTCGTGCACCACACGCAAGTGGCGCAATCGCGCCCTGCCTACAATGACAACAACGATGGCTACCGCGACACGGCCTACCGCGAACCCGTACGCCAGCCGCAGCCAGTGCCTGCGCCGGCACCAGCACAACCGAACTACGTGGGCATCGGCACGGGCGCCGTCATCGGCGGCTTGATCGGCAATCAGGTCGGTGGCGGCCGCGGCAAGGCGCTGGCGACGGTGGCCGGCGTGATCGGCGGCGGCATGCTGGGCAATGCGGTGCAGAACCAGGTGGAACAACAGCCCCAACGTTAAAAAACTGCTGCGCGTCGCGCTTTGCGGCCGGCGATGCTCACCAGCTCGGCGCCCCCGTACCAAAGTACGGTTGCGCTTCTCAGCCACAAATCATCGCCGCCCGCGACGGTTTTTCAAGCCTATCAATCGTAAGGACCAAGATAATCGAGCTTGCCCACGGCCACGCCATTGTTTCTCAGGATAGCGTGGACCATGGAAACGTGGAAATAGAAGTTCGGCAAGGCAAAGCTGAGCAGGTAATCATCGCCCGAGAATTTTGTCCCCTCGTCCGTCCAGTTCAGCACGACTTCCTTCTGCGCGCTGCCCGCCATCTGGCCCGCATTCACGCTGTCGATGTAGGCGATGGTGCTGGCGATGCGTTCCTGTAATTGCTCGAACGACGCTTCGTTATCCTCGAACTTCGGCGCCGGCACGCCACTCAGGCGCTCAACCGACATCTTCGACGTATCGCTGGCGCGCTGTACCTGCGCCGTCAAATCCAGCATGTCGGGCGCCAGCCGCGCGCCCAGTAAAATCTCGGGCACGATGCCATCTTCCTCCACGTGGGCTTGCGCTTTTTCCAGCAGGGACGAGACGACCCGCAAGCCGCGGATGAAGACGGGAATGGTTGCCTGATACATGGACACGGACATGGCGGACTCCTGATAGTGAACGATGAGCCAGTGTACCCGAGGCGCTGTTTTCGGGTACCGCGCCCGTGTGCGTCAGCGCACCGAGCAGCCCAGTTGCTTTTACTTGTCGAGGTTGACCTTGCCGTCCGGTAAATGCGCTGGCTGTTCAACGGCCCCCTGCGGCTGTATCGGCGCCGGCTTCTCCTTGCGCTTGCCAGTGAAAAACTTGATGATGGCCGCGCCACCACCCACGACGGCCAGGAGCAGCACTTTCTTGAAGGCCAGCAGCAGCACCAGCAGTTTGCCAAACAGGCCCAGCTTGCTGGCCACGCCGCCGGCCACCAGCGCCGCCAGGCCGTACTCGGCCACCTTGTCCGTCTTGCTGTCGAAATCCGTGTAGCGGTTACCGTCGGTAAATTCCGTGAACGCCGTCACTTGCTGCATTTCCTGCTTGATCGTCGCGATCTGCTGCATGCTGGCGATCGCATTCAGGTTCAGCACGCCTTCACGGCCCAGCACGCGCACGTTGTAGTTCAGCGAGTGCTCGCCGCCATCGACCATCAAGTCCTTGGCCCAGTACAGCTTGTGCGTATCCTTGGCATAGCTGGGTTTTTCCGCCCAGCCCATCAGATGGATACCGGGATAGCCCTGCTTCTTGCGCTCCGCATTATTTTCCAGCACGGACGCCTGCATATCCTTGAGCAATTCGTCGTATTGGATGCTGTCCGCATCGTCATCCTTGATATGCCCTTCCTTTTCATACGTCACCACCACGCCCCAGCTGTCGCGCTCGAGCACGCTCGTCTTGGCAGGCACGATCATGCCCAGCGATTCCATGCCCGGCGGATTGCCCCAGGCCTCGACCAGCACGCGCTCGGCATCGGCCGGCGACAAATAACGGAAGCTGGCGGGCAAATCCAGTGTGGCGATACCGCCCGGCAAGGTGATCTTGCCGTGCTGCAGGTGCAACTGGGCGAGGAATTGCTCGGCCGTCATTTCCGTTGCGGCTGCCTTCTCTTCGGCAGGGGCGGCAGCCGTCAGGCCGGAGAGAGTCAGGCACAGCAAGGCTGTCAGCAGGCGTTTCAACATGATCGGTCCAAAAAATTGCAAAGGGTAAATATTTTAAATCAATTGATTGCCTAATGGATAATTATTTCTATGTGGCATTTTTTCCATAAAAAAAGCGCCAGACGGGTTTCCCCGGCTGGCGCCTGCTGCTGTGCATGGCTTGAAGATCAGGACACGCGCACCACCATCAGTCCCGCGCGCAAGCCCACGCGCACGTCCGGATTCGGAAACACCACCAGCTCTTCCGCGTGCCGCACCGTGTACACATGGTCGCCATCGCTGGCGATCACGGCGTGCTGCGGCAACGAGGTGAAATTCTGCGTGCTGCGGTCAAAAGCCATGCGGAATTCATCGCTGTGCTTGATGATTTCCTGCGCCACCTTGAACACGTGCGGTTGCGCCTTGACGGGCTGCGCAGGCAGGCCGCGCAGCAGGCCATCGAGCGCCAGCGACACGTCGTCGAACAGGGACAGATCGTTCTGCCCCAGGGTGCCCACGCGGCCCAGCTCCACCGTGCTGGCGGCCGCGCCGAAATGCTCGGCCGAATAATAGCTATACGTGCCGGCCGACTGCGGGTTCATGATGATGGCGCCGATGGCCGCCTGGCCCAGCCAGTCGATCAGCTGTGCCTTGGCGTCGTCGGCCACCAGGTCCGGCACGATGGCAAACGTAGGGTACACGGACGGCCGGATGGCCGTGTGCAAATCCAGGTGCCAGCGCACGGGACCGGCCGCTTCAAAGAACGCTGTTGTCGCGGCGATCATTTCATCGGCGCGCGCGCTTTCCGCCGCTTGCGCCAAGCTGCCCCGTACGGGGCGGAACATGCGATTGAGGTCGGCGTCGATGAAACGCTTGCCGGCCCGGATCGCATCGACATTGCCCACGCAAACGAGCAGGTCGACGGCCAGCTTCGATGCATCGCGCGACAAGGCGTCGAGCAGATGCGCCAGCACTTCGATCGGTCCCGTCTCGTCGCCATGCACGCCCACCGAGACGGCCACGCTGGCGCGGCCGGCTCCCAGTTTGACGACTTGCAGCATGCCGGGCGCCGGCAAGGCCACCGTGAAACCGGCGTCCGAAAACAACTGGGCCACGCCGCTGAAATCGGCCTGCGCCAGCGCCTGCACTACCTGTGTTACTTTTTGCGTCATTACACCGCCGCTTCCGCTGGGGTTTTCTCCGTGATTTTATTCACGGCTTCCGACAAGGTCCACACGTCCAGCATGGCTTGCTCCAGTTCCGTCGCCGCCACATAGGCCGAGAGACCCAGCGCGCCCGTCACGGCATCGACTGCCTGGCCTGCATTGCCTTGCTCGGCACGCGCCAGCACCTGCGTCAGCAGACGCTGTTGCGTGCGGCGCAGCGCTTGCTGCGCGTAGTTGCGCAACTGTTCTTGCGACTTGCCTTGCGCGGCCAGCTTCAGGCCACGTTCCAGCGTATCGATGCCCGCCTGGCTGCGCAGGGCCAGGCCCACTTGCAGGAAGGAAGCCAGGTCCATCGAAGCAGGACGCGCCACGGACAGGGCCGGGAACAGGAAGCCGGCGACGACTTCCAGCGCGTCGACCGCATCCCACGCCTGCACGAAGGCCGGACTCAAGCCCGGCACCAGCGCCGCTTCCGACTTGATGCCGACAGCTTTGAGCAGCTCGCGTTTCGATTCCGCGCCAAACAAACCAGTCAGTTCGGCCAGGCCGGCGCCGCGCAACTGCTCGGCCGGCACCGACAAGACACCGGCGATCATCGTTTGCTGCAGCACGCGCGTTTGCGCATCGACCTTGATCGACACGTCGCGTGGAATCGTCAAGGCATCCGCATCGAGCGCGTCGAACACGGGCGCCAGATTCAGCGCCACCCATGCCTGGCCCCAGGCCAGGATCACGGTCGACTCGTCCACGCCGTTTTCCGCCGCCAGGTTGCGGATCATCAGCGGGCCGCAGCGGTTGATCACTTCATTGGCCAGCACGGTCGCCAAGATGGCGTTGGCCAGCGGGTGGTCGAGCGCCGAACGGGTTTCCACCAGTAAGGATGGGAAGTACGGTTTGAGCACCGGCTCGGCCCACGTTTCGCCGGTCAACGGCAGGGCGGACAGGATGCGCTTGAAGCGGTTTTTCACGTTGGCGATCACCACCGCCAGTTCCGGCGTGGTCAGGCCACGACCGTCGGCTTTGCGGCGTGCCAGTTCGGCCACCGACGGCAGCTGCTCGAGATCGCGCGACAGCGCGCCCTCTTCTTCCAGGCTGGCGATCAGGGCGGCATAGCCATCCTGCACGGCGCTTTCGCTTTGCGCCTGCAATTCACGCACCAGCAAATGCGTCTGCTGCGTGTTGTCGCGCAAGACCAGGCGCTCGACGTCGTCCGTCATCGCATACAGCTCGCGGTTGCGTTCCGCTTCCGTCAGCTTGCCCGCGTTGACTTCCACGTCCAGCCAGATTTTCACGTTCACTTCATGGTCCGAGCAATCCACGCCGGCCGAGTTGTCGATCGCATCGGTGAAGATGCGGCCACCGGCCAGCGCGAATTCGATGCGGCCCGCCTGCGTCGCACCCAGGTTGCCGCCTTCGGCCACGACTTTCACGCGCAGCTCATTGCCGCTGACGCGGATGTGGTCATTCGCGCGGTCCTTCACTTGCGCGTGGCTCTCCGTCGACGCCTTGATGTAAGTGCCGATGCCGCCGTTGTAGAACAGGTCCACGGGCGACTTCAGGATGCGGTGCATCAGTTCTTCCGGCGGCAGCGAAGTTTCCGCGATATCGAGTGCGGCGCGGATTTGCGGCGACAGTTCGATCGTGCGGGCAGTGCGCGGATACACGCCGCCGCCTGCCGAGATCAGCTCCTTGTTGTAATCGTCCCACGAGGAACGCGGCAAGGCGAACAGGCGCGCGCGCTCGTCGAACGAGACGGCGACGTCCGGTGTCGGGTCGAGGAAGATGTGGCGGTGGTCGAACGCGGCCACCAGTTTCAGCTGGCGCGACAGCAGTACGCCGTTGCCGAACACGTCGCCCGACATGTCGCCCACGCCGACCATGGTGATCGGGGTGGTATTGAGGTCGTGGTCCATTTCATAGAAATGGCGCTTCACGGCTTCGAACGCGCCCTTGGCGGTGATGCCCAGTTTCTTGTGGTCGTAGCCGTTCGAGCCGCCCGAGGCGAACGCGTCGCCGAGCCAGAAACCGCGCTGCACGGCGATGCCGTTGGCGATGTCCGAGAACGTGGCCGTGCCCTTGTCGGCGGCCACCACCAGATACGGGTCGGCGTCATCGAAGCACACGGTATCGACTGGCGGGACGATATTGCCCAGCGAACGGTTGTCCGTCACTTCCAGCAGGCTGGAAATGAACAGGCGGTAGACGGCTTCGCCTTCGGCCGCGATGGTTTCGCGCACGGCGTCTTTCGGCATCATCTTGCAGACAAAACCGCCCTTCGCGCCGGCCGGCACGATGACGGCGTTTTTGACCATCTGCGCTTTCACCAGACCCAGGACTTCCGTGCGGTAGTCTTCCATGCGGTCGGACCAGCGCAAGCCGCCACGGGCGACAGGGCCGCCGCGCAGGTGCACGCCTTCGAAGCGGCGCGAGAAGACGAAAATCTCGCGGTAAGGACGCGGTTCCGGCACCAGCGCCAAGCTGCTGGTGTCGAACTTGAAGATGATCTTGTCGCCTTGTTGATTGTTCTGGAAGTAGCTGGTGCGCAGGGTGGCGGCCATCAGGTCGGCCAGCGCGCCGAGGATTTCCTCGGTATCGGCATGGTTCACGGAGGGCAGGCCAGCCTTGATGGCGGCGATGCTTTCCAGGGCCGCCGCATGCTGCGCGTCGGACAGCGAAGGATCGAAGCGCTGCAGGAACGCCTCCACCAGGGCTTTGACCTGGGCCGGCTGCTTGCGCAGGCTTTCGGCGATGTAGCGCACCGAGAAGCGGCTGCCCGTCTGGCGCCAGTAGCTGGTATAGGCGCGCACCAGCTGCACTTCGCGCGTCGACAAGCCGCCTTCGATGACGAGGCCATTCAGGCGGCCATCTTCCGCCGTGTCGTTGAACAAGGCGGCAAACAATTCCTGCGCCACGGCGACGACGGATGGCTTCGCCAGTTTCGCCGCGCTGGCGGCATCGACCGTCAGGCTGGTGACGAAATAGCGCGTGCCGTCGGCCAGCGACACCGAATACGCCTGTTCGCGGTCGATGGCCACGCCCGCATTGTGCAGTGCCGGCAGGATGGTCGACAGCGGCGGCACCTTGTTGGCCGAGTACAGGCGAATCGTGGTGACGGCGCCCGTCTCGATGCGCACGGCCACGTGCGCCGGATCCGTATTGCGCAGGATGGTGTCGAGGTCGCGGAAGGCGACGGCCGGCGCGGTGGCGGCCACGTAATCGAGCGGTAACGTGGCGCACAGTTTGCGCAGGCTGGTGCGCAGGGCCACGTCGGGCACGGCATCGGCCACGGCGGCAAAGCCGTTATGCCAGCCGTCGAGCACGCTCAGCAGCGGCTGTTCGATGTCCGTTTCCAGGTCCAGCGGGTAGCGCGCGGCGTGGGCGATCAGGTAGACGCGCGCCAGGGGGCCGTCGGCCACCAGGGTTTGCATGCTCACGTGCGTGGCGCCGGAACTGGCTTGCAGGGCTTTCGCCAGGCTCGATGCGACGCTGGCGCTGTAGCGCTCGCGCGGCAGGTAAACCAGCACGTTCAGGTGGCGCGCATACACGTCGCGGCGCGCAAAAACCTTGGTGCGCGGCTGCTTGTACAGCGAGACGACAGAACCGCACACTTGCGCCAGCCAGTCGAGATCCGCTTCCAGCGCTTCCGTGCGCGGCAAGGACTCAAGGATTTCGCGGAATTTCTCGGCGCGGAAACCTTGCTGGCGCACGCCGGCCAGGCTCAAAACCTTCGCCACGCGGCCGCGCGCAAACGGCAGCGCCGCCAGCGGGGTGGAATTGCCGGCGCGGGTGAACAAGCCGACGAAGCAGTGCTCGCCGAGGATCGCGCCTTGCGCATCCATGTCGCGCACGCCGATGAAGTCCAACTGCTGGTCGCGGTGCAAAGTGCCTGCCACGTCGGCCTTGACGATGGACAGCGCCGAGTCGCGCTTGGCCAGGGTGTCGAAGTCGCCCGGGATATTCGCCAGGCAGGTGCCGTAGACGGGGTGCGCCGTATCCTGCAGCACGCCGACACGGCTAGGAATGTCGCGTTCCAGTTCGCGCACGCCCGGCTTGACGCGGTAATAGGCATAGCCGAAGACTTCAAAGCCGCCGCTGCGGGCCCATTCCAGGAAGGCGGCCACTTCCGCGCCTTCTTCGCCATGCTGCGATGCAGCCGTGGCGACGGCGGCCAGGCGCTCGCTCATGGCGGCGGCATCGCGGCGTACGACGGCGGCGTCGCGCGCGACCGTCTCCAGGGCGGCGACCAGCGCGGCCAGGGCTTCCGGCGCCAGCTCTTCGTCGAGCAGTACCAGCACATACGATTCGAGCGGGTCGCCAGGCTGGCGCACCGCTTCGACGCTGCCGTCAGCGGCGCGGCGCACGGGCAGCACGGTATTCATCACGCCGCGCACGGCCAGGTGCTGGCGGCGCATGGCCATGACGATGGAGTCGACCAGGTAAGGCATGTCTTCGTTCAGGATCAGCAAGGCGCTCGCCATGCCGCCACGGCCATCCGCATAACGCAGGGTCGCGATCTGGCAGCCGTTGCCGGTGCGCTCGGCCGCTTGCGTGAAACCGTCGACCAGCACGGGCGCCAGACTGTCGGGCGCGATATCGGCCAGGTCTTCGGCGTCGAGCGAGTCGAGCCATGCCTGCACCAGCTGCACGACAGGCGCTACCGCCTTGCCTGCATTGCCAGCCGCGTTAATCAACTCCAGCGTTTGTGTACGCAAATCTTGTGGCGTGTGATTCATCTTGCATCTCCATTACGGTAATGTGAATGTCCAACGCTGTCGTTCGGGCTTGTGGCTGGGCGGCAGCGGTGTCAAGAGACGGGGGTCGCCCGTCCAATTCTGTCTGTGCTACGGATAGTTGTCTCGGATGTTCTGTGTGTTTTTCTATCGCCTACAAGTCGTACAATCCTGGTAAGTTGAGGATGATCGTCAATTCTTCAAGCGCCGCATGCACTTCCAGCGCCAGCTGCGGGTCGGCCAGGTCGCCCGGCTCCAGATGGTCTCGGTAGTGTTTTTCCACCCACTGCACCAGCCGATGGTACAGCGTTTCCGTCATGATCACGCCCTGGTGCATGGCGCGCGCCTCGGCTTCCGTCAGGGCCACGCGCAAACGCAGGCAGGCGGGCCCGCCGCCGTTGCGCATGCTCTGGCGCAGGTCGAAATGTATCAGTTCATCGATGGGTCCACCGCTGGCCACCAGGCCTTCCAGGTAGCGCGACACGGCGCGGTTTTCCTGGCATTCCTGCGGGATCACCAGCGCCATCTTGCCGCCCTCTTTCGTCAGCAGCTGGCTGTTGAACAGATAGCTGGTCACCGCATCCTGGATCGGCACCTGGCCCGTGTCCACGCGCAGCGCGTCCAGTTGCGCGCCCGTGGCGGCGACGGCGCGATGCAGCTGCGACAGGCTTGCCTCTTCATCGGCAAACGCCTGCTCGTGATAGAACAGTACATTGCCATTGCCGACGGCGATGACGTCGTTATGGAACACGCCCTGGTCGATCACGTCCGGGTTCTGCTGCACGTACACGGTGCGTTTCGCCTCCAGGCCATGCAGTCGCGCCACGGCTTGCGACGCTTCCAGGGTCTGGCGCGCCGGATAGCGCTTCGGCGATGGCGCGGACGGGTCGAACTCCACGCGACCATACACGAACAACTCCACCGATGGCGCGCCGTGGCTGGCGCCCAGGCGCGTGTGGTTGGCCGCGCCCTCGTCGCCAAAGGCCGGTGTCGACGGCAGCGCATCGTGCACGGCGAAGTGCTTGCCGTCGCTGAAAACGGCGCGCAGGCTGCGCGCCGACTGCGCGTGCTCGAAGGCGCGGTGCAGCTTGTTATTCAGGTTGGCGGCCGTGAAATGCACGCGGCCATCGTGCGTATCGGCCGACGGGCTGACCGTGGCGGCGTTCGCCGTCCACATGGGCGAGGCGGAATACGCGCAGGCCAGGATCACCGGGGATTCCTTGTAGGCGCGCGCCAGCACCTCGGCGTCCGTCCCCGTGAAACCGATGGAGCGCAGCAGGCGGAAATTGGGCCGGTCCTGCGGCGGCAGCAAGGCTTGCGCAAAGCCGCGCGCGGCCAGGGCGCGCATCTTGGCCAGGCCCTGCAAGGCGGCCTGCTTCGGATTCGAAGCGCTTTTCACATTGCTGAACGAGGCCACGTTGCCGAACGAGAGTCCGGCGTAGTTATGCGATGGCCCGACCAGGCCGTCAAAATTGTATTCGCGCGTGCTGTGCATGGGATTTCCTTAAAAATTCAGGCCGGGCGACAGCTTGGCCGGCATTTCCAGCGCGCCGTTCTCGATCGAGGCAACCGGGTAGGCGCAGTAATCGGCCGCGTAATAGGCGCTGGGACGGTGGTTGCCCGACTTGCCGATGCCGCCGAACGGCGCCGTGCTGGCCGCGCCCGTGGTCGGACGGTTCCAGTTGACGATGCCGGCGCGCGCGCGCGTCTGGAACGTTTGCCACAGGGCCGGATCGTCGGACAACAGCGCCGCAGCCAGGCCGAATTCCGTGGCATTGGCAACCTTCAGGGCCGCATTGAAATCGGCCACGCGGACCACTTGCAGCAGTGGGCCGAACCACTCTTCGTCGGGGATGCCGACAGCACTAGTCACGTCGACGATGCCGGCCGTCACAAAGCCCGCCTCGGGATTCAACTGGCGCATCTGCAGCAAGGTGGTACCGCCCTTGGCGACCATGTCCGCCTGCGCCTGCACCAGGCGTTTTGCCACGGCGCTCGACACGACTGGGCCCATGAACGGCTGCGGCTGGGCGTCGGAAGCGCCGATACCCAGTTTCGCGGCCACTTCCACCAGGCGCGCCACAAAAGCGGCACCGGCGGCGTTATCCTGCACCACCAGGCGGCGCGCGCAGGTGCAGCGCTGGCCGGCCGAGACAAAGGCGGAGAAGATCGCGTGGTGCACGGCCGCGTCGACATCCTTGACGTCCCACACGACGAGGGCGTTGTTGCCGCCCATTTCCAGCGCCAGCATCTTGCCCGGCTGGCCGCCGAACTGGCGGTGCAGGCTGATGCCCGTCTGGCACGAGCCCGTAAACAGCACGCCGTCGAGGTGTGGATTGGCGCCGAGCGCCACGCCCGTGTCGCGCCCGCCGTTGACGAGGTTGACGACGCCATTCGGCAAGCCGGCCTGCTGCCACAGCTGCACGGTTTTGATGGCCGTGCGCGGCGCATATTCGCTCGGCTTGAAGACGATGGTGTTACCGGCGATCAGGGCCGGCACGATGTGGCCGTTCGGCAGGTGGCCGGGGAAATTGTACGGGCCGAAGACGCCGAACACGCCATGCGGACGGTGGCGCAGCACGGCGTCGCCATCGGCGATCTTGCTTTGCGTGATGCCCGTGCGTGCGTTGTACGACTGCACCGAGATATCGATCTTGTTGGCCATGGTGGCCACTTCCGTGCGCGACTCCCACAGCGGCTTGCCCACTTCTTCCGAGATCAGCAGCGCCAGAGTTTCCGCATGCTCCTTCAGCAGTTCGCGAAAGCGCACGCAGATGGCGATGCGATCGTCGACGGGCGTATCGGCCCACGCTTCGAAAGCGGCGCGCGCGGCCTGGCACGCCTGTTCGACTTCGTGTTCCGTCGCTTCCAGGCTGGCCCAGGTCTGCTTGCCGTTCGACGGATCGATGGTGGCCAGTTCGCGGCCCGTGCCTGGCAGCCAGGCGCCGTTGATGAAGTTCGATGCTGCGGTAGATGGATTCAATACGTTAGACATGGGGATGCTTCCTCGGGTTGAGTGACAAGGTGCGCACGGTGTCGCCGTGATGGCAGCGCAGCAGATGCAGTTCATCGTCGTCGAGCGCGATCTTGCCGCTGTGCGGATTGGCGCTGGTGACGATCATGCGGAAATCTTTCAGGTCGGTGTTCGACACCAGGTAAGGCTCGGCCTGGGCGGCATCGCCGCACACTTCCGGCGCAGCCTCGGCGTCGAGCACGGCCGGCATGCTGTCGCGCATGGCGCGCAGTTCCGAGACGCGCGCCTGCAGCACGGGACCGGCGTCGAAAATGTCGACATAGCCTTCGAAGTGCAAGCCTTCCTGTTCCAGCAGGCGGCGCGCGGGCGCCGTGCTCAGATGCACCTTGCCGATGACTTCCTGCGCTTCGTCGGGCAGGTAGGCCACGTACATGGGCTGGCGCGGCATCAGCTCGGCGATGAACGATTTTTTACCCAGGCTCGTCAAGTCGTCGACGTGGTGGAAATCCATCTTGAAAAAGTGGCGGCCCAGGCCTTCATAAAACGGCGAGCTGCCGTCCGGTGCCTGGTAGCCGCGCATTTCCGCGATCAGCTTTTCCGTGAACAGCTGCGGGAACTGGGCGATGAACAGGAAACGGCTTTTCGACAGCAGCTTGCCGTTGTTGCCGCTGCGGTAATCTGGGTGCAAAAACAGCGAGCACAGTTCCGTGCTGCCCGTCAGGTCGTTCGACAGGTACAAGGTTTCCATGCGCGTAAATACGTCGAGCTCGCGGCTGGAATGGACCAGCGTGCCGATGCGGTAGTTATAGAACGGTTCGTCCAGACCCACGGCGCCCTTGATGGCGCACACGCCGGCCAGGCGGCCCGTGTCGGTATCCTCCATGACGAACATGTAGTCGCGCTTTTCGGGCGGGATGGTTTCGGCGAACGAAGCGCAGGCGATGGCCAGGCGGTCGCCCAGCATTTTCATGTCCGGCTTGAGGGTGGTCATGCCGGTGCCGACCTGGCTGGCCAGCCCATACAGGGCATCGAGGTCATTGGCGTTGATGGCGCGTACTACTAGCATAAAATTAACTCCCTTAGATACGCACGCAAATGACGCTGTCGCCTTCGGCCACGGCCAGCGCCTCGAGCAGGTCGGCCGGCAAACCGATGGTGTCCTGCGCTTCGAGCGCATCGCAGGCAAAGGTCACGGCGCGGAAATTGCGCTCGGCGCCGGAAGCGACCGCATAATTGACTTTCATGCCCGTGCGGCTGGGCGTGACGCCTGCGACGACGCGGCGCGTGAGCGAGCCCGTAAACGAGCGCAGCGCATGCTTGTGCGCCTGCAGGATCGGGCCGCCATCGAAGATGTCGATGTAATCGTCGGCTTCAAAGCCTTCTTCCGTCAGCAGATTGAACGCCAGTTCGCCGCTCGGGTGGATCTGGCCCATGGCCGCCTGCGCGTCGCCGGGCAACAGCGGCACGTACACGGGGTAATGCGGCATCAGTTCGACGATCAGGGTGCGGTTGCGCGCACCGCCGATGACTTTTTCGGCATCGAGGAAATCCATCTGGAAGAACTTGCGGCCCAGCGCATCCCAGAACGGCGACTGGCCGTTGGCGTCCGTGATGCCGGCCAGCGGCACGAAGAAGCGGTCGCCAAAACGGTGCGGCGCCAGCACGGCGAACAGCAGCCGCGCGCGCGACAGCAGGGCCGCTTCCAGGCCCGCCTGCTCCATGTTGCGCACGTAGAAACCGGACAGCTGCGAGTACGCCGTCAGTTCGGAACACAGGGTCAGCGCATGCACGCTGTGGCTGATGTTCAGGTCGCGCGAGACTTGCTGGATAACGTCGTTGCGGAAGGAAAAATAGGTGCCGTTCGAGCCGGCCGAGGCGAAGATGGCGGCCGTACCAAAGATGCTCTTGTCGAGCAGGGATTCAAGCACGAAGAGATACGACTCTTCGCTGGGGATGTCGACATGGGCGGCAAACGAGGCGATGGAGCGCTCGACGGAGGCGGCGATTTTTTCGCGCGTCTTCGGCAGGGTATGGACACCCGGCATGGTGACTGCGGCCAGCGCTTCGAGGGCTGCAATATCCGCAATTTCTACCGGACGGACAACATACATGGGTACTCCTTCAATGCTGACAATGCTGGGGTAGAACCAAGCCGGCCCGCAGCAAAGCGGCGGGCCGGTGATCAAACAGGGAGCGGGGCTAGCTTCAGGCTTTCAGCATGCCGTCGATGGCGGCGCGCAGCAGACGGCCCGCTTCGGCGATCTGCTCGTCCGAGACGATCAGGGCCGGCGCCAGGCGCACCACGTCCATGCCGGCGATCAGCACCATCAAGCCTTGCGCTTCGGCCGCTTTCTGGATGTCTTTCGCGCGGCCCTTGAAGGCATCGGTGACGACCAGGCCCAGCAGCAAACCGCTGCCGCGCACGATGGAGAACACTTGCGGGTAATCCGTGATCAGGCCTTGCAGCATGGCGATGGTGTTGACGCTCGCTTCTTTCACACGCGCCAGGAATGCCGGCGTGTTGATCGTGTCCAGCACGGTCAGGGCCACGGTGGCGGCCAGCGGGTTGCCGCCGTAAGTGGTGCCGTGGGTGCCGACGGCCAGCGTTTGCGCCAGTTCATTCGTGGTCAGCATGGCGCCGATCGGGTAGCCGTTGCCCAGGGCCTTGGCGGCCGTCAGGATGTCCGGCGTGACGCCGTAGCCCATGTAGGCGAACAAGGCGCCAGTGCGGCCCATGCCGCTCTGGACTTCGTCGAAAATCAACAGGGCGCCCGTCTTGTCGCACAGGGCGCGCAGCTCCTTGAGGAACTCCGGATTGCCCGGCACCACGCCGCCTTCGCCTTGTACCGGCTCGACGATCACGGCGCACACGTCATCGCCGATGGCGGCGCGCGCCGCTTCGATGTCGTTGTAGGCAATGTGGTCGATCGATGGCGGCAGCGGCTCGAAGCCTTCCGTATACTTGGCCTGGCCGCCGACGGAGACCGTAAACAGGGTGCGGCCGTGGAAAGAGCTGAAGCACGAAATGATGCGCGACTTGTGCGCGCCGAACTTGGTGTGCGCGTACTTGCGCGCCAGCTTCAGGGCCGCTTCGTTGGCTTCCGCGCCCGAATTGCAGAAGAAGGCGCGGTCGGCGAAAGTCGCTTCCGTCAGGGCCAGCGCCAAGCGCAGGACAGGCTCGTTGGTGTAGCCGTTGCCCAAATGCCACAAATTATTGATTTGCTTGGTCAGCACGTCGACCAGGGCCGGATGGCAGTGGCCCAGGCTGTTGACGGCGATGCCGGAGGTGAAATCGAGGTAATGCTTGCCTGACTGGTCCCACAGATCCAGACCGGAACCGCGCACGGGCACCATGGCTGCAGGGGCGTAGGTAGGAACGAGGACCTGGTCAAAGGTTTCCCGGGTGACTGGACGAGCCGTTACGGTCGAATCAAGCTTGGCATTCATAGCATTTCCCCATCAATATGTTAGGTACTCCGCAGCTACGACAGCTACGTGTGTACTGCATTATAAAAAGCGGGATGCTAAAACTCTTTTGAATCTGCGACAAGGATTTTCACAATTCATCACAGCCGGGCTTGCCTTAATCACACAGGGGCATGAGCTTGCGCTGCCGCTCTTCGCGCGGGGTATTGCCAAACAGGGTGCCAAAGGCCGTGGAAAAGTGCGAACCGGAGGAAAAGCCGCACATCAGGCCCACTTGCACGATGGAATAATGTGTATCGAGCAACAGTTGCCGTGAGCGCTGCAGGCGCAGCTCCAGGTAGTAGCGCGATGGCAGGCTGCCCAGGTATTGCTTGAACAGCCGCTCGAGCTGGCGCCGCGACAGGCCCACCAGGCTGGCGATGTCGTCGGTCGACAACGGCTCCTCGATATTGGCTTCCATCAAGGTCACCGCTTCGGAAAGCTTGGGCTGCAGCACGCCGAAACGCGCTTGCAGGGCCACCCTCTGGCGCTCTTCCTTGCCGCGCACCTTGTCCACGCACAACGCTTCCTTGACGAGCGCCTGCACGTCGGCGCCAAAGATGGTTTCGATCAGGGTCAGCGAAAAGTCGATGCTGGCCGCGCCGCCGCAGCAGGTGATGTGCGGGCCGTCGATGTCGAACAAATGCGGCGTCAGGATGGCCCGTTCGGCCTTCGCTTCCGCATCGGCATACAAGGCCCACGGCAAAGCGATGCGCACGCCATCCATGACGCCCGCGTCGGCCAGCCACAGCACGGCCGCACCCACGCCGCCCCAGAACGGCGCCGAACGGCAGCGCTCGATCACGGCCCGGCACAGCTCGGCGCGCAGCGGCGCTTGCGTTTCATCGGCCACCAGCAGCGCAATATGCCAGTTGCCGCCCTGCGCGGCCACCTGTTCCGGCGTGCGCACGTCCAGTTGCAAGGCGTCCGGCCCCAGCGCTCGCGCGCACAGGCGCAGCGGCTGCACCAGGCCGGCCCAGGTAATCGACTCGGCGTCGCCGGCATGGACCAGCAGCAAACGCAGCGGTTTGTCGAGGCCGATACGGGAAAGATTAGCGAAGGACATCGGCGAGGCGGACCAAAGGCAAGGGCTGAGTTGCCCACATGATACCGGACTTCCGCCCCGTCGCGCCCTTCATGCAAGGGCACATCCTGGCGCGGCGGAAAAAAGCGGAGCGGAAGGATATAATCACTCCCATGGGTGAACGATATTTAAAAAGTATCCGGCTGCTGGCCGAATGCATGCAAGGCTTCGAGCGGTTTTCTAGCGACTTCGTGCGCCAGTACGGCTTGACGCATGCGCAATTCGACATCGTTGCCACGCTCGGCAACACCCCCGGCATGTCCTACAAGGAACTGGGCCAGAAAACCCTGATTACCAAGGGTACTTTGACGGGTGTGGTGGACCGGCTGGAACAAAAGGGGCTGGTGATACGCGAACGTTGTCCACGCGACAAGCGTTCCTATTACGTGCGCCTGAGCTGCGAGGGCGAACAAGTGTTTCAGGACGTGTTCCCCAAGCTGACAAAGCAGGGCCAGCGTCTGTTCGACGGCTATACCGAAGACGATTTCATGCGGTTGGAAACGACGCTGGCAGGATTGAAGCACGCCATTGCCAACGGCCACGGCTGACCACTCACCAAGCACAGACATTCAAACAAGACAAAGGAAACCAAGTTGAAAACCTCACTGCTCGAAGGCAAAAAGCCTGCTCATTTCGATAAACACATCATCGGCAATCTGCTGCTCAACGCCAGCACGCCGGAACTGGTACGCCAGGAAAAACTGATCATCGGCGTGCGCAACGAAGACGGCGAAATCTACCGCCTGATCGGCGCCACCAAGCACAACAGCTTCATGAACGCCGTCGAGGAACTGTTCGACCTGGGCTTGACCGATGAACTGGAAGACAGCGACGAACTCGTTGAAGGCTGCGACGCCATATTCAGTGAAACTCTGTAATAGCGCTTGACGATCGCTGTCGTTGAAGAAAAGGCATGCCGCTGATCCAGTGGCATGCCTTTTCCCGTTTACAGGGCATTGCTTGCCTTTGCCAGGCTGTTTGCGAAAAGATCATGCTTAAAAAGTTCCGTGCGGAAATATTGCGAGTATAATTTTTTCAATGAACAGACTCGACGCCTTTAAAAGCATCGCCGCACAAGCCGCTCGTGGCGAGCTGACCTTTCCTGCCAATGTGGACGCTTCGCTCAAGCTGCAAGAGGCGCTGGCCGATCCCGACTGCCATATCGAGGCCGCCGCCAAGCTGGTGCAGGCAGATCCGCTGCTGGCCGCGCGCACGGTGGCCATCGCCAATTCCGTGGCGTTCAACCGTTCCGGCAATGAAATCACCAGCGTGCGCAATGCCGTGCAGCGGCTTGGCGTGCGTACCCTGCAGTCGGTGGTGGCATCGCTGATCGTGCGCCAGCTGGGCAGCACCATCACCGATCCCGTGCTGCAAGCGAAGGCCAACCAGCTGTGGGAGCATACGGCCCACGTGGCGGCCCTGTCGCAGGTACTGGCCCGCCGCGTCACCAAGGTGGACCCCGATACGGCCCTGTTTGCCGGCATCATGCATGAAGTGGGCGGCTTTTATCTGCTGTCGCGCGCAGCCGAATTCCCCGGCATCCTCGACGGCGAACCGGAAGACTGGGTCGAACATGGCGAACAGGCCATCGGCCACGGCGTCCTGGCCAAACTGAAGGTGCCGGAAGCGGTCAGAGGCGCCATCGATGCGCTGTGGGAAGGCTTGCGCGCCATCCCGCCCGAATCGCTGGGCGACACCCTGCTGCTGGCAAATGACCTGGCGCCCGTCTCGTCACCACTCAACGAAAGCCCGGCCGCCATCGCCGTGCGGGCGGCCCGCGCCGCGCGCAGCATCGATTGCCTGATCGGCGACGATGCAACCTTGTCGAGCATCATGGAAGAATCGGACGATGAAGTGCAGTCGCTGCTGAAAGTGCTCGTGCACTAGCTTGCAGGCTTCTTGACGACCGGCGGCGGCGCCGCCGGCTTGAGCGTATCGACGATCAGCACATGCTTGTCCATGGCCTGCGTTCCCTGCTTCTGCTCAACAACTTGCATGGCGACCGCTTTTGTACTCAACAGGGGTTTCGGATGGCGTGGCATGAACATGGCGTACCTGCTGGAAGTGGGATGTACCCCATCTGTGCAGCGATTATCAATTTATCAAGCCGCTATTCAAAAAAAACCCGCTCGAAAGCGGGTAAAGTCCAAAGCTAGGGATGTCCTGAAAGAGACAGCCCTATCTTATGCGGTGCGCCGCGCCGGCTCCGTGCGCTGGCTCACTTAGCGCGCACATTATCCCGGCAACAGTTCCACGTCCGTTTCCTGCCAGGCACGCAATTGGCGCACGCGGGCAAACCACGCCTGGATGTACTGGTACTGTGCCAGCGGCAGCCGCACGGCCTCGCTGTACATCAGCGGCGCGGCCACGGCGAACTCGGCCAGGGTCAAGGCATCGCCGCAGAGCCAGTCACGCTGCGCCAGATGCGCGTCCAGCACCACGGCGCAGGCATGCAGTTCGTGCTCGCCGCGCGCCTCTTCCTGCGGGTCCGCCGGACCATTGCCCGTCATGCCTTTCCAGGCGCGTTCCCAGGCCAGCACGCTGATGGCAGGCGCGAAGTGCTGCGCGGCCCAGAACAGCCAGCGGTTGACGTCGGCGCGCGCTTGCGGCGCCTGCGGATAAATCGTCTGGCCCGGCACCTGCTCGGCCAGGTATTGCATGATGGCGCACGACTCCCACAGCAGGAAATCGCCATCGGCCAGCACGGGCACTTTGCCGTTCGGGTTCAATTCACCCAGGCGACGGCGGTCGTCCGCATTCATCAGGTCGACTTCGGCCAGTTCCAGAGGCAGGCCGAGGTGGATCGCCGTCATCAGGGCACGGCGGGCATTCGAAGACATGGGGTGGTGGTACAGGCGCATGATAGATGGCTCCGGTGAGTGAAGAAGCCACCATCGTAGTCGTCGTCACTGACAGTTTTTGTCAGGAGCGGATATCAGGATTCCGGGTCAATTTCGTGCGCTTTGCGCCAGGCATCGAGCAGTACATGGCGCCGCGTGGGATAGCGCTCCGCATGCTGCTGCACCTCGGCGATGCGGTCGATGCGGAAATGCCGGTAATCGCCGCGCAGTTCGCACCAGGCGGCCAGCAGGCGCTTGCCTTCGAAAAAAGCCAGGGCGAACGGCCACACCGTGCGCGAGGTGGCGCTGCCGTGCTCATCCTGATAGGCGAGCGTGAGCTTCTGTTCATAGCGGATCGCCTCGCGCACGGGCTGCACGTAACGGTCGGCCGGCTGCGTGCCATCGGCGGGACGCCCCAGCGGCACCCACAAGCTGGTCTCGGCCATGCTGTCGCGCAGGTCGCGCGGCGAAGCGGCCGCGATCTTGGCCAGGGCATTGCTGGCCGCCTGCGCCAGGCCCGCATCGCCCTGCCGGCGCACCCAGCGCGCGCCCAGCACCAGCGCTTCCAGCTCGTCGGCACCAAACATCAGCGGCGGCAAGAAGGCGCCGCGGCGCAGCACATAGCCGATGCCGGCCTCGCCCTGCAGGGGCGCGCCCAATTCGGCCAGGGTCTGGATATCGCGGTAAATCGTGCGCTCGGAAACGCCGAGCTGCTGCGCCAGCTGGGCCGCCGTGACGGGCACGCGCTTGGCGCGCATGGCGTCCATCAGCAGGAACAAACGGCCGCTGCGGCTCATGGACAAGCCTGCAAAGCCTGGTCGCCCATGACGAGGGCCGACAGGGCCGGCACGTACAGATAGCCGTCGGGCAGCATGCGCGCCGCGCGCGTCCCCTCTTGCACGCCGGAGATGCCATAGCAGCGCTGCAGGCGGGCGGCAGCTGGCCACCAGTAGACGGCCGCCTCCTGGTCGGGAAAGCGCTGGCGCACGCTATCGGCCTGCGCCGCCACTTGCCGGAAGTCGCGGTAAAAGGCGGGGGCAATACCCAGCTCCGCGGCAAACACCGCTTCCTGCGCCGCCGTCTCTGCCAACCGGGCCGCCAGCGCCACCGTTTCACTGTCCAGATCCTCGGCTGCCACACCCGCTTCAACCAGAATGCGGCGCATCTGCGCCCGGTCGACCTGCGCGCGCAGGAACGCCGACTCCTGCAGTGCCAGCACGGCGCCGTCGGGTATGCTTTTGTGCCGCGCGGCCGGGAACACATACAGGGCGCAGCTGCCGGCGCACAGCGTGTCGATGGCGAGACGCCATTGCTGCTGGCGCAGATAGCGGCCCAGCTGCATCGCCGCCTGCGGATCGCCTGCGTCGCTATTGACGCGCAACAGCACGGTACCCGGCGCGGCCAGCTGCCGCAGCTTGTCCACGTCGCCCTCGGCAATCGGGCCGCGCATGGCGATGCTGCCGGCATCGGCACGGCTGAAATCGGCGGCGTCGGCCAGCGCCGTCACGCCTGCCATCATGCCCATCAATAAAATACGCTTCATCATCATCCGTTACAAAAAAAAACGACCACCGCAAACGGTGATCGTTTTCCATTCGACCTGCAAAAAGCTCTGCGCTTACACCACGGCGCCGTCGGTTTCGTCTTTTTCCTTGATCGGCTTGATCAAGTCTTCGCGCTTGACGCCCAGCCACATGGCGATCGAGGCCGCGACGAACACGGACGAGTAAATACCGAAGCAGATACCGATGGTCAGCGCCAGTGCGAAGTGGTGCAGGGTCTGGCCGCCGAAGACCAGCATCGACAGCACCATCATCTGGGTCGAGCCGTGGGTGATGATGGTACGCGAAATGGTGCTGGTGATCGCGTTGTCGATCACTTCATGCACGGTCGCCTTGCGCTGCTTGCGGAAGTTTTCGCGGATACGGTCAAAGATCACCACCGATTCGTTGACGGAATAACCGAGCACCGCCAGGATGGCCGCCAGCACCGTCAGCGAGAATTCCCATTCGAAGAAGGCGAAGAAGCCCAGGATGATCACCACGTCATGCAAGTTGGCGATAATCGCCGAGACAGCGTATTTCCATTCGAAGCGGATGGCCAGGTAGATCATCACGCCGATAATCACCACCACCAGCGCGTTCAAGCCGTTCTGCGCCAGTTCCTCGCCCACTTGCGGGCCGACGAATTCAACTTTCTGCAAGACGACCGCTTCGCTGCCGGCAGCATCCATGCAGGCGCTCTTGAGCACATGCTCGCCCTTGTCGGTGACGGTGTCGATGGCCTTGGTCGCGCCTTGCTCGGCCTTGCACAGCGATTCGAACACGCGCTGCGAGGTGTTGGCGGCGCTAACGCCATTTTCCACCGGCAGGCGGATCATCACGTCGCGCGCCGTATCGAAGCTGGTCACGCCCGGCTCTTCGTAGCCCATGGCGATCAGGGTGCCGCGTATGCCTTCAAGATTGGCTGCCTTCGGGTATTTCACCTCCATCAGCGTGCCGCCCTTGAATTCGACGGACAGGTGCAAGCCCTTGTGCACCAGGAAGAAGACGGCGGCAAGGAAGGTCACGGCCGAAATCACGTTGAAAATCAACGCATGGCGCATGAAGGGAATATCTTTTTTGATCCGGAAAAATTCCATGAAATCCTCTGAGTTCTATTCTGTGCGTCCGGCGGCTGTGCCACCGGACGCGATCGCTGTTGACGCTATTGGGTGAGTCGGGGCCGTCGCTTACTTGCTCGCGCCCGGCACCCACACC
This sequence comes from Janthinobacterium aestuarii, assembly GCF_051380835.1. Classification (NCBI taxonomy): domain Bacteria; kingdom Pseudomonadati; phylum Pseudomonadota; class Betaproteobacteria; order Burkholderiales; family Oxalobacteraceae; genus Janthinobacterium; species Janthinobacterium aestuarii. The sequence goes on from NZ_JBNYXU010000011.1 coordinate 219,325, forward strand.
GTGCCGATCGACAAGGTCGTCAGCTTTTTCTTGCGGCCATACCAGAGGTTGACCACGCCGCGCGAGACGAACACGGAGGAGAACATCGAGGTCAGAATACCCAGGCAATGCACAACAGCGAAGCCGCGCACAGGACCGCTGCCGAAGGCCAGCAGCGCCAGGCCGACGATCAGGGTGGTCACGTTCGAGTCGAGAATCGTGGCCCAGGCGCGGTCGAAGCCGGCGGCGATCGCCGCTTGCGGCGTATTGCCGGCGCGCAGCTCTTCACGGATACGTTCATTGATCAGCACGTTGGCGTCAATCGCCATACCCAGCGCCAGCGCGATAGCGGCGATACCTGGCAAGGTCAACGTCACCTGGATCATCGACAGCAAGCCGACCAGCAACAGCAGGTTGGTGGCCAGTGCCAGCACGCTGAAGGCGCCGAACAGCATGTAGTAGGCGATCATGAAAACGGCGATGGCGATGAAGCCATACAAGGTCGAGTGGAAGCCCTTGGCGATATTTTCCGCGCCCAGCTGCGGTCCGATCGTGCGTTCTTCGATGACGGTCATCGGTGCGGACAGGGCGCCCGAGCGCAGCAGCAGCGCCAGTTCGTTCGCGTTTTCCGCGCCGCCCATGCCGGTGATCTGGAAGCGCGAACCGAGTTCCTGCTGGATGGTGGCAACCGACAGCACTTCCGGCTTGCCCTTTTCAAACAGCACGATGGCCATGCGCTTGCCGACGCGTTCGCGCGTCGCTTCACGCATCTTGCGGCCGCCGTCGCCGTTCAGGTCGATCGATACGGCCGCTTGCTGGTTCTGGTCGAAGCTGGCCGTGGCGCTGGAGATATAGTCGCCCGTCAGGATCACGTCTTTCGCCAGCACGACAGGTACTCCCTTGCCGACGGTGAACAGTTCCGAATTGAACGGGATGGCGCTCGACAGTTCGGTGCCGGGCACGATGCTTTCATCGACGAGGCGCACTTCCAGGGTAGCCGTGCGGCCGATGATGGCTTTCGCGCGGGCCACGTCCTGCACGCCAGGCAATTGCACCACGATGCGGTCAGGACCTTGCTGCTGGATCAGCGGCTCGGCCACGCCCAGCTCGTTGACGCGCTTGGACAGGGTGGAGATATTCTGTTTCACGCCTTCATCGATGGTGGCTTTCAGGGCCGCCGGCTTCAGGGTGATGTTCAGTTTCAAATCGCTGCCTTCGCCCGCATCGGCGAACGCCAGTTCCGTCATCTGGTCGGACAGGACATTTTTTGCCTTCACGCGCGTTTCCGCGTCGCGGAAGTTGATCTGGACGCTGTCGCCCACGCGCTCGATGCCGGCGTGGCGGATATTCTTGTCGCGCAACACGCTACGCGCGGCGGACTGGACGCCCTGCACTTTCTTGTTCAGTACGGCTTTCGCATCGACCTGCATCAGGAAGTGCACGCCACCGCGCAAGTCCAGGCCCAGGAACATGGGCAAGGCATGCAATTTTTGCATCCACAAGGGGGTATTGGCTTGCAGATTGACCGTCACGATGTAGGCGGGATCGCTGGCATCGGTGTTCAGGTCTTTTTCCAGCACCAGTTTCGCCTTGAACTGGGTATCGGGATCGGCGAAACGCACGCGCACGGAGGCGAGGTTGCCGGCGCCATCCATGGTGACACCTTCCGACTTGACGTTCTCTTTCGTCAATATTTGCTCGACTTGCGTCATCAGCTCGCCCGTCACTTTGACGGTCGACTTGCCGCTGGTTACTTGCAGCGCCGGTGACTCACCGAAATAGTTGGGCGCCGTATAGAGTGCGCCCAGCAATAAGGCGACGACGATGATGATGTATTTCCAGGCAGGATAGCGATTCATATTGATTCAGCGTTCAGTGTTGAGCGTCGGAGGCGTCGCGAGGGGCGGCGGGTAGCCGCCCCGTTCAATCATTGCCGGGGCAATGACAGCGAGGAATTACAGCGCCTTCAGGGTGCCTTTAGGCAGCAAGGTGGTGATGGAGCTCTTTTGCACCGTGATTTCGGTGCCGGTCGCCACTTCGATGGTGACGTAAGCGTCCACTACCTTGACAACACGGCCCAGCATGCCGCCGGCGGTGACGACTTCGTCACCCTTGGCCAGCGCGTCCATCATCGCCCGTTGTTCTTTGGCGCGTTTTTGCTGTGGGCGGATCATCAGGAAATACATGACCACGAACATCAATACCAGCGGCAAGAAGCTGGTCAGGTTGCCGCCGAGGCCCAGGGCGTCGGTTGGGGCTTGCGCATAAGCGTTGGAAATGAAAAACACGGTGACTCCAGTTCTAATCAGTTTGAAAAAATAGCGCTGTATTCTAGCATTGGCAATCCGCCAAGCCTCCAATTGCAGGCATGGCAGCTTCAAATGGGGCTAAAAAGGCATTATGCAATGCTTTATCGCCCCAGTCCAAGCACCAATACACAAAACTTCCGGCCATGCTGCGACCAGGGTGCCAGATAAGGTTTTCTTAAGTTCCGCGTGCGCGTTCCGCGTGGAATTGCAGGGTAAACGCGTGGAAACGGTCTTCGTCCAGCGCTTCGCGCATCTGGCGCATCAGGTCCAGGTAGTAATGCAGGTTGTGGATGGTATTCAAACGCGCGCCGAGGATTTCCTTGGAGCGGTGCAAATGGTGCAGGTAGGCGCGCGAGAAGTTGCGGCAGGCGTAGCAGCTGCAGGTCTCGTCCAGCGGCGCCTGGTCTTCCTTGTACTTGGCGTTCTTGATCTTGATGTCGCCAAAACGGGTGAACAGCCAGCCATTGCGAGCGTTACGCGTCGGCATGACGCAGTCGAACATGTCGATGCCGTTCGACACACCGGCCACCAGATCTTCCGGCGTGCCCACGCCCATCAGGTAATGGGGCTTGTTGGCAGGCAGGCGCGGGCCAACGTGGGCCAGCATGCGCATCATGTCTTCCTTCGGCTCGCCGACGGACAGGCCGCCGATGGCGATGCCGGGGAAATCGATCTCTTCCAGCTTGGCCAAGGACTCGTCGCGCAGCATTTCGAACATGCCGCCTTGCACGATGCCGAACAGCGCATTTGGGTTTTCGCCGCGGTGGAACTCGTCCTTCGAGCGCTGCGCCCAGCGCAAGGACATGCGCATGGACTTGGCCGCTTCCTCGATGGTGGCCGGGCGGCCCTGGATTTCGTACGGCGTGCATTCGTCGAATTGCATGACGATGTCGGAATTCAAGACGCGCTGCACCTGCATCGACACTTCCGGCGAGAGGAACAATTTATCGCCGTTGATCGGCGAATTGAAATGCACGCCCTCTTCCGTGATCTTGCGCATGGCACCCAGCGAAAACACCTGGAAGCCGCCCGAGTCCGTCAAGATCGGCTTGTTCCAGCCCATGAAGCCATGCAAGCCGCCGAATTTTTCCATGACGGTGTTACCTGGACGCAACCACAGGTGAAATGTATTGCCCAGAATGATCTGCGCGTCGATCTCCTTGAGTTCCAGCGGCGACATGGCTTTCACCGAGCCGTAAGTGCCCACTGGCATGAAGATCGGCGTCTGCACGACACCATGGTTGAGCTTCAAGGTGCCGCGGCGTGCCTTGGTCAGGCCGCTCGTGTCGGTCTTGAGTAATGTAAATTCCAGCATGTCAGTCTTTCATGGGGGTATCAAGGTTCAGCGCAACGCGCGATTGCGTGGTGAGCAGCATCGCGTCGCCATAGCTGAAGAAACGGTAATTCTGCGCGATCGCGTGCGCGTAGGCGCTGCGGATCGGCGCATAGCCGGCAAAGGCCGACACCAGCATCAGCAGGGTCGACTTCGGCAAATGGAAGTTGGTGATCAAACGCGTCACCGTTTTAAACGCATAGCCGGGCGTGATGAACAGGGCCGTATCCGCGCTGCCCGCCACCAGCTGGCCGCTTTGCGAGGCCGACTCCAGCGCGCGCAAGCTGGTCGTGCCGACGGCGACCACGTCGCGCCCGGCCAGCTGCGCGGCGCGCACAGCGTCGACGGTTTCCTGCGGCATGGTGTACCACTCGGTATGCATCTTGTGCTCGCTCAGCACTTCCGTGCGCACGGGCTGGAAGGTGCCGGCGCCCACGTGCAGGGTCACATAGGCGAAGTTGACGCCCTTGGCCTTCAATTGATCGAGCAGGGCCTGGTCGAAATGCAGGCCGGCCGTCGGCGCGGCGACGGCGCCGGGCACCTTGTTGAACACGGTCTGGTAGCGCGTCTCGTCGAATTCGTCCGCATCGTGTTCGATGTACGGCGGCAGCGGCAGGCGGCCATGCGCCTCGATCAGCTCGAACACGTCGGCCTCGAAGTGCAGGGTAAAGAATTCGCCGGCGCGCTGGCCGACCGTGACATCAAAGGCGTCGGCCAGGCGGATGCGGCAGCCGGGCGGCGGCGACTTCGAGGCGCGCACCTGGGCCAGCACGGTGCGCTCATCGAGCACACGCTCGACCAGGGCCTCGATCTTGCCGCCGCTTTCCTTGACGCCAAAGAAGCGCGCTTTCAGCACGCGCGTATCGTTCATCACCAGCAGGTCGCCCGCCTGCAACAGCCCGACGATGTCGGCGAACTGGCGGTCGACCAGGGTCTCACCGTCCAGATGCAAGAGGCGCGAGGCGCTGCGCTCGGCCAACGGAGTTTGCGCAATGTTTTCTTGCGGCAAATTAAAATCGAAATCGGAAAGCGAATACATGCGTTTTGCTTCAAAAGTACGTCAAAAATGATTAGGAGTGCGCTATGGAACATCTGGCACTATACTGTGCGCCTATACAGGCATTACAATAATCCGCCGCAACAATTTACAACTGCGGTACGCACAGGGTGTGCCGGACAACCCTCTATTTTACGCTAGCGGCACAAAAATCTCCGATATGTCCGATCCCAAGCCCGATCTTCCACCCGCAGCCAAGCCGGCCACCAAGCCGAAAGCCGTCAAAAAAGTGGTCAGCACGGAAAGCCGGCTGGCCAAACTGGGCTTGCGCACGGACATGGACCTGGTGCTGCACCTGCCGATGCGCTACGAGGACGAAACCAAGGTCTACACGATACGCGACGCCTGCCTGCGCGGCGGCGAGTCGTGGCAAGTGGAAGGCGTCGTCACCAAATGCGAAGTCAATTTCAAGCCGCGCAAGCAGCTGCTGGTGACGATCGCCGACGAAACAGGCAATTTGCTGCTGCGCTTCATGAATTTCTACGGCAGCCAGGTCAAGCAGCTGGCCGAAGGCACGCGGGTACGCGCGCGCGCCGAACTCAAACACGGCTTTTTCGGCGCCGAGATGGTGCACCCGACGTATAAAGTGGTCAACGAGGGAGCGCCCCTGCCCACGGCCCTGACGCCCGTGTACCCGTCCGGCGAAGGCCTGTCGCAGCACGTCTTGCGGCGCGAAATCGCCGACGCCATGCGCCGCATCGACTGGCAGGACACCTTGCCGGACCAGCTGCTGCGCGAGATGCAGCTGTCGCCATTCCGCGCCGCCGTGCACCTGCTGCACTACCCGCCGCAGGACATCGATGAAAGCGCGCTGATGGACCGCTCGCACCCGGCCTGGGTGCGCATGAAATTCGATGAGCTGCTGGCGCAGCAGCTGTCGCTGAAACGCGCCCAGCGCGCGCGCCGCTCGAAGGGCGCCGCATCGCTACCCATCGTCGGCAATTTGTCGAACGCTTTCGGCGCCGCCCTGCCCTTCAAGCTGACGGGCGCACAGGCGCGCGTACTCGAGGAAATCCGCGCCGACCTGCGCCAGCCGTATCCGATGCAGCGCCTGTTGCAGGGCGACGTCGGCAGCGGCAAGACGGTGGTGGCGGCATTGTCCGCCACGCAGGCGATCGACAGCGGCTACCAGGCCGCGCTGATGGCGCCCACGGAGATCCTGGCCGAGCAGCACTTCCGCAAGATCGCCGCCTGGATGGAGCCGCTGGGCGTCAAGGTGGCGTGGCTGACGGGCAGCCTGAAGAAAAAGGAAAAGATGGCCGCGCTGGCCCTGATCGAGTCGGGCGAAGCGCAGCTGGTGATCGGCACGCACGCGCTGATCCAGGATAACGTGCTGTTTGCCAAACTGGGCCTGGTAATCGTCGACGAGCAGCACCGCTTCGGCGTGGGCCAGCGCCTGACACTGCGCAACAAGGGCGACAGCGCGGCCGTGCCGCACCAGCTAATGATGTCGGCCACGCCGATCCCGCGCACCCTGGCCATGACCTATTACGCCGACCTGGAAGTGTCGGTGATCGACGAACTGCCGCCCGGACGCAGCCCCATCGTCACGCGCGCCATCGACCAGAACCGGCGCGACGAAGTCATCGCCCGCGTGTATGCGGCCGCATTGGAAGGCCGGCAAGTGTACTGGGTCTGCCCGCTGATCGAGGAATCGGAAGCGCTGCAGCTGCAGACGGCCACCGACACCTACATGATGCTGGCCGAAGCCTTGCCCGCGCTGCAGGTGGGCCTCGTGCACGGCCGCCTGAAGCCGGCGGAAAAGCAGGAAGTGATGGACGCCTTCATCGCCGGGCATATCCACGTGCTGGTGGCCACCACCGTCATCGAGGTGGGCGTCGATGTGCCGAACGCCTCGCTGATGGTGATCGAGCACGCCGAGCGCTTCGGCTTGTCGCAGCTGCACCAGCTGCGCGGGCGCGTGGGCCGCGGCTCGGCGGCCAGCGTCTGCCTGCTGCTGTACCAGGGCCCCCTGGGGGGCGTGGCGCGCCAGCGCTTGATGACCATGCGCGAGACGACGGACGGCTTTGAAATCGCCCGCCGCGACCTGGAAATCCGCGGCCCCGGGGAGTTTCTTGGCGCGCGCCAGTCCGGCCAGGCCATGCTGCGCTTCGCCGACCTGGAAACGGATCAATGGCTGGTCGACCAGGCCCGCGACGTGGCGCACGACCTGCTGCACGCCACCACGGCCGCCGCTGCCGCCACCGTGGAAGCGCACCTGGCGCGCTGGCTGGGTGGGAAAGAGGAATTTTTGAAGGTGTAGATCGGGTATTGCCTGCTTGCGGGTGTTGTCGGATTACGGCCTTACGGCCTAATCCGACCTACGCAAAGATACGCCGTGGCAGGTCGGATTAGCGCGCAGCGCGTAATCCGACAACATTGTTAGCGCTGCTCACTCCCGCCCAATACCCGCCACATCCACAACATCCCCGCCCCAATCCGCGGCACACCATCCCTGCCTTACATACCGGTGAAAACTGGAATACGGCCAATCGATGACTTTACTCACAAGACCATGCTTGACGGGGTTGTAGTGGATGTAATCGACGTGGTTTGCGAAGTCGCTCTCGTCACGCAGCACATGCTCCCAGAAGCGGTGCTGCCAAACGTCTTTAAATTCTGCATGCTTGCTGAACCACGTCTTGATCAGCCTCCAGCGCATCATGAAATCGGCATCGCCTTCAGGCAAGGTCCAGATGCAATGCAGGTGATCGGGCAGGATGACGATAGCGTCGATAGCGAACGGCCGTTTATGCCGCACGGCGCGGAAAGAATCACGCAGCAAATCCACGGCATTGGCAGCAGAAAAAACGGGCCGGCGATGGGCAGTCACCACCGTGAAGAAAAAGCTGCCGCCTGGCTGGAATGCGCGTCGGTATCGCATGGTTTCAAGGTGTTGCCGGATTACGGCCTTCGGCCTAAGCGCCGTTGGTATTGTTTATTTTCGGGTGTTGCCGGATTACGGCCTTCGGCCTAAGCGCCGTTGGTATTGTTTATTTTCGGGTGTTGTCGGATTACGGCCTTCGGCCTAAGCGCCGTTGGTATTGTTTATTTTCGGGTGTTGTCGGATTACGCCGCAGCAGGTCGGGTAGGTCGGATTAGCGTAGCGTAATCCGACTTTTCGCAAGCTACATTGCGCCCACGCAGCCTACATGCACATCCAGAAGCGATTCGCCAGGTCCAGCATGAAGTCGGGCCGCAGATAGGCCAGGAAGACGATGGCCAGCAGCGCGGCGCCAGCCAGGCGCCACAGCCATGTGCGCCAGCTGGCCATTACGCGGCCACCGCCACGCGCTTGACGGCGCGCTCGTCGATGGGCAGGTTGATCAGCGCGGCCAGCAAGCCCAGGCCGATGGTGATCATCCACACGATGTGGTAACTGCCCTGGTGCTCGTACAGATAGCCGCCCAGCCAGGCGCCGAGGAAACTGCCCACCTGGTGCGAGAAGAACACCATCCCGGCCAGCATCGACAGATGCTTCACGCCGAAGATGCCGGCGATGATGCCGTTCGTCAGCGGCACGGTCGACAGCCACAGCACGCCCATGCCGGCGGCGAACAGATACACGGACCATGCCGACAATGGCGCCAGCAGGAACGCGGTGATGACCACGGCGCGCGTCACGTAGATGGCCGACAGGAGGTAGCGCTTGGCGATCTTGCCACCGAGTTTGCCCGCATAGTAGGAGCCGACGATGTTGAACAAGCCGATCAGGGCCAGTGCCGTGACGGCGACGTTCGGGTTCATCAGGCCCTGGTCCTTCAGGTAGGCCGGCAAGTGCACGCCGATGAAGACCAGCTGGAAACCGCAGACAAAATACCCGGCCAACAGCAGCCAGAACGAGCGGCTGGCGATGGCTTCGCTGAAGGCGGCGCCCACGCTTTGCTGCGGGCCGCTGGCGTGCGAGACAGGCGGCTCGCGCAGGTAGAAGGCCATCGGGATCATGGCCAGCAGCACCAGCGCTGCCAGCACATAAAAGGCGTTTTGCCAGCCCACGGCGGAGATCAGCTGCTGCTCCACCGGCATCATGAGGAACTGGCCGAACGAGCCGGCCGCCGACGAGATGCCGAAGGCCCACGAACGCTGCTCGGGCGGCGCGCTGCGCCCAATGATGCCGCTGATGGCGCCAAAAGCCGTGCAGGCCAGCGCCAGGCCGATGAAGATGCCGGAGCCGACGATGAACAGGGTGGGCTGCGTCACGAGCGCCATCCACACGAGGCCCGCCATGTAGCTGATGGCGCCGACGATGACCACGCGCATGGTGCCGAAACGGTCGGCCGCCATGCCGGCGAACGGGCCGAAGACGCCCCACATCAGGTTTTGCATGGCCAGCGCCAGCGAATACGTTTCGCGCGTCCAGCCATTCGCTTGCGAAATCGGCTGCATCCAGAAGCCCAGACCGTGGCGCACGCCCATCGCCAGGGTCAGGACGACGCCGCTGGCGATGAGGACAGTTTTCAGGCTGGGGCGGGATGAGTGCAATGTCATGGGATTCCTGTTCACGCCTGGTCGGCTTGGTAGACGAGGCCGATCTGGCCGCGCATGGTGTCGAGGTTGTGCATCAGCGCCACGCTGTCGGCATGCGGCATGAGGGGGCTTTCCAGCAGGCCGGCGCGGATGCAGCGCATCGCCTCGATGGCTTCATGCGCATAGCCATTGCCCAGGTGGGGCACGGCGACGACGCGGCGTTCGCCATCCATCGTCTCGACGATCAGGTGGTCGGGCTTGTAAAACCGGCTGGGCAGGCGGATGCGTCCCAGGCTGCCGGAAATGGTCATTTCCGTCGGCGTTTGCGCGCGCAGGCTGCAGGCGCAGGACGAGGTGCCGCCGCCCGCGTGCAGCAGCGAGAACGCGACTTGCTCATCGACGCCGGTGGCGCCCATCTCGGCCAGCGCCTGCACCTGCGATACGGGGCCGAGGAAGAAGGCCGCCATCGACAGCGGATAAATGCCCACGTCGAGCAGCGCGCCACCACCGAGCTCCGGATTGAACATGCGGTGCTCGGGCGGGAAATTGGCGACAAAGCCGATATCGGCCTGCACTTGCTGCAGCACGCCGATTTCGCCGCTGGCGATGATGCGTTGCGCTTCCTGCACGGCGGGCAGGAAACGGCTCCACATGGCTTCCATCAAAAACAGTTTTTTCTCGCGCGCCATATCGACCACGGCCTGCGCTTCGCGCGCATTCATGGTGAACGGTTTTTCGCATACGACGTGCTTGCCGGCGGCCAGGCACAGCAAGGCATTTTCCGCATGCAGGGTGTGCGGTGTGGCGACGTAGATCACGTCCACGCCGGGGTCCATGGCCAGCGCCTGGTAGGAACCGTGGCAATGCTCAATGCCGAATTCGGCACCAAAGGCCTGCGCACCGGCGCTGCTGCGCGAGGCGACCGCCACCAGTTGCGCGCCAGGCGCATCGCGCAAACCATTGGCCATCGCGCGGGCGATCTTGCCGGTGCCGAGAATGCCCCAGCGGACGGTATGTTCCATGCTATTGATCTCTTTCTGCGCCAGCCACCTTGCGCTTCGGGCGGAACACCGCCGCGTCATTGTAAAAATCGTCGTCCTGGCCTTCGCACCAGCCGGGCAAACCGAGCACCGGCAGCGGCGTGAAGTCCGCCGTGGTGAGGCCTTGCTGCGCCAGGTCTTGCGCCACCCGCTCGTCGAGCCAGGCGCGGCGTGCCGCATCGTCCAAGGTGAAATAGGCGTCGCCGGCGAAGATCACGCGCGTGTGCGCCGTGATGGCCTTGCGCGGTGCCACCAGTTTTTCCATCAGCGCGTGGCCGAACAGCCAGACATCGGCATCGCCGTCCGCGCCAAATTTCTCGCGCTGCGCAATGAAAGCGCTGCGCCAGTCGTGCCCGCGCAAGGCCACGTCCAGCGCGCGCCCCGCGTCGCTGTCGCGCAGCACCAGCAAGGCGGAATTTTCGTCAAAAATCGTCGCGCCATCGCGCGCGGGACCACGCGATTTTCCCACGCCCGACAGCGCGATCTGCGCCGCTTGCAGCGCATTCAATTGGCGCTTGATGCGGGGGAAGGTGAGCCACACGAGCGCGTTGAAAAAATCGTGCAGATTGTCGCGCGTGGGCACGCCGCCCGTCGCGCCGATGAACTCTTCATAGGCCACGCCCTCGGGCAGGTCCGCTTGCGGCACGAAGGCCAGCGGCAGGCCAGACGGATTGCGCAAGTCCAGCGCCCGCGCCCGTCCATTGAGCGCGGCAATCACCGTATCGCGCTGCAGGTCCAGCTGCCGTCGCGCCGGCAGCACCGTGGCAAACCAGGGGCGGGTCCAGTCTATCGATGGCAGCATGAACGCCTAGACCATTTTCCAGTTGATCTGCTCGCCCGCGTTGAGCGGAATCACGTGGCTGTCGCCCAGCGGCAGCGAGGCTGGCAAGGTCCAGCTTTCGCGTTTCAGGGTGATGGTGTCCGTGTTGCGCGGCACGCCGTAGAAAGCAGGGCCGTGGAAGCTGGCGAACGCTTCGAGCTTATCGAGCGCGCCAGCCCGTTCGAATGCTTCGGCATACATTTCCATCGCGTGCAGGGCCGTATAGCAACCGGCGCAGCCGCAAGCCATTTCCTTGGCGCCTTGCGCGTGCGGCGCCGAATCCGTGCCGAGGAAGAAGCGCTCGTCGCCGCTGGCGGCGGCCGTCATCAGTGCCAGGCGGTGCTCTTCGCGCTTCAGGATAGGCAGGCAGTAGTAATGGGGACGGATGCCGCCCTTGAAAATCTCGTTGCGGTTGTACAGCAGATGATGCGCCGTGATGGTGGCGGCAATCGGGCCTTCCGCTTCGGCCACGTACTGTGCCGCATCCTTGGTGGTGATGTGTTCGAACACGACGGACAGGGCCGGGAAGGCGCTGCGCAGCGGGCGCATCACGCGCTCGATGAAGACGGCTTCGCGGTCGAAAATGTCGATTTCCGGGTCCGTCACTTCGCCATGCACGAGGAAGGGCATGCCCACTTCCTGCATCACTTCGAGCACCTTGTAGCAATTCTTCAAATCCGTCACGCCAAGGTCGGAATTGGTGGTCGCGCCAGCCGGATACAGTTTCACGGCTTGCACGATGCCGCTGTCCTGCGCGCGGCGGATTTCGTCGGGCGAAGTGTTGTTCGTCAGGTACAGCACCATCAGCGGATCGAAGTTCACGCCTTGCGGCACGGCGGCCAGGATGCGCTCGCGGTAGGCGCTGGCATCGGCCGTGGTGGTGACGGGCGGTTTCAGGTTCGGCATGACGATGGCGCGACCGAACTGGCGCGCGCTGTGCGGCAGCACGCTGGCCATGACGGCGCCGTCGCGCAGGTGCAAATGCCAGTCATCCGGACGGGTGATGGTGATGGAGGCTGGGGTGTGATCGAGTGTGGACATGGCGGCTGCTCTCAGGCGGTCATTGCGAATAGCGCCATTTTACCAGCCGCGGGGCGGCCTCGCAGGCTGCGGCGGCTACTGCCCGATGGTTGCCGGACGATCAAACGGCCGGTTCGCACCGGCCGTTTTCAATCTCGGGAGCGTACGGGAATCAGGACTTGGCCGGCGCCGCTTCCTGCTTTGCCACCCAGGCGCGCAGTTCCGCCAGCATCCGGTCCAGCGCGGCGCGGTCGTACACGTGGCCACGGCTGACCACCAGGCGGATCTGGCGCGTGGCGCCGATGTCCTGCAGCGGGTTCGCGTCGAGCACCAGCAGGTCGGCCGCCTTGCCGGCCGCCACGCTGCCGTAGCGGCCCAGCTTGCCCAGGAAGCGGGGACCGTTGATGACGGCCGACTGCAAGGCTTGCTGCGGCGTCAGGCCGTACTGCACATACAGGCCGATTTCATCGTGCAGGGCCTGGCCCGGATAGTCGAAGGAATTCAAGAAGCCCGCATCGGTGCCGGCGATGATGCTCACGCCCTGCTGCTGCAAAATGGGCAGCAGCTTGGCCGATTGTTCGAACTGCGCGTGGCGCTGGACGATCGCTTCCGGGCCATCCTTGGCGGCGCGCTGCACGCGCCAGTCGTAGGTGGCGCGCAAGCCCTTGCCGATGTATTGCAGGGCCTTGTCGTGCGTGTGGTCTTCGCGGTCCAGGTACGCCGTCACACGCGAACCCCACAGGGTCGGCACGATGGCCGTACCGCGCGCGGCCAGGTAGCTGAAGGCCTTGCGCGCCGTCGGCTCGTCGTAGCTTTGCACGCTGGCCTGCATGGCTTCCTTGCCCGTCATCGCGCCGGCGGCCACCTTGGCCGTCAGCTCCTGCTCGCGCGGCGTGGTGGCGCGCAGCAAATACGATTGATGCTCGATCGTGCCCAGGCCCGCATCGGCCATCTGCCCCAGGGTCAGCTGCACGGGGATATGGCCCGACGTGCGCATGCCCCGTTCGCGCGCCTGGTGCAGCGCTTCCAGGTACAGCTCCGGCTTCAGGGTGTTTTCCGTGATCTTCACGAAGTCCACCTGCTGCGCCTGCAGTCCGTCCAAGGCGCGCGTGACTTCCTGCGGCGTGCCCACTTCGATGGTGCCCTTCCACAGCGGCTTGATGCCTTCGAGTTTGGCGCCAGAAGTAAAAATCGTCGGGCCTTCCAGCTGGCCCGCATTGATCTGCTGGCGCCATGCCAGCACCGTGTCGGGCAAGTCGCCCGAGCAGTCGCGTACCGTGGTGATGCCGTGCGCCAGATACAAGGGCAGCAGCTGCTTGTTCTCGTCGATCAGCTCCGGGCCGCCGCCGAAATGCACGTGCGTATCCCACAGGCCCGGCATCAGATACTTGCCGGGCAGGCGGATGGTCCGCTTCGGCGCATAGCTGGGCAGCTGCGCGTCATCGACGACGGCGACGATGCTGTCGCCCTTGAGCAGCACAGTCTTGCCCTTGACCTCCTTACCCGCAGCCACGTCGATCACGGTGGCGTCGCGCAGGGCGATGTCGACGGCGATCTTGTCGGCCGCGTGGGTATGGGCGAGCAGGCCCAGCGCCAGCATGGCGCCGGCTATGTGTTTCATGTCAGGCATTCGTACTCAACTTCAACGTGATGGAAAATTAATGGATGATCTTGGCGAGGAAATCGCGTGCGCGGTCCGAGCGCGTCGTGTTGAAGAAGTCATCCTTGCTGCAATCTTCGATGATCTTGCCCTGGTCCATGAAGACGATGCGGTTGGCCACGCGCCGGGCAAAGCCCATTTCGTGCGTGACGACCATCATCGTCATGCCTTCCTGCGCCAGACCCACCATCACGTCGAGCACTTCGTTGATCATTTCCGGATCGAGCGCCGATGTCGGCTCGTCGAACAGCATGGCGATCGGGTCCATCGACAGCGCGCGGGCGATCGCCACGCGCTGCTGCTGGCCGCCCGACAGCTGGCCGGGGAACTTGTCCTGCTGCGACAGCAAGCCCACGCGGTCCAGGTATTTCAAGCCCTTGGCATTGGCTTCGTCGGCGCTGCGGCCCAGCACCTTGATCTGGCCGATGGTGAGGTTTTCACGGATCGACAGATGCGGGAACAGCTCGAAATTCTGGAACACCATGCCGATGCGGGCGCGCAGTTTCGACAGATTCGTTTTCGGATCGTTGACGGTGATGCCGTCGACAATGATCTGCCCCTGCTGGATCGGCTCGAGGCCGTTGACGGTCTTGATCAGGGTCGACTTGCCGGAGCCCGACGGGCCGCAAATGACCATCACGTCGCCCTTGGCGACGTTGGTGGTGCAGTCGGTCAGTACCTGGAACTGGCCATACCATTTGCTGACGTTATTGAGTTCAATCATCTTGTTCTTTCTTTTACGGTTAGCGAATGATGGCGACGCGTTTCTGCAGGCGTTTTACCAGGAACGACAAGGCATAGCACAGCACGAAATACACGACGGCGACAAACACGTACATCTCTACCAGGCGGCCGTCGCGCTGGGCGATTTTTGATGCGGCGCCGACGAAATCGGGAATCGACAGCACGTACACGAGCGACACGTCCTGGAACAGCACGATGGTCTGCGTCAGCAGCACGGGGATCATGTTGCGGAACGCTTGCGGCAGCACGATGTTGCCCATGGTCTGACGGTAGTTCATGCCCAGCGCCTGGCCAGCCCACACCTGGCCACGCGGGATCGACTGTATGCCGCTGCGCATGATCTCGCAATAGTAGGCCGCCTCGAACATGATGAAGGTGATCAGCGCGGAAGAGAACGCGCCCACTTTCACGGGCTCGTTGGCGCCGATGATCCAGGCGGCGATATACGGCACCAGGAAGTAGAACCAGAAGATCACCAGCACCAGCGGGATCGAGCGTATCAGATTGACGTAGCTCGACGCCACGCCAGAGACGATGCGGTTGCTGGACAAGCGCATCAGCGCCAGCACGGTACCGAGCACGATGCCGCCGACCATGGCCAGCGCCGTCAGTTTCAGGGTGAAGACCATGCCGGTCTGGAACAGGTAGACCCACGAGCGGGAGATGACATCGAAGTCGAAATTGCCGAACATATCAATGTCCTCCCGTCTTGGCGCCAGCGACGATGAAGCCAGGGATGGCGACCTTTTTCTCGATCAGGTGCATCAGCACCACCACCAGCAGGTTGACGACGACGTAGATGATGGTGGCGGCCGAAAACGCCTCGAACACCTGGAAGGAAAACTCCTGGATGGCGCGCGCGCTGGCCGTCAGCTCGATCAGGCCGATGGTCAGGGCCACGGAACTGTTCTTGATGATGTTCAGAAATTCGCTGGTCAGCGGCGGCATGATGACGCGCGCGGCCATCGGCAGCAAAATGAAGCGGTAGGTTTGCGGCAGGGTCAGGCCCAGCGCCGTGCCGGCCAGTTTCTGCCCGCGCGGCAGCGCCTCGATGCCCGTCGTCACCTGCACGGCCACGCGCGAGGAGGTAAAGAATCCCAGGCACAGCACGGCCGTGACGAACGGCGCATTTGGCAGCGACTTGACCCAGGCGCCGAGGTCCGGCGGCAGCAGTTCCGGCATGACGAAATACCAGAGGAACATCTGCACCAGCAGCGGCACGTTGCGGAACAGTTCGACGTAGGTATTGGCCACGCCCACCAGCCATTTGTTCGGCAAGGTGCGGATGGTGCCGATCACCAGGCCCAATATCAGCGCCATGATCCACGCCGCACCGGCCGTGGCCAGGGTCCAGGTCAGGCCGGACCACAGGGTGTCCATATACGTGCCCACGCCATCGGGAGAAATCTCCCAGAAAATGCGCCAATTCCAGTTGTAATTCATGATCATCCTTCGCATGCAGCCCGAGGACAGCGGCCAGCCGGCCACCCGTCCCGCAAATAAAACGGGAGGCTTGCGCCCCCCGGTTTGTTACGCAATCTTTACTTTTTCCGCTTGTCCGAGGTCTTCTGCGCTTCCGGTACGGCCGCATACGCGGCCGGGTCGCCGGAGTCGGTCGGATTGGCAAACACGGCCTTCAATTGCGGCGGCATGGGGAATTTCAGGTTGATGTTTTTCGGCGGGATAGGCGAGGTAAACCATTTCGCGTAAATGCGGTTGATGTCGTCGCTTTTGTACAGGCGAATCAGCGCATCGTCGACCACTTTCTTGAAGGCCGGGTCGCCCTTGCGCAGCATGATGCCGTACGGCTCGACCGACAGCGCTTCCTTGGTGATTTCGTAGTCGTTCGGGTTTTTCGAGTTGGCCACTTGCGACGCCAGCAAAATGTCGTCGTTGGCTTCAGCCACCGCGCGGCCCGTTTCCAGCATCAGGAACGACTCGGGATGATCCTTGCCGACGGCGATATTCATGCCCAGGTTCTTTTCCTTGTTCAGGATGGTCATCTGCTTGATGGTCGACGTGCCGGCCGTGGCGACCAGGGTCTTGCCGCGCAAGTCTTCCAGCGTCTTGATGTTCGAGGATTTTTTCGCCAGCACGCGGTTGCCGATGACGAACATGGTCGGGGCGAATGCCACTTGCTGCTGGCGCTCCAGGTTATTCGTCGTCGAACCGCATTCGAGGTCGATGGTGCCGTTGGCCATCAGCGGGATGCGGTTGGCCGAGGTGACGGGGCTCATCACCACTTTCAGTTCGCTCAGGCCCAGATGCTTTTGCAGGGCGGTGACGACTTTCATGCACAGGTCGATCGAATAACCCTGGTATTGCTGTTTGTCGTCGAGATAGGAGAAGGGCACGGAGCCGTCGCGCACACCGAGGGTGACGGAACCGGCTTTCTTGATCTTGGCCAAGGTGCCGGTCAATTCCTGAGCCTGGACTGGCGACATGCTGCTGATGACACCGACGCTGAGCAGCGTGGCGAAGATTTTGGTCAATTTCATAAATTCTCCTGGGCGGACAAATCGGATGGACTCCGAACGAAACAACTGTGGTGCAGACGCCACCATTGGAATTAATTTTATTTCATTTTCAGCACCCGACCAGCCATTTTCTGCGATTGCCCGCAAATAGGCGCTATACGCGCGCTGGAATCAGCGCGGCTGTAGCATTTTTCCTACTGATTTCACATTCCCGATTTATTTTGCCGGCGCCAGACCCGCCAACTCGTCCTCTTGCGCCTCATCGTCCATGTTCGCCTGCTGGCGTTGCCACATCTGCGCATACAGGCCGTCGAGCGCCAGCAATTGCGGATGCGTGCCCCTCTCGACGATGCGGCCATGGTCGAGCACGAGGATTTGCTGAGCGTCGGCCACCGTCGACAAACGGTGCGCAATGACCAGGGTGCTGCGGTTTTTGGCGATGTCCTTCAGCTGCGACTGGATAGCCTGTTCGGCCTTGGAGTCGAGCGCCGAAGTGGCTTCGTCGAAGATCAATATCGCCGGGTCTTTCAGCAAGGTGCGGGCAATCGCCACGCGCTGCTTTTCGCCGCCCGACAGTTTCAAGCCCCGCTCGCCCACCATGGAGTTGTAGCCATCTGGCAAGCTTTCAATAAAATCATGGATCGATGCCGCTTTCGCCGCCGCCACGATGGCGTCCTTGCTGGCGCCCGGCTTGCCGTAGGCGATGTTGTATTCGATGGTGTCGTTGAACAGCACCGTATCCTGCGGCACGATGCCGATGGCCGCGCGCAGAGAATCCTGCGTGATATGGCGCAAATCCTGGCCATCGATGGTGATGCCGCCGCCATCGACTTCATAGAAGCGGAACAGCAAGCGCGACAGGGTCGACTTGCCCGAGCCGCTGTGGCCCACCACGGCCGTCGTCGTACCTGCGGGGATCTGGAAATTCACGTCGAACAGGATTTGCCGCTTGGCTTCGTAGCTGAAATTCACATGTTCAAAACGCACGGCCGCGCCCCGTGTGACGAGCGGCTGGGCGTCCGACGTGTCGGCAATTTCGCGGTTCTCGTTCAGCAAGGAAAACAAGCGTTCCATGTCGGCCAGGCTTTGCTTGATTTCGCGGTAAATGACGCCCAGGAAATTGAGGGGGATATACAGCTGGATCATGAAGGCGTTCACCAGCACCAGGTCGCCCAGGGTCATCGTGCCGGCGATCACGCCCACCGTGGCTCGCCACAGGATCAGGGTGACGGCCGTGGCGATGATCAGGGACTGGCCCGTGTTGAGCAGGGACAGGGAAGTCTGCGATTTCACGGCCGCCGATTCATAGCGCTGCAAGCCTTCGTCGTAGCGCTTCGCTTCGTAATCCTCGTTGCCGAAATATTTGACGGTTTCATAGTTGATCAGCGAATCGATGGCCTTGGTATTGGCTTTGGAATCGAGGTCGTTCATGGTGCGGCGGAAATGCGTGCGCCAATTCGTCACCAGCACGGTAAATGCGATGTAGGACACGAGCGCCACGGCCGTGATGACGGTGAACCAGATATCGTAATGCAAGACCAGGTAGCCGAGCACAAGGGTGATTTCCACCAGGGTCGGCAAGATGTTGAACAAGGTGTAGGAAATGAGCGAGCCGACGCTGCGCGTGCCCCGTTCGATGTCGCGCGTCATGCCGCCCGTCTGGCGGTTCAGGTGGAAGCGCAGGGACAGCGCGTGCAGGTGGCGGAACACTTGCAGCGCGATGGTGCGCACGGCCCGCTGCGTGACCCGGGCGAACAGGAATTCGCGCAGCTCCGTAAACAAGGTGGTCGACAGGCGCAGCAAGCCGTAGGCCACCAGCAAGCCGACGGGCAGCACCAGCAGCGCTTGCGGATGGGCCGCCGTGATCGTCATGGCGTCGACGAGTTTTTTCAGGATGAGGGGCACGCCCACATTGGCCAGCTTGGCGCCCACCAGGCATAGCAGCGCCAGCAGCACCCGCCATTTGTAGACCCAGAGATACGGCAGCAAGGTCTTGATGGTGGCGAAATCGCTGTGGCTGGCGGAAGCGGGCGAGCGGGGCGGAGGGGAAGTCTGGGAACGGCGCATGGCGAAGGTCGGCTTTTTATGGTTCAATCGGGGCAATTGTAGCCTTTCATGAGAATAAAAGATGAGCACCTCCCCAGACCGTCCCGACAACTGCCTCGCCTCCGGCCTGCCCGCCGGAAAAATGCCGGAATTGCGCATGATGCCCGCGCCGTCCGACGCCAATGTGTACGGCGACGTCTTCGGCGGCTGGATCATGGCGCAAGTCGATATCGCCGGTTCCTTGCCGGCCACCCGGCGCGCCAACGGCCGCGTGGCCACCATCGCCGTCAATTCCTTCGTCTTCAAAAATCCCGTCTTCGTCGGCGATCTGCTCTCCTTCTACGCCGACATCGTCAAGGTTGGCAATACCTCGATCACCGTCAATGTCGAGGTATATGCCGAGCGCAACCGCCTGCAGGCATGCATCGTGAAAGTCACGGAAGCAACCCTGATCTACGTGGCGACGGACTCCGACCGCAAGCCGCGCAAGGTGCCGCCGATCGAGACCTTGCTGTCACCTTGATTGTCGCAATCATTCCACACCATGGATAGCCAGCGCCGCATTTTCCTGCAAAGCGCTGCGCGCATCACGGCACTGGCCGCGGCCGGCAGCGTGCTGTCCGGTTCCAGCGCGAGCGCCGCCACGCGCATGAATGGCGCCGGCTATCCGTTTGCGCTCGGTGTCGCTTCCGGTTCGCCCTTGTCCGACGCCGTCGTGCTGTGGACACGCATCTGCCACGACCCGCTGCACGCAGCCGCCACGCCCGCCATCGCCCTAAACGTGCGCTGGGAAGTGGCCGAAGACGAGGCGTTTCGCCGCATCGCCGCCAAGGGCCAGGCCACGGCCATGCCCGCCCTCGCGCACAGCGTACACGTCGACGCGGGCGGTCTCGCGCCCGGGCGCTGGTACTGGTACCGCTTCATGCTGGGCGACGCCGTCAGTCCCGTGGGTCGCACGCGCACGGCGCCCGAACCCGGCGCCATGCCTTCCTCGCTGAAACTGGCCGTCGCCTCGTGCCAGCACTGGGAATTCGGCGCCTATGCGGCGCACCGGCACATCGCCGCGGCCGCGCCCGACTTGGTGGCCTTTCTTGGCGACTACATCTATGAGTGGGGGCCGTACCAGCTGCAACATCCGGGCCGGGCCGTGCGCACGCATGAAAGTTTCAGCCTGGACGACTACCGCGCCCGCTACGCGCAATACAAGAGCGACCGCGACTTGCAGGGCGCGCACCTGGCCGCGCCGTGGATCGTCACCTGGGACGACCATGAAGTGGCCAACGATTACGGCAACGACCGCGACGAATTGCTCACGCCCACTTTTTTGCAGCGCCGCGCAGCCGCCTACCAGGCGTTTTATGAACACATGCCGCTGCGTTTGCTGCCGCTGGGCCGGCGGGGCTTTGTCGACATGCGCATCTATCAGCGCTACGACTGGGGCCGCCTGGCGCGCTTCCACGTGCTGGACGACCGGCAATACCGCGCCTATCACGCGTGCGCCAGGCCGGGCCGCGGCGGCTCCAATTCCGTCACCACGCGCAACTGTCCCGACTTGCTGAAACCGCAGCGCACGATGCTGGGAGAAGAACAGCAGCGCTGGCTGCAAGCGGGCCTCGATGATTCCCCGGCGCGCTGGAATATTGTGGCCCAGCAAACCCTGATGGCGCAATCGAGCCAGGTGCCCATCGTGCGGCTCGGCGACGAACGCGTCTGGACCGATGGCTGGGATGGCTACCCGATGGCGCGCCAGCACCTGCTCGACGCCTTGCAAAGCAGCAAGGCCAGCAACCCGCTGGTGCTGTCGGGCGACGTGCACACTTTCTATGCCACCGAACTGAGCCGCAACGCCATGCGGCCCACCGGCAAGAACAATCCCGTGCTGGCCGCCGAGTTTTGCGGTACATCGATTACCTCGAGTTCCCGCCCGCAGGCGCGCACGGAACAGTATGTGGCGATGAACCCGCACATCCGCTACGGGCGCAGCGACAAGCGCGGCTATATGTTGATGCACATCACGCCGGAGAAAACCACGACCCTGTTCCAGGGCCTGGAGAACGTGCGCGACAGCGCGTCGAGCATCGCGACACTGGCCCGCTTTACCGTCCAGGACGGCAAGGCGGGCGTGCAGCGCAGCTAGCAAATGCTTTTCAAGCCATCGCGGTAGCGCCGGCTGACGGGCACTTCGCCGCCCGTGGACAGCATGGCGCGCGCATCGCCCGATTCCAGTGGTGTGATTGCCTGCACAAAATCGAGGTTGACGATATAGCTGCGGTGCACGCGCACGAACCGCTTGCCGTCCAGGCGGCGCTCGATGGCGGCCATGGTCGAGCGCAGCGGGTAATCGTGGCCACGCACGTGCAAATTCACATAGTTGCCCCAGGCCTGTATCCATTCGATGTCGCCGGCGGGCAAGAGAAAATCCTTGCCCAGCTTGCGCACCAGGAAGCGCTCCGGCTGCTGCACCGGCTCCACGGCCGGCCCTTCGTCGGGTTCGCCCAGCAGGGTCGCTTCGCCTTGCCAGCGCATCAGCAGCAACTGGTAAAAGCCCACGGCCAGCAAGACGAGGAAGTAAGCACGCACATCTTTCAGGTATTCATACGGCAACTCGCGCCACCAGGCGCCAAAATCATAGTGGCTGTCCTGGCTCCAGTACGCCAGCTTGCGCAAGGCCACCATGGCCGCCACATGCACGAGGCTGTAGACGACCGACGCCGCCAGGTGCCAGCGCAGGTTCTGGCGCTGGAACACCAGATGCAGCGGCCGGTACTGTCCCGCCAGCACGACCACGGGCACCAGCGCCAGCAGCACGAGATTGCTGCTCCATTCCCACACGGCCACTTCCCAGAACGGCGTATTGACCCCGGTGCGCTGCAGGTCCAGCCACACGAGCCAGCTGTTGACGCTGGCCTGCAACAGAGTCAGCACGATCCAGAATCCTGGCTCGGCCACGCGACGCCAGCGTTGATAACGTTGCAATAATTCAGTGGAAGCGATGTGCATGGGCTCGGACGATAAATTGGTTACATGATTGTAAGGTCCCACACCCGTCCCAGGCGATCCATTCGTCCCAGCCAGCCGTCCACTAGTCCCATTTTGCTGGCTCGCGGCCCCGCCGCTGCCTATGCTGGGGCCTTCTTCATCAATCGCCCACGATCATGACCTTGGACTCCCGCCGCCACGATATCGACGCCTTGCGCTTTCTCGTCTTCAGCCTGCTGATTGTCTATCACACCGCCCTGCTGTACATGGATGGATGGCATTTTCACATGCACAGCAGCTACGTCACCGATGCCTTGAACATGCCGCTGGTCTTCCTCAACCGCTGGCGCATGGAAATCGTCTTCCTCATCTCCGGCGTCTCGTGCGCCATGATGACGCAGGCCTCGCGCGGCGCCTTCCTGTGGCGCAGGATCAAGCGCCTGCTGCTGCCGCTGCTGTTCGGCATCGCCGTGATCATTCCCGTCCAGCCATATTGCGAAGGCGTCGGCAAGGGCCTGGTCGAGCCTGGTTATGGACAGTTCCTGCTCCATTATTTTGGCGGCTACGCCTGGCCCGCAGGCGCCTTCGATGGCTGGCAATATGGCTTTACCTGGAACCATCTGTGGTATCTCGTGTACTTGCTGCTGTACATCGTCGTGCTGGTGGCGCTGCAGCCGCTGCTGGAGCGGATGAAACCGTACTTCCAGCATCTGCGCGGCGGGCGTTTGCTCGTCCTGCCAGCCATACCACCCTTGGCGGCCATGGTCTTCCTCAAAATGCGCTATCCGGAAACCCATGCGGTAGTACACGACTGGTATGCGCACGCCATGTATTTCACGATGTTCGTGTATGGCTGGTGGCTGGGCAATGACAAGGGATTGTGGGCGGAACTGGCGCGCCTGCGCTGGCATACGCTGTGGCTGGGCCTGGGCGCGTTTGCCGTGTACATGGGGTTCGACCAGATTTATTCGGAGAATCTGCTGACCTGGGCCTCGTTCGGCTCCTGGCCCATGCGCAACCTGTATATGTGGCTGGCCATCTGCGCCATTCTGGGCTGGTCGCATACGCTCCTGAACCGCCCTTTTGCCTGGCTGCCATGGGCGCGCCAGGCCGTCTTTCCCTGGTACATATTGCACCAGAGCGCGATCATCGTGCTGGCCTACTGGCTCGTGCCCCTGAAGCTTGGGCCAGTGGTGGAACCACTGCTGGTACTGGCCGGCACGGTGGCGACCTGCTGGCTGGGGACGTCGCTGCTGATCAGCAAGGTGAGCTGGCTACGCCCCTGCTTCGGCTTGCCCGCCCGGCCAGCACGGAAGCTGGCGGCGGACACAGCCCTGGCCGCGAACTAGGCAACCTTCTTTTCGTCGCGCAATTGACGGCGCAAGATCTTGCCGACATTGGTCTTCGGCAATTCATCGCGGAACTCGATGTATTTCGGTTTCTTGTAGGCCGTCAATTCATGCTTGCAATGCTCGCGGATCTGTTCCACCGTCAAGTTCGGATCCTTGCGCACGACAAACACTTTCACGGCTTCACCCGCGTTGGCGTCCGGCACGCCGATGCACGCGCATTCAAGCACGCCCGGGCAGGAAGCGACCACGTCTTCCACCTCGTTCGGATACACATTGAAGCCGGACACGATGATCATGTCTTTCTTGCGGTCCACGATTTTTACGTAGCCGCGTTCATCCATGACACCCACGTCGCCCGTCTTGAAAAAGCCGTCTGCCGTCATCGACTTGGCCGTCTCGTCCGGACGCTGCCAGTAGCCGGCCATCACTTGCGGGCCGCGTACGGCGATCTCGCCCGGCTCGCCCAGCGGCACTTCCACGCCATCGTCATTGAGAATCGCCACTTCCGTCGACGGGAAAGGCAAGCCGATGGTGCCCGTAAATTCCGTGATGTCGACGCGGTTGCCCGTCACCACGGGCGACGTTTCCGACATGCCATAGCCTTCGATCAGCGGGCAGCCCGTCAGTTTCAGCCAGCGTTCGGCCACGTTGCGCTGCAAGGCCATGCCGCCGCCATTGCATACTTTGTAGCTGGAAAAATCGAGCTTGGCGAAGTCGGCATTGTTCAGCAGCGCGTTGTACAAGGTGTTGACGGCCGGGAACACGACGATCTTGTGCTTGGACAATTCCTTGACGAAACCAGGAATGTCGCGCGGGTTGGGGATCAGCACGTTCAAGCCGCCCACGCGCATGCCCATCAGGGCGCTGACCGTCAGCGAATAGATGTGATACAGGGGCAAGGCGCACATGAATCCCATCGAGGTAGCGCGCATTTCATTGGTCATCACGGGCGAAATCCACGCCTCGTTTTGCAGCACGTTAGCGATCACGTTACGGTGCAACAACATCGCCCCTTTCGACACGCCCGTCGTGCCGCCCGTATATTGCAGGAAGACGATATCGTCATGCCCCTGCTGCACCGGCGTCAGGGTCAAGCGTGCGCCTTCGGCCAGCATCTTGTTGAAACTGATGGCGCCCGGCAAGGAAAACGCGGGCACCATTTTCTTGATCTTGCGCACGACGAAGTTGACGATGGTGCCCTTCAGTCCGCCCAGCATGTCGCCCATGGTGGCGACGATCACGTGCTTGACCTGCGTGTGCGGCAGCACTTGCTCGACCGTGGTGGCGAAGTTTTCCAGCACGATGATCGCTTCGCTGCCCGAATCGATCAGCTGATGCTGCAATTCACGGGGCGTGTACAGCGGGTTGACGTTGACCACCGTGTAGCCGGCGCGCAAAATCGCCGCCATGGCCACCGGATACTGGAGCACGTTCGGCAGCATGATCGCCACGCGCGCGCCCGTCTTCAGCCCCTTGCTTTGCAGCCAGGCGCCCATCTGCAGCGACAGCTTGTCGAGCTCGCGGTAGGTGAGGAATTTATCCATGCACACGAACGCGTTGCGGTCCGCGTATTTCTGAAACGACTCTTCCAGCAAATGCGTGACGGACCGGTATTGCGTGCAATCAATCTCTGTGGGAACGCTGTCCGGGTACGACTTCAACCAAATCTTGTCCATCTATGCCTCATCTTTATCTGTAGAAAGGGTGTGCAGCCTGATGCGCACACCCTGCACTGTTTATGCTGCTGTCTTCGTTTCGTCACGCAGGGCGCGACGCAAAATCTTGCCGACGTTGGTCTTCGGCAGTTCATCGCGGAACTCGATGTATTTCGGCCGCTTGTAGCCTGTGAATTGTTCCTTGCAATACGCGGCCAGCACTGCCTGGGTCAGGTTTGGATCCTTGCGCACGACAAACACTTTCACGGCTTCGCCAGAATGTTCGTCCGGCACGCCCACGCAGGCGCACTCGAGCACGCCCGGATGGGCCGCGATGACGGCTTCCACTTCGTTCGGATACACATTGAAGCCGGAGACGAGGATCATGTCTTTCTTGCGGTCGACAATCTTCACGTAACCGCGCTCGTCCATGATGCCCACGTCGCCCGACTTGAAGTAGCCATCAGGCGTCATGACCTTGGCCGTTTCATCGGGACGGTTCCAGTAGCCGCTCATCACTTGCGGGCCACGAATGGCGATTTCGCCCGTCTGGCCCAGCGGTACTTCCTTGCCGTCATCGTCGAGGATGGCGATATCGGTTGATGGCACGGGCAAACCGATGGTGCCGGAAAACACCGTGGTATCGGCGCGGTTGCAGGTGGCGACGGGCGACGTTTCCGACAGGCCATAGCCTTCGATAATGGACACGCCCGTCACTTGCAGCCATTTATCGTTGACGGCTTGCTGCACCGCCATGCCGCCGCCATTGGCGATCTTCAATCCCGAGAAATCGAGCTTGGCGAAATCGGGATGGTTCACCAGCGCGTTATACAGCGTATTGACCGCTGGCAGCAGGTTGAATTTGTACTTGCCCAGCTCCTTGATCAGGCCCGGGATATCGCGCGGATTCGGGATCAGGATATTCAGGGCGCCCACGCGCGTGCCCCACATCGCGCACGCCGTCAGGGCAAAGATATGGTACAGCGGCAAGGCGCAAACGACGATCATCTGTTCCTTGCTGTTCTGGTCGAGCGCCGCGCCCGACCACGCTTCGCTCTGCAGCACATTGGCGATCACATTGCGGTGGCTCAAGGTTGCGCCTTTCGACACGCCCGTCGTGCCGCCCGTGTATTGCAGGAAGGCAGCGTCATTGATGCTCAGCTCGACAGGCGTGAGTTTCATGCGGCTGCCCAGCGCCAGCGCCTGCTTGAAACGCATGGCGTTCGGCAAGGAATACGCGGGCACCATCTTCTTGACGTTGCGCACGACAAAATTGACGATCGCGCCCTTCAAGCCGCCCAGCATTTCGCCCATGCTGGCCACGATGATGTGCTTGACTGCCGTCTTGGCCAGCACCTGCTCCAAGGTATGGGCAAAGTTTTCCAGCACGATGATCGCCTCGCTGCCCGAATCGTTGAGCTGATGCTCGAGTTCGCGCGGCGTATAGAGAGGATTGACGTTGACTACCGTGTAGCCGGCGCGCAAGACGGCGGCGATCGCCACCGGATACTGGAGCACGTTCGGCATCATCAGGGCCACACGCGCCCCCTTTTTCAGGCCACGGCTTTGCAGCCAGGCACCAAGCTGGCGCGAATAGGTATCGAGTTCGGCATAGGTGAGAAATTTGTCCATGCAGACATAGGCATTGCGATCCGCATATTTTTGAAACGCTTCTTCCAGCAGATGCACCAGCGAACGATATTGATCAGGATCGATGTCGGCGGGGACGCCGGGAGGATACGACTTCAGCCAAATTTTTTCCATCCTGTGCCTCTTTGTCTCGAATAATCGTGGGGGAGCCGGCGCACCCTGCCGGCGCGGATCATTGCTGCGGATTCTGTTGTCCTGCAGTCAGTTTGAGCATTCTGACGAGCAATTGCTCTATGCTACTAATGCGATGCTATCGGGCGCCGCGCTTCCATGCAAGCGCTTTCAACAGTATTCGAGCGGCAACTCTAGGGGTATTTTATGCTGCAACGCAACATGATAAATACACTGTTGCAGGATCGTCTGGCTCGGCGTACGGGACAATCTTTACGGGTCAGGGGCTGGACAATTGTTCCAGCGCAAGCCTGCGCTCAGGCTTGTTCATCTGGGCCATTGTGTGCACTGCAGCATAAAAAGCACGAAAGTTCTTTTTTTCTTCCAGCAATTTTTTGAAGGCAGGCAAAAATTCATTGTAGGTAGACACGGAAGCCAGGTGCGCATTGCTCAACGGCTGCTCGAACCAGCGGTCGTAACCGGCAAAGCCACCCCAGTTTTTCTTCAGCACCTGATACGCGTCTTGCAATGCCGCAAACACTTGCGCCTTGCGCGCACGCTTGTCCGCATCGCTGGCATCGCTCGCATACACGGCTTCCAGTTCGCCCCGGTATGTCAGCAGCAGGGCCAGGAAATCCTGGCGCCGCGCCGCATACTGGGCGTACGCGGCGCGCATCGCGTCATTGCCCTCGCGCGCCAGCCAGTGCTGCACGCCCGCCTCTTCCACGGCACTGGCAAACGACTCGTTGAAGGCCGAATCGCCGGGCACGTACACCACCTGGTGCGCCAGTTCATGAAAAATCAGGCGCGCCAGTTCCGCATCGTTGTAATTGATAAAGGTCGACAGCAAGGGATCGTCGAACCAGCCCAGGGTCGAATACGCGGGCACGCCGCCCACCTGCACGTCGTAATGCTGGGTCCGCAACTCGTCGGCATACGCGAGCGCCTCCTCCTTGCTGTAATAACCGCGGTAATTGACGCAGCCGGCGATGGGAAAACACCATTGCAGCGGCTGCAGCGACAGTTCCGGCGTGGCCACCACGTTCCACAGCACGAAGGGGCGCCGCAGCGAGGCGTAGTTCTTGTAGCTGCCATTGTCGGGCAAATCCAGCTCGCTGACGGCAAAGCGGCGAATCTGCTGCGCCTTGGCCAGGCGCACTTTCAGGCGCGGTTCGGTGGCCGGGTCATCGAGCCAGTCGCCGATGGGGCGCGCGCCTGACCACAGCGCATATTGTCCCTGCGCCGCCTGCGTGTAGTAACGCAGCTGCGTGCAGCCGCCCAGCGACAGGCACAGCATGCCGACAAGCAAGCGGGCCGGCCAGCGCGCCATGGTCAGCCAGCCTTTTCCACTTCGACCAGCGTATCGTAGAAGGTCGGCGCGCGGCCCATGTCCGTCAAGCGCTGGCTCGTCACTTCATTGGCGTTCTTGCCGTCGCTGGCCAGTTTCTTCCACCATACGGACAAGCCCACCACCAGGCCGCGTCTCGCCTTGTCCGTCACCCTGGCCTTGGCAACGAAGCTGCCGCGGTCGTTGAAGATGCGCACCATGTCGCCAGCCGCGATGCCGCGCGCGGCGCAGTCGTCAGGGTGGATATCGAGGTGCGGCTCGCCTTCGGCCGCGCGCAAGCTTTTCACGTTCACAAAGGTGGAGTTGAGGAAGTTGCGTGCCGGCGGAGAAATCATGGCCAGCGGATAACGGGCCGCCAGCCCGGGATTGCTGGCCAGCGATTCGTGCGGCGCGATGTACGCCGGCAAGGGATCGAGTCCCGCCTGCGCCATGGCGCTGGAATACAACTCGCACTTGCCCGATGGCGTGGGGAAACCGCCTGTGGCAAATGGCGCCTCGGCCATGGCCAGCTTTTGCCAGCCCGTGCGTTTCAGCGATTCCCAATCGAAATGCACGGCGCGCGCATCGCTCGTATCGAACGCCTTGGCCGCCAGCGCGTCGTCGCTTTCCTGGAAGCACGGGTCATCAAAGCCCATGTGCTGCGCCAGCAGGCGGAAGATTTCCGTATTCGCCTTCGCTTCGCCCAGCGGCGCCACGGCCGCGTTATTCGCCATCATGTACAGGTGGCCGTAGGTGGAGTGCGCATCGACATGTTCCAGCTGCGTGGTGGCGGGCAACACGATGTCGGCGTAATCGACGGTATCGGTCTGGAAATGCTCGAGCACGACCGTAAACAAGTCTTCGCGGGCGAAACCCTGCGCTACTTTCGATGAGTCGGGTGCCACGGCCAGCGGGTTCGAGTTGTAGACGATCACGGCCTCGACTTGCGGGCCGAACTCGGCGGAACTTTCTTTCAATAAATCGTCGCCGATGGTGCTCATGTTGATGGTACGCGGCGTGCCTTTGAGCAAATCCGGACGCTGCAGGGCTTTGCGGTTGACGGGGAAGGAACCCGAGCTCGACAGCTGCATGCCGCCGGCCGGATGGCGCCAGGCGCCCGTCAGCGCAGGCAGGCAGGCGATATTACGCACGGCCATGCCGCCGCCATGCACGCGCTGCACGCCGTAGTTGGCACGGATGGCGGCGCCCTCGCCAGAGCGGCATGCCTGGCCGTACAGGCGCGCCAGTTCCAGCACTTCCGTAGCCGTGATGCCGCACACCCCGGCCACGCGCTCGGGCGGCCATTCCAGGGCCCGCTGTTTCAGTTCAGCATAGCCGATGGTGTACTGCGCGATATAGTCGTGGTCGACCAAGTCTTCCGTGATCAGCACATGCATCAAGCCCAGCGCCAGGGCCGCATCGGTACCCGGCAGCAAGGCGATATGCTGGTGGCATTTTTCGGCCGTCAGCGAGCGGTAGGGATCGATGGCAATCAGGGTCGCGCCATTGCGCTTGGCCTCTTGCGCGCGCATCCAGAAGTGCAGGTTCGAGGCGATCGGGTTGCCGCCCCAGATGATGATCAATTTCGCGTTCTGGAACTGCTCCATGTCCGTGCCGATGCTGGCGCCCACCGTGTAGCGGTAGCCCGTGGCGCCGGCCGAGGCGCAGATGGTGCGGTCCAGCAGGGACGCGCCGAGCTGGTTGAAGAAGCGCGAGGACATCGATTCTCCTTGCACCAGGCCCATGGTGCCGCAGTAGCTGTACGGCAAGATCGCCTGCGGATCGCGCGCGGCGATCGGTTTCAAGCGGGCGGCGATGGTCTGCAGCGCTTCTTCCCAGCTGATGCGCTCGAACTTGCCTTCGCCCTTTTTTCCCACGCGGCGCAGCGGATACAGCAGGCGGTCCGCATGGTAGGTGCGCTCCGTGAAGCGCGATACCTTCGTGCACAGCACGCCAGCCGTGGTCGGATGGTCAGGATCGCCCTTGACGGCCGTGGCCACCCCATCGGTCACGGTGACCAGCAAGGCGCAGGTATCGGGGCAGTCGAGCGGGCAGGCGGCGCGCACTTGGGTGGTGGTCATGGGGCAATCCAAAAACGTTGGGGGAAGGCGATACTGTAAACCATTCCGCGCGCTTGCTGTTGGCGCCGTGGCAAGCACGTCCGTGCGCTGGATTTACCCGGCAAACAAGGGCTACAATGCACTATTAGCCGCGCCTGTTTTCGATCAAGCAAGCGCGGTTCGGCGCGCCATACATTGCTGCGTGCCAGCATCCACAGGAGAGTCCCATGAAACTAGTTGATCCGATCTTGGCGTTTCAATCCGAGCTGCAAGGTATCCGCCGCGACCTGCACGCGCATCCCGAGCTGTGCTACGAAGAACAGCGCACCTCGGACGTGGTCGCCGCCAAGCTGACGGAATGGGGCATCCCCGTGGTGCGCGGCCTGGGCCGCACTGGCGTGGTCGGTATCATCAAAAATGGCACGTCGACACGGGCCATCGGCCTGCGCGCCGACATGGATGCCTTGCCGATGCAGGAAATGAATACCTTCGAGCATGCTTCACGCCACCCGGGCAAGATGCACGCCTGCGGCCACGATGGCCATACGGCGATGCTGCTGGGCGCCGCCCATTATCTGGCACAACACCGCCATTTCGACGGCACCGTGTATCTGGTCTTCCAGCCGGCCGAGGAAGGCGGCGCCGGCGCGCGCGAAATGATCGAAGACGGCTTGTTTACGCGCTTTCCCATGGATGCCATCTACGGCATGCACAACTGGCCAGGCGCCGAAACGGGTACCCTGAGCGTGGTGGAAGGGCCCATGATGGCGTCCAGCAATGAATTCCACGTCACCGTCAAAGGCAAGGGCGCCCACGCGGCCCAGCCTCACAAAGGCATCGACCCCGTCATGGTGGCCGTGCAAATCGCGCAAAGCTGGCAAACCGTCATCACGCGCAACAAGAGTCCGCTCGACACGGCCGTGCTGTCGATCACGCAAATCCATGCAGGCAGCGCCACCAATGTGATTCCCGATGACGCCAGCCTGGTCGGCACCGTGCGCACTTTCACCAAGCCCGTGCTGGACTTGATCGAAGAGCGCATGCGCGAGATCGCCGTGCACACGGCCGCCGCCTTTGGCGCCGAAGTCGATTTCCACTTCAAGCGCAACTATCCGCCGCTGGTCAACCACCCGAAAGAAACGGCGTTTGCCGTCGAAGTCATGAAAAGCGTGGTGGGCGCGGACAAGGTCAACGCAAATGTCGAGCCGACCATGGGCGCCGAAGATTTCGCCTTCTTCCTGCAAGAAAAGGCCGGCTGCTACATCTTCATCGGCAATGGTGATGGCGAGCACCGCGATGGCGGCCACGGCCTGGGTCCGTGCGTCTTGCACAATGGCAGCTACGACTTCAACGACAATCTGTTGCCGATCGGCGCCAGTTTCTGGGTCAAGCTGGCCGAAGCGAGCCTGCCCATCGCTTGAATCAGCTCAGCTGATCCGGACCGGCGCCCAGACGCTGGCCCGGATTCAACGCTTCCAGGGCCAGCAAGGCCGCCGCGTGATCGGCCGTCGGGTGGCTGGTGGCCAGGGTTTCATAGCGCTGCGTCACCAGTTGCGTCACCGGCAAGGTGACGTGGGCCGCTTCGGCCGCCGCGAGAATGTTGTGCATATCCTTGATCTGGCTCTTCACCTGGCCACCGGCAACAAAATTACGCTCCAGCATGCGCTGGCCATGCACCTCCAGAATCTTGCTCTCTGCAAAACCGCCACGAATGGCCGCCCGCACGGCGCTCGCATCGGCGCCCGCCGCCTGGGCCAGCAACAGCGCTTCTGCCACGATCGTCAATGTCGCACCGACGATCAGCTGATTGCACAGCTTGGCTACTTGACCGCTGCCGGCCGGGCCCACCAGAGTCGGGCGGCCCATGGCCGACAGAATCGTTTCAACCTTCGTGTAATCGCTGGCGCTGGCGCCTGCCATGATGGCCAGGGTGCCCGCCTGTGCGCCGCCAACGCCACCCGACACGGGCGCATCGATGAAGCCGTGCCCCGCAGCGTGCAAAATGGCATGAAATTGCTGGGCTTCCGATTGCTTGGTGGAACTCATGTCGACCCAGAGCGCACCAGTGGACAAGGCCGGCAGCGCCTCTTGCAGCACTTGCGCCACGATGGGACCGGCTTCCAGCATCGAGATGACCACGTCCGCGCCGCTGACCGCCTCAGCCACGGAAACGGCGGGCTGCGCCCCTGCCGCACGCAGGACTTGGGCCTTGCTGTGCGTGCGATTCCAAATTGTGACAGAATATCTAGCGCGCAGCAGGCACCGAACCATCGGCCCTCCCATCAGGCCAATACCGAGAAATGCGATTTTTGTAGACAATGTCAATTCAACCTCTGAGATCAAACAGGTGGCGGGAGTAGTGTGCAAAACTAAGTAATCCTCGGGAAATTAGTGTGAATTTATGACGAACAGAACCGGATGCTATGCAAGGCGCTCGCTGCGACGCAGTGCGAGCACTGCGAGCAGTGAGCAACGCCGCAGAGCGCCGGTTATGAAAGTCAGAAATCACAATAATTTATTGGGGGGTTACTTTAGGTGCCTGCGCAAACAAGACAAGCCTGACGGCCAATTTTACGATGAAAGTCTCTATGTCCTTCAAGAAGAATCTCCTCAAATCCATCGCCGCCGTTGCCGCGCTGATGGCGGCTAACGCCGGCTTTGCCGCCGACGACAAACTGATCGACTCCGTCTACGGCGAATATGCCAAGGGCGTGAAGGTACAAATGGTACGCGCTGGCGTGACCTCGAACTGGGATAAAGCCTGGTTTGTATCGAATGGCACGCAGCTGAGCGGTTACTGGGATGCCAGCATCGGCGGCTGGGATGCCAAGAGCTATCAGAATGTCCCAGGACAGCACCAAAAACTGTGGGACCTGGGCTTTACTCCCGTGTTCCGTTTTGAAAACACGAACAAGCTAGGTTTTTATGCGGAAGCCGGCATCGGCGTGCACATGCTGTCGAAACTGTACAACAACGACGATGACCGCCTGTCGACCCACTTCCAGTTCGGCGACCATATCGGCGTCGGCTATGTCTTCAATAACAAATGGGAAGTCGCTGCGAAGATCCAGCATTTCTCGAACGGCGGCTACAAGAAACCAAATAGCGGCGTCAATTACATGAACGTCAAAGTCGCTTATCACTTTTAATGAAGGTGATAAATGACAAAGGCAGCGCGTAGCGCTGCCTTTTTTTCGTCTGTTGAACAGCCGGAGTCAGACCCTCCATGCCGCAAACGCAAAGTGCATAACTAACGGGCGAGGGGGTCTGACCGTAGGTCGGCTTAGCGCGCAGCGCGTAAGCCGACACCACCCGCGCCCCATAAACCCTCAGACGAAAAAAAACCCGCCAATTGCTTGACGGGTTTCTCTCTACTGCGAATAACAAGCCTGACGATAACCTACTTTCACACTGGTTGCAGCACTATCATCGGCGCAAAGTTGTTTCACGGTCCTGTTCGGGATGGGAAGGGGTGGGACCAACTTGCTATGGTCATC
>NZ_JBNYXU010000012.1:0-221609 GCF_051380835.1 Janthinobacterium aestuarii
GCTTTACGCCCAGTAATTCCGATTAACGCTTGCACCCTACGTATTACCGCGGCTGCTGGCACGTAGTTAGCCGGTGCTTATTCTTCAGGTACCGTCATTAGCAAGA
The DNA here is from genome assembly GCF_051380835.1 of Janthinobacterium aestuarii. NCBI lineage: Bacteria > Pseudomonadati > Pseudomonadota > Betaproteobacteria > Burkholderiales > Oxalobacteraceae > Janthinobacterium > Janthinobacterium aestuarii. Next base: position 107 of record NZ_JBNYXU010000012.1, read on the forward strand.
GATATTAGCTCTCACCGTTTCTTCCCTGACAAAAGAGCTTTACAACCCGAAGGCCTTCTTCACTCACGCGGCATTGCTGGATCAGGCTTTCGCCCATTGTCCAAAATTCCCCACTGCTGCCTCCCGTAGGAGTCTGGACCGTGTCTCAGTTCCAGTGTGGCTGGTCGTCCTCTCAGACCAGCTACTGATCGATGCCTTGGTAGGCTTTTACCCTACCAACTAGCTAATCAGATATCGGCCGCTCCACGAGCATGAGGTCTTGCGATCCCCCACTTTCATCCTTAGATCGTATGCGGTATTAGCGTAACTTTCGCTACGTTATCCCCCACTCCAGGGTACGTTCCGATATATTACTCACCCGTTCGCCACTCGCCACCAGAGCAAGCTCCGTGCTGCCGTTCGACTTGCATGTGTAAGGCATGCCGCCAGCGTTCAATCTGAGCCAGGATCAAACTCTTCAGTTTAATCTCTGTTACTTTGCCGTTTTACCGGCACCGTCATTGCTGACGGGTCGCTCACTCAAAAAACTGACAGGCCACTACTTTCGTAGCGCCTATTTCATTATTTCTTGTGAACATTTGATATTTTAAGTTTTACGACAATCCGAAGATCATCGCTGCACTACATCAAATGCCCACACTTATCGACTGTTAATTGTTAAAGAACTGTATTCGGTTACTGCTTTCGCGCTATCGACAAAGCGTTGTGTTTGTCAGCTGCGAAGAAGGAAGAGTATGAAGCGTTTTCAGCATTTCGTCAACCTTCTTTTTTCACCCTGCTTTACTCTGCATTTGCATGCGTCGTTCAGCGAGGGGGCGAATTATAGCCAAGGCGCCACGGCGACGCAAGAGCCATTTATGGCAAGACGAACGATTTCACCAGGGTCAGCTCGCCGGCGGCCCGCATCGGCACCTGGAAGCTCTGCAGCTTTTCGCGCGGCGTGCCTTCATTGGTGATGATCGATATGCGCGCGACGGTCAGCATGGCGCTGTTCTCGCCGCTGCCGTAGTAATTGACGTAGGCGTGATAGTTGCCCTTCACGGGCGCGGCGCTGGAAAAGATTTCCGGGCCATAGCCGGTCGTCACGTCAACGTCCAGCGCGCCGCCGTCTTTTAATACGCGATTGCCATACCAGGCGTGGCCACCGTCCGGCGTGACCACGTGCAGATCGAGGTCGGTGCCGGCGCTGTCCCACGACAGCACTATGCGCAAGCGTGCCTGGGTCTTGCCCTGGTAGCTGTCGACAAACTGGGTGCGCGCGCGGCTTCTGCCATCGGGCGAGCGCACTTCCACGCTGTTCGAGCCGCTGCCGAAGCCATAGGGACGGCCGTAGCTGCCGTCCTCACCCACCTCCATCGGCATGGCCACGCCATTGACCACCAAGGTGGCGGGTTTACCCTTGACGGCGCCCGCGATACGCCCGCGTATCTGCGCCGTTTCAGCCTGCCCCGGCTGCAGGTTGACCGACGCGGCGGGGTAATTGACCGCTTGCGTATAGTCCTCGCGCGCGCCGGCCGAATTGCGCCAGCCGCTCTTCGGCGCATCGATGGTGACCTGGGCTTGCGCCCAGAGTGGCAATAGCAATAACGGAATCCAGTAGCGGATAGGGGAACTCACAGTGCCTCCAGGTTAAGGTCGACGAGCCGGCGGGCCAGCCGCTCGACATATTCTTCGTCCTGGCCACGCGGATGACGGCGTAGGCCAAGGTGTAAATATTCATGGGCCAAAGTAATGCGGTCTTCGCGCGTGGCCAGCGGCCGCATGAAGATGCGGTTGCGCGACTGTTCCGAATACGGCGCGCCGCTCTGCAAGGCGCAGACCAGTGGCGCTTGCGGCGGCGCCTCGTAGCCGGCCTCGCGCAGCAGCACACGCTGCCAGCGCGGCACGGACCGCGCCAGCCAATCCTCGTTCTGCGCCAGGCGACGGCAACGCGCGCCGGTATTGCCAAAGGTACTCAGCGCGCCGCCGGGATAAGCCGCCGCCAGCAATTCATCATAGTGCTTACCTTGTTTGGCCTGGCGCACCGCCTCGCTCCAAGCCATCGTGCCCTCGGACGGCAGATTACTGTGATAGCGCACGGTGACGCCATCGACGATCAATTGGTCAGTCCAGCGCGCAATCGCCAGCGCCGCCGGCGTGGCGGGGCTGGGACTGACACGCTGGGTAGCGCTGCTGTCGGCGATCTGCTGGCAGCCCGCCACCGTCACCGCGTTCTGCTGCAGATACGTGCGCGCGGCAATCGCCAGCGCCTTGGCCGCTTCCGGCTCGTTGGCGTTCGCTTCGCGGTCAAGCACGCGCGCCACATATTCATTGACGCCGAAGCGGCCGCGCAATTGCGGACTGCCGCCCTTCTCTTGCAGCAGCATCAGCTCGCCGGTGCTGCGCAAGGCCAGGTTCTGGCCATTGTCGAATTGCACATGGTAGCGGCCATTGAGAGGCCCCGGTATGGCTACGCCACGTTCGCCGCGCACGGCACGGATCGGATAGCGCTTGAAATAATCGACCACCACGCAACCGCCGTCGTCTGCCGCACCCACTGGCGGCAGACTGGCGGCCAGCCTGGGCGCCCACTGCTCGAACACATTGCTGCTGCCGCCCGCGCCGCCAAACCAGATCGGTGTGCCGTCGGCCAGCCAGCCGGCCGCGCCGCCGATACGTTCGTCTGCCCGCCTCCGCTCGTGCCAGGAATACGTTTTGACGCGCAACTGGCTGCCGAACCAGCGGGCAGTGCCGGCGCCGCGTCCATCGAGCACCACGCGCAGCAGCGCCGCTTCGGCGTCCACGCGGCTGGCGGCTGGAATGCTGTCGAGCGCGCGCAGCAGGCTATCCAGGCGTATCGTGCGCGCCGGCGCCAGTTGCGCAGGGTCGGACAGCCAGGCAAAGTCGCCTGCGGGCGCGCTACCCAGGCGGCCGGTCCAGTATTTGCGCCACGGCGTGGCCGTGATCATCAGGCGCCTGGGCGAGAAAAATGGGCCGCACGATTGCGCCAGTGCCGCGTCGTGGCCGATGCTCTGGCCCGCATCGCAGCAATACACTTCTTCCGGATCGCGGCCGCCGCAGCGGTAATCCGGCATCGCCACCTTGTTATCCGTCGCGTAGACATACACGAACAGCTTCCACAGGCTGGCCAGCGGGACTTGCCGCGCACCGTCGAACGGCGGTGGCGCCGCACCGCCCTGGCGCAGCTGCCGCACTTCGATTTTGCCGTCGCGCCACCAGGCCACATCCAACGAGGCTGAAAAAGCGGGTGTGGCCAGCAGCGTGGCAAGCATCAATGCCGGACGTGCAAAGCCCATCACTCGACCTTCAGCGCGCGCGTGGTCTTGCCGCCGCCTTCGAAGGCTTTCTGCTCCGGCTGGTACATGCGGTAAAAGCGCGCCGGCGGCAGCACATAATTGCCCTTCTGCGCAAAGCGCAGCAAGTGGCGCACGGTCACGTCACCTTCCATCGGCTCGATCGGTACAGCGTAGCCGTCGCGGCGCTCCGTGTGGCGCGCGCGTTCCAGCGCGGCCGGCTTGTCGCCCGCCATGACCATGCCCCAGGTAGTCGATTCGACCATGGCACCGGGCGGCAGCGCCACTTCCAGCAAGCCAAAACGGTGCTTCGCACCCGGCGCTGCTTTCAAGGTAATTTCATCAAGATACAGCGCGTCCGTGCTGAGCGCTTCGCCCGGCTTGACCAGCTCCGTCGTGTAGCCGCCCTTGCCCGCCTTCATGCGCAGGATGCGACGCTCGACGGCGACCGGCAAGGTTTGCGCTTCGGCCGCGTGGCTGTCGTACTGCAGCACGGCCACCGTGCCGGCCGGCGCCGGTGCGGCGAGACGCAATTTATCGGGAATACTCTTGGTGTCGCTCCAGCGCCAGAGCGGCTGGCCGCTGCGGCTGTCGCGCTTTTGCCAGGCGCCGTCCAGCGCGACGGCCGGTCCCTTGCCGAACGATGCGCCGCCCTGCTTCTTTTGCACCCACATCAAGGTCATTGCGCGGTCCAGGGTCGGCATCTCGGCGCGCACGCCGGTCAGCACCGCCTCGGCCTGGGTAGTCGGTACTTCGCCGGCCAGCATCAGCAGGGCCTGCGCCACCGGCGCTTTGGACTCGCGCAGCACCTGCCACGAGCTGGCCACTTGCAGCTGCAGCGAATGCGGCAGGGCGATGCCATTCTGGGCGGCGACCAGCGCCACCAAGCCCAACGACATCGCTTGCGCTTCGCGATCAAGAGCTCCGCCCAGCAGCATGCTGCTCGTGTCGCCAGGTTGGCGCGGCTTGCCGCCCAGGACGGCGATGGCGCTGTCCTCCACCAGGCCGGCCGCCAAGGTCTGCGTGGGCAGGCCCATCTCGCGCGCCATCCACAGCACCAGCGCGCGGTCGCCCATCGCATCCTTCAAACCATGTTCGCTGTAGACGGCCAGCAGTTTGTTCCAGTGCTCGGACGGCAGCTCGATGTGCAGCGCGCGTGCCGCGTACCAGTCGGCGTAATAGGCGTACGCCGTCATCAAGGCATTGCCGGCCGTGGCGTTGCCCCACCAGCCGAAGACGGCGTTCGGGCCGGCCATCGAGACCAGGCGCAGGCGCTGCGCCGTCAGCAGCGTTTGCAGGCGTTCGCTTGCCGCGCCGGCGTCCGACCCCAGGCTTTGCGTGGCCAGCGCCAGCGGAATCAAACGGCTGGCCGTCTGCTCGACGCAGCCATACGGATAGTCGATCAGGTCGTCGGCAATGCGCGCGAACTGACTGGCTGCTCCTTGAGCGAACGAAACGCGGATATTGCGCGCGTCCGCCGGCAGCTTGAGTGGAATATCAGCGGTGGCGCCATCGAGCGGCAGCACCAGCGAGCGCGGGCTGCTCCAGGCGGCGGGCAAGGTTTGCATGGCCGTGTCGAGCGCGTCGACCAGTTTGCCATTCTGTTTCAGCTCCAGGCGCAGCAGCCCGGCAGCGCCAGCGGCGAGCGGGAATTCGACGTAATTGACACCCGGTTTGGCGGACAGCTTTTCCGTCTTCGGCTGCGCCCCGCCGGAGAGAACGACGTCGAGCGCCTGCTCCTTGCCCGTCTGGTTGAACACGGCCACCGAGGCATGCGGCGCATCGCCGACGCGCATCCAGTCGGGCGCCGTCCACTTGGCATAGAAGTTTTTATCGGAGCGCAGATAGGCGGTGCGCTGGCCGACGCGCCCCTGTTCATCCATCGCGCGGCCCGTGATCCTCCAGCGGGTCAGCGCGTCGGGCATGGTAAAACTCACGCGCGCATTGCCATTCGCATCGGTCTTCAGCGATGGCGCCCAGTAGGCCGTGTCGATATTGTCGCGGCGTGGACGCTCGAGCACCTTGACGCCACGCTCGTTGTAGTTGTGGCGCGCCGGCGCGCCGGCGGTGCGGCCCTGGGCCATGTCGTAACTGATGAAGGACAGGCTGGCCGTGGTGCGCACGTTGTTGCGGCGCGGATGGTAGAAGAAGTCACCGATATCGGGCGCGATTTCCGGCTGCAGCACATAGATCATTTCATCGACCACGCCCAGCGCCACCATGGTGCTCAAGGGCTTGCCATCGAGGGTAGCCTTCACATCCAGCGTGACCTTCTCGCCAGGCTGGTAGACCTCCTTGTCGCTCTTGAATTGCAGCGCGATGCGCGGCTCGATCACTTGCAGGCCGGCGTTCTCGAAGACAAAGTCGCCATTGCGCGTGTACGCCACCGAGAACGTCATGTTCGGGCCATGCTCTTCTTTTACCGGGATGCGCACTCTCCACTGCCGCGGCGCCACGCGCTTCGCCTGGTACCAGTCAGCGGCGCCGGCCATCAAGCCATGGTGTTCCACCTTGTCGCGCTCGAGCGTCAACAGCGCCTGGTCGACCTTGTCGGAGAACGTGATCAAGGCTTCGGCCGTGTCGCCCGGACGATAGCGGGCGCGGTCCAGCACGATCTCGATGCTGCCCGGCGTGGTCTGGATTCCATCGCCGGCGACCCAGTGGCTGGCGGCGGCCAGCAGGTTGCCGCGTTCGTCGCGCAGCGCCAGCTGATACGAGCCGGAGGCGGGGAACGTCACGTCCCAGCCCTTGGCATTTGGATCGAACGCGCCGTCGGTCGTGCTCTGTTTTTCCAGCTGCACCATCTCCCAGCGCACGGGCTTGGCCGCGCCCTGGCCATCGGCCAGCAAGTCAAAATGCACGGCCTGGCCAGGGTCGGAAAACTGGCGCGTCGCCTTCAACTGGTAGCTGCTGCTCGAGCGTTCTATCATCAGCTCGCGCGTCGCCTTGACGCGGTAGGCCGCGCCATCGGTCGCCAGCACGGTCAAGATGTAGCGCGAGGGATCGGCGGCGGGCGGCAAGCTGAAGTCCACATTGCCGCTGCCGTCGCTCGTCACTTCCTCGGTTTTCAGGACCACGGGGAACAGGCCACTGTAACGCAGCTCGCCTTCGACCATGGTGTTTTGCTGGCCACGCAAGGACAGGGTCATCTTCGCGTTTTTCACGGGTTTGCCATCGGGGTAGCGCAGTGCGATGCTGCCCTTGACCGCCTCGCCCGTCTTGAATTCCGGCTTCGATGGCTGGACGTTGATTTCAAAGTGCGGCTTGACGTATTCAGCCACGCGGAAGGCCGCGCCATACACGCCATCCTTGTAGTTGAAGCGCAGTTCATAGCCGCCGGCGGTGGCTTCCGTGGGCAGGCGGAAGCGCGTGTCGGCACCCGTGTCGCCGGACAGCTGCAGCGTTTGCGTCAGCAGCGGCGTGCCGTTCGGATTGAGCACGGTCAGGCTGACCGGCGCCGCGCTTGCTGCCTGCGAGTTGCGCGCGGAGGTAAATTCGCGGCCCAAAAACTTGACGTTGACTTCATCGCCGGGCCGGTACAGGGGTCGGTCCGTCACGGCATAGATCTTGGTGTTATAGATCTCGCTGTCATAGTAAAAGTTCTCGGACACGAACACGCCGCCGGCGCGGTCCTGGCCCAGCACATACGTGTGTTCCGGGCTGCCGCGTTCGAGCGAGGCGACACCATCGGCAGCCGTGGTGGCCGACTGCAGCACACCCGTGCCGTCCGTCCACGCCACGCTAGCGCCAGCCACGGCGGCGCTGTTGTCGCGCCGCGCCGTCCATACCAGCATCTGGCCGGACGACACCTTGGTCACGGCCACCGTGTCCGACACGAATACCAGGGTGGTGGCGCGGTGTTCGCCGATGATCGCTTCGACCAGGTACAGGCCAGGCTTGCGTTTGCCCAGCGGGATCATCACATTGCCGGCGCCGGCGACGATGAAGTCGCTGCTGGAGCCATCGAGCTTGACGCCTTTGGGCGGCGCGATGGCCTTGGCTTGCCAGATCGGATAGCGGAAGCTGTCGACCAGTTCCATGCCCTTGATCGGCTTGTACTGCGGGTGGTTGGCGAACACGGTGCGCCGGCGGATCGCGTCATTGGTCGCCAACTGCGGCTGTTCCTTCGTGACGGCCAGGCGCGCTTCGCCGGAAAACAGCTTGCGCCAGGCCAGGCGCGACTGCTTCCACCAGCTATCCCACAAAAAGCTCAAGGTGTTGGCCAGGCCTTCGCCCTGGTAATTGCCCTCGACCTGGATACGGTGCAGATTGCGCTGCTTTTTCAGGAATTCCATCGGTTCGGGCACGCGGTAGACGACGATGTCGGCGCCCGAATACGCTTCCAGGTTCATGCGCCCCATGTCGCGGCCCGGTACCTCGAGGCGCACGCGCGCTTCATCAAGACTGCCGTAGCTGGCATCCGACAGCAGGAAGAACGGCTCGCCCTTGAAGGTGCTGTAGTTACTTGGCTCGCGCTGCTGCGCGGAGGCGCTGCCCAGCATGAGCAGCGCCAGCAGGCCCATGAATAACAGCTTCATGACAGGAACGCCAGCCGGAACACACCGGCGAAATTGGGATTGTTGACCACAGGTTGCCACCGCGTGTCCTTCCAGCTCGTGAGTTCTTTGATATCGACGGTCCGCAGACCATTGTCGTCGGGGGTGACGGTACCGGTGTGGTAGGCGATGCGCGCTCCCATCCAGACCATCAAGTGCTGTTCGTCTCCCTGGTCGAAAAACAGCAGGTCGCCGGGCAGCGCCTGGCTGATTTCGCGGGCGATGAAACGGCTGTTGTGCTGCACCAGCGCCAGCGCCGTGACGAAGTGGCCGACATTGCCGCCTGTCTGCACCCAGCGGTTGCGCAAGGCGGCCTGCTTCGCATCCAGTTCCAGCTCGGGCGGCAGGCGCCGGTCGCTGGCGATGCCGTTCGCATGCAGCCACTTCGCGTCATGCACGGTGAGCGCCTCATTGACGGCAAAGCGCACCAGGCCAGCGCAATCGCGGTGCGTCCAGCGCGGCGACGGCCCCCGTTCGATCTGCGCGTTGACGATGCGCAGCATCCAGGCCTGGAAGGCACGGCTTTGCGCCTGCGACAGCTGCACCTGAGGCTCGGCAGCCGCGCGCAAGGCCCAGGCGGGCATTGCCACGGTGGCGGCGCAAGCCGCCAGCCAGCGCAAGGCGGCACGGCGTCCATGCCGCCTATGCCACAGCGTCATCGCCCAGCCTCTTGCCATTCCAGCGTTTCCCACGACGTGCCGCTGGCCGGCTGCCGCTTGAGCACCATGCGCAGCGGCGGATATTTTTTCAAGGCGTTCAGGCGTGGCACCAGGTGTTCGTTGGCGGCCGCGCGCAAGACCGGTTCGTTATTCGCAGGCAGGGTATCGAAGGCTTCCAGCTGGATCAGCCGGGCCAGCGACGCCGGCGCGATCAGGCCGATCGTGCGCGCGCCATCGGGCAGCAGGTCGCTGGCGGCCGGCGCCTGCTTGCGGCGCACGGCCAGCACCTGGTCCACCAGCTTGCCGTCGCTGGAAAAGACAACGGTATTGCCGGCCACGGCCAGCGCCGGCGTGGACTGGCCCAAGGCTGTGGCGACGCTGCGCTCCCAACGCGTGGCACCATCTTTACCTGTCGTTTTGCGCACGGGGTCCTTGCCGCCGATGGCCGCCTCGAACAGGCTGCCATACAGAGCGTCATCACCGGCCTGCGCACTGCGGGTGGCAACGAAAACTGGCGTATGCAGGCGCGAAGTGCCATACCAGCAGGCTGCGGCGGGGCCTTGCAAGTGCCCGGCCAGCGGCACCACCGGCTCCGATGTCTTGCTGCCCAGGCGCTTGAGCACGGGCTGCAGCGCGGTCCAGTCCACCGGCACGCTGAAGCAGGCACTCGGGTTGTGCGGCAGTTGCGGCCACAGAGCGCTGCTGTCATAGCCGCCGTTTTTCAGTTTATCGGCATTGAGCAGCACCTTCGATTGCCAGGCGCCCTGTTGAAAATCGAAGCGCAGCGCTTCGAGCCCGCCAAAGAAAGGCTGGTAGCCGAAGGACAGGAAGTCCGCCTTGACGGCGATGCTGTGGCCCTCGGGCGCGGTTGGATCGAGGTGGAATTGCGCATGAAAGACGTTCTGCTTGGCCGGCTCCGGCGCCAGCAGGCTGGCCACGGTTTTCTCGGCCGTGCCATCGCCATGCTTGCCGTCGCTGCCGCCATACAGCATGCCGGGATGGGACAGGATGACCAGGCGCTGGCCATGCGCGGCAAACAGCAAGGTGCGCTGGTAGGCATAGTTCAGCGCATATACGGGCACCTGGCCGCCATCAACGCGCAAGCTGCCGGCCACGCGCATCTGCGTATCTTTCAAGGCGATCTTGCCCGCTTCCTCCAGCAACCGCGTGAGCTGGCTGCGGGACACGGCAATGGCAAAATGCTTGAGCGAGCCATCGGCGTCGCGCCACAAGGCCACTTCCGCCGGCTGGTCCAGCACCATGCGCAGCAGCTGGTCGCCCCAGCCCAATTCATGCTCATAAGCGATGCGGCGCAGGCTGCCCTTCAGGCCCAGCCGATCCTCGCTCTGCTCGTAATAGAACAGGAAATCCTCGCGCAGCACGTCGCGCGCCAGCGGCACCGTCAGCAGGTCGCGCGGCAAGGCCGACAGGCTTTTCGTGCGGACCAGCGCATCGGGCCGGGATAAATCGAGCTTCAGGCCGTTGACCGGCCCCATCGCGCCCCAGCCAAACACCCGGTAGCCGATCAGCGCGGCGGCTACCACGGCCACGCCGGCAAGCGTCCCGAGCAGGACTTTTTTATTGAGTACTTTTTTCGCCAGCACCTTGTATCCTTTTAGCCTGCCACAGCATTGACAAGTTAGTAATTATTGACAAATGGTAACATGGCATTTGTTGCCGCAGCGCACAGCTGATGCGACAGCGTAAAATAGCGGTTTCGCCGTTTTCATCGCCTCCCATGACCATCCTGCTCTCCACCCTGAACGCCCGCTACACCCACGCCTCGCTGGGACTGCGCTATCTGCTGGCCAATATGGGGCCGTTGCAAGCGCAGACGCGGCTGCAGGAATTCGTCATCGGCACGAAAACCACGGAACTGGTCGAACGCATCCTCATCAACAAACCGCGCATCATCGGTTTTGGCGTGTATATCTGGAACGTCGAGGAAACGACGAAACTGGTGGCCATGCTCAAGCGCGTGGCGCCCGAGGTCATCATCGTGCTGGGCGGGCCGGAAGTGTCGCATGAGGCGGGCGAGCAAGAGATCGTCAAGCTGGCCGACTACCTGGTCACGGGCTGGGGCGACGTCACCTTCCCCAAGCTATGCGGCGAGATCCTCAACGGGCCGAAGCCGCTGATGAAGATCCACGCGGGCGTGCAAGCGCCGCTGGCGGAACTGCAGCTGCCCTACTCCTTGTATACAGACGACGATATCCGCCACCGCACGATTTACGTGGAAGCGTCGCGCGGCTGTCCGTTCAAGTGCGAATTCTGCCTGTCGGCGCTGGACAAGACGGCCTGGCCCTTTGCGCTGGAGAACTTCCTGGCCGAGATGGAGTCATTGCATGCGCGCGGCGCGCGCCTGTTCAAGTTCGTCGACCGCACGTTCAACCTGAATATCAAGACCAGCCTGAGGATCATGCAGTTCTTCCTGGACAAGATCGAGGCGAATCCGGACGACCCGATCTACGCCCACTTCGAACTGGTGCCTGACCACTTGCCTGATGCCTTGAAAGAAGGCATCAGCAAATTCCCGCCCGGCGCGCTGCAGTTCGAGATCGGCATCCAGAGTTTCAATCCGGACGTGCAATCGCTGGTCAGCCGCAAGCAGGACAATCAAAAGGCGGCCGACAACATCCGCTGGCTGTGCGAAGAGTCGAACGCCCACTTGCACGTGGACTTGATCGCCGGCTTGCCGGGCGAGGATGAAGCGAGCTTCGCGGCCGGTTTCAACAAACTGGTGGCCTTGAAACCGCATGAAATCCAGTTCGGCATATTAAAGCGGCTGCGCGGCACGCCCATCATCCGCCACACGGAAAACTATGGCATGGTGTTCGACCCGCACCCGCCGTACACCATCCTGGCGAACAAGCAGCTCGATTTCATGAGCATGCAGCGCCTCGTGCGCTTCGCCCGCTACTGGGACCTGGTCGCCAACTCGGGCCGCTTCGCCAATACAGTGCAATGGATGCTCGGCGATGCGCCATTTGAAAACTTCATGGATTTTTCGAACTGGCTGTATGCCCACACGGACGCCACCCACCGCATCGCCATGGAACGCCTGGCCAAGCTGGTGGCGCAATGGCTGCAGACGCGCGGCATGAGCGCGCTGGAGGCCAACGCCCTCGTAGCCAGCGACTATGCGGGCGGCGCGCAAGCGGCCGCACATACCAAGCCAGCCGAAGTGAGTACTGGCGGCGCCAAGGTGCGTCCGGACGTCGCCTTGCCCCAGCGGCAGGCGCGCCATCTGGCGTCCTGACAGGCCGGCGATTGAACAGCGGTGGCGGTCTGCGCCATTCTCCCTTAAACTGGCACGATGCCGACTGTACAATCGCCGAAACTGACCCTCTCCCAGACCAGCCCCCAACAGGGAGCCATCGTGGCCGCCAGCGGCACCTGGCAGGTGCACGCCCTCGCGCATGACAATGCGATCAAGGCCATCGACGCCCAGCTCAAGCCCTTGCAGGGCGACGCCAAGGTGCAATGGGATTTGTCGGCCATCGACAGCATGGACCATATCGGCGCCCAGCTGTTCTGGAATGCCTGGGGCAAGCAGCGCCCCGCGCAGCTGACCCTGGCGCCGTCGCAGGAAGAGTTTTTCCGGCGCATCGAAGAGACGGGACCATTGGAAACGCCGCCCTCGCGCGCCAACCGCCTCACGCCCGTGATGAAGCTGGGCATGGCCATCCTGCTGTTTTTCGAACATTTGAAGGGGTTTATCGCCCTCGTGGGCCAGGTGACGCAGGATGTCGGCCGCTTCGCGCGCCATCCGATGCGCGGGCCGTGGCGTGAAATTTCCGCCAATATCTTCCATGCGGGCTTCCAGGCGCTGGGCATCACGGCCCTTGTCGGCTTTCTGATCGGCGTCGTGCTGTCCTACCTGTCCGCGCAACAGCTGCGCGCGTTTGGCGGCGACATCTACCTGGTCAACCTGCTGGGCATGAGCGTCATCCGCGAACTGGGGCCTTTATTGGCCGCCATCCTCGTGGCCGGGCGCTCGGGCTCGTCCATCACGGCCCAGCTGGGCGTCATGCGCGTCACGGAAGAGCTCGATGCCATGCTGGTAATGGGCATTTCGCACGGTTTCCGCCTGATCATGCCGAAAGTGCTGGCCCTGGCCATTTCCATGCCCCTGCTCGTCATCTGGACGGATACGGCCGCGCTGATCGGCGGCATGGTGGCGGCCAAGGTGGAACTGAACCTGTCGGCGCGCTACTTCATCCAGAAGCTGCCCGACGCCGTGCCGCTGGCCAACTACATGATCGGCCTGGGCAAGGGCGTAATTTTCGGCATGCTGATCGCGCTTGTCTCGTGCCACTTCGGCCTGCGCATCAAGGCCAATACGGAAAGCCTGGGGCGCGGCACCACCACCGCCGTCGTCACGGCCATCACCGTCGTGATCCTGGCCGACGCCGTGTTCGCCATCGTCTTCAATGGAGTGGGCTACTGATGGCGGACGACACCAATATCGCCTGCGGCACCGGCAAGGAAGGCCAGTTCAACCTGCACGGCAACGCGCCCGTGGTGGACATCACCAATCTGTGGACCAAGTTCGGCCGCACCGTCGTGCACCAGGACTTGAACCTGGAAATCGAACGGGGAGAGATCCTTTCCATCGTGGGCGGCTCCGGCACGGGCAAGACGGTGCTGCTGCGCCAGATGCTGGGCCTGGAACATCCGGCGCGCGGCTGCGTCAAAGTCTTTGGCGAAGATATCAACAAGGCAAGTTCAGACCAGCTGCAACAGTTGCGCAACCACTGGGGCATGCTGTTCCAGCAAGGCGCACTGTATTCGGCACTGACCGTGTTCGACAATGTGGCCCAGCCCATGCGCGAATTGCGCGTGCTGCCCGAAGCGCTGGTGCACGACGCGGTATTATTGAAGATGAATATGGTGGGCCTGGGCCCGGAACATGCACTCAAGATGCCGTCGGACTTGTCGGGCGGCATGATCAAGCGCGTGGCCCTGGCCCGCGCCCTGGCGCTGGAACCGAAGCTGCTGTTCCTCGACGAACCGACGGCGGGCCTGGACCCGGATTTGTCGGAAAGTTTTGTCGCCCTGATCCAGTCGCTGCACCGCGAGCTGGGCTTGACGGTGGTGATGGTCACGCATGACCTCGACACCTTGTTCGCCCTGTCCACGCGCATCGCCGTGCTGGCGGAAAAACACGTGATCGCCATCGGCCCCACGCGCGAGGTGATCGAAGTCGACCACCCGTTCATCAAGCAATTTTTCCTTGGCGACCGCGGCAAGCGCGCGCTGGCCGTCCTCGATGAAAAACAGGCGGCGGTGGCGGGCAAGGCGACGCAGCCAGGCGACGACGCCGGCACAGACACGAAAGCGGAGAAGTAATGGAAAACAGATCACATGCCCTGATGACGGGATTTTTTACACTGACCTTACTGGTGGCCGCTATCCTGTTCGGCGTCTGGTTCAACCGCGACCGGGTGGAACGGGTGCCTTACCTGCTCGCCACCACCCTGTCCGTACCGGGCCTGAACCCGCAGGCCACCGTGCGCTACCGGGGCCTGGAAGTGGGCAAGGTCGACGCCATCGATTTCGACACGCAAAAGGCCGGGCAAATCCTCGTGCACATCAGCGTGGCGCCCGACACCCCCGTTACCAACACCACGTTTGCCACCCTCGGCTACCAGGGCGTGACGGGCATCGCCTACATCCAGCTCGACGACGAGCACGTCGGTTCCAAGTTGCTGGGCACCAGCAAGGACAAGCCGTCGCTGATCCCCCTGCGCGCCGGCTTGCTCGATCAGCTGGAAAAACGGGGCAAGCGCATCCTCGACCAGGCCGAGCAGATCACCAACAAGGTCAACAACCTGCTCAGCCCCGACAATCAGGCGGCCATGCTGGGCGCTTTCACGGAAGTGGGCAAGGCCGCCAAGGCTTTTGGCGCCATTCCGCAGCAGCTCGAGCCGACCCTGACGCAATTGCCGCAACTGACGGAACAGACGCGGCAAACCCTGACGGCCGTCAGTACGGCCAGCAAGAACGTATCGGACTTGACGGCCACGTGGAAAAAACTGGGCAACGACATCCAGGCGCCAGGCGGCGTGCTCGACAAGGTCAATGGCACGGTCGACCGGGTCGGCAGCTCGGTGGAAACGGTGGCCAATGGCGTGTCGCTGGAAGTCTTGCCACAGGTAATCGAGCTGAGCGGCGAAGCGCGTTCCTCGATGCGCGCCCTGAAAACCACCATGAGCACGCTCAATGAACAGCCGCAGAGCATCTTGTTCGGCGCCCCAGACATTCCGCCCGGCCCGGGCGAGCCCGGTTTTTCGGCACCGGGCAAATAAGGAGAACACCGCATGCCTATCCCACGCAACCTCAGCGCACTCATCCTGGCCGCCGCATTCCTGCTGGGCGGCTGCGCCAGCCGCAGCCCCGTCCCCACTTTCTATGATTTCGGCCCGGCCGCACCGCTGGCAGCGGCAACAGCTGCGCCGGCCGTGCCCGTGCTGGTGATCGCCGACGCCAACGGCCCATCCTGGCTCGACAGCCAGCGCATGTATTACCGGCTGCTGTACGCCGATGCGCAGCAATCGCGTCCGTACGCCTACAACCGCTGGAACACGCCGCCGCTGCAACTGCTGAGCCAGCGCCTGAAAACCCGTGTGGCGCAAAGCGGCGTGAAAGTGCTGTCGACCACGGACGCGGCCGCCGGCATGCCCCTGCTGCGCATCGACGTCGATGATTTCTCGCAAAACTTCGATACGCAGACGCACAGCAGCGGCCATGTGTCGCTGCGCGCCTCGCTGTTTCGCGGCCACCGCCTGATCGACCAGAAAACCTTCAGCCGCAGCGGACCCGCCGGCAGCGCCGATGCGCAAGGCGGCGCGCAGGCGCTGGCGGCGGCATCGGACGCCATCGCCGCCGACCTGCTCACTTGGCTGGGCACGCTGAATATCGCGAAAGAATGACCGACCCCGCATCCCCAGTCAGCCCGGCGGCGCCGCTGCCGTCCGTCCGTTCCTCGCCCGTGTCGCGCGCGACCCTGCTCGCCTACGTCTTCCTGATCGTGTACGCGAGCTGGTTCCCGTTCACGGGCTGGCACAGCAATGGCCTGTCGCCGCTGACGTTCCTGGAAAACACGCGCATGCCCCGCTACTGGACGGGCTTTGACGTGGGCATCAACGTCGTCGGCTACATTCCGCTCGGCGCGCTGATCGTGTATTCGCTGTTTCCGAGGATCACCGGTTTCTTTGCCGTCATCGTCGCCAGCCTGTGCGGCATGTTGATTTCAGGCAGCATGGAAGCCGTGCAAACCTATTTGCCCAGCCGTGTATCGTCGAACCTGGACTTTTATACGAATGCGGCCGGCTGCTGCATCGGTTCCATCATCGGCGCCCTGACGGCGCGCAAGCTGCTCGATCAAAGTCATTTGTTCCGCTTGCGCCAGCGCTGGTTTGCCCAGCACGCCAGCCAGGGCCTGGTGCTCGTGGCCCTGTGGCCGCTGGCGCAAATCTATCCGCAAGGCTATCTGTTCGGCCTGGGCCAGCTGCTGCCCATCCTGTCGGACTGGCTGTCGCAGCTGGCGGGCATCGACATCGATCTGGCCGCGTATCTGCGTCCCGACGTCGTATTGACGGTCGAGCAATATTGGCTTTCGGAAACCATCATCACGGCTTGCGGCATGACGGGCGCCGTGCTGACCTTGCTGTGCCTGCTACGCCGCGCCGCGCCGCGCACCATCTTGATGCTGGCCCTGATCGCCGCCGCCTTGATCGTGCGCTCGATGGCCAGCGCGCTGCTGTTTTCACCGGAAAATGCCTTCGTCTGGATCACGCCGGGCGCCCAGGGCGGCTTTTTGATCGGCCTGATCATGCTGGGCGGCCTGGCGTTCGCGCCGCACGTGGCGCAGCGCCGCATCGCGGCCGCCACCTTGCTGCTGAGCCTGGTAATGGTGAATACGACACCGATCAACCCATACTTCATGTCAACCTTGCAAGGCTGGTTTCAAGGAAAGTTCCTCAACTTCAATGGCGCGGCGCAATTTTTGGCTTTGCTGTGGCCCTTCATGGCCCTGTGGTTCCTGTGCCTGCCCTCGCACCGCCTGAACCGGCAGGAAGATGTGCAGCGCCAGCGTCGCGAAGACCCCCCATAAGCGTTATCATGGCGCATTGATGATTCCGCAGGAGCATAGTATGAGCGACGCACCGTATTTTGAACGCCACGTTTTTTTCTGCATGAACAAACGTGAAGACGGCCGCAACAGCTGCGGCGACCATGGCGCGGAAGCGGCGCAAAAGCATTGCAAGCGCCGCATCAAGGAACTCGACATGAATGGCGCGGGCAAGATCCGCATCAACCAGGCCGGCTGCATGGACCGCTGCGAAGAAGGCCCGCTGCTGGTCATCTACCCGGAAGCGACTTGGTACACCTACGTCGACACCAGCGATATCGATGAAATCATCGATACGCACCTGGTGGGCGGCAAGGTCGTCGAACGCCTGAAAATCTGAGCCGCATATTTAATTTTAACGTTTTAACTTCAAATTAAGCCTACGCCACCAGTATGAGCATCATGAACAGAAACTCGGAAAAATTTACCCTCGCCGGCCATGCAGGCAGCATGGAAGGCTTGCTCGATTTCCCGGCAGACACTCCGCGCGGCATCGCCCTCGTTGCCCATCCGCATCCGCTGTACGGCGGCACGATGGATAACAAGGTCACGCAAACCCTGGCGCGCGCGTTTGTCGCGCTCGGTTACGTGGTGGCGCGCATCAATTTCCGCGGCGTCGGTGCGTCCGAAGGTGTGCACGACCATGGCGTGGGCGAAACGGACGACATGCAGTTGTTGTATGAACACATGCGCGGCCTGTATCCGGGCTTGCCCGTGGCCTTGTCCGGTTTCTCGTTCGGCACCTTCGTGCAATCGAAACTGCAGGAACGCCTGGCCGCCGCAGGCACGCCCGTCGAGCGCCTGGCACTGATCGGCAGCGCGGCCGGCAAGTGGGCCATGGCCGATATTCCCGCCGACACCATCTTGATCCACGGCGAACTGGACGACACGATCCCCCTGTCCGCCGTCTTCGACTGGGCCCGTCCACAAGACATTCCCGTGATCGTGATCCCCGGCGCCGACCACTTTTTCCACCGCAAGCTCAATCACATCAAGAACCTCGTGATTGCCCTGTGGCATGGTGACAAACCCGCAATCGCAGCAGATGATCATTGAAGTGTGGGCTTACTAGCGCCTCCACGGCTATAATTGATCCGTTTTTTCCACGCGGCCATGCAAGCAGCAACAGCATGGCCCTCAGCCTTCATCTTTTTCTCGCAGACCAGCCTCCATGAAAAAACTTTTAGCGGCACTGGCCTCCAGTGTATTTTTCTTTTCCGCCGCCTACGCCCAGAGCGTTCCAGCCCCGACCATCGCCGCCAAGTCCTGGCTGTTGCTTGACGCCACCAGTGGCCAGATCATTGCTTCGCAAGATCCGGACGCGCGCATCGAGCCGGCCTCGTTGACCAAAATCATGACGGCTTACCTGACGTTTGCCGCCATCCGCGAAAAGAAACTGGCGCTGGACCAAAAAGTCAACGTGTCCGTGCGCGCATGGAAAGTCGATTCGAGCAGCTCGAAGATGTTCATCGACCCCGCTACCCCCGTCTCGATCGACGACTTGCTGCACGGCCTGATGATTCAATCGGGTAACGACGCCGCCGTGGCGCTGGCGGAAGCCGTTGCCGGCGATGAAGGCACTTTCGTCGTGCTGATGAACCGTGAAGCCCAGCGCATGGGTCTGAAAAATACGCGTTTTGCCAATCCGCATGGCTTGCCTAGTCCTGATAACTATTCCACGGCGCAAGACTTGTCCGTGCTGGCCAAGCGCGTGATCGCCGACTACCCGGAATTCTACAAAATCGATTCCATCAAAAGCTTTACGTACAACAAGATCACCCAGCCTAACCGCAACCGCCTGCTGTGGCTGGACCCAACTGTCGATGGCATGAAAACGGGCCACACGGAAGCGGCCGGCTATTGCATGATCGCGTCGGCCCGCCGTCCAGGCGGCACCGGCGAGCGCCGTTTGATCTCCGTGGTGCTGGGCACCTCGTCGGACCAGGCCCGCACGCAGGAAAGCCAGAAGCTGCTGAACTGGGGCTTTCAGAACTTCGATACGGTCAAGCTGTACTCGAAGGGTCAGGCAGTGGCCACGCCGGAAGTGTGGAAAGGTTCGAAAGGCACCGTGAAAATCGGTTTCGCCCGCGATGTGCTCGTCACCGTACCGAAAGGCACGGCTGCCAAGATGAAACCTGTGCTGGAACGCAAGGACCCGCTGGTCGCGCCATTGGCTGAAAACGCCCCGGTCGGCAAGCTGAAAATGATGGTCGACGACAAGGTCCTGCTGGAACTGCCTGTCGTGGCGCTGGAAACCATCAACCAGGCCACGATCTTCGGCCGCGCCTGGGATTCGATGCGCCTGTGGATGAAATAAGCAGTTAGCATTCCCCATAAAAAATGCCCGCAGATGCTGCGGGCATTTTTTTCGTCTGTCCCGCCGCCGCTTTCTCCACAGCATGCTGTAGCGTAGCTGGCTATAATCGTGGCGTCACCTTCGCCTCCACCATCAGAAAGCCAGCCCATGAGCCATGTATTTCCCGCCAGCCTGCAAGCGCCGCGCAGCCGTTTGAGCAGCAACGGTCCTGAACTGTCGCGCATCGTCGCCGGCATGTGGCGCATCGGCGAGTGGAATATGTCGGCGCAGCAGCGCCTGGCTTTCATCGAGCAATGCCTGGCGCTGGGCGTGTCGAGCTTCGATCATGCCGATATCTATGGCGATTACAGCGCCGAAGGTTTATTTGGCGAAGCGCTGGCCCTGCAGCCGGGCTTGCGCGACAAGATGGAGCTGATCAGCAAGTGCGGCATCAAGCTGCTGTCGCCGCACCGTCCCGGCCATGCCATCCAGCATTACGACACGAGCGCGGCGCACATCACCAGTTCCGTGGAGCACACCTTGCGCCAGCTGCATACGGACCGCCTGGACTTGCTGCTGATCCACCGTCCCGATCCGCTGATGGATTTCGACGAGATCGCCAGTGCCTTCACCCAGCTGCAACAGACGGGCAAGGTGCTGCACTTTGGCGTATCGAACTTCAGCCGTCACCAGTTCGAGTGCCTGCACCGGCGCTTTCCGCTGGTGACGAACCAAGTGGAATTTTCGCCGCTGCACGTGGCGCCCCTGTTCGATGAAACCTTCGACGGCTTGCAAGATCTGAAAGTGGCGCCGATGATCTGGTCGCCGCTGGCGGGCGGCCGGCTGTTCCAGGGCGGCGATGCGAATGTGGAGAACTTGCGCAATGTCATCAAGCAGATCGCTGACCAGCTGCAGCGTCCGTTTGCCAGCGTCGTGTTTGCCTGGATCATGCAACTGCCTTGCCGCCCCCTGCCGCTGACAGGCACGGGCCGCATCGAGGCCGTGGCCGTGGCAGTGGAAGGCACGCAATTTACACTCAGCCGCAGCGACTGGTTCGCCATCTTGCGCGCCGCACGCGGGCACGAGGTAGCTTAGTCAATTTCATCCAGATCGTTGAAAACCTGAGGTAAAGCAATGCCGCGCCAGCCCAGGTACCACGCCAGGTTGAGCAGCAGGGTGGCGCCGATGTAGACGGCGAAGAACAGCGCGAAGAAGCTGGTCTTGAGCCACACGAGCAGGGCGATGGCCGCGATCAGCACCAGCAGCGCGGCCAGGCTTTTCTTTTGCTTGGAGCTGGGGAACCGCAAGGTCGACACCATCAGGCTGCCCACGCCCACGAGCAGCAGCATCAGCAGATAGCTGTGCAGCATGGAATCGATGGGCGCCGGCCAGGCCACCACGACGGCCGCCACGCAGGCAGCCCCTGCCGTGATCGGCATGCCGACGAAATACAGGGGGTCCGTGCGTCCCACGTTCACATTGAAGCGCGCCAGGCGCATGGCGCCGCACGCGACAAAGAAGAAGCTGGCCATGCCGCCAAAGCGCAGCAGCAGCGGATCGTGCACGCCCATCTGTACGAAGCCGTAGCAGTACAGCAGGACGGCCGGGGCGCAGCCGAAATTCATCACGTCGGCGATGGAATCGAGCTGCACGCCGAACTGCGAACTGGTGTTCGTCAGGCGCGCGACATAGCCGTCGAGCGCGTCGAACACGCCGGCCAGCACCAGCAGCGCCGCCGCCAGGCGGTAGGCATCCGCGTCGCCCACGGCGGCGTTATCGACGGAAATGACGATGCTGGCAAAACCGCATGCTATCGAAAGCAAAGTCACCATGCTGGGCAAGGCGTATTTGGCGCGCTGCAGGCGCGACTTGGGCAATGTATTCAAATGTATGGGCAATCAAAGTAGCGGAAATAAGGCAATGCAGCGGAAAACGCTGCGCTACGCTCATTCTACCCTGCGCAGCTGCGGCACCGTCCGCGCACAAGCGCGACATATCTTTTCATGGATGCGCTACGCGGTATCAAAATACCTTAGAATCGTTTTACAGGACAGCACGCTGGCCCCACCGCTGTCCGCCTACCTATACAGGAGCCGACTTGATTGCCTCGTCACTGCGTTGGAAATACTGGATACCCGCCCTGCTGAGTGCAGCACTGCTGAGCGCCTGCGGCGGCGGCGATAGCGGCAGCAATACGTCGCTGAGCACCTCGACTCCGGCCGGACAGCTGACACAGGAGCCGGGGGCTCCCGTCCTCAGCAACAATATTGCCACCGATGGCTTTAACTGGTTCAACTACCGGCGCAGCCAGATCGGCCTGTCGCCGATGGTGCGCAATAGCCTGATCGACAGCGCGGCCCTGGGCCATTCCAGCTATCTCAATCTCAACAGTACGGTGGCGCACGAACAGGTGCAGGGCAAGCCCGGCTTTACAGGCGTCAAGCTGGGCGACCGCTTGGCCAAGGCCGGCTACGTCGTCACCTCGCTGCAGGGCGAAGTCATCGCCGGCGCGGGCAACACATCCGGCTTTTACCTGGCCGAAGAGCTGGTCACGGCCATCTATCACCGCTTCGTCATTTTCGAGCCGCTGTTCAAGGAAGGTGGTGCGGGCGCGGCCGTGAGCGGCGCCGGCTATGCGTATTTCACCACCGACATGGCCGGCAACCGCAACTATGGCCCCGGGCTGCCGGCGGGACAGATCGTCACCTACCCTTTCAGCGGACAGCAGAAGGTGGCCGTCAGTTTTTCCAGCGATAACGAATCGCCCGATCCCGTGCCGAACCAGGACGTGGTCGGCTACCCGATCAGCGTGCATGCCAACTACGGCACGCCCGTCAGCGTGACGGCGTTCAGCGTGCGCCAGCGCGGTGCCGCCACGGACCTGGCGGTGCGCCTGCTCACCAGCGGCAACGATGTGCATACGCCGGTCTCGGCCGCATCCATCATCCCGCTGGCGACCTTGAACGCGAACACCAGCTATGACGTGAGTTTCATCGGCAAAGTCAATGGCGCGGACGTCACGCACAGCTGGTCATTCACGACGCGCTAGCCATGCCAAGCGGGCGCGGCGTCGAGGATGACTGGATGTAGAATAGCTGTTCCTGCTTTACGGCAATTGAGAAGTTTTGGGGCGCTCTGTACAGCATGCTGAAACCACACGCCACTTGCGATGATGACGCCGCCGTTGCGGCATCCGACATGGTCCGTATTCTCGATGTCGAGAACGGACTGGGCCGCATCATGGGCGACCGCATCCTGTACCTGAAAATCCTGCGCCGCTTCCTGCACGACCACGGCACCACGCCGTGCCAGATCCGCGCCGAATTCGACACGGGCAACTACGCTTCCGCGCGCCTGAAGGCGCATACCCTGAAAGGCGCCGCCGGCATGATCGGCGCGCGCCACGTGCACAGCCTGGCGGAAACCCTGGAATCGGCACTGCGTGCGCAGGCGCCCGACCTGGCCCAGCAGATGCTGCAGCTGGAACTGGCGCAGGATCAATTGCTCGGCGCGGTCAGCAGCATGCTGGGCACGCCGGAAGCGGCCCATACGGCGGCGCAGGACGTGGCGCCCGACCCGGCCGCACCCGCCATCCAGCTGCTGCTGGCACGCCTGGCCAGCCACCTGCGCGAAGGCGACGGCGCGGCCATCGATATCCTGGAAAACTCGGCCAGCCTGCTCGCGGCCAGCCTGGGCGTCAACGTCTACCAGGAAGTGGCAGCCGCCGCGCACGAGTTCGATTTCGAAGGCGCCTTGGCGGCACTGCTGCGGCGCCGCTAGCACTCAGCTGTTGTACTGCGCCTCTTCCGCATACGCCACGCAACAACTCTTGCAACAGAAACGGCGCACGGCATCGAGCGGCTTGTCGCAGTACCAGCATGCGCCTTTTGGCGGTAGCGCTGCGATCAATTGCGGCAGGGAAGGCAATGGCGGCGCCACCATTCCCCTGCATTCCACGACTTCCGGCTGTTCGCTGTCCATGGCGCTTCCTTTCCTAGCGGCACTTCAAGGCCGCTCAGCAAGATTACGTCAGCGTCGTTTGAAGCCCATGACATTTCTCAACCGGGGCCACGCTTGCCCCATCGGCACCTTGAAATTTCCAAACGACAACGTTGTCACTTCACACTACAATCAGTGTTTCGTTCACTTGCGCGCTCGCCATGAAACACATTCCCCTGCTGCTGTCCTGCTTGCTGCTCAGCGCCTGCGCCACGCGCGCGCCCACCGCCTACACCCTCAATTCAGGCGCCGAACGCACGCCGGAACAATTGGCGGTGGTGTTCGAACAGGCCGACCTGACCCTGCGCATCGACCCGGCCCGCCGCAGCATTGCCGGCGATGCGCGCCTGACCTTCCTGACCATGCAGCCGATCTCGCGTTTCGCGCTGGACCTGGACCGCAACCTGCCCGTCGATGCCATTGAAATCGACGGCAAGGCGCTGCGGCCGCAAGACTATGCCAACCCGGACGGCCGCCTGAGCATGACCTTGCCTGCCACACTCGCGGCAGGCGCGCGCACCACCATCCGCGTCGTCTACCACGGCGTGCCGCACGTCGCCGTGAAAGCACCGTGGGATGGCGGCATGGTGTGGTCGAGCACGGCCGATGGCGCGCCATGGATCGCCAGCGCCGTGCAAGGCGAGGGCTGCGACCTGTTCTGGCCCTGCATCGACCACCCGATGGGCAAGGCCCGGCTGATCGATCAGCACATCCAGGTACCGGCGCCGCTGGTCGCGGCAAGCAACGGCATCGCGCTTGGCATGGACGAGGCCGACGGCTGGCGCACCTGGCACTGGCGCGCCAAGCATCCGAGCACCTATGGCATCGCCCTCAACGTGGCGCCCTACCGCAGCATGCAGAGCGAGTATGTGAGCCGCTACGGCAACCGCATCCCCCTGCAATTCTGGTATCTGCCGGAAAGCGAGGCCAAGGCGGGCGCCCTGTTCGCGGAATTGCCGCCCATGCTCAACTTTTTTGAAAGCGTCATCGGCCCCTACCCGTTTGGCGATGAAAAGGTCGGCATCGCCGAAACCCCGCACAAGGGCATGGAACACCAGACCATCAATGCCTATGGCAACAAATTCGCCAAGACCAGCTATGGCTACGATGAATTGCTGCAGCATGAGTTTGCCCATGAATGGTTCGGCAACCAGCTGACCAACAGCAACTGGGACGACATGTGGCTGCACGAAGGCTTCGGCACGTATATGCAACCGCTGTACATGCAATATCTGCGGGGCGAGCAAGAGTATTTTGCTTCATTGCAGCAAATGCGCGCCGGCATCGTCAACAAGGCGCCCTTGGTGTCGGGCAAGCCGAAAAGCGAGGAAGAAGTCTACGACCTGAAAAAGGGCGGCCCGGGAGGCGACCTGTATGTGAAAGGAGCGCTGGTGCTGCACACCTTGCGCGGCCTGATCGGCGACGACGCCTTCTTCCGCGCCGTGCGCCTGCTCGTCTACGGCACGGAACAGCCGCAGCCGGGCCAGTTCCAGCCGCGCTATGGCAGCACGACGGAATTCATGGCCATCGTCAACAAAGTCACGGGCAGCAATTACGACTGGTTCTTCCAGGTCTATCTGTACCAGGCGGCATTGCCCGAGCTGTCCGCCGTGCGCGACGGCGACACCTTGCGCCTGCTATGGAAGACGCCGGCCGACATCGCCTTCCCGATGCCGGTGGAAGTACGTATCGGCAAAGAAATCCATACCGTTCCCATGTCGCTGGGCTTTGGCGAACTGCCCCTGCCGGCTGGCGCCACGTACACGCTCGACCCGCAATCGCGCGTGCTGCGCCGCGCCGAGCATATCGAGACGTTCCAGAAGTTCAGGGAAGAGCAGGCGAAGGGGAAGAAGGGGTAACAAACCCTGGGATCAGCCCCCCTCGCACGTTAGCGATGACCTTTGTGTTGGCGGTGTTGAGGGTCTGACCCCGGCCTGTTCACCGTTCGGACTTATTTCCGAAAGCTCCTGACCGCATCATTCGCATGCGCGTCGATGACTTTTTTGATCGCCGGCTGTCCCGCATACTTGGCGGACAGCCGTTTCCACTGCCGCTGCGCTTGGCCGCAAGCATCGTCCACGGCAGCGATGATCTCGCGCTGGCGCGCCTTGTCGTTCTCATCCCACTCGCCGGCAAAGTGCTCGCACATCTGGGCATTTTCGACAAAGCGCGCCACGTCCTGCGGCAATTTTTCCTGCGCGCCAGCCAGCATGGGCAGGCAGCCGAACACGAAAGCGAGCACAAGCTTCATCGCCACCTCCTTATTTGCCGATGCAGAAACGGCTGAAGATCACGCCCAGCAGATCGTCAGGCGAGAATTCGCCCGTGATGCTCGACAGTTGCACCTGCGCCAGGCGCAGCTCTTCCGCAAACAGGTCCAGCGACTGGTCGTCCTGCGCCGCGTGCGCGGCGGCGATATCCAGATGCTTGCCGGCCGATTTCAAGGCGATCAAATGGCGTTCGCGCGCCAGGTACAGCGATTCGCCCGTCTGCTGCCAGCCGGCGATGCGCAGAAGCTCGGCGCGCAGCAAGTCGATGCCGATGTGCTCGTGTGCCGACAGATACACGTGGGTGGCGTCCGGCATGCTGTCGACGCCGGGCTTGTGGCCGGACAGATCGATCTTGTTCCACACGCGCACCACGGGCACGCCTTCGGGGAAGGCGGCGACGATGGTTTCATCGGCCAGTGTCGGGCCGTGGTCGGCATCGAGCAGGTGCAAGATCACGTCGGCCTTGCCAATTTCGCCCCAGGTGCGCTCAATGCCGATGCGCTCGACGGCGTCGATGGTGTCGCCGGCGCTGCGGATGCCGGCCGTGTCGATGATGTTGAGCGGAATGCCTTCGATCTGGATGGTTTCGCTGACCTTGTCGCGCGTGGTGCCGGCGATCGGCGTGACGATGGCCACGTCGGCGCCCGCCAGCGCGTTCAGCAGCGACGATTTACCGACGTTGGGCTGGCCGGCCAGCACCACGTTCAGGCCTTCGCGCAGCAGCGCGCCCTGCGCCGCCTGGGCAAACACTTTATTCAAGGCTTCGATGACGGCTTTCAACTGACCGCGCGCATTCGATTTTTCCAGGAAGTCGATTTCCTCTTCCGGGAAATCCAGGGTCGCCTCGACCAGCATGCGCAGCCCCGTCACCTGTTCCACCAGCGCATGTATCGTATTCGAGAACGCGCCCGACAGCGATTGCGAAGCGGACTTGGCCGCCGCTTCCGTGGATGCGTCGATCAGGTCGGCCACGGCTTCCGCTTGCGCCAGGTCCAGCTTGTCATTGAGGAACGCGCGGCGCGTGAATTCGCCCGGCTCGGCCAGGCGTAAGCCGCTGTCCTTGCCCGCTTCGAGCACGCGCGCCAGCAGCAACTGCAGCACGATGGGGCCGCCGTGGCCCTGCAATTCCAGCACGTCTTCGCCCGTGTACGAATGCGGGCCCTTGAAGTGGATGGCGATGCCCTGGTCGATGATGCTGCCATCGCTTTCCGTGAATGGCAGGTAGGTGGCGTGGCGTGGCTTCAGTTGCTGCGCGCCGAACAGGGCCGTCATTAAAGGAGCGAGATTTTTGCCGGAGGCGCGTACCACGCCGATGCCGCCGCGACCGGGAGCGGTGGCGATGGCGGCGATAGGGGAAGAGTCGAGTTTCATGGGGATATTGTAATAGGTACGGCAAGGGAAGGTGCAGCAACGTAGGTCGGCTTAGCGCGCAGCGCGTAAGCCGACGCAGCACACGCTGGCGGTAGTATCGGATTACGCGTGGCCTTGCCACGCTAATCCGACCTACAAGAATTAAAAAGCCCGCACGAGGCGGGCTTTCTGTTCGCTGGCCGGAATTACTTGGCGGCAGGCGCGTATTTCTTGGTGATCACCCATTGCTGGCCGATCGACAGGACGTTGTTGACGACCCAGTAAAGTACCAAGCCCGACGGGAAGAAGAAGAACATCACCGAGAATGCCAGTGGCATGAACAGCATCATCTTCGCTTGCATCGGATCGGCAGGAGCCGGGTTCAGCTTGGTCGTGATGTACATCGAGATCGCGTACAGCACTGGCAAGATGCACCATGGGTCATGCTGGGCCAGGTCGGTGATCCAGCCGATCCATGGCGCGCCGCGGATTTCCACGGACGCGTTCAGCACCCAGTACAGGGCGATAAAGACGGGCATCTGGATCAGGATCGGCAGGCAGCCGCCCAGCGGATTGATCTTTTCCGTCTTGTACAGCTCCATCGTGGCCTGATTCATCTTTTGCGGATCGCCTTTGTAGCGCTCGCGAATCGCCTGCATCTTCGGCGTGACCAGTTTCATCTTGGCCATGCTGCGGTAGCCGGCGGCCGACAGCGGGAAGAACGCCAGCTTGATCAGGATCGTGAAGGCGATGATGGTCCAGCCCCAGTTGCCCAGCACGCTGTGGATCTGTTCCATGACCCAGAACATCGGCTTGGCGATGATGGTCAGCCAGCCGTAATCCTTGACCAGTTCCAGGCCAGGCGAGACCGGCTCGAGCAGGTGGGCGATTTGCGGCCCCGAATACAGCTTGCTGTCCATGCTGGCCGCGGCGCCTGGCGCCAGGGTAGGCAGTGGCAGCACGTTGCCGATGGCGTACAAATTGGCGCCGACCTTCTTCGTGAAGATGTCGCGCTTGGCGTTCTCGGGCGGAACGAAAGCCGAGACGAAGAAGTGCTGCGAAATCGCAAACCAGCCGCCATTCGCCGTGGCCGGATGCAGGCCCTTCATGGCGTTGTCGTTGCCCTTCTTCTCGTCTTCCACGGCCGCTTTTTCGATTTTCTCGAACGTCAGCTTCTGGTACTTGTCTTGCGGCGTGTACAGGGTTGGACCCGTGAAGCTGCTGTTGAAGAAGGAGTCGCCGACCGGCTTGTTGCCGTCATGCGTCAGTTGCAGATACAGCTGCGGCGTGACTGGGGCTGCGCCCATGTTGGCCACGTCGTGGCGCACGTCGATGACGTAGTCGCCGCGCTTGAAGGTAAACGTCTTGGTCAGCTTGACGCCGCCTTCGACCGCTTCCATCACCAGTTGCACTTGCTTGCCGTCGCCGAGGGTGCGCACGCCAGGCTGTACGGTGAAACCGCTCGCATGGGTGGGGAATGGACCGCCGACCAGGCCCGATTGCGCCAGATAGGTGCGGTTCGCGCCTTCGTCGAACAGCACTTCGTTTTGCTTGCCATCGTCAGGCTGGCACCATGTGAACAGGCCGAAGCAGCCGCCGAACCAGCCCGGATTGCCCGCGCCCTTGAACTTCAGCAATTCCAGACGCTTGACCTGGCCGCCCAGGGTGTCGATGTCGACCTTGATGACGTCGGTGGTGATGGTAATCACTTCGCGCTTGAACGCGGCGGGATCGGTCGCTTCGCCAGGCACGGCGGCGGCGCCGGCAGCCGCGGCAGCCAGGGCGTCCGTCTTGGCCGGGGTGACAGGCGCCTTGGCGGTTTGTTCCGGGTTCGCGGAGAACATCGACGGCTTGCCGTTCGAGATCATCCATTCGTTCCAGAGAATTACCAGCGAGACGGAAAACACGATCCACAGGATGGTACGTTTATTGATATCCATTAGGGTATTTGTCAGGAGTGGTTGCAACCGCAAGCGGTCGTTGAAGATTGTTTACCGTCGGCCGGCGGCACCGGGTCGACGCCCCCTTCATTCCAGGGGTGGCAACGGCACAGGCGCTTGGCAGCCAGCAGGCTGCCCTTGGCCGTACCGTGCACGCGCAGCGCTTCCATCGCGTAATGCGAACAGCTCGGATAGAAACGGCAATTCTGTCCCAGCATGGGGCTGATCAGCAACTGATAAGCGCGCAGCAGGAACAGCAGCAGGGTTTTCATGGCGCGGATGGTGGTGGCGCAGCAACAGAACGGGCCTGGGCGGCGATTTGCGCCGCGAACAGGCGGCTCAATTCTTCACGCAGCTCGGCTTTGAGCTTGGTCGTGGTGGCCGGGCCATCCTTGCTGTTGACGGCGCGCGACAAACGCACCACGCAGTCGACCGGCGGCATCGCGCTGTTGCGAAACAGCTCGCGCGTGACGCGCTTGATCGTGTTGCGGGTCGCCGCGCGCGGCGCGAAACGCTTCGCCACAACGACGCCCAGCCGCGCATGCGGCAATTGATTGTGTCGGGTGTACAGCACAAAATGCGCTGTTTTTTGCGAAGGGCGCAAACGAAAAACGGATGAAAATTCATCCGTTTTAACGATACGCCGAACGCGCGCGAAGTCGTGTGAACCTTCGCGTTGATTGCCGACTGGAGTACAGCTAGCCACGCGATCAGCTGTCAACGACAAGCCTAGACGGCCAGACGTTTGCGGCCCTTTGCGCGACGTGCGTTGAGCACATCACGGCCACCACGGGTAGCCATACGAGCGCGGAAGCCGTGCGTACGCTTGCGGCGAACGACGGAAGGTTGGTAAGTACGTTTCATGTTGGTCTCGCTAAAAACAAAAAAAATGCAAAATCGGGTCTGACGTCCCGTCAGTTTTTGGTGCCAATGACAATCGCGCACTTATGCCAAGGCACAAGCTGGCCAATCTCATCGCCCGCTTAATCCACGCTTAGTCCATATTGTCGTTCCAAATGAATAAACACGGAATACGGGCGGGGAACCCTGAATTATTCAGCATATGCCCCCCTCTTGTCAAGGATTGCCGTGATCGCCTGGAAATTTCCGCGCAGGCCCCCATCTGCTTGCAAGGCCCCGCCACAGGCCGCGCCAGCACTGCTTGTGACGGGATAACCGGGGGATAAGTCGCCTCTTATGCACATGGCGCCCCACCCCGCCACAGAAAAATAAGCGTCGTGCCTGTGGATAACTTTCTCAGTCGGGAGTAGAATAGCGCGTTACGTGTGGCGAGCCCTCGCGCGACGCCGGCCTTGCAACACGGTGAACGCAGGGCAGAATCGATACGCCCTCCCACACCTTTTCACATAGACATACATGGATAATTTCTGGCAGGCCTGTTCCGCGCAGTTGGAACTGGAGCTGACACCGCAACAATTCAGTGCGTGGATCAAACCGCTTATCCCTCTCGATTACGAAGAGGGCAAGCTGCGCATTGCTGCGCCCAATCGCTTCAAGCTCGATTGGGTCAAGACCCAGTTCGCCAGCCGCATCACTGCCCTGGCCATTCAGTACTTCGAAGCACCGACGGAAGTGCAGTTCGTGCTCGACCCGCGCCTGGCCTTGCCGAAGAAGCCCGTTGCCGCCAGCACCCCGGCCAGCGATCCGAATGGCGGCGCGCCCAGCGCGCGCGCCGCGGAGCCGCAGCCCAGCGTGCCGGAACTGAGCATCGGCGCGGCGCCGCGCCGCGAACAGAGCCGCATCAACACCGATCTGACCTTCGACAGCTTTGTGACCGGTAAGGCCAACCAATTGGCGCGCGCCGCCGCCATCCAGGTGGCGAACAATCCGGGCGTGTCCTATAACCCGCTGTTCTTCTACGGCGGCGTCGGCCTCGGTAAAACCCACTTGATCCACGCGATCGGCAACCAGGTGATGGCCGACAATCCGGGCGCAAAAATTCGCTACATCCACGCGGAACAGTACGTTCGCGACGTAGTGACCGCTTACCAGCGCAAGGGTTTCGACGATTTCAAGCACTATTATCACTCGCTCGACATGCTGCTGATCGATGATATTCAGTTCTTTGGCGGCAAGAGCCGCACGCAGGAAGAGTTTTTCTATGCGTTCGAGGCATTAATTGCCGCAAAGAAACAGATCATCATTACCTCGGATACGTATCCGAAGGAAATTACGGGCATGGACGACCGCCTGATCTCGCGCTTCGACTCGGGCCTGACGGTGGCCATCGAACCGCCGGAACTGGAAATGCGCGTGGCGATTCTGTTGAAAAAAGCCAAGCAGGAAGGCGTGACCTTCTCCGACGACGTGGCCTTCTTTGTCGCCAAGCACTTGCGCTCGAACGTGCGCGAGCTCGAAGGCGCGCTGCGCAAGATCCTCGCGTACTCGCGTTTCCATGGCAAAGACATCACCATCGATATCGTCAAGGAAGCCCTGAAGGACTTGCTGTCGGTGCAGAACCGCCAGATTTCCGTGGAAAACATCCAGAAAACGGTGGCCGACTTCTTCAATATCAAGGTTGCCGACATGTATTCGAAGCGTCGCCCCGCGAATATCGCCCGGCCGCGCCAGATCGCCATGTACCTGGCCAAGGAATTGACACAGAAGAGCTTGCCGGAGATCGGCGAGCTGTTCGGCGGCCGCGACCACACCACGGTGCTGCATGCCGTGCGCAAGATCGCGCTGGACCGCACCAAAAATCCGGAATGCAACCATGAATTGCATGTGCTGGAGCAAACATTAAAAGGCTAAGCGCCGCTTGAGCAAGACTGGCTCAAAACGTGCTTTACCCTTATCATCTGGGAGGGCACCGCAGCCGGTCTGTCGGGGCTCCCTATGGTAACAATTGTTAAATTAATACGTTAAACGTCGTACTGTTCAACCTATACATTGAGGATAAATATGCAATTGGTCAAAACCACCCGAGATACCCTTCTCCGGCCACTGCAGATCGTGAGCGGTATTGTCGAGCGTCGGCACACTATGCCGATTCTGGCCAATATCCTCATCCGCAAAGACGGTGAAAATGTCTCCTTCCTGTCGACCGACACCGAAGTGCAGATCACCACGCACGCGGAAATCGGCTCCGGCGCGGACGTCACCGGCACCACCGTGGCCGCGCGCAAGCTGCTGGACATCCTGCGCGCCCTGCCCGAATCGGGCGACGTCACGATGACCCTGCTGAACAAGCGCCTGACCGTGCAAACGGGCAAGTCGCGTTTCGCCCTGCAAACCCTGGCGGCGGAAGAGTTCCCGACCGTGCAACAGGCGGAGAGCTACAACGCGTCCGTCACCCTGCCCCAGAAAACGCTGAAACACCTGTTCAACATGGTGCATTTCTCGATGGCGCAGCAAGACATCCGCTATTACCTGAACGGCTTGCTGCTGGTTCTGGATGGCAATAATGTCATCGCCGTGGCCACCGACGGCCACCGCCTGGCGTTTTGCCAGGTCGCCACCGAGCAGACCTTCGCGCGCCAGGAAGTCATTATTCCGCGCAAGACCATCATCGAACTGCAGCGCCTGCTGGAAGAGAACGATGAGCCGGTGCAATTGGACATCGCCGCCAACCAGGTGAAACTGACCTTTGCCGACATCGAGCTGATCTCGAAGCTGGTGGAAGGCAAGTTCCCCGACTACACGCGCGTGATTCCAAAAGGCTACAAAAACGACTTCACCATCGGCCGCGATGAACTGCTGCGCTCGCTGCAACGTGCCGCCATCATGACCAGCGACAAGTTCAAGGGCGTGCGCTGCATCATCACCCCGGGCAGCATGAAGATCAGCTCGACCAATGCGGACCAGGAAGAAGCCGTCGAAGAGCTGGAAATCGACTACGGCGGCGATTCCGTCGACATCGGTTTCAACGTGACGTATCTGCTGGACGTGCTGAACAACCTGAAATGCGAATACGTCAACATCGCGCTCGGTGATTCGAACTCGTCCGCCCTGATCTCCATCCCCGACAATGCCGACTTCAAGTATGTCGTCATGCCGATGCGCATCTAAAGACCACAGCAGTGACGTAGGTCGGATTAGCGCAGCGTAATCCGACATGCTGAATCGCCGTCTGTCGGGTTACGCCGTTCCGGCTAACCCGACCTACGGTCATCAGCCAGCAGCCCCGAATCAATCAGCAATCGTTATTTGAGAAAGCAGTCCATGTCCGAGAATCCACAAGACACCCCGATCCAGGCCAAAACGGAAGAATACGGCGCCGCCTCCATCCAGATCCTGGAAGGCCTGGAAGCCGTACGCAAACGCCCGGGCATGTACATTGGCGACACCTCGGACGGCACCGGCTTGCACCATCTGGTATTCGAAGTGCTGGACAACTCCATCGATGAATCGCTGGCCGGCCACTGCACGGAAATCCACGTCACCATCCACAGCGACAATTCGATCTCGATCACCGACAATGGCCGCGGCGTGCCGACCGGCCTGAAAATGGACGACAAGCACGATCCGAAGCGTTCGGCGGCGGAAATCGTCATGACCGAATTGCACGCGGGCGGCAAGTTCGACCAGAACTCGTACAAAGTCTCGGGCGGTTTGCATGGCGTGGGCGTGTCCTGCGTGAATGGCCTGTCGAAACTGCTGAAACTGACCATCCGCCGCGATGGCAAAGTGCATCACATGGAATTCGTGCGCGGCGTGCCGCAAGACCGCCAGATCGTCATGGTCGGCGACATCGCCACCTCCCCGATCAAGGTCATCGGCGAAACGGACAAGCGCGGCACCGACGTGCATTTCTGGGCCGACGAAGAGATTTTCACGCACGTGGAATTCCACTATGAAATCCTGGCCAAGCGCATCCGCGAACTGTCCTTCCTGAACAATGGCGTCAACATCAAGTTGTCCGACCAGCGCACGGGCAAGGAAGAAGTCTTCGCCTTCGAAGGCGGCACGCGCGGCTTCGTCGAATACATCAACAAGGCCAAATCGGTCTTGCACCCGACCATTTTCCAGGCCACGGGCGAGCGCATGTCGGACCAGAACACGAACATCTCGGTCGACGTGTCGATGCAGTGGAACGATGCCTACAATGAACAGGTGCTGTGCTTCACGAACAACATTCCGCAACGCGACGGCGGCACCCACTTGACGGGCCTGCGCGCGGCGATGACGCGCGTGATCAACAAATACATCGATGAACACGAGTTCGCCAAAAAGGCGAAAGTGGAAATCAACGGCGACGACATGCGCGAAGGCCTGACCTGCGTGCTGTCGGTAAAAGTGCCGGAACCGAAATTCTCGTCGCAGACGAAAGACAAGCTGGTATCGAGCGAAGTGCGCGGCCCGGTGGAAGAAATCGTCGCCAAGACCCTGGCCGATTACCTGCAAGAAAAACCGAACGACGCCAAGATCATTTGCGGCAAGATCGTCGAAGCGGCACGCGCGCGCGAAGCGGCCCGCAAGGCCCGCGATTTGACCCGCCGCAAAGGCATCATGGACGGCCTGGGCCTGTCGGCCAAGCTGGCCGACTGCCAGGAAAAAGACCCCGCCCTGTGCGAACTGTACATCGTCGAGGGTGACTCGGCAGGTGGCTCGGCAAAACAGGGACGCGACCGCAAGTTCCAGGCGATTCTGCCGCTGCGCGGTAAAGTGCTGAACGTGGAAAAAGCCCGTTTCGAGAAAATGCTGTCGTCGGAGCAGATCACCACCCTGATCGCGACCCTCGGCACCTCGATCGGACCGGACGAATTCAACGTCGAGAAACTGCGCTACCACCGCATCATCATCATGACCGATGCGGACGTCGACGGCGCCCACATCCGTACCCTGCTGCTGACCCTGTTCTACCGCCAGATGCCGCAACTGGTCGAGCGCGGCCACATCTACATCGCGCAACCGCCGCTGTACAAAGTGAAGGCCGGCCGCGACGAGCGCTATCTGAAAGATGACGCCGAAGAAGCGAGCTACATGATGACCGTGGCGCTGAACACGGCCGTGCTGGTGCCGCGCGAAGGCGCGGAAGGCATTTCCGGCGAGACCTTGACGGAACTGGTGCGCAAGTTCAACCTGTCGAACACCATCATGACACGTCTGACGCGCGTCATCGACCGCGCCGCCCTGACGGCCATCATGACAGGCGTGCAGCTGGACCTGTCGACCCTGGACCTGGCGGAAACCTCCGCCCTGGCCCTGCAGACGGCCATCAACGACAGCGCCGTGCGCGTGCATGTGCGTTCCGACGATTTGTCGGAAAAACACAAGCTGCACATTGAGCGCATGTACCACGGCAACGTCAAAGTCACCGCCATCGACGCCGACTTCGTGCAAGGCCCGGACTACGCCGTGCTGAGCAGCGGCGCCGCCACCTTCGAAGGCCTGATCGGCGAAGGCGCTTTCGTGCGCCGCGGCGAAGGCGAGCGCATGAAGGAAATCGCCGTGGTCGACTTCCATCAAGCCATGCAATGGCTGCGCGACGAAGCCGAACGCACCGTCTCGAAACAGCGCTACAAAGGCCTGGGCGAAATGAACCCGGACCAGCTGTGGGAAACGACGATGGACCCAACCGTGCGCCGCCTGCTGAAGGTACAGATAGAAGACGCGATTGCAGCGGATCAGATCTTCACCACGCTGATGGGAGATGATGTGGAGCCGCGCAGGGCGTTTATTGAGAATAATGCGCTGCGGGCGGGAAATATTGACGTGTAAACCTGTCGGGTGACACGGAAAGTGAAAACTGTGCCAAGTTAGTGAAAAATCCGTGTCATATAAAATGAAAAAATGCCAACCGATGTTGGCATTTTTCAGGTGCGCAGAAAGTGAAAACTGTGACAGGTAAGTGAAAAAAGTTTAACGCTGCTAGGAAGAATACCTCCTACCCCGGCCATTTATTTAACTGACGTGCGTGGTCGAACTATATCTTCAGAATATTGCTGTAACGACGTGCTTGCGCCGCCGTCTGCCACTGTGGCGGCAGCAGGACACTGGCCGCCGCTTTCCTCTTCCCGATCCCCACTCCCCTCAAGAAACCAGTACACTAGTTCCTGAGCGCAACTAATTTTGTGCGCGCGCCATGCCGCCTGCCGTTGCCGGGAGGCGTCCCTGCCGCAAGGCGTGTTGTCTGCCTGGACGAATGGAATGTTCACTTCGCGCAGCCTGTCTCCTGCCTTCTATTACCTGTTCTTTTCAGGAGAACGGGAGCAGCAGCAGCGCTTTTTCAAGGAACTGCATTTCATTTCGATAGCCATCCTGACGTTTGGCCTGGCTTGCTGGCTGGTCACGTTCAGCCTGACCTTGCCGCGCACCTCGTTCGAGCATGCGCAGGCGGCGCTGGGCGTGACGGGCATGCTGGTCGGGCTGCTGCTGACCGTGTATGCGAAGTCCTTGCAGGCGATTATCGCCAGCGGCACCATCAGCGTGCTGTTCATCGCCTTCAGCTTTCGCGTGCTGATGCTGGGCACGGAAGACCCCGCTTTCTGGGTGTTGCCGCTGGGCGTGATGATCACCCTGACGACGGCGCCCATTTTCAGCGGCATCGCGTATTACCTGGGCGTGTCGCTGTGCGTGTGGGCCATCCTGGGACTGGGGCAGTTTCCCGTGCATGCGGGCCAGGCCGACCAGCATTGGCCCGTGCTGGCCGTCACCATCAGCGTCATCATCGGCCTGGCGCTGAATATTTATTTTCTCGTCTTGCGCATCCACAACTACCGCGCCCAGCGCGAACTGGCGACGATGGCCTACAAGGATGGTTTGACCGGGCTCAACAATCGCCGCATGTTTACGCAAGGCGCCCGCGCCTTGCAGCGCACGGCGCGCACACCCGCGTATTTCCTGATGATCGACATCGACGACTTCAAGCAGATCAACGACGTGTACGGCCATGACGTGGGCGATGAAGTGCTGAAAAAAATCGCCGACGTGATCGCCAGGCTGTCGGGCGAGCACCTGTGCGGGCGCCTGGGTGGCGAGGAGTTTGCCGTCATTTACCTGGGCGAAAAGAACGCGGCCTGCGCCTTTGCCGCGCAGCTGGTCGACAGCGTCGAGGCGGCTTTCGTGCCGGAACGCAAGGTGTCCGTCAGCATCGGCGTCGCAGAACTGCTCAAGGAAGCGGACTTGTCGCACAGCTACCGGCGCGCCGATGAATCCTTGTACCAGGCCAAGAAAAGCGGCAAGAACCGCTACGTGCTGAACGCCGCCTGAGTATTGCCGTTGGACCTGGCGTCGAGCAGCGCCAGCAGGGCCTGCGGGGAAATCTTCCAGGGATCGCGCTGCTCGGGGTCCACCTCGTACCAGCTGTCCTGGGCGCCGATCTTGAGGATGGTCAAAGGGATGTCCTTGCTCTCAAAGAACGCCAGCATGCGGCGGATCAAACGGCTCACCTTGGCATGCTCATCGCTATACAAGGAACAGGTATAGAAGCAGCCCTTCTCTCCCATGCGCAATTTCCTGGCCGCGCCGACACGCGAGTGGAGCACGTACTTGAGCAAGAACTCGGTCACGGCCTCATCATCAACAGAAATGCTGCAGGAAATAGTGATCTGGGCCATGGCAACGGGGGACAGTGATTCAATAGCCAAGCTTAGCAGAAAGAGATTTATTCCTGAAATGCTAAGATCGCGGCCCGCGCATGCCGGCAACCGGTCCGGCATGGCGTCTCGACAAGGATGGCCATTGAACACTCCAGGAAAAATCACTCTACGCATGCTGTCGCTTTGCGCCGCGCTGTGCCTGCCGCTTTCCACCATGGCAGAAACTATTTCTGCCGAAGATGCCGCCTTCGTAGCCGCCACCGTGCCCGTGCCATCGCCGCCGCTACGCCTGAGTGCGCATCCGGAGATCCGCGCCGACATCTTCAAGCTGCTCGGCTATGCGCGCGGCAGCTATACGCAGGGCAACACCCTGATCGCGCGCCAGGTGCTCGACAGCATGTATTCACTCGATGACATCACGCGCACCATGCTGCCCGACGGGCGCTCGGTCCTGGCTTCCATCGATGCCGGCACACACGGTGCACGGCGCGCCGCCATGCTGTTCGATCCGAAACGCAAGCTGTTGGCGCTGGGCCTGGTCAACGGCCACTGCCAGGCTGCCACCGGTGACGCCGCCCCCGCCTGCCTGCCACCCACGCACGCCGTGCTGACGGTGTTCCTGCCACCGGGCGCGGAGGATGAGATGGCCGCGCCGCTGCTCGTGTGGGCACGGCAGTTGCCGATCATGCTGGCACAGGCTGCGCCGGCACAGCGGCAAAGCATTGCTGCGGTGGAATACATCACGACCAGCCCCGGCCAGCCCGGCTGGGAGCCGCGCGACGTGCCGCCCGGCTTTCCCGCCAGCCTGCTGCACCTGCTGCTGCCGAATGCGGAATTGAACAGCAGTTCCAGCGGCGGCAAGATCGTCACACCGGCTGGCCTGGCCGGTTTGCCCATGCGCACGCCCACGGAAGCGGCCGAGGCCGGTGACGAGCCCATGCCCGATGCCGACATCACCGTGCGCAGCTATGCCGATTTCCACTGGGTGCTTAACACCTACGCCAAGCTGGCCAAGGGCGCGCAAGTGAAGGGCCATGATGACAAGGTGGTGTTTACGGGTAGCGATACAAGCGGCCGCTATACGGTGACCTTGCGCGAACCAAACAAGGACGATGGCGTGCTCATCACCGTGGCCAGCTGGCGGGAAAAATAAGCGCAAGAGCAGGGAAAGCATTGCCATTACGCACAAGAACATGGCATTTTGGCATTTTGCGGTATGATTTCCGGCCGTGCGGCGCGGCCCTGTCCCTGCCTTGTCCACCCTGCCCTTCAAGCCAGTCACGCTTGCGTCGCATCCTGCCCCTAAGGAATTCATATGTTCGGTTTTAACTTGCGCGTTGCCAAGATGGTGTGGACGGCTTTCCTCATCGCCTTCCTGCTGTTTCTCACCTACAAGGTTTCGTCGACCTTGATCGTGGTGGTCTTTGCCATTTTCTTCAGCTACCTCGTGTACCCGCTGATCGGCCTGCTGGAACGCCATGGGCCGAAGCGCTTGCCGCGCACGGCCGCCATCGGCATCGTCTTCCTCGTGGTGATCTTGCTGGTGGCGATACTGGGCTCCATCTTCGGCGCGCGCATCGAGGAAGAAGCGATCAAGCTCAGTAATCAGTTGCCGACCCTGCTCAAGGGCAACAACTTTGCCGAGCGCATCCCGTTGCCGGAATTCATGGAGCCGTTGCGCGCGCGCCTGCTGTCGTTCATGCAGACGCAGCTGAGCAGCGGTACGGGACAAGCGATGCCGCTGGCGAAAGAACTGGGTTTGACCGTCATGCATGCGGCCAGCAACCTGATCTATCTGGTGCTGGTGCCCGT
Source organism: Janthinobacterium aestuarii (assembly GCF_051380835.1). Taxonomy (NCBI): domain Bacteria; kingdom Pseudomonadati; phylum Pseudomonadota; class Betaproteobacteria; order Burkholderiales; family Oxalobacteraceae; genus Janthinobacterium; species Janthinobacterium aestuarii. The sequence continues at coordinate 38,920 of NZ_JBNYXU010000012.1, forward strand.
GCTGAGCTTTTTGCTGATCAAGGAAGGGCCGGACATGCGCGACGGCTTGCTGTCCCTGCTGAACCGTCCGAACAAGAAACTCTGGGGCGCCATCATCGATGACCTCGACATCTTGCTGTCGCGCTATGTGCGCGCCCTGCTGCTGTTGTCGATCGCCACGTTTGTGTCGTACAGCATTGCCTTTTCCCTGATGGGCGTGCCGTACAGCCTGCTGTTGGCCGGCGCGGCCGCCTTGCTGGAATTCATCCCGTTTGCGGGCCCGCTGGCGGCGGCCGTCATCGCCGTGGTCGTGGCCGGTTTCAGCGGCTTCGAGCACGTGTTCTGGCTGATCGGCTTTATCGCCGCCTACCGTTTGTTCCAGGATTACGTGGTCAACCCGTATTTGATGAGCGAAGGCGTGGAAGTGAGCCCGCTGATGGTGATCGTCGGCCTGCTGGCCGGCGACCAGCTCGGTGGCGTGGTCGGCATCTTCCTGTCCGTGCCCGTGATGGCGGCCATCAAAATCGTCTTCGTGCGCGCACGGGCAGCCTTGCAGGCGCGCCACGATGCACTGGAGAAAGCGGAACAGGCCGCGGAAGAAGCGCGCGCCCAGGCCCTGGCCGAGGCGGCGCGCTTGCAGGAACAGGGCAGCAAGGCTACCCTGCCGGCGCAGTAACTTAAAACTCTTCCCACTCGCCGCTATTATCGGCTGCAGGCTTGGCGGGACGCGGTTTTGCAGCAGCGACAGGTGCTGCGGCGGCGCGGGTTGGCGCCAGGCGCAGCGCCGGGCGTTTCAAGGCCGTGCTGGCGGCGGCCACGACAGGCTTGCGCAAGGCAGGCTTGGCGGCGGGACCGCTATGGCTGGCATCGAGTTTGAAGATGCTGACCATTTCGGCCAGCGCCGCCGCCTGTTCCTGCATCGATTCCGAAGCGGCTGCCGCTTCTTCCACCAGCGCCGCATTCTGTTGCGTCACGGTATCCATCTCCGCCACTGCTTGATTGATCTGGCCGATGCCCAGTTCCTGCTCGCGGCCGGCGGCGCTGATTTCGCCCATGATGTCCGTCACGCGGCGGATGCTGGCCACGATCTCGTCCATCGTCGTGCCCGTCTGACTGACCAGTTCGCTGCCTGCCCCCACGTTCTGCACCGACGCTTCGATCAGCAGCTTGATGTCCTTGGCGGCGCTGGCCGAGCGGTGCGCCAGGTTGCGCACTTCCGTGGCGACGACGGCAAAGCCGCGGCCCTGCTCGCCGGCACGCGCCGCTTCCACGGCCGCGTTCAGGGCCAGGATGTTCGTCTGGAAGGCAATGCCGTCGATCACGCCGATGATGTCGGCGATCTTTTTCGACGATTCGCTGATGGTGCCCATGGTATCGACCACTTGCGCCACCAGCGCGCCGCCCTTGACGGCCACGTCCGATGCGGAGACGGCCAGCTGGTTCGCCTGGCGCGCATTGTCGGAATTCTGCTTGACGGTCGAGGTCAGCTCTTCCAGCGATGAGGCCGTTTCTTCCAGGCTCGACGCTTGCTGCTCCGTGCGGCTGGACAGGTCCAGGTTGCCCGAAGCGATTTCATTGCTGGCCGTGGCGATGGCGCCGCTGCCGTCGCGCACACCGCGCACGGTGGTCGACAGGCGTTCCTGCATTTTCTGCAAGCCCGTCAGCAAGGCGCCCATTTCGTCGTTGCGCGTGATGACGATGTCGTTGGCCAGGTTACCGTCGGAAATGGCGCCGAAATGGCGCAGGGCCTGGTCCAGCGGGCCAAAGATGGCGCGCAGCAGCAAAATGCTGGAAATAATCGTCAGCAAGGCGCCCACCAGCATGCCGCCGATGGCCATGGCCACCTGAGTACGGTAGCTGGACTGACTTTCCGCATACATGCGGGCGGCCGAAGTGGTCTGGTATTGCGTCAATGTTTCGGCGGCCTGGTCCAGGCTGCGGTACAGAGGCGTCAGCCCCGTCATCATCAAACCGTCCGCTTGTGCGACATTACCTTCACGCAAAGCCTTGCTCATGACCAGCAAGCCATTGCTCATGTAATCGCTGCGCTTCTTGTCCATGTCGTCGGACAGGCGCTTTTCGTCCGTGCTTTGCGGCAAGGCCAGGTAGACCTTCCAGAACTTGTTCGAGGCTTCCATGAATTGTTCGGCACGGGCCAGAGTATCCTTGGCGTCGGCCGCTTCGGGGTGCACCATCACGCGGTCCATCGTGAACCGGGCGCGGCCCAGGGCAATTTGCGATTCGCCGATCGCTTGCGTCGATGCCAGCTGATTACTGTAGACCTCGTTAAGGCTGTTGTTGGCCGATTTCAGGCTGATGATACTCATGACGCCCAGCACGGCGATCATCAAGCCCAGCACACTCATGGTGGCAATCAGGCGCATTTTTATTGTTATGTTAGACAGCATGCAGTTTTCCTTGGTAGGGGCGCAACCATGCCTGCGCCCGCCAAACGGGATAGCAGCAAACGCCTGATGGGCGGGTCACGTGAATTGTTCAGGACAGATCGATACGGCGTGTGCGGCGGCAGGGGGGAAGGCGGCCCGCGCATATCGTCAGGAGTGCAAGACAGGGCAACGAGGTCGAGGTTTCCTGTACTTTTATTTCCTTACTGCAAGATACAGGGAAAGATTACTAGTAGCAACATCCAGCATGGATTTTCACGCTTTGTAACAAGTAGATGATGTTTTTTGCGCAGAACTGGCATTGCGCAATCGTGCGCGCTCGCGCCAGAATGCCATTTATGCTAGTCAACTAGTTAATACATGGTTTCTTCGATGAGCTGGCCATCGCTGCGGAAATATTGAAACCGGCCCGTTTTCTTGCCCATGTTGTAGGCGCCGATCAGCTTCGGTTTTCCGTTCTGGAAATTCTCGATGCTGACGCCATGCAGCACACCCTTGTGCCAGTTGCGCTGAAATTGCGGCACTTCGCCATCGGGATAAAACAGGGTTTCCTCACCATCGCGCTTGCCGTCGGCAAATGAACCCTGATAACGCCGCTTGCCATCCGGATAAAAACTTTCCATCGTGCCCTCAAGCACGCCCAGGCGGTAATGCTCGGCCAGTTCCAGCTGGCCATCGGGCGCATATTGTTCCAGCTTGCCTTCCGGTTCGCCATTGAGCATGGTCAACACTTGCCAGCCGCCATCCGGCGTCGCTTTCTTCCATGGCCCCTGCTTGACGTCGTCAACGTAATTTCCGCCACCGCCAGGTTCGACCCACTGCCCCTGCTTCTTGCCATTGACATAGTTGCCCTGCCATTGCACCACGCCTTCGACGCGGCGCTCGCTGGGTCCATCCAGCCTGTCCTTGAGGTAGGTATCGAAGCCGTGGTAGTTGCCCTTCCCCTCGTCGCGCCATTCCTCCACGCCCAGGCTCACTTCCCAGCGTCCCGTGCGCTGACCACGCTGCATCATGCCCGTCGTCGTTTCTTCGCCGCTTGCATAGGTCCATGCTCCTTCAGCCCTGTCATCGACAAACGCGCCAGACGAGCGGATGGTGAGCGGCTCTTCATAGTGCCACTGGCCTGTGCGCTTGCCCTGCGCATACTGGCCGCGGGCAAACACGCTGCCCCTGCAGCAATTCACCTCGTACTCGATGAATGGCCCATCCTGGCTGGCGGCAAAGCGCTGCGGTTGCGTTTCCCAGGTGATCCACTTGATGTGATAACTGGGCGCGCGCCCGCCTTGCCAGCCCTTGCCCAGCAAATACGTGGCCGTGAGGAAATGGCCATCTTTTTCCTCGAAGGTTTTTTTATAGGCAAACGCCGGCGCATCGGCCGGCTTGCCGGGCAATAAATCGCCATCGATATTGAAATAGCCGACCAGGGTGCCATGGCCATGCTCGATGGCGTCGAACTGGGCCACGCCCGTAGGCGCATAGGCGATGCTGTAGTCGATCAGCTGCAGACGGGCCAGCGCGGCGCGTACCCGCGCCTCGTCCATGGTTTTCGCGCCGCGCACGATGGCGTCCAGGGCCGGTTGCAGGGAGGCCACCTTGAACATCCTGCCGCCGCTGCCCTCGTAGCGGTAGGCGTACAAGCCGTAAGCGCTACCGCTGCGGCTGAGCACGAACGTGGTTTCACCTTCGCTGTCGAGGTCAAGCTGGAACACGGCCGCGATGCTGGCCTTGCCATACTTGTCCAGGTTCATGCGTTTTTCACTGATCCCATTGCACTGGCAGTAGTAGCCGTTGACTTCGCCATTTTCCCGCAGGAAGGCCAGCACCACGCCGCCGTCGCGACGCTCGACGACGCTGGCAGTGGCCATGGGGGCGCCTTCATAGAAACGCGCTGCCTGCGCTGGCGCCAAGTTACCGAGCGCCAGCAGCGCCGTCATCGTGCTCATCCAAAATGTTTGCCGCATGCCCACTCCACTGCCTGAAAACCGCCATTATGCATGGCCGTTCAGGCAAGACCGGACACGCGAGGACGCCGGCCGAACAGGGGCCGCTGCACCGTCTGCGCCAGCAGCACGCCCAGCAGCGAGATGCCGCCGCCGACCAGGTGATACACATGCATGCTTTCGTGCAGCCAGACGATGGCCAGCAGGGCCGTCAGCAGGGGCAGCAGGTTGACGTAAATGCTGCAGCGGTTCGGTCCCAGCAGTTTGACGCCTTCGATCCACAAGTAGGACAGCACGATGGACGAACCGATGCCCGCATAGCCGATCAGCGGCAAGGTGGTCGCGTCCAGCTTGGCGCTGCCGGGCGGCAAGAGCAGGAAGAACGGCAGCATGCACGCCAAGGCTGCCAGCGCCTGGCAATAAATGGCTTGCCAGGCGGGAACGGACAACCGCCAGCGGCGCAGCAACACACCGTACAGGGCAAACACCAGGCAGGCGAGCAGCATCAGCGCATCGCCCGCATGCACGCCTTGCTGCAGCAGGGCCAGCACATCGCCGCGCCCCACCAGGTACAGCAAACCGCCAAACGACAGCAGGCCGCCGGCCGCCATGCCCACCGTCAGGCGCTCGCCCAGCAGCAGCACGCTGAGCAGGGCCGTCATCAGGGGCGCCAGCGCCGTGACGATGGCCATATTCGTCGCCGTCGTCGATTCGGCGGCGCGGTAGGACAAACTCTGGAACAGGGCCATCGACATCAGGCCGCACAGAGCCAGCTGCCACCAGTGGCGGCGGATGGCGGCGCGGTTGCGCCACAGGGGCCGGGCGATAAACGGTGTCATCACGAGCAAGACCAGCACCAGACGGTAAAAGGTGATGGCCGTGGGGGCGATGCTGGACGCGGCCAGTTTGGACACGACGACGTTGCCGGCCCACAGCAACATGGCCAGAAACGGATACAGATAGGCGCGCACAGGCATGCGAGGCTCCATAAATAATTGCGGGTATTCATCATGCCGCAGGCGCGCCGCGCCTTCTCGCGCTAAGATGTCCATACCTATCGCAAAACTGACCCTCTTTCATGGATTGCTCGTCCCCCGCCTTTCAGGAATTGCTGCCCGTCACGGCGCGCGCCATGGCGCTGGCCGTCGACTATGCGCACGGCCACGTGATTTCCGCGCACCGTCACACGCATGCGCAACTGCTGTATGCCATCGAGGGCGTGATGACCATCGAGGCGCAGGGCGGGCGCTGGGTGGTGCCGCCCACGCGCGGCGTGTGGCTGCAGCCCGGCATCGCGCACAAGGTGCGCATGAGCGGCGCCGTCAAGATGCGCACGGTGTTCATCAACTGCGCCAATTCGCCATTGCTGCCTGGTCACAGTTGCGTGCTCGACATCAGTCCCCTGCTGCGGCAATTGATCGTGGCGGCCGTCGACATCGCGCCCGATTTCACGGAAGGCAGCCGCGACTGGCATCTGCTGCAATTGCTGTTGCACGAGCTCGACAGCCTGCCCGTGCTGCCCCTGTATCTGCCGCTGCCCATGGATGCGCGCCTGCGCGGCATTTGCGCGCGGCTGATGGAACAACCGGGCGAACAGCAGACGGTGGCGCACTGGGCGCAGGAACTGGCGATCACCGAGCGCAGCCTGCACCGGCTGTTCCAGAAACAGACGGGCATGCGCTTTGGCCAGTGGCGCCAGCAGGCGCGATTGCTGCGGGCGCTCGAGCAATTGGCGCAAGGCGTCAAGGTCATCGACGTGGCCATGGACAACGGCTACACGAGCCAAAGCGCGTTCACGGCCATGTTTAAAAAACATTTCGGCACCACGCCGACCGCGTTTTACCAGGCTAAAGTCATCGCCGCGTAAAAAAAATGCTGCTATGCATCAATAATCATGGGCGATTGGGAGCAGGCTTGTTATCATCGCAAGCCTTATCGCACCGCGCCCATCCTGGCAGCGGTGTTGACCTCAGCTCACACCACCATGACACAGAATTTCTTCCAGACATTTATCCTGCTCTTGCTCGTCACCGACCCGTTCGGTAACGTTTCCCTGTTCGTCAATGCCCTGAAACGGGTGCCCATCGAGCGGCGCTGGAAAGTCGTGGTGCGCGAGTGCATGATCGCCTTCGGCATCTTGCTGTTGTTTATGTTCTTCGGCCGCCATTTCCTGAACGCCTTGCAATTGTCGGAAGTGGCGCTGCGCATCGGCGGCGGCGTGATCCTGTTTCTGATCGCCATGCGCATGGTGTTTCCGCAGCCAAACGCGGGCAATAGCGACCACGAGATGGGCGGCGAACCGTTTATCGTGCCGCTGGCCATCCCCGCGCTGGCCGGCCCGTCCGCGCTGGCCACCGTGCTGCTGTTTTCCTCGCATGAAATGAACGAAGTGATCGCCCACGTGGCGGGCTTGACGGCCGTGGCCGTCGTCTGGCTGGCCGTCTTCCTGTGCGCCGAACGCTTGCAGCGTGCGCTCGGTCCAAGGGTCATGACGGCATTCGAGCGCCTGATGGGCTTGATCCTGACGGCCATGGCCATTGAAATGCTGCTCGCCGGCATACGCGCGTTTTTGAAATCCGTTTAACATCAGCATTCATCCACTGAAGGAGTCCAGCATGAGCCGTTGCGCCCACATTTGCCTGATGGCCGATTACAACCAGTGGATGAATGCCAAGGTCTATGCGGCGGCAGCCAGCTTGCCGCCCGGCGAGCTGGAGCGCGAGCGGGGCGCCTTTTTTGGCTCCCTGCTGGCTACCTTGAACCACGTGATGGTGGGCGACACCCTGTGGCTGCAGCGCTATGCAAAGCACCCGGCCGGCTTCCCCCTGCTCGCCCCCATCCGCGCCATCACACCACCCGCGTCGCTCACGCACCCGCTGTTCGCGGCCGAGGATTTTGCCGCCATGCACGCGCACCGGCAATGGCTGGACCAGCTCATCGTCGACTGGACCGCCTCCATCCGCGAAGAAGACCTGGACCACCTGCTCGACTACCGCAACAGCAAGGGGCCGAACCGGCGCGAGTTTTTCAGCCTGCTCATGCATTTCTTCAATCACCAGACCCATCACCGGGGCCAGGCCAGCACCTTGCTGTCGCAAGCGGGCGTCGACATTGGCGACACGGATTTACTGTTTCGCATCCCCAACCATCTTGCCGACTGACGGCACGCGATACAACCACGCTTTCCCGGCAATCGCCGCCAGCGCCAGCACACCCAGCAGCGCGCCGCACGCCAGCGCCCCCTGCATGCCATAGTGCGCAATGGCCAGGCCGCCAGCCAGCGCGCCCACCGTCACGCCCAGGTTGATGGCGGCGATATACACGCCGATGGCAAACGCGGGCGCCTCGCGCGCTTCGCTGCTGAGCCACACTTGCGTGACGATCAGCCCGCTCGTATGCGCGGCGCCCCAGAACAGCAACAGGACCGCCATGGGCGCCCAGCCAATACCGCTGCCCGCATAGCGGTACAGCAGCCAGTATGCCAGCCCCAGCAGCACAGGCTGCAGCAAGACCGTACGCAGCACGTGCGTACCCAGCTGGCGCCCCGCGAACAGATTGCCGGCCACGCCACCGATACCAAACACCACCAGCGCCAGCCCCGTCTGGCGCGCCGACAAGCCCGCCTGCTGCTGCAGATACGCGGCCGCATATGCATACACGGCAAACATGGCCGCAAACACGAGCACAGCGGCGGCAATGGTGAACCACAAGGCGGGTTTGCGCAGCACGGCCAGCTGGCGGCCATATGCCATTGGCGCTTCCTGCGGCGTGTTGGGCAGGAACAGATATAGCCCCAGCGCCGCCAGCGCATTGACGAGGGCGCAGGCAAGAAACGATGCCTCGTAGCCAACTTGGGCGGCGATCCAGGTGGTGAGCGGGATGCCCAGCACCATGCCCATGCTGGTGCCCGTGAACGCATGCGCGCCAGCACGCGCCGCATCCTGTGGCAGATACAGGGCGGCGGCTGCCACCATGGCCAGCGAGAAATACACAGGATGGAACAGGGCCGGCACGATGCGCAGCGCCAGCAGCAACTCGAACCGGGGCGCATACGCCGACACCACGCTGGCCAGTGCGAACACCAGCAGAGAAACGATCAGCACGCGCTTGCGGCGCCAGCGCGTGGCCAGCAGCACGAGGAAAGGGCCGCCCACGGCGATCACGAGGGCGAACAGGCTCACCAATGACCCCGCCTGCGCGGCCGTCACGCCGTAGCGCTGCATGATCATCGGCAAGATGCCGACGACGCCAAACTCGATGCAGTACACGCCGAACAGGCCCAGCGCGAGAAAGACGATCGGGTGCGGGCGGGTCATGGCGTTTCCTTGGCGCCATACACTGCCTGGCACAGTTCCGCCACGAACGGCCCCGCCATGCCTTCCAGTGCCGTATTCGTAAACGCCACCACGGACAGCTCTTGCGCCGGATCGACAAACCACGAATGGCCATACGTGCCGCCCATGCGCCACGTACCCACGGACTCCGGCGTGGCGGCGGCAAGCGGGGCCGTCAACACGGTAAAGCCGAGGCCAAAGCCGCGGCCCGGCCAGAACGGCAAGTCGAAGCCGCCCGTCTGGCTTGTGCCCATCTGCTGCGCCAGACCGGCTGGCAGAATCGGCGCGCCACCCTGGCGCAGGGTTTCCAGCAAACGCATGAAATCGGGCGCGGAACCCACCATGCCCGCACCACCGGACGGATAGGCCTGCGCATCGCGGGCGCGGGCCGGAGATAACACAAACCCTGCCATGCCATCGAGAAACGGCAGATGGTCTTCACCCTCGTCGCGCAAGCGGCGCGGCCGGGATTCTCCCGCTGCCCGGTCCGCATACGCGGCGGCCAGGCGGGCCGGGTCGGCAGCCACAAAACCCGTGTCGCGCATGGCCAGCGGCGCCGTCACCAGCTGTGCCACGGCGTGCGCCAGCGGAAAATCAGTCACCGCTTCGATCACGGCGCCCAGCACATCGGTGGCAATCGAGTATGCCCAGCGCTCTCCCGGTACATACGCCAGCGGCACGGTGGCCAGGCGGTGCAGGTTGTCCTCCAGGGAAATGCGGGACGCATCCATGCCGTCGGACACCCCGGCCTGCGCATACGCGCCGCCCGGCGGCTGGAAAAAGCCATAGTCGAGCCCGGCCGTGTGCGTGAGCAAGTGGCGCACGGTGATGGCCGCCACGGCACCGTCCGGCTGGCGCGGCGCAAAATACGGCAGCCAGCGTGTCACCAGGTCGTCCAAGCCCAGCCGGCCCTGCCCCACCAGCGCCAGCGCGGCCGTCGAGACGATGGGTTTGCTGACGGACGCCAGGCGGAAGACGGCATCTTCAACCATGGGCGTGCCCGCCTCGCGGTCCAGGTAGCCGGCCGCGCGGCGGTACACGTCCTTGCCGCGCTGGCGTACCAGCACGACGGCGCCCGCCAGGCGCTGCTGCTGCAAAACAAAGTCCAGCAAGGGATCGATACGGGCGGACAAGGCCGCGGGAGAGAAGTTGTACATCATGGCGTAGCCTTTCAAATGATCAGGCTGCCAAGGTAAGGCAGGCGCGATCAAAGAAAAACAGGCTATAGTTTCTGTCTGTGCGGACGTTGGCATCCGCAATCAATGAGGATCGACATGGATAACCTGGCGGGATTCACGGCCTTCGTGCAGGCGGCCGAAACGCGCAGTTTTGTCGCGGCGGGCCGCGTGCTCGGTATTTCCGCCTCGGCTGTGGGCAAGAGCATCGCGCGGCTGGAAGAGCGTCTCGGCGTGCGCCTGTTTCACCGCAGCACGCGCAGCATCGCGCTCACCAGCGAGGGAACCGTGTTTCTCGAACGCTGCCGGCGCATCCTGGGCGAGATCGAAGCGGCCGAGCTGGAGTTATCGAACAGCAAGAGCGCGCCCCGAGGCCGGCTGCGCGTCAGCTTGCCGCAGGTGGGCAGCCTGCTCAATCCCGTGCTGGCCGCGTTCGCGCGCGCGTATCCGCTGGTGGAACTCGACCTCGACTTCAGCGACCGCCGGGTCGACGTGATCGAGGAAGGCTACGACGCCGTCGTGCGCGCGGGAGAGAGCGCCGACAGCCGTTTGATGAGCCGCCAGCTGGGCCAGTTCCAGCTGCAGCTGGTGGCCGCGCCCGCCTACCTGGCGCAACACGGCACGCCGCTGCTTCCCGCCGACCTCGCGCAGCACACTTGCCTGCTGTACAAATTTCCCAGCAGCGGCAAGGTCGAGGCCTGGCCCCTGCCCGAGTGGCCTGCCCTGCATGCGGCCGGTTTGCCAGCCCTGCTCAACTGCAACAATGTGGAGACCCTGCTGCACTTTGCGGAAAGCGGCCTGGGCATCGCCGCCCTGCCCGACTTTACCGTGCGCGCCGCGCTGGCCGCAGGCCGCCTGCAGCCGGTACTGGACGCGCACCGCCAGCATGACGGCGCCTTCCGCATCCTGTGGCCCAGCAGCCGCCACCTGACGCCAAAACTGCGCGCCTTCATCGACTTCCTCGCCACCCACGTATTTCCGGAAAGCTGAGCCCGCATCCGGCGCCGCGCTCGTTGTTTCCACACGACAACTTAGTTAAGTTGCTACCAGTTTTTCAGCTTTTCACGGACTTGATACAAGTTTTTGTATTGCAGTGCGGAATTTTGAGGAACAATTACAGGCTAGCCGCCGCTACGTATAAACCCGTAGCCCCGGTCTGTCCGATGTTTTCCCTCACTTCCGCAACACGAAAGCAATCATGTCACTCACACAATTCAAAATCGGCACCCGGCTCGGGATCGGGTTCGCTGTCGTCCTCGGCCTGCTGGTGGCCGTCTTGCTCGTCGGCTTGTATTCCATGGGACAACTGAGCGCGCGCACGCACGATATCGTGGCCGACAAGAACGTCAAAATGGCGGCCGCCAATACCATGAGCGACAACGTGCGCAACATTACCCTGGCGATCACGAGCATTGTGGTGGCGCCGACGGAAGCGCTGGTGCAGGCGGAACTGGCAAAGATCGGCGAAGCGCGCAAGAAATACGGCGCCGCCAAGGAAACCTTGCAAAAGAAAATTTCGACGGACAAGGAAACGGCGCTGATGGCCGAGCTGGACGCCGCCCTGAAAGCGGGCGCACCGCTGAACAACAAGGTCATCGAGCTGCGCAATGCGGGCCAGACGGAAGAAGCGATCGCTTTCCTGACGCAGCAAGCGGCGCCGAGCCTGAAACGCGTGCTGGGCGCGCTCGACAGCCTGGTCGCGTATGAAGGCGAGCAGGCGGCGCAAGCGGCAACGGAAGCCGAAACGCTGAGCAACAGCGCGCGCGCCTCCATGATTACCCTGGGCAGCCTGGCCGTGCTGCTGGGCGCTTTTGTTGCATGGATCATCACGCGCTCGATCACCCAGCCCATCAATGCGGCCGTCAGCGTGGCAGAAACCGTGGCCTCGGGCAACTTGTCGTCGCACATCGTCGTCAATTCCAGCGATGAAACGGGCCGCCTGCTGGGCGCCCTGAAAGCCATGAACACCAGCCTGCTGGGCGTGGTGGCGCAAGTGCGCAACGGCACGGATGCGATCTCCACGGCATCGAGCGAAATTGCCGCCGGCAACCTCGACTTGTCGTCCCGCACGGAAGAACAAGCCAGCTCGCTCGAAGAAACGGCGTCGGCCATGGAAGAGCTGACCTCGACCGTGAAGCAGAACGCGGACAATGCGCGCCAGGCGAACCAGCTGGCGAAAAGCGCGTCGGAAGTGGCCGTGCGCGGCGGCAGCATCGTTTCGCAAGTGGTCGATACCATGGGCACGATCAACGCCTCGTCGCGCAAGATCGTCGACATCATCGGCGTCATCGACGGCATCGCCTTCCAGACCAACATCCTGGCCTTGAACGCGGCCGTCGAAGCGGCGCGCGCGGGTGAACAGGGACGCGGTTTTGCCGTGGTGGCGTCGGAAGTGCGCAATCTGGCCCAACGATCGGCGGGCGCGGCGAAGGAAATCAAGGAATTGATCGCCGCCTCCGTCGCCAACGTGGACACGGGTTCGCGCCTTGTCAATGAAGCGGGCCAGACCATGGGCGACATCGTCGACAGCATCGTGCGCGTGACCGACATCATGGGCGAGATCACCTCCGCCACGCACGAGCAAACCATCGGCATCGAGCAGATCAACATGGCCATTGCCCAGATGGATGAAGTGACGCAGCAAAACGCGGCCCTCGTGGAAGAAGCGGCGGCCGCCTCGCAAAGCATGCAGGACCAGGCGGGCGAACTGGCGCATGTGGTCGGCTTCTTTAAAACCGGCAACCATGTCGCCAGCGCTGCCAAGCTGGCGCCTGTACGCACGGCACCGGCAGCGCCCGCCATCGCACGCCCCGCAGCCAAGCCAGCGCCAGCGCGCAAGGCCGTCGCGGCCGCGCCGGCACGCCGCAGCAATGCGGCCGCCGAGAGCGAATGGGAAGAGTTTTAATGCACGAGTTTTAACCCTCAGCAACATCGCAATGGGGGAAAGCCAGGCAGGAAGTTGCTGCCTGGCTTTTTTTCGTCTGCCAATACCACTTTTTTTGCCGCAAAGCCCGCGCAATAGACAAAAGTGCAAAACGTGCACCGCGCATACGCTTTACAATCCTCGCTCGCTTTACAAAATATTGGTCATCATGAATCAGGCAGAACAGCAGCGCCTCCTGGCTATCCTGGAGTATTGGCACAAGATCGAATTCTTTATCCCGTTTGACCTGAATCAAATCACGGACGTTGAAGACCAGTCCACCGTGCGTCTCCTGCACCGCGAACAGCTGGCGCAATTGCCGCCGCAGTTCGCCGCGCAATGGCAAGTACCGTCCGACCGCGAGATCGACGGCTTCTCATTGTTCCTTGGCGTGTTCGACAAGGCCGAAATCAACAAGGCTTGTCCGCCGGCCACCGGCCCGGAAAACATTGCCGAAACAGAAAAAACAGAGTTGCTGGGACGCTCGTGCTTTGCCCGCCTCAATCTCAATGCGCTGGGCGAGCCGCAGTTCGATCCCGTTTCCGTGTCGACCTTGCCGTGGGCCCTGGGCCGCGCCCGCACGCCGGACTGGTCGGGCCTGAGCCTGGACGCCTTCAGCAACAGCCAGCTGGCGCTGCAAGACAGCCTGCGCAACTTCGCGGCAAGCCGCACGCCACAGCAAGTGACGGACGAGGCCGGCAATGTCTCCTCTCCCCTGTCCGGTATGGAAATCGCCGCCCTGGCCGACCTGTTGCGCGACTGGGCCGGCTTCCACCCGTCCGCCGGCCAGCCACTGGCCGTACTGGAATTGCGCACGCGCAAAAAACGCGCAACGGCCACGGAAACCGATGCGCTTGAATCCAGCCAGAACCGCAGCCTGGACTTCGGCGACGCGGTGGAACCGTCGATCGATATCCTCAACAGTTTTTACCTCGATGACCTGGAACAGATCATTCGCGCCTTGCGTGGCGGCAAGTTGCCGGCGACAGTCGCGGCCTATCTGACGCCGCTGGCACAGGATGAGCGCATCGACCTGTACAGCCCGGCCGGACGCCAGGCGCTGGCCGCCATGCTCAATCCCGGCAATATGAACCGGGGACACTGGCTGGAAGACGCCAGCTACGCCATGAGCCTCATGCAGCAGTTCGCCATCCACGGCGCGCGCACGGGCTTGAGCGAGCGGGGCATCTTTTCCGTCAACGGTCCACCCGGCACGGGCAAGACGACCTTGTTGCGCGAATTATTCGCCGACAACATCGTGCGCCGCGCCAGCGTGCTGTCCTGCCTGGACCGCGCCGGCGACGCCTTCATCGGCAAGGTGGCCGTGGCCTTCGAAGGCGTGCGCGACCCGATTACCATCGCCCGCTTGCGTCCGGAACTGACGGGCTTTGAAATGGTCGTCGCTTCGTCGAATAACGCGGCCGTGGAAAACATTTCCGGCGACCTCCCAAAACCCAAGCAGCTGGGCAAGGAATGGGCACGCACGCGCTACTTTGAAAACGTGGCGCGCCGGATCGTGGCCGACGGCAATGGCGCCAACCGCGCCCTGAGCGAAGCGGAAGCACCATGGGGCTTGATGTCCTGCGCGCTGGGCAATAGCGCGAACCGCCGCCGCTTCGTCAGCAATTTCTATGACGACGACTGGGACAAGACCACGGCGCGCAAGACGCCGAATGCGCAAAATATCCGCCAGTGGCTGGCCAGCCACCAGGGCGTGAGCTTCGCCCAAGCCGCGCGAGAATTCCGCGAGACGGAACACGTGGTGGAAAAGGCGCTGGCCGAGCACGCCCAGTACGCGGCCCTGTGGCAAGCCGTGGGCACGTGCACGGAAGCCGAATTCATCCACAGCAGCCAGCAGGCGCTGATTGCAGCCGAGCAAGAGATGGATGCGGCGAATGGCGCCCTGTCCGGCGCGCTGGCGCAGCAGGATACCCTGCTCGCCAGCAAGAAGGAATTGCTGGAAGAAGAACGCCTGGTGGCGCTGACGCAGCCCGGTTTCTTTGCCCGCCTGTTCCGCACGGCGCCGGCGCGCGCCTACAAGGACGCCGTCGTGGCCAACGCCGAAGCGCAGCGCCAGGCCGCGCGCGACGTCTCCGCCATCAAGCTGCTGCTGAAGGGCGAGCTGGAACCGCGCTGCGAGCGTGCCCGCAACAGCCTGCACATCGCCCTGCGCACGGCGCAATCGCGCCAGCGCGAATGGGATGACAGCACGGAACTGCTGCGCCGCGCGCGCATGCGCTTCCCCACCATCGCCGCGCCGGCAACCCTGGACGAGCTGGACGGCGACGCCCTGCAAATTGGCGGCCTGTGGCATGAACCGGCCCTGGCCCGCTTGCGCTCGCGCCTGTTCGCCAAGGCCCTGGCCCTGCACGAGGCATGGCTGGCGGAAGTGGCAAAGAAAGGCGGCCCCGGCTTTGGCGGCAACTTGCTGGCCGTCTCCAAATTGCTGAAAAACAAGCGCGCCTACGACCAGTCGCACGTCGCCATGGTCTGGCACAGCCTGTTCATGGTCGTGCCCGTCGTGTCGACGACGTTTGCCTCGTTCGCGCGCCAGTTCCAGGGCATGGGTCCCGAATCGCTGGGCTGGCTGTTCATCGATGAAGCGGGCCAGGCCGTGCCGCAAGCGGCGCTGGGCAGCCTGTGGCGCGCCAAGCGTGCCGTCGTCGTGGGCGACCCGCTGCAGATCGAGCCCGTGTTCACGGTGCCGGGCCGCCTCGTGCAAACCTTGTCCGCCCTGTCGCCGCACACGCAGGATGGCAGTTATGCGCCGACTTCCGTTTCCGTACAGACACTGGCAGACAAGGCCAACCGCTATGGTGCCGTCGTCGGCGCCGGCAGCCCACAGCCCTTGTGGATCGGCAGCCCCTTGCGCGTGCACCGCCGCTGCGTGGAACCGATGTTCTCGCTGGCCAACAGCATCGCCTACGAAGACAAGATGGTCTATGGCTTGAGCGAGCGCACGCCGCCGGCCGGCGCGCGGGGACTCACGAAAGGCCCCAGCTGCTGGATCGACGCCATCGGCGCCGTCAGCTACAAGCAGGTCGTGCCCGTGCAACTCGATTTTGTGCTGGAAGTGCTGCTGAAACTGTACCGCCGCGACGGCAAGCTGCCCGACATGTATGTGATTACGCCATTCAAGGCCGTGCGCAACGAATTGCGTTCGCGCATCGTCGACATGGACTGGGACCGCCGCCTCGGCTACGGCAAGGCGCCGACGGCGCGCGAATTGCGCCAGTGGAGCAGCCAGATGGTGGGCACCGTGCATACCTTCCAGGGCAAGGAGCAAAGCGTGGTGATGCTGGTCCTCGGCGCCGACGACAGCACGGCGGGCGCGGCGCAGTGGGCGGCAGCCACGCCGAACTTGCTCAACGTCGCCCTGACGCGCGCGCAGCACCATGTGTACATCGTCGGCAACCCGCTGCTGTGGGGCCAATTGCCGTATTTCGCGCCCGCGTGCGCGCAATTGCCGCATACGGGCATGCATGAGTTTTTGGTGGAGATGGGGTAGAACACCTGATCAAACCTACTGCGCGTCGCGATTTGCCGTCTCCGATGCTCACTGTGCATTCGCACAGCTCCGCTTCTCGACAGCAACTCTCTTCCGCTCGCTACGGTTTTATCAGGCGTTCTCAGCGGGGAAAACGAGGGTGAACGTCGTGGCGGCCGCGTCCGATGCCACGGTCGCGCTGCCGCCATGCAACTGCATGATGGCCGTGACGATGGCCAGGCCCAGGCCTGTGGAAGCGGCCGAGTCGCTGCGGGCCGGGTCGGCGCGGTAAAAGCGCTCGAACAGGTGCGGCAAGTGGCGCGCGGGGATGGCGGGGCCGAGGTTGCTCACGCTGAGTTCCACGCCCTCGTTCGTCGCATGCGAGCGCAGCAGGATCGTGCTGCCCGGCGCCGCGTGGCGTATCGCGTTCGACAGCAAATTGCCCAGTGCGCGGCGCAGCAGTTGCGGCTCGGCCGTCACCGTGCCGCTGCCGTGGCAAGCCAGCGCCAGCTCGCGCTCTTCGGCCAGTCCCTCAAAGAAATCGGCCAGGCGCAAAAACTCGTCCTGTACGGGCAAGACTTGCTTGACGAGCACCATTTCATCCTGCTGCGCGCGCGCCAGAAACAGCATGCTGTCGATCATGCGCGACAGCCGTTCCAGCTCTTCCACATTCGATGACACCAGCTGTTCATATTCTTGCGCGCTGCGCGGGCGGGCCAGCATGACCTGGCTTTGCCCCAGCAGATTGGTGACGGGGGTGCGGAATTCATGCGCCAGGTCGGCGGAAAACTGCGACAGCCGCGCATAGCCTTCCTGCAGCCGCGCCAGCATGGCATTCAAGGCCTGAATCAGGGGCAAGAGTTCCGTCGGCGCACCGCGCGCATCGAGTTGCTGCTCCAGCTTGCCCGGCCGCACGAGGGCCGCATGCGCGGCGATATTGCGCAGCGGCCGCAGTCCCCGCAGCAGCATCACGCTCGACAGCAAGCCGGCCACCAGCGCGCTGACGGCCACCGAGACGACGATTTGCCAGCGGTAGGCGGCGAACATGGCCGTGCGGTCGCCGTAGACCCGGGCGACGGAGATGTCGGCCATCTGCGCCGGGTCGCCGATGCGCGCGCTGGCCGCCACCACGCGTGCGGGATAACCGTCGCGGCTGGTCCAGCTGACGATGTCGTTGTTTGTCACGGGCGCATCGACGGCCACGGGCACAGGATGCGCCACCGCCTCGCCGTTCGGGTTGACATCGATCAAACGCATGCCATCGGCGCGCACGATGCGCACCAGGGAATTTTCTTGGCCGCTCATGGTGTCGCGGAAATACTGGGGCCGCTCGCGGATGATGTCGAGGGTGCCCGCATTGCCCAGCAGCTGCTGGATCTGCCGCAGTTTACCCAGCAATAATATGTCGTCGCGGCGCTCGATTTCCGCCACAAAAGAGCGGTATAAATGCATGCCCAGCCCGGCCGACACGAGCGCCACGATCAGCACGAAGACGAGCGTGACGCGCAGGGTCAGCGAGCGGCGAAGTTGCGCCAGCTTCATGCGTCCGCGCCACTGTCAGGTGCGGCAGGCGCGCGCAATTCGCAGATATAGCCCATGCCACGCAAAGTGTGAATCAGCTTGGGTTCGAACGGGTCATCGAGCTTGCTGCGCAGGCGGCGGATGGCCGCGTCGATGACGTTGGTGTCGCTCTCGAAATTGATGTCCCATACTTGCGAAGCGATGATGGAGCGCGACAAGACTTCGCCCTGGCGCCGCGCCAATAAATGCAGCAAGCCGAATTCCTTCGCCGTCAAGGCGATGCGCTGGCCTTGGCGGCTCACCTTGCGCTTCATCACGTCGATTTCCATGTCGCCGATGCGGATGACGTCGTCTTCGCGCGGCGGCCCGCGCCGCAGCAAAGTGCGGATGCGCGCCACCAATTCGGCAAACGCGAACGGTTTCACCAGGTAATCGTCGGCGCCCAGTTCCAGCCCTTTGACCCGGTCCTGCACTTCGTCGCGCGCCGTGAGGAAAATCACGGGCACGTCGGCGCCGCCCTCCTGCAAGCGCAGCGCGCGCAAGACTTGCCAGCCGTCCATGATGGGCAGCATGACGTCGAGCACGATGAGATCGGGTGACTCCGTACTTGCCATGTGCACGCCGTCGCGGCCATTGCGCGCCAGGCTCACCGTAAAGCCGGACTCGGCCAGGCCGCGCAGCAGATAGTCGCCCGTCTTCGGTTCGTCTTCGATTACCAGGATGCGCATGGCCACTTTCTAAAAGAATATAAAACCATTCTACGCCGCGCGCAGACCGCTGCGGATGATAAAAATGTCATGCGGCGATCATCTTCTCGTAGGGCAACACTGGCCATACTGGCGTCACTTTACTCAACGGACAGCCACATGAAAACCCTGTTACTCGGCAGTACCCTGCTGTGCCTGCTGCCCAGCCCAGCCCACGCTCAATTGCGCAAGGTCGATGATCTTTCGCTGGCGGCGGCCAACAAGCTGGCCGATGCGGCCATGGCCGCTTGCCAGGCGCAAGGACGGCACATCGTCGTCACCGTGCTCGATCGTGGCGGCAATGTCGTGACCGTGCAGCGCGCCGATGGCGTCGGGTCGCACAACACGGATGCCAGCCGGCGCAAGGCTTACACGGCCCTGTCGACGAAAAACGATACCCAGGCGCTGGCAGTGGCCGCGCGCGGCAATCCCGACATGGCCAATTTGACGACCGTGCCGGAACTGTTGCTGCTGGGCGGCGGCCTGCCCTTGCGAGCCAAGGGGGACGTGGTCGGCGCCATCGGCGTGGCCGGTGGCGGCGGCGCCCTGCAAGACCGGGCCTGCGCCCATGCCGCGCTGGCCGCCATCCCTGAACTCGATTCCCCTACCCTTTAAACTGAAAGATACGACGATGAGCACACTGAAACAAATCACCGCCGCCCTGGCCTTCGCCAGCCTGTCCAGTATGGCCCTGGCCGCCGCCAATCCCTTGAGCGTGCACATTCTCGACTTGCAGAGCGGACAGCCGACGGCGGGCGTAACGGTCACCCTGGAGCAAAAGAACGGTGAAGGCTGGCAACAACTGGGCAGCGCCGTGACGAATGCGCAGGGGCGCATCGCGGCCATGTATCCGGTGGATGCGCCCATGCAGGCGGGCGACTACCGCATCGTGTTCAAGACAGGCGAGCACTATGCGCGCCTGAAACAGGAAACTTTTTTCCCGGAAATCCCCGTGCAATTTCACGTGGAAAAGACTGACCAGCACTATCACATCCCGCTGCTGCTCAGCCCTTTCGGTTTTTCCACGTACCGGGGAAATTAAGCTTGGCCGATGGTCTTCGCCGTCTGCCCGAAGAGCACGCTTTTCGCGTCGCCGCTGACGGTCGGCTGCACATTGATTTCCGCCGCCCGCGCATACGCGCGCACGGTGGCGGGACGGGCGGCAATGGCCGCAAACCAGCGCGCCAGGTGCGGGAAATCTTCCAGCTTCTGGCGCTGGCGTTCGTGCGGCACGATCCACGGGTAGATTGCCATGTCGGCGATGGAGTAGCTGTCGCCGGCCACGAATGCACGGTCCGCCAGGCGCTTGTTCAGCACGCCGTATAGCCGGTTCGTTTCGTTGACGTAGCGCGTGATGGCGTAGTAGATCGGTTCGGGCGCATATTGCACGAAATGGTGGTTTTGCCCGGCCATGGGGCCCAGGCCGCCCATTTGCCAGAACAGCCATTGCATGACTTCGGCACGTCCCCGCACGTCGGCCGGCAGGAATTGCCCGCTTTTCTCGGCCAGGTATTGCAAAATCGCGCCCGACTCGAACAGCGACAGCGGTGCGCCGCCATCTTCCGGCGCCTGGTCGACGATGGCGGGGATGCGGTTATTCGGCGCGATGGCGAGAAACTCGGGCTTGAACTGTTCGCCCTTGCCGATATGCACAGGAATAAGGTTGTAGGGGATGCCCGCTTCTTCCAGGAACATCGTCACTTTGTGCCCGTTGGGCGTGGTCCAGTAATACAGGTCGATCATCGTGGTCTTTCCAGGTAGATAAGTAGGGGCAGGCGAACTTGGCATAACTATTGTCGCGCCGCAACTGATATGCATGGATATAATGCCACGTAAGCGAAAAACAAGGCGGCGCAAGCACCCACTAGCGCCGTCACGCAGGCATCCCGACATTCCCGAGCACATACAAAGAAAGCCGACCATGCGCAAACTCCTGATCGTCACGCTGTCCGTCCTGCTGTCAGGCTGTGTCCAGGACTTCGCCATCTACATGTTCGATGGGCAAGACCATTCCCTGACCGTGCGCCGCCAGCAACGTTATTTTTGGCAAGATACCGTGGAAGTGCAGCTGATGGCGACGAATCTGCCGCAATGCCAGCGCCTGCATACCCTGTCGACGAAGGCGCCGGCCGACATCACGGTCGAGCTGTTCGCGGCCGGCGATGGCATCTGGAATATCCGCATGGGCAAGCAGTTGTGGCAGGCGGAAACGAATACCTGCAATGAGCTGACGGAAATGGAAAACGACCCGAAAGCCGACCTGGGCCAGCCGGTCGGGCAATTCGTGGTCGTCGATGACAAGCTGGAATTCGAACCGGCGCCGCCAGCCCAGTAAATCAGCGCGCCGCCAGGCTGCGCAGCGGCTTTTTCGCCACGGCGCGCGGTGCGCCAGCCGAAGTGGCCGCCAGGCGCGGCGACGTGCCCGGCTCCTGCGCCGACAGTTTGAAGCGCGCCACCAGTTGCGCCAGCACGGCCGCCTGGTCCTGCATGCTCGACGCCGCTGCCGCCGCCTCTTCCACCAGTGCCGCATTTTGTTGCGTCACGCTATCCATTTCCGTGATCGCCTGGTTGACGTGGCCGATGCCCGTGCTTTGCTCGTGCGAGGCGGCCGTGATGTCGGCCATGATGTCGGTCACGCGCGAAACGGAAGCGACCACCTGATCCATGGTCGTGCCCGCCTGTGCGACGAGCGTGCTGCCGGCCGCGATGCTGTCGACGGAAGCGCCGATCAGCTCCTTGATTTCCTTCGCCGCACCGGCCGAGCGTTGCGCAAGATTACGCACTTCTGACGCCACGACGGCAAAGCCGCGCCCCTGTTCGCCGGCGCGCGCCGCTTCCACTGCCGCGTTCAAGGCCAGGATATTCGTCTGGAAGGCGATGCCATCGATGACGCCGATGATGTCGACGATCTTGCGCGACGAAGCGTTGATCGTATCCATGGTGCCGATCACTTGCGCCACCACGGCGCCGCCCTGGCGCGCCACGGCGGAAGCGGACTGCGCCAGTTCATTTGCCTGCACGGCATTGCCCGCGTTTTGCGTCACGGTCGAGGTCAATTCCTCCATCGAGGCCGCCGTTTCTTCCAGCGAACTGGCTTGCATTTCCGTGCGTGCCGACAAGTCCATATTGCCGCTGGCGATCTCGCTTGAGGCCGTGGCGATCGTCTCGGCGCTGTGGCGGATTTCACTGATCGCATCGACCAGGTTGGTTTGCATGGTTTTCATCGCGTACAGCACGCTGTGGCGGTCGTTGGCATGCGTGCGCACGACGCCGCTCAAATCGTTATTCGCGATCTTTTCCGCCACGTCGGCCGCATACTCGGGATCGCCGCCCAGCGCATGGCGCAAGCTGCGGTTGATCACCACGACGACGGCCGCCAGGAGGCCGCATACGAGCACCAGCACGCCCAGCGAAGTCAGCAGTGACTGGCGGAAGGCCGCGTCGATATCGTCCATGTACACGCCGACCACGATGGTCCAGCTCCACGGCTTGTAGGCCACTACGCGGCTCATCTTCGGTTCGGGGGTCTTCTGGCCGGGACGGGGGAAATAATAGTGGACGAAGCCCTTGCCCGTATCGCTCTTGCCGACGGCCACGATGTCGCGGTACAGATAGGTACCGTTGGCATCTTTAAAATCCGACATGTTCTTGCCATCGGTTTGCGGCGCGGCAGGATTCATCACGACGACGGCGTCGAGGTTGATGATGGACAAATAACCGGTCTCGCCGAAACGCATGCTCTTGATGACGGCCGTGGCCTGCTTTTGCGCCTCTTCCTTCGTCAAGGCGCCGCTGGCGGCCAGGTCGCCGAACATCTTGACGGCGCCCAGGCCCAGGTCGGCGGCATTGCTCAGGTCGGCACTGCGTTCTTCGATGCGGATCTTGCGCACTTCCAGGGCGTTATAGACAAAAATAACGGTGATGCACAACAGGCTGCAAATCAGGGGAATCCATAACTTCTGCTGGAACGTCAATTTCTTCATGCTGTGTCTCCAACTATCTATGTGCGGCGAAAGGCGTGGCCCGCTTCCAGCCCGGCAGGCCAGGAATGCGGCGACGACGGTGCTCGGACGGCACCGTTCAGACGACACCAGCATACGCTTGAAATACCGATATTTACAATGCTGGAAAGCAATGATTTTTGCCGGGTGTTGTTAATGCGTTGCGACAATTGATGAGAATTGATGCTGCATTGCAGTAAAAAAGCATGCAGATAGGGGGCGGCAAGGCAGGCGGGGGTGGCGTGCCTGTGTCAAAATGCACGCCGTATACACAATGAATGACGAAAGCACAGCATGACCAAGAATGAAGCCATGAAACGCATCAACGACCGCCTGGGCAAACCCACCTTGACGGACAAGAACACGCATTTTGCCAGCGTCGCCAGCTATGGTACGGACGAAGGCTGGTGGCTGAAGATCCCCTTCCTGACCTTCAAGCAGGAATTGCATTTTATTCTCAACAATGAGAAAACGAAAAGCTTTCAGCACCTGAAAATCGGCGCCAACCAGATCCTCAGCCCCGGTATGAAATTTCGCAGCACGGGCGGCGCCGCCGACGCCTTCATGTCGGCCTCGGCGCCGAAGCGCCTGGTCGACTTGCTCGACGGCGGCAGCAAGTACAACTTTACAAAACACTTCGTCAACGATTATCGCTACTGATGCGCGGCCGTGCCGCCGTCGGCTGGCGGCAGCCACGCCTTGATCAAATGCTGCGCGATGTCGAGCGCGTCGTCGCGGCTGGTGCCGAAATGCAGGGGGTAGCCCCAGAACTTGCCGAACATCACGGCAAAAGCCTTGCCGGCCAGGCGCTTGGCGGCGCTCGGTTCGACCAGCACCATGCCCTGGATATACGCGCGGATGGCCGCCTTGTTCTGCTTCATCCAGAGTGACGCCCGCTTGCGCTCTTCCTGCGGGTGTTCGTGCCCAGCCTCGTCAAAGCCTTCCTCGCTGAGAATGACAAACGCCTGGCGGCGCGCCAGCAGCGCGTCAAACTGGGCAAAAAGAATATCGGCCTGGGCAGGCGCTGCCTCGCGGCGCATCCAGACGAGGGGAAAAGCGGATAGATCAAGCTGCATGATGATGACTCCTTCAAGGGGTTGCCGTTCCTCCTTACCTTCATCAGAACACTGGCGGCGGCGGTTGCCGTTGAAGCGGGGCTGCGGATACCCATACGATAGCGCTGGCGGTGCTGCGCGTCATTGCATAAAATAGCCACAATATTATTCAATCCAGCCAAAGTGTTCTCATGCCCCATCCCCTCTTGCCCAGTGTGCTGACGGCCCAGCTGGGCCTGGACCCTGGCGCCTCCCTCATGGATTTCGACATCGATGGCATGTTGCGTCCGCTGCTGGCCGTGGGCCTGGCCAGCGTGTCCGAGGACGCGGAACAGGCACCGCACCAGCACCGCAAGGGACAGCTGCTGTATGCGACGCGCGGCGTGATTCATTGCGAGGTGGACAGCGGCGTGTGGATCGTGCCGCCTCAGTGCGCCGTGTGGATACCGGGCGGCCTGATGCATTCAGCGCAGGGCGTGGGCGAGGCCCAATGTTATTGCCTGTTTGTCGAGCCGGCCATGGCGCCGGCCTTGCCCACCGTCTGCTGCACCGTCGCCGTTTCTCCCCTGCTGCGCGAACTGATCGCCAAGGCGGCCGCTTTTCCCACTCTGGCCACGCTGCATGGCGCGCAGGAACGCCTGGTGCTCACCCTGCTCGATGAACTGGCGGCCGCGCCCGTGGAAGACTTGCACTTGCCGATGCCGCGCGATCCTCGCCTGCGCCGCCTGGCCGCCCTGCTGCTGGCGCAGCCAGCCGATAAAAGGACCTTGGCCGAGTGTGCCAGCCACATCGGCATGAGCGAGCGCAGCATGACCCGGCAGTCATTGGAAGAAATGGGCATGAGCGTGGGGCGCTGGCGCCGGCAATTGCACGTCATCCTGGCCCTGCAACGGCTGGCGCAAGGCCACAGCGTGAAGTCGGTGGCGCTGGAACTCGGTTATGAAAATACCAGCGGTTTCGTCACCATGTTCCGCAAGGCCGTGGGCAAGCCGCCGGCGCGCTACCTGGCGGAGCGGGAATCGGGAAGAACATAAAAAAAGGCGGCATATGCCGCCTTCGTCACGCATCGCCGCCGAACAATCAGCTTTCGCGTGCCAACGCCAAAAATTCCGTGCGCAGCGCCAGGTTCGGCTGCATCTCGCCCAGCATGGCCGAGGTGATGGTTTCTTCGCCCGGCGTACGGATGCCGCGGCTTTCCATGCACAGATGGCGGCAGCGTACGACCACGCCCACCGATTTCGGTTCCAGCACTTCCATCAGGGCATTGGCGATCTGCATCGTCATGCGTTCCTGCACTTGCAGGCGCTTGGAGAAACAATCGACAAGGCGCGTCAATTTCGACAGGCCGACGATCTTGCCGTTGGGCACGTAGCCGATGGTGGCCTTGCCGAAAAACGGCGCCAGATGGTGTTCGCAATGGCTGTAGACGGGAATCCCGCGCACGACAATGAGCTCGTTGTACTGTTCCGCGCCATCTTCAAACGCTTTCAGCAAGTCCACCGGATCCTGGCCATAGCCGGACGTCCAGTGCTTCCACGCCTTGGCCACGCGCGCAGGCGTTTCCAGCAAGCCAGGACGCTGCGGATCTTCACCAAAGCTGCTGATCAGCCGGCGCCAGTCGTTTTCGGAGAATTCTTCTTGAGACATACTACACCACCCTAAAATTTTCAATTGCCGCCAGTATATAGAAAATGCGGCAGGCTGCCCGAGCAGCCCCGGCTTTCTATACCGTTGGCGGACGGTGCGCGCCGACCAGCAACGCGGAAATCGACACGCTCGAACTCGCTTCCGGCCACGCATCGCCGGGACCGAACCAGCGCGCTTCGGCAATCTCGTTTTCGTCGAGGCGGATCTCGCCATCGAGGTAATCGGCCGTAAACGCGATCATCAGCGAATGGGGAAACGGCCAGGACTGGCTCATGAAGTACTGCAGGTTATGCACGCGCAAGCCCACCTCTTCCATCACTTCGCGGTGCACGGCTTCCTCGATCGATTCACCCGCTTCCAGGAAACCGGCCAGCGGGCTGAAGCGCTGCGATGGCGAGTGCTTGTGCATGGCCAGCAACACCTGCTCGCCCTTGCGGATGAGTACCATCATGGCCGGCGAAATGCGCGGGTACGCGAGCATGCCGCAGGCGGCGCACGTGAAACAGCGTTCGCCGCGCGTGCGTTGCATGGGTGTGGCGCACACGCCGCAATGGCGGTGCGTGCGCGCCCACTCGGCCAGTTGCACGGCGCGGCTGGCAAGGCCCAGGAAAGCGTCGTCGACAGCATTGAACAGCGAGCGCATGCCGTGCCAGGCCAGGCCGGCACCCGGTGGCAACTCTTCGTCGGTCCAGACCGTCTGGCAATAGCGGCCCTGCCACAAGCCCACGGGCTGTGCGCGGCTCAGGTCGATATCGAGCGCGGCCGCCTCGGCGGCCGTGGGCAGGGATAACTCGGGCGTACGCAACAACAAACGCCCGCGGTGAAAGACAAACGTCAGCGTATCCGTGGCGGACGGGGCCGGTTCGGGCGCATCGATCAGGGGGACAAAGGCATCGGGAGTCTGCAGCATGCTGAGAGGAAATTTGTAAAGGTTGCTCATCATACTCCCGCCGGCGAACGCTTGCGCGCATAGCAGCGGCCAGGCCGCAAAGCAAGCATTCATGGGCCATGACAGTGTTTTTTTTGCGGCACGCCCAATCCGTTGCGTAAATGATACTGATAACGATTCTCATTTACGAAATAGCGCCCAGTTATTACAATACGGCCTATTCCGTCTCCATCGCCAGCCACTTGCCCGCGTGCCCAAGCACTGCGGCGCAGAGCCAGCCAGGAACCACTACCCTGACCTTTTCGAAAGAGCAAGATGGCAATCAAGAGCCGCAAACACGCCCCCACCCGTTTCAACCAGCACATCGGCGCCGCTCTGGCCGTGATGCTGCTGCCCGTCGCCGCCCAGGCGGCCGACCCGGCCGGCCAAAGTGCCCCGGCATCGCAGCAAATGCTGAACGAAGTCAAGGTCATTGGTTCCAAGGAAAATGATTTCAAGGCCGAAAAAGCCTCGTCGCCGAAATACACGGAAGAGCTGGTCAATACGCCGCAAACCATCGTCGTGATCAAGAAGGAATTGATCGAGCAGCAAGGTGCGCTGACCCTGACGGACGCGCTGCGCAACACGCCAGGCGTAGGTACTTTTTTCCTCGGTGAAAACGGCAACACGAACACGGGCGACGCCGTCTACATGCGCGGTTTCGATTCGTCGGGCAGCATCTATGTCGATGGCGTGCGCGACGTGGGCTCCATCTCGCGCGACGTCTTCAACATCGAACAGATCGACGTGCTGAAGGGCCCGGCGGGCACGGATAGCGGCCGCGGTTCGCCGACCGGCTCGATCAACCTGGTCAGCAAGACGGCCACCATGGAAAACAAATTCAATTCGCTGCTGACGGCGGGCAGCGGCAAGCAGAAACGCGCCACGGCCGACTGGAACCGCGTCCTCGACAGCGATACCGGTACGGCATTGCGCCTGAACCTGATGACGCAGGACAGCGGCAACGCGGCGCGCGATGAAGTCAAGAACAAGCGCTGGGCCTTCGCGCCCACCGTCACCTTCGGTATCGGCAAGCCGACGCGCATCACGGCCAGCTACCTGCACGTGGATCAAAACAACGTGCCCGACGGCGGCGTGCCGACCATCGGCCTTCCCGGCTACAGCACGCCCGACACTCCCACGAAGGAGCAACCGGTCATCCGCACCTTCCTGAACAGCGCGGCCAAGGTCGATCCGAAGAATTTCTACGGTTCCACTGCGGACTACGACAAGGTCAAGGCCGACATGGGCACCTTGCGCATCGACCATGATTTCTCGCCTAACGTGCAAATCCAGAACACCACGCGCTACGGCAAGACCAAGCAGGATTACCTGCTGACGGCCTTCATGGGCAGCATGGCCAACCTGAAGACGCCGGTCCCGACCGATCCGTCGACCTGGACCCTGGCGCGCTCGCTGCGCACCGTGAAGGACCAGGAAAACACGATCCTGACCAACCAGACCGTGGTCAGCGCACAGTTCGACACGGGCGTGCTGAAGCACTCCGTGGTGGCGGGCGCCGAGTTCACCAGCGAAAAACAAACCAACTACAGCTATGTGCCTGCCAGCCTGGGCACCTTGCCGGCAGCGAACCTGTACCAGCCGAATCCGCGCGACCCAGTCACCGGCTACAACCCGGTGCGCAGCGGCGCCTTCACGGAAGGCGAAGTCAACACGCAAAGCCTGTATGTATTCGACACCGTCAAGTTCGGCGACAAGTGGATCTTCAACGGCGGCGTGCGCTTCGACCACTTCAACACGACCTACGATGCAATCACCCTGCAAGGGGCCGTGACTGCGCCCGCGGTACAGCCATTGCCAGTGGGCACGAAGATTCCTACCCATTTGACCCTGAGCGACACCTTGGCCAACGGCAAGATCTCGGCCATGTACAAGCCGACGCCGGACAGCAGCGTGTATGCCTTGCTGGCCACGTCGAAAGCGCCGCCTGGCGTCAACTTCGCCCTGAGCACGGGCGCCAGCAGCGCGCAAAACCCGAGCTATGATCCGCAGGAAACCATCACCAAGGAAATCGGCACCAAGTGGGACTTCCTGAAGCAAAAACTGTCGTTCTCGGCCGCTGTCTACCAGACCACGGTCAAGAATGAAGTGGAACAGGATCCGGTGATCCCGACCATTTATTACCAGACCGGCAAGAAGCGCGTGGAAGGCCTGGAATTGGGCGTGGTGGGCGAGATCATGCCGAACTGGCTGGTCAGCGCCGGCTACACGCGCATGAATACCAAGGTCGAGTCGGGCAAGGTTGTCACAGCCAGCGGCATCAATAACCTCAGCTACACGCCAAAACAGGCGTTCACCAGCTGGACCTCGTACACCCTGCCGTTTGGCCTGAAGATCGGCGGCGGCGCGCGTTACGTGGGTGAAATGCTGCGCGGCACCGATGGCGCCGTCGGCACGCCGGCCCGCGTCGATGCCTACTGGGTCTTCGACGCCATGGCGACCTATACCGTCAACAAAAACCTCGACTTGCAGTTGAACGCCTACAACCTGGCCGACAAGACCTATGTGGCAGCCATCAACAAGTCCGGCTTCCGCTACACCCCAAGCCAGCCACGGTCGTTCAGCCTGACGGCGAATATCAAGTTCTAACATCGAGAACACGCATTGCACCACATTAAGCCCCTCTTCGGAGGGGCTTTTTTATTGTCCTGATAATCTTGCCTTTTTGGCGCACCGCCGCCCCGCCGCGACTAGCGTATGAAAAGTCATACAGCGATGCGCTTGTGCGTCCAATATTTCGCGCAAGCGTGCAAAGTTGCGACATCCTGACAACAAAAAAGCTACTTTAAATCAACAACTTAAGAAGTTAGATCCCAAATTCCAATTTCAGGCATATCCTTTGCTATGTACAGGTTTTGCTGCAAATAATCGCTGGCACGCAAGGGCTTGTTTTTGAGAAATATTGACTCCAAGCTTGAGTTGCTCGCTATCAATAATCCGCTCACAGCGGCGTTTCACCGGAGGAGTCAACATGAAAAAGAAACGGCCATTAACCCTGTACATCCTGATTGCCATGGTCCTCGGCATTATTGTCGGCTATGGATGCAACACCGCTTTCCCTGATGCCAAGCTCAGCGCTCAGATCGCTGGCAATATTTCCATCGTCACCGACGTCTTCCTGCGCCTGATCAAGATGATCATTGCGCTGCTGGTGTTCTCGACCCTGACGGTCGGCATCGCCCACATGGGCGACGGCAAGACGGCCGGCCGCATCGGCCTGAAAGCCATGTGCTGGTTCGTCGTTGCCTCGCTGGTTTCGCTGGCGCTGGGCATGGTGCTGTCGAACCTGATGCAGCTGGGTACCAACCTCGGCTTGCCATTGCCGGACGTACACGCTTCGACGAATTTGAAAACGGCCGCCTTCACCTTGAAAGATTTCTTCACGCACCTGGTGCCGAAGTCGCCGATCGAGGCCATGGCCAACAATGAAATCCTGCAAGTGCTGGTGTTCTCGATCTTCTTCGGCGGCGCACTGGCCGGCCTGGGCGAATCGGGCAAGACCCTGACGGCCGTCGTCGACCAGCTGGCACAAGTCATGCTGCGCATCACCGGCACCATCATGAACCTGGCCCCACTGGCCGTGTTCGCCGCGATGGCTTCCGTTATCACCACGCACGGCCTCGGCGTGCTGGTCACGTTTGCCAAGTTCATGGGTGGCTTCTACCTGGGCCTGATGTGCCTGTGGGCACTGCTGATCGGCGCAGGCTTCATCGTCATCGGTCCGCGCATCTTCAAACTGGTCGGCCTGATCCGCGAACCATTCCTGCTGGCATTCTCGACGGCCAGCTCGGAAGCGGCCTATCCAAAACTGCTGACGGCACTCGATCAGTTCGGCGTGGACCGCAAGATTTCCAGCTTCGTGCTGCCGATGGGCTACTCCTTCAACCTCGATGGCTCGATGATGTACTGCACCTTTGCCGTGCTGTTCATCGCGCAAGCCTACGGTATCGACCTGTCGATCGGCACGCAGATCACCATGCTGCTGCTGCTGATGCTGACCTCGAAAGGCATGGCCGGCGTACCGCGCGCCTCGCTGGTGGTGATTGCCGCTACCCTGAACCAGTTCAATATTCCGGAAGCGGGCTTGCTGCTGCTGATGGGCGTCGACCAATTCCTCGACATGGGCCGTTCGGCCACCAACGCGGTCGGCAATGCCGTCGCCACGGCTGTCGTCGCCAAGTGGGAAGGTGGCCTGGCCACCGAGGAAGAAGCAGCCGCGGCCAACGCGGCCAGCCAGAACACGGAAAGCCATTGGGGTGAAGCGGATCACGCTAGCAAAGCCTGATAGCGCCATGGCCCGCCACAAGCGGGCCATTTATTTGTTGTCCATGTTGAGTAACAAGCAGTCAGGTAGTGCGATCAGTAGTCATTCCAACTTATTAGAGAGATTTTCATGAAAAAAGTCCTGTTTACCCTGCTGACCCTCGGCGCAGCCTCCAGCGGCGCCATGGCCCAATCGAGCGTGACCGTCTACGGCGTGGCTGACGCCGGGCTGGTATTCGACAAGGATGCGGCCGGAGACCGCCTGAACCGCGTCGCTTCCGGCGTCGCCTCGGGCTCGCGCATCGGATTCAAAGGCAAGGAAGACCTGGGCGGCGGCCTGGCCGCTACCTTCGTGCTGGAAAGCGGTTTCAATATCGATACCGGTACCTCGGGCCAGGGCGGCCGGCTGTTCGGCCGCCAGGCATATGTCGGCCTGACCGGCAGCGCCGGCGCCCTCACCCTGGGCCGCCAATATTCGCCGTACTACCTGGCCCTGCGCGACGTGGCCGATCCGTTCGTCATCGGCCTGGCCGGCACGGCATCGAATCTGATGGCGACGAATTACCGCGTCGACAACATGGTGCAATACACCACGCCGACTTGGAGCAAGCTGTCGGCCGACCTGGCGTATGGTTTTGGCGAAGTCGCCGGCGACAATTCGAAAAACCGCAGCATGGGCGGCGCCGTGCATTACATCGACGGCCCGCTGAACGTGACCCTGACGCATCACCGCCAGGAAAATGCGCTGGCGACCCAGCAAACGCGCAACACCCTGCTGGCCACGCGCTACGACTTTGGCGTGGTGCAAGCTAACTTCGGCTACGCCGACAACCGCGCCCTCGACAACAGCAAGAGCAATGACATCCTGGTCGGCTTCAGCGCACCGTTCGGCGCCACCAAGCTGGTCGCGTCGTACATCCGCCACAACGACAAGAGCAATGCCAACCGTGATGCCCAGCAGTGGGCCATCGGCGCGTTCTACGCCCTGTCCAAGCGCAGCGACCTGTACACCGGTTACGGCCACATCAGCAACAAGAACGGCGCTACCTACACCGTCGGCAACGCCACGGATGATGGTACCGGTAACAGCGGTTTCAACTTAGGTATGCGCCATACGTTCTAAGGACGTCGGCCAAAATCTACTGCGCGGCGCGCTTTGCGGCCGGCGATGCTCACCGTACTAAAGTACGGTTGCGCTTCTCGGCCACAAATCACTGCCGCTCGCTGCGATTTTGTCGGACGTTGAGATGTCCGTAAAATAGAAGTGTGGGCCGCCGGATGCATATCCGGCGGCTTTTTCTTTTTACGCAATATTTAAATGCGATACTGTGGGTTCTTGCAAGTTGGCAGCTGATTTTATGAATAGCAGTACTACCAAACCTTCCCTTTCCTGGCGCCAGCGCCTGTCGCAACGGTCGGGCCGCGAAACGCTGGCCTGGGGCGTGGTGCTGGCCGCCTGCCTGGCCACCGTCTGGCTCGTGTATTTCTGGACCGAACGTATCGCCATCGGCAAGCTGCAGGCCAGTGGCGCGCAGCGCCTGGAGGTGTATGTCAGCAGCCTTGAAAATGCGCTGGAGAAATACGACTTCCTGCCCAAGACCCTGGAGCTGAACCGCGACGTGATCCGTCTGCTGCAGCACCCCGAAGATCCGGTACTGGTCGATACGGTCAACCATTATCTCGAGCAGATGAATGCCCAGGCGAAATCGTCGACGATTTTCATCAGCAACCTCGACGGCAACACGCGGGCCGCCAGCAACTGGCAGCAGCCTGACAGCTTTATTGGCGACAACATTTCATTCCGCCCCTACGCCCAGGACGCGCTGCGCGGCACGCCAGGCCGCTTCTATGGCGTCGGTACGACACGGCTGGAACCCGGTTACTTCTTTGCCCACGGCATCTACCAGAATGGCCACATGCTGGGCCTGGCAACGGTGAAGGTGAACCTGGAAACGCTGGAAAAACGCTGGGTGCAAGGCGCCGACAAGGTCATGCTGGCAGACGAGCACGGCGTCATCTTCCTCAGCTCCATGGCGGACTGGAAATACAAGACCCTGGCGCCGCTGTCGCCCGCCATCGTCGAAGAACTCAACCGCACGCGCCAGTACTATTCGAAGCAGCTGGCCGCCATCCCTTTCGTTTCCGACCGCCAACTGGGCAATGGCGCCCGCGTGATCAGCGTGCGCGAGCAGGAACACGCCGACACGCCGCCGAAGATCAGCTCCAGCGTCATGACGCAGATCAAACTCAAGTCGCCGCAAGGCTGGACTTTCATTTATTTGTCCGACCTGGCCCAGGCCAAGGCCAGCGCACGCGCGGCGGCAGCGTTCTCGTGCGTGCTGCTGGGCTTTTTCATGCTGCTGTTCTTTTACCTGCGCCAGCGCCGCGCGGCCGTGGCGCAAAAATTGCGCGCCCGCGAAGATCTGCAGCATGCCTATGACAACCTGGAAGCCATGGTCGAGGAACGCACGTCGGAACTCAATGCCATGACGCAAAGCCTGAGCCAGGAAATCGACGTGCGCAGCAAGGCCGAGCAAAAGCTGCACATCACGCAAAATGAACTGTTTCAGGCCGGCAAGATGGCCGTGCTGGGGCAAATGTCGGCCAGCATCACGCATGAACTGAACCAGCCACTGACGGCGCTGCGCACCATGTCCGACAACGCCGTCATCCTGCTCGAGCGGGGACGGCTCGACGATGCGCGGCGCAACCTGGCGAAGATCTCGCAAATTGCGGCCAGGATGGGGACCATTACGGGCCAATTGAAGATTTTTGCGCGCAAGTCGACGACCAGCCTGACCTCCGTGTCGATCCCCACAGCGATCAGCAATGCCCTGTTCCTCGTCGAACGGCGGCTGCAGGTGGAAAATGTGCGTTTTACTTTGCAACTGCCGCCCGAAGATATCTTCGCCATGTGCGAAAGCAACCGCCTGGAACAGGTGCTGGTGAATCTGTACGCCAATGCGCTTGACGCCATGAATGGCAGCGACGTGCGCAGCCTGCGCGTGTCCGTCGAATGCACGCCCGAACACGTACTGATCCATGTGGCCGACACGGGGCCGGGCCTGTCGACGGAAGTGTATGAACACCTGTTCGAACCGTTCTTCACGACAAAACCGCAAGGACTGGGACTGGGCTTGGGACTGGCCATTTCCGAACAGATCACGCGCCAGTTCGGCGGCTTGCTGCGCGCCGAAAACGCCCCCGGCGGCGGCGCCATCTTCACCATCGAACTACAGATTGCAACGCAGGAGGAAAAACATGTTTGACGGCTTGAAGGTCTTGCTGGTCGAAGACGACCCCACCGTACGCGAAGGCAGCGAGCAGGCATTGCAACTGGCCGGCCTGGACGTGCTGGCCTTTCACTCGGCCGAGCTGGCCTATAAACTGCTGACGCCCGATTTCCCCGGCATCGTCGTGAGCGACGTGCGCCTGCCCGGCATGAGCGGCCTGGAATTGCTGCAAGCGGTCAAGACGCTCGATGCCAACCTGCCCGTGATCCTCGTCACGGGCCATGGCGACATCACCATGGCCGTGCATGCCATGCGCACGGGCGCCTACGATTTCATCGAAAAACCGTATTCGTCCGACCAGCTGGTCGACGTCATCCTGCGCGCGCTGGAAACCCGGCGCCTGACCCTGGAAGTGCACAGCCTGCGCCGCCAGCTCGAGGACGGCGGCGGCATCGAAGCGCGCTTATTGGGCAATTCCGTGGCGATGCGCGACATACGGCGCTTGATACTCGACGTCGCCGACGAACCTGCTGACGTGCTGATCTATGGCGACACGGGCACGGGCAAGGAAATGGTGGCCCGCTGCCTGCATGACTTCAGCCACCGCCGCAAGCACAACTTTGTCGCCGTCAACTGCGGCGCGATTCCTGAAAGCATATTCGAAAGCGAAGTCTTCGGCCACGAACCGGGCGCGTTTACGGGCGCGGCCAAGCGGCAGGTGGGCAAGATCGAGCACGCGGACCAGGGCACTTTCTTCCTCGATGAGATCGAATCGCTGCCCCTGTCCCTGCAAGTGAAATTGCTGCGCGTGCTGCAGGAACGCTATATCGAACGGCTCGGTTCGAACGTGGCCACGCCCGTCGACGTGCGCGTCATCGCGGCGGCCAAGCTGGACCTGGAAGACTTGTCGCAGCAGCAAAAATTCCGCAGCGACCTGTACTACCGCTTGAATCTGATCGTGCTGCACCTGCCGCCGCTGCGCGAACGGCGCGAGGATATTCCCATCCTGTTCGAACACTTCGTGCTGGCCGCCGCCGCCCGCTACAACCGCGCCGCGCCCGTCGTCTCGAGCGCGCAGATGCGCAACCTGATGGCCCATTCCTGGCCCGGCAATGTGCGCGAACTGCGCAATATCGCCGACCGCTTCGTGCTCGGCATCGCCGGTGGCGCCTCGAGCCTGCTGGCGAGCGGCCAGGCCAGCCCCTTGTCGCTGGCGGAGCAAGTGAACGGCTTCGAACGCGCATTGATTGAGCAGGAACTGCGCGCCTATGCGGGCAACGTCAGCGAAGCGAGTGCGGTGCTCGGCTTGCCGAAACAGACCTTGTACCACAAGATGCAGAAGTACAACCTGGTGGCGGAAGAGTTCCGCTAAGGAGCGGCACGGTGGCAAACTTATCAAAAAGAGCAGCAATATATTGCCAAATGGCATATATTGTTTCTTTTTGATAATTTAAAATTCACAATGAAAAATCCTGCCGCCCTGTTTTCCCTGCTACTCAGTGCCTCCGGTTTTGCCCAGGATGCCGTCACCACCGAAGCCCCCGCAGCTGCCGCCGCCGAAGCGGCCAGCGCGCCGGCAACATCGACTATCAGCCGCCTGCGCCTGTTCGGCCAGAATGGCGCCACGGCCTTCCTGTACCGCGACAGCAGCTGCATCCGCGGCATGTTCAGCGATGGCGCGGAAAAGGCCAGTGGCGGCATGGGTTCCGCCTTCGGCTCCCTGATCGGCAGTGTCAGCAATACCAGCCTGGGCATCGCGGAGACGGAAACGTCGAAAAACCTGTCGCGCAAGGATGGGATTTTCTCGAAAGCCTATTTCCGCGAATATGAAGTTCCCGCCGACAAGCCCAGCAGCCTGCGTATCGGCTTCCGGGACGTTTCGCCATTTTATGTGGTCAACGGCATCAACTATGACACCGTGTCGCCCAGCTGCAGTGGCGACATCACCTTCACGCCGCGCGCCGGCGAAGATTACGAAGCGGCGTTCTCGTGGGAAGGCAAGTACTGCAGCATCAGCATCAACCGGATAGTCGCCAAGGACGGCAAGACGGAACTGACGCCCGTTCCCGTCACGCGCGCACCGAGCTGCTAAGCAATTCAGGCGGCGCCGACGAATCCCGTGCGCAAGGGCGTGGCCCAGTCGGGCCGGCCGTTGGCCAGCGCCAGCCGGGCCGCCTTTTCCCAGTCATATTCCACGGCGTATAACTGCGCCGTCCAGCGGCCATCGGTTTCTTGTTCGGCAATCGCATAGCGTGCGTGCGGTGTGCCGTTTTCCATCACGTGCGGATAACCATGATCGTCGTCGTAGGCCTGCAAGCCGACGCTGCCCGGGTTGACGATCAGCCGCCCATCATCCAGGCGTACCTGGCGCGGCATGTGCGTGTGGCCGCACAGGGTCAGCGCGGCGTCCGTCTCGCCGGCGCGTTCGGCCACTTCTTGCGGCGTGGCGGCGCGGCTGCCTTGCGGTGTGACGCTGTCGAGAAAATACACGAGGTCGCTGGCGGGCGTGCCATGCACGAGCAGCACATCATGCCGCAGGCGCAAGGTGGCGGGCAGCGCCGCAATCCAGTCCAGTTGTTCCGGCAGCAGTTGCGCCCGCGCATAGGCATCCGACACACCCATGCGGGCCGGATCGCCCAGCAACTGGCGCTCGTGGTTGCCGCGGATGGTGGGCAGGCCGAGCGCCATCAGGCGCGCCGCCGTGGCGCGCGGCTGCAGATGGCCCGAGACGATATCGCCAAGGTTGACGGTCACGTCCACGCCACGCCGGGCGATGTCGGCCAGCACGGCGTCAAGCGCTTCGAGGTTGCCGTGAATATCGGATATGGCAGCGATTCTCATGCGGTGTCTCCTCCTTGTGTAGACCATTCTGCCCGCGTCTGCCGTTGCAGGCAATGCTGGTGTGTGTACCAGCTGTTACACGCGGTAGGACAAGTCCGACGGCAATTTGCGCCGTGCGGCTACGTAAGTTAAAAGTAACAATTGCTACCATTTCCTCATTGCACTGCCGCCCAAAGGGTCGCGGCAGTTTTCACTTTATTTTGAGGAGTTGCTCCATGTCTGCCATGTCCGTGTCCACCCGCCTGTCCCCACCACGCCCGCACCACCTCGCCTTGCGCGGCGTCATGATGCTGGGCGTGCTGGGCATCGCCACGGCGGCCGCCACGGCGCGGGCCGAGCCGTCGCCCACCCTGGATCGTGTCAGCATTTCAGTAGGCGCCTTTTCCGCCGATCCGCGCATCAATATCGGCGCCGACACGCAATTTGGCCGCATCGACGCGCCCGAATCGAAGCCTGGACACACCACGATTCCCCGCGTAAAAGCGGACTTGCTGATCGGCGACCGTCATGGCCTGGCCTTCGATTACTACCGCTACGACAAATCCTACACGCCCACCTTGACGGGCGAAACCATCATCAATGGCCAGCCCGTGACGGGCACGGCCACGGCGAATGCCGATCTGAAGCTGGACCTGGCCAAGTTGGCGTATAAATGGTGGCTCGGCAGCGGCAACGACACCTTTGGCATCGGCCTGGGCGCCGCCTACTACCATGCCAACCTGAAAGGCACGGCCACCGGCGTCGTCAATGGCGAAACGGCCACGGCGCGCGATTCCATCGGCGAGCACGCGTTTGCACCGCTGCTGGAAGTGGGCTGGCGCCATGCCTTCACGCCGGACTTGCGCATGTACGCGGAAGCGTCGGGCATCAAGAAAAACGGCGGACGCATCAACGGTCACATCTACGGCGGGAATGTCGGCGTGGAATGGTTCCCGTTCAAGAATATCGGTTTCGTGGCCGATTACGGCATCTCGAAAATCAAGCTGCACCGCGACAGCGAACGCGCTGCAGACCTGAACATCCGCCTGACGGGACCGTCGGCGTATGTGAAAGTACGCTTCTAATCCAGTTCAAGCCGCCGGTCTCAGCAAAGACAGCTGAAACTGCGGCAAGTGCGGATCGTCGTACGCCTCGACCCTGGCAAACGGCAGGCGCGCAAACGCTTGCCGCCAGAACGCGCAGGCGGCGGCATCGGCGCGGAACGTCGCCACCATCCACGTTTGCTCGCTGCCCAGCAGCACGCGCCGGACCACTTCCAGCGCCAAACCCCGGCGCCGGTACTTATTCAAAATAAAGATATCGCTGAACTCCTGCACCGGCAGCTTGCCCGCCATGCCGGGCTCGGTGATGAAAAAGCCGGCCAGCGCACCATCGACCTCGATCCAGACGGCCGTATGTCCGGGCGCATGCACATACTCGGCCAACCCGGCATCGCACACGTCGTAGCGGCCATCGGCCAGCACGTCTTCGCCGCTCCAGGCGGCGTTGTCGTAACAGTACAGCTGGAACAGCTGCGCCAGCGCCCTTTCTTCACCGGGTGCAACGGCGCGTAATGTCATGTTCTGGAATACCGGCATGGTCCGTCTTTCCGCCGCATGGCGTCGCTGAAATGGCGAGTGTAGCACCACGTCCCTCCTCCCTCCTCCCTGGCGAGGAAGCCCAGAAGAGGACAGTGAAACGCTATCTGCAGGGCAAGGACGGCCCGCTGCATCCCCGTTCACGGCATCAACGGTACACCAATCCCCCATCGATCAGCGGCGCCTGCCCCGTCATGTA
Source organism: Janthinobacterium aestuarii (assembly GCF_051380835.1). NCBI lineage: Bacteria > Pseudomonadati > Pseudomonadota > Betaproteobacteria > Burkholderiales > Oxalobacteraceae > Janthinobacterium > Janthinobacterium aestuarii. The sequence continues at coordinate 77,195 of NZ_JBNYXU010000012.1, forward strand.
ATCGGCATCGGGCCCGGCCAAGAAAGAGACGAGCCCTGCCACGTCGTCCGGCGTCTCGGCGCGTCCCAGCGCGATGCCGTCCACATATTTTTTATACGTCGCGCCCAGCTCGGCGCCCGTTACTTCGGCCATGCGCTTGTCGATCTCGGTCCACATGTCCGTGCCGACGACGCCAGGGCAATACGCGTTGACGGTGATGCCATCGGCCGCCAGTTCCTTGGCCGCCGCCTGCGTCAGCGCGCGCACGGCAAACTTGGTGGCCGAGTACACGCCCAGCAAGGCAAAACCGTCATGCCCGGCGATGGAGCAGGCATTGATGATCTTGCCCTTCTGCTTTCGCTTTTTGAAGGTCTTGGCGGCCGCCTGGATGCCCCAGAGCGTCCCTTGCACATTGATGCGCATGATGCGGTCGACCTCTTCCGGCGTCACGTCGAGCAGCGGCTGCACTTGCGCGATGCCGGCGTTGTTGACGATGATGTCGAAGCCGCCCAGTTCCTGCTCGGCAAACGCCACCGCTTCGGTGACCTGAGCGAGCTGCGACACGTCGGCAATAAAAGTGACGGCGCGGCGGCCCAGCGCGCGCACTTCGGCGGCGGCCGTGTCGAGCTTTTCCTGGTTCAGATCCACCAGCGCGATATCGGCGCCATCCTTGGCCAGGCGCAAGGCGATGGCCTTGCCGATACCTTGCGCGGCCCCCGTGACGAGCGCGACTTTACCGGAAATACCCATGCTGCGTTCCTTTCAGAGTAGTGAGAAGAGACGCTTCAGCCTACCTGAATTTCGTCTTTTTCCGCGCCTTGAAACGTGCGCGCCCGGAAAAAGCGCACAGGTCAAGAAAGGAGGAAAAAAAATGCACCGGCACACGCTATGCGAGCGCTGCCGTACTGGCCAATGGCGGCACCTGGCGTAACATGGCCAGCATCGCCGGCGAGCGCGCTGGCACCACTTCAAAGGACGTCCCCATGCCGCATCGCCACCGGCCCATCCGCACCAGCCTGCTGCTGGCGGCCCTCGTTTTCACCACGCCCGCCTGGAGCGCCGACCCGGTCCACAAGGAAACAGTGGAACTGACGGCAGGAAAAACCGTGCACAGCGTGAAAGGCAAGATCAAGGGCTATGCCACAGCCGAATACACGGTAACAGGCAAGGCCGGCCAAACCCTCAGCGTCAAGCTCAAGACCAATCAACCGTCGAATTACTTCAACATCCGCCAGCCAGGCCAGGATGAAGCCCTGTTCATCGGTTCATCCGGCGGCAACAGCTACCTGGCAAAACTGCCGGCCGATGGCGAGTACACGGTACAGGTTTACCTGATGCGCAACGCTGCGCGCAGGAATGCCGTGGCCAGCTACAGCCTGGAGACGGGCTTGCGCGATTAAGCAAGAGAGCAGCCGACGCGGTCGATACGGCCCGCGTAACAGCCCCGCTTGGCATTGTGAACATGAATATAACTGACGTCCGCATTGGCAAATAGTCGTTCAATGAGGGCTTCCATGGCAGTGCCGTCCACCACGTCGGCATCGAGCATCATGCCATCGGCAGCATAGGCGCGCAGCGACAACAGGCGCAGCCGCATCGATTCCGGCACCTGGTTGACGGCATCGTACGCTTGCATGGCGCCCTCGCGGACAAAAATGGCGTGGGAAGCCCGGTAAGGCGTCATGGCGGGCTGGCACACATGATTCAATAACAGCACGGTCTCGCCCAGTTCGGCGTCCACCAGCGCTACGCGGTCAGGAAATCCGGGGTGTTGGTCGACCACCTGGCGCCGCATGCCGAGCGCCGTTAACTCGGCATCGGACAAGGAAAAAAAGGGCAGAAAAGGTTCGGGCGACAAGCCCGTAATACGAAAATCCATGCTGTTCTCCGGCGTCGTCAAAACCACCATCAGACCAGCATGGAGACGGCGCCGCCATCCGCTTCTTGCTATGGAATGTGATCATGCGCCCCGGATCGCCTTCTAGCGCCCCTGCGCATAAAAAAAGCCTGCTTCACGGAGGAAGCAGGCTCTTTATCCGCAGTGTCTGACGGCAGGCGTCAGAACAGCGTGCTTAGAACGGGATGTCGTCATCCATATCCGAGAAGTTCGGGGCTGGTTTCGGTGCCGGGCGTGGCGCCGGAGCCGGAGCTGGACGCGGGGCTGGCGCCTGGCGCGGGGCCGGGGCGTCGTAGCCGCCGCCACCGCCACCACCGTAGCTGTCATCGCCACCGCCGGCGTCGCCGCCCATGCCGGAACGGCCGCCCAGCATTTGCATCTGTTCCGCGATGATGTCGGTTGCGTACTTCTCGACGCCGTCCTTGTCCGTGTATTTACGGGTTTGCAGACGGCCTTCGACGTAGACGGACGAACCTTTTTTCAGGTATTGGCCGACGATTTCCGCCAGGCGGCCGAAGAACGAGATACGGTGCCACTCTGTCAATTCTTTTTGTTCGCCCGTGTTGCGGTCCTTCGATTTGTACGAAGTGGCCACGGCGATGTTGGCGATCGCGTCGCCGCTAGGCATGTAGCGGATTTCCGGGTCACGGCCCAGATTGCCGACGATGATGACTTTGTTGACTGATGCCATGAATAACTCCTGATGAACTGCAGCGGGAGCCGGTGTCCCGCGCGTTAGTTTAGTGTACTAAACGAGGATTATAAGCGACCACGCGGCGCAAAGCACCCGCTTTCTGGCGGACGCCATCTCCCGTGCGGCAGCACGTTTTTTTCACGGCAGGGGAAAACAAGGAACTTGAATACTGGTATTATATACAGTATTCAAACGTCAGTACGCATCTGCATCAAACTTTGTCAGGGCACGTTCGCCCGGCGGCGCAATCCGCCCATGGACGCCTCAGGCATGCAGAGCAAAACCCGGCTATAGTTACAGGTTGACCCGTTGTGGCTCCTCATCCGCCCCCAGGCAAATGCGCCGGCCGCACCACTCACTGAAAGCAAGGCAATCACATGGAACAGATCCGCATTCGCGGCGCTCGCACGCATAACCTCAAGAATATCAATCTCGATTTGCCGCGCAATAAGCTGATCGTGATTACCGGCTTGTCCGGCTCCGGCAAATCCTCGCTGGCCTTCGACACCTTGTACGCGGAAGGCCAACGCCGCTATGTCGAGTCGCTGTCGGCCTATGCGCGCCAGTTTTTGCAATTGATGGAAAAGCCCGACGTCGACCTGATCGAAGGCTTATCGCCGGCCATCTCCATCGAACAGAAGGCAACGTCGCACAATCCGCGCTCGACCGTGGGCACCGTGACGGAAATTCACGATTATCTGCGCCTGCTGTATGCGCGCGTGGGCACGCCCTACTGCCCCGACCATCCGGAAAACGCGCTGGCCGCGCAATCCGTGTCGCAAATGGTCGATGCCGTGCTGGCCATGCCGGAAGACACCAAGCTGATGATACTTGCGCCCGTCGTTGCCAACCGCAAGGGCGAACACGTGGACCTGTTCGAGCAGATGCAGGCGCAGGGCTTCGTGCGCTTTCGCGTACAGAGCGGCACGCATGCGGCCAAGATCTATGAAGTCGACGACCTGCCGAAACTGAAGAAAACGGAAAAACACACGATCGACGTCGTCATCGACCGGGTCAAGGTGAACCAGGAGATCAAGCAGCGCCTGGCGGAAAGTTTCGAGACGGCCCTGCGCCTGGCCGATGGCCGCGCCATTGCCTACGAAATGGATACGGCCCAGGAGCACGTGTATTCCAACAAGTTCGCCTGCAATGTGTGCGGCTATTCCCTGCAGGAACTGGAACCGCGTCTGTTCTCGTTCAACAACCCGATGGGCGCCTGCCCCGAATGCGACGGCCTGGGACACATTGAATTCTTTGACCCGAAGCGCATCGTCGCGTTCCCGAACCTGTCGCTCGCTTCGGGCGCCGTCAAGGGCTGGGACCGCCGCAACCAGTTTTACTTCCAGATGCTGTCGAACCTGGCCGCGTATTACGAGTTCGACCTGGACATGCCGTTCGAACAGCTGGACTTGAATTCACAACAAGCCGTGCTGTACGGTTCCGGCAAGCAAGTGATCCCGTTTACTTATGTCAACGAACGGGGCCGCACCGTCATCAAGGAACACACGTTCGAAGGCGTGGTCAACAATCTGCAGCGCCGCTACCGCGAGACGGATTCGATGGCCGTCAAGGAAGAACTGGCCAAGTTCATCAATGAAAAATGCTGCCCCTCATGCGATGGCGCGCGGCTGCGCGTGGAAGCGCGCTTCGTCAAGGTCGGCACGGGCAAGCAGCAGCGCGCGATCTATGAAGTGGCGGAAAAACCGCTGCGCGAAACCCTGGAATTTTTTGAAAAGCTGAAACTGACGGGCGCCAAGAAAGAGATCGCCGACCGCGTGGTCAAGGAAATCATTTCGCGCCTGAAATTCCTCAACAATGTGGGCCTCGACTACCTGTCGCTGGACCGCAGCGCCGACACGCTGTCCGGCGGCGAAGCACAACGTATCCGCCTGGCGTCGCAAATCGGCTCCGGTTTGACGGGCGTCATGTATGTGCTCGATGAACCGTCGATCGGCTTGCACCAGCGCGATAATGACCGCCTGATCGAAACCTTGAAACACTTGCGCGACATCGGCAACAGCGTGCTGGTGGTCGAGCATGACGAAGACGCCATCCGTACGGCCGACTACATTGTCGACATGGGCATCGGCGCGGGCGTGCACGGCGGCGAGATCATCGCCGAAGGCACCCTGCCCGACATTCTCAAGAACAAGAAATCGCTGACGGCGCAATACCTGAACGGCAAGCTGAAAATCGCCGTGCCAGCCAAGCGCCACGCCAGCAATCCGGAAAAGCAGCTGATCATTACTGGCGCGACGGGCAACAACCTGAAAAAGGTATCGCTGAGCTTGCCGGTGGGCTTGATGACGTGCGTGACGGGCGTGTCCGGTTCAGGCAAGTCGTCGCTGGTCAACGATACCCTGTATCCGGCCCTGTCGCGCCATTTGTATGGTTCGCAGACGGAACCGGCGCCGCACGAGTCGATCAGCGGTCTGGAACACTTCGACAAGGTCATTTCCGTCGACCAGGCGCCGATCGGCCGCACGCCGCGCTCGAACCCCGCCACGTACACGGGCTTGTTTACGCCGATCCGCGACTTGTTCTCCACTGTGCCGACGGCCAAGGAACGCGGCTACAGCGCTGGCCGCTTCTCGTTCAACGTGAAGGGCGGACGCTGCGAAGCGTGCCAGGGCGATGGCGTGATCAAGGTCGAAATGCATTTCTTGCCCGACGTCTACGTCCCGTGCGATGTGTGCCACGGCAAGCGCTACAACCGCGAAACCCTGGAAGTGCAATACAAGGGTAAGAACATCACGGAAGTGCTGGGCATGACGGTGGAAGAAGCGCATGAATTCTTCAAGCCCGTCCCCTTGATCGCGCGCAAGCTGCAAACCCTGCTCGACGTGGGCCTCGGCTACATCAAGCTGGGCCAGAGCGCCACCACCCTGTCCGGCGGCGAGGCGCAGCGCGTGAAATTGTCGCTGGAACTGTCCAAGCGCGACACGGGCCGCACCCTGTACATCCTCGATGAACCGACGACGGGCTTGCACTTCCACGATATCGACTTGCTGCTGAAAGTCATCCACCGCCTGCGCGACCAGGGCAACACTCTGGTGATCATCGAGCACAACCTCGACGTCATCAAGACGGCCGACTGGATCGTCGACCTGGGTCCGGAAGGCGGCGCCGGCGGCGGCCAGATCATCGCCACGGGCACGCCGGAAGACGTGTCCCTGAACCCGGCCAGCGTGACGGGCAAGTACCTGGGGCCGCTGCTCAAGCAATAACGACGGCAGCGCAATAAAAAACGGCGCGGATTGCTCATGCAATCCGCGCCGTTTCTCTTTTGATAGCACCCCAGTCATTGCCGGCGTGTCATTTATCGCACGCCGGTCTTTGCCGGCGTGTTTCTCCCCCACTACAACTCTCAACACCTGACAAGCTACTGCGCGGCGCGCTTTGCGGCCTGCGATGCTCACCGTGCTTCAGCACGGTTGCGCTTCTTAGCCACAAATCACTGCCGCTCGCTACGCTTGTCAGATGCCGCTTTACGCTAACTTAGTTACGCACCCAGCCGCTTTTCCAGCGCAGCCTTGTTGTCTGCCAATTCCTGCGGCAGATGATACGCGAGTTTTTCAAACAACTCCGTATGCAATTTCAATTCTTCCACCCACGCGGCCTTGTCGATCGAGGTGATGGTGTCGAACTGTTCTTGCGTGAATGGCAAGCCATCCCAGTTCAGGTCGCCATACTGCGGCGTCGTGCCGAACAGGTTTTCCACGCCGCCGGCCTTGCCTTCGATGCGGTCCAGCATCCATTTGAGCACGCGCATATTGTCGCCAAAGCCAGGCCAGACGAACTTGCCAGCCTCGTCCGTACGGAACCAGTTGACGCAATAGATCTTCGGCAAGGCGGCCGGGTTGACTTTGCCCACCTTGACGCCCATGTCCAGCCAGTGCTGGAAGTAATCGCTCATGTTATAGCCGATAAATGGCAACATGGCAAATGGATCGCGGCGCACGACGCCCATCTGGCCCACTGCCGCGGCCGTCGTTTCCGAGCCCATGGTGGCGGCCATGTAGACGCCTTCGACCCAGTTGCGCGCTTCCGTGACCAGCGGCACGGTGGTCGAGCGACGGCCGCCGAAGATGAAGGCCGAGATCGGCACGCCGGCCGGATCGTCCCAGGCGGCATCAATGACCGGGTTTTGCGTCGCCGCCACCGTAAAGCGGGCGTTCGGGTGCGCCGCCTTGGTGCCGGACGCTGGCGTCCAGTCCTTCCCCTGCCAGTCGATCAAATGGCTAGGCGCTTCCTTGGTCAAGCCTTCCCACCAGACATCGCCATCGTCGGTCAGCGCCACGTTGGTGAAAATCGTGTTGTCGCGCATGGACGCCATGCAGTTGTAATTGGTTTTTTCGTTGGTGCCCGGCGCCACGCCGAAGTAGCCGGCTTCCGGGTTGATCGCGTACAGACGGCCATCCTTGCCCGGCTTGATCCACGCGATATCGTCGCCGATGGTGGTCACTTTCCAGCCGTTAAAGCTTGCCGGCGGGATCAGCATGGCGAAGTTGGTCTTGCCACAAGCCGATGGGAACGCTGCCGCCACATAATGCTTCTTGCCTTCCGGCGATTCCACGCCGAGGATCAGCATGTGTTCGGCCAGCCAGCCCGGGTTGTTGTCCGATGCTTGCGCTTCCTGGTAACCCATGTTCGAGGCGATGCGCAGGGCGAAACATTTCTTGCCCAGCAAGGCGTTGCCGCCATAGCCGGAACCGAAGGACCAGATTTCGCGCGTTTCCGGGAAATGCACGATGTACTTGGTGCTGTTGCACGGCCATTTCACGTCGGCCTGGCCGGCAGCCAGCGGTGCGCCCACGCTGTGCACGCATGGAACGAATGCGCCATCGGTGCCCAGCACGTCGTACACGGCACGGCCCATGCGGGTCATGATCTTCATGTTGACGGCGACGTAAGGCGAGTCGGACAGTTCCACGCCGATGTGCGCGATTGGCGAGCCCAGCGGGCCCATCGAAAATGGCACGACGTACATGGTGCGGCCGCGCATGCAGCCATCGAACAGGCCGTTCAGGGTGTGGCGCATTTCGCCAGGCTCGGTCCAGTTATTCGTCGGGCCGGCCGCCTCTTTCGTTGCCGAGCAGATATATGTGCGGTCTTCGACGCGGGCCACGTCGCTCGGGTCGGAGCAGGCCAGGTAGGAATTCGGGCGCTTGTCGGCATTGAGCTTTTTCATGGTGCCGCTGGCAACCATTTCGGCGCACAGGCGCTCGTACTCTTCTTGCGAACCATCGCACCAGTAAATGCGGTCTGGCTTGGTGAGCGCGGCAATGTCGGCCACCCAGTTGATCAGTTTCTGTTGTTTAATATAAGCTGGAACGTTGAGTGCGGCGACGCCACCCATGACGGGCTGATTCATATTACCTCCAATACCAATAAAAGAAATTCTGGTCGTTCCGGCAAGACAGGCAGCATCGTTGAGAGGTGGCTGCGGCTCACTGCGGGCGGCGTGTTCACGCGGGCAGGGCTCTGGTGTCGTGTCCGCCGCGGCGCTCGCGTCGGCGGCATTTACCTGGATCATGCTCCCGGGCTGCAGGAACAGTTTGCGCTATCACTATAATCAGGAAGCTGCAAAAGTGCCGGCGATTGTACACCCGCGTCACAGCTATTCTCGCAAAAATGTAGGAGAATAGCTTGACTAATGTAGTAGGCTATTCAGCATTTCCCGTATCCTGTTATTTCCCTACCAAATCCTCACTAAAATCGGCCATCCACCATGAAAATTGCCATACTCGATGATTACCAGGATGCCGTGCGCGGCCTCGATTGTTTCCGGTTGCTCGACGGCCACGAGGTCAAAGTGTTCAGCAATACGGCGCGGGGCCTGGGTCAGCTGGCGATCCGCCTGGCGCCGTTCGACGCGCTGGTACTGATCCGCGAACGCAGCAGTTTCAACCGGGCCTTGCTGTCGAAACTGCCGAATCTGAAACTGATTTCGCAAACGGGCAAGGTCAGCGGCCACATCGATGTGGCGGCTGCCACCGAGTTGGGCATCGCCATTGCGGAAGGCATGGGCTCGCCTACGGCGCCAGCCGAACTGACGTGGGCGCTGATCATGGCGGCGCAGCGCAAGATCGTGCCGTACGCGCAACATTTGCAAGAGGGACTGTGGCAGACGTCGTCGCTGGAACCAGCGCGCAACACGCTCGGTACGGTATTGAAAGGGCGCACCCTGGCGATCTGGGGCTACGGCAAAATCGGGCAACTGATTGCCGGCTATGGCCGCGCCTTCGGCATGAGTATCCTCGTGTGGGGCAGCGAAGCGAGCCGCGCGGCGGCCGTGGCGGCTGGCGATACGGCGGCAGAGTCGCGAGAGGCCTTCTTCGAGCAAGCCGACGTATTGACCTTGCACCTGCGCCTGTCCGACAAGACGCGGGGCCTGGTAACTAGTGAGGACCTGGCGCGCATGAAACCGACTTCCCTGTTCGTCAACACCAGCCGCGCCGAGCTGGTGGCCGATGGCGCGCTGGAAGCGGCCCTGCCGCAGGGGCGCCCGGGCGCCGCCGCGCTGGACGTGTTTACGGACGAGCCGCTGCCGCCAGGCTCGCCACTACAGCAGTTGCCAAACGTGCTGGCCACGCCCCACTTGGGCTACGTCGAACGTGACAGCTATGAACTGTATTTCCGCTACGCCTTGCAAAACATCATCGATTTTACACAAGGTCAATGCACGCGCCTGCTCAATCCCGAGGTGTTGCAGCACGCGCGGCAAGTCCCTCAGGAGCGCTGAAAGCCTTTCAACAGATCCGGCTCGCCCGTGATGCGGATGGCGGGCGCCGGCAGCACGTGCCGGCCACGCCACAGCCCGGCCCAGCCGGGCGGCCAGGCAATCTGAGGGCCTGCATATGGCGCCACGCCAGCGCGCACGGCGACGACCGGCACGGGCGGCATGTCGGGCAAGGGCTCGCCTGCGGTGCGCTGCATATCCAGGCTGTACATGTAATTGGGCAATAAAGCGTCGCAGACGCGGCCAAACCACTCGCTATGGTCGTCGTCGCGGCCCAGCGCCTGCGCCAGCCCCTGCGGATCGAAACGGGCCAAGGCATCGATCAGCTCGCCAGTGGTGGCGCCCGGGGAATCGCCCCAGCCCATCACGGGGTTGACGTTGTAATCGGCACCCGAGCCATACCAGCCCTCGCGCCAGGGCCGCTGCATCCAGTCGCGCGGCCCCGTAAACAAATGCCAGCGCCAGTGCAGGCCGGACGGCTTGGGCCAGGAATACAGATACAGTTTTTGATAGCCTGCCTGGTGCAGTTCGCGCACCATGGCCATCAGGCGCGCGTGCGGCATGCGGTCCGGCGGCGCGCGGCGAAACAGGATCGCTTCGCCATCGGCGAACTGCACGTCGTCGGTCGACAGGTTCAGGTCCAGGGTCCGCGCTTCGCTGCCGAAACGGGCGGCGATCCAGCCCGTCAGCAGATTGACGGACGTGATCACCCCGTAACCGCGGTGGCGGTGAAAAATGACGGTACCTGGAGCGAGCGCTTTCATACGGAGTCGGGGGTGGCAGGCAAACAAAGAAACCAGTGTACTCACAGATGGGCAAATTTTCCAGATGCGGCGCATTAGCAGGGTGGCAGGCACGCTCCCCCATCTGCGGCCGCACTCACGCAACGCTGCCAATCCACGCTATCATGCGCGTCATTCTCCACTGACATCGTGACCACATCATGACTTTGCGCATACTCGCCACCGGCGGCACTTTCGACAAGCACTACAACGAATTGAACGGTACCTTGGGCTTTTCCGACAGTCATTTGCCGGCAGCGATTGCCCGTGCGCGCATGACGGCGCCCGTAGCACTGGAGCAACTGCCACTGCTCGACTCGCTCGACATGCAGGATGCGGACCGCCAGCGCGTACTGGCCTCGTGCCGCGCGGCACAGGAAAAAGCCATCGTCATCATCCACGGCACCGACACCATGCGCGAAACGGCGCAAGTGCTGGGCGCGGCAAACCTGCAGCAAACGGTGATTTTGACGGGCGCCATGATCCCCTACGAAATCGACAACTCCGATGCCCTGTTCAACTTGGGCTTTGCCTGTGGCGTGGCGCAAACCTTGCCAGCCGGCGTCTACGTGGCCATGAATGGCCAGATCTTCGCCTGGGACAATGTACAAAAGAACCGCGCCGCCGGCGTGTTCCAACCCTTGTAAGCCTTTGGCAGACGGGGCCCGGCAAGCAGACCGGCACACGGTCTGACTGACACTCTGTCACAATTCGACCAGCCCGTTTTAACGGGCTTTTTTTACGTTTTTTTACCTTTCATAAATTCTGCAAAGCAACAGTTTTTCTCGAATTATTATAGGTAAAACATCGAATTGCCAATAGAATAATTTTATGTTGTAAAAAAACACCATTGATCATTTTTAAAAACGACGATATTAATAAATATAAGACTGTAATTTAACATTTAAATTAAATATTCTTCTGTATCCATAATTTATTGCCAAATCCGACACGGTTGAGGTGCATTTTTTCTTGCTGAGACGACATAATGTTTGCCTCGACAAGTAAGAAGTGCATTTATAACAATATTGCGCTAAGTAGTCTTCCACCTCCCACAGACGTGGTTCCGCCTACCGTACACGCCGCCGCTGGCCATCTATCCGATGGTTTGATACGTGCTCGTGTACTGCTTGTCGTTATTAAAACTACTACGGAGTAATTGTTATAATGGCATTCAAAGAAAAAATTGGCGTGCGCAGCGTACGCCTGGCCCTGACCGTACTGGCAGGTAGCGTCTTGTTCTCTGGCCAATCCATGGCGGACGAAGCAATTCAAAAAGTTGAAATTACCGGTTCGAGTATCAAACGTATCGCTGTGGAAGGCGCCTTGCCTGTACAGCGCCTGTCGCAAGAAGCGATCGCCCGTACTGGCGCCACCACCGTTGCTGATCTGGTACAAAGCCTGCCAGCAATGCAAGGTTTCACCATCGGCGCAGTTGCCGCCGGTTCCAACTCGGGTGGCCGCACCAGCGCGTCGATCCATGACATCGGCGAAAGCTACACCCTGGTTCTGCTGAACGGCCGCCGCATCGCGCCACAAGGCTCGGGTACCTCCGTCAACCTGAACGCCATTCCGATGAGCGCGGTTGAGCGCGTCGAGATCCTGACCGACGGCGCTTCGGCCCTGTATGGCTCGGACGCCATTGCCGGCGTGATCAACTTCATTCTGAAGAAAAATGTCCAAGGCGGCACCCTGGAAGCAACCTACGGCGGCCCGGAAGATAAAGGCGGCAACGCCTGGAACACCAACGTCACCTACGGTTTCGGCGATCTGGACGAAGACCGCTTCAACGTGCTGGTATCGTACCGCCACGATGAGCAATCGAAACTGAAAGCAACGGACCGCAAGTTCGCCCGTTCGTCGTACATTCCTGTCAGCTACGGTGGCAAGAACTATATCTACGACCGTACCAGCTCCTCGACGGCTCCAGCCAATGCCACGGTGGCGTTCAAGGATAAGAACACGCTGCCCATCACTTTCAGCCCGTATCTGGCAGCGCACAAAGAAGGTTGCGCACCAAACAATTTCGTCATGGCAAACAATAACCAGGCTTGCGGCTTCGATGGCGGCTCGACGGTTGAAATCGTTCCAGAATCGAAACGCGACAGCCTGTTCGCACGCGGCACCTACAAACTGACGGAAAACCTGAATGCGTTTGCCGAAGTTGCCCTGTCGCGCTATGACCTGACCGCGCGTATCGCCGCCAACCCGGTGCCGATCACGATCGCCAAAGACAGCGCCCTGTACAACACCTACGTCAAGCCTAGCCTGACGCCAGCTCAGCAAGCGGACATCAAAACCGTCACCGCCAACTATCGCATGGTCGACTGGGGCACCCGCGCCAGCAACACCATCACCGACACCAAGCACTTCGTCGTCGGCGTAGAGGGCGAAGTAGGCGAGTGGAACGTGGAATCGGCCTTGACCTGGTCGCAAAACGCGATCGACGAGCGTTATGTTGGCGGTTACGCCAAGAACGCCGACTTCGTCGCCATGCAAAGCAACCCGCTGTTCAACCCGTTCCTGCCAGCTGGCAGCGCATCGCCAGAACTGCAAAAGTTGATCAACAGCTCGCAATTCAATGGTTCGATCCGTACGGCCTCGACCACCATGCGCGGCATCGACGCGCACGGTTCGCGTGAACTGTTCTCCCTGCCAGGCGGCAAGGCCAACATCGGTATCGGCGGCGACTATCGTGAATACAATTACGAGCAATCACCAAGCGCCGGTGCCAGCACTAGCACAATCTACAACTTCAACACGTCGCCACGTTACGACCTGACCCGCGAGACCTATGGTGTGTTTGCCGAATTGCTGGCACCCGTCACCAAAACGATCGAAGTGAGTCTGGCCGGACGTTACGATACCGTGACGAAAATCGACAACGGTGTAGTGAACAAATCCATCGGTAAAGACCAAAGCGCCAGCACCTATAAAGTGACGGCACGCTGGCAGCCAGTCCAGCAATTGCTGGTACGTGGTTCGTACGGCACGGGCTTCAAGGCACCAAGCATGCTGGACATCGGCCAGCCGCTGGTCAACAACGGCTTCACCGCAAAACCATGGAACTGCCCGTTCCCAGGCGATGCCATGTGCCGTCCACCAGCAACCCAGTACAACCAATTGGCTGGTGGTAACGAAAACCTGAAACCAGAAAAATCGAAACAGTACACCGTCGGTTTCCGTATCGAGCCAAGCTCGGCATTCTCGTTCGGTGCTGACCTGTGGGATGTAAAGATCACCGACGCGGTTTCGGCAGTGAGCGAATCCCAGGCCTTCAACAACCCAAGTCTGTACCGCGACCTGTTCGGCACCTACACCGAACCATCGACCGGCAATACCTACTATGCATTCAAGTCGCTGTCGCTGAACATCGGCCAAACGCATAACCGTGGTATCGACTGGGACATGACGGCACGCAAACGTTTTGATTTCGGCAACTTCACGGCGAACCTGAGCGGCACCCATATGCTCAAAGCCGACTACACCGTGCCAGGCACCAAGGACCAGTGGACGACCAACATGAACTACTTCGGTATCACCGATGCAGTCACGTTCCGTAACCTGGCCAAGCTGAACCTGAGCCTGGAATCGGGCAAGCTGACTAACAGCGTCATCATCAGCTACCGTAACGGCTATACCGACGCTTCGGCCGAGGTAATGGATGCTGCGACCAAACAACTGGAGAAGATCCGTCTGGCCGTGCCTTCGTACACCACCATCGACTGGCAAGGTCGTTATGTGTTCGACAGCAAGAAGTCGATCCGCGCTGGTATCAAGAACCTGTTTGACCGCGCACCACCATTGTCCCTGCGCACGTCGTCGGGCCACCAGGTTGGCTTCGACCCACGCTACGCCGATCCAATGATGCGTTCGTTCTACATTACGGGCCAAATCAAGTTCTAAGTTGATTCTGTAAATCTGAACTGAGTGGCGAAGGGCCTTGCAACTGCAAGGCCCTTTTTTTATACTGCGTCTGACACCATACCCAGACGAAAAAAAGGAGCCGCAGCTCCTTTTTCGTACCTATATAACTGCTTTTATGCAGTCGCTTCGCCGCCCAAAGCTTCGACCACGTCGGCCATCAGCTTGCTCAGCTCGCCCGTCATCAGCATCACGTCGCCGTCGAAACGTTCTTCGTCGTTCTTCGTGCTCGATTCCGTTTCCTTGATCACGTCCAGCGGCTTGACGCTCTTGATGGCCAGGGACTCCGTCAGCACGAACGAGATCTTGTCGTTCCACGTCATGGCCAGGCGCGTGCACTGCTTGCCGGCCGCGATGTGGCGGCGCACGTCGTCCGCTTCCAGGGTGTGGCGCACGTAGCGCACGGTGGCCTTGCTCTCGCCCGTGGCGCGCAATTCCGTATCCATGTCGACCGTGAAGCCGGCAGGCGCATCGTCGGCCTGCAGCCATTCCGTCATCACCGCCACGGGCGAGCGCTGCACGCGCAGGCTTTCCAGCGGTAGTTTGTCGACGGCTTTCAACAGCAGCTTGATGACTTCATCGGCTTTCGCCGGGCTGGCCGCATCGACCACCAGCCAGCCATTGAGGGGGTCGATCCACGTCCACACGTTGCTGCGGATACTGAAGGCGCGCGGCAGCAGTTCGTCGGCCACGCGTTCCTTCAATTCCTTCATGGCTTTCTTGCCTGGGGCAAAGCCTTGCGCTTCTTCCATCTCGGCAGCGCGGGCCTTGGCCACCTGGTTGATGACGGTCGCCGGCAGCAGTTTCTTTTCCGTGCCCAGCAAGATCAGCATCTGTTTGTTGACCACGTGGACCAGGCCGCCGTTCGGGCGTGGCGTATCCCAGCCCTGGCGCATCAGATCCATGCTGGTCGCCGGCGTAAATTTGTTCGAGGACAGCGCCTCTTCCAGTTGTTCTGGCGTGTAAGCCCACGGTGCGGGCAGGCGGTAAATCTGAAGATTCTTGAACCACATAGTTTTTGTCTTCCGTTTGTTTCAGTAGTGCCAGGGGAACGCCATTCTACACTTTCGACACGGGAATGCCGTCAAAAGCGCGGACTGGCGCGGTGTTGTTGCTGCGTGGGGAATGCCGCTAGAGGGCGGGAAACAGCTCCGCCTGGGCCGGCGCCTGCCGCGTCACGATGGCCGGATCGGACAAGGTCGAGATACGCACGCCCAGCAGGCGGATTTTCTTTTCAAATGGCACGCGCCGCAAGCAATCGCGGCTGGCGCGCAGGATGGCGGCAGCGTCCGCCGTGGCGCTGGGCAGGGTGATGTCGCGCGTGACGGTGCTGAAATCCTCGAAGCGCAGCTTGATGCCCACCGTGCGCCCCGCCAGCGATTGTTTATCCAAGTCGCCGGCCACGCGCGTGCACAGGCTTTCCAGCTTTTCCGACAGGGTGGCGCGGTCGCGCACCACCTGCAGGTCGCGCTCGAACGTCGTTTCGCGGCTGACGGACTTGGTTTCCCGGCTCGTCTGCACGGGCCGGTCATCGATGCCCAGCGCCGCCTGGCGCAGCCAGCCCGTGTACAGGTCACCGAACTGCGTGCGCAGCATGGCCATGTCGGCCCGGGCCAGTTCGCCGATGGTGAAAATACCTAGCGCTTCCAGCTTGGCCGTCGCTTTCGGACCGATGCCGTTGATCTTTTTCGCCGGCAAGGGCCACACGCGCGTTTCAATATCTTCCGGGTTCAGGATGGTCAGGCCGTCCGGTTTTTCCAGGTCGGAACAGATTTTCGCCAGCAATTTGTTGGGTGCCAGGCCGATCGAGCACGACAGGCCCGTCGCCTCGGACACGGCCGCCTTCAGGCGCGCCGCCATGGCCGGCGCCTGTTCGCCGTATTCGGTCAGGTCGACATAGATTTCATCGATGCCCACGTTCTGGATGATGGGGCACAACTGGGCCACGGCCTGCTTGAAGCGGGCCGAATACTCGCGGTAGGCTTCGAAATCGGCCGGCAGCAGGATGCTGTCGGGCGCCAGCTTGGCCGCCTTCATGATGCCCATGGCGGAAAACACGCCAAACGCGCGCGCCGCATAGGTCGACGTGGTGACGACGCCGCGCCCCACGTAATCGCGCATGCGCGCAAACTGCCGCGTGCCGTCATCCTGCAGCACGGGCTGCTGCAAGCGCCCGCCGCCGATGACGACGGCTTCACCGCGCAACTCCGGATATTTCAACAGTTCCACGGAGGCAAAGAAGGCGTCCATGTCCAGGTGGGCAATCCAGCGGCGGGCAGCGGGTGGCTCTAGAAGGGGGGAGGCAGATGTAGTCAAGGACACCTCGCGGCGGGATACTGTAGTTATATACAGTATCGCTGGAAATGCCCGTGGATGCAAGTTGAAACGCACGCGCACGGCGGTTGCTTTTCCCAATAGCAAGATTACAATCCTGACACAACTATTCAAAGGAGTCGCCTTGTCTATCGCCCATCATGCTGCGCGCCGCCGGTCCGCCTGGTTATCCATCCTGCCGGCCCTGCTGCTGTCCTCGCTGGCGCCATCCGCGCTGGCCGCCGACGCCGCCACTGTCGCTACCGCCACCGCACCTGTCGCCGCCAAGACGGCCTGGCAGGAAACGCGCCACGGCACGGTCGTCACGGACGACTACCGCTGGCTGCAAAAGAAGACCGATCCTGCCGTGATCGATTACCTGAATGCGGAAAATGCCTACACGGCCGCCGTCACGGCCCCGATCCAGCCGCTGGCCGACAAGGTGACTGCGGAAGTGAAGGGGCGCATGCAGGAAGTGGACCTGTCCGTGCCTGCGCGCCAGGGCAATTTCTACTATTACACGCGCACGGAAGCGGGCAAGCAATACCCGATTCACTGCCGCCGTCCTGCCGGCAAGAACGGCGCCTACGATGCGCAAGCGGTTGAAGAAATCTTGCTGGACCAGAATCAATTGGCCGAAGGCCACAAATTCTTTGCCGTGCGTGCGTTTGCCATCAGCCCGAATGAACAGTTGCTGGCCTACACCACCGACACGACGGGTTTTCGCCAGTACGAACTGCATGTCAAGGATTTGAAGACGGGCAAGCTGCTTACGGACACCATGCCGCGCGTGACCTCGCTGGCGTGGGCGGCCGATAACGCCACCCTGATGCTGACGCAGGAAGACGCCACCACCAAGCGCGCGGACCGCTTGTTCCGCCTGCCCCTGGGCGGCACCTTGCGGCAGGTCTACCACGAGCCAGTGGAACAGTTCGCCATCGGCGTGAGCCGCACGCGCGACCACCGCTACTTTGTGCTCACCGCGTACAGCACGGATACCAGCGAAGTGCAGCTCTTGCCGACCAGCACGCCGAATGGCAGTTTCCAGCCCGTGCTGAAACGCGAAAAAGGCCACCGCTACGGCATCGAGCATCGCGACGGTCAGCTGTTTATTCTGACTAACAAAGAGGCGAAGAATTTCCGCGTCGTCAGCGCGCCGCTGTCCGCGCCGCAGCCGAAGAACTGGAAACCCGTCGTGCCGCACAACAAGGATGCCGTGATCCAGTCCATCGACATCTTCCAGGGCTATCTGGTGGTGATGGAAAAGGCCCGTGCCCTGAACCGCGCGCGCATCCATGATTTCGCGCGGCATAACTGGAAGACGGTGCAGTTCGACGACCCCGTCTACCTGGCGACGGCGGCCGGTACGCCGGAGTTTTCCGCCACACAATTTCGCATGTCCTACCAGTCGCCCGTCACGCCACCGACCGTGATCGACGTCAACATGCAAGACGGCAAGCGCACGGTATTGAAACAGCAGGAAATCGTCGGCGGCTTCGACGGCAGCCGCTACACGACGCAGCGCCTGTGGGTAACAGCGCGCGATGGCGTGCAGGTGCCACTGTGGGTCGTCTACAAGAAGGGCGTCAAGCTCGACGGTTCCGCGCCGCTGCTGCTGTACTCGTATGGCTCGTACGGCATTTCCACGGAAGCCAGTTTTGCCATCAGCCGCATCAGCCTGCTGGACCGTGGCGTCATCTATGCGCAAGCGCATATCCGCGGCGGCACCGACATGGGCGAAGCCTGGCATGAAGACGGCATGCTGATGAAGAAGAAAAACACCTTCAATGACTTCATCGACAGCGCCGAGTACCTGGTGCGCGAAAAATGGACCAGCCCGAACCGCCTCATCATCCAGGGCGGCAGCGCGGGTGGCTTGCTGATGGGCGCCGTCGTCAATATGCGTCCCGAGCTGTTCCACGCCGTGCACGCGGCCGTGCCCTTCGTCGACGTGATGAACACCATGATGGACGCCAGCCTGCCGCTGACCACGGGCGAATACCTGGAATGGGGCGACCCGAACCAGAAGGCGGCCTACGACTATATGCTCAGCTATTCGCCCTACGACAACATTGCACGCAAGAATTATCCAGCCATGCTGGTGACGACGGGCCTGAACGACAGCCAGGTCATGTACTGGGAACCGGCAAAATACGTGGCCAAGCTGCGCGCGTATAAGACGGACAGCAATCCCCTGCTGCTGAAAACGAATATGGGTGCCGGCCATGGCGGCGCTTCGGGCCGCTATAACGCCATCGCCGAAAACGCATTCAATATGGCGTGGATGCTGTCGCAGTGGAATATTACGGAGTAATGTAAAAAAGCGCTTGCAGAAGGATTTCGCCCATCCTATAATAGCGCCTCTTCCAGACGTGGTGACAAACGTCGGGATGGTTTTCTGAGACAAGCAACGGGTGCTTAGCTCAGTTGGTAGAGCGGCGCCCTTACAAGGCGTAGGTCGGGAGTTCGAGCCTCTCAGCACCCACCAAATCAGAAAACTGTCCAGTGCTTCACGGATCAGCAATACAGATCATACGAGCTTGGAGTGGTAGTTCAGTTGGTTAGAATACCGGCCTGTCACGTCGGGGGTCGCGGGTTCGAGTCCCGTCCGCTCCGCCAATAAAAGAAAAGCCCTTTGGTTCTCTGAACCGAAGGGCTTTTCCCATTTCAGAAGCAGAAAACACGTCAGTTCCCCTTTCCCTGAATATTTTTGCGCTTTTCAGCAAAAAAACTGCTGTTCGCCCTCAAGAATAGTTGCACAAGCACGAAAGCGCCCCCTATAATAGTGCCTCTTCCAGACGTGGTGACAAACGTCGGGATAGTTTTCTGGGTATGCGGGTGCTTAGCTCAGTTGGTAGAGCGGCGCCCTTACAAGGCGTAGGTCGGGAGTTCGAGCCTCTCAGCACCCACCACCAATACAGAAAATTATCCAGTGCTTCATGGATCAGCAACACAGATCATACGAGCTTGGAGTGGTAGTTCAGTTGGTTAGAATACCGGCCTGTCACGTCGGGGGTCGCGGGTTCGAGTCCCGTCCGCTCCGCCAATAAAAGAAAAGCCCTTTGGTTCTCCGAACCGAAGGGCTTTTCCCATTGTGGGACCGCAAATGCACTAGAATCAGCGCTACCCCGACTCCGCTCCTGCCCCGCAGCTTTTCCCCCTACCTCGTCCTCTGCCCCATCATGCTTTGCTGCAATTTGCCTCAGCCTGGCCCTGTATCCGGGCAGCGAACAGTCCCTGCTGAACGACGAGCTGAGCGCGTTTGCCATGACGTCCACCTTGCAGCAAGACATCACCGCCCTCTCGCTGGGCCAGCACAAAAAGCTGCAGCTGACCCTGGCCTTGCCCGTGCCGCTGGCAGCGACGGTGCAATTGTGAAATAGGACTTTGCAGATCCGACAAGAAACGCTTAGGATGCCGTGTTGCAAAAACCGGCGATCCCGGTGCAGCCACAACGACAACACGGCGCGGCGACTCGCTGCGCCAGGCTTATTCTTGGAGAAATTATGTTGAACACCCACCGCAGCGCCCTGGCGATTCTGTGCGCCGCTTTTGCCACCCTTGCCACCTCGGCCATCGCGGCCGGCCCCACGGGCACGGCCGCCGACTATGGCAGCAGCGCCCCGCACGCCGCGGCCCAGCGCAGCATCGAGCTGCAACCCGATACCCGCCACATCAACGTCACGCGCGGCGAAACCGTCACCATCGCGCGCGCCGGCCAGCGTTTTACCTGGCACGTGCAAACCTTCAGCAACAAGACCGTCTTCGCCCTGAGCGACATCGCGCCGAAGGACATGCCCGTCGACGGCGTGCAAGTGTATGTGGCTGCCAATCCCCAGTACGCGGGCAGCTAAGTTTCTTCTACCCATAA
Source organism: Janthinobacterium aestuarii (assembly GCF_051380835.1). Taxonomy (NCBI): domain Bacteria; kingdom Pseudomonadati; phylum Pseudomonadota; class Betaproteobacteria; order Burkholderiales; family Oxalobacteraceae; genus Janthinobacterium; species Janthinobacterium aestuarii. Next base: position 97,397 of record NZ_JBNYXU010000012.1, read on the forward strand.
AAAAACCGGAACCACCTCGCGGCCGTTCCAGTTTTTTTGCAGCGTAAAGATTTACGCCGTCAATGCTTCTTTCGATGCGGACTCTTCCACCACTTCCTCGTCGTCCGAGCGGATCAGGTGGTCAAAGGCGGACAAAGCTGCCTTGGCGCCTTCGCCGGTGGCAATGATGATCTGCTTGTACGGCACCGTGGTGACGTCGCCGGCCGCAAACACGCCGGGGATCGAGGTCTGGCCGCGGGCGTCCACTTCGATTTCGCCGTGGCGCGACAGTGCCACCGTGCCTTTGAGCCACTCCGTGTTCGGCACCAGGCCGATTTGCACGAAGACGCCTTCCAGCTCGACCTTTTTCGACTCGCCGCTGACACGGTCCGTGTAGCTCAGGCCATTGACGATCTTGCCGTCGCCGTGGATTTCGGTCGTTTGCGCCGACGTGATCACGGTCACGTTAGGCAGGCTGTGCAGCTTGCGTTGCAGCACCGCATCGGCACGCAGTTCCGCGCCGAACTCGATCAGGGTCACGTGTTTCACGAGACCGGCCAGGTCGATCGCCGCTTCCACGCCCGAGTTGCCGCCACCGATCACGGCCACGCGCTTGCCCTTGAACAACGGGCCATCGCAATGCGGGCAGTAGGCGACACCGTGGTTGCGGTATTCCTTTTCGCCCGGCACGTTGATTTCGCGCCAGCGGGCACCGGTGGCCAGGATGACGGTCTTGGCTTTCAACACGGCGCCATTGGCCGTTTCGATCTGCACCAATTTGCCCGGCGTCAATTTCGCGGCGCGCTGGGTGTTCATGATGTCGACTTCGTATTCCTTGACGTGCTGTTCCAGCGCCATGGCGAACTTCGGACCATCGGTTTCCTTGACGGAAATAAAGTTTTCGATGGCAAGGGTGTCGAGCACCTGGCCGCCGAAACGCTCGGCCAGCACGCCCGTCTTGATGCCTTTGCGGGCAGCGTAGATGGCCGCTGCCGCGCCGGCAGGGCCGCCGCCGACGATCAGCACATCAAACACGTCTTTCTTGTTCAACGCTTCGGCCTGGCGGGCGCCGGCATTGGTGTCGAGCTTGGCGAGGATTTCCTCGACATTCGTGCGGCCCTGGCCAAAATGCTGGCCATTGAGGAACATCATCGGCACGGCCATGATTTGGCGCTCTTCCACTTCTTTCGGGAACACGCCGCCATCGATGGTGGTGACCTTGATGCGCGGATTGATCACCGCCATCGCATTCAATGCCTGCACCACTTCCGGGCAGTTATGGCAGGAAAGCGAAATAAACGTTTCAAACTCGTAATCGCCGTCGAGGTTGCGGATCTGCTCGATCACGGCCTCGTCAAACTTGATGGTGTGGCCGCCCACTTGCAGCAGCGCCAGCACCAGGGAGGTAAATTCGTGGCCCAGCGGCACACCGGCGAAACGCACGCCGATGTCGGAGCCTGCACGGTTGATGCTGAACGACGGGGCCCGTACGCCAGCGTCAAGGCGCTCGACCAGCGTGATCTTGTCGCTCAACAGGACTATCTCCTGGAGCAATTCCTTCATCTCGCGGGCTTTTGCGCTGTCATCGAGAGAAGCGACCAGCTCAAGCGGATACACCACTTTTTCCAGGTAGGATTTCAGTTGGGTTTTGAGGGTTGCGTCTAACATGATTTTTTCTTCCTTTACAAATATTTAGGCGAATGCCGGGCCGGACGCCCGGTCCGGCATCGCGGTAACTACTTGTTTGCTGCGTGTTGCATCGAGACTTAGATCTTGCCAACCAGGTCCAGCGATGGGGTCAGGGTTGCTGCGCCTTCCGTCCATTTGGCTGGGCAAACTTCGCCTGGGTGAGCGGCAACGTATTGAGCTGCCTTAACTTTGCGCAACAGTTCCGATGCGTCACGGCCGATGCCGTTGTCATGCACTTCCAACACTTTGATGAAGCCGTCCGGATTGATGACGAAGGTACCGCGCAGTGCCATGCCTTCTTCTTCGATCATGACTTCGAAATTGCGCGACAGGGTACCGGTTGGGTCGCCGATCAGTGCGTATTGCACTTTCTTGATCGCGTCCGAAGTGTCGTGCCATGCTTTGTGCGCGAAGTGCGAATCGGTCGAGATGCCGTAGACATCGACGCCCAGTTTCTGGAATTCAGCGTGGTGATCGGCCAGATCTTCCAGTTCGGTTGGGCAAACGAAGGTGAAGTCGGCTGGGTAGAAGACGAATACCGACCACTTGCCTTTCAGCGACGCTTCCGTCAGATCGACGAATTTGCCATTGTGGTATGCGGTTGCCTTGAATGGTTTAACTTGGGTATTAATCAGCGACATAGTCATTTCCTCTCGTGTGGTGAATCAGTAAGACTCTAGTGTAAGGGGTTTTAACCCATATGCAAAATTGATTGTCACAATAGTTTCAATTGGTTTTAGCTATCATGACACTATGGGAACTCCATGATAGGCAGTTCCCACGCGATTGGATAGCGGTGACAGTGGATACCCCTGCCGCCGCCAGGTGTTTAATTCTTGAGTTCTTCCGGTACCTTGCCACCGTTTTCAGCCAGCTTGATCATCACCTGGCGGTGCAGCCAGATATTCATGCTGGCCGAATCGTTGGTATCGCCCGTGAAGTGCAGCTCTTGCGCCAGTTCCTTGCGCGCGGCCAGACTGCTGTCGAGTTGAAGCAGTTTCATCAGGTCGACGATGGACGTGCGCCAATTGAGTTTTTCCGCGTTCTTGCTGGCCAGGTCGACCAGCACCACTTCCACGTCCACCACGGGCGCGGCAGCGGCCGGAGCGGCAGCAGGAGCGGCCGGTGCTGCGGCAGGCGCTGTCGTGGCGGCGGCCGGCGTGGCAGCCGGTGCGGCATCGGACGAATGGTGGAAGATCTTGTTGTAGATATTGCTGAAAATGCCCATGAGGTCACCTCGAGTTGAGTGAATGGAAGAAGATTGCCTGCGCACCCGGTGTAGGTACCGGTGACAGCAAAGCCGGGCGCAGGCGCCAGCCCATCGAGTATAAGCCCGTTCAAGCCGGGAGCCCCGTCCCGCAGGCCCAGATGAAATCTGGTGGCAGACTGGGCCTGTTTCAAGGGCGCAAGGGCCGCCGGGCGTGCAGCAGCGCGTCGAACGCTTCGATGGCCAGCGCTGGCGCAAACAGCTCGCCTTGCGCGAAATCGCAGCCGATCTCCAGCAGCCGCGCGCGCTGCTCTTCGGTCTCCACCCCTTCGGCAATGACCTGCAAGCCCAGCTTGTGGGCCATCGTGACGATGGCTTCGCACAGCACCAGTTCGCTGGCGCCGGCCGCCAGCTTGCGCACCAGCACGCCGTCGAGCTTCAGGTAATCGATTCCGCATTGCTGCAGCTGCGTCAGCGAGGCATGGCCGCTGCCGAAGTCATCGAGGGCGATCTGCAGGCCCGCCTCGCGCAGGTGCTGCAGGCGTGGCGCCATGCTATTGCCGTTGGGTAAAAGTACATCTTCGCGCATGTCGAGCACGATGGCCGAGGCCGGCACATCGAGCGCCATCAGCTGGCGCAGCCAGGTGCCTGGCGCTTCCACTTCGCGCTGCAATTCCAGCGGCGACTGGTTCAGGCACAGTTGCAGTCCCGGCAAGCCGATGGCCTGGCCCTGCGCGCGCCAGTGCAGCAGTTGCGTGGCCGCCGTGCGCAGCACCCAGTCGCCGATTTCCACGATCAGGCCGCTGCTTTCGGCCAGCGTGAGGAAATCGGGCGGATACACGATGCCCCGCTGCGGATGGTGCCAGCGCAGCAAAGCTTCAGCCTTGGCAATATTGCCGCTGTGCAGTTCGACGATGGGCTGGTAATACAGCTGCATCTGCTGTTCGCGCAGGGCCGTGCGCAAGTCCGCTCCCATGCGCATGCGGTTGACTGCCGCCACCTGCATGGCCGGCGTAAAGTAGCTGTAGCGGTTGCGCCCCGCGCCTTTCGACACATACATGGCCTGGTCCGCCTGCTTGAGCAGGTCCTCGATCGTGCCCGCGTCATCGGGATACAGAGTGACGCCGATCGAGGCCGAGACGAAGGCCTGCTCCTGTCCCAGCAGGAACGGCGCCAGCAAGCCGTCGAGTATCTGCCGCGCGATGCGGTCGACTTGCTGCAGGTCGTCGATGTCGGACAGGATCACCGTGAATTCATCGCCGCCCAGGCGCGCCACCGTATCCGTCTCGCGCACGCCCACGCGGATGCGCCGCGCCGCCTCGATCAGCAAGATATCGCCCTGGTGGTGGCCCAGGGTGTCGTTGACTTCCTTGAAATGGTCGAGATCGATGAACAGGATGGCCACGCGGCTCGCATCGCGCCGGCCCTGGGCCAGCGCCTGGCGCAAACGCTCGTGGAACATGCGGCGGTTCGGCAATTGCGTCAGGGTATCGAAATTGGCTTGCTGCCAGATCAGCGCTTCCGTTTGCCGCTTGTCCGTCACGTCTTCCAGCATGCACAAGTGGTGCGGTCCGCCATGGCGCGCAGTGGCGATGGCCGTCACCGATGCATCGACCCACACGACGCCGCCATCGGGACGCACGATGCGCTTGGCGTGGCGGAAGCCCTGCAGGCGCCGCGCCAGCAGCTGCGCCACGTGCGCCTGCTCGCCGGCCACGTCGTCGGGATGGCTGATCTCCATCCAGCTCGTTTGCTTCATGTGTTCCAGGGTGCGTCCGGCGATGGCCAGATAGCGCGGATTGATATCGAGAAACTGTCCGCTCACGGTATCGATCAGGGCGATGCCCATGGGTGCTTCCTCGAACATGGTGCGAAAGCGCAATTCCCCCTGGCGAATGGTTTCCTCGGTGCGGCGGCGCTCGCGCGCCAGGTTGTTGAAGTGGAAGCCGGCCGACACGGCCAGCAGACTGCCCGCCAGGCCCAGCGACAAATACAGCCAGCCCAGGTCGGCGCCCGGCACGGGGCGGTACAGGAAGCCCTTGTAGGCGCGGCTGTCCGTGGCCTTGGGCGGCAGCACGCCCATGGCCGCATACGTGTCGGCAATATGCTGCCAACGCTGGGGATTCATGTAGCCGAGCTCCACCAGCACGGGCTGCAGCAGCAATTCCATCTGCTGCGCCTCGTACAGCAGGTGCGCGCGGTCGTGGCGCTGGCTGTATTTGACGTGGATCAGTTGCGCCATTTCCTCGCGATGCGCCATCGCGTATTGCCAGCCGCGCAGGCTGGCCGCGCGGAACGCTTTGACACGCTCGGGATGGCGGCGCAGTTCCTGCTCGCTGGTAAACAGGTTGTCGCCGTAGAAATCGATGCCGGCCGTGCGCGGCGTAAACTGGTAATAGGAAAATCCCGCCCGGTCCAGGTAGTCCGGTTCGTTGGTGGAGTACGCGGCAATCGCATCGACCTTGCCATCGATCAAATCCTCGATCCGGTAGCTGGGCGGCAAGTGGCGCATCTGCTGCGGCGCGACGCCCATTTTCCCCAGGAACAGCGACACTTCATCGGAGGCGGCCGCCACATTGACGGCCGCACCGATCATCACGGGCGCCCCCACCAGCTTGCGCACGTCGGGCGCGCCGCCCTGCTGGCGCATCAGCAGCACGCTGGGCGAATGCTGGAACACCACGGCCAGCACCACCACCGGCTTGCCCGCCAGGCGGCTGAGCAACAAGGTGCTGTTGCCCACGCCATATTCGGCCTGGCCCGCCAGCACGGCTGCCTCGGCAGGCGGCACGCCGCTGCCTTCGACCAATGTCACCTCCAGCCCCGCCTCGCGGTAATAGCCTTGCTCGATGGCCGCGTAATAGCCGGCGAACTGGAATTGATGCGTGAAATTGAGGTGCAGGGAGACGGCTTCCAGCGCCCGGACAGGCGTGGCCAGGCACAGCAGCAGAATGAAACAGCAGCGGAAAGCGTCGGATGCTTTCATCGGCATGGCGGGACACCACAGGAAGCTGCCGAGCTGGCAGGGGTAAGGCTATTGTAGCCGCCCCTTTTGCCGATGGATAATTATTTCAGTGTGGACAATAGCGTTGATGTTTTTGGCAAACAACGTCACCATTGTTTGCGCTAGAACACGACGCCAGCCACCAGAATGATGTTGGCGTACGGACTGCACTCGCCCGTGCGCACGATGGCGCGCGCACCCTTTGACAGTTGCTTGAACTCGTCATGCGTCACCTGGCGCGCATCGGGCAAGGCCAGGGCCGCCACCTGCGCCGCCATGGCTGGATTATGCTGCGGCAACTCGCTGGCGAGCAAATGGTATTCCACCTGCATTTCGCTCAGCACGGTGTTGACTGTATCGATAAAGCCGGGGATGCCGCGCGTCAGGGCCAAGTCGATCAGGGGCACGCCCGGCTGCGACGGCAAGCCCGCGTCGCCGATGACGAGCATGTCGCCATGGCCGAGCGACGCGATCAGTTGCGACAGTGCGATATTAAGCAGCGGTGATTTTTTCATGGTCTCAGAAAAGCTCGTGCAAGTGGGGGATCGACGTTTGTGCGCCGGGCTTGGTGACGCTCCAGGCAGCCGCGCGCTGGCCTTGCTGGATCGCTTCCGCCTCGTCCATGCCGGACGCCAGACCCGCCACAAAACCGCCGATAAACGTGTCGCCGGCGGCCGTCGTATCGACGGCTTTCACCGCTTCGGCCGGGAACGTGAAATCGCCGCCATACAGGGCCGCGTGCACGCCCTTGGAACCCAAGGTAATGATGACGTTGTCGCTGCCCAGCTTTTGCAGCGCGGCGGCCAGTGCCTTGACGTCCGCGCCTTCCGGGCTGACGCCGGCCAGCATCGCCGCTTCGATTTCATTCGGAATCAGGTAATCGACCAGTTCCAGCACGCCTTCCGGCAAGCTGGCCGCCGGGGCCGGGTTCAGCACCACGGTCTTGCCCAGCGAACGGGCCAATTTGATGGCATGCACGACGGTGGCCATCGGGGTTTCCAGCTGCAGCACGACGATGTCGGCCTGCTCAATTAACCCTTGCGCCGCGTCGATGTGCGCGGGGCTGAGCAGATCGTTGGCGCCGCCGGCAATGACGATGCTGTTCTGGCCGTTGTCGTCGACGAGGATCGAGGCGATGCCGGACGCGACACCGGGCAAGGTCGTGATGTGGCTGTCGATGATGCCGTCGCCGACGAGCGCCGCGCGCAGGGTCGCGCCAAACGCATCGTCGCCCACGCAAGCGACCATGGCCACTTGCTGGGCACCGGCCACTTTGCCGCTCAGGCGCGCGCAGGCCACGGCCTGGTTGGCGCCCTTGCCGCCAGGGATGGTTCTAAACGCGCCGCCCGTCAGGGTTTCGCCGGGGAGAGGCATGCGCGGCACGCGCAAGACCAGGTCCATATTGATGCTGCCGATAACCACGATCATGATGTCATTCCCATCAGTTCAGTTGCAGGTGAAGAAGTAAGTGCGGTAGAAGTTAAAGCGGCCGCGACGCTGGAGCCGCGCACGTGCAGTGCCGGCGCGATGCTGCGCTGCTGGCGCGGCAAGGCGGGGTCGGCGATGCGCGCCAGCAGGCAGGCAGCCGTGATGTGGCCCAGCTCGCGCGTATTTTGCGCCACGCTGGTCAAGGCCGGATGCACGAAACTGGCCAGGTCGATATCGTCGAAGCCGACGACGGCCAGTTCGCCCGGCACGGCAATGCCCCGCTCGGCGGCGGCGCGCAGGGCGCCAAAGGCCATCAAGTCATTGCAGCAGAACAAGGCGTCGGGGCGCTGGCCTGGCGGCAGCGCCAGCACGTCCAGCGCGGCCGCATAGCCGCCCGCGCTCGTAAAATCGCTATGGCGGCACAGCGCGTCGTCCAGGACCACGCCCGCGTCCGCCATGGCGCTGCGCACGCCGTCGATGCGCTCATTGGAAATGCTCACTTCGCGGGGACCGGCGATGCAAGCGAAGCGCCGGCGTCCCAGGCCCAGCAAATGGCGCGCGGCCAGGGCACCGCCAGCGCGGTTGTCGACGGCCACGGCATCGATGGACAGGTCGCTGGGCGCGCGGTCGAGCAGCACGGCCGGCACCTTCATCTTGCGCAGCAATTCGCCGTCGCTGTCGGCCAGCGCGGACAAAATCAGACCGTCGCAGCGCTTGGTCAAGAGCACGTTCAGATAGTCGCGCTGCTTGACGGGGTCGTCATCGGAATTGCATAAAATCACACTGTAGCCGGCCGCGTAGCAGCTGTCCTCGATGCCGCGCGCCACTTCCGAAAAATACGGATTCGTATTGTTGGGGATGATCAGGCCGATGGTGCCCGTGCTGCGGCTGCGCAAGGACCGCGCCAGCGCGCTGGGCACGTAATGCAATTGTTCCACGGCCGCCAGCACGGCGCGGCGCGCCTCGTCGCTGACGGGGCGGGTATTGTTGAGGACGTGCGACACGGTGGTAAACGATACCCCCGCCGCCTGCGCCACTTGTTTGATGGTTGCCATGGGCCAGTATTATGAACGCTCGCCGCGGCGGCGGTAGGTGTCGAGCACCACGGCCGCGACGATCACCAAGCCCGTGACGATACGTTTCACGGGTTCGGACACGCCCACTTGCGCCAGGCCCGCTTCCAGCACGGAAATAATCAACACGCCGATAAAGGTGCTGATGACGGAACCGCGTCCACCCATCAAGCTCGTGCCGCCGATCACGACGGCGGCGATCACTTGCAATTCCATGCCCACACCGCCGTTCGGGTCGGCCGCTTCCAGGCGCGATACCTGGAACAGCGCGCCCACGCCGGCGAGGAAACCCATCAAGGCGAAGACCAATACTTTCGATGGTTTTGTGTTGATGCCGGACAAACGCACGGCTTCTTCATTCGTGCCGATGCCGATCCAGTGGCGTCCCAGCACCGTGCGCGTGAGCACCAAATGGCCGATGACAACGATGGCGATCGAGGCGATGAAGGCGGGCGACAGGCCGAACGCGATCGGCGAGCTGATGCCGTCAACGGCGCTGCCGATGTATTCCGTGCGCGAGTTCGTCACTTGATACGCCATGCCGCGCGCCATTTCCAGTACGCCCAAGGAAACGATGAACGAGGGAATGCGCCAGCCGACGGAGATCAGGCCCGTCGTGGCGCCGCACAGGGCGGCGACGAACATGCCCAGCAGGGCCGCGCTCCATACGGGCCAGCCCCAGTGCACGACGGCCAGCGACAGCACGGAAGCGGCCAGCGCCATCACGGAGCCCACCGACAAATCGATGCCGCCGATGATCAACACGAACGTCATGCCGACAGCCATCACGACCAGGGTCGGGATATTGTTCGACAAGGTGCTCAAGGTGGCCAGGGTAAAGAAGTTTTCGCTGGCAAACGAGAACAGCACGCACATGGCCAGCAGGGCGCCGATCAGGCCAGCATAGTTTTTCAGGTCGGCCAGGCTGCGCTGCAGATACGAAGGAGAGGAATTGGTGGTCATGGGAATCTTTCCGGCGGATCAGGCCGCAGCTGGAGTGGAAGTGGGAGTCAAATAACCGGAGAAGGCGGCCGACAGCAGCGCGTCTTGGCTCCAGGCGCCGCGCTCGAAGGTGTCGACGATGCTGCCGGCGCTCATGACGGCGATGCGGTCGCAGATCAGCATCAGTTCGCGCAAATCGCTCGAGACGATGACGAGGCCCTTGCCCTGGCGCGCCTGTTCGGCCAGCACCTGATAAATATCAAACTTGGCACCGATATCGATGCCGCGCGTGGGCTCGTCGAACAGCATCACGGGGCAGTCGCGGTACAGCCAGCGCGCGATCACCACTTTTTGCTGGTTACCGCCGGACAGTTCCGCCACCGTTTGCGCGCTGTTGCGCGAGCGGATGCCGAGGCGCTCGATGTAATCGTCGGCCACCGATGCTTCGGACGCATCGTTGAGCCAACCGGCGCCACTGACGGTGTCGAGCGAGGCCAGGGTCGTGTTGACGGCGATGGACTGGCGCAACAACAAGCCTTGCCCCTTGCGGTCTTCCGTGATCATGGCGATGCCCGCTTTCACCGCGGCCTGCGGCGAGGCCAGGGCGGCAGGTGTTTCGCTATCGCCAAGGAACACGTCGCCGGCATCGGCACGGTCGGCGCCGAAGATCAAACGCAGCAATTCCGTGCGACCCGAGCCGATCAGGCCGGCGATGCCGAGGATTTCGCCGGCGCGCAAGTCGAACGAGGTCGGGTTGACGACCTTGCCGCGCGCCAGGCCCCGCACGCGCAGCAGCGGTGCGCCGATGGTGCGCCCGCTCAGGTCGACGGCATCGTCGGCCGAGCGCCCTACCATCAGGCTGACCAGGTCGGCGGCGGAGTGGCCCGCGATATCGTCATCGCACACGAGCTGCCCATCGCGCAGCACGGCGATGCGGTCGGCCACGCGCTTGAGTTCTTCCAGGCGGTGGGAAATATAGATGATGCACACGCCTTCGGCTTTCAGGCGCTCGATTTGCAGGAACAGCAATTCCACTTCGCGGTGCGTCAGCATGGCCGTCGGCTCATCGAGCACCAGCAAACGGCAAGCGCCGATCAGGTTGCGCGCGATTTCGATCATTTGCTGGTGGCCGATGCCCAGTTCGCCCACGAGGGTCCACGGATCGAGGCCGCCCAAGCCCACTTTTTCCATCTGTTCGCGCGCGTCGCGTTCGAGGCGGCCGCGGTCGATGAAGCCGAAACGCTGCGGCAGATTTTTCAGGTACAGGTTTTCCGCGATCGACAGGGTGGGAATCAAATTGAGTTCCTGCATCACCATGCGGATGCCCAGCGCCTCGGCGGCGCCGCGCGAGGCGGGTTGATAGGGCTTGCCGTCGAGCAGCATCGTGCCCGTGGTGGCTTGCTCCAGGCCGCAGATGATCTTCGACAGGGTACTTTTACCAGCACCGTTTTCGCCCGTCAGCGCCAGCACCTGGCCGGGGGCAAAGCGCAAGCCCACGCCGCCCAGCACGGGGCCGACATAGGACTTGCCGATGTTATCCAAGGTCAATAGAGGGGTGCCGGCTGATGGCGCCGGGGGGATGTCGGTAGGCATGATAAAACTCCGCGGAATAAGACGGCGGAGCCGGCGCCAGCAATGTTGCTATGGCGCCGGCCCCGGCGGGATCAAACGATCAGGACTTGGCGCCCTTGGCGACCAGTTCGACCTTGGTTTCGATGACGCCACCCAGCTCGGCCTGTTTCTTCTTCTGCGCCAGGGCTTTCAGCACGGTGTCGATACCGAACACGGCTTGCTGCGAGCCGAACTGGTCGGCGGTAGCCAGCACGCGGCCATCGGCCAGCATCGGCTTGATGGCGTTGATGTTGTCGTAGCCGACGACGATGACTTTGCCCGTTTTACCGGCCGCCTTGATGGCGGACACGGCGCCGATAGCCATGTTGTCGTTACCGCACAGCAAAGCCTTGATGTTCGGGTTGGCGTTCAGCATGGCGGCCGCCACCGTATTGGCAGGAGCGATTTCCCACTGGCCCGACTGCACGCTGACAACTTTCGCGCCGGCCGCGTTCATGGCGTCCTGGAAGCCCAGGGTGCGCTGCTGCGCGTTGTAAGTCGTCGACACGCCTTCGATGATGCCGACCGGGTCGCCCTTCTTGATCTGCTTGGCCAGGAAGTCGCCGACGACCTTGGCGCCCTTGCGGTTGTCCGGGCCGACGAACGGCACGGTGATGCCCTTCTCTTTCAGGGCGCCCTCGTCAAGCTTGTTGTCGATATTGACGACGATGATGCCCGCGTCGATGGCTTTTTTCAGTACCGGCACCAGCGCTTTCGAGTCGGCAGGGGCGATCACCAGCGCGTTGACGCGCGAGACGATCATTTGCTCGACCAGCTTGATCTGGCTCGACGTATCCGTCTCATCCTTGATGCCGTTCGACAGCAGGTCGTACTTGGCGGCATTGGCCTTCTGATGCGCCTTGGCGCCATTTTCCATGGTCAGGAAAAATTCATTGGCGAGCGACTTCATCACCAGCGCCACCTTCGGTTTGGCAGGTGCCTGCGCCATCGCCGGCACGGCGGGCAAGGCACACACCAGGACAGCGGCGGCAATCATTTTCAGGCGAATACGGGATGTCATGAGCGTCTCCAGAGTTGTTGGTCAAGCACGTCTACACCATGCTTTTATGAAATTTTACGGTGCGCAAACGTTTGCGCGAAGCGAATAGTGCCTCAATGCCCTATTACAGTGCAAGCAAAACTGTATGTGCGGTGCAGCAAAAAGGGAGCGCCCAGAAGGAAACAGGCAGGCCGATGCGATCAGCCTGCCGAGGAGAAATGCGTAGCAATCAGACGTTTGTTGCGGGACGGGCACTGGCCCACTGCACGGCCAGCACGCTGGCCAGCACCAGCAGCAAGCCCAGCATCGACCAGCCCGTCATGGCCTGGCCCAGCAAGGCCCAGCCCAGCACGACGGCCATCAGGGGGCTGAGCAGTCCCAGCGAAGAGACGGCCACGGGCGACAGCCTGGCGATGCCGCGAAACCACAGCGCATATGCCAGCAAGGCGCCGGCCAGGCACAGGTAGGCGTAGGCCAACACTTGCTGCCAGGACAGCGCCGGCAAGGGTGCATCGGCCAGCCAGGCGACGGGCGCCAGCATCAGGCCACCGAGCAGCAATTGCCAGCCCGTCAGCGCCAGCACGGGCAAGTCCGGCTTCCAGCGCCGCGTCAGGTAAGTGCCGGCCGCCATGCAGGCCGTGCCGCCCAGCGCGGCGGCGATACCGATGGGTTCCCACACGGTGCGCGGCGACAACAACAAAATACCCATGCCCGCCACGCCCAGCACGCTGGCAAGCAAGGCCAGGCGGGCCGGACGGCGCCCTTCCACGCCCCAGGCCAGGCCCATCACCAGCAGCGGCTGGATGGCGCCCACCACGGCCGCCAAACCGCCTGGCAAGCGGTAGGCCGCCACGAACAGTAGCGCCTGGAACACGCCGATATTCAGTGCCGACAGGATCAGCACGCGGGCCCAGTCGCGCCGCGCGGGCAGGCGCCGCATGAGGAGCAGCAACAGCAAGCCGGCCGGCAACACGCGGATCAGGGCCGCCGTGAAAGGCCGGTCCGGCGGCAGCAATTCGGACGTGACGATATACGTGGAACCCCAGATCAGGGGCGCCAGCGCCGTGAGCACGATATCGCCCCAGGCGGGACGGGCAGGAGAGGCGGACATGCACTATCTCGACATGAAGATAAAAATGGAGTGTGGACGCGAACTATCTTGATGTCAAGATAAGTTGGCTTGCGCCGCTGTCGGGCGGGCGTAAAAAAGCCCGGCATTGCCGGGCTTGGTGAACTGCGCCAGGCGGCACGCTGCGCCGCCTGCCTGATGTTTAATCGCGTACGCGCTGCAGCACCGCGATCGGCATGCCGCCAAGCATGAGCGTGGCCGTATTGTTGCTGTTGCTCAGGCTGACCTGCATGGGCATGCCGCCCCGTTCTGCCGAGATGATGGTCACGATACTGCCCTCGGCGGAAAACGTGGCCTTGCTTGCCTTGCCATGCTCGTCGATCATGCTGTCCCGTTTGAATTCCAGGACTTCGCCCGCCGAGGTCTTCCATTTGCCCACCAGCGGGTGGCCGCCAAAGCTGAACAGGCTTTTCAGCTTGTCCAGCATGCCCGCTCCTTGCGCGTCGGATGCATGGCGCGCGGCGCCCGCCATGGCCATGGCGGCCTGGTGCATTTGCGCGCGGTCGGTGGTGACCTGCCATTGCTTGTCGACTAGCGCCAGCGGCAGTTGCACTTCCAGGTCGTCGCCCGGCAAGCGCTGCAGGATCAGCGCGCGGTCCGGCGATTTGGCCAGCCACGCCGCTTCATCGGTCAGCGCCAGCGTCGCTGTCGCCATCGCCACCTGCTGCCCGCCCATGTCGCGCACCTGCTCGTAGCCGTTGACACTGGCCACTTTCACGCCCTTGGCCACGCACAGCTTGTCGCCGCGCAAAGCTGCCTTTCCGGGCGCGGCCAGCGCGTAGACAAATTGCGATTGCGCAATCCAGCCACCGCTGCTTTGCTCGACGGGAGCGTTGTACAGGCCGCCACGCACGAGAATATCGAGCCATTGCCGAGTGGAACTATCGTACGACGCCACGCGGATTTCTTCCTTCTGGTACGGCAAGTTGGTAAAGCACAGCAGCTTGTCGCGCGCCGCCTCGTCGGCCGCCAGATGGGCGTCGATGGCGCGGCTGAAACTGCTGGCCGATGCCGCCTCGGGCGCCAGCAGCCACGCCAGCGCGCCACCTGCCACGATGACCACCGCCAGCACGCCGCCGGCGATCATGACGTGGCGCCGCTGCACACCGGCGCCAGCCGGTTTGGCGGGCGCGGCGGGCGCCGGCGCTGATGCGGCGTTGACGGCCTTGCCGCATTCATCGCAAAAGCGCGCGTCGGGCGCGTGGGCGGTCCCGCACTGTTTACAGAATTGCGCCATGGTCTGCCTTACTTGAGTTTATGCGCGCATTCGCCGCAGAACACGTCATCGGACGCGACTGGTGCCTGGCAGTTCGGGCAGTGCAGGCTGTCCGCCGGCGCAGCGGCCGGTGCCGCAGGCGCTGCAGGTGCCGAAGGCGCGGCTGGTGCAGTCGCCTGTTCAGCCAGGGCACGCGCGCGCTCACGCGCTTCCTCGGCTTTTTTCTTGACCGTGGCCAGGCCGTCGTTCAGGCTCGCTTCCGAGGCGCTGAAATCGACATTGCGCGTGGCGTTCAGGTAAATGATGCACACGCCCTTGGTGAAGATCAGGCCCGGCACCACGGCCGCGGCCGCCAGCAACAAGCCGCCACCCAGACCGGCTGCGATGATGTAGCCGGAACCGCCATTCAGACCCGAAGCAAGGGAATACATGTTCATCTGGCCGCCCAGGCCCAGGATGCCGGCCGACATGCCGCTCGTCAGCGACACACCGGTACCGATCACGCCAAAGATCAGCAGCGCCACAAACGAGGTGATCAGGAACAGCAGCACTTCCAGCAGAATCACCGAGACCAGCTTGGTGCGCACGATCAGGTTCAGGCGGGCAATGATCTGGAACACGGTGGCGCCCGACCAGGCGGCAGGGCCGGCCAGTGGCAGCATCACGTAGAACAGGGCAAACACCAGCACACCCAGCACGATGGCCGACAGCGGGAAGACGACCGTGTACAGCACGGGGCCGAGCACGGGGATCTTGCAGACGAACAAGACGATGGCAATGGCGAGCATGGCCGCCAGCACGATCAGAAATTCCAGGAAGACGACCGCGATCAGGCGGTGGCTCGTGTACAGAGAGACGAGCACGGCATCAACCAGGCTCATGCCAGGCTGGCCTTGTACATCGCGCATCAGCAAAATGCCCACGGCGTTGGAACCGTAAAACATCACGAGGAAGGCCATCAGGCCGCCCAGGAAGCCCAGCAGCACGCTGCTCATGCTGCCGGCGAGCATCGTCAGTACGCCACCGACGAGCACGGCGCCGATAAAGGTCAGGGCCAGCAGGGCAATCGCGCGGAAGTTCTTGATGGCGTCGGTCGCTTCGATCAGCGAACCGAGCGCGGAGGAAAAGGGAAGGGGTTTAGCTGCTTCTGTGGAAATGGTCATGTCTAGCCTGGAAGGATTAAATCGGAAGGGGACGGCCTGCCTGGCCGCCCCGTGGTCATGCTGTGTTAGTAGGCCAGCGCCAGTTGCAGGTCGGCCGCAGGCGCCTGGCGCTGGACGATCTGCAGCTTGACGTCCTGGCCACCGACGCGCTTGCTATTCAGGTACAGCGCCGTGCGTACCGGGTAAATGCCTTGCGGCACGCCTTCCGGCATGGGAATCGAGAAGCCACCCTTGTAGGCGCCGCTGCCGTTGTTGCTGCTGACCACCTTGCGCACGGTTTTGATCAAGTCGCCATTGGGCTTGTACAGGCTCAATTCTTCTTCCACCAGCGGGTTCGGATCGCGCGTGCCGGCCGCCACTTCGATATACGAATTGGTCTGCGCCTTCTGGCCCGGACGTACGGACGACGGCGTAAAGCCCGTCTCGTATTTCACCAAGGTCGATTGCTCGGGCAGCTTGCCCTTGTTGGCCACTTTGTAGTCAGTCTGCACCTGCTGCGCCGTCTTGACTTGCTGGCTTTGATAATTCAAGGCCACGCAAGCGAGCGCGCCCAGGCTGGCGCCCAGGGCCGCGCCGCGCACGGTGTTGTTGCCGCCGCCCAGCAAGCCCCCCACGACAGCGCCGATGCCGGCCAGCATGGCCGTATTGCATTCGCCGCTGGCCGCGTCCGTGCCTGCGGTGGTGGTATTACCCGTGGCGCCAGGCCCGCCCGGCGCGGCGCAACCGGCCAGCATCGAAGACACGACCAGCAGCGCCACCATGGGCTTGGCAATTTGTTTCAAGTTTTTCACGTTATTCTCCGAAAGGAACAAAATAGGAATAGAGGCAAGCTACGGCTTACTCGATCTGGATTTGCGACAGCGCCTTGTCCTGCGCTTCTTTCGCCTTGCGCTTGATGTCGAGTGCATGGCGGTTGCCCGTGTCCATGCGCAGCACGGCATTCGCATTGGCAATGGCACAGTCGTATTTGCGCTGGCTCATGCAGTGGCTCGCTTCCGACAGGCTCTCCGTGATCACGCTTTCCAGGCCGCTAGTCTGTTTGGCGGGCGCCGGCGGCGGTGTCACCTTGGCGGGCTTAACCGGCTTTTCCGCGACGGGGGCCGGTGCGGGTGCGGGTGCCGGCTCCGGAGCTGGAGCAGGAACGGCGGTCGGCACTGGCGCAGGTTCGGCTGCGACCGCCGCAGATGTCGTGGCAGACTCGGTCGCCGTGGCACCATCGAGCACAGGGTCGCTGATGGCCAGCGGCTGCTCGGCGGCAGGCGCAGGTTCCGCCTGCGCGGGCAAGGCTGGAACGGGTTCCGGCGCCGCGACAGTCGGCTTGCCTGACATGAAATAGTAAGCGCCCGCACCGCCCAGCAGCACCACCGCTGCGACGGCGGCGGCGATCAGTTTCGTGCGGTTGCCCGCCGGTGGACTGTCCGTCTGCACATCGGGGGCGCGAGCTGGCTCGGGTGCAGGCTCGGGTGAAGCTTCGGGCACGGGCGCGGCACGGCGCTTTTCCAGCACGGGCGGTGGCGGCGGTGGGGCAGCCGGTTCCGGCACGGGTGCCGGGACGGGCTCAACAACAAGCTCAACGGCGGGCTCAGTCAC
This sequence comes from Janthinobacterium aestuarii, assembly GCF_051380835.1. NCBI lineage: Bacteria > Pseudomonadati > Pseudomonadota > Betaproteobacteria > Burkholderiales > Oxalobacteraceae > Janthinobacterium > Janthinobacterium aestuarii. Next base: position 114,428 of record NZ_JBNYXU010000012.1, read on the forward strand.
TGGCTCGATAGCGGGCGCAATGACGGGTTCCGGCAGCGGCGGCGGCACGGCAATGGGCGCCACGGCAAAGCTGAACGCGCACTTGGGGCAGAACTTGGCGTCAAGCTTGCAATCATGGCCGCACTGGCCACAGGCTTTGCCTGGTACGGGAGCGGCTGCGGCAGGAGCAACGGCAAACGTGGTGCCGCAGGAAGAACAGAATTTGGCGCCCGGCTTATTCTCGGCCTGGCAGGAAAGGCATTTCAATTGGCATCTCTTTTCATATCAACGCTGGGAGTCGCGTACGCTGGCGCTTGCCAGAATGGCAGCTTTGTTGCTGTACGGCTAAATATCCAACGAGTATATTTTCAAACACCAAGTTGCCACAAGGGAAAATTGCCTTTTGCTCTATCCAATTTTTAAATATTGGTAAAAATCCCGCCACCACGGCAGTCCGCCGCCCCATCCTGGTGCGCAGATAGCAAAAAACCCGGCAACGCAGGTCGCATTGCCGGGTTTTCAGTCGATGCCCGAGGGCACAGGGTCGTTTACTTGCGCCCGCCCCGTGCTGGCGCCCCATGGCCGCCCTTGGCTGGCGGCTTGCTGCCGCGGCCCATCGGCGCGGCGGCCGGCTTGGCCTTGGTCTTGATGGTCGACAAGATCGATGGACGCACCTTCGACTCGGTGGCCGACGCTTTGGGCGCCGCTGCCGTACCGCCCAGGGCGATGCGGTTCTTGCCCGGCGTGACCTTGAACTTGTCCGGCGTGCCGGCGCCATGCGTCTGGCGGCTGCGTTCGCCTGCGGCCAGGCCACCCGACTCCGACGACGTCCAGGCGGGTATCAAATGCTTGTCGCCATTGCCGATCAAGTCGCCACGGCCCATGTTGACCAGCGCTTCGCGCAGGATCGGCCAGTTGGCCGGGTCCTGATAGCGCAGGAACGCCTTGTGCGTGCGGCGGATCTTGCCGCTGCGCGCCGTTTCCACCACTTCCGAATCCGCTGTGACCTTGCGCAAAGGATTCTTGCGCGTGTGGTACATCGTCGTGGCCATGGCCATCGGCGTGGGCATGAAGGTTTGCACCTGGTCTAGCTTGAAATTGTTTTTCTTCAGCCACAGGGCCAGGTTCAGCATGTCCAAGTCCGTCGTGCCCGGATGGGCGGCGATGAAATACGGGATCAGATACTGCTTCTTGCCTGCTTCCAGCGAGAAGCGGTCGAACATTTCCTTGAACTCGTCGTACGCGCCGATGCCGGGCTTCATCATCTTCGACAAGGTGCCCTCTTCCGTGTGCTCAGGGGCAATCTTCAAGAGGCCGCCGACGTGGTGCGTGACCAGCTCTTTCACGTACTCGGGCGAACGCACGGCCAGGTCGTAGCGCAAGCCCGAGCTGATCAAGACCTTCTTGATGCCGGGAATGGCGCGCGCCTTGCGGTACAGGGAAATGAGCTTGCTGTGGTCGGTGCCCAGGTTGACGCAGATGGACGGGTACACGCACGACAGGCGGCGGCACGACACTTCGATCTCTTTTTCCTTGCAGGCCAGACGGTACATATTCGCCGTCGGGCCGCCCATATCGGAAATGGTGCCCGTAAAGCCTTTGGTTTTATCGCGGATATGCTCGATTTCACGCAGGATCGACGGTTCCGAGCGGCTCTGGATGATGCGGCCTTCATGTTCCGTGATCGAACAGAAGGTGCAACCGCCGAAGCAGCCGCGCATGATGTTGACGGAAAAGCGGATCATTTCCCAGGCCGGGATATGCGCCTTGCCATAGCTCGGGTGCGGGGCGCGCGCGTAGTTCATGTCGTACACGCCATCCATCTCGTCCATGGCCAGCGGCAGCGGCGGCGGGTTGAGCCACACGTCGCGTTCGCCGTGCGCCTGCACCATGGCGCGCGCATTGCCGGGATTCGATTCCAGGTGGAACACGCGCGACGCGTGCGCATACATGACGGGGTCATCCTTAACGACGTCGTAGGCGGGCAGGCGCACGACCGTCTTGTCGTGCTTTTCCTTGGCCATGGCCAGGCGCTCTTCGCGGCTCATGATGCGAATCGGCTTGATGACTTCGGCCGATTTCGACGCATTTTCCGTGGCGCAGGCGGTCTTGTCTTCCTGCACCATCTCATACGGGCTGTAGTGCGGATCGATCTTGCCGGGCACGTCGACACGGGTGGAATTGTGCACGCCCCAGTCGTCGCCGGGCAACCAGCCGGACGGCACCATGAAGGCCGTGCCGCGCAAGTTGCGGATATCCTTGATCGATTCGCCGGCGGCCAGGCGGTGGGTCAGGTCGACCAGCGCCCTTTCGGCATTACCGAAGATCAACAAATCAGCCTTGGAATCGGGCAAGACGGAACGGCGGACCTTGTCCGACCAGTAATCGTAATGGGCGATGCGGCGCAGCGATGCCTCGATGCTGCCGATGACGATGGGCACGTCGGGATACGCTTCGCGCGCGCGCTGGGCGTACACGGTGACGGCGCGGTCCGGGCGCTTGTTCGGTTCCGCATTCGCCGTGTAGGCGTCGTCGGAGCGGATCTTGCGGTCGGCCGTGTACTGGTTGACCATGGAATCCATGTTGCCGGCGGTAATGCCGTAATACAGGCGCGGCTTGCCGAGGATGCGGAACGCTTCGGCCGACAGCCAGTCCGGCTGGCTGATGATGCCGACTCTGTAACCTTGCGCTTCAAGCAGGCGGCCAACGAGGGCCATGCCGAAACTCGGATGGTCGATGTAGGCGTCGCCCGTGACGAGGATGACGTCGCACTGGTCCCAGCCCAGCGTGTCCATCTCGGCACGCGACATCGGCAGGAAAGGCGCCACGGCAGCGCGGGCAGACCGCTTGGGAACGGTCGCAAATAAATTGGTAGGGGAGCTCATAGGGTACGGATTGTACCGGAATTGGCCATTTCCAACCTGACGGCCTGCTTTTTACTGTTGGATTTCAGTACAAAAAACGTTTATTTTTCAATCACTTGGGAGGAACGGGGCAGATCCGGTGGGGCAATACGCCCCAGTGGGGCGCATTGCGATCGCGAAGCGACGGACTCCGATCAAATACCCATATTGGCTAAAATCTCACCCAATTCGCGCAGCGCCGGTTCCAGTTTCGGATGCTTGACGGCAAACTTTGCCGACAATTCCTGGCTGCGCTCAGCCAGACCATAGGTGGTCGACTCTTCTTCCTGTTCCTGCGCGGCGCGCTTTTCCAGCAGTTGCTGAATATCGCCATTGAGCTTTTGCAGCAAACCATGCGTTTCTTCATCCACAGGATCGCCAGATGCGATGGTCGATTGCAGTTGTTGCAACGATTCCTTGAGTTTGCTATCCATGTTTTTTCCTGTCAGTCGGTAAATTGCGTGTCCAGGAACAATTGTTCCACCTTGCTTCTGGCCCACGGGGTCTTGCGCAAAAACTTCAGGCTCGACTTGATGCTGGGATCGCTGATGAAGCAATTGATATCGATGTGCTTGGCCAGGCCATCCCAGCCGTAGTGGGCTTGCAGGCGGGTCACGATACCTTCCAGGGTGATGCCATTCAAATCTTGCTGACTCATATACTCTTTCGACTGCCTTCTTGTTTACATCTTACTCAATTCTACGCCGCCAGCACGGAAAGCTTGCGTGCGCCAGGTCAACGCAACGCAAGCTTCTGATGAGGACGTCTTACTTGGCGTTCAAGCCGCGGCGTTCCAGCAATGGTTCCACGGTGGCGTCGCGGCCACGGAAGTCGCGGAACAGTTGCAGCGCATCGACGCTGCCGCCGCGCGACAGCAATTTGCTGCGGAACCAGTCGCCATTCTTGCGCGTCAGGCCGCCGTTTTCCTTGAACCAGTTGACCGATTCCGCGTCCAGCTTTTCCGACCACAGGTAAGCGTAATACGCGGCCGAATAGCCGCCCGAGAAGCTGTGCGAGAAGTAGCTGGTGCGGTAGCGCGGCGGCACGGGCGCGTAATCGACACCCGCGTCTTTCAGCGACGCCGCTTCAAAGGCCAGCACGTCGGTCGGGATCTGGCTCGGCGTCAGCTGGTGCCAGCGCTGGTCCAGCAGGGCCGCCGACAGGTATTCCGTCGTCATGAAACCCTGGTTGAATTTCTTGGCCGCCGTCACCTTGTCGAGCAATTCCTGTGGCATGGCCGCACCGCTCTGGTAGTGCTTGGCATAGTTTTGCAGCACTTCCGGCCAGACGGCCCACATTTCATTGACTTGCGATGGATACTCGACGAAGTCGCTCGGCACGCTGGTGCCGGCAAAGCGCGGGTATTTCACGTTCGAAAACATGCCGTGCAGCGCATGGCCGAATTCGTGGAACATGGTCGTCACTTCATCGAACGTCAATAGCGTCGGCTGGCCGGCCGGCGGCTTCGGAATGTTCAACTGGTTGGCCACGACGGGGTGCGTGCCCATCAAGGACGATTGCGACACGTATTCATTCATCCACGCGCCGCCATGCTTGTTGCCGCGTGCATAGAAGTCGGCGATGAACAGGGCCAGCGGCTTGCCGTTGGCGTCCGTCACGTCGTAGACGCGCACGTCCGGGTTGTACACCGCCAAATCCTTGCGTTCCTTGAAACTGATGCCGTACAGTTTATTGGCGGCAAAGAAGACGCCGTTGTTCAGCACGCTGTTCAATTCCAGGTATGGCTTCAGCTCGTTTTCATCGAAATTGAAACGCTGCTTGCGCAGCTTGTCCGTGTAGATGGCCCAGTCAGCCGCCGCCACCTGGAAACCGCCTTTTTCCGCATCGACCACTTGCTGCAGGTCGGCCGCTTCGCGGCGCGCGTTGGCAACGGCCGGTTTCGCCAGTTCCGACAGCAAGGTATTAACGGCCGTCGTGGTCTTGGCCGTCTGGTCTTCCAGCGAGTAAGCGGCGTAGTTGGCGTAACCGAGCAAGGTGGCCCGTTCGGCGCGCAGTTTCGCCAGTTTCAAGACGATGGCGCGGTTGTCGAACTCGCCGCCCTGGCTGCCGCGGTTCAGCGACGCATCCATCAGGCGCTGGCGTGTCTTACGATCCGTCAGCACGGCCAATGGCGGCTGACCGCTGGTGTTCACGAGAGCGATGACGAACTTGCCCGTCAAGCCGCGTTCCTTGGCGGCAGCGGCGGCCGTATCGATATCGCTGTCCGTCATGCCGGCCAGCTCGGCGCGCGTGTCGACGACGATGCTCTTGGCATTCGTTTCCTTCAGCACGTTTTGCGCGAAGGCCGTTTCCAGGCCCGCCTGCTCGGCGTTATAGGCTTTCAATTTTTCCTTGTCCGCATCGGACAGCTTGGCACCGGCGCGCACGAAATCCGTGTGATAGCGGGCCAAGAGGCGCAGGGATTCGGCATCGAGGCCCAGCTTGTCGCGCTTGGCGTACAGGGTGTCGATGCGGGTAAACAGTTTTGGATTCAGGGTGATGGCGTCGCCATGCGCGGCCAGTTTTGGCGACACGTCCACTTCCACCGCTTCCAGCACGGCATTGGTATTGGTCGACGTCATGTTGCTGAAGATGCTATTCACGCGGTGCAGCAACTGCCCCGTGCGCTCGAGGGCCACGATGGTGTTTTCGAACGTGGGCGCCTGGCGGTTATTGGCGATCGCATTGACTTCGGCCAGCTGGCGTTTCATGCCTTCGGCAAACGCCGGCGCGTAGTGCTCATCCTTGATCAGGCCGAACTGCGGCATCTGGAACGGCAGCGGACTGGCTTTGAGCAGGGGGTTCTGGGCGCTGACGGCAGCGGCAGGCGCGGATTGTGCGGTGGCGGCAGCCATGGCGGACGGAGCGGCGTGGGCCAGCATGACGCTGGCGGCGATGACGAGCAGTTGTGGACGGATCATGACATCTTTCAGAAAGCGCGGGGAAGAGCCGCGATCGCGTCGCGGGCCAGTGGCAGATCATAGCAGCCTGTCACACAGGCGTCATCCAACATGGGCGATCCTGTGGTGCAGCACGCCAAATGCGCGGTTTACCACGGTTTGCAATCAAAATCTCCAAATAAAAATGGCCGCCAATTGCTTGACGGCCTTTTTCATTGACCCGGTTTTCACACCGGAATCACACGACTTACTTGCCGGCTTACTTGCCGTTCAGGCCACGGCGTTCCAGCAGCGGCTCGATCTTCGCATCGCGGCCGCGGAAGTTGCGGTAGATGTCGAGCGCGTCGGCGCTGCCGCCGCGCGACAGCAACTTAGCTCTGAACCAGTCGCCGTTCTTGCGCGTCAGGCCGCCGTTTTCCTTGAACCACTCGACCGTGTCGGCGTCGAGCTTTTCCGACCACAGATAGGCGTAGTAGCCGGCCGAGTAGCCGCCCGCGAACGCGTGCGAGAAGTAGGTGGTGCGGTAGCGCGGCGGCGCAGGGGCGAAATCGACGCCGGCATCCGTCAAGGCGGCCTTTTCAAAGGCCAGCACGTCGGTCGGGATCTGTGCCGGGGTCAGCTGGTGCCAGCGCTGGTCCAGCAGGGCCGACGCCAGGTATTCCGTGGTTTTATAGCCCTGGTTGAAATTGTCGGCCGCCGTCACTTTCGCCAGCAGCTCGGCGGGAATAGCCGCGCCCGTCTGATAGTGCTTGGCATAGTTTTGCAGCACTTCCGGCCACAGCGCCCACATTTCATTGACTTGCGACGGGTATTCGACGAAGTCGCGCGGCACGCTGGTGCCGGCGAAGCGCGGGTATGTCACGTTCGAAAACATGCCATGCAGCGCATGGCCGAATTCGTGGAACATGGTGTTGACTTCGTCAAACGTCATCAGGGTCGGCTGGCCCGCTTCCGGCTTCGGAATGTTGAGGTTATTCGAGATCACTGGCTTGCGGTTCAGCAAGCTCGATTGGCCCACGTAGGCATTCGCCCAGGCGCCGCCGCGCTTGTTGCTGCGCGCGTAAGGGTCAAGTGTAAAGATGGCCAGCTGCGTGCCGTCTTCATTGAAGACGTCGTAGACCAGCATGTCGGACGTGTAGACGGGCAAGTCGGTGCGCTGCTTGAACGTGAGACCGTACAACTTGCCTGCAGCAAAGAACACGCCCTTGGTCAGCACGCTGTGCATTTCAAAGTACGGTTTCAATTGCGTCTCGTCGAAGTTGTAGCGTTCGGCGCGTACCTTGTCGCTATAGAAGGCCCAGTCGGCGGCGCCCACCTTGAAGCCGCCTTTGCCTGCATCGATGACCTTCTGGATATCGTCCGCTTCACGGCGCGCATTGACGACGGCCGGCTTCGCCAGCTCGCCCAGCAGGGCGTTCACGGCGGTGGTGTCGTGCGCCGTCTGGTCTTCCAGCGAATACGCCGCGTAGTTCGGGTAGCCCATCAGCGCGGCACGTTCGGCGCGCAGTTTCGCCAGCTCCAGCACTTCCTGGGTGTTGTCGAACTCGCCACCACGGCTGCCGCGCGCTTGCGAGGCGGCCATGATGCGTTCGCGCAAGGCACGGTTGGTCAGCAGCGACAGCGGCGCCTGGCCCGTCGTGTTGACGAGGGCGATCACGTATTTGCCGTCAAGGCCGCGTTTCTTGGCCAGGCCGGCGGCCACTTCGATGGCGGCCGGCGACAAGCCGTCCAGTTCTTCGCGCGTGTCGACGACGACGGCCGACGCGTTCAATTCCTTCAGCACGTTCTGCGCGAACTTGGTCGACAGGGCAGCGAGCTGGCCGTTGTAGGCGCGCAGCTTTTCCTTGTCCGCGGCCGACAGCTTGGCGCCGGCGCGCACGAAGTCCGTGTGATAGCGCTCGAGCAAGCGTTTCGATTCGGCATCGAGGCCCAGCTTGTCGCGCTTGGCGTACAGGGTATCGATGCGCTTGAAGAGTTTGTCGTTGAGCATGATCGCGTCGCTGTGGGCCGCCATTTTCGGCGCCAGTTCGCGTTCCAGGCCCTGGATCGTGTCATTCGTATTTGAGCCAGACATCACGGAAAACACGGTGCGTACACGGCTCAGCAACTGGCCCGAGCGCTCCATGGCCACGATGGTGTTGTCGAACGTGGCAGGTTTCTTGTTGTTCGCAATCGCACTGATTTCCGCCAGGTTGGCGGCCATGCCTGCCGTAAAGGCGGGCGCGTAGTCGGCGTCCTGCACCTTGTCAAACGGTGGATAGTTGAATGGCAGGCTGCTCGCTTGCGCAAACGGGTTCGAGGCAGGCAGTGTTGCCGCCGCGGTAGCGGTGGAGGCAAAAACGGCGGCGGCTGGCGCCAGCATCAGGCTGGCGGCGATGACGAGCATTGTTGGACGGGTCATGTCTTCTTTCAAGAAACGCAAGAGAGCCGCGATTGTGTCGCGGGCCAGCCTGAAATAATAACAGCCTGAAACACTTGCGTCACCAGCAACTACCGATGGTAGCGCGCCCGCCTTTGATGAACGGTTTTCATGTGTCCCGCGTCACGATGCTGATTTAGTAATGCGGCGGACGCTCGTTGACCAGCCCGCCATTCGCCTGCTGCGCCCCATCGCGCACGTGTTCGCCCAGCTTGTGCAGCATCGCCTCGAGCTGGTCGATGCGCTTGCCTTGCTGGTACACCATCTGGTTCAGCGATTCGACCAGGTCCTCCTGCTGCGCCAGCTTGATTTCGATATCGACGAAACGTACTTCCATCTGTTCTGCATTGTCCATGGTGCTCACGGTGACTCCTGACTGAAAGGGGCATTTTACCGCCGCAGCGGCGTGAGCCAGGACAAACAAGCGGCATTCTTCCAGGACGGGTGCCGATTTCTGCCTATTCTCTCCGTATGGCTGAATCAAACCGCTTGACGAATGAGAACAAACGATTACAATGGACGCATCAACGTCACCCGAACCACTGCTGATCGACACGCGCAAGACGGCTGAATACCGGCGCTGGGAGGAATGCTTGCACGACGTGGCGGCCGCCGCCATCGATGCGCGCATCAAGCATTTGCAGCACGGTAAAAAGGGCGACTGGCGGCCCGTGGGCGAAGGCGTGTGCGAGCTGCGTTTTTTACAGACAGGACCCGGCTGGCGCGTGTATTTTCACGAGACCAACCTCGGCACCCTGATCTTGCTGCTGCTCGGTGGCGACAAGTCGAGCCAGCGGCGCGACATCAAGCACGCGCAAGCGATACTGCAAACATTGAAGGCCCAACAGGCGGCCATCCGGAAGCAAAAAGCGGCGGCCAGCCCATCGACAGGAGCACGAAAAAAATGAACGACCATACTGACGCTGACGGCTTCGACCTCGGCGACCTCGACGCACTGGGATTGAGCAAATTTGATCCGACGCAACACCTGACCAGCAAGGAAGCCGTGGCCGCCTACATGAGCGAAATCGTCGCCACCGGCAACGCCGAACTGTTCCAGTCCGCCATGAACGACGTGGTGCGCGCCTACGGCATGGGCAAGGTGGCGGCCCGGGCCGACATCACGCGCGAAGGCGCATATAAAGCCTTGCGCGAAGGCAGCAAGCCGCGCTTTGAAACCATCTTAAAGATGCTCGATGCGCTGGGCATGCAGCTGGCCATCGTGCCGAAAACCACGCCAGACGGCGCCGTGGAAGCGTGAACGCCGCTTAGCCCTTCGGCGCGGCCAGCAAGGCCTTCATGCGCGCCAACCGCTCCTTGGGCGAAATCACTTCCGCCTCCGTCGGCACGGCGTCGCCCACGTCGAGTTCCATTTCCTTGATGAAGCGCGACGGGTCGCAATGGACTTGCTCGCCAGCCCGCTTGCGCTTCTTGCACCACGTGATGTGCAAGGTGCGCTGGGCCCGCGTGATGCCCACGTACATCAGCCGCCGCTCTTCCTGGATGCGCGCGGCGATGGTTTCGGCTGGCGCGTCAGGGTCGCCCTTGTGCGGCAAGATCCCCTCTTCCACGCCCACCAGAAACACGTGCGGAAACTCGAGCCCTTTCGACGCGTGCAGGGTCGACATGCGCACGGCGTCCTGCTCCTCGTCCTTGCCTTCGAGCATGGTCATCAAGGCCACCATCTGCGTCAGTTCCAGCACGTTCTTTTCTTCGCCGTCGCGGTCCTTGCCGCCCCTGCCCCGTTCCTTGAGCCAGTTGACGAATTCCAGCACGTTCTGCCACTTGCTTTGCGCTTGGCGTTCCTCGAAAGCATCGTACAGATACGATTCGTAATGGATTTCCTTCATCATGTCGTCCAGCACTTCGGCCGCGTTGTCGCCGCTGCCGGCCGCGCCGGGACGGCTGGCGCGCGATTCGAGGTCGTTGATGAAGTTGCAGAAGTCGCGCAGCGGCCCCAGCTGGCGATCCGTCAGCTTGGCCTCGATGCCGCCCTTGAACACGGCCTGGAACAGCGAACACTGCCACTGCCCCGAGAACGCACCGAGCACCTCCAGGGTCGACTGACCCACGCCACGGCGCGGCGTCGTCACGGCGCGGATGAAGGCAGGGTCATCGTCTTCATTCGCCAGCAAACGCAGATAGCTGATGATGTCCTTGATCTCGGCCTTGTCGAAGAAACTCTGGCCGCCGGAAATCGTGTACGGGATGCGTTCCTTGCGCAAACACTGCTCGATGATGCGCGCCTGGTGGTTGCCCCGGTACAGAATCGCGTAGTCGGAAAATTTATTCTTGCGTTCAAAATGGTCGGCCGAAATCATGATGGCGACCTGCTCCGCCTCCTGCTCGTCCGTCTGCATGCCCAGCACCTTGATCGGCTCGCCCAGGCCGTGCTCGGACCACAGCGACTTTTCAAACAGCTTCGGGTTGTTGCCGATGACGGCATTGGCCGCGTTCAGCACGCGCATGGTGGAGCGGTAATTCTGCTCGAGCTTGATCACGCGCAGATCGGGGAAATCCGTTTCCAGGGTCTTCAGGTTTTCCACGGTGGCGCCGCGCCACGCGTAAATTGCCTGGTCGTCGTCGCCCACGGCCGTAAACATCGGCTTCTTGCCGATGCCCGTCACCATCAATTTCACCAGTTCGTACTGGCAGGTGTTCGTGTCCTGGTATTCGTCGACGAGCAGATAGCGCAGGCGGCGCTGCCACTTGTCGCGCACGGGGCCGTTGTTGCGAAACAGTTCCACGGGCAGGCGGATCAGATCGTCGAAATCGACGGCCTGGTAGGCGGACAAAGTCGCCACATAGCTGCGGTAGATGCGCGCCGCGTTCGCCTCATCCTCATCCTTGGCGTGCGCCAGGGCCATGTCCGGATCGATCAGGCCATTTTTCCACAGGGACATGGCATTCTGGATGCCACGAATGACCTGTTTATCGGTGGTAATGGCGAGGTCTTGCACGAGGGAAAAGCAGTCGTCGCTGTCCATGATGGAAAAGCGGTCCTTCAAGCCCACGCCATTGGCTTCCTGGCGCAGGATTTTCACGCCCAGCGAGTGGAAGGTCGACACTGTCAACTGCTTGGCCTGGCGCGGCTGTTTCAACAGCTTGGCGATGCGTTCCTGCATTTCCAGCGCCGCCTTGTTGGTGAAGGTCAACGCGGCGATAGTGCGCGGGTCATAGCCCCGGTCTTCGATCAGATGGGCGATCTTTTGCGTGATCACGCGCGTCTTGCCCGAACCGGCGCCCGCCAGCACGAGGCAAGGGCCGTCGAGGTAGGTAACCGCTTCGCTTTGGGGGGCATTCAGACCGAACTGTGGTGCTTTGGACATCAGGGTATTTCCGCAGGGAACAGCAGCCCATTGTAACAGCGTCGCGCAGGCTATTTGCATGGCGGACCATGCCTGAAAAACAGGCATTGGCATTGATATATCGCCATATGCCGCCATCTCGGCCGATTCAATGCGTGCGGCGATGCCACGCCTGGAGTACCATTCCGCCTATATCGCCCGTGCGCGCCCACTTACCGAATGGCAGTCCCATGAAATTTGAACATCTGATTGAAATCAACGATCCTTTGAACCCGCTGATCGACACCTTGACCCTGGAACAGGTCTGGCGCGGCCTCGTCTTGCGCGCCGAGTCGCCGAAGCTGTTCGTGCCGCACCTCGACGAATGCCAGATCAGCGAGCGCAGCGATGCCGGTTTCGCGCGCAGCCTGCGCTATGGCGAGCTGGTCATCAACGACAAGGTGGTGCTGATACCGCAACTGCAGGTGCGCTACGAAGTGCCGGCGCAACAGGATATCAGCGCCTCCTCGCTGGTGATGACCATCGAAATGCCCGACGAAGCGAGCATGTGGGTGCGCTTCCAGTACGACGACGGCCACGACGCGGCCACCGACGCGGCCAACGCCCTGTACGACGACTTCCGCCGCTCCGCCTACAAGGAGTCCGATATCGATACGGTGCGCATCATGCGCGAACTGGCGCTCGAAGGACGGCTCGATGCGGGCTTGCTGAACTAAACGCCTGGGCTAAACTCGCGCGCTGCGGCCCCACAGCTGATCGGGGCGAAACTGCAAGCCCGCCTGCTCCGCGCTCAGCACTTCGCGAATCGCATGCAAGTCCACGCGCGTATCGCGCCGCAGCGGCACGTCCAGGCGCGCGCCGCGGGGGCCGACCAGCGACTGCACATGGGGCGTGGTCGCATTCAAGCCCTTGCGCGTGACGACGCCGATTTCCCCATTGAGTAGTTTCACGAAAGTGCCGACCGGGTAGATGCCCAGCTCGCGCACCAGCAGGGACGCCAGCGGCGCATCGAGGGTGGCCCTGTCGGCCATCAGCATTTCGCGCAGGGCCACGTTCGGCAGCAAGGGCTGGCGGTAGCTGCGCTTCGATACGCGCGCGCAATAACGGTCGGCCAGCATGATCAGGCGCGCGCCGATGCCGATCGCCTCGCCTTGCGTGCCCAGCGGATAGCCGCTGCCATCGATATTTTCATGGTGCTGCAGCACGGCTTGCAGCCAGACGGCGTCCGTCACACCCGCCGCGCGCAGCAAGTCGACACCGGCTTGCGGATGGGCGCGCAAATAGGCGCGTTCCTGCGCATCCAGCGGACCCGCCTTGTGCTGAAAATGGGCGTGGCGTTCCAGCATGCCCACATTCATGCTCAGCGCGGCCAGCACCACGCTGCGGATCACGCCGTCATCGAGTTTCAGGGCACGCGCCAGCAGGGCCGTGATGACGGCCGTGTCGACGCTGTGGCGCACGGCAAAGTCGCCCGCGCCCTGGTTGTGCAGGATGCAGGCCAGCGCCACGTCGGCGTCCAGTGCAACGGCCTCTTCCACCAACTGCGCCAGCGGCGCGAGGGATAAATGGCTGTCCTCCTGCCCGGCGGCAATGACCGGCAAGACGAGGGCCAGGCCAGCCGTGACGAGGTTCAGCATGCGCAGGGCCGACGGTGCTTCCGTGGCCGTGCGCGGCACGTCGGCGCTGGTATCGGCGATGACGCCGCGCGCCAGCAGCAATGCGATCTGGTTCTCGCTGCTGATGACATGGCCCAGCCTGGCCAGCAAGCCGCCCGTCTCGCTGTGCACGTCCCAGGGCAGGGCCACGCCCAGTGCGAGTTCTCCCGCATAAATGCGCCGAATTTTCACATCGTCTCCGTGTCATCGCCAGCCGCTCCCTTTTTACCATTGCGGCATGGGCGGCATATACCAATTGAAATGTTTTTTGCTTTTAATCAATATTTCAATGTGGCAGCGATGATCGCGCAATCATGTGAGCTTGTCTACAGAATTATGTAAATCATAAAGTTGCCTTCAAGGTCCCGGTGTGCAGTCGGCGCAGCCGGGCGCGTGTTCCGGGTCTTTTTCCAGGTGCAGCGCCAGTTCGCGCAAGGCCGTGCGCACGCCTTCCTCGATGACGGGGTGATAGAACGGCATCTCGAGCATGGCCGGCACCGTCAGCTGGGCTTGGCAAGCCCAGGCCAGCAGATGGCCCAGGTGTTCCGCCCTCGGGCCGATCAGTTCGGCGCCGAGAAAACGCTTGCTGCCGAACTCCGCATATACGCGCAGCAAGCCCTGGTTTTGCAGCATCACGCGGCTGCGGCCCTGGTTGCCGAACGACACGGCGCCGACGGCGAAGCGGCCCGCGTGGCTCACGCACAATTGCTGGTACGTGGCACCCACAGTGGCGATCTGCGGTTCCGTGAAGGCAATCGTCAACGGCGTGCGGCGCAAGCCCGGTTTGACGTCGGGAAAGCGCGCCGCGTTGTCGCCCGCGATGCGGCCCTCGTCGGCCGCTTCGGGCAGCAACGGCAGTTCGTTGTCGGCATCGCCGGCGATGAAGATGGCGCTCTTGCCGCACTGCATGGTATGCCGGTCATGCAGGGGAATGCCGTGGCGGTCGAGCTCGATTTGCGCCGTTTCCAGGCCGATCTTGTCCACGTTCGGCGCGCGGCCGATGGCGGCCAGCACATACTCGAACTGCTCGGTTTTTTCCACGCCGGCGTCATCGCGGCTGGTCAGCAGGATGCCGCTGCCGTCCAGCGTTTTTGTCATGTGCGCGACCTTGGTCATGAAACGGATATCGAGTTCGCGCGCCAGCACGGCATCCGCCTCGCGCAGCACCAGCGGATCCGTCAGCTGCGCGACTTTATTGCCGCGCGCAAACAAGGTCACGCGCACGCCCAAGCGGGCCAGCGCCTGGCCCAGCTCCAGGCCGATGACGCCGCTGCCAACCACGGCCACCGAGCTGGGCAAATCCGTCCACTCGAACACGACGTCGCTGGTGATGAGGCGCTCGCCCGCCGCCTGCCACTCGGGCGGCACGATGGGCGTGGACCCGGTGGCGATCACCACGCTGGCGGCCTCGACGATCGTATGATCATCCACCTGCAGCTTGCCTGGGCCGATGAAGCGCGCATGGCCGCGCAGTTTTTCTTCGTCGGGAATCGCATTGACGCCGTCGAGCACGAAGCCGACAAAGCGGTCGCGCTCGCTGCGCACCCTGGCCATCACTTGCCGGCCATCGATGCGCACGGGGCCCGGATGCACGCCGAAACCGGGCGCGGCAGCCACCGCATGGGCCGCCTCGGCCGCCGCGATCAGGAGTTTGCTGGGCATGCATCCCACGCGTGCACAGGTCGTACCGTATGGTCCGCTTTCGATCATCAGCACACGCTTGTCATGCATGCGCGCCGCCCTGTGCGCCGTCATGCCGGCCGTGCCGCTGCCGATCACGGCCACATCCACTTGTATCGTCTTCATGGTGCTATCCATCCACTGAGGTTGCTCACAGCGTTCGATACTACCCGTTTGCTGAAAATAAGGTTTTACTTTGCAGCAATATATGCATTAGTATAACTAATCATTTTCAAAATTTATAAGCTGAGCTAATGGGATCACTCGATTATCGCGCGCTGGCCGTACTGGACGCCGTGGCCAGTCATGGCAGTTTCGACAAGGCGGCCCTGGCGCTGGGTATCACCCAGTCAGCCGTCTCGCAGCGCATCAAGGCGCTGGAAGACGCCAGTGGGCGATTGCTGATCATCCGTGGCCAGCCAGCCGTGCCGACGGGCCTGGGCCAGCGTCTGATCGTGCATCACCGCAACGTCAAACTGATGGAAGCGTCGCTCGACATCGACCTGGGCAACAGCGTCAGCATGCCGGAAATCGCCATCGCCATCGATGCCGACAGCCTGGCCACGTGGTTTCCCGACACCTTGCCGGCCCTGCTGGCGCCGCCACGCTGCCAACTCGACGTACGGCTGGCCGACAGCGACAGCGCCTTGCAAATGGTGCGCGACGGCTCCGTGTTTGGCTGCGTGGCAGCCGAGTCCGGCACAGCGATCGACGCGGCGGCGGCCACCAGCGTCACGCCGCTGGGCACCTTGCGCTATGTCTGCGTGGCAACACCCATGTTTGCCGGGCATTGGTTCGGCGATGGTTTTATTGCCGAGGCAGTGCAACTGGCACCGGCCGTGGTGGGCCAGCACGGCTTGCTGGCGCGTTTCCTCGCTGAACAATTGAGCATGCGTGAACCATTCCCCCACCACATTTTGCCGGTGGAAGCGGCGCGCCGCGGCTGCGTCCAGGATGGCTTGGCCTACGGCCTGATGCCGCAGCGCCTGGCCGCGCCAGCGCTGGCGACGGACCGTCTCGTGGATCTGATGCCGGGCAGCACCCTGGACGTAGCACTGAGCTGGCACTCCTGGACCCTGGACACGCCGTTTACCAAACTGCTGTCGGAACAGATCGTCAAGTCGGCGCGCGATTACCTGCAGTAATTCAGATATCGAGCGGGTCCACTTCCAGCGACCATTTCACGCGCGTCTTCATGGCGCGCAGCTCGGCTAACCATTCCTTCAAGAACGCCTGCAGCGCGGGCCGCGAGGGCGATTCCAGCAGCAGCTGGGCGCGGTCCACGTTGTAGACGCGCGTCATGCTCATGGGAATCGGGTCATTGATGGTCACCTGCGGGTGTGCCAGGCACTCTTTCGCCGCCTGCAGGAATTCAATCGCCGTGGCCAGCTCGGGTGCCTCGGCGCGCAGCAGGGCCTGGAACAGATACGGCGGTAGCGCCGCCTGCGCCCGCTCTTCCAGCAAGGTGGTGGCGAAATGGTCGTAATCGTGGTTGACGACGGCGTCGTACAGCGGATGGCGCGCATAGCGCGTCTGGATCAGCACTTCACTGACGCTGCCCCCTTCCGTCTGCGCGGCCCGCCCGGCGCGGCCCGCCACCTGCATCAGCTGGGCGAACAGCCGTTCGCTGGCGCGGTAATCCTGCGAAAACAGGGCCGTGTCCGGATTCAAAATGCCGACCAGGGTCAGTTTTTTGAAATCGTGGCCCTTGGCCACCATCTGCGTGCCGATCAAGATATCGACTTCGCCCCGGTGCACGGTGTCGAACGCTTCCTGCGCGCTGCCCTTCTTGCGCGTGGAATCGGCGTCGATGCGCAAAATGCGCGCCTCCGGAAACAATTGCTGCAAACCTTCTTCCACGCGCTGCGTGCCGCGTCCCAGCGGCTGCAAGTCGACGTTGCCGCACGTGGGGCAATGGCGGGGGATGCGCAGTTCCAGACTGCAATGGTGGCAGCGCAAGCGGTGTTCGGGCTTGTGCAGCACCATGAACGAGGTGCAACGCGTGCAATTGCTGATCCAGCCGCACGATTCGCAACAGATCACGGGCGAATAGCCGCGCCGGTTCAGGAACAGCAGCGACTGCTCCCCGCGCTCCATGCGCAGTTTCAAGGCGGCTACCAGATGCGAAGTCAGGCCATCTTTCGGCTTGTCGCGCTCCATGTCCAGAATCTTAACGCGCGGCAACACCGCATTCCTGACGGCCCGTTCGCGCAATTCCAGCTTGCGGTAGCGCCCCGTCTGTGCGTGGTGCCAGCTTTCCAGTGAGGGCGTGGCCGAACCGAGCACGATGGGAATCTGCAATTGCCAGGCGCGCCACACGGCCAGGTCGCGCGCGGAATAGCGCAAGCCTTCCTGCTGCTTGTAGGAAGGATCGTGCTCTTCGTCGATGACGATCAGTTTGAGCTTCGGCAACGACGCCAGGATGGCCAGCCGCGTGCCGAGCACGATGCGCGCCTGGCCCTGGTGAGCTGCCAGCCAGTGCAGCATGCGCTCGCCTTCGGACAGGCTGCTGTGCAAGGTCGCCAGCATGACGCCGGGAAAGCGCGCGCGGATATTGCCTTCCAGCTGGGGCGTGAGGTTGATTTCCGGCACCAGAATCAGGATTTGCGCATCGTCCTCGCGCGCCAGCACCTGGGCGCAAGCTTGCAGATACACTTCCGTCTTGCCGCTGCCCGTCACGCCGTACAGCAGGGTCGGCTTGAAGCCCTGGGCGCCGCCGATGGCATCCGCCGCTTCTTGCTGGGCGGCATTCAACGCCGGCATGTTCAGCGGCGTGCCGTCGTGCGCGTCGGCCAGCTTGCCCAGCTTCTTGATGGCGCGGTCGAGCGCCACGGTGGTGAGCACGCGCAAATTCTTCGGCAAACCCGGCAGCGCCACTTCACCGAGCGGGCGCTGGTAGTAATCGGCGGCAAAGGCAGCCAGCGCCAGCCACTGTTCCGACAAGGGCGACAGCTGGCTGCGCACGGCCAGCACGTCCTTCAATTTCGCGGCGGGCACGTCGGTGCTGTCGGAGACGCCGACGATCAGCCCCATCACTTCGCGCCGGCCGAACGGCACCAGCGCCAGCTGCCCCACTTGCGGCAGCGGCGCGGCAGCGTCCGCGCCGGCCTCCGCCACCGCCGCGTTCCAGCGGTAGTCGAACAGGGCGTTCAAGGGCGTGTCGAGCGCGATTTTCAGGATGCACGACGTCAAAATGCACTGCGACATGGAGGGTGGGCCTATCTCAATAAAAAAGCGCGCCGCAGGTTCAATGGCGCGGCGGGATGTCCGGCATCAAGCCAGCGGGCCATGATACTTGTTTCGCCCATCAAACGCCTAGCGGCAGGCAGGACAGCGTGTCATCGGGCCTGAAGAAAATTCTGTGGATAACTTTGTGGACAAAGCAAAATTAACTTTCAGGAAAATGTGGACAGAAAATTTCGATCGCCGTCAAGAGCGGCACGCAAGAAAAATTAATCTTTTAAAATCAATGGCTTAAAAATTGATGCCCGGGAAGCTACAAATCCACAGGGCATTTCCGCCGCTGTGCATAACTGAACCATTTGTAATGTATTTATACAGAAATCAGCACCATTTTGAGGCGTCAGAGCGGGAAAAACGGGGCCGGCATGGAGCAAAGTTGACAATTGCCGGGCAAGCGTTCGTTTTTAGCTGCCGAGCGGCGAAACATTGTTCAATTATCATGCACTGCAACATGCACTTCAGGTGAAATCTGAACATCGGCGCTAAGTATCGGTTAACAAAATACTTTTCAATTTTATCCACAGAATCTGTTGATAACTTTGTGGACAATGAAGGAATAAGGCAGGCGAACGAAAGAATAACCTTATCAATAGCAACAAATTCCGCCGAACAATGTATTTTTTATGTCTTAATAATCAAGTACTTGCAGAGCGTCCCCGGGCATGGCTTTTATAGTGCCTCTTATTTCCGCAGCAAAAAAAATTGTGCATAAGTCGGTATTTCTTGCTACGGCGCAGCAAAGAAAAAGGCAGGCTTCCGCTGGAAAGCCTGCCTTTTCTTGCCCCTGAACCAGGGGGAAGCGAATACTTACTGGCCGCTGCGCATGGCGCGGCTCATGCTGTGCACGGCTTCCACCATGGCGGCCACGGATTCCGGCGGCGTGAACTGGGAAATACCATGGCCCAGGTTGAACACGTGGCCCGTGCCTGCCGATGGCGCGCCAAACGCGTTGAGCACTTTCGCCACTTCGGCGCGGATCTGCTCGGGGCTGGCAAACAGGATGGCCGGGTCGAGATTGCCCTGCAAGCCCACTTTATGGCCAACCAGCTGGCGCGCGCGCGTCAGGTTGACGGTCCAGTCCAGGCCCACGGCATCGGCACCGATGTCGGCGATCTGCTCGATCCACTGGCCGCCGCCCTTGGTAAACACGATGGCGGGAATCTTGACGCCATCCTTGTCGCGTTTCAGCTGCGCCACCACTTGCTGCATGTAGGCCAGCGAGAATTCCTGGTAGGCGCCGTCGGCCAGCGCACCACCCCACGAGTCGAAAATCATCACGGCTTGCGCACCGGCATCGATTTGCGCATTCAAGTATTGCGCCACGGAAGTGGCGTTGATCGCCAGGATGTGGTGCATCAGGTCCGGGCGGTTGTACAGCATCTTCTTGATGGTATGGAACTCTTTCGAGCCGCCGCCTTCCACCATGTAGCACGCCAGGGTCCACGGGCTGCCGGAAAAACCGATCAGCGGCACGCGGCCATTCAATTCCGTGCGGATTTGCGTGACGGCCTTGAAAACGTAGTCGAGCGACTCCAGGTCCGGCACTTGCAATGCCTTCACGTCCTGTTCCGTGCGCAGTGGGCGCTCGAACTTCGGGCCTTCGCCATCGGCGAAGTACAGGCCCAGACCCATGGCGTCAGGCACCGTCAGGATGTCGGAAAACAGGATCGCCGCGTCGAGCGGGAAGCGCTCCAGGGGCTGCAAGGTCACTTCCGTGGCGTAATCGGGATTCTTTGCCAGACCCAGGAAAGAGCCGGCCCGCTCGCGCGTGGCGCGGTATTCGGGCAAATAGCGGCCCGCCTGGCGCATCAGCCAGACAGGGGTGTGCCCGGTTGGCTGGCGCAGCAGGGCGCGCAGGAAAGTATCGTTCTGGAGCGGAGCAAATTGTGGCATGGCAGGCAATCGAGCTTGGAGAAGCGGTATTATCGCATCCAATCGCTGCCATTTCATTGATTCCGGTGCCGCTTTGCAGCATTTGCCATGCACAGCGATGACTTTCGTTGTGCCTGCCCTTCCATTATGATGGTGCACGCCGCCGCGCGCCCTGACCCTGCCTGGCGGCCCTTGATTCCCTCACTACACGGAGCCCGCATGACCTCGACCGCATCCAGCACCCCTTATGGCATCTGGCCATCGCCGATCAGCGCGGCCATCGTCGCCGCCGGCGCCTCGCCGCTGACGCAGCTGGCCCTGGGCGGGGCGGATGGGGCCGACGTGTTCTGGCTGGCCGGGCGCGCCAGCGAGGCGGGCCGCAATACCCTGCTGCGCCAGCGTGGCGCCAAGGTTGATGAATTGACGCCGGCGCCGTTCAATGTGCGCACCCGCGTGCATGAATACGGCGGCGGCGCGTATGCCGTGGCCGGCGATACCGTGTATTTCTCGCATTTCGCCGACAATTGCCTGTACCGCGTGGCCGGCGATGGCGTCCCCGAAGCGTTCACCACGGGCGGCAACACGCGCCACGCGGACTTCGTTGTCGATGCGGCCCGCGCCCGCCTGATCGCCGTGCGCGAACAGCACCCGGCAGAAGGCCATGCGCATCCGGAAAACAGCCTGGCGGCCGTCGGCTTCGACGGGCGCGAAACGGTGCTGGCACGGGGCCACGATTTTTATGCGGCGCCGCGTTTGTCGCCGGACGGCAGCCAGCTGGCCTGGATCAGCTGGGACCACCCGCGCCTGCCATGGCAAGGTACGGAACTGTGGCTGGCCGACGTGCAGGCGGACGGCAGCCTCGGTTCGCCGCGCCTGATCGCCGGCGGCGCGCGCGAGTCGATTTGCCAGCCGGAATGGTCGCCGAACGGCTTGCTGCACTTCGTTTCCGACAGCAGCGGCTGGTGGAATTTGTACCGCCTGCACGGCGCCGACATCGAAGCGCTGTGCCCGATGGAAGCGGAATTTGCCACGCCGCACTGGACCTTCGGCGGCAGCATGTACGGTTTTCTGTCCGACGATGAAATCGTCTGCACGTATATCCAGGCCGGCGTCAGCTACCTGGCGCAATTGAACGTGGCGGCGGCCAAGCTTGAGCCGATACCGCACCCGTACCAGGAAATCCGCGAACTGCGCGTGGGCCCCGGCTTCGTCGCGCTCTTGGGCGGCAGCCCGACCATCGCGCTGGAACTGGCGCGCATCGATTTGTCCAACCATGAGCTGGAAGTGCTGGCGCAGTCGATCGCACGATTGCCCGCGCTCGAGTATTTGTCCGTGCCGCGCAGCTTGAGTTTTCCTAGCAACAATGGCCGCACGGCTTACGCCTTCTTTTATGCGCCCACCAATGGCGACGTGCAGGCGCCGGCGGGCACTTTGCCGCCCGTCATCGTCATCAGCCACGGCGGCCCTACCAGCATGGCCAGCAATACCTTGAAACTGGCGACGCAGTACTGGACCAGCCGCGGCATCGGCGTGCTCGACGTCAACTACGGCGGCAGCAGCGGTTTCGGCCGCGAATACCGCGACGCGCTGCGCGGGCAATGGGGCATCGTCGACGTGGAAGACTGCATCGCCGGCGCGCGCTACCTGGCCGCCAACGGCCTGGCCGACCCGGAGCGCCTGATCATCCGCGGCGGCAGCGCGGGCGGCCTGACGACCCTGTGCGCATTGACCTTCCACGACGTCTTCAAGGCGGGCGCCAGCTACTATGGCGTATCCGACCTGAAGGGCCTGGACGACGATTCGCACAAGTTCGAATCGCGCTACACCGACTACCTGATCGCTTCGCAGCCGCAAGCCGAGGCGCTATACCGCGAGCGCTCGCCCATCCACCACACGGATAAACTGTCGCGCCCGATGATTTTCTTCCAGGGCCTCGACGACAAGGTCGTGCCGCCGCAGCAGTCGCAGCTGATGGTCGACGCCCTGCAGGCGCGCGGCGTGCCCGTCGCGTATGTGCCCCTGGAAGGCGAGGGGCACGGCTTCCGCAAGGCGGAAAACATCGTGCGCACCCTGGACGCGGAACTGTATTTCTACCAGCGCGTGTTCGGCCTGCCCGTGGCGGCCGGCACAGCCCCTGTCCACATCGCCAATTTGCCCGCATGACAGACCCGCTCTTGCTTGACGAATTTGCCGCCCTGGAGCAGCACGAACAGATGATCCTGGCCCTGCTGGCCATCGCGGGCGAACCGGTGGGCAAGCATGCCGTGTATGAACACTTGCAGCGCGCCAATGTCGTCGAGCCGGACGGCACGCCGTTCGCCCTGCTCACCGTCACGAACATGCTGCAGCATTTGACGCGGCACGCGCTGGCGTCCGAAGTGGTGGGACGGGGCTTTGCCTGCGAAGCAAAATTGCGCTGGCCCGCCATGCGCGCTGCCATCGAGCACCTGGTGTTTCGCGACCTGTGCCAGGCCATCGAGCTGATCAACCCCGTGCGCCGCAACTGGGATGGCTATGTGGAATTGCGCAGCTACCGGCAAGGCGTGGCGCGCCTGCGCATCGCCCTGCTGCGCAACGACGAGGTACGCCACGTGGCCGCCATCCTGGCCGCGTGCATGGCGTGCTATGAAGCGCAGCAGCTGCATCCGCTGATCGAGATTTTCGGCCGGCCGTTCGAGCCGGAAATGCTGTCTTTCGTCATGCCGCAACTGCAGGATGACATCCTCGCCGTGCTGCTGGGCAACGCGCCGCGCGAACCGGCCACGGCGCACGCCATCCGCACGTACGCGCGCGCCCACCATGCGCGCCAGGCGGCCGCCGGCGACCATATCGGCGCCGCCCTGCCGCTGGCCTTGGCCGAGGATGCTCTGCTGTGCGGTGAACTCGACGCGGCTGCCCGCTACCTGGCGGGCCAGCAGGGGCCGCAGGCGCTGTTTGTCGACAGCAGCATCGCCTTGTTGCGCGGCGAACATGCGCACGCCGTGGCCGGCTACGAAACGGCCTTGAAGGGACTGCGCAAGGAAAGCGGCAAGCGCAAGCTGTGCTTCACGGGCATCGGCGGCCACCTGTACGTGCTGGCCCTGCTGCGCGGCAACGACGCCAAGCTGCTGAAAAACGCGGAAACCTACCTCGATATCGCGCTGCACGCGCAGCCGAACCACGACAGCATCGTCTACCAGCAACTCAATACCTTGCGCCTCGTGCGCGCCGGCGTGCAGCAGGCGGAAAGCATCCCCACGCGCAGCTGGGAAACGGGACTGCAGGCGCAGCTGTTCCAGGCCTTGCTGTACTACTGGCTGGCGCTACCGCAATTGAGCGAACGCAAGGACCAGCTGCGAGCGCTGGTGCAGCAAGCGGACGCGGCCGGCTACGATTTGATCGCCGCGCAGGCGGCCGGCTTGCTGGGCTTGATGGGCGAGCCGCAGCAGGAGCGCTATGCGACGGCCAAGCGGGCGCAGCACGGTTTGACGGACATGGCGCCGTGGTTCGAGCGCCAGGAAGCGTGGCAGCGCCAGCTGAGCGCGCTGATCAACCTGCAGCAGAACGCCCCCACCGAGACCATCGGCGGCGTCTCGCGGCTCGTGTGGCTGGTGGCGTTCGATCCGCGCTTTGGTCTCACCGCCGTGGAAGTACGCGAGCAGAAACGCGACGCACGCGGCGGCTGGAGCAAGGGCCGCGCCATGGGTCTCAAACGCCTGGCCGAGGAAGCGGGCGACATCGATTTCCTCACGCCGCAGGACGCGCGCGCGGCCGGCAGCATCGCGCCGTTCAAGCAATACTATTCGTCGGCGCCCCGCTATGAAGTCGAGCTGGACAAGGCCGCCATCTTGCTGGTGGGCCATCCACTCGTGTTCTGGCTCGACAATCCCGACACGCGCGTGGAACTGATCGCCGGCGCGCCCGAACTCCTGATCAAGTCGCACGAGGGGCAGCTGTGGCTGGGCATGCAGCCGCCACTGCCCGACAGCGGCAGCAATGTCGTGGTGCAAAGGGAAACGCCGACGCGCTTGCGCGTGGTGCACATCCTCGACGAGCACCGGCGCATCGGCGCCATCGTGGGCCTGGGCCTGTCCGTGCCGCTGCACGCGGAAAAACAGGTGATGCAGGCGATCGGCGCCATCTCGTCCATGGTCACCGTGCAATCGGATATCGGCGGCGGCGGCGGCGACGCGGAAGCGATCACGGCCGACCACCGCCTGCACGTGCATTTGCTGCCCTACCAGCAAGGCCTGAAAATGCAAATTTTAGTCCGGCCACTGCTCGACAATGGCGCCTATTACGCACCGGGCAGCGGCGCCGAGAGCGTGTTTGCCGATGTGGCGGGCCGGGCCGTGCAAGCGCGACGCGACCTGAACGCGGAACGCGAAGCGCAGCGCCAGCTGATCGGGAAATGTCTGGTGCTGGAAGAGGCGGAAGAAGAGCATGGCGAGTGGCTGCTAGGCCAGCCAGCGCTGGGCCTGCAACTGCTGGTGGAGTTACAGGCGCTCGACCCGAATGGCATGGTATTGGCGTGGCCCGAAGGCGAAACCATGCGCGTGTCGAAACGCATCGACAGCGGCCAGATGCGCCTGAATATCAAGAGTGAAAAAGACTGGTTTGCCGCCAGCGGCGAAGTGCAGATCGACGAAGACAAGGTGATGGATTTGCGCGCCCTGCTCGACTTGATGCAGAACAATAAAAGCCGCTTCGTGGCCTTGGGCGACAACCAGTTCCTGGCCCTCAGCGACGAGCTGCACCGGCGCCTGTCGGAACTGGCCGCGTATGGCGAAGCGCATGCCGATGGCGTGCACATCCACCCGCTGGCCGCTTTCGCGCTGGAAGAGCTGGCCAACGATGCGGGCGGCGTGAACGCCGACAAATTGTGGCGCGAACACTTGCTGCGCCTGCGCGCGCTCGACGACTATCAACCGCAGCTGCCCAGCACCTTGCAGGCGGACTTGCGCGACTACCAGCTGGCCGGTTACGAATGGCTGGCGCGTCTGGCACACTGGGGCGTGGGCGCCTGCCTGGCCGACGACATGGGCCTCGGCAAGACGTTACAAGCGCTGGCGCTGATCCTGTCACGCGCACCGAACGGCCCCACCCTCGTCGTCGCCCCCACGTCCGTGTGCATGAACTGGATCAGCGAAGCGCAGCGCTTCGCGCCCACCTTGAACATCAAACTGTTCGGCAGCGGCGACCGCGCCGACATGCTCGATACATTGCAGCCCTTCGACGTGGTGGTGGCCAGCTATGGTTTGCTGCAACAGGAAGCGGCCATGTTTGCCGGCGTGCACTGGCATACGATCGTGCTCGACGAAGCGCAGGCGATCAAGAATGGCGCCACCAAGCGCTCGCAAGCCGTGATGGCCCTGCAAGGCGATTTCCGCATGGTGGCCAGCGGCACGCCGCTGGAAAACCACCTGGGCGAATTGTGGAACCTGTTCCGCTTCATCAACCCGGGTTTGCTGGGCACCCTCGACCAGTTCAATTTACGCTTCGCCGGGCCGATTGAGAAGGATCAGGATAAACGGGCGGCGGCCGGTGCGCGCTTGCGGCTGCGCCGCCTGATCGCGCCGTTCATCTTGCGCCGCACGAAGACGCAAGTGCTGTCGGAATTGCCGTCGCGTACGGAAATCGTGCTGGAAGTGGAATTGTCGCCACAGGAAACGGCGCTGTACGAATCGTTGCGCCGCGAAGCGCTGGAAAAGCTGGCCATGGTGGAAGGGCCGGCGTCCAAGAAGGCGATCCAGATCCTGGCCGAGATCATGAAGCTGCGCCGCGCCTGCTGTAATCCGCAACTGGTGGCGCCCGAGCTGGGCCTGGCCAGCAGCAAGCTGGCAGCCTTCGCCCAATTGCTGTCGGGCTTGCTGGAAAACCGCCACAAGGTACTCGTCTTCAGCCAGTTCGTCGACCATTTGACCTTGATCCGCCAGCATCTCGAGCAGCATGGCGTGCGCTACCAGTATCTCGACGGCAGTACGCCGATGCAGGAACGCAAGCGCCGCGTCGACGCCTTTCAGGCGGGCGACGGCGATGTCTTCCTGATCAGCCTGAAGGCGGGCGGCATGGGCATCAATTTGACGGCCGCCGATTACGTGATCCACATGGATCCGTGGTGGAACCCGGCCGTGGAAGACCAGGCCTCGGACCGCGCCCACCGTATGGGACAATTGCGCCCCGTCACCATCTACCGCCTGGTGGCGAAGCATACGATCGAGGAAGGCATCGTCGAATTGCACCAGCACAAGCGCGACCTGGCCGACAGTTTATTAGAAGGCAGCGACGCGGCCGCGCGCATGTCGGCCAATGACATGCTGGGCATGCTGCAAGAGGGGTTGAAAAAATGAACGGCGCCACCGCGTTCCATGCGATGATCCATTTTCCCTGTTGCCCTTCCACGCCATGACCGACTATATCGCCACCAGCGCCGGCCAGCGCGCCACCTTTTTGTGCGGCAAATCCTGGACCGCCTATGTCAGCACCTTCCTGATTGCCGTGCTGCTGTTTTTTGCCGCCCTGCCGCTGGCCTTCAAGTACAACACGCGCGCCGCCTTCGTCGTGCTGGTCGGTTCGGCCCTGATCGTCGGCTACCGCCTGCTGACGATACGCAGCTACCAGCTGTACTACGATGAGGCGGGCGTGTGGCTGGCGTCCGGCATCTTGCCGTGGAAAAAGAAACTCACAGGCGTCAAATGGCGCGACATGGATGAAGCCGTCTATGAAACGAACTTCTGGAGCTGGCTGTTCCAGTCCTACACGGTGCGCGTCAGCCAGCGCTACACGCAGGAAACGGAAATCCACGCCACCGGCATGGCGCGCGGCAAGGATGCCGTGGCTGTCATCAATGCGCGCCACCAGGAACTGCTGCACGGCGGCGCCATCGTCGTCTAGCGCCGCAGGGGCAATTAGTGCTAATCTTTGGGCCGCCCAGGCAAGCAAGGCCAACCTTTCAATAGTTGTTTGTTACTTATATTATCAGTTTATTATTTTCTGATGATGGCAAACGACAAAATATTCAAGAGATAAATTATGCTGATAAAAAATAAAGTTGCGCTCGCCGCATTGATGATGGCCTTTACCCTGACACCGGCCAGCGCCGCGAAGAAGCCGCAGAAAAACGGCAAGGCCAACACCAGCAGCAGCAAGAAGAAAACCGTCGCCAAGAAAGCGGCCGTCGTCACGGCGGCAACGGCAGCCACGGTAGCGGCCGTCGCCAGCGAGAACAGCAGCGACCGTTCCATGAATAACCTGAGCGGCCAGTTCCTTACGGCCCTGTGGCGCCTGGATCCGGAAAGCGCGATTTCCGTCGGCAAGTACGATGGCGCCGCCAACCTGAGCATTCCCGACGCGGCCAGCCGCCAGAAGCAACTGGCCTTCATTGAAGAATGGCTGGGCAAGTTCGGCAAGCTCAATGCCGGCAAAATGTCGGACAAGCAACGTACCGACCTGGCCTTGCTGACGAATAAACTGCAATCGGACCGCTGGTATCTGACCACCTTCCGCGAATTCGAATGGAATCCCGCCCAGTACAACGTGGCCGGTTCCATCGACTTCATCCTGAACACGGAATACGCGGCCCAGCCGCAGCGCCTGCGCACCTTGCTCAAGCGCATCGCCACCGTGCCGCAATACTATGCGGCCGCGCGCGCCAGCATCGTCAACCCGACGCGCGAACACACGCAGCTGGCCATCGCCCAGAGCGCAGGCGTGCTCAGCGTACTTGACGACCTGAACAAGACGGCACAGGGTTCCATCCTGACGCCGGCGGAAAAACAGCTGTACAACGCGCGCATCGCCGCGGCCCGCACGGCCGTGCAAGGCTATGCGGCCTGGCTGACGGAACAGGATGCGGCGCTGGCGCAGAACGGCAATGCGCGCTCCTTCCGCATCGGCAAGGATTTGTATGAGCAGAAATTTGCCTACGATATCCAGGCCAGCGTGAGCGCCGAGCAGATGTACCAGAAAGCCCTGGCCGCGCGCGAAAAGCTGCTCGAACACATGGATAGCCTGTCCGACGAGCTGTGGGTAAAAACCATGGGCGCCACGGCCAAGCCGGCGGACCGTACGGCGAAGATCGGCATGGTGATCGACAAGCTGTCGAGCAACCACGTGGCGGCCGCCGATTTCGTGCCGGAAATCCGCCGCCAGATCCCGGAATTGCAGGAATGGGTGACCAGCCACAACCTGCTGACGATGGACCCGAAAAAGCCCCTCGTCGTGCGTGAAACGCCCGCTTACCAGCGCGGCGTGGCTGGCGCCAGCATCGAGGCGCCCGGCCCGTACCGCCCGCAAGACCGCACCTATTACAACGTGACGCCGCTCGATGGCGAAACGCCGGAACAGGCGGAAAGCAGCTTGCGCGAATACAACCACTGGATCTTGCAGATTCTGAACATCCACGAAGCCATCCCCGGCCATTACACGCAGCTCGTGTATGCCAACAAATCCCCGTCCCTGGTCAAGTCGATCTTCGGCAACGGCGCCATGATCGAAGGCTGGGCCGTGTATGGCGAACGCATGATGCTCGAATCGGGCTATGGCAACAACGCGCCGGAAATGTGGCTGATGTATTCGAAGTGGAACTTGCGCAGCGTCACCAACACCATCCTCGATTACAGCGTGCACGTGCTGGGCATGACGGAAGCGCAAGCGCTCGACCTGCTGACGCGCCAGGCCTTCCAGACCCAGCGTGAAGCCAAGGAAAAATGGCGCCGTGTGCAGCTGAGCTCGGTGCAACTGACCAGCTATTTCAGCGGCTACAGCGAAATCATGGACTTGCGCGAACAGCGCAAGCAAGCGCTGGGCAACAAATTCGTACTGAAGGATTTCCACGAGCAATTCCTCAGCTACGGCAGCGCGCCCGTGAAAGTCATCAAGGAACTGATGAATTAACTCGTACGCATCCTCTCCTTGCAAAGGGCGCCGCGGCGCCCTTTTTGCATCCGTTTGCGCCGCCGCAAACCGCCGGCATCCCTGTCCATTACGCTGACGGGAAGGCAGGCGCCACCGCACTCCTCACCGGCAATTGCCGATTTTCCTGCTAGGCTGGATACAGGAGCGTCCATGCATATGCCCATCCAGTTCGACTCCCTCGATTACGCCAAACGCCTCTCCTCGGCCGGCGTGCCCACGCAGCAGGCGGAAGACCATGCGACGGCCTTGGGCGACGTACTGGGTTCGGCCGTGGTCGTGCATGGCGAACTGGCGGCGCTGGAGCGCAACCTGCTGGGGGAAATCAAGCTGGTGTCGCACAACGTCGATACCAAGGTGGGCGCGCTGGAGTTGAAGATCGATGCGCTGGGGCTCAGACTCGATACCCGGATCGATGCACTGGACCTGAAGCTCGATACGAGGATCGATGCGCTGGAGCACAAAGTCGATACCAAATTAGACGCATTGGAACACAAATTCGACGCCAAATTTGACGCATTCGGGCACACATTCGACGCCCGCCTGGAACGCCTGGACTTGCGCCATGGCGCGGACATGAAACACGTGTACTGGATGATGAGCACCCTGATCCTGCTCAATCTGGGCATCCTCAGCAAACTGATGCTGCAGTAAGCACCCACCAACTTTCCGGACGATAAAAAAGCCGCTGCTCCCGAAGGAGGTCAGCGGCTTTTGCCTGTACGTGTAGTCAATCGTCTAGGACACTTCTTCCGGCGCCTGGGTGGCCTTGACGAAGATGGGCGCTACCAGCAGGCCCAGCTCGAACAGCAGGCACATCGGGATGGCCAGCGAGAACTGGCTGACCACGTCCGGCGGCGTGACGATGGCGGCAATGACGAAGGCGCCGACGATGATGTAGGGACGCACTTCCTTGAGTTTCGCAATAGAAACAATGCCCATGCGCACGAGGATCACCACCACCACGGGCACTTCGAACGTGGCGCCAAAAGCCAGGCACATCGACATGACGAAATCGAGGTAGTTTTCGATATCGGGCGTGACCGCGATCGACGATGGCGAAAAGTCGCTGATGAAGTGGAAGACGCGGCCAAACACAAAGAAATAGCAGAAGGCCACGCCGGCCATGAACAGCAGGGAAGACGAGATGACGAGCGGTGCGATCAGGCGCTTTTCATGCGTGTACAGGCCGGGGGCGATAAACGCCCACATCTGGTACAGCACCCAGGGCAAGGCGACGATAAAGGCGATCACCAACGTCACTTTCATGGGCACCAGGAACGGCGAAATGACGCCGGTGGCGATCATTTTCGAGCCGGCCGGCAGCGAGGCGATCATCGGGGCCGCGATAAAATCGTAGATCTGCGAGGGGCCGGGCCAATAAAACAGGATGGCGCAGACGACGGCGATGCCGATCGAAGCCTTGACCAGGCGGTTGCGCAGCTCGACCAGATGCGAGATAAAAGTTTCTTCCACCGGGGATTTGCTACTCATGAGTAAAAAGAGGAGGAACTGGTGCGCGGACGGAAGCGCGCCACGCGGGCGGCGGCCGACTGCACGTGCAGCTTGCCGCCATGGCGCTGCTTGTACCAGCCAGGGATGGCGGAATTGCGCACCAGCTTCTTGCGGCGGAATTCGCGCGCCTTGCGGGCCAGGTCTTCATTGGTGGCGCGCAGCATGGCGTCATGGGCATCGTGATGCTCATCATACGAACTCGAATCGCCGCGCCAGGCGTTTTCCACCTCGGCCAGGTTGCCGGAGATCGAATTTTCCACGCCATGCATGGATTTCTCCACGCTTTGCTTGACGGACTGGGCTGCATCCTGCACTTCCTTCTGCAGGTTTTTCAGCTCTTCCATTTCAATTTCGCGCGAGACTTCGGATTTCACCTGGTTCAGATAGCGTTGCGCGCGGCCATATAAGGTGCCAGCCATGCGCGCCACTCTCGGCAACTTTTCAGGGCCGATGACTATCAACGCAACCACGCCGATGATGGCGATTTTAGAGAGACCGAGATCGATCATAAGCGGACAAGGGCCGTTACCGGACGAGGCAAGCGCCCCGCCACGCTATCAGGACTTGCTTTTCTCTTTCGTCTCGACGTCGATGGTGCTTTTGTCGGCCACTTGCGATGGCGCAGCAGGAGGGGTATTGGCTGCCGGGGCGTCATCTTCGCCCTTGACGCCATCCTTGAAGCCTTTGACGGCCTTGCCGATATCACCGCCGATATTGCCCAGTTTCTTGGTGCCGAAGACCAGCATCACAATGACCAGAACGATCACCCAGTGCCAAATACTCAATGAACCCATCACATTCTCCTTGCGGGACGGTGCCCGAATAGCGTCAACCAATGCCGGTAGTATACACGTGAACCCGGCGCGCAGCGAAATCAGTGTTGACCGCGCCAGGGACGGGGACCGCCGTACACATGCATGTGCAGGTGATACACCTCTTGCCCGCCGTTCGGGCCGCTGTTGATCATGGTCTTGAAGCCGCCTGCAGGCGCGCCATCGGTGTCATACGTGACGGCGCAGCCGAACTCGGCAGCGAGTTTCGGCGCCAGACGCAGCAGCTTGCCCAGCATTTCCGTATGGCTGTCGTCGCAATCGGACAGGCTGGCCACGTGGCGCTTCGGGATCAGCAGCAGATGCACGGGTGCGGCCGGGTTGATATCCTTGAAGGCCAGCAAGTCCTCGTCTTCATACACGATGGTCGAGGGAATTTGTTTTGCAGCAATCTTGCAGAAAATACAGTTATCCACGCACGCTCCAATAGGTCAGTGTTTGTCTGTTTCGCCGGCATCGCGCAGCTCATCCTTGCGCGCTGCCTTTTCCTCGAGGCCGGACAGGCCTTCGCGGCGCGCCAGCTCGTCGAGCACCTGCTGCGGCGTCAGGTCGAACTGCGCCAGCATCACCAGCGAGTGGAACCACAGGTCGGCGCATTCGTACAGGACCTTCGACGGGTCGTTGTCGCGGCGCGCATCCTTGGCGGCCATCACGGTTTCCGTGGCCTCTTCGCCGATTTTTTTCAAAATCGCATCATCGCCCTTGGCAAACAGACGCGCGACATACGAGGTGGCGGGGTCGCCGCCATTGGCCAGCTTGCGCGATTCGATCACGGCGGCCAGGCGCTTCAGGGTTTCACTCATTTGCTCTTGCTTTCCGCGTAAATCGTCTCAGGGTCTTTCAGGACGGGGTCGGTGACTTGCCATTCGCCCGTTTTTTCGTCGCCTTCGAATTTCTGGAAGAAGCACGAATGGCGGCCCGTATGGCAGGCGATGCCGCCCGCCTGCTCGATTTTCAGCAAGACCACGTCTTCGTCGCAATCGAGGCGGATTTCCAGCACCTTTTGCGTGTGGCCCGACTCTTCGCCCTTGTGCCACAGTTTCTTGCGCGAACGGCTCCAGTACACGGCTTCGCCCAGCTCCACCGTGCGCGCCAGCGCATCGCGGTTCATCCAGGCGAACATCAGCACGTCGTTGCTGCCCGCTTCCTGCGCGATCACGGGCACGAGGCCGTGCTCGTCCCATTTGACCTTTTTCAGCCACTTGGCATTGCTTGCTACGATGGTTCCGTTTTGCATGTTCTTCTATCCTGCTGATTTTACGCGAGACGCATGGGAATGCCCTGCTGCGCCATGAAACGCTTGGCTTCCTGCACCGTGTGCTGGCCATAGTGGAAAATGCTGGCGGCCAGCACGGCATCCGCGCGGCCCACCTTGATGCCGTCGACCAGGTCTTGCAAACCGCCCACGCCGCCCGAGGCGATGACGGGAATGCTGACGGCGTCGGACACGCCGCGCGTCAGGCCCAGGTCGAAGCCCACCTTGGTACCGTCGCGATCCATGCTGGTGAGCAAGATTTCGCCGGCGCCCAGGCTTTCCATTTTACGCGCCAATTCGAACGCGTCCAGGCCCGTGGCGGTGCGTCCGCCATGGGTAAACACTTCCCACTTGCCGGGCGACACCTGCTTGGCGTCGATGGCGACGACGATGCACTGCGAGCCGTGCTTTTGCGACGCCTCGTACACGAGCTGGGGATTCGTCACGGCCGAGGTGTTGATGCTGACCTTGTCGGCGCCCGCATTGAGCAGCCGGCGCACGTCTTCCACCACGCGCACGCCGCCGCCCACGGTCAGCGGAATGAACACCTGCGACGCCACGGCTTCGATGATGTCGAAGATCAGGCCGCGGTTGTCGCTGGACGCGGTAATGTCGAGGAAAGTGATTTCATCGGCGCCCTGCTCGTCATAGCGGCGGGCGATTTCCACCGGGTCGCCGGCGTCGCGCAATTCCGTGAAATTGACGCCTTTGACGACGCGGCCATTGGTCACGTCGAGGCAGGGGATGATACGTTTTGCAAGCATGATGGTATCCAGATTGTCGCCAGGCCAGGGCGTGCGCAGGCACGCTCCCGGCCGGGCAGGCTTAAACGGCGGCGTCGGTCAGTTCGTCGGCGCGTTCTTGCGCCTGCGCCAGGTCGATCGTGCCTTCATAGATGGAACGGCCGCAAATCACGCCTTCGATGCCTTCGGCCTGAACCGCGCACAGCGCTTCCACGTCGCCGATATTGTGCAGGCCGCCCGAAGCGATGACGGGGATCTTGACGGCTTGCGCCAGCTTGACGGTGGCGTCGATATTGATGCCGCCCATCATGCCGTCGCGGCCGATGTCCGTGTAGATGATCGATTCGACGCCGTAGGCTTCGAATTTTTTCGCCAGGTCGATCACTTCGTGGCCCGACATCTTGCTCCAGCCATCCGTTGCCACCTTGCCATCCTTGGCATCGAGGCCGACGATGATGTGGCCGGGGAAGGCGCTGCAGGCATCGTGCAGGAAGCCGGGGCTTTTCACGGCCGCCGTGCCGATGATGATGTAGGTGATGCCGGCGTCGAGGTAGCGCTCGATGGTGTCGAGGTCGCGGATGCCGCCGCCCAGCTGCACGGGGATTTCCTCGATGTCGTTTTCCACGGCGAAATCTTGCACGGCCTTCAGGATGGCCTTGACGGCGCCCTCGTTCTTCGGCTTGCCGGCAAAGGCACCGTTCAGGTCGACCAGATGCAGCCGGCGCGCGCCTTGCATCAGCCAATGGCGGGCCATGTCGGCCGGGTCTTCGGAAAATACGGTGGCAAGTTCCATATCGCCTTGTTTCAGGCGTACGCAGTGACCGTCTTTCAGGTCGATGGCGGGAATGAGCAGCATGGTCAGTGTGATTTAAAAGTGAGTGAGGGGCGGAAAAA
This sequence comes from Janthinobacterium aestuarii, assembly GCF_051380835.1. Taxonomy (NCBI): domain Bacteria; kingdom Pseudomonadati; phylum Pseudomonadota; class Betaproteobacteria; order Burkholderiales; family Oxalobacteraceae; genus Janthinobacterium; species Janthinobacterium aestuarii. Next base: position 148,516 of record NZ_JBNYXU010000012.1, read on the forward strand.
AGCCGGAGAGCTAACGTTAAGGTTGCCAGTGAACGAAGTTCTTGTACAGCTGCAAGCCAGCGGCAGCACTTTTTTCAGGGTGGAACTGTGTCGCGAAAATATTATCACGGGCGACGGCGCAAGCGAACGGCGCACCATAGACAGTCTCGCCCACCGTGTGCAACGCCTCTTGAGGTTGAGCAAAATAGCTGTGCACAAAGTAAAAATAGGCGTTGTCGGCGATACCATCCCACATGACATGGGACGCCGTTTGCCGCACTTGGTTCCAGCCCATTTGCGGCACCTTGAAGCGCGAGCCGTCTTCCTGCACCTGGCCGTCGAGCTGGAAGCGCACGACTTTGCCGGGCAGCAAGCCCAGACCGGCCGCATCGCCCTCTTCGCTGCCGTCGAACAGCATCTGCTCGCCGATGCACACGCCCAGCACGGGCTTGCTGTCGGCGGCGCGCAGCAGCGCTTCGAGCACGCCCGATTCGCGCAGGCTGCGCATGCAGTCGGGCATGGCGCCCTGGCCCGGCAAGACGATGCGGTCGGCGCTGTCGATGTCTTGCGCCAATCCGGAAATGCGCACGTCGGCTTCCGGCGCCACGGCACGCAGCGCTTGCGCCACCGAGCGCAAATTGCCCATGCCGTAATCCACCACCACAATTTTATTCATGTTTGATCTCGGAATCTACAGTGGTTCGCGGGCGCTTACAGGCTGCCCTTGGTCGATGGAATGATGCCGGCCGCGCGCTCATCGAGCTCGGCAGCCATGCGCAGCGCGCGGCCAAAGGCCTTGAACACGGTTTCGCATTGATGGTGGGCATTCGTGCCGCGCAGGTTGTCGATATGCAAGGTCACGCCCGCATGATTGACGAAGCCGCGGAAAAATTCCAAGGTCAGGTCGACGTCGAAGCCGGCGATCATGGCGCGCGTAAACGGGATGTGGTATTCGATGCCCGGGCGGCCCGAGAAATCGAGCACCACGCGCGACAGCGCCTCGTCCAGCGGCACGTACGCATGACCGTAGCGGCGGATGCCCTTCTTGTCGCCGATGGCCTTGGCCACAGCCATGCCCAGAGTGATGCCCACGTCTTCCACCGTATGGTGGTTGTCGATATGCACGTCGCCCGTCGCTTCGATATCGAGGTCGATCAAGCCGTGGCGGGCGATCTGGTCCAGCATATGGTCGAGGAAGGGCACGCCAGTGTTCAGCTTTTGCTGGCCGGTGCCATCGAGGTTGAGGGCGACGCGAACTTGCGTCTCATTGGTGTTGCGCGTGATTTCTGCGGTGCGGTTCATGGGAGGCTCTGGCGGTAGGCTAAACGAGGGATGCCTTGAAGGCATCGTAAAAAAGGGAATTCTCTTCCGGGGTGCTGACGCTGATGCGCAGGCAATTGGCCAGCGCAGCATGCATTTTACTCATATTTTTAATTAAAACCCGGCGGGCAAGCAGTTTTGCGCAAACATCGTCGGAATCAGCCACACGAATCAGAAGAAAATTTGCCTTCGAGGGGAAGACCGTCACGCCGGGCAGCTGCGCCAGGCGCAGCGCCAGCGCGTCGCGCGCGCTGTTGAGCAAGGCCGCCTGGGCATTCAACACATCGAGGTGATCAAGCGCGAATTCGGCCGCCGCCTGTGTCAGCACATTCACATTGTACGGCGGGCGCACTTTCTCGAATTGCGCCAGCAGGGCCGGCGCGGCCGACATGTAGCCGAGGCGAATGCCGGCCAGGCCCAGTTTCGACACGGTGCGCATCACCACCAGGTTCTCGAACTCGGGCAAACGGCCCATGAAGCTGTGCTGCGCGAACGGCTCGTACGCTTCGTCGACGACGGCGATGCCGGTGTCGCCCAAGGCCGCCAGGATGCGTTCGATATCGGCGCTAGCAAACAGGTTGCCCGTCGGGTTGTTCGGATAGGCGAGGAACACCAGCGCCGGGCGATGCAGTTCGATGGCCGCCAGCATGGCCGGCATGTCCAGGCTGAAGTCGGCCTGCAAGGGCACGCCGACGAAATCCATGCCGGCAAACTGCGCCGAGCGTGCATACATGACGAAGGCGGGAACGGGCGCCAGCAGCACGGCGCGCTTGCCCGGCTCCTGATGCGCGCACGCCATGGCCAGGATGGAAATGAGTTCATCGGAGCCGTTGCCCAGCATGACGTCGTAGCCGGCGGGCACGCCCAGTTTGGCGCAGATGGCCGCCTGCAGGCTGGCGTACGACGGCGGATAGCGGTTCAGCACCACGCCGGCCAGGCGCGCGCCCAGTTCCTCGCGCAGATGCGGCGGCAGCGGATACGGGTTTTCCATCGCATCGAGTTTGATGTAACCGCTGGCATCGGCTACCTGGTAGCTTTTGACGGCCCGCACATCGGCGCGCACGGTGTTGCTGATTAACTGATCGAGGAAAGACATGCTGCAAACACTCCTGATGAAATTAAATGGAGACTAAATGACGACGTCTTCCGGCACGGCGGCGCTGCGCGCCTTGCGGGCCGGCGCTTTTTTCACGGCGGGCGGTTTCTTCGCGGCGGCCGGCTTCCTGGCAGCCGCCGGCTTTTTCGCTGCCGCCTTGGCGGCTTTCGGCGCGGCCAATGTGGCCGGTTCGGCCAGCTCCTGGGTCAACGCCGCCAATCGCTGTTCGATGATGGCGCAGTAGTCGGGGTTCAATTCAAAGCCGACGAAATCGCGCCCGCAGCGCTTGGCCGCCAGGGCCGTGGTGCCGCTGCCCATGAACAGGTCGAGCACCACGCCGCCGGGCGGGCACGACGCCTTGACCATGCGCTCGATGATTTCGAGCGGCTTTTGCGTCGGGTGGTCGGCCCGCTCCGGGTGTTCCTTGTGCAGGCGCGATACGCTCCACAAGTCTTTCGGGTTGTAGCCCACTTCCAGCCATTTGGCGCCGATGAAGATCGAGCGCGAACGGGCTTTCTTGGTGGCCGCGTCGTAGGCGATGCGCACCGCGTCAAGGTCGAAGTAGTAATCCTTGCGCTTGACGAAGAAGCCGATGGTGTCGTGCACCGATGAAAAGCTGCGCACGCTGCCGCCCATCGACGGCACGCGGCGGTCCCAGATGATTTCATTCATCATCGCCATGCGCTGCTTCAGCATGACGAAGATCTCCGGCGAATAGCGCCAGGTGAGAAAGATATACAGGCTGCCGTTGGCTTTCAGCTTGGGCAGCGCCGCATCGATCCACTGTTCAGTCCAGCGCAGGTAGTCGGCCACCGACTGCTGGTCCGAGGCATTGCCGTAATCCTTGCCCAGGTTGTACGGCGGATCCGTCAGGATCAGGTCCACCGAGCCATCGGGAATGCGCGCCAGCCCCGCCAGCGCATCTTCGCAATAGACCCGGTTGACCCAGTCCGGCTGCTCCGCCAACTTCGTCATGGCTGCGGCTTCAGGCGCAGTTCGGCGCTGCGCGCGTGCGCCTGCAAGCCTTCGCCGTACGCCAGCGTGGCGGCGACACGGCCCAGGGTTTGCGCGCCCGCTTCACTGACGTGAATGATGGACGAGCGCTTCTGGAAGTCGTACACGCCCAGCGGCGACGAAAAGCGCGCCGTGCGCGACGTCGGCAACACGTGATTGGGACCGCAGCAATAGTCGCCCAGCGATTCGGACGAGAAGCGACCGAGGAACATGGCGCCCGCATGGCGGATCTGCTCGGCCCACTGCTGCGGGTTTTCCGCCGAGATTTCCAGGTGCTCGGCCGCGATGGCATTGGCGATCTCGCACGCCTCTTCCATGCTGCGCACTTTGATCAGCGCGCCGCGATCGGCCAGCGAGGTGCTGATGGTGGCCTGGCGCGGCATCGTCGGCAGCAGCTTGGCGATGCTCTCTTCCACTTTCGCGATGTAGTCCGCGTCCGGGCACAGCAGAATCGCCTGCGCCAGTTCGTCGTGCTCGGCCTGCGAAAACAGATCCATCGCGACCCAGTCCGGGTCCGTCGTACCGTCGCACAGCACGAGGATTTCAGACGGCCCGGCGATCATGTCGATGCCGACGATGCCGAACACGCGGCGCTTGGCGGCGGCCACGTAGGCGTTGCCGGGGCCGACGATTTTATCGACGGCGGTGATGCTCTGTGTTCCATACGCCAGCGCGCCGACGGCTTGCGCGCCGCCGATGGTGATCACGCGCGTCACGCCGGCGATCGCGGCGGCGGCCAGCACCATCTGGTTTTTCACGCCATCGGGCGTCGGCACCACCATGATGATCTCGCCCACGCCCGCCACGTGCGCGGGAATGGCGTTCATCAGCACGGACGACGGATAGGCGGCCTTGCCGCCCGGGACGTAGATGCCGACCCGGTCCAGCGGCGTGATCTTCTGTCCCAGCACCGTGCCGTCGGGCTCGGTGTAGGTAAAACCGCGCAATTCCTCGCGCTGGCGTTCGTGGAAGGCGCGGATGCGCTGGGCGGCGATCTGCAGCGCCTCGCGCTGCGCCGATGGCAAGCCGTTCAGGGCCGCCTGCAATTCGGCTTGCGAAATATCGAAGGCCGCCATTTCCGCCGCGCCGCCATGCGGGATGCGGTCGAAACGGTTGGTGTATTCCAGCACGGCGGCGTCGCCGCGCGTTTTCACGTCGGCCAGGATTTTTGCGACCGACGTTTCAATCGCTGCATCGGTGCCCGCCTCGAACGCCAGCAAGGTGTCGAGCGATTGTTGGAAACCATCCTGGCTTGAATCGAGCTTGCGTATCTGTATCGGCATAATCGGCTTTCTGCTACTGAAGGTGTCTAGGCTTGCGAAGCGCGTTCAAACGCCTCGATAATCGGCTGCAAGCGCTCGCGCTTGAGCTTGAGCGCGGCCTGGTTCACCACCAGGCGCGACGAAATTTCCATGATGTGCTCGACCTCGACGAGGTTGTTCGCGCGCAGGGTGCTGCCCGTGCTGACCAGATCGACGATGGCGTCGGACAGGCCGACCAAAGGCGCCAGCTCCATCGAGCCATACAGCTTGATCAGGTCGACGTGCACGCCCTTGGCGGCGAAGTGCTCGCGCGCCGTGTGCACGAACTTGGTGGCCACGCGCAATCGCGCGCCCTGGTGCACGGCCTTTTCATAGTCGAAGCCGGCCTGCACCGCCACCGACATGCGGCAAGAAGCGATATTCAGGTCGATCGGCTGGTACAGGCCTTCGCCGCCATGCTCGAGCAAGACATCCTTGCCCGCCACGCCGAAGTCGGCCGCGCCGTACTGCACGTAGGTCGGCACGTCGCTGGCGCGCACGATGATGACGCGCACGTTCGGATCGTTGGTGGCCAAAATCAGCTTGCGCGAGGTCTCCGGGTTTTCCAGCACCTTGATGCCGGCCGCTTCCAGCAGCGGCATGGTGTCCTCAAAAATGCGGCCTTTCGACAGCGCCAGAATCAGCTGGGAGCTGTCACCGTTGTTCGATCCGTTCATGCTCGTTCCTTGTTATTTGATGCGTACGATATTCGCGCCGACGGCCGACAGCTTCACTTCCATGCGGTCGTAGCCGCGGTCGAGGTGATAGATGCGGTCGATCAGCGTTTCGCCATCGGCGGCCAGGGCCGCGATCACCAGCGACGCCGAGGCGCGCAGGTCGGTCGCCATCACGGGCGCGCCGCGCAGCTGCTTGACGCCGGCGATGATGGCCGTGTTGCCCTCGATGGTGATGTCGGCGCCCAGGCGGTTCATTTCCTGCACGTGCATGAAGCGGTTCTCGAAGATCGTCTCGGTAACGCGGCTGGCGCCATTGGCAATCGTGTTGACGGCCATGAACTGCGCCTGCATGTCGGTCGGGAAGCCCGGGTATTCCGTGGTGCGGAAGCTGACGGGATTCGGGCGGGCCGACATCTCGGCGCGGATCCAGTCGGCGCCGAAGGTCATCGTCAGGCCCATGGCGCGCAGCTTGTCGAGCGCCGCGTCGAGGATGTCGGTGCGCACGTTGCGCAGGGTGATATCGCCGCCGGTGGCCGCCACGGCGCACAGGAAGGTGCCCGTTTCGATACGGTCGGCGATCACCGCGTGCGAGGCGCCGTGCAGGGCGTCCACGCCCTGGATCACCAGGCGGCTGGTGCCGATGCCGTCGATCTTCGCGCCCATGGCCACCAGCAGGTGGGCCAGGTCGGTCACTTCCGGTTCGCAGGCGGCGTTTTCCAGGATGGTCTCGCCTTCGGCCAGGGTCGCGGCCATCAGCAGGTTCTCTGTGCCGGTGACAGTGATCATGTCGGTGACGATGCGCGCGCCTTTCAGCTTGGCGCACTTGGCGTAGATGTAGCCCGCTTCGATGCGGATCTCGGCGCCCAGCGCTTCCAGCCCCTTGATGTGCTGGTCGACGGGGCGCGAACCGATGGCGCAGCCGCCCGGCAGCGAGACCTTGGCTTCGCCGAAGCGCGCCAGCATGGGGCCGAGCACGAGGATCGAGGCGCGCATGGTTTTCACCAGTTCATACGGCGCTTCCAGGGTGTCGATGGCGCTGCCGTTGAGCACGACGCGGTCGCCGTCCTGCTGCACTTTCAGGCCCGTCTGGCCCAGCAGTTTCAGCATGGTGGCCACGTCGTGCAGGTGCGGCACGTTCGTCAGATCCAGGTCGCCCGCGGTCAGCAGACCGGCGCACAGGATGGGCAGGGCGGCGTTTTTCGCGCCGGAGATGGCGATGTCGCCGTTCAGGCGGTTGCCGCCGTTGATGAGGAGCTTGTCCATGTGCTTATCCTTGGAATTCTTCAGGTGTCAGGGTTTTCATCGACAGCGCGTGGATTTCTTCGCGCATGCGGTCGCCCAGCGCCGCGTAGACAATCTGGTGGCGCTGGATCAGACGCTTGCCGGCAAACGCTGGCGAGACGATCACGGCCTGGAAGTGCTGGCCATCGCCCTCCACTTCGAGGTGCGTGCATTCGAGGCCGGCCGACAGATAGCCGTGGATCAGTTCTGGAGTGGTGGTCACGATAAGTCCTTGATATTGAATAATGTAATGATGTGATGTGCCGCAATCAACGGCGCAATTAGTGTCGCAATCTGTAGCCGCTTTTCAGCAGGCGGATCGACGCCAGCGCCAGGATCACGAGGAAGCCGGCGACGATGGAAAGACTGAGCCACGGGCTGACGTCGGACACGCCGAAGAAGCCGTAGCGGAAGCCGTCGATCATGTAGAAGAAAGGGTTCAAATGCGATACCGTCTGCCAGAAGGCGGGGAGCGAGTGGATCGAATAGAACACGCCCGACAAAAAGGTGGCCGGCATGATCAGGAAGTTCTGGAAGGCGGCCAGCTGGTCGAATTTTTCGGCCCAGATGCCGGCGATCAGGCCCATGGTGCCCAGCATGGCGGCGCCGAGGAAGGCGAAGACGACGATCCACAGCGGTGCGACAAACGACAGGTCGGCGAACCAGCAGGTGATGGCGAACACGCCAAAGCCCACGGCCAGGCCGCGCGCGACGGAAGCGAGTACATACGCCGAGAAGATTTCCCAGTGCGACAGGGGAGTGAGCAGCACAAACACCAGGTTGCCCGTGATCTTCGACTGGATCAGCGAGGACGAGGAATTGGCGAACGCGTTTTGCAGCACGCTCATCATCACCAGGCCGGGAATCAGAAAGGCCGTGTAGCTGACGCCGGGGCTCGGCTCCACGCGGCCGTCGAGCACATGGCCGAACACCAGCAGGTACAGCATCGACGTGAGCACGGGCGCGGCCACGGTTTGCGTCGCCACTTTCCAGAAGCGCAGCGTCTCTTTGTAGACGAGGGTGCGAAATCCTGTCGAAATCATACGGTACCTTTATCCATGATCTGCAAGAAAATATCTTCCAGGTCGGCTTGTTGCAATTGCATTTCATCGATCTCGGCACCCGCTTCGCGCAGGCGGGCGAGGATTTTCTCGACTTCGCTGTATTCGTTGACGCGCAGGCTGAACTTGTTCGGCGCCTGCTGTTCTTCCGCATGCAGCACCAGGTGCCGCAGGTCGTCCGGCAGGCTGCCGTTTTTGAGGTGCACCTGCAGTTGCGAGCCGGCGATGCGGCGGATCAGGGCCGACATGGTGTCGAGCGCCACCACCTTGCCGGTTTTCAGCATGGCCACGCGCTGGCACATGGCTTGCGCCTCTTCCAGGTAGTGGGTGGTCAAGACGACCGTGTGGCCGCCTTCGCGGTTCAGGCGCGAGATGAACTTCCACAAGGTCTGGCGCAGTTCCACGTCGACGCCGGCCGTCGGCTCATCGAGCACGATGACGGGCGGCTTGTGCACCAGCGCCTGCGCCACGAGCACGCGGCGCTTCATGCCGCCGGACAGCGCGCGCATGTTGGTGTCGGCCTTGCCGGTCAGGTCGAGGTTTTCCATGACCTCGTCGATCCACTTGTCGTTGTTCGGCAGGCCGAAATAGCCGGACTGCAGGCGCAAGGTTTCGCGCACGGTGAAGAACGGGTCGAACACCAGTTCCTGCGGCACCACGCCCAGGTTGCGGCGCGCGTTGCGGAAGTCCTTGACCACGTCGTGGCCATGGATCTTGACGGTGCCCGCGTCGGGGCGTATCAGGCCGGCGATGATGGAAATGAGGGTGGTCTTGCCGGCGCCGTTGGGACCGAGCAGGCCGAAAAATTCGCCTTCTTCGATGGCCAGCGACACGCCGCCCAGCGCCTTGAGCGATTTATAGCTCTTTTCTACATTCGTTATTTGAATTGCGGTCATGTGCTTGTTTCAAGTGTAATGCGTCTGGTGTGATGCGCCAGTTGCCGGAGACATCGAGGCCGGCAGGCCGGTGCAGGGCGCCACCTTCAGGCGAGGACGGCGCAACAGTCAATTATAGTTGGAAAATTCGTGGAACACTTGGAGATCAATCCGGCGGCGCTGGTGGCCTGCCGGCTTGAAAGCTACTGCTGATGCGGGGAGTGGGACAGGATCAATGATGATGCAGGTCGGACGGGCTGCGTTCGGCGTGGCCGCCGACGCTGGCGCAGTCGTCAGCCGTCAACGTGCTCGAGACGAGCGAGCAGACGCCATACAGCTTGGTGAGGTTTTTCAGGTTGTTCGGCAGGTTTTTCAGCTCCAGCACGCCGCCGGCATCCTGCGCGGCGCGCTGCCACGTCAGCATGACGGAAACGGCGGCCGAATCGACAGCCTTGACGTTGCGCAAGTCAAACTTCGTCTGACCCGAGCGGATGGCGTCCAGACCCTGCTCCAATGCCGAAGTGGCATTGTGCACGGTCAGGGAAGTCAGGGACTGCAAGGTGTCGAGAGAGTCGGGCATGGCGTCGGGCTGCGCTGGTCTGGAGCTGGGTCAGGAGCTATATGATAGCCGATTATTTGGCTTTGGCAGCGGGACGGCTGGCCAGGGCCTTGTTTTTCGCGGCCAGGGTCTTGATCAGGCCATCGATGCCGCCCTTGCTGATCTCGCTGGCGAAGCTGCTTTTGTACGTTTCCACCAGCCACGCGCCCAGCACGTTGATGTCATAGATCTTCCAGCCGGACGGAGTTTTCGCCACGCGGTAGTTCAGGGGCACAGGTTCGCCGCGTGCCACGTTCACTTGCGAACGCACTTCCACTTCCGTGTCGGCCGGGTCGGCGCGCAGCGGCTTGAATTCCACGGTTTCGTTCTTGATCTGCGACAGGGCGCCCGAGTACGTGTAGATCAGCAAGGTGCGGAATTCCGCGGCCAGCTGCTTTTGCTGGTCGGGCGTGGCGTCGCGCCAGTGGCGGCCGGCGGCCAGCGACGTCATGCGCTGGAAATCCACGTACGGCAAGATCTTGCTTTCCACCAATTCGGTGACGCGCTTGATATCGCCAGCCTGGATGGCCTTGTCGGCCTTGGCCGTGTCGATCACGTCCTGGCTGATGCGTTTGACCAGGACGTCCGGTGCTTCGACAGCAGGGGCGGCCTGAGCGGCGGTGGCAAAGGCGATGGTGGCCATCGCCAGCAGTTGTTTCATCAATTTCATGGTTTTACCTTTCATGGTGTTGCTATGCACCGGCTGGCGTTGATCGCAGCCGTGGTGTTCTTGCGCCCAGTTTACTCCTGCGGCCTGGCCTGGGAAGCAACGGTATTGCTACCAGATGTTACGAGGTCCGCCGGCGCCACATCGGCGGCGGCCGTGGCCGCAGGCGCGTCATTGGCAGGCTGCGGTTTTGCCTCGTACTCCGGCTCGTAATCGCTGGTGTCGTTTTTTGGCACTTTACGGTCGCGGCGGTCCGTATCGCCATCGAACACCTTGCTTTCGCGCGCCTGCAGGAAGCCGTCGCGGATGAACTCATAACGGTCCAGCGCAGCCGCTTCCATCAGGTTCGTCGCGTCGAGCAGCGCGGCGCGCTTGTCAACCACGCGCGTCACCGTGCCGATATTGCGCACATAAGCCGGATCCTTGTAGCGCCATGGGTCGCCCGCGATATCGAGCGGCAGGGCCGCCGTGTCGCGCACGGTCGATGGCCCCAGCAGCGGCAGCATCACGTACGGACCGGACTGGACGCCATACCAGCCCAGGGTCTGGCCAAAGTCTTCGTTATGCTTGGGAATGCCGGCCTGCGAGGCGATGTCGATCAGACCGAAGATACCGAAAGTCGAGTTCATGCTGACGCGCACGACATCTTGCAAGCCCGCCTCGCCCTTGCCTTGCAGCAAGTTGTTCATGGCGCTCCACACATCGGACAAGTTGCCGAAGAAGTTGCCCACGCCCGTTTGCACGAACGATGGCGTGACCTTCTTGTAGGCCGTGGCGACCGGCTTCAAGGCCACCTGGTCAACGGTGTCGTTGAACTTGAACATGGCGCGGTTATACCCTTCCAGCGGGTCGCGCGGATTGGTGCCGGTGGCGCAAGCGCTCACGCTGGCGGCGATGGTCATGGCCAGGCCGATACGTACCAGACTGCCTTGGAATTGCTTGTTCGACTCGCTCATTTGCTGTCCTTTCCTTCCGCTGCCTTGCTGTAGATGAACTGATTGATCAGGTCTTCCAGCACTGTGGCCGATTGAGTACGGGCAATCTTGTCGCCCTCTGCCAGGTTGGCCAAATCGCCGCCTGCTTCCAGGCCGATATATTGCTCACCCAACAAACCGGCCGTCAAAATCTTGGCCGAGCTATCTTTCGGAAATTTGTAGCCATCTTCGATGTCGAGTTTCACCAGCGCCTGGTAGGTCTTGTCGTCAAAGACGATTTCCGAGACCCGGCCCACCACCACGCCAGCACCCTTGACGGGCGCCTGCGGCTTGAGACCGCCAATATTGTCGAACTTGGCACTAATGGTATACGTCTTGCTGAAAGACAGCGAGCTCATATTGCCGGCCTTGAGCGCCAGAAACATCAATGCCGCCACACCGAGCAAGACGAACAAGCCGACCCAGACATCCAAAGATTTACGTTGCATAAACAATCCTAAATAATTTTTACTTGCCGCCACCTGCGCAGAACACTGCCCAGGCCGATAATTTTGTCGCCTATTGGCAATTACTTGCTAAACATCAATGCCGTCATCATGAAGTCGAGCCACCACACCATCAACGACGAAATGACCACCGTGCGCGTGGTGGCGCCGGACACGTCTTCCGGTGTCGGCTGTGCCTGGTACCCCTGGAACAGCGCGATGAAGGTCACCGCGATGCCGAACACCAGGCTCTTGATGGTGCCGTTGCCCACTTCTTTCCAGACATCCACGCCGCCTTGCATCTGCGACCAGAACGAGCCTTCGTCGACGCCGATCAGCACCACGCCGACCAGGTAGCTGCCGATGATGCCGACGGCCGTGAAGATGGCGCCCAGGATCGGCATGGCGATCACGCCGGCCCAGAAACGGGGCGCCAGCACGCGCTGGATCGGGTTCACGGCCATCATTTCCATGGCCGACAGTTGCTCGCCCGCCTTCATCAGGCCGATTTCCGCCGTCAGCGACGTGCCGGCACGGCCGGCGAACAGCAGCGCCGTCACGACGGGGCCCAGTTCGCGCGTCAGGGACAGCGCGACCAGCAAGCCCAGCGACTGCTCGGCGCCATACGTGGTCAGGGTGTAATACCCTTGCAAGCCCAGCACCATGCCGACGAACAGGCCGGAAACGGCGGTAATCACCAGCGAGCGGTTACCGATAAAAAACAGTTGCTCAATCACCAGGCGCGGACGGCGCCACAGGCCGCCCGACGAGGCGATGATGATGAAAAACGAACGCACGGCAAAGCCAAGGTCTTGTACCGAACGACGCAACCACGCTCCGATCGCCGCCAGGAAACGCGCGATCATCGGCCGCCCCCCGCCTGCAGACCCAGGTCGTCGGCCAGCGACTTGCCCGGATAATGGAACGGGACGGGGCCATCGGCCTCGGCATTGACGAACTGCTTGACGTAGGGATGCGTCGACACGGCCATCTCGGCCGGCGTGCCGTGCGCCACGATCTTGCCCGATGACAGAAAATAGACGTAATCAGCGATGGCGAAACACTCCTTCACATCGTGCGATACCAGGATAGACGTGGAACCCAGCGCATCGTTTAGATTGCGGATCAAATTGGCCGTCACGCCCATGGAAATCGGGTCCAGGCCGGCGAACGGCTCGTCATACATGATCAGTTCGGGGTCGAGCGCGATGGCGCGCGCCAGCGCGACGCGGCGGCCCATGCCGCCCGAGATCTCGGCCGGCTTCAACTGCGCCGCATTGCGCAGTCCCACGGCGTGCAGCTTCATCAGCACCAGGGTGCGGATCAGCTCTTCATTCAAGTCCGTGTGTTCGCGCAGGGGGAACGCCACGTTCTCGAACGCCGTCAAGTCCGTAAACAGGGCGCCGTGCTGGAACAGCATGCCCATCTTGCGGCGCAGCTGGTATAACTCGTCGGTTCCCAGCGTATGCACGATCTGGCCGTCCACATTCACGGAACCGGAACTGGGGCGCAGCTGCCCGCCGATCAGACGCAGTACGGTCGTCTTGCCACTGCCGGAGCCACCCATGACGGCCACAACTTTTCCACGTGGGAAATCCATTTGAAGGCCCGATAAAATCGAACGTTCTCCATAGGCAAAGTGTAAATCACGGATCTCAACAAGATTTGGCACGACGAAGCTCACTATTTTAATGGCGTATTGTAGTGCAGAAACGCCAACCTCTGCTGAGACACCCCTGCTTACAGCCCGGGACAGGGGAAGAATACAACACTAATGAATCGAAAGTCAGATATTGTAGTGGAAATTCGGCCGCCATATCGCGTCCCCATCGAGCCGCGCTCACGGCCATTGACCTGACAGGCAAAAATAACAAAAGCCACGTCGCGATCCGCGCCGTGGCCCTGTCAAAAAACAAACAATTGCTCGTTTTTTTAGCGCGGCAGCAGCGATGCCCCCATCAGGAACTCATCGACGGCGCGCGCGCACTGGCGCCCTTCGCGGATGGCCCACACCACCAGCGACTGGCCACGGCGCATGTCGCCGGCCGCAAACACTTTGGCCACCGACGTCTGGTAGCAGCCGGCGCCATCCGTTGTCGCCTTGACATTGCCGCGCGCATCCGTATCGGCGCCGAACGCTTCCAGCACTTGTTGTACAGGTGAAACAAAACCCATGGCCAGGAAGACCAGGTCCGCCTTCATCTCGAATTCCGAGTTCGGCACTTCGCTCATCCTCCCGTCTTTCCACTCGACTCGGCAGGCGATCAGCTTTTCCACCTTGCCGCCCTTGCCTTCGAAACGCTTGGTTGCCACGGCCCAGTCGCGCTCGCAGCCTTCCTCGTGCGAGGACGAGGTACGCAGCTTGGTCGGCCAGTACGGCCAGACGAGCGGCTTGTTTTCCTGTTCCGGCGGCTGCGGCATCAGTTCGAACTGGGCCACCGAGGCGGCGCCATGGCGATTCGAGGTGCCGACGCAGTCGGACCCCGTGTCGCCGCCGCCGATCACCACCACGTGCTTGCCCGTGGCCTTGATCTGGTCCTTGAGCTTGTCGCCCGCGTTGACCTTGTTTTGCAGCGGCAGGAAATCCATGGCGAAATGCACGCCTTTCAGTTCGCGGCCCGGCACGGGCAAGTCGCGCGGCTGTTCGGCACCGCCGGCCATGATGACGGCGTCAAATTCTTTTTCCAGGTCTTCGGGGAAAATGGTTTCCTTGGCCCAGTTGTTCACGTGGGCAGGGAAATCCTTGCCGACCAGCACGCTGGTGCGGAAGACCACGCCTTCGGCTTCCATCTGTTTCACGCGCAGGTCGATGTGCGATTTTTCCATCTTGAAGTCGGGGATGCCGTAACGCAGCAAGCCACCGACCCGGTCGCTCTTTTCAAACACGGTGACGGCGTGGCCGGCGCGCGCCAGCTGCTGCGCGGCCGCCAGGCCGGCAGGACCGGAACCGACGATGGCCACTTTCTTGCCGGTACTGAATCCCGCCGGCTGCGGCGTGACCCAGCCATGCTCCCAGCCCATGTCGATGATTTTATGTTCGATCGACTTGATGCCGACCGGATCTTCGTGGATGCCCAGGGTGCAGGCCGATTCGCACGGCGCCGGGCAGATGCGGCCCGTAAATTCCGGGAAGTTATTCGTCGAATGCAAGACGTCGAGCGCTTCGCGGTAGTTACCGCGGTACACCAGGTCATTCCAGTCGGGAATGATGTTATTCACGGGGCAGCCCGTGGTGCAGAACGGGATGCCGCAGTCCATGCAGCGCGCGCCTTGCACGGTCGCTTGCGCATCCGACAGGTGCAGCACGAATTCCTTGTAGTTCTTCAGGCGCGCGGCAGGCTCCAGATAGTGTTCGTCCTGGCGCTTGAATTCCATGAAGCCGGTAATTTTACCCACGATAGTTCCTTTGTATTTGGCTGGCGGGGAGCGGCCGGGCCGCTCCCTGGTCATTCATTTGGCAATGAGCTTGGCTGGCTCAGGCGGCGACGGCTTGGACTTCCATGGCGGCGTCAGCGGCCATTTCAATCAGCGCACGCTTGTATTCGTTCGGGAAGACTTTCACGAACTTGCCGCGCGCCGCAGCCCAGTCGTCGAGCAAGACGCGGGCGCGGGTGCTGCCCGTGTGCTTGAAATGACGCTCGATCAGGCGCTTGAGGATGACCTCGTCCGCTTCCGGCACGCCATCGCGGTGCTGCGTATGCCAGGCATCGCGGTCGACGTGCTGTTCCGCTGCCGACACGACCTTGTCCAGGCTGACCATGGCCGTGTTGCACTTGCTGGCAAAGTCGCCGGCCGGGTCATACACATAGGCGATGCCGCCCGACATGCCGGCCGCGAAGTTGCGTCCCGTGTTGCCCAGCACCACCACCGTGCCGCCCGTCATGTATTCGCAGCCATGGTCGCCCAGGCCCTCGACCACCGTGGTGGCGCCCGAGTTGCGCACGGCAAAGCGTTCACCTGCCACGCCATTGAAGAAGGCTTCGCCGGCGATGGCGCCGTACAGCACCGTGTTGCCGATGATGATGTTGTCCACGGCCCAGCCGCGGAACTCGGTATTGGGCCGCACGATGATGCGCCCGCCCGACAAGCCTTTACCGACGTAATCGTTGCCTTCACCCACCAGATCGATGGTGATGCCGTGCGCCAGGAAGGCGCAGGCCGACTGGCCCGCCGTTCCTTGCAACTGGATGTGGATGGTGTCGTCCGGCAAGCCGGCGTGGCCGTATTTCTTCGCCACTTCGCCGGACAGCATGGTGCCCACCGTGCGGTTCAGGTTGCGCACGGGCGAGATGAACGAGACGCGCTCGCCCTTTTCCAGCGCCGCGCGCGCTTGCGCGATCAGCTTGTGGTCGAGCGCCTTTTCCAGCGCATGGTCCTGGAACTCCACGTGGCGGCAGGCTTGGCCATCTGGCGTTTCCGGCTTGTGGAAGATGGCCGAGAAGTCCAGGCCCTGCGCCTTCCAGTGCGAAATCGCCTTCGATTTATCGAGCAAGTCGACACGGCCGATCAGCTCGTCATACGTGCGGATGCCCAACTGCGCCATCAATTGACGGGCTTCCTCGGCAACGAAGAAGAAGTAATTGACGACATACTCGGGTTTGCCCGAGAACTTGGCGCGCAGCACCGGATCTTGCGTGGCCACGCCCACCGGACAGGTATTCAGATGGCATTTGCGCATCATGATGCAGCCTTCGACCACCAGCGGCGCCGTGGCGAAACCGATCTCGTCGGCGCCCAGCAGGGCGGCGATGACCACGTCGCGGCCCGTTTTCATCTGGCCGTCGGCCTGCACGCGGATGCGGCTGCGCAAGCCGTTCAGCACCAAGGTTTGTTGCGTTTCGGCCAGACCCAGCTCCCACGGCGTGCCCGCATGTTTCACGGACGACAATGGCGACGCGCCCGTGCCGCCATCATGGCCGGCAACGACCACATGGTCGGCTTTCGCCTTGGTGACGCCGGCGGCGACCGTGCCGATCCCCACTTCCGACACCAGTTTCACGGAAATCGACGCGCGCGGATTGGCATTCTTCAAGTCATGGATCAACTGCGCCAGATCTTCGATCGAATAGATATCGTGGTGCGGCGGCGGCGAAATCAGGCCCACGCCCGGCACGGAAAAGCGCAGGCTGGCGATGTATTCCGATACTTTATGGCCTGGCAACTGGCCGCCTTCGCCCGGTTTGGCGCCTTGCGCCATCTTGATCTGGATCTGGTCGGCCGAGTTCAGGTAGGCGGCCGTGACGCCGAAACGTCCCGACGCCACCTGCTTGATACGCGAACGCATGGAATCGCCTTCCTGCAGCGGAATGTCGACGACGATCTGCTCGGCGCCCACGACGGAGGCCATGGTGTCGCCCTGGCGGATCGGGATGCCCTTCAATTCCTGCGTGTAGCGGTTCGGATCTTCGCCGCCCTCGCCCGTGTTCGACTTGCCGCCGATACGGTTCATGGCCACTGCCAGGGTCGCGTGCGCTTCCGTGCTGATCGAACCGAGCGACATGGCGCCCGTGGCGAAACGCTTGACGATTTCCTTGGCCGGTTCCACTTCATCGAGCGGGATCGCCTTGGTCGGGTCGAGCTTGAACTCGAACAGGCCGCGCAGGGTCAGGTGGCGACGGCTCTGGTCGTTGATGATTTGCGCGTACTCTTTATAGCTGGAAAAATTGTTGCTGCGTGTGGAATGCTGCAGCTTGGCAATCGCGTCCGGCGTCCACATGTGGTCTTCGCCGCGCACGCGGAACGCATACTCGCCGCCCGCGTCGAGCTTGTCCGACAGCACGGGGTCGTTGCCGAAGGCCAGCGCGTGCAGGCGCAGCGCTTCTTCCGCCACTTCAAACACGCCGATGCCTTCCACGTTCGACGCCGTGCCCTTGAAGTATTTGTCGACCAGCGACTTGTTCAAGCCGATCGCTTCGAAGATTTGCGCGCCGCAGTAGGACATGTAGGTCGAAATACCCATCTTCGACATGACCTTCATCAAGCCCTTGCCGACAGCCTTGGTGTAGTTATAGATGGCTTTGTCGCCCGACAAATCGCCCGGCAAGCCATGCGCCATGTCGGCCAGGGTTTCCATGGCCAGGTACGGATGGACGGCTTCCGCGCCATAGCCAGCGAGCAAAGCGAAGTGGTGGGTTTCTCGGGCCGAGCCCGTTTCCACGACGAGGCCCGTGGACGCGCGCAAGCCTTTGCTCACCAGGTGCTGGTGCACGGTGGACGTGGCCAGCAGAGCAGGGATCGCCACCTGGTCGGCGCAAATGGCGCGGTCCGAGACAATCAGGATGTTGTGGCCGGATTTCACGGCGTCGACGGCTTCCGCGCACAGCGAGGCCAGGCATGCTTCCACGCCTTCCTTGCCCCAGGCCAGCGGGTAGCAGATGTCCAGTTCATACGACTTGAACTTGCCGCCCGTGTGGGCGCTGATGTTGCGCAGACGGGCCATGTCGTCAAAGCCCAGCACGGGCTGCGCCACTTCCAGGCGCATCGGCGGATTGACGTTGTTGGTATCGAGCAAGTTCGGTTTCGGGCCGATGAAGGACACGAGCGACATCACCATCGCTTCGCGGATCGGGTCGATCGGCGGGTTCGTCACTTGCGCAAACAGCTGCTTGAAGTAGTTATACAAAGGCTTCAATTTGTTCGACATGACGGCCAGCGGCGAGTCATTGCCCATCGAGCCCGTCGCTTCTTCGCCGGCCACGGCCATTGGCGCCATGAGGAATTTCAAGTCTTCCTGCGTATAGCCGAACGCCTGCTGGCGGTCCAGCAAGGACGGCTGGGCTTTTTCGCCCTGAGCGCGGTCCAGCTTTGCCTGGCCTTCGGCCAGCTTGATCTCGTCGAGCTTGATGCGCACGGAGTTGATCCACGCTTTATAGGGCTTGGCGTTGGCGTAGGTGTTTTTCAGTTCCTGGTCGTCGATGATGCGGCCCGCTTCCAGGTCGATCAGGAACATTTTTCCAGGCTGCAAGCGCCATTTCTGGATGATTTTCGACTCGGGAATCGGCAATACGCCCGATTCCGACGCCATCACCACCAGGTCGTCGTCCGTGACGATGTAGCGGGCCGGGCGCAAGCCATTGCGGTCCAGCGTGCCGCCGATGTGGCGGCCGTCCGTAAACGCCATGGCGGCGGGGCCGTCCCACGGTTCCATCATCGCGGCGTGGTATTCGTAGAAGGCGCGGCGGTTGTCATCCATCGTCGTGTGGTTTTCCCACGCTTCCGGAATCATCATCATCATCGCCTGGGCGATCGGATAGCCGGCCATCAACAGCAGCTCGAGCGCATTGTCGAAGCACGCCGTATCGGACTGGCCTTCATAGATCAAGGGGAACAGCTTCTGCAGGTCGTCGCCCAGCACGGCCGACTTCATCACGCCTTCGCGCGCGCGCATCCAGTTGAAGTTGCCTTTGACGGTGTTGATCTCGCCGTTGTGGGCGATCAGGCGGTACGGGTGGGCCAGCGGCCACTCCGGGAAGGTATTCGTCGAGAAACGCTGGTGCACGAGGGCCAGGGCCGAGATGCAGCGCGCGTCCTGCAAGTCCTTGTAGTAAACGCCCACCTGGTCGGCCAGCAGCAAGCCTTTATAGACAATCGTGCGGGCCGACATCGATGGCACGAAGAATTCTTTGCCGTGCAGCAGTTTCAAGGCCTGGATGGCGTGGCCCGACGATTTGCGGATCACATACAGTTTGCGCTCAAGCGCGTCGGTGACCATGATGTCCGGGCCGCGGCCGATGAAAATCTGGCGAATGACGGGTTCCTTGGCGCGCACGGTGGGCGACATCGGCATGTCCGTATCGATGGGCACGTTGCGCCAGCCCAGTACGACTTGTCCCTCGATGCGCACGGCGCGTTCGATTTCCTGTTCGCAAGCGATGCGCGATGCGTGTTCCTTCGGCAGGAAGACCATGCCCACGCCGTATTCGCCAGGCGGCGGCAATTCCACGCCCTGCTTGGCCATTTCTTCGCGGTAGTACTGGTCGGGAATCTGGATCAGGATGCCGGCGCCATCGCCCATCAGCGCGTCGGCACCCACGGCGCCCCGGTGATCGAGGTTTTTCAGTATCAGCAAACCCTGTTCGACGATCGAATGGGTCTTGTTGCCCTTGATATGGGCGACGAAACCGACGCCGCAGGCATCGTGTTCATTGGCTGGGTCGTACAGGCCTTGCGCTTTCATGGGCTTCTCCGCTGCATATGACTATCGAAAAACTAGAGTAGTGCAACGCAACAAAAAACTCAACCAGAAAAATTAGGGTCGGAGTAGAATTAAATTCGATTCCGTCGCCATAAAAATTTAATAGGGACATAGTCAAAGCGATTTCAATAAAATGTCATAAAAGAATCATTTTTTGTTTTAAATGCGAATGTGTTTCAATTGGCGTCCGCTTCGGCCACGATTTTGCGGGGACGGCCCCGCTTGGCTGGCAGCACTTGCCGCTGCATTTTCTGCTCCAGCGCCTGCTTGAAAACGTCGGAACCCAGCGGCCAGCCCTTCAATACAGCCTCTTCCACCACTTTCACCTGGCTGCCGCCCAGGCCTTGCTCGAACAGGCGCAGATAGGCCGCCTCGCGGTCGAACGGCGTGTTGCCGAGCGCCCAGTACAGCGCGTGGTCGGTGATGACGGGGTCGGGCCGCACACCGGCATGATGGGCATAGCTCGACCACGTATGGTCGAGTGCATGTGCCACCAGCCCCGTTTGCACGGGCACGTATTCGAGGTAGCGGCAGCACAGGAGGAAGAAATTGTCGGGATCGATGACGGAAGTTTTGTAGCGTCCCTGCCACAAGGCCCCTTCGCGGTCGTATTTTTGGTTGAAATACGGCACGTAATAGCGTCCCAGCCACTGCATCAGCTGCCCCAGGCCCGTCGCATCGCTGGGCGTGGCCAATAAATGTAGCTGATCAGGCAATAAAACGTAGGCGTGAATGGCCACCTTGAACATTTTCGCGCCTGTTTTCAGCCAGGAAAGGAATTGGGCGTAATCAAGCGCGTCCTGGAACACGGGCTGGCGGTTGCTGCCGCGCTGGATCACGTAATGGGGCAGTGCGGGAATGATGAGGCGGGGCAAACGGGCCATGGCAAGAGTCGGTAAAGATAAGCTAAGGCCTTGATTTTACACACTTTCGAGCACAAGACGCAACTCTGACCCTGTTTTATTTGACATACTGAAAAAAGCGCTTGACTCTGTCCCTTTTATTGCGCCGACCACTTGCGGACGGCGCAATACGGCAAATCAGGACAGGTTGAAACTGGCCGAGAGGCTGTAACCCTCGCCATACGCGCTGCGCAGCGGCAAGTCCTGGCCCAGGCCCGTCTTGGCTTTCTTGCGCAGGCGGTAGACGAGCATGTCGACCCGGCGGCCCGCATCGGGATCTTCGCCGCCCATGCCGGCCACGATGACATCGCGCGGCACGGGGCGGGTGTTGATGGTGAGCAGGTGCAGGAAGTTGAATTCCTTTTCCGTCAGGGCGATGACGGCGCCCATCAGTTCCAGTTGGCGAGCACTTACTTTCAAGGTCCACTTGCCCGGCTCGGGTACAGGGTCTTGCGGCCCCACGCGGCGGTCGAGCGCCTCGATGTGGGCGGCCAGTTCGGGGAATTTGATCGGCTTGGTCAGATAGTGGTCGGCGCCCAGGCGCAAGCCCAGGATGCGGCTGTCAAAGGCGACGCGCCCCGTCAGCACCAGCACGCCGATTTGCGGATACAGCTGGCGCATGCGGGGGATGACGTTGAAGCCATCCTCATCGGGCAAGCCCAGGTCCAGCACGACCACGCCAACATTGCCATGGCTCAACGCCGTCCACATCCCGCCAGCGGAGCTGGTGATATGAACTTCGTGTTCGAGCTCAACGAGAAACTCCGCCATGTCTTCGGCGTAGTCCAGATTGTCTTCGACGATCAGTATTTTCGTCATTGCAACGCCATTCTTCCATTAGTGAGCTACCGTGGGCAAACCATGCCATTCACTTCTACACCATGATGGACGGCACAATAGGTTTACGTCAAGGAATTATCACGGTTGCCTTCAGCGGAAGCAACTTTTTTCTAGTCTAGCCGGGAAGCGGCAGCCAAATCCGGAAAAGTGCACCGCCTTCGGGCAGATTATGCCCCTGTAAACTCCCGCCATGTACGTCCACCACGGCGCGCGCCATGTACAGGCCCAGGCCCGCGCCGGGATGCGTGGCATCGGTTCCTCGGCTTCCTTTGTCGAACAGTCGCGCCAGTTCTTCTTCCCGCAAGCCGGGCCCCGCATCGCGCACGGACAGCGCCACGCCGCCTTCGGGCACCAGCCTGGCCGACACGGTGATGGCGCTGCCCGGCGGGCTGAACTTGACGGCGTTGTCGAGCAGGATTTTCAGGCACAGCGCCATGCCGGGCACGTCGCAGCGCAGTTTGGCCGGCAAGTCTTCATCGAGCTCCAGCTGCACGCGGTGGCTGGCGGGTACGGTGGCGGCCGCCTGCTGCAGCAAGGCCAGCGGCGCGATGCCGTCGGCGGCCCGCTCGCGGCCGATGGCCGCCATGCGTTCGGGCGACAAATAATCGTCGATCATGGCCAGCAGGCGGTCGACGGCCGTCTGGATTTTCACGTAGCGCTTGCGCGTGGCCTCGTCCGCCTCGGTGGAAGTCGAGACGAGGCGCTGGATGGCGCCGTCGATGGTGGCCAGCGGCGTGCGGAATTCATGCGACAGCATCGAGGCGAAGCGCTTTTGCTCCTTCTCCCGTTCAGCTTCCTGCGCCTGGGCAGCGCTGACGTCGCGCACCGTGCCAGCCAAGGTCACGCCCCGCCCGGCCGCCGCGGGCACGATGGTCGAACTGATTTCCAGCGCCAGCTGGTGGCCGTCCGCGTGCGGCAGTTCCACTTCGCGCAGCAGGGTCAGGCGGCTGGTATCGCCATCGCGCCAGCGTTGCAAGCGGGCCGGCACGTCGGCCGCCAGGCGCGCCGCATGCGCGCGCAAGGCAGCCGCGTCATGGCCCGTCAGACGCAGCGCGGCGGGGCTGATGTAGAGCAATTCCAGGGTGGTGGCGTCGAGCAGGAAAGCCGCGTCGCGCCCGTGTTCGGCCAGCAGGCGGAACTGCGCTTCGCCCGCCCGCGCGCGCAGCAGGGCGCGGCGCAACTGGACGAAACGCAGCGCCATGAGGATGGCGCCGGCAAGCAGCAGGAGGAAAATAGGCAGCATGCGTTATACCTGGCAAGAAAGAATCGCCAAGTATAAGCGTGCGGCAGCGTTAATCTTCCAGCGGGGCGAAAATCTGCTGCAAGTCTTCCTGCGTGAGGGCCATCTTCTGCGATTCGCCTTCGGCCAGGATCGATTGCGCCAGTTCCGATTTCTTTTGCTGCAGCAGTTGGATTTTTTCTTCCAGCGTTCCCTTCGCGATCAATTTGTAGACGAACACGGGCTTGTCCTGGCCGATGCGCCAGGCGCGGTCCGTGGCCTGGTTTTCCGCCGCCGGATTCCACCACGGGTCGTAATGGATCACCGTGTCGGCCGCCGTCAGGTTCAAGCCCACGCCGCCCGCTTTCAGGCTGATCAGGAAAATCGGCACGGCGCCCTGCTGGAAGGCCGCCACTTGCGCGCCCCGGTCCTTCGTTTCGCCCGTCAACAGCGCGTAGGGAATGTCGCGCGATTCGAGCTCTTCCTCGATCAATTCCAGCATGCTGGTAAATTGCGAGAAGACGAGGATCTTGCGCCCTTCGTCGAGCAAGTCTTCCACCATCTGCATCAGGTCGAGCAGCTTGGCCGAACCGGCCGACTGCTTCTTCGACGGCAACGACTTCACCAGGCGGGGGTCGCAACACACCTGGCGCAATTTCAGCAGCGCTTCGAGGATGACGATCTGGCTGCGCGCCACGCCTTTCTTGTCGATTTCTTCACGTACCTTTTGATCCATCGCAAGACGTACGGTTTCATACAGGTCGCGCTGCGGCCCCGTCAATTCCACCTTGCGCACCATTTCCGTTTTCGGCGGCAGTTCCTTGGCTACATTGTCCTTCGTGCGGCGCAGCAAGAAAGGCTTGATGCGGCGGTTCAGCAGCATGCGGCGCAGCGGGTCGTCCTGGCGCTCGATCGGATGGCGGAACTGGGTGTTGAACGTCTTCTCGTCGCCCAGCAAGCCCGGCAGCAGGAAGTGGAATTGCGACCACAGTTCGCCCAGATGGTTTTCCAGCGGCGTGCCGGACAAACACAGGCGGTGGCGCGCGCGCAGCAGGCCCGCGCTTTGCGCCGCCTTGCTGCGCGTATTCTTGATGTAGTGCGATTCGTCGAGGATGACCAGGTGGAAATCGTGCTCGCGCAAGGTTTCCTCATCGCGCGGCAACAGGGCGTAGGTCGTCAGCACCAGGTCGCATTGATCGATCTGGTCGAATTGCTGGGCGCGGTCCTTGCCTTGCAGCAGCAGCACTTTCAGGGAAGGCGCGAACTTGGCCGCCTCGTCCTGCCAGTTGCCCATCAAACTTGTCGGTGCAATCACCAGGGCCGGATGTGTGAGACGGCCCGCTTCCTTTTCCACCAGGATATGCGCCAGCGTTTGCACGGTCTTGCCGAGACCCATGTCATCGGCCAGGATGCCCGCCAGGTCATGGTCGCGCAGGAATTGCATCCACGCCAGGCCATCGGCCTGGTAATCGCGCAAGGTCGCCTGCAAGCCGGCTGGGGCCGCCACTTTTTGCACGGAACCGAACTGGCTCAGCTTGCGGCCCATGGCACGCAGCTGCTCGCCGCCCGTCCATTGCATCTCCAGGCCCCGTGCCAGCTCTTCCAGGCGCGCCGCGTCCAGGGTCGACATGCGCACGGCATGTTTGATCTTGTCGCTGAAATACAGTTCGCCCAAGGTGTTCAGGATGGGGCGCACACGGCCCCACGGCAGGGCCACGCGCGTGCCGTCCGGCAAGGTCGCCAGCATCTGGTCATCGTCCGCATGCGCTTCGATGACTTTCGGGTTGAAATCGTTGGGCGCGTTGCGGATCAGCTGCACCAGCACGGGCAGCAGCGGGACTCTTTCGTGGTTGACGACGATGCCCAGTTCCAGCTCGAACCAGGCGTTGCCGCTGTCCGGGTCCTGGTCGTCGATTTCCGCGTACCAGTCGCCCACGTCGCTCACGTCGTAGCGGTACTTGGCCGTCTTTTCCACGATCCAGCCCTGCTCCAGCAAGGCGTCGATGCCGGACTCGGCAAAACGCAGCCATTCCGCCTGGGAAGGCAGTTGCAAGGCACCCTTCAAGCCGCTCAAGGGGGCCGAGCCCGGCTTCTTGAATTGCAGCTTGGCCAGGGTGGCCAGCGCGCGCGCTTCGTCAACCGTGTTTCTGTGGATGATTTCCGTCACGTCGCCCACTTGCCGCACCACGCGCTGCGACGGATCGAACGAGACGCGCTCGCCATCGTAGTCGTAGGACAGCACGGCAAAATCGCTCCAGCGCTGGATGCTGCCATCGGCCAGCATCGCGCTATCGAGCAGCAAGACCGGTTGCGCCGGCACGTCCTTGCGCAAGCGCTGCGGCAACGGCTGCGGCAGCGGCATCAAATGCTGCAAGCCCTGCGCCAGCAGCAGTTGCGACACGCGAACCTTGTCGTTCGCGTTCAGAGGCGGCGCCTGCGCCACCAGCGCCTGCAAGTCGGCCAGGGAAATGTCGGAGCCGCCCTGGTTCAGTTCCAGCACGCCGCACGACAGATTGTCGATGTACCACGGCGGATCGGTGGGCAGCATGTAGTCGATCTGGTCGGCGCCATGGTGCTTCGCGCCTTCCGGCGGGTCCACTTGCCAGCCCAGACGCATGGTCTTGCCTTCGTCGCGCCAGAACAGGCGGGCCGGACGCACGGGACCTTCCTTCAACGGGTACACGAGGCCATTGCCGACATCGGCCCAGGAATTGGCCCACAACAGTTTATCCTGCTCGGCCAGCATTTTCAGCAGGGCCGCGCCCACCTTGCCCTTCGGCTCCGTGGCGCTGCCCGTCTGCGAATTCTGCCCGCTGCGCATGGCCACGAAGAAACGCACGAGGTCTTCGTCGGCCGGCGTCAAAAACGTGGGGGGCGCCGACAGCAGCGAGAAGATTTCGCTGATGGGCGACGCCGCCGCCACGTCGCCGTTCGGCCGCAGCCGCGCCTTGTACAGGCACAGGGCCACGTGGCGGCCGCCGCTGGTGGGCGCCAGCACGTAGATCAATCGGTGCTGGTTGAGTTTGGGATCAGGCTCGGCAATCGTCAGCACGGCCTTCGGATGGGCGGCAGCCTCCACCCGCTGCAGCCAGGTGGCGACGGCATACGGCAAAGGCGCTCCCGGCGCGCTGGCCGGGGCAACTGGGGTTTCACTGGTTTCGTCGCGGGTAAAATCCATGGGGCGCATTTTTGTGTAAAGGTCGTATCCAAATCGGCAACAGGCAATATTATCCGCCATACAGCCGTTGCTGGCTTGATTCACACACGCTCTTTGAGCAGTTTTAATGCGCGATGCCTAAAAAATAAGTATTTAATACGACACTTGAGGCCCGCAGATGGCAAAAATGGCCCGTTGCGGGCCATTTTTGCCACCACTGGACGGCTTATCAGGCCGGCACAGTTTCTTCTTCTGCCACGCTGGCGGCCTCGACTACCGGTGCGGTGCGCGTATCGGCCGGCGTAAAGTTGCGCAAAAACAAGAAGAACTGGCCCATCATCTGCGTCCACAGTTGCAGATTGATATTCAGGTAGTCCTTGCTGACGCCACCGGCGACCAGCACATCCATTTCCAGCACGACGAAATCGCCATGCTGGGCCACACGGGCGAAACGCTTGCTGCGGTGCCATTCGGCCAGCAAGCCGGCCGGCAAGTCGCCGCCCTGCACGCGCAGCGGGCAGCTCAGGGTCAGATCCGCGTACTGGCCAGGCGCTGCTTCATTGCCCCACAGCACCTGGAAGCCGATGCCATGGCTGGCGCTGTGCAGGCGCACAACGCCGTCGTGTTCGATGCTGGTCACGGCGCAGCCGGCCGCCTTGATGGCATCGGCCGTTTGTTCCGCATTCAGGGTGGTCAGCAAGGTGTTGGTGTTTTCCATCGTCATTCCATTCATTTCAAAAAAATTATTGGGGGGCCGGCGTTTCTGTTTGACGCGCATCAAAGCGGCCCTGGTACAGCTGGTCGCCGTATTGCTGGGCGATTTGCTCGAGTTTCACTCTGCTTTGCGCGGCGAACGGCTGGCGCGCCTTCATGACGTCCAGCACGCCGAGACCTTCATACGCTTGCAGGATGTCCTGCCCGGCCGCATACAGCTGGGCATTCTTGCTTTCGCAGCGCGCCAGGGCGCCCCGCTGGGCCGTCACTTCACCGTCCAGGCGCGCACGCTCCGCTTCCAGCCGCTTGCCCGTGGCAGTCAATTGCTCGCTGGCCTGGCGGTACTGCGCCAGGCTGGCGGCTGCCTCTTGCGCGGCGGCCGTGCTGCGCTGTTGCTGCTCGCCCAGCTTTTCCCGCTGCGCGCGCTCGTGCGCCAGCTGCGACTGGCTGCGCGCCAGCTCCTTTTTCAAGCCATCGCTGGCAGGTTCGGCCGCAACGGGCGCCGCCTTCGCGGCCGGTACGCCCTTGGCTTTCAGCAATTCAAGCTCGCCGCGCGTCTGCTGCAATTGCGCCGTGACGTTGCGCAATTCGGCCCGCAAGCGCTCTTCCATGCTTTGCCCCTTTTGTGCCTGCGCCTGGGCCGTGCCGGCGGCCAGCAAGCTCAGTAACAGCACAGGCAGGCGCATTTTGTTGGATATCAACATCATGGCTCCTTAGAAACGCGCGTTCAATTCGATTTGCAGCGTGTCGATCGACAGTGCGGAACCGAACACTTCGCGGCTCGACGTCCAGCGGCCGTTCAGCCACGTATTCTTGTCGAGCGCATACGCGCCGCCCAGGTAGTAGCCGCGCGCATTCGTGCCGCCCAGGTGGAAGGTGGAATCGTTGTAGGCGTCAGGCAAGGCATCGGGTTCGATGCGCTTGTAGCCCAATAAGACGTTCCAGTCGCCGCGCGCGGCCGGGCTGGCCTTGCCCAGGGTCGCTTGCAGCATGTAGGCATTGCCGCCGCTCTTGAAATCGGCTTGCGAGACGCCACCCGTGCCGCCGAAATTGTTCATGATGCCGCCCTTGGCGCGCGCCCACATCTCGTTCTTGTCGTAGGCCATGTTGCGCACATAATCGCCTTCGATGCGCAAGTCCGTGCCGCCGGCCACCTTGCTATCCCAGCGCGCATTCAGGTTGGCCAGGCGGAATTTCGAGGCCAGACCCACGAATTGCGGCTGCGGCGTATTGGCCGGGTCCAGCGGGTTCAAGGCGATATTGCGCAGCAACATCAAGCTATTGCCTTTTTGCATGCTCGATGGGCGCGACCAGTCCGTGCTGCACCCATCGGCGCCCGCGTACAGCGCGCACGGCTGCGAGTATTCTCCGCTGATGTTGCGGAAGTTGTAGTAGGCCAAGGCGCCGCGCAGCTGATGGTCGCTATTGATTTTCCACGACGCGCCCACCTGCGCGCCCAGCAGCCATTTGTTTTCGCTCGACATTTTTGCCTGGCTGCGGCTAGGCGCATTGTCGGACGAATACTCGAGCGGAATCAGGCCCAGGGTACCGAAGACGGTGACGTCCTTGCTGGCACCCACCGGCTGCTGCACCTTGGCGGCGATACCGTCGAAATTGAGTTCGCTGGAAAACAGTTCGTCGCCGGAGACGAAGGGATTGTCGAAGCGGCCCGCCGTCAGTTTCAGCCAGGAAGCGGGTTGGTACGATAGCCAGGCCTGGTCCAGCCAGATGTTTTTCTTGCCCAGGCCGCCACCGAGGGTTTGCGTGGTGGACACAGGGCTGTCGTCATTGCCGCTGGCCAGGCGGATCCCTGCTTGCGTGGTGTCGGAAATATCGGACAGGATGCCCAGACGGGCGCGGGCTCGCAGCAAGTGCTTGCGGTCTTCGCGCGTGTTCAGCAACGCCGGCAGGGCCAGGTTGGTGTTCGAATTGACGTCGTAGCCGCTGCCGCTGTTGAGCGAGCGCCAGTCGATCTCGATATTGCTGTTGGCCATGTCGTAGTAGCGCGATTCGTAGCGCGCGCGCACGTCGCCTTCCAGGCGGATGCGCTTGGTCCAGGCCGGCGTTTCATTCGGCGCCGCCCAGCCGCCCGCTTTTGCCTCGGCCATGACCTGGCCCTTGATCTCGTCGCGGATCTGCTCGCGCACGGTTTGCGAAATATACGGCACGCGCACGTCGCCCGGCTGCACTTGCGCCAGCGCCGCCGGCGCGGCGGCCGGACGGGCTTGCGCAGCGGCCAGCGCTTCGCTCTGCGCCTGCGCCAGCAGCGCTTCGCCGGCATCCTTGTTCAGGGCGCCGCTCTGGATCAGGCCGCGGATCAGTTTGACCATGGTGCTGTCGGCCGGTGCCGCGGCCTGGGCTTGTGCCGCGCCCGCCGCCACACTCAGGGCCAGGGCAGCCAGCGCCAGCGGAAGGCGGCGCGCACGCTGTGGGGAAGAAAATAAGGAATTCATCGCTTCTTTCGGTAAATGAGGAATTAGTTCATGCGCTTACGGGCGCCGACCTTTAATGGAAACGCGGGCCGGGAAACGCAGGGAAGCCGGTGGCCGCTCGTCGGCGCGGAAATCGCGCACCATGGCCAGCACCTGCTCATCCGTCTGCGCATTGCCCGTGCCTTGCACCAGCTGCACTTTCGTCGTCTTGCCTTCCGTATCGAGCCACAGGTCGACGCGGATGTCGCTAAACGCCAGCTGGCGCGTGCGCGGATCGCGGGCAAAGGCCAGTTGCAGCGCGTTGGCCACATAGCGGCCATACGATCCCGCGCCGAGTCCGCCGCCACCGCCGCCGCCCGTCATGCCGCCGCCGCGTCCGGCCTGGATGCCGAAGGCGTCGCTGCCGGCCTGCGCCGCGCCATCGATGGTGACGGGGTCGCCCTTGTCCGGCGACGGGCTTTCCGGCGCGTCATCCATGGGCTTGTCGGCCGGCGTCGGTTCCGGCTCCGACACTTCCGGCACCACCTTGTCCGGTGTCGGTTCCGGCAGTTTTTCCGGCTCCGGCGGCGGTGGTGGAGGAGGGGGCAGCATCAGCATCGGCGGCGCCGCCACTTCGCGCTTGGTGGCGGCCGTGTCCGACAGCAAATACCAGACCAGCGCGGCCAGCGCGCCGGCCAGCAGCACGCCGCCGGCCACGCCGCCCCAGCGGCGCCACCACTGCGCCGCACCCGACGATTCCGGGGCGGCCATCTTCATCATGTCGTCACGCTTCACCTTGCGCTCCTCATGCCGGCTTGCCGGTCACCAGGCCCACTTGGTTCAGGTCGATGCGGCGCAGCAAATCGAGCACTTCGACCACTTTCGCGTATTGCACGGCGGCATCGCCGCGCACGATCACGGGGAAGTCGGGCGTCAGGGCCTTTTCCGTGCGCAAGCGCTCTTCCAGCTCGGGCAGGGTGACGGGATAGGCGTCGAGGAAGACCTGGCCCGCGTTGTCGATGGTGATGGCCTTGGTCTTCGGTTTTTCCAGCGCCATGGCCGAGCTGGCCTTGGGCAGGTCGACCTTGATGCCGGGAATGCTGGCGTTGCTGGTCAAAATGAAGATCACCAGCACCACCAGCAGCACGTCGACGAAGGGCGTGATGTTGATGCCGCCGCTACGCTTGCGGGGGGTAAACTTGGCGGAGGTGGCCATGGCTATGCCCCCCTCACGCCTGATGCAGCGCGGGACGCATCTGGCGTCCGTCGCCCTGCTCTTCAGCCAGGCGCGTGGCGAACTCGTCGACGAAGACGGCCATATCGGCAACGATAGCGTCCGAACGCGAGGACAGCCAGTTGTAGCCGAACAGGGCGGGAATGGCCACGCCCAGGCCGGCGGCCGTACACAGCAATGCTGCCGCCATGCCCGGCGCCACCGAGTTGATGTCCACGGCGCCGGCCATGGCCGCCACGACGAACACCAGCATGATGCCGATCACGGTACCGAACAGGCCGACGTACGGCGCGCCTTCGATGGTGGTCGACAGCCAGATCATGCGTTTGGACATGCGCTCGCTTTCGCGCACCATCACGCCATCCATGGCGGCGCGGATGGCGCCTATCGTCGCGTTCGAGACGGCGTTCATGTCATAGCCGCGGTCATGGCGGCGGCGCATCTCGTCGATGGCCACGTCATACAAACGCCACAGCGAGGAATCCGTCTTCACGGAAGCACCGAGCTTGCCGCTGCGCGCCAGGTGGTCGAGCGGCGCGCCGGCCGCTTCATGGAACGACTGCATGAATTGCGCATTGGCGCGCGAGATGGCGCCATAACTGCGGCCCTTGCCGATCATGATGATCCACGACAAGACCATCATCAGGCCCAGCACGCCGACGACGATCCACGCGTCGAGCGGCATGGCGGCGATGATGAAGCCGAAATGGCTCTTGCCCGCCTGCTGTTCGTCTGCCCCAAACACGGCCAGGCGCGATTCGGAACCTTGCGAGACGGCGTCGGCCAGCAGCAGGGCATCGGGACGGGCCGTACGCGACAGGCGCAGCTCGTCGATGGCGCCCGTGAAGTTGGCCAGGGCGGAGGCACCGGAAGCGACCGGCGGCGCATCGGCGCCGACCGAAGCGGCCGTCGTAAAGGCTGGCAGCGCGGTGGCCAGCGACACGGCCGGGCGGCCGCCCACGTACAGGGCCACGTTGGCTTTGTCGGCCTTGACGGCCAGGTGCGACCATTGCGCGGCCTGGATAGGCTGGCCCGGCTTGCTGCGCTGGCCATTCACCTGTACGAAGGGCACGCCCTGGTCTATGCCGATCAGCAATTCATTGGCGCCGTCGCGGCGCGCATACAGCACTTGCTGCGCGCCCAGGTTATCGGGACGCACCCAGGCGGAAAACGTGAACGGCGCACCGGCGGCCAGCGCCAGCGATGGCGAGGCGGGCAGCATCAACGGCGTGGTGCCCAGGCGGGCGCCGGCGCCGATGACGGAACCGTCGAGCGACGGCACGGCCGTCTGCGCATGGTTGCCGTAGGCGGTGCTGTCGCGCGAGGGGACGCCAGGCTCGGTGAAGTGGTACACGAGGCTGTAGTCGGGGTCAAAAGTGCGCTGGCCGTTGCCGGAGGCGGGCGCCTTCGGATTGCCGTAGTACATCCACAGCTGCTGCGGCGTACCGGCCGTCAGGGCCGGCACGTCGACCCAGATCAGGGCGATGCCCAGCAGCGGGTTGAATTGCTCGATCTGGTGGTTCAGCACCGTTTTATCGTCGCCCGCCACGAAGCGCAGGTCGGCGCCGTTGTCGCTGACGCCTTCGAAGTTGAAGTTACCCGAATGCAGGCGCAGCAGCACGGGAATGCGGCCGGGATCGCCGCCCACGGCGCCCGCCTTCGGGCCGGCGTCGACGGTGACGGGTTTGCGGTAAGCCCAGTCGGGCTGCCACCAGGCATGCGCCAGGCCGGGAACGAGCGTGCCCAGGATCGTGAGCAGGAAAAGAAAACGTTGCATGACAGTGATTCTCCGAAGAAAAGTCTAAAAAAGTGCGGTGCTGGTGAGCTGGCCCGTCAGTAGCTGGCCGACAGGTTGAAATTGATGCGGCGCACGTGCTTGTGCGTGCGCGGGCCATCGCGCAGCGGGTAAGCGAAATCGATGCGGCCATTCAGGTAGCGCAGAAACTGGAAGCTGCTGCCCACGCCCACCGAGGCCAGGCCGAACAGGTCTTTCTGTTCCGGCAACGGGTCGCGCAGACGCAGGCGCGCCCCATCGGCAAAGGCAAACAGACGCCAGTTTTCCAGGCGGCTGAAATACGTCAGCTGGGGCGTGCGCCACTCGACGGTGCCGGAGACGCCGTAGTCGCCCGTCGCTTCGGCCGACAGGTAGCCGCGCACGGAATTGGCGCCGCCGGCGGCCATCTGCTCGCCCGACACGAGCGCCGCGTCGGCCAACTGGCCCGCCAGCTTGCCGTACAGCTGCGCGCCGCTGCCCAGGGTGGTGGTGGCGTTGGCGTCGCCCTTCAGCACGAGAAAGCTGGGCGAGGCCTTGTAGCGCTTGTTGTCGTAGGCGGCGCTGTTGCTGCCATAGCCGAACGCGGCGCGCGTGCCGGCCACCAGCGACAGGCCCAGGCCATACGTCGCCGTCTCCGTCTGCGCAAAGCCGTTGTAGGCCACGCTGAGCGGCACGTATTTCAAGGGAACGCTGGAACCGGCGCCATTCAGCTGCAGCGCTTCCTGGTTATCCTTGAAATCGATGCCGCCGCTAAAGCTGTGCCACCAGATGCCGCTGTTGGGCACCGTGTAATTGAGCTTCATGCCCAGCGCATGGCCCTTGCCCAGCACGCTGGTGCCGCCCGTGCTGGCCACGTTGCTGTTCGACTGGTAGCCGGTCGCTTCCACGCTCCAGCCCTGCGTGCCGATGGGCGCCACGTACGAGGCGGACCACACCTTGGTCTGGTTCAGATCGCCCGGCGTGCCGAAAAAGCTGATGGTGGCGCTATGCCCCATCTGCCACAGGTTGTCGTGGCCGAGCGAGATGCTGCTGCGCAGCTTCTTGGTATCGGCGCTGTAATCGTTGTTCAAGCCCACGCTGGCGCGCCACGGGCTGCTGTCCTCCACTTTCAAGTCCACGTCCATGGTGCCGGGCAGGCTGCCCTGCTTGACCAAGGGCATCACCTGGCGCTTGGGCCCCCGGTTCAGGGCCGTCAATTCCACTTGCGCCTGGGTAAAATCGGGCACCTTGCCTTCCGTCAGGGCCGGCACTTGCTGGCGCACGTCGAGCGGCGAGTTGTATTGCGCACCGACCACGCGCAAGCGCCCCACCTTCGTTTCGCTCACCTGCAGCACCACCACGCCCTGCTCCACCTGCTGTTCCGGCAAGTCCACGTAGACGGACTGGTAGCCCCTGGCTTGATATGCGGCAACGAGGGCGTCGCGCGCCCCTTCCACGTCCTTCAGGGTGCGGCCCGGCCCCAGGAAGGGCGTGACCGCTTCTTCGATGGCACGCGCGTCGAGCACGGTATTGCCGCGCACCAGGTATTCCTCGATCGTCACCTGCCGTTCCGGCGCGGCCACGGGGGCGGCGGCCGGCACAGCGTCCTGCGCACGCGCCATGCCGGGCAGCGCCAGCATGGCCAGGCACAGCATCGTCAAGGCCCTTGCAGGCGCCGCTGGCGGCACGCCCCTGCCCTTGGTTGTCATTTCACGCATCTTCCATTCACCTTAAAATCAAACGGTTGCCCTGTGTTGCGGCGCTGGGCCGGCGTTTTTTCTGTTAATGCTGATCTACTGATGCCTAGACAGCCGCCGCGCGCGACGACTGCCGAATGTCATCAAATGTTCATAAAACTCACGGCTGCAGGCCGCGCCGCTCGTTCGGCGTGAGCGCCTGCAACTGCGGCGCCGTCAACGGTCCCGCGCCCAGCACCTGCACCACGCCGGCCGGCTGGTAGCTGGACGCCTGCGGCTCGCCGCCCTGAGGCTTGCCGGCACCGGCTTCGTCCGCCTGCTCGTTGCCGAAGCCCAGCACCTTCACCGTGAACAGCGACGGCAGCGCCTGGCGCGTGGCGGCCCGTTCGCGCTGCAGCACGTCTTGCGCCGCCGTGACGGCTTGCGTGGCGGCCGCGCTGGCATTGCTGAGCGCGCCCACATTCACGGTAGCGATCACCGGCAGGCCCGCCGACTTGCCCTGCACCTGGACGTTTTCCGCATTGATCACCTGCAAGGCCGCCAGGTTGACGTTGCCCGAGACGCGGATGCCCGCCTCGCCCGCGTCGATGCTGCCCAGCGGGGCGATCAGGTCGATGTCGCCGGGCGGCACCTCCGGGATCGGATTCAGGGTGGCGATGCCGGCGCCCGTGGCCGGCGTGCTCGGCGACAGGCTGACGAGGCCGATGCTGTCGTAGGTGCGGCGCTGCGGCGTGTAGACGACGGTGGACTTGGTGCCGCGGCCCGCATTGATGTCGCCCGTGGCCGACCAGGCCAGGATGTTGCCGCCGAAGGTGGTGAAGATGCGGCTCTGGCCCAGCAGGATGCTGTCCTTCGCATACATCTGGATCTCGCCCGCGCCCTGCGTCAGCACGCCCGAGCCTTCGCCCGGCGCATAGCCGCCATCGACGCCGATCAGCGCCCGTCCGCCCGGCACCGTGATGCCGATATCGCCGCCGACATCCGTGTGGATGCCCGCGTCGTTGACGATCACGTGCGGCACGTTGACCGTCGGACGGCCCGCCTCGGCCCACTCCTGCGGGCTCAGGTAGCGCACGCCCGCGACCGGCCGCTTCGTGTAAACGCCGTCGTATTCGTTGACCGTGTACAGCGCGCTGCTGAACATCGTCAGGTCGCCCTGGTACTCGATCTTCTGGCCCGCCTTGTCCTGTGCCGGGAACAGGGTGGCGATCGCTTCGCGGCCGCGCAGGTAGCTGCCGCGGCGCATGCCGTCCGGATCGTTGTACTCGCGCCCGGCCGCCTTCAGTTCGGCAAAGTAGACATTGCTCAGGTAGACCTGCTGCTGCTCCTTCGGCAAGGCGGCAAAGAAGCTGCGCGCATCGGTGGCCGGGTCGTAACGGATGCCCAGGCCGCTGTCGCCGCCGAAGCGCGTCGTCAGCCAGTTCACCAGGTGCAGCTGGCTGACCTGCGCATATTCGCGCGCCAGGTCGCGCCGCACGGCGCCCGTCTGCTGGCCGGCCTTTTCCAGTTCAGCCTGTTTCGTGCCGAGGAAGGCGGACGCACCCGCCTCGTCGCCGCTGTAGGCGAACTGACCGCGCAGCCAGTCGGCCAGGGTCAGCTTGCCGCCGTAGACATACACGGCGCTGCCGGCCTGGTCGGCCAGCGGGCGGCCTGGGTCGGCCAGCTTGGCCGGATCCAGGTAGCGCGCCGCGAAGGCCGCATAGTCGGGACCATTGCGGCCCACGCCGGCCGCCACGCTGATGCCGGCGCCGTTGCCGCGTTCGCCGGGGCCGGTGTTGACGATGGCACCGAGGCTGCGCAATTCCGCCTTGTCGGCCATATACAGGTCGCGCCCGGCGCTCACGTTCAGCTGGCCCGGTCCCGCCACATAGAAGGTGCTGTAGCGGATGTCGCGCCCGGCGCTGACGACGGAGACGTCGTCGGCATTGCGGTGCACGAACAGATTGCCGCGCGCGGACGAGACGCCGGAGACCACCGGCTTGTCCGGAAAATCGGGCCGGCCGACAAAGCCCTGGCTGGTCCATCCGGCCGCGCCTTCCGGCACGCCTTCGACGCTGCCGAGCGGCGTGCCCGAATTGACGATATCGCGCCCAGCCCGCACGGCCACGGCGCCGCCGCCTTCGTACCACACGCCCAGCGGGCCCGTTTCGCCCTTTAGTGTTCCCCGGTACACGATGCCGCCCGTACGCAGGCCGACGATGTCGCCGCTGTTGGCATAGAAATGCGCGGGCACCTGGCCCACCGGCACGTAGTCCGACACCGTCGGCGCCGTCATGCTGAACAGCGGATACAGTTGCTGCGAGCCCTCGCTGGCGCCATTCGACGACGAACCGAACCATTTCAGCGCACCGGGCGCCAGCCCGTTGGCGCTGACGTTATGCAAGGGCAGCAGGCCGAACCAGACCGGGTCCAGGGCGCCGACGAAGCCCGGGTTGAATGGACTTGGCAACAGGCGCGGATCGGCGCCCGATGCGGTGATCGGATAGCCGGCCGCATGGATGGAGTCGGCCGCCAGCATTTCCAGCTGGCCCGTGCCCGTCTTGACAAATTGCGGCGCCACCGGCGACGGCGCCAGGATCACGCCGTTTTGCGGCATGTCGACCTTGCCGCCCTCG
This sequence comes from Janthinobacterium aestuarii, assembly GCF_051380835.1. Lineage (NCBI taxonomy): Bacteria > Pseudomonadati > Pseudomonadota > Betaproteobacteria > Burkholderiales > Oxalobacteraceae > Janthinobacterium > Janthinobacterium aestuarii. The sequence continues at coordinate 184,541 of NZ_JBNYXU010000012.1, forward strand.
CTCAGCCTGCCCAGGCTGGCATTGCCGTAATACAGGCTGCCGCTGGCGGCCACGGCGCGCAACACGGACGGCATGACAAAACGTGCATCCGTTGGCGCGTGGTTATCGCCCATGTCCGATTGTATCCAGGCGGACGTCGGCGTCAGATTGCCGCCCGCGCTGAACAGGTCGATGGCGGTGGCCGGCGTCCACAGCGAGAACCAGCTCCAGCCTTCGCCCTGGCGCTCGACGCCCTGGTAGTTGAACGGCGAACCATTGCCCAACTGCTTGACGCGGCCCGCATCGGCCGTACCGCCCAGCACCAGGTCGCCGCGCGCATCGATGCGCACGCCGCTGTCGCCCGGCACGAGGATGGGCCCGCCGCTGGCAATGGCCGTGCCCGCCGTATACGTTTCATACGGCCGCGATTCCTTCGGATCGGCGCGGTCGAAGCGCAGTTCGACGCCGCCCACGGCGCCCGCCTCCATGCGCAGCGCGCCGCGCAGATTGGTGAAGGTGCTGTTGAGCGTCGGATACTGGCGCTCGAAGCGCGTGTCGGCATTCGGGGCATCGCTGTTGGCATCGAAGCTGCGCACTTCGGCGACAGGGTTGAGCCCGCCGCCTATGCGGATGTCGAGGTCGCCACCACCCGTCAGCAGCAGCTTGCCGTCCGGCGTGACCCTGCCCGTGCTGCCCACGGCCACGTTCAGGCCCTGGCTGCGCGGCGCGAACACGCCGCCCGGATCGGCGCGCGAGGTCAGCATGCCGGCGTTGCCGCCCGCCTGCAGCAGCACATTGCCGCCGCCGAGGGTGCCGATGCCCGTAAAGCCCGACACGACCGGCAGACCCGCAAACAGGTCGCCGCCTTCGGGACGCGCGACATAGGTGCCGAAATTGATCCACCATGCCGTCGGCACGCCCGCCCCCGTGCTGCCGCTGCCCTGGCGCCACAACCAGGCGCCGATGTCGCTGGTGTCCTGCTGCGCGCCCAGGGTGCCGATGGCATCCTCGCGGCGCTGCTGGGCGGTGCCCACGGTGTCGCCCTTGACGTCGCCCTGGGCGCGCAGCAGCAGGTTACCGCCGTGCTCGGGATACCAGGCGCGGTACAGGCTCTCGCTGCCGCCATCGACGAAACGCGTCAACTTGTCGTCGCCCAGCGCGCCGAGCAGCTTGCCCTTGGCGTTCAGGCCGCGCGGCAGGTTGAACAGATCCTTGCCATCGACCAGCGGCGAGGCCGACTGCGTGCCCGCCGTGTAGACGCCATACAGCGAACGCATGTCGAAATCGCCGGCAGCGAGCAAATCGAGGTCGCCTGTGCCCGTGCGCAGCACGCTGAACAGGAGCTGGCGCGCCGGCTCATCCTTGGTCACCATTTCGGGCGGCGTGCCGTCGGCAATCTTGGTCACCAGATCCGCATAACTCTCCAGCATGTTCGCTTCGGTACCAAACCACGTTGCGATATCGACCTCGCCTTCCGGGTACCCCAACATGGTGGCGTACTCGTTGAAAATATAAGTGCCTGGCAAGCCCGTACCCGGCTTGACCGACGTCCGTTCCTCCATGCCGTAATGCGTATCGGCCAGCATCAGATGGGCGTCCTTCGCATGCGGCCGCAGCGCGCGCGTATCGGCGGCGGCAGTATCGGCGCCGCCCACCAGGCGCAGCGACCACGCTTGCGAACCCTGGGCCAGCATGGGCGCCAGCGCCAGGTTGCGGCCCTGCTTGCCCGCGCCGTCGGCAGGGCGCAGCGCCACCATGGTCGCGTCGCCAGGCAGCTTGACCAGCGTGCCGGCCGGCAGCACGCTGCCCTTGTCCAGCGCCAGCGCCGCCGCCAGCACCACGCCGTTGACGGGATTGACGCTATCGCCCGTGTCCCGCGGCTTGCCTTCCGGGAAAGGCAAGGCCACGTTTGCCGGCCACAGCATGGCCGCCACGCTGGCCGCGCCGGGCAGGCGCAGGCCGGGATCGAGCTGCATGCCGCTCGATAAGGCCAGCGCCTTCGGCAAGACCGTACCGGCCGCGTACAGCACCTTGCCGTCGGCATCGCGCACGGCACCGCCAAGCACACTACCGGCAGGCAAGTTCAATTCCGCCGTCAAGGTGGCGCGCGCCGCCAGCAAGGTGCCGCCGCGCAGCTGCATGGCCTTCATCGGCACGGCGAAATTGACGCTCGTGCCCGATTGGAAATACGTGTCTTCGGCCAGGGTCACCAGACCCGCTTGCGGTACGACGACTTCGCCGCCCCACGGCAAGCGGCCCTTCACCAGCTGCCAACCCTTGTCGTCCGACGTGACGGGCAAGGTGCGGGTATCGAAGCCATCCGTGATACTGCCAAAGACGCTGAGCTTGCCACCGGCGCGCACGACCAGCGCGCCCGCCTCGCCCGAGCCGTACACGCCGCTCAGGCGCGCCAGCGGATTGACGCCGTCGTAGCGGTGGCCCGACAGGTCGATGTCGCCATCGATGTGCAAGTCGCCGTCCGGCGCGGCGCTGACGATCTCGACGCCAGGGCGCAGGTGGAAAGCGTTGGCATCGCCACGCAAGCCGCGCAATTTGCTGTCCATCAAGTTGCCGTTGGCCAGCGCGTGGGCCATGAAGAGCTGGCTGTCCCCGTGTTTCTCGTCCAGATAGGCCTGGTTGATGCCCTGGTAGCTGCGGCCGTCCGCATCCTTGCCGGTACCGGCCGGGGCATCCTTGTATTGCCAGAAAGCGTTGACGTTGATGGTGCGCGCGCCGGCGATGTTCAGCGCGCCAGCCGCATCGATATCGACATCGTCGCCCGTGGCGCCGCCGAGGCGGCGCGCGTTCAGGTCGATGCTGCCGTAGTTGCCGTAGTTGCCGCCCTTGTCGCCGCTGCGCAGGTCGAAACGCGCGCCGTTTTCCAGGCTCAGGCGGCCGCCAGGCGAGGCCAGTTCGATGACGGCGCGGTTCGGCGCCTCGATCACCTGGCCATAGCTATCTGTGCGCAGCACCGTGCCATGCGCGTCGAGCACGGCGCCCGATTGGATGGTGACGCCGTCGCGGCCGGCCAGACGGATGCTGCCCACCTGCTCGCCGCTGGCGTCGATGCGGCCGCTCACGGTCAAGCTGCCGCCATCGACGGAGACGCTCACTTCGCGCGCCTTGACCTCGTCGCCGATGGTCAGATCGCCCTGCTTGAGCTGGAAGCTGCGGCTGCCGAATACCTTGCCCGTGTTCAGGCGCTGGTTCAGGCCGGCGAAGTCGCCGATCTGCCGGGCGCGGATTTCCACGCCGCCGGCCGCGTACGGCACGAGAGTGCCGCCCGCGTCATAATGGCCGCTGGCGCCGCCCAGCAAGCTGCCGCGCAAGTCGGCAGTGCCGGCCGCGTCGCCCGTGGCCATCACGCTCAGCTTGCCGGCGCGGTTGTTCACGGCCGACACGTCGATCACGGAAGCGGCCGCCTGGCGCACATCGCCTGCGCGGCTGTCGAGGATCACGTCGCCGCCCCAGCTGTACTTGCTGGTGTCGTAGAAATCGATCTTGCGGCCCGCCAAGTCCAGCTTGGCCTTGTCGCCCAGCAGCACATCGCGCTCGGCCGACAGGGTCAGTTTTCCGCTTGGCAAGACCACGGACGTATCCACGCTGACACTGTTGCCGTTCAGCGCCACTTCGGCGCCCAGGGCGCCGGCCAGCGCCGCGTTCGTCGGCGTGGCGGCCGCCGCGCCGGCCGGCGCGCTCACCTTGAGGTCGCCGCCCGCCGTGATGCGGTTGACGGAACCGGCCGCGCCCGTCAGCAGCGGCGTGTTGATCAGCAGATCGCCGCCGCTGTAGCGGTAGCCATTGGTGGCCGTATCCCACGCGCTTTGCGACTGGTAGACGGACAGGCTGCTTTTGTTGTTGGCGGTCAGCTGCTCGCTGGCATTGAGCGCCACCTGGCCGAAGCCCAGTATCAAACGGTCGAGGTTGTGGATGGTGTCGGGACGGCTGTCCGGCGTGAAGCCGAACTCGATGCGCTTGGCGTCGATCTGCAAGCGGCCGCTGCCCGTGCCGGGGCCGTTGGCAACGACGGCGCCGGGCGCGTTCGTCGCGCCCTGCCACACGAGGGTGTCCGTGTGGATGCGCGCCAGCGCGTCCGTGCCGCCATAACCGTAGATGGCGGGCGTGTTGAGCACCAGGCGCGACAACGACGACTTGCCCGTCGCCGCATCGATGGTCGACAGCTGCGACGAATCGTAGAAGTTGAAGGAATTGCGCGCCGTCAAGCCCAGGCTTTCCAGCGCCGGCGCGCCCGTGCTCGTGTCGCCGCGCAGCAGGCGGTCGAGCACGTCCTGGTTCAGCGCCAGGCCGTCCGGCAGGGCGCCGCGGGCGCTGGCGTCGGCCAGCGACGCGGCGCTGCCGATATTGATAGCCCCCATCCCCAGCACCAGGTTGCGCGTGCCGTAGCGCACGTTGTCGCGCAGGGTAAACGCGCGTTCCGTCACGGCGGCGATGGTGCCTTCCGAATACAGCGAGGTGGTGCCCGCGCAGGCGCCGCCCGCCTTGGCGCACGTACCGATGTCGATGCTGCCGGGGCCATCCGAATCGGACGGCGTGCGCACGGCCGGCAGCATGTCCAGCCAGCCGTTCGAGACGGCCAGCACGCTGCCCATCGGCTGGTACACAAAGCCGTCGCGCGAATCCCAGGCCGCCTTGCCGCGGCCCAGCGTATTGATGCCGGAACCTTGCTCGAGGAAGATGCCGTCGTCGGTTTTCGTGGTCACCAGGAACACTTCGGCCGCCTTCAGCACGGCACCGTCGCGCAGCACGATGCCGCCCGCCGATTCGTTGATGGCGGCGATATTGGCCCGCTGATTGGTACCCGTGGCGAAATCGCTGTAGGTGACGCGCGGCAAGCCGCCGATGCCCAGGCGCTGGGCGCCGAAGGCATTGATTTGCGAAGCGTGCACGGAGACGCCATCGAAGTCCGCCTGCGCTGCCGTGCCGTCGGCCAGCACTTGATAGCGGGTACCCGCATGGCCACCCGTGCCCAGCAGCAGCGAGCCGCCGAAGCCGCCCTCGGCCGGCGTGTACAGGGCGCTGCCATCCATCATCAATGGCGTGTGGTTATTCTCGATGCTGTGCAGCGACGGGGCGATCAGTTGCACCCGCACGCCCTTGGCGTCGCGTTCCAGCGTGGTGCGCGGCACGCCGTCGCGCGTGGCTTGCGCCACGGCAAAGGCGGCATAGCCCGTTTCATTGTATTGCGAGTAGGTACGCAGCACGTCGGCCGGCGTCAGGATGGCCTGGCTCGGCACGGCGTCGCGGATGGCCGTGCCGGCGATGCCCGTCTGCGCCGCCGTCGCATACGAACCATTGCGCATGGCCACCGTGCCGCCCGCCTCGACGGCACCGGCCAGTCCGTTCAGCTCCACGCGGAAGGCGCCCGGCAGCAAGGCGAAATTCGACGGCAGCAAAGTGTAGGTGCCGGCCGCCAGGCCGGGCACGCCCGCGGCTATGGTGATCTGGCGCCCCACGGCCGGCTTGCCCGCGCCCTGCTCGGCCATCAACGGCGCCACGTCCGGCTGCACGCCGGGAATGATGGCGTATACGGGATTGGTATTCAGGCCGGGCAAGGTAAAGCCGCCATTCGGCTTCATCTGCACCAGCGGATTGAGGCGCGCATCGGTGGAACCGCCCCGTCCGGCCAGGAAGGCCGCACCCGTCAGGGTGCCGCCGCCCGACAGGTCGAGCACGGCGCCTGCTTGCACGTCGACGGCGGCGCCGACCAAGGCGATCTCGGGGCCGTTGCCCACGCCCTTGAAGACGACGTCGTTGCCGTCATACAGGTAGCTGAGGCCATCGAGCGTGCCGCCGTACGGCATCGCCAAGCCTTTCGCGCTGACGGACGTCAGGCTGCCCGGCAGCAGATTGACGTGGCCCGTATTGGCTTCAAAGCCTTCGGCCCCCAGGGTGATCTGGCCCAGCGGCGCGCGCAGCACGCCGTGCTGGTTGATGGTGGGCGCGACCAGGCTCAGGCTGCCGAACACTGAAAACGGTTGGTTGGGCGTGGCGCTGCCGGCGCTGCGCTCAACAGTGAGCGTGCGCAGCGGATCGAGCGTGACGCGCACATTGCCGTACTCGTCGACCCGGCTGCTCTGGCCCACCGTGACCATGCCGCTGTCGCCCGTGGCCGGGTAGATTTGCGCGGCGACCAGAGTGGCATTGCCCGGCTGGTACAGGGCGGCGTTGTTCGACATGCGCAAGTCGCCGCGGCTGTTCAGGGTCAGCTGTTCGAAGGCATCGCGTTCGACGGCCAGCGGCGTGCCGCTGCTCTGCACGATTTCGCCGCGCGTGCCCATGTTGACCTCGCCCGCGAGATCGAGCATGCCCGCATCGATCTGCAGCAGGGAGCCGTCGGCCACCAGCGGCACACCCAGCATGCCGCGCCCCTTACCCGAGTTTTTCGAGCCCTTCACGGCATTGGGCACGATGTAATTGTCTTTCTGCGCGCGCGCGGCCGTTCCCAGGCGCACATACGGCGCCGCCAGGCGCACCTGGCTGGCAAGGCTAGCCAACTTGTCCTGGCCGTTCGCATCGGGCTGTGGCGTCTGCGGCGGCTGCTGCGCCAGGCCCAGCGAACTGGCGCTCAGGCGCAAGCTCTGGCCCAGCGCCAGGCTGACGTCGCCATCGACGCTGAGCATGCCGTTCACATGCATGGCCAGGTTATCGAAGCCGCCCGCCCGCACGCGGTCGGCGCCCAGGCGCGCACTGCCGTAGCGCAAGGCTTCATCCTGCTGGCCGGCACGCAAATCAACCGGCAAGACGCTGTCGCCCTGCACTTGCGCCAGCACGAATTCGCGCGGTACCCGCACCGCATTGTCGACGCCATCGCCTTCCAGCGTCTGGCGGTTCACCTGGCCATAATTGGGCGTGTCCAGCGCCATCGCCAGGGTGCCGCCGGCCGCCCCGGCGCCACCGGCCACCGCGCGCAGCGTGCCATCGGCAAAGATGCCGTTGTACGAACTGAGCGAAATCAAGCCGCCGCTGCCGGCCACGTTGACGGCGCCCTGGTTCGGCAAGTCCAAAGTGGCTTGCGCGCCGCTGGCGTCGAGCAGCGCACCCGGGCGCACGACGACAAAGGCATCGACCGCGTCGACGCTGGCCGCGTCGGCCTTGTAGCGGGCGCCGATTTCGATGCTGCCGCCCTTGTCGGCGCGGCCATAGCGCCCGCCGCGCATGTCGGTGGCGACGGTGGCGCGGCCCGCGACGTCGAGCACGGCGTGTTCGCCGATCCAGATCGACGTGGCTTGTCCCTTGCCGTTCGGCACATCGGCATCGCTGCCCGTGCCAAACGTGCCGGGCAGGATGGCGATCTTGCCGCCCCAGGCGTCGAGTCGGCCGTCGATGCTGACCTGGCCATTGCTCGTCATGCTGATCTGGCGGCCAGGATCGACCGTGACGACGGCGCCTTGCGCCACGGCCAGAGCGCCCTTCACGTACGGGCTGCCGGCCGCCAGCGTCAGATCGGCGCCGGCGCGCTGCGTCAAGCGGCCCTTGCGCGCATCTTCCTGGTACAGCTCTGGCGTCCACACTTCCAGCGCGGCAGCCGGATCCGTGCCGCTCGCCACCGTGTGGCCGGTAGCGGGATTGAAGCGCAGCACGGGCATTTTCACATCGATATACGCATCCTTGACCACCACGACGCCGTCGCGGCCCGTGACGGCGTAGTCGGCAAAGCCGCTCTGGAACAGGCTGGCGTCCAGCGCCAGCATGGGCTGGACGGCAACGTCACGGCCCAGCATGGTGCCGGTCGGCAGCAGCGCGCCGCGCGGCGCGTGCACGTCGTCGGCGGCGATGCTGCCGGCAGCATACTGCGTCGTCATCGGCAAGATGGGCAAGCCGTTCGGGAAAGCCGCCGCCGAGACCTCGAATCCCGTAGCGAGGCCATTGATGGCCGTCACCACGCTGCCGGCCGGCGCGACGGAGCCGCCCCAGACATACGTCGTGCCGTCGATGACGACGTTCGCGCCCGGCGGCACCAGCAGGTCACTCCCCAGCACCAGCGGTTTCTGCGCCGACACGTCGACCGTCACGGGCTGGTCCAGGATCTGGCCCGGCTTGATCAGGCTGCTGGTAAGCGCAAAATCGAAGGGAATCTTCTCGCCCTTGGCAATCAAAAACTCATCGGCCAGGCGCAGGCCGACGGGCGCGCTGCTTCCTCCTGGCAGCACATCCCCGTCCTGCAGTTTGCCGCCGATGCTGACGGCCGTGCCGCTGTCGATCGTCAGGCGTCCGCCGCCCTTCACGCCATGGCCGCGCAACTCGCCGTCAAGCTTGAGCAAGGCGCCCGTCGGCGTTTTTTCGCGCGGCAAGTCGACGGCCAGGGCGATGTCGCCGCCGCGCCCGCCCTGCAGGCTGCCATTGCTCATCAAAGCCGCGCCCGACGAAACGTCGATGACGCTGCCGCCGGCCAGCTCGATGCCGCCCGAACTCTTCAATGTGACCTTGCCGCCATTCACGTACGGCAGGCCGGCGACCGCGCCCGGGTCCAGCTCCAGGTTGCTCCACAGCCCCCGCGCATCGAGACGCACGCCGGGCGCCACGCGCACGCCCGCCGTTCCCGTGGCGCGCCCTTCCGGCGACACGGTCCCTTCCACCCACCCGACACCCGCGTTCGCCAGGTAGCGCGAGACGATGTCACCGGCGGCGATGCTGCCGCTGCGCGCGCTTACATTGGCCTTGATGGCCACGTCGGTGGCGTGCAGGGCAATGTCGCCGCCATCGGCCACGCGCACGTCCGCGTTGACGTCGAGCTTGTCGTAGGCGTAGATATTCAGGGCGCCCAGTTCCAGGCCGTTGAGCCAGTCCGCGTCGAGCTGCAAGGTCTTGCTGCGCGCGGCAGGCAAGGCTTCACTGAGCAGCTGGCCATCGGCGACGGGCGCCACCTTGCCGATCTCGACGTTTTCCAGCACGGCTTGCGGGCTGTCGCGCAACTGGCCCGCCTTCGTATCGAAGACGGGCGTCATTTTGCCGACGATCAATTGACCGGCACGCGCGGCCGACGTCTGCGACTGCTTGTAGCTATCGACGCCGTCATCGCGCTTGCGCTGCTGGCGTTCGCCCTGGAACACGGACGTGTCGATATCGCCTTCCAGCACGGCGGCGCCCGTGGAAACGATCAGACGGCCCGCATCGCGGCCCACCGTGTAGCCGTTTTCCAGGCGCTCGCGTGGACCGATCAAGGCATTCGCGTGGGTTTCCGTCGTGTTCGCGCCCCAGCGCGCATGCGTGCTTTCATAGCCGCGGTACAAGCCCGTGTACAGATTGTCGCCAGGGGCAGTGCTCAGCTTGTACATCGCGCCATCGGCGCCTTTCAGCCACGTCTGCTTGACCATGCCCGTCTGCACGTCCAGCGAGCCGCCGGCGATATTGATGCGCGAACCGGCCTGCGTCACCACTTCGCCGCCGCCAAAGCCGACGGTGCCGCCCTGGGCCGCCCATTCGCCGATGCCGTGGCCGCTGGTATTGAGGTAGCCGCTCACTTCCAGCAAGCCGCCCGCCGTGTACCAGCGGTCCGTGGCGTAGCCGTTGGTGCCGGCCGGCACCAGCACCAAGTCGCGGCGGTCGACCCACACGTCGCTGTTGTTCAGGTATTTGGCGTCGCGGCTGCCCGGCGCGTCGCGCTGTTCGTTGCCTTGCACGTTGATCAGCACATTGTTGCTGCTCATGTCGACCTTCACGCCGACGGCACCGGAGACGTCGATGGCGGCGCCGCGCGCCACGTGGCTGCGGCGGGCCGCATCGGCCAGCACCTGGCCGCCCGTGGCCAGAGTCAGCGAATCGCCTTCGAACTCGATGTTGCCGGCGGAAACGATGCGCACCAGCGACTGGTCGCGCCGGTCTTGTGGCGTATCCGTGCCCTTGCCCGTGTCTTTCAGCAAGGTATCGCGCTGCACGTCGAGCGCCGTGGCGCCGTTGTCGTCGATGACGATGGCGCTGACGCTGCCGCGCGCCAGGGTGACGCCGGCGTTCTCGCCCGCCGCCGCCAGGTGGATCGTGCCGCGGCCATTGACGGTCGTGCTCGACAACAGCACGCCATCCTGGCGCACGCTATTGCCGCTGAGCGTGATGTCGCCCGTGGCCGCCTGGATCAAGCCATTGTTGACGACGCTGCCGGCGCCGCTGTCGGCCACGCGCAGCATCTCGACTTCATTGCCGCGCGTGCTCGAATACTGGTTCTTGTCCGTGCCCATGCCCTGGCGCACGACGATGGCGTCGCCGGCCGCCAGGGTGGTCTGGCCGTTCGGCGTGGTGATGGCGCCCGCATTCTCGACGGCGCGGCCGGCCAGCAGCACGTAGCCGCCGCCTTCCGTCACCGTTTGCGGCTTGCGCGTGTCGATGCGCGCGCCGGCGGCGACGACGACGTCCGCCTCGGCCGCCGCATGCGTAAAAGTATTCTGGCCCAGCAACAAGTCATTCGCGAAGGTCGGCACGGCGCCCGTGCCCTGCGTCTTGCCGTACAGGCCGCTCTTGAACTGGCTGTCGCTCATGCCCATGGCGGCCGCCGCCAGGCTGCGCGTATCGATCTGGCTGCTGCCCGTAAACACGATACCGTTGCGGTTGACGATCATCACCGTGCCGTCGGCCTTGATCTGGCCCTGGATCTGGCTGGGGCGCGCCAGCGGATCGTTGACGCGGTTCAACACGGACCAGTGCGATTTCTGGTCGAACTGCAAGGTGGTGTTCTTGCCGACGTTAAAACTTTCCCAGTTCAGGATTGCCTTGTCGTCCGTCTGCACGACCTTCACGACGGTCTTGCCATCGGCCTGGGTTTGCACGGGCGCCTGGGCGTTGAGCCAGCCTGCCGTCAGGCTGTTGCTGTCGACCTGCAAGCCGCCCTTGACGAGGCCGTCGGGCGCGCCACCAGCGGCCAGCGCCGCCTGGCGCGCGGCCGCCTGCACCGCCTGTTCAGCGGCGATGCCGCGCGCGGCCAGCAAGAGATTGTTCAGCGATTGCTGCAGCTTGCCTTCGGCCTTTTGCTGCTGCAGCAAAGGATTGTTCAGCGAGGTAGCCGGCTGGCCATTCGGCAAGCGTCCCGTGGCGGCGGCCGTGCCCTGCTGCGCGCCCTTGCCCGCGAACCAGGCGCCGCTGAACGGCTGCTGCGCCTGCGCGCCGCCCGCCTGCAGCAGCATGGCGATGGCCAGCGCCAGCGGTTTCAAGCGCACCGGGCGCCCGTTGTGGCTGCCCGCCATGGCGGAGGAGGATGCGTGTTTCGTGACCGACTTGCTTCGCTGCATGGCGACATTCCCTTTTCATGTTCCGTTGCTGACCGATATCGCGAGGCGGCGCGCGGCACGCACAGGGGCGGGCGGCAGGCACTGATTCGCGGCTTCCAGCAGCATTGACAGGGAACAAGGTCCGGGACTGCAAAAGGTCATGAAAATGTCATAATTGGCTGAGCACCTCGGCACGCCAAGGCGGGGCTCAGCCAAACAGCACGATGCCGCCAGGCAAACGCGTCACGCGTGCGCCATACGCGTCCTGGATCAGGGCGATCACGTCGTCGAGGCGGTCGAGCGAAAAGCTCGCTTGCACGCGTGTGTGTTTCAAGGTGTCGCCATTGAGGATCAGCTTGCCGGGACGGTAGCGGTTCACTTCATCCACCACCTCGGCCAGAGTGCTTTGTTTGAAGACCAGCAGGCGCTGACGCCACGCGCTGACGTCGCCCTTGGCCACCGCGCGGGCGATGCCGAAATGCTCGGGCCGGTAACGCAGCTGCTGGCCGGCCGCCAGTTCCGCGTCGTTGCCGGCCTGCGCCACGCGCAAGCGGCCCGCCAGGCACGTCACGCACACTTCCTGGCCGAACAGGCGGATATTGAAGCGCGCGCTGCCGGCCGACACCGTGCCGTCGCCCGCCTGCACGCGCACGCTGGCCGCGCCGCGCACGCCGGCCTGGAATTCCGCTTCACCGGCCAGCAGCACCAGCGATGCGGCGCCGTCCTGCACGGGTGACGCGTCGAGGCGCGTCTGCGTATTCATCTGCACCAGCACGCCGCCATCGAGCGCCACTTCGCGCTGCTCGCCCGTACCCGTGGCGTAGTCGGCGGCCAGACCCGCCACGGCCGGCCACAGGTCCGTCGGCGGGCGCAGCACCAGCAAGCCCAGCGAGGCAGCGACGGCGCCGCCGAGCCAGGCGCGCCGCGCCACGTTGACAGGCGCCTGCCCCCGCTTGACGGCGCGCGCGGCCGGCGCCATGGCGCCCCACACGGCGCGCGCTTCGGCAAACGCCGTCGCATGCCTGCGGCTGCGCGCGCACCAGTGACGGAACACTTGCGCGTCGCGCTCGCTGACCTGGCCCGAGGCCAGGCGCACGACCCACGCCTGCGCTTCCTTCTGGATGACACCCATGTCGTCTTCCGTTTGTTCAATCATGATGTTTAGACGTTTTTCCCGCGCCGGGACCGAAGCGCTGGATGAAATCGCGTCCCATGCGTTCGCAACAATGTTCGAGTCCCGCGCGCAATTCCTTCTCCACGGTGCGGGCGGAAATGCCAAAGCGTTCGGCGATGTCGCGGTGCGGCAACTGGTCGACGCGGGCGGCGATGACGATGGCGCGCCGGCGTTTCGGCAACTCCTGCAAGGCCCGTTCCAGTTCTTCCAGTTCGGCGCGCGCGCTGAAGGTGCGGGCCGGGTCGGCCAGCTCGTCGGCCATCTCATACAGGTCGTCGATATCGGGCAGGCTGAGCAGGCGCGCATTGTCGCGGCGTTGATCTTCTGCAATGTTGATGGCAATGCGCATCAGGTAGGCGGACGGGTAGCTGATCGCCTCGGGCGCCGTCATCCGCTCGACCCGCAAATACGTTTCATGCAGCGCGTCATTGGCCAGGTCTTCCGAGCCCAGGCGGCGCTGCAAATGGCGGCGAAACTGTCCGTAGCGTTCCAGGAACAGCTTGCGCAAAGTGGCTTTCAGCAAATCCGACATGGTCAAAGCGCCCCAGGCAAGAGGTAGGGCGCGCAATCGGCATCCGGGTCGGGCCGCGGCGTCAGTAAAATCGTCAGCGGCTGCGGCAAGCCCGCCGGCGGCGCGCCATCCATCAGCAGGCTGCGCAGGCGCTGCAGCACGGCGCGGTCGCGCTGTTCCACGCCGCTCGGTTCGAGCACGTGCACGGCGCGCACCTTGCCCCGCTCGTCGAGCCATAGCTGGAAGGCCAGGCGGTAGCGGCCGAAGGCGTCCGGATGCAGACGGCACAGGGCGCGCGTGAGCGAGCGCTGCAGGACGGCCGCATAGCCTTGCAATGGTACGGTGGCGGGGGCAGCTTCGGCCTGTACGGGCGCCGGCGTCACCGGTGCATCGGCCAGCGCCAGCAAGGTGAACGCATTGCTGCCGCTGAAGCGCGCGCCCAGCTGGGTTCCAACCAGCAAACGCTGCAGCGCTTCGGCCGGCGTGTAGTCGCCGCGCACGGGCGCCGCCACCCTGCCGGCCGCCAGCTCGCTGCTGACGAGCACGGAATATCCGGTCACTTCGCCAAACGCCACCAGGGCCGCATCGAGCGGCTGGGCGGGCAAGTCGAAGCGCAGGGTTGCGTGCGCGGCGGCGTCAGCACCGTCCGCGCCCGCAGCCGGCCGCACGAATGTCATCAACGTCATCAATGTCATCAGCAAGCAGGCGGACAGGGCATTGCCCTTTGCGGCGCGGCGGTGGCTTAGTGTCATTTTCCAGGGGACGCAACGAAAAGTCCTGCTCATGAAGTGTCTTGACTGCAATAGTTCAAGCAGAATGGCAAGATGGTAGCTTCATAAAATGACAACTGCATGACATGGCATCAGCCCGCACCCCGGCCTGTGTCATCGCCGCGACACATGACTTTGCTATGCTGGACGCTGATTCCACCGTTCCGGGAGCCGCCATGGCACGCCTGTTCTTGACTGTTTTATTCGCTTGCGCCGCCCTGCCCGCGCAGGCGGACGAGCACACCGTCGTCGTGAAGGCCGCCGCACCGGATAAGGGCTGCGTGGAGGTGGAAGTCAATGGCCAGCGCGCGCAATCGATGTCTTGCCTGAATGAAAAATTATTGCCGAATAGCAACGCCATGAACCGGCAGCCACCCACCTTGTCCGGCGCGGAAGCGGTCATGCAGCGCCCGTCGAACCAGCTGGGCCTGTACAACCGCGCCGCCCTCGAACACCGCATGGGCAATGCCTTTGGCAAATCCGTCACGCCGCAGAGGCCGCCAGCTCCCGCGCCCGCCAGTCCGCTGCTGCCGGCGCGCTAGGCCGCTTGTCAACGCACAGTCCATTTGCGCTGTCAAGATTGCGCAATCGCGCCGATTGCGTATCATTCCAGGCTTGATCGCTCTGGAAACAACCATGCTGCCCACTATCGAACAACGTCTTGCCCTTGAACTTGCCGCCAAACCGGTGCAGGTTGCCGCCGCCATCGAACTGCTCGACGAAGGCGCCACCGTGCCCTTCATCGCCCGTTACCGCAAGGAAGCGACCGGCGGCCTCGACGATATCCAGCTGCGCCTGCTGGAAGAGCGCCTGCGCTACCTGCGCGAGCTGGAAGAGCGGCGCGCCGCCATCGTGGCGTCGATCACGGAACAGAACAAGATGACGCCCGAGCTGCTGGACGCCGTCATGCACGCGGAAGACAAGACGCGCCTGGAAGATTTGTACCTGCCCTACAAGCAAAAGCGCCGCACGAAGGCGCAGATCGCCATCGAAGCGGGCCTGATGCCGCTGGCCGACGGCTTGCTGGAGAACCCGGAACTGACGCCGGAAACGGAAGCGGGCAAGTTCCTGCGCGACGCGTTTACGAGTGCAGACGGCAACAACCCGGGCGTGCTTGACACCAAGGCGGCCCTCGACGGCGCGCGCCAGATCCTGATGGAGCGTTTCGCCGAAGACGCGACCCTGCTGCAAACCTTGCGCGAATACGTGCAGGAACACGGCATCGTCGAATCGAAAGTGGTGGAAGGCAAGCAGGACGAAGGCGAAAAATTCGCCGATTACTTCGATTACTCGGAAACCATCTCGACCGTCCCTTCGCACCGCGCGCTGGCGCTGTTGCGCGGCCGCCGCGAAGGCATCCTCGACGTCACCCTGCGCCTGGATACGGAAGCGGAAAAACCGAAATGGGATGCGCCGCACAATCCGTGCGAAGGCCGCATCGCCGCCCGTTTCGGCATCAAGAGCCTCGGCCGTCCAGCCGACAAATGGTTGCTTGATACGGCGCGCTGGACCTGGCGCGTGAAAAGCTTCATGCACCTGGAAACGGAACTGATGGGCGCGCTGCGCGAACGCTCGGAACTCGACGCGATCAACGTGTTCGCCACCAATTTGAAGGCGCTGCTGCTGGCCGCACCGGCTGGCCAGCGTGCCACCATGGGTCTCGATCCGGGCCTGCGCACGGGCGTCAAGGTCGCTGTCGTCGATGCCACCGGTAAAGTGGTCGACACGGCCGTGATCTACCCGCACCAGCCGAAGAACGACTGGGACGGCTCGCTGCACACCCTGGGCCGCCTGGCCGCCAAGCACAATGTGTCCTTGATTTCGATTGGCAACGGCACGGCCTCGCGCGAGACCGATAAACTGGCGCAGGACCTGATCAAGCAGCATCCGGAAGCGAAGATGACGAAGATCGTCGTCTCGGAAGCGGGCGCGTCGGTGTATTCGGCGTCCGAATTCGCCTCGAAAGAATTGCCGGACATGGATGTGTCGCTGCGCGGTGCCGTCTCGATCGCGCGCCGCCTGCAAGACCCGCTGGCCGAACTGGTGAAAATCGACCCGAAATCGATCGGTGTGGGCCAGTACCAGCATGACGTGAGCCAAAGCCAGCTGGCCCGCTCGCTCGATGCGGTAGTGGAAGATTGCGTGAATGCCGTCGGCGTGGACGTCAATACGGCGTCCGCTCCCCTGCTGGCGCGCGTGTCCGGCCTGTCGGCCAGCGTGGCGCAAAGCATCGTCACCTACCGCGACATGAAGGGCGCGTTCACTTCGCGCGCAGCCTTGAAAGCCGTGCCGCGCCTGGGCGATAAAACATACGAACAGGCGGCCGGCTTCCTGCGCGTGATGGGCGGTGAGAATCCGCTGGACGCCTCGGCCGTCCACCCGGAATCGTACCCGCTGGTGGAAAAGATCCTGGCGGACATCAAGAAGGATATCAAGGCCGTCATCGGCGAAACGGCCTTGCTGAAAACCTTGAGCCCGGCAAAGTACGCGGATGAAACGTTTGGCGTGCCAACCATTTCCGATATTTTGAAGGAACTGGAAAAGCCGGGCCGCGATCCGCGTCCGGAGTTTACCACCGCCACCTTCAAGGAAGGCGTGGAAGAAATCCGCGACTTGCGCCCGGACATGATTCTCGAAGGCGTGGTCACCAACGTGGCCGCCTTTGGCGCTTTTGTCGATATCGGCGTGCACCAGGATGGCCTCGTGCACATCTCGGCCCTGTCGAACACGTTCGTGAAAGATCCGCACACGGTGGTCAAGGCTGGCCAGGTCGTGCGCGTGAAAGTGCTGGAAGTCGACGAGAAGCGCAAGCGCATCGCGCTGACCATGCGTTTGACGGACAGCGCGCCGCAAGCGGGCAGCAAGCCCGAGCAACGTGGCGACCGCAACGACCGCCGCAGCATGGCGCAGCACCAGTCGCAATCGCGCAACGCGCCCGAGCCTGCCGGCAGCATGGCCGCCGCGTTCGCCAAACTGCGCGGCTAAGTCCATGGCCGCCAGGCATGATCTCGTCATCCTGGCGGTGGACGCCGCCAGCGTGGAAGCGCAGCTGCTGCTCGACGCATTGTCGGACGCGCTGCTGCGCCTCAATGGCGACAGTGGCCGTTCTTCCTTCGATGTCGAGGCGGCAACCTTGCGCGGCGGCTTTTACCTGGTCCGCGATACGGCTGGAGAACTGCTGGGCTGCGCCGCCTTGCGCCCGCTGGGCGAAGCGGACAGCGTCGTAGGCGAACTCAAACGTATGTATGCGCGCCCGGGTTCGACTGGCGTGGGCGCGGCCCTGCTGGCCCATGTCGAGGCGCAGGCGCGCCAGCATGGCTACCAGGCCCTGCACCTGTCCACGCGCGTGGCGAATACCCGCGCCGTGGCGTTTTATGCCAAACACGGCTATGCACCCGTCATTGCCTGGGGAAAATACGTGGGTGCGGCACAATCGACCTGCCTGGGCAAGACCTTATAAGCGTCAACGTGGCTGACTTGCCCAATTTATGACTTGAGCGCATACCCGTGCCGGCGTTTTCTTATAAAATGACGGCATCTATTTATTTACCCCATCAGAGGCAGCTATGAGCGACGTACAAACCTGGATCAAAGAAACCGTGACGAACACGCCAGTCGTGCTGTTCATGAAGGGCACGGCCCAGTTCCCGCAGTGCGGCTTTTCCGGCCGCGCCATCCAGATCCTGAAAGCGTGCGGCGTGGAAAACATCGCCACCGTCAACGTGCTGGATGACCCGGAAGTTCGCCAAGGCATCAAGGATTACTCGAACTGGCCAACCATTCCGCAGCTGTATGTCAAAGGCGAGTTCATCGGTGGTTCCGATATCATGAATGAAATGTTTGAATCGGGCGAACTGAAGTCCCTGCTGGATGCCTGATAGCCAAACGCAGCGGCCGCGCCGTATCGTCGTGGCCATCACGGGCGCCACGGGCGCCGTGTATGGCTTGCGGCTGCTGCAATTGCTAGGCGCCATCCCCGGCGTCGAGACGCATCTGGTCTTGTCGGATGCGGCCGTATTGACCCTGCACCAGGAAACGGGCGTGGGGCGCAAGGAAGTCGAAGCGCAGGCGCACGTGGTGCACAAGCTGCGCGACATCGGCGCGAGTATCGCCAGCGGCTCGTTTCAATCGGATGGCATGGTCGTCGCACCGTGCTCGATGAAGACCCTGGCGGCCGTGGCGCACGGCTTGTCGGATAATTTGATCACGCGGGCAGCCGATGTCGTGCTCAAGGAGCGCCGCCGCCTGATCCTGATGGTGCGCGAAACGCCGTTCAACCTGGCGCACCTGCGCAATATGACGGCCGTGACCGAAATGGGCGGCATCATCTTCCCGCCCTTACCGAGCTTTTATCACCACCCGCAGAGCATTGCGGAGATGGTCGACCATACGGTGGCGCGCGTCATCGACCTGCTCGGCATCGAGCACGCCTTGGCGCCGCGGTGGAATGGTTTGAAAACGCCAGACCCATCAGCAACAAACTAACAGACTACATCACCAACTACGCACGCCACGATGCGTGACAAAAGCGTAGCGAGCGTCAGTGATTTGTGGCCGAGAAGCGCAACCGTGCTGAAGCACGGTGAGCATCGCCGGCCGCAAAGCGCGACGCGCAGTAGCTTTGGTCAGGCACCCCTCACCTCTTGTCGAACTGATGGGCACTTGCCTGCTTCAAATCCCTGGCTTCTTCAACCATCCTGCGGTGGGCGATCCGTTTGCGCATCACTTCCGCATGTTGCGCGGCAGTCATGGGGGGCACGGTCATCAAGTCCTTCAGCTGCGCGGTATTGCTGTAGTTACTTTTCATAAGACGGCTCAAATGCTCGGCTCCGTAGTGGATGAACTGGCTGCTTCTGATGTGATTATGCGCTGGTATTGGCCGCTGCGCCGCCGCACGCGGGATTATTGTCAAATAATTCCGCTGCAGCGCAACATGCGAGGTCTTATTGTGCGGCAAAATCATGTCTCCAGTATGACCTTGCGCAAATAAAAGGACAGGAGGAGCACCGCCAGCGAAAGGCGGACGGCGCCGGCCGGGGAGGGCCTGGATGCTTACTTTTGGTAGTTGACTCGGACCAGCATGCGAATAAATTCTCGCGCGATTTGACGATGATGTTCATCTAATCTTTGCAAATCGGCAATCAATTTCACATCGGCGGACTCAAAACGCGACAAAGCGCTGCCCGCTTCGCCATTCGGCGTGGCGCTTTCCGGGCCGCCAAAACGCAACCATTCCGCCGGAACGCCCAACCATTGGGCAATCATGCGCAATTTCTCTTGCGTCGGAATTGCTTCACCTACTAACCATTTCCTAGCTGCATGCACGGTAATCGGGCGCCCGTCGAAACGGATATTGAATTCCCGGGCCAGTCTGGTCGGGCTGTCTGGAGAATAATGGGCGTTTTTGAGAGCCAACTGAAGTCGCTGGCTGAAGCTTTCGCGTTCGTTAGAAGAATTCATAGGTGTACTATTTCATGTTGTAACATGAAAGTCAGTTTCTTGAATGACCATACAGATTGTTACATTTGAAAAGAGTATCAATTAACAATTAACACTCCGGCCGGGCTTTTCAGGTCAAAAAGTGGGCCGAATTTTCTCTTGCGATTCTGCGTGGCTTCGGGTCAAATTCGCGGCTAGCCTTGATTTTCGCACTGCAGCACGATTCAAAGCCTCGGTTTGGCATTACAACGTACGGTATCGGATAATGCCCTCCTCTACCGATACATGCAATGCCCATGTCATACAATTTCTTGTAGACAAAGTTTTCAGAAGGGCCATTTTGTTTCCAATATAGAAACGACATCAACAACGTGCTCATGGTGAAACGTTGTTTTTCGACCGTGCCTATTGGAAAGAATCTGCGCCTAAAAATTCTACTGCCATCGCAGCGAAAAGAATGTCGCCGTTATGCCAGGAAAGCTCTTTTTGGTGTCATCTTGGCCACCAACTCTCGATCTTAAGCGCGTTTGTGCGAGAAGAATCAATTTATTTTCAGTAATTGTTGCCTGATTCGCCAAATTCTCCCGTTCACGCCTTCTCTTTTCTTTGTTGCAGCACGGGCAGGGCACGCTACAATAGTATTGACGTTGACGTAAACGGCACTTTGCCACCCATTGCCTCTCAGCCCCCTTCCAGCGACCGACCATCCATGCAACCGACACCGCCCGCACCCATGACGACCTATACGATTACCGAACTGGCGCGGGAATTCGACATCACGGCGCGCGCCATCCGTTTCTATGAAGACCAAGGCTTGCTCAGCCCGAAACGCGAAGGCGCTGGCGGACGCAGCCGCGTCTACACGCCGCGCGACCGCACCCGCTTGAAACTGACCCTGCGCGGCAAGCGCCTGGGCTTGGCGTTGTCGGAGATCAAGAGCCTGGTCGATATGTACGAATCGCCGAAGGACACGCGCGCGCAGATGGACCGCTTCCTGGGCGTGCTGGCGCAGCACCGGCAGACCCTGGAGCAGCAACGCATCGATATCGAAATGGCGCTGGCGGAAATCAGTGCACATGAAGACGCGTGCGCGCGCATGCTGGCGGACTTGAACCTTGATAAGGCGCAAACAAACTAAATCGATGCGGCGGCGCTTACCACACACAGCGCTTTACACGCCTCACTTTACGTTTACGTAAACGTCACAACTGAGTATCATAGCTTCACTGACCCGGCACCCATGACCGCCACACTTATAACGACGACGAGGACGACATGCTCCATCTCCCAGGCTTGACCTTTGACCACGGCGACGACATCGCCTCCTTGCGCGAAGCGATCCAACAATTTGCCGCCGCCGAAATCGCGCCGCGCGCGGCCGAAATCGACCGTACGGACCAGTTCCCCATGGACCTGTGGCGCAAGATGGGCGACATGGGCCTGCTCGGCATCACCGTCAGCGAAGAATACGGCGGCGCCGGCATGGGCTACCTGGCGCATATCATCGCCATGGAAGAGATCTCGCGCGCCTCGGCTTCCGTCGGCCTGTCCTACGGCGCCCACTCGAACCTGTGCGTAAACCAGATCAAGCGCAACGGCACGGCCGAGCAAAAAGCCAAGTACCTGCCGAAACTGATCACGGGCGAACACATCGGCGCCCTGGCCATGTCGGAACCGAACGCGGGCTCGGACGTCGTCAGCATGAAGCTGCGCGCCGACTTCAAGGGCGACCGCTGGGTCTTGAACGGCACCAAGATGTGGATCACCAACGGCCCCGACGCGGACGTGCTGGTGGTGTACGCGAAAAACGACCTGGAAGCGGGTCCGCGCGGCATGACGGCTTTCCTGATCGAAAAGAATTTCAAGGGCTTTTCCATCGCGCAAAAGCTCGACAAGCTGGGCATGCGCGGCTCGCACACGGGCGAACTGGTGTTCCAGGATTGCGAAGTGCCGGCCGAAAACGTGCTGGGCGGCCTGGGCAAGGGCGTCAACGTGCTGATGTCGGGCCTCGATTTCGAGCGCACCGTGCTGTCCGGCGGACCGCTGGGCATCATGCAAGCCTGTATGGACCTGGTCGTACCTTACGTGCATGACCGCAAGCAATTCGGCCAGGCCATCGGTGAATTCCAGTTGATGCAAGGTAAGCTGGCCGATATGTATTCGACCATGATGGCGTGCAAGGCCTATGTGTATGCCGTGGGCCAGGCCTGCGACCGCGCCACCACACCGGAAGCCGTGCGCCAGTTGCGCAAGGATGCGGCCGGCGCCATTCTGTATAGTGCGGAGAAGGCCACCTGGATGGCGGGTGAAGCGATCCAGGCCCTGGGCGGCAACGGCTACATCAACGAGTATCCGGCCGGCCGCCTGTGGCGCGATGCGAAGCTGTATGAAATCGGCGCCGGGACCAGCGAAATCCGCCGCATGCTGATAGGCCGCGAACTGTTTGCGGAAACCAAGTAAGCACGGGCGCGCGACGATCGACTGGGTGATGAGCCATTCATGCGAGCACAGATATGACGCACATTGCCTTCCCGAAATTGCTCTCTTCCCAGATTGCATTCGATATCGCGCGCACCATCCGCGACGGCTTCGACAAGCATTACCGTTTGTTCCGCGAAACGAGCCAGCAAGCCAAGCAGTATTTCGAGCAAGGCGCCTGGGCCGCGGCGCAGACGGCGGCCCGCGAACGCATCGATTTTTATGACAAGCGCGTGCAGGAATGCGTGCAGATGCTCGAAGATGAGTACGAAGAGTCGGAGTTGAGCGACGAAGTGTGGCGCGAACTCAAGCTGCACTACATCGGCATGCTGACGGAACACAAGCAGCCGGAACTGGCGGAAACCTTCTTCAATTCCGTCTGCTGCAACATCCTGCACCGCACGTATTTCAATAACGACTATATTTTCGTGCGCCCCGTCGTTTCCACCGAATACATCGAAACGCAGGATCCCGTCCCCACCTACCGCGTGTATTACCCGGGCCAGGATGGCTTGCGCCACACCCTGACGCGCATGGTGAGCAACTTCCAGCTGGACTGCGCATTTGCCAACCTCGAACGTGACGTGGCGCAGGTGGAAGCGCGGCTGCAGCAGCTGTTCGGCGGCGAGCGGCTTGAACCGAACCACCAGATCCAGGTCTTGACCAGCTTGTTCTACCGCAACAAGGGCGCCTATCTGGTCGGCAAGGGCATCAATGGCAACCGCGAATATCCGTTCGTCGTGCCCATCCTGCACAACCGCCACGGCAAGCTCGTGCTCGACACGGTGCTGTTCGAGCACCAGCAGATCGCCGTGCTGTTTTCGTTTACGCGCGCGTATTTCCTGGTCGATATGGAAGTGCCGTCGGCCTATGTGCAATTCCTGCGCAGCTTACTGCCGCGCAAACCGCGCAGCGAAATCTATACGATACTGGGCTTGCAAAAACAGGGAAAGACCTTGTTTTACCGCGACTACCTGCAGCATCTGAAACATTCGTCGGACCACTTCGAAAGCGCGCCCGGCATCCGCGGCCTCGTGATGCTGGTGTTTGCCCTGCCCTCGTTTCCGTATGTTTTCAAGGTCATCAAGGATTTTTTCCCGCCGCCCAAGGAAACCACGCGCGCGCAAGTCCAGCAAAAGTATTTGCTGGTGAAACACCACGACCGGGTGGGCCGCATGGCCGACACGCTCGAGTATTCCAACGTGGCCTTTCCCCGCGCCCGTTTTGCCGAGGAATTGCTGGCCGAGCTGAAACAGTTCGCCCCCTCGCTGATTGAAGAAGACCACGAGCAGATCATCATCCGCCACCTGTACATCGAACGGCGCATGGTGCCGCTGAACATGTGGCTGAGCAATGCTGAAAAGGACGGCCGCGACGACCTGGTCGAACACGCCATCGTGGAGTACGGCAACGCCATCAAGGAATTGGTGGCGGCGAATATTTTTCCCGGCGACATGCTGTATAAAAACTTTGGCGTGACCCGTCATCAGCGCGTCGTTTTTTACGATTACGATGAAATCGAGTACATCACCGATTGCCAGTTCCGCGTCATCCCCGAGGCGCGCACGGAGGAGGAAGAAATGTCGGCCGAACCGTGGTATCCCATCGGCAAGCACGACGTGTTTCCCGAACAATTCGGCACCTTCCTGCTGGGCAATCCCCGCATCCGCCGCTATTTCATGCAGCACCATGCCGACCTGCTGACGGCGCAATATTGGCAGGCGCGCAAGCAGCGCATCGAAGACGGCCATATCGAGGACGTCTTCCCGTATCCGCAGCACCTGCGTTTTTGTATGCAGTCACCCTCCCCACCCTTAACCGGAGATCCAACATGAATGATCCAGTCGTAATCGTCGGTGCCGCGCGCACCCCCATGGGCGCCTTCCAGGGCGACTTTGCCAACGTCACCGCCAGCGACCTGGGCGCCGTGGCCATCCGCGCCGCCGTCGAACGGGCCGGCGTGGCGCCGGACGCCGTTGAACACGTGTATTTCGGCAATTGCCTGATGGCAGGCCAAGGCCAGGCGCCCGCGCGCCAAGCCTTGCGCAAGGCCGGCTTGCCCGATTCCACGGGCGCCGTGACCCTGTCGAAAATGTGCGGCTCGGCCATGCAGACGACCATGTTCGCGCATGACACCTTGCTGGCCGGCAGCGCCGACGTGGTGGTGGCGGGCGGCATGGAATCGATGACCAACGCCCCTTACCTGGTGCCGAAGGCGCGCGGCGGCTACCGCATCGGCCATGGCATGATCTATGACCACATGATGATGGATGGCCTGGAAGACGCCTACAGCCGCGATGAAAAGGGCAATGCCCGCTCGATGGGCACGTTTGCCGAAGAGTGCGCCAGCCAGTACCACTTCACGCGCGAAGCGCAGGATGCGTTCGCCATCGAATCCGTGAAGCGCGCGCAGGCGGCCACCAAGGATGGCAGTTTCGAGTGGGAAATCGCCCCCGTGACCGTTTCCGGCCGCGGCGGCGACACCGTCGTCAGCATCGATGAAGGCCCGCAAAAAGCCCGCCTGGAAAAAATCCCGACCTTGAAAGCGGCGTTCAAGAAGGATGGCACGATCACGGCCGCCTCGTCTTCATCGATCAACGATGGCGCGGCAGCGCTCGTGCTGATGCGCGAATCGACGGCGAAAAAACTCGGCTGCACCGTCATCGCGAAAATCCACGGCCACGCCACGCATGCGCAGGCGCCGAACGAATTCACCACGGCCCCCATCGGCGCGGTGAAAAAGCTGTACGCCAAGACGGGCTGGAGCAGCGGCAATGTCGACTTGTTCGAAATCAATGAAGCGTTCGCCGCCGTACCGATGGCGGCCATGCACGACCTTGATATTCCGCACAGCAAGATCAACATCCACGGCGGCGCGTGCGCGCTGGGCCACCCGATCGGCGCCTCGGGCGCGCGCATCATCGTCACCCTGCTGGGCGCCTTGAAAAAAACCGGCGGCAAGCGCGGCGTGGCGGCCCTGTGCATCGGCGGCGGCGAAGCGACGGCGATGGCAATCGAACTGGTATAAGCTGCTCTGTTGACGACAGGCGCGCGCGGCGTAGTCACGTTCGCTGCGCGCCTTTTCATTGATTACTCAGGGAGAAAGACATGCCTACCGCATTGATCATCGGCGCCTCGCGCGGCATCGGCCACGAAATCGTCCGTCAATACCGGCACGACGGCTGGAGAGTGATTGCCACGGCGCGCACGCAAGACGCTTGCGACGCCCTCACGCAACTGGGTGCGGAAGCGCACCGGCTCGACGTGACGGACGTGGACGGCTGTGCCGGCCTGGGCTGGAAGCTCGACGATGAAAAACTCGACGTGGCCATCCTCAACGCGGGCGTGTATGGCCCGCGCCACGACGGTACCCCTACGCAAGCAGATTTCGATGCCGTCATGCACACGAACGTGCTGGCGGCCATGCGGCTGCTGCCGCTCCTGGCGCCGCTGGTAGGCAATGTCAAAGGGAAACTGGCCGTGCTGTCCTCGCACATGGGCTCCTTGAGCGAACGGAGCAACCCCAGCGGTTCGTTGTACCGCGCCAGCAAGGCGGCCTTGAATTCCGTGCTGATCGACACGTCCCTCGTGCATGGCCCGCAAGGCGTCAGTTGCGTCGCCTTCCACCCGGGCTGGGTGCGCACGGACATGGGCGGCGCCGGCGCCGATATTTCGCCAGAGGAAAGCGCTGCCGGCATCCGCGCCACCCTGGCCAGCCTGCCGGCCACGGACAAGGCCGTGTTCCGCAACTACGATGGCAAACCCATCGCCTGGTAATTCCACCACACACCATAAAAACAAACGAGACGACGTCCCATGATACTCAATGAAGAACAATCGATGATCCAGGAAGCGCTGCGCAGTTTTTCGCGCGAGCGCCTGGCGCCCAATGCGGCCCGCTGGGACAAGGAACATCATTTCCCGAAAGAAGAACTGCAGGAACTGGCCGCGCTGGGTGCCTTTGGCGTGGCCGTGCCGGAAGCGCTCGGTGGCGCCGGCCTCGACTATGTGTCGCTGGCCCTGGTGCTGGAAGAAATCGCCGCCGGCGATGGCGGCACCTCGACCATCATTTCCGTCAACAATTGCCCCGTCTGCAGCATCGCCATGATGTACGCCAACGACGCGCAAAAGGAACAATGGCTGCGTCCGCTGGCGCAAGGCGCGATGCTCGGTGCGTTTTGCCTGACGGAACCGCACACGGGCAGCGACGCCTCGGCCCTGCGCACGACGGCCGCCCTCGACGGCAATGAATACGTGCTCAACGGCACCAAGCAGTTCATTACCAGTGGCAAGTATGCGGACGTGGCCATCGTCATGGCCGTCACCGACAAGGCGGCCGGCAAGCGCGGCATCAGCGCCTTCTGGGTGCCGACGAACACGCCTGGCTACATCGTGGCGGGACTGGAACAGAAGATGGGCCAGCACTCGTCGGACACGGCGCAAATCCTGTTCGACAATTGCCGCATCCCGGCGGAAAATCTGATAGGCGAAGAAGGACAAGGCTACAAGATCGCCCTGTCCGGCCTGGAAGGCGGACGCATCGGCATCGCCTCGCAAGCCGTGGGCATGGCGCGCGCCGCGTATGAAGCGGCCCTGAGCTATGCGCGCGAGCGCGAAAGTTTCGACAAACCCATCTATGAACACCAGGCCGTGCAATTCCGCCTGGCCGACATGGCGACACAGATCGAAGCGGCGCGGCAACTCATACGCCATGCGGCGGCCATGAAGGATGCCGGCCTGCCTTGTCTGAAGGAAGCGGCAATGGCGAAACTGTTTGCGTCCGAGATGGCGGAAAAAGTGTGCTCCGACGCCATCCAGGTGCATGGCGGCTATGGCTATGTGTCCGACTTCCCCGTCGAGCGCATTTACCGCGATGTACGCGTCTGCCAGATTTACGAGGGGACCAGCGATATTCAGAAGATTTTGATTGCGCGGGCGCTATAAACCCAAAGGCGCAACCCCGGGGTCGGACCCTGAGGGTCCGACCCCAGTTTCTGCCGTTGGGTTTCAAACGGACGAAAAAAAAGCCTGCGGTCGCAGGCTTCGTTCCAATGTATTACCAATGCTTTAATCGTTTCATGGACGCCAGTGCTATCTGCAAAGTGCCTCCTGATTTTCGGACTCCCATGCTATCTGCATGGTGACTCCAAGTGTAAATTCGACCAACGTATCCGGAATTACAAAATCCACTCTTTCGTACTAGTCACGCCATCGACATTACACCTGTCGGTCGCCGTACTGAAACTGGATAGCGAGAGTATCTGCAAGCAAATCTCAACCACTGAAAGAATTATAGCACACGGTTTTGTGCGACGCAACAACCTTTTTAAATCAAGTCCTTAGCGCCAGCGGCTTGTCTTCCTCGCCACCACGCGCCACCCGCTCGTATTCGGAAATCACCTGTGCCCCCAGCAGCAGCAAGGTGGCGCCGATTTCCAGGCTGAACATGACGACGATGGCCGTCGTCATCGAACCATACACGATATTGACCTGCGACAAGGTGGAGAAATACCAGACCAGCACGTGGCGCGCGATTTCCCACAGCAGGGCCGCCGTCACGCCGCCGATCAGCGCATGCGTGATCGATAATCGCCCCACCGGCATGACCAGGTAGATCGAGCTGAGCACGAGGATTTCGCCCGCCAGCCCCAGCAAATACAGCAGCACGCCCGATACCCCTTCCAGGCCCCAGTCATGGCGCAAGAAGCGCACGCTTTCCTCCCCCATCACTTGCAAGCTGCCCGCCACCAGGGTGATCAGCAAAATACCGATACCCAGGCACAGGATGTAGCAATACGGCAGCACGGCGGAAATGAGGAAATGGCGGCGGCGGATGGCCACGCGGTGGATGAAGATCACGCTCATGGCGTTTTCCAGCACGGTAAACGCCAAGGAACTGAAAAACAGCATGGTCAGCAGCAAGAGCCAGCCGATCACGCCCCGGTTGTTGAGGAAATGCGCCACTTCCGCCACGATGGCCTTCGATTGCCCGGGTACCAGCCATTCCAGGTAATGACCTATGGTTTGCAGCAATTCGTCCTGCGCGATCACGTGCGACAGGGCCACCACCACCAGCATCAGCAAGGGCACGATGGACAGCAGCGAGTAATACGCGACGGCGCCCGCCAGCAGCAAGCCCTGGTTGGCGCGGAAACCCTTCAGCACCTGCAGCACGAAGGCCAGCGGATGACTGAGGATGTAGGTACTGGCGTGGCGGTTGATCATGTCGGGTGCGGTGAAGAAGGCGGCGCAGCCTGATGCCACGCCTGCAATCACACTAGCATACTGACAATCGCCCTGCTGCACCGTGCGCTAGCAGACGCCGGACTCCAGCAAGGTCAAGGTTTGCCGGTCCGCATCCAGGGTCGCCAATATGCCCATCGGTAGCGTGAACTGGTGGCGGATATGGCCAAACGAGTAGCCGCTGACAGCCGGCACCTTCAATGGCCGCAGATGCTGGTCCAGGGTAGCATCGAGGGTCAGCGCCGTGTCGCCCTCGGCCGCCTCGCAATGCTCGAAAATGCCCAGCATCAAGGCCGCCGCCTTGTTGAAGCCCACGGACAGGTCGAGCTGGCACAACATCCTGTCGATGCGGTACGGCACTTCGTTGATTTCTTCAAGAAACAAAATATGCTCGCGGAAATCGGCCGCATACGGCGTGCCGGCCAGCGCGCTGACCATGCACAGGTTGCCGCCCGTCAAGCGGCCCGTCGCCTGGCCGCCATGCACGGTGCGGATGGCGAAGTTAGGCTGCGTCTGCGCGCGGCGGTGATTCTCCAGCGCCATCGGGATCGTGTAGCTGTCTTGCGGCGTCATCAGCACGTTTTGCAGCTGCGTCACCGTGTAGTCGGAAAACGTGGACGAAGCCACGGGACCGTGGAAGGTCACCAGGCCCGTCTGGCGGCCGACGGCCAGGTGCAGGGCCGTGATGTCGGAATAGCCGATCAGCACTTTCGGGTTGCGCTGGATCAAGGCATAGTCGAGCAGCGCCAGCAGCGAAATGCAGCCGGAGCCGCCGCGGATGGCCCAGATCGCCTTGACATCCGGGTCGCGGAACGCCGCGTGCAGATCGTCGAGGCGCTGCTGCACCGTGCCCGCATAGTTGCCGTGCACGGCGCGGATATTGGCGCCCAGGCTGGCGCGCAAACCCAGCGATTCGATATTGCGCACGGCCTTGGCGATGGCGTCTTCATCCGTAAAGCCGCCCGGTGCGATGATGGCGACCAGGTCGCCCTGGCGCAAACGCGCCGGCTTGATCAATGCGTGTTGCTGTTGCATGCGTTTGCCCTTCCCTTGCGTGGCCGCCGCCCACGCCGGTGTGCCTGCCGCCCCCAGAGTGGCGGCCAGCAAGCCGCCGAAGCGGCGCCGGCTGAGATTGGTCTGACTGGACATGCGACCCTTTCCTGAAATAAAAACGGCGACGCCAGGCGCCGCCGCACGAGGTTAGCACGCCAGCGGGATCGCCGCCGGCATGGTTGCCTTACATGAACTTGTACTTCAGCTGGAACGACAGCGAACGGCCGCG
Source organism: Janthinobacterium aestuarii (assembly GCF_051380835.1). Classification (NCBI taxonomy): domain Bacteria; kingdom Pseudomonadati; phylum Pseudomonadota; class Betaproteobacteria; order Burkholderiales; family Oxalobacteraceae; genus Janthinobacterium; species Janthinobacterium aestuarii. The sequence goes on from NZ_JBNYXU010000012.1 coordinate 213,633, forward strand.
TGGATCGGCCACGCGCGGATCCCAGCCGGCACCCACCACTTCATCCACGTTGTGCGCGGTGAACGGCGGGTCGCGGTCGAACAAGTTCTGGATGCCCACGGTAATCGTCGTATTTTTGAAGCCCGTGTATGTGCCCGACAAGTTATACGTGGTATAGCTGGACACGTCCGGCTTGAAGCCCGGTGGCGGCGCGCCCTTGCCGCCATTCGGCAGCTGATCCTTGTAGCCCGACGAAAAACTCTGGATCAGCAAGCCGCTCCAGTCGCCGCGCGACACGCCAAAGCTGGCATTGTGTTTCCAGCGCAGGTACAGATCGCGCGTGTAAAACTTGCCGACCAGTTCCTGGTATTCCTGGCCTTGATATTCCGCAAACTTGAAGCTGTCCATATACGTGCCATCCAGAGTCGCCGTCCATTTCGCGTCCTGGATCTTGCCTTCGCCACGCAAGCCCACGTCGAGGCCGCGCACGCGGCTGCCTGCCGCATTGATCCAGCCCGCCTGCACGTACTCGATGGTGCCGTCAGGATTGCGGTGGATGTACTGGTTCAGCGCCTGGTAGTTGGCCAGCACGATTTGCGGCGTGCGGTTCAGGATGCGGTCCTTGGTATTGATGGCCCAGTAGTCGAACGAGGCCGAATAGCCCTTGAATGGCTCGATGACAAAACCGACGCTGCCCTGCTTCGACGTTTCCGGCTTCAAGTTCGTGTTGCCGCCCGTCTTGTAGTCGAGACGGTCGATGGCGCAATACTCGGGCACGCCCGGATGCTTGGCGCAGCCTTCCTGGTCGACCACGCCGTTCGGCAATTCCTGGCTCAGCGAACCGGAATACAGCTGCTGGAAGCTTGGTGCGAGGAAACCCTTGCTGGCCGAACCACGGAACAGCAGGAAGTCGGTCGGCTGGTAGCGGAAGGCTACTTTCGGATTCGTCGTCGCGCCCACCAGGCTGTAATCGTCGCGGCGGATGGCCAGTTGCATTTCCAGGTCCTTCGTGACCGGCACCAGCAGCTCGGCATACACGGCCTTGACGGTACGGCTGGCATCTTTTAGTGCGGCATTGCCTGGAGACAGCAAAATCTGCGTGGCATCGACGTCTTGCGCAAAACTGTAACCTTCGCGGCGCAAGTCAAAACCGGCCGCCATGGCCAACGCACCGGCCGGCAACTGGAACAGCTCGCCCGAAACGGAACCGTCGATCTGCGTCAGGGTCGTCTTGCCGTGCTGGAAGTCGCCACGGAACTTGGTCGATTCGATCAATTGCTTGGCCGCTTCCGTCTGGCTCTGACCGGCGCCCACCCATGGATTGATGATGCCGCTGGCCAATGCCGCGTACAGCTTGTCCGTGTAGGAATAGCCATCCGTCAGCTTGGTCTTGGTGCTGCTTTCGGCACGCGAAATGCCGGCCTTGTAATCCCACTTGCCAAAGTTACCTTCAAAGCCGACCAGCACGCGGGCATTGTCTGTCGTGTTTTCCTGCGTGCGGTTGCCCACGTCATTGGCGCGCCATTTGTAGGAAATCGGCTTGGTCTTGTCGAACGAGGGGATGTAGGCCGACAGGTCCTGGTAATACGCGCCGCCGACCGGATACAAATTCTTGTTGGCAACCGTCGCCTGCACCTGCATCGGCGTCAAAATGGCCGTGGCCTTGGTGCGCGAACCGAGCACTTCGACAAACATGCGGTGGTCGGGCGCCAGCTGGAACGTACCGCGCGACAACAGATTGGCCCGTTCGACGGGGAATTGCAGCACATAGTCGGCGCCATAGTCGTAGGCGCACGAATACGTGGTGCGCAGCGGCGAGGTCACGTCTTTCCACAGTGCCGTCTGGTACTGCGACATGCCGGCGATGGTGTCGCACTTGCCCTGGAAGCTCAGCGGATTGGCTTGCAGGTATTTATTTGGGTCGCCTGGCAGCTGGAACGCGGTGCCCAGCGCCGTTCCGGTACCCGCCATCTGATTGGCAAACGGCGTGCCCGTGGTATCGGGCGACAGGCCGCGGCCCGGCTGGTAGCCGTTGACGAAAGAGCGGTCGCGGCCATTGAGCTGCTGCGCCTTGTCGACGGTCAGGCTGGCCATGATGTTGTAGCGGTCGCTTTCAAGCGAACCCGTGCCGGCCAGCAGCGAGGCGCGGCGTGTGGCGCCGCCGCCTGCCTGCGTGTCGTTGGTGGAGACGGATGCTTCCACGCCGCTGTAATTGGTCTTCAGAATGAAATTGATCACGCCGCCGATGGCGTCCGTGCCGTAGATGGCCGAGGCGCCATCCTTGAGAATCTCCACGCGCGAAATCGCGCCCAGCGGGATCGAGTTCAGATCGACCGACTTGCCGCTGGCGCCATGCGTGGCGATGCGGCGGCCATTCAACAGCACCAGCGTGCTCGACGGTCCCAGGCCGCGCAGCGAGGCGAACGAAGCGCCGCCGCTGACCCTGTCGGCATCGGCGCCAAACACGTTATTGCCCGAAGTCATGTTATCGGCACCCGTGCCATTCGCCGACAGGGTGCGCACCAGTTGCTCGGTCGTCGTAATGCCCTGTTTTTCGATCTGCTCAAAGGTGATGACTTGCACGGGCAACGCGCCTTCCTTGGCCACCCGCTTGATGCTGCTGCCCGTCACTTCGACCCGTTGCATTGCTGGTGCCGCCGCTTCCTGTGCGAAGACCGGTCCCACCACCCCCATCAATGCCACCAACTGCGCTAGCTTTTTCAATTTCACAGGTCTTCTCCTTGTTGGGCAATCGAAACTTGAGTTCTCAAGTCAGGCTGTATAGATATGTCGCAACGTCTGTCTCGCGGTACATTTTTTTATGACAATTGCGCATGACTTTATTTGTTTTCATTTTCAGAGTAGCGCGATGCATCCGCGGCCAGCCAATGAAAAATGCTTTCCTAACCATAACTTTTTGGAATGAATGCCCTTTTCAGTGACATGGTCACTTGCCTGCGGGGCTACCCTTGACTTTATCCACGTCCAGATAGCGCCAGGACGTGAATTCCACGGGGTGGCGCCTGTAGTTTTTTAGCCACGGTTGTTGCAGGTCGGCAGAAATGGGATGCGTCAGCAGCACCCACGGCGTGTAAGCGTGGATCAGCTGAAACAGGTCGAAGTACAGACTGCGTCGGCGCGGCGTATCGGATAGCAGGCGCGCCTCCTCATAGCGTTTATTGTAATCGGGCAAGTTGAAGCGGGCATAGTTGGCGCGGCCACTGTTGGGACCGTACAACAATTGCATAAAGTTATCACCATCGGGGAAGTCGGCGATCCAGTTGGTCTCGAACATTTGCACCTTGCCCAGCCGCGAGGCCTTGATGATTTCCGTCTTCTTGTCGCTTTTAAATTCCACGCGCACGCCGATGGCATTCAGGTTGCGGCGCCACAATTCATCACGCAAGCGGCCCACCGTACTCGGCTCCGTATGCATGGTCAGAATCAAGGGCGCGCCGTCCGGCTGGGTGCGGAAACCGTCTGGCCCCGCCTTGTAGCCGAAGCGGTCGAGCAGGGCGCGCGCCAGGGCCGGATCGTAGCCGACGGGGCTGCGGTAGTTCTTGTCGTAACCGAGCACATTCGGTGGCAGCGGCGACTGGGCCGGCAAGGCCAACCCCTTTTTCAGCAGCGCGATGTCTTCGCGGCTGTTGTAGCTGAGGGCGATGGCGCGCCGCAGGGCCAGCTTGTCCTTGCTCGTGCCGCCCAGTACGGGATCGTCCATGTTCATCCACATGTAATATGTTTGCAGCACGGGAAATCGCGTCAGTTGCATGCCCTTGGCGGCCAGCGCCGGTTTCAGCGCGCCGTTTTCCAGCACCATATCCGTCATCGATTCCGGCACCTGCTCCAGGTAATCGAACTCGCCCTTCAAAAAACCCAGCATGCGCGATTGATATTCCTCGACGATACGCACCTCGATGCGCTCGACCAGCGGTAATTGCTTGCCTTCCAGCGCTGTGGCAATGGCGCGCGCATCGACGGGCAAGGCGGCCAGCGCCTTGGTTTCCGTATGGAACACGGTGGCACGGAAAGTCGGGTTGGCCTGCAGCACGATCTTGTCGCTGCGTTTCCACTCCTTCACCAGGAACGGCCCCGTGCCCACGGGATGGTTGCCGATCTGCCCCGGCGCCGCATACGCTTCGGCCACTTCGCGCGCCACCACGGCGGTCGCCGGCATGGCCAGGTAAAACAGGAAGTTCGGGTCGACGCCGTTCAGGCGAATGCGCAAGGTGTATTTGTCCAGCGCCTGCAGGCCGGCGATCGGCGTGTCGTAACTGAATTTTGTTTTCAGGGCCGCATCGCCCACCAACTTGTCTTCCAGCAAGAACAGCCACGGCGACTTCAGGCTGGGGTCATACAGCCGCGTCAGGCTGTACACATAATCCTGCGCCGTCACTTCGCGCGGCTTGCCCTTGAAGGCGGGATCGGGCGTAAAGAATATGCCGGGCTGTAAGTGAAAGGTATACGTGCGCCCGCCATCTTCCACGGTCGGCATGGCGCGCGCCGTATTGCCCTGCAGTTGCACGGGGCGCGCCAGGTAGTCATAGCGCAAGAGCGGATCGAAGATGTTTTCCATCAAATTCAGGCTGGCCAGGTCGGACGCCACGGCCGGGTCCAGACCCGTCTCGCTGGTGCTGAGGAACAGGTGCAAGGTCTTGTTCGCGCGGGCATCGGCGGCGGCGTGGGCCGGTACGGTAAGAAGCGTCAACAGGGCCAGGCCGGCGGCGCAGGCGGTTTTGCGTAAAAACATCATCAGTAATCCAGTGCAGACAAGGGTAAGGAACAGCGGTAAGCGACGGGCATCCCCCACACTACGCGGGCACGCTGCGGGGCGCCAATGAAAACAGGCTGCCAGCTTATAACTTTTTGGCATGCGATTGCTGCATTCTTTCATCAACTCGTATCGGGCTGCCCCTATACTTTGTTTGCAGACATTTTTCACTCCCGACACACAGAACTGATCGCATATGGCACTTAATTACATCTGGTCCGGCTTTTTCCTCGTTGGCTTCCTGGCCGCAGTGCTGCAGTGGCTGTTTCTCGGCGATACCGATATCTTCAAGCGCATCATCGACGGCACGTTCGAGACGGCGCGCATGGGCGTGATGGATATCGCCCTGCCGCTGGCGGGCGTGATGACCTTGTGGCTCGGCATCATGAACATCGGCGAAAAGGCGGGCATCGTCGGCTGGCTGGCGAAAGTGATCGCACCGTTCTTTTCGCGCATCTTCCCGGAAATTCCGAAAGACCATCCGGCCACGGGGCACATGGTGATGAATTTCTCGGCCAACCTGCTGGGCCTGGACAATGCGGCCACGCCGTTCGGCTTGAAGGCCATGGAAAGCCTGCAGACCTTGAACCCGAACAAGGAAGAGGCGACGAATGCGCAAATCATGTTTCTGGTGCTGCATACCTCGGGCCTGACCCTGATTCCGCTGGCCATCATGGCGCAGCGCTCCATCCTCGGCGCGGCCGACCCGTCCGACATCTTTATTCCCTGCATGATCGCCACCTATGTGGCCACCATGGTCGGCATCATCACGGTGTCCATCAAGCAGCGCATCAACTTGCTCAACAGGGTCGTGCTGGGCTGGATGGGCGGCATGACAAGCGCCATCGTCGCCATGATCTGGTACTTCACGCAATACCTGACGAAACAGGAAATCGAGCTGGTCTCGAAGGTGGTCAGCAACCTGGTGTTGATCAGCGTGATCGCCATATTTATTATTGGCGCGCTGCGCAAGAAAGTGAACGTGTATGACGCCTTCATCGAGGGGGCAAAGGGCGGCATCCAGACGTCGATCACCGTGATTCCCTACCTGGTCGGCATGCTGGTGGCCATCAGCGTGATCCGCAACGCGGGCGTGTTCAATTTCCTGATGAGCGGCATGAACTGGTTCTTCGCCAACCTGGGCATCAATACGGACTTCGTGCCCGCCTTGCCGACGGCGATGATGAAGCCGCTCAGCGGCTCCGGTTCGAAAGCCATGATGATCGACGCCATGAATACCTACGGCGTCGATTCCTTCGTCGGCCGCCTGGCCTGTGTCTTCCAGGGCTCAGCCGACACGACCTTCTATATCGTGGCCCTGTACTTCGGCTCGGTGGGCATCCGCAAGACGCGCTATGCCATCACGGCCGGCCTGATCGCGGATCTGGCTGGCGTGATCACCGCCGTCTTTGTCGCCTACGTCTTTTTCCACTAAGGAGCACCATGTTACGTCCTGTTCTGATGGCGGCACTGTTGGCGGGTCTTGGCCTGTCGACTGCCCAGGCGCAATTGCCCGAATCCGTCAGCCTGCTGTTGCGCAGCGCGAATATTCCCGAAGATGCCATGGGCGCCATCGTCTTGCGCGGCAACACCACCGTGCTGTCGCATGGCGCCGAGCGCAGCATGCAGCCGGCCTCCACCATGAAACTGGTGACGACGGCCGTGGGCCTGGAGCAGCTGGGGCCCATCTTTCGCGGCCGCACGGAGTTGCGCACCAGCGCCGACGTCATCAATGGCGTACTGAAGGGCGATTTGATCCTGCGCGGCGGCGCCGACACGGATTTTAATGCGGACGTGCTGGAGCACATGCTGCAAACCTTGCGCAACCAGGGCATCGTGAAAATCAAGGGCGACCTGATCCTCGACCGCCAGCTGTTTCAGCCGGCCCGGCCCGATATCGGTGCGCCGCCCTTCGACGAATCGGCCGAGTTCCGCTACAACGTCATCCCCGATGCCTTGCTGCTGAACACCAATCTGATCGATATCAATATGAACTCGACGGAGCGGCAATTGAGCATCCTGATGCAACCGGCGCTCGAGAACGTCAGCATCACGAGCGACATGAAACTCATCAAGGGTAATTGCGCCAGATGGGAAGACGGCTGGCGCCCACCCGAATACCGGCGCGATGCGAGCGGCAAGCTGCAGGTAATCCTGCACGGCACCTTTCCGCAAAATTGCAGCAAGGCCACCAGCATCAATGTGCTTGATCGCAACGATTACGCGGACCGCTTGTTCCGTGCGACCTGGAAACGCTTGGGCGGCACGATCACGGGCACGGTGCGCGAAGCGCCGGCAACAGGCTTGCCGCCGACGGCCGAACCGGTCGGCACGCGCATGCTGGCCGACCACGTGGCGCGCGCCTTGCCGGAAGTGCTACGCGATATCAACAAGACATCCGACAACACCCTGGCCCGTACCCTGTTCCTGAGCCTGGGCAGCTTGCAAAGCGATGGCTGGCTGGGCAGCCGCCCCGTCGCCATGGCGGCGCCGGAAGACACGGCTACGCGTGCGCGGCAAGTGATCCAGGAATGGTTCCAGCGGCACCAGATCGACACCCAGGGCATGCTGGTCGACAACGGTTCCGGCTTGTCGCGCACGGGACGCATTGCGCCTGCGCAAATGGCCGGCGTCTTGCAGGCCATGCAGCAAAGCCCGTGGGCGCCCGAGTTCCAGTCCAGCCTGCCCATCGTTGCGCTGGACGGCACGATGCGCAAGCGCCTGTTGAACAGCCCGGCTGCCGCGCGGGCCCGCATCAAGACGGGAACGTTGAAAAATGTGGTGGCCATCGCCGGCTATGTCCCCGACGCCAACAACCAGCTGTGCGTGGTGGTCGCCATGATCAATAGCGACCTGGTCGGTAACGGCAACGGCCGCGCGGCTGTCGATGCGCTGATCGAATGGGTCGCCAGTAGCGGCGCCACGCCGGCGGTGGCCGGTCAATAAAAGGGAAGCAAAGACAGAAAGGCAGCGCGTAGCGCTGCCTTTTTTTCGTTTGTCACTTGGCTACTGACTTGTCGGATTACGCTACGCTAATCCGACACCACCCACGGCATATCAAACCAGCAGACGTAAAAAAACCCCAACCGGATCACCGGAAGGGGTTTTTTCGAATAACAAGCCTGACGATAACCTACTTTCACACTGGTTGCAGCACTATCATCGGCGCAAAGTTGTTTCACGGTCCTGTTCGGGATGGGAAGGGGTGGGACCAACTTGCTATGGTC
>NZ_JBNYXU010000013.1:0-205909 GCF_051380835.1 Janthinobacterium aestuarii
ACCGTGAAACAACTTTGCGCCGATGATAGTGCTGCAACCAGTGTGAAAGTAGGTTATCGTCAGGCTTGTTATTCGAAAAAACCCCTTCCGGTGATCCGGTTGGGGTTTTTTTACGTCCAATGATTTATGCATGGCATTCATCGCGTGCTACCTTGAAAGGGATATCTTGTCTGCTGTGCATACACTGGAACAATTACGTGCTGGTCAGCTGGCCGGCCTGCGCCGCCTGAAGCTCTCCTGCGGCTTGACGGCATTCCCCCGCGAAATCTTCGACCTGGCCGACAGCCTGGAAATCCTCGACCTGTCCGGCAACGCGTTGTCCACATTGCCCGACGATTTGCCGCGCCTGCACAAGCTGCGCATCATTTTTTGCTCGGATAACCTGTTCACCACCTTGCCGGCCGTGCTCGGTTCATGTCTGGCCCTGGAAATGATCGGTTTCAAGGCGAACCGGATCCGCCACGTACCAGCCGCAGCCTTGCCGCCGAGGCTGCGCTGGCTGACCCTGACCGACAATGCCATCGAGTCCATGCCGGATGAACTGGGCAAGTGCAGTCAATTGCAGAAACTCATGCTGGCTGGGAACTGCCTGAGCCACTTGCCCGCCACCCTGGCGGCTTGCCATCGGCTGGAGTTGGTGCGCATTGCCGCCAACCGTTTCACGGCGCTGCCCGAGTGCCTGCTATCCTTGCCACGCCTGAGCTGGCTCGCGTATGCGGGCAATCCCTTTACGGAAGCGCGTGAGCTGGCGGCCCTGGCTGGTACGGGAGCGGCTAGTGTGGCATGGCAGCGCCTGGAACTGGCGCAGCAGCTGGGCGAGGGCGCATCGGGCGTGATTTACCGTGCCCGTCTGGATGGCGTTGATGATGTCGCCGTCAAAGTGTTCAAGGGAGCGATGACCAGCGATGGCTTGCCGCGCAGCGAAATGGCCGCCTGTGTCGGCGCCGGTGCGCACGTGGGCCTGATTCCCATCCTCGGGACGCTCGATGCGCACCCGCAAGGGGCGATGGGCCTCGTCATGCCGTTCATCGACGCAGCCTACCGCAACCTGGCCGGACCGCCGAGCCTGGAGTCTTGCACACGCGACGTATATGCCGATGGCGCGCGCTTTGACCCTCCACAAGCGTTGGCCATTGCCCACGGGATCGCCTCGGCCGTGTGCCAGCTGCATGCGTACGGCATCGTGCACGGCGACCTGTATGCGCACAATATCCTGCATGCGGACACCGGCGCCTGCCTGCTGGGCGACTTTGGCGCGGCGTCCATGTTTGCGCCCGGTTCGGCGCAAGGGGCGGTGCTGCAAGGAATAGAGGCGCGCGCCTTTGGCGTGCTGCTCGGCGAGTTGGCCGGGCATTGCACGACGCCCTTGTCCGGCCTGCAGGCCATGATGGATGCTTGTCTGCAGGACGAGGTATTGCGGCGGCCCAAGTTCGACGCGATCGAACGGGCATTGCGGGACATGCTACCCGCATAAAAAAATGGCGCAGCCTTCGCAGGCTGCGCCATTTTTATATCAGGCTGACAAGATTCAGCTTGCTACCAGGATTTCTTTTTCAGGCAGGGCGATCTGGTTGTCGACGCTGAACTGGTAATCCTTGAAGACGTGTTCGGCCGTCAGGATCTGGTATTCACCGTTGTCGAGCTTGTGCGTGGTGTCCTTCAGGCGATACGTGTAGTGGCCGCAGGTCCAGCAGTTGAAGTTGCGCATGTGCGTGCACAGGCAAGTCTTGTCCATCACGACGACGGTTTTTTGTTCCGGATGGGCTGCCACTTCGCGATTGTACGAGTTGATGTAGGCGCAGTTGCCCGTCGCATCGAGCAGGTAGCCATACGATTCGCAGCCTGGACGGATGCCGGCACCGATGGCGGGCGTGTTCTTCAGCATGCGCATCGGGTAGCCCGTCGGCGAGACGCCATTGACGATGATGTCTTCTTCCGAGGCCTTGTAGTATTCCTGCTTGACCTTGTTTGGCAAGCCGCATTCCTTGGTGACGGTAAAGCGCGTCGCCACTTGCACGCCAGCAGCACCCGCTTCCAGGAAGGAAACGGCGTCGCTGCCCGTGAAGATGCCGCCAGCGGCGATCAGCGGGATATCCAGCTGTTCTGCCTTCAGGTAGGCCAGCAGTTCCGCCGTGATCGTGTGCAGGTCGTAATTGGCCCAGTCCATGCCGAAACCCAGGTGGCCGCCGGCCAATGGTCCCTCGACGATGATGAAGTCAGGCAAGCGGTCCAGCTTGGCATTCTTGCGCAGGAAAATCTGCAAGGCGCGGACGGACGAGACGATGATGCCCAGCTTGGCATCGCGGAAACGCGGATGGTCGGCCATCAGGGCGAACGAGCCGAAGTGCAAACCGGCGGACAGGGTGATGCCGTCGATGCCGGCGTCGAGCGCCGCGTTCAGGCGCACGCGCAAGGTTTCACGCGGACCGTTCATGGTCAGCTTTTCCATGCAATTGACGAAAATCAGGCCATCGCCTTTTTTCGCTTCCATGGTGCGGCCGATATGCAGGCGCTGCGCTTCCGCCAGGCGGCCCAGGTCGAACTGCACCACGGCCTTGTCGCTGTTATTGATGTTGAACTTGTACAGTTTCGTCTTGTCTTTGACGAAAGTGGTGTCGAAACGGCGATCCGACACGTCTTCCACCATGGCATCGGAGATATGCCCGATACCGTTCAGCCGGGCCGCTTCCAGGGCCAGCTCCGACGTGGAAATATCCACACCCATTCCGCCTATCATGATGGGCACATATTCTTTTTTGCCAAATCGCAGGCGGAAATCATCAACACGTTTCATTGCTATCCTTAGACTACCGTGGTTATCACTGAGCCAGATGTACGGTCAAGCCCGCTGCCGGTCAGGCGCGCGGGCGCATGTAGCTGTGCGCAGCTTCAATTCTACCCCAAGCGGGCAGGTGCTCCGAGGCAGCTTGCCGCCACGCCGGTGCAAGCGCAGGCCGGAGCGTGCGCATCATCGAAATTAATCGCGGAAATTGTTAAATTCCAGCGGCATGTCGGGCACGTCCTTGCGCAGCATGGCCATGGCCGCTTGCAGGTCGTCGCGTTTGGCGCCCGTGACGCGCACGGCTTCGCCCTGGATGCTCGCTTGCACTTTCATCTTGCTGTCCTTGATGACGCGCACGATTTTCTTGGCATCATCCGATTCGATGCCGTTCTTGATCTTGATGATCTGCTTGACCTTGTCGCCGCCGATCTTCTTGATGTCGCCTTCGTCGAGGAAGCGCACATCGACCTTGCGTTTGGTCAATTTGTTGGTCAGTACGTCGCGCACCTGGCTGAGCTGGAATTCCGAGTCCGCGAACGCGGTCAATTCGTTTTCCTTGTGTTCGACGCGGGCGTCGCTGCCCTTGAAGTCGAAGCGGGTCGTGATTTCCTTGTTGGATTGCTCGACGGCATTCTTGACTTCGATCATATCGGCTTCGGAGACTACATCAAATGACGGCATGGTCTGTTCCTTTTCTTGTTAAAGCGAGCGCACGCTCGGCGCGCTGGGCCTTGGCGGCTGATTCTGCGCCATGGGACGGCCTTGTTAAAGATGCGACATTTTAACGGACAACGGGCAGGTCGCCCTTGTCTTGCGCTGGTTTTTTGTCGGTTTCACTCTATAATCGAGCAAAATAATCGCTATCCCATGTCTGCAGAGCTCACCATCGAACACAATTACAACCTCCAGCGCCTGAATACCTTCGGCATCACGGCCAACGCGGCCGCCTACGTACGCATCACTTCGCAGGCCCAATTGCAGGCCGCGCTGCAAGATCCCCTACTGTCCGCCATGCCGCGCCTGATACTGGGCGGCGGCAGCAACATTGTGCTGACTGGCGACTTTCCCGGCGCCGTGCTGCATATGGCCACGCGCGGCATGCGCCTGGCGCAGGCGGACTTCGAGACCATACTCGTCACGGCCGCAGCCGGCGAAAACTGGCACGATTTCGTGCAGTGGACCCTGGCGCAAGGCGTGGGTGGGCTGGAAAACCTGTCATTGATCCCCGGCACGGTAGGCGCGGCGCCTATCCAGAATATCGGCGCGTATGGTGTGGAAATCAAGGATTATCTGCATAGCGTGAGCGTCATGCACAGCGGCAGCGGCATCGTTTTCGACATGGACCGCGATGCTTGCCGCTTCGCCTATCGCGACAGCATCTTCAAGCAGACGGACGGGCGCGAACTGATCGTGCTGGAAGTGACGTTTGCCTTGCCGACCGAATGGCAGCCGAACTTGCGCTATGCGGAACTGGCGCAAGCCGTGGCCGAGCGCAATCTTGCCGAGCCGACGCCGCAGCAGGTGGCCGACACGGTGATGGCGATCCGCCGGAGAAAATTGCCGGATCCTGCCGTGATCGGCAATGCGGGCAGTTTCTTCAAGAATCCCGTGGTGTCACGGGAGCAATGTCTTGCTTTGTTGGAACGTTTCCCTGCCTTGGTGCACCATGCGCAGCCCGATGGCACGGAAAAGCTGGCTGCCGGCTGGCTGATCGATCAGTGTGGCTGGAAGGGAAAAAACCTGGGGCCCGCAGGAGTGTATCCCAAGCAGGCACTGGTTCTGGTGAACAATGGCGGCGCTCGTGGCGCGGACATTACCCGGCTGGCGGAAGCGATACAGGATGATGTAGAGGCGAAATATGGCGTGCGCCTGTCGCCTGAGCCTGTGTTTGTCTAAGTTGTAAATCCGCGCTTGAAAAAATGTTCAGGGCAAGGCGCATTGCCGAAGACAGTACGTATAGTACGGCGAGGCAGTGCAACGCAGCCATGGACGTTTTTTCTGCGTGGATTAGCCGAAGTGGCAGACGTAATCGACGGTTTCGACGGTCTCGATATCAAAATAGCTATTGCCCGGGATACTGAATTGCGTGCCCGCGCCATAGCTGTTCCATTCCGTCGCGTCAGCGAGGCGCACCTTGCACAGGCCGCCGACGATTTCCATGATTTCCGGCGCGCCCGTGTTGAAGCGCAACGATGACGGGAAAATTACACCCACGCTTTTCTTCGTGCCATCGGCCAGGATGACGTTGTGCGAGACGCATCTGCCGTCAAAATAAATATTCGACTTCTTGACGACGCTGACATTGTCCAGTTGTGTGCTCATGCTTCACTTTCCTTGCTGTTAAAAATCAGTCTTGGACGTCATTGGCGCTCAGCACGCTGTTGCGTCCGCCGCGCTTGGCCGCGTACAGGGCCTGGTCGGCGCGGTTGATCAGTTGCTCGATCGTCGAGTCCGGCGATGGCACGACGGTGGCCACGCCGATCGAGATGGTGACGATGCCCTTGCTTGCCGCCGGGTTTTCGATCTGCAAGCCTTCCAGATGGCGCCGGCATGCCTCGGCGATCAGCAGCGCGCCGGTCGCTTCCGTTTCCGGCAGGATCAGGGCGAACTCTTCGCCGCCATAGCGGGCGGCCAAGTCGGCCGGGCGTTTCAAATGTTCCGTCAGCACGGCGGCGACTTTTTTCAGGCCCAGGTCGCCCGCCAGGTGGCCAAAATGGTCGTTATAGCTTTTGAAATGGTCGATATCGCAGAACAGCAGGCTCAGCGGCGTCTTGTCGCGCTGGCCCCGCTGCCATTCGAATTGCAGGGTTTCATCGAAGCGGCGCCGGTTGGCGATCCCTGTCAAGCCATCGAGGGCGGCCAGTTTCTGTAATTCAATATTCGCGTCGGCCAGATTCTTTTGGCTTTCGCGCAGGAAACGAAAAGCCTGGTCGCGCTGCAATCGGCTGATGTGCGCGTTGGAATGGTGGCGTATGCGCGCCAGCAATTCCAGGCGGTCCGGCAGTTTCACCACATAATCGTTGGCGCCGACGGCAAAGCTGTGGGCCTTCAGTTTCGGATCGTCCTTGGCCGACATGACGATGACGGGCACATGCGCGAGCGCCGTGTTGTCGCGGTACAGCTGGATCAGGGCGAAGCCGTCGATGCCCGGCATCACCAAGTCCTGCAGGATGACGCTCGGTTGCAAACGCAATGCCGTGTCCAGCGCCTGCGTGGCGTCGGTCACGTAATGAAATTCGATATCCTGCTGGTCGCTGAGCATGCGCCGGACTGCTTCGGCGATGATCAACTGGTCGTCCACCAGCAGCACGCTGACCTTGAATTCGGTCAATGCGGGCTCATACTGGGTGAAGCTGGAGGAGAATTCTGGCATTGCATTCTTTTCAGATGTTAGGGGAGGGCTCCCACCCATTGTTGAGCTTGGCACCCAGGCGGCTGCGCAGGCTGGCACCTATTCTATCCAATGGCAGGATTTGCTGGGCCGCATCGAGTTCGGCCGCCGCGCGCGGCATGCCATACACGGCACTGCTGGCCTGGTCTTGCGCAATCGTCGTCTTGCCGGCGCGGCGCATGGCCAGCAAGCCATCGCCGCCGTCGCGCCCCATGCCTGTGAGCAATACGCCGATGGCATCGCCGCGCCAGTGCTGCGCCACGCAGTTGAAGAAGACATCGACGGACGGGCGGTAAACATAGTCGCGTGGTGCTGCATCGTAACCCAAACGATAATTTTGATCTAGCAGCAGGTGATCATTGGTCTTGGCGATCAGTACGGCGCCGGACACCAGTTCGTCGCCATCGGCGATCACGCGCACGGGCATGCTGAGCTGGTCATCGAGCCATTTGGCGAAGTGCGAGGCGAAGGTTTCATCGATGTGCTGTACCACGACGATGGCGCAGCCGGGCGGCGCCGTCCAGCCGGACAGCACCTTGGCCACGGCCGAGGGCCCACCCGTCGAGGCGCCGATGGCCACCAGGGTCGATACCTGGCCGTCGCCCCGCTCGCCGCCATTGGCTGGCGCCTGGCGCGGCGGCGGTGCTTCGGCGCTGTGGCGTATCAGCTTGCCGATGGTCTTGATCTTGGCCAGCAGTTCGCTGTCGCCGCCCACTTCCCCCTGCAGCACGGGCGTGGCCGTGACGTCGAGCGCGCCCGCGCCCAGCGCGCGAAAGACCTGGTTGACATTGTCTTGCGGGCGGCCCGTGACGACCAGGATGGCGCACGGGCTTTGCTCCATGATCAGGCGCGTCGCTTCCACGCCATCCATCTCGGGCATGTTCAAGTCCATCAAGATCAGGTCGGGACGATTGCCCTCGCACATGCGCACGGCTTCGAGCCCCGTGCGGGCGATCCACAGCACCTGGTGTTCCTGCGTACTGGCGACCACGCGGCGCAGGGCCTCGGCGGCCATGGCGACATCGTTGGCAATGGCAATTTTCATGAATGACAGCTCATAAGCGGGCATCTCCTATCAGGTCGGCCACCGCGTCGAGCAAGGTCTCGTCGTGGAAGCTGCCTTTGGTCAAATAATAGTCGGCGCCGGCGGACAGGCCGCGCGCGCGGTCTTCCGGACGGTCCTTGTACGACACGATCATCACCGGCAGCTTGTGCAGGTGCAGATCCTTCTTGATCAGCGAAACGAGTTCGATGCCATCCATGCGCGGCATGTCCACGTCGGTGATCACCAAGTCATATTCTCCGCTGCGCACCACGTTCCAGCCGTCGATGCCGTCGATGGCCACGTCGACGTCGAAGCCGCGCGCCAGCAGCAGCTTGCGCTCCATCTCGCGCACCGTCAGCGAATCGTCGACGACGAGGATGCGCTTGGCCTTGCGGCGTTCGGCGTGGCCCGCCTGCGCCAGCTGGTGCAGGCCGCCCTCGTGCAGCAGCTTGTCGATCGACAGCAGCAAGTCGGGCACGTCGAGGATCAGCACCGGTTCGCCGTCGTCGAGCAGGGCGGCGGCGGAAATGTCGCGCATCTTGCCGAAGATCGGGTCGATGGCTTGCACGGCCAGGCTTTGCTCGCCGCGGATGGCGTCGACCACCAGCGCATAGCTTTGCTTGCCGCGGCCGATCACCACCACGGGCAAATCCTCGGCCTGGTTGGCCGCTTCGCCCAGTTCGAGCACTTGCGCCGCCGATACCAGGCCCAGATGCTCGCCCTTGAGTTCGAAGAACTGCTTGTTTTCCAGCGTATGGATGGCCGCTTGCGGCACGCGCACCACGCTTTCCACCTTGACGATGGGGATGGCGTAGGCTTCGCCGTGTACGTCGACCACCAGCGCGCGCACGATCGATTGCGTCAGCGGCAGGGTGATCAGGGCGCGGAAACCGCGGCCCGGTTCCGATTCCAGGCGTACGGTGCCGTTTTGCTGGCGTATCGTCTCGTGCACGATGTCGAGGCCCACGCCGCGTCCGGACAATTGATTCGCCTTTTCCTTCAGGCTGAAGGCGGGCAGGAACAAAAATTCCAGCAGTTCGCCCGGCGACAGCGCGGCGGCCATGGCGGGGCTGGCCATCTTGCGCTCGATGACGGATTGGCGGATTTTCTCCAGGTCGACGCCGCGCCCGTCGTCGCTGATCTCGATGCTCAGCATGCCGGCGCGGTGGCGCGCTTCCATGCGTATCGTGCCCAGCGCTTCCTTGCCCGCGTCGATGCGCTCGTACGGGCCTTCCATGCCATGGTCGATGGCATTTCTCAGTATGTGATTCAGCGGGCTTTCGATCTTCGCCAGGATGTCGCGGTCGACCAGGGTATCTTCGCCATCGATCTCCAGCTGCACTTCCTTGCCCAGGCTGCGCGCCAGGTCGCGCACCATGCGCGGGAACGCGTGGATGCCGTCGCGGAAAGGGCGCATGCGCAGGGCCAGCACTTCGTCGACCATGCCTTGCGAGACGGCCAGCAGGCGCCGTTCATAGGTCTCGATGTCGGCGATGTGCTCGAGCATGAATTGCTTCAGGGGCTGCGTCTTTTGCAGCGCCAGCAAGGACTTTTCCATCAGGCCCGGGTCGGCCGAACGGGCAATGGCTTCATGCAGGTGCTCGATGGCGGAAAACAGGCTGCTCTGGTTGCGCTTGAAGCGCTGCAGGGCGCCGACGAACGGGTGCATCTGGTGCGCATTGATGCGCGATTCGCTGGCCAGCGACAGCAGTTTGTCGAAGTTTTGCGCTGGCGCCTTGGCCGGTGCGCCTGCACCGGTCGCCGTACGCGGCGCCGGGGCGGCCGCTTCCGCTTCCTCTCCCTCTCCCGCCAGGCCGCTGGCCACGGGCGCTTGCGGTTCTGCCGCTTCCGGCGGCAAGGGTGCAGGCATGGGCGCAGGCGCCGGGGGCAGGGCCGGCAATTCGGGCAGGTCGGCGATGCCGGCGATGGCGTTCAGGGTCTGCTCGATCTGCGCCGCATTCGCGGCCAGCCACGCTTCGGCGCCCGCGTCGTCCAGGCGCGACAGCTGCACGATCAGGTCGACGCCCGACAGCAGCACGTCGACCCGCTCCGGCGTGAGTTTCAAGCGCCCATGCTGGGCGGCGACAAAGCTGTCTTCCATGCCGTGCGCCAGCTGCACCACCACTTGCAGGCCGACGATGGCGGCCGCGCCCTTGATCGAGTGGGCCGCGCGCATCATCGCTTCGACGGCGGCCGCGTCGCCCGCATGGCGCTCCATGGCCAGCAAGCCGTCGGTGAGAATCTGGGTCTGGCTGTCCGCCTCCATGCGGAACAGGTCCCGCATGGAAAAGGCACTGAGGTCGCCGTGCTGGTCCTGGCTCATCGTAATAGTCTCGCAAGTTGAAAGCCGATCAGCGCCGTGTCGAGGCAGCCGATGCGCATGTCGCCTTCGGTGATCACGCTCGACAGGAAGCGCGACAGGCCCTTGTTGATGGTGGCCGCCGGCGCCTGCACGGCGCCCGACGCGTAGCGCACGATGCCGTGCAGGTCGGCCACGGGCAGCGCGTAGGCCTGGTCTTCCCAGCGCATCAGCAGCAGGCGCGCAAACGTGTGGCGGCCCTTGGCTGGCGGCGCGCCCTGTTCGTCGATGCCCAGCAAACTGGCCAGCGACATGCACGGATACAGCTTGCCGCCGATATTGACGATGCCCGCCAGGCCGCCCCCGCCACGGTGCGGCAGCGCGTGCGGCTTGGCCTGCGGCGCCACGGAGTCGAATACGCGCGTGGGCAGCGCCAGCCATTCGCGGCCGATGCGAAACACCAGCGCCGAACTGTCGCGTACTTCGCCGCCCGCATCGATCTGGCGGAAGTGGCTGGCCCAGTCGCGCCGGTAGTGTTCGTCCACGGGCCGCTGCAGGTTGCGCTGGGCGGCGCCCGCATACACGTCGCAGTTGCGGCAATGCACGTTGGCCGAAAGCTTGGGGCAGCTCTGGTCGCCGACCACGCCGATATGGTTCCAGCAGTCGTCGATGGTGGCGGGGGACTCGGTGGCGATGAGATTTGTCATGCTTGCCCCTTAGTTGGACGCCTGGCGGCGCTCGTAGATGCGTGCCGCGCGCGCCTTCAGGGTGGCGGCGGCCGTGTGGTTGCCATGGCGTTCGGCCAGCAGGGACAGGTGGCACAGCGCTTCGTAATGGTCGGGCTGCAGATAGATGCAGCGGCGCCAGTAGTCGTCGGCCAGGTCCATCTTGCCGGCCAGTTCATTGATGATGCCCAGCATGAAATACGCTTCCGCCGCCTCGGGTACTTTCGCCAGGTGGGCATGGCATTTTTCGCCTGCCTCGCGCAACTGGCCACGGTCGGCCAGCAGGCGTGCCTCGGCCAGCAAATCAGCTTGCGCGGCCGGCGACGGCGGCGGCACGGATACGGGGCGCGTGCGCGGCGCCGCCGATGCGATGGGCGTGGCTGCCACTGCAGCGCGCCTTGGCGCGGGCGGCACGCTGCGCAAGGCGCGCAAGGCCGGCAGCGGCGCCACCTGGAGGGCCGCCGCCGTCGGTGCCGTTTCCTTCTTCAGGGCGAAAGCCTGGCGGAACTGCAGCGTCGTAAAGCCGTTCTGGCAGAACGACGGCACTTCCGCATAGCCGGCCAGCAGCATGCCGTCGTCGGCCAGCAGGGCGGACAGGTTATGGATGGCCGCGCGCGTGGTCGGCTTGTCAAAGTAGATCAGCAGGTTGCGGCAAAAAATGACGTCGTAGTGGCGGCTGTAGGTGGCCGTATCGAACTGCAGCAGGTTGCCTTGCCTGAAGGTCACCTGTTCGCGCAAGGAGTCGATGATGCGGTAGGCGTCGTCGGCCACGTGCGTGAAATAGCGTTCGCGGAAGGCCACGTCCTGCGCGCGGAAGGCATTGCGGCCGTAGATTCCCGCCTGCGCCCGCTCGATGCAGCCGGGGCTCAGGTCGTAGGCGTCGATGCTGAACGCCTGTTTCGGCACGCCGCCGTCGCGCAGCGCCATGGCCATCGAATATGGTTCCTCGCCGCCCGCGCACGGGATCGACAGGATGCGCGTGGCGCGTCCGCGCGCCCAGCGTTCCTGTACCAGTTCGACGCTGGCGTAGAACGCCTGCGGGTCGCGGAACAGCCACGATTCGGGCACCACCACCAGTTCGATCAATTGCGTCATTTCGGCCGGTGTGAGCGCCTGCAGGTAGGCTTCGCTATCGGCAAAACCCGTTTGCTCCATGCGCTGGCCGACGGCCCGTTCGGCCACGGATTTGGAGACGGACAGGCCGGTCGCGCGGCGCAGCAGGGTTTGCGCCGTCATGCCGCGCCCGCGTTTTGAAACAGCAGCGCGCGCACGTCCGGCGGCAGCAGGTGTTCCAGTTCCACCAGCTGCACGATGCCGTCGGCGTCGCTGGCCACCTGGCCCAGGAAGGGCACTGTCGCCACGCCGCTGTCTTCAAGCTGGAGCGGGTCGATGTCGGCGATGCCGCGCACCTGCGAGGCCAGCAAGCCCAGCGCGTGCATGGTTTCGCCGCCAGACGCACGGTAGTCGACGACGACGATGCGCGTGTCGAACTGCGCGGCGGCGGCCGGCAGCCCGGCCAGGCGCGACAGGTCGATCACGGGCACGGGCGTGCCATGCAAGTCCATCAGGCCGGCCACGTAGTCTGGCGTGAGCGGCAACTGTTTCAGCTCCAGCAGCGGCAAGACGCGCACGATGCGGGCCAGGGGCAGGCCATAGCGGTCGCGTCCGATGTGAAAGAGCAGCACTTTCATGGGATCAGATGGTGACGGCGAAAGTCGACACGCTCGACTGCAGGTCGCCCGCCGCATATTGCAGCTGGTGCACGGCCTCGCTGGTGGCCTTCAAGGACTCCACCGTCTGCTGGGTGGCGTCGTTGAGCTGCATCATGGTGTCGGAAATCTGCGAGGCGCCGATCGCCTGCGACTGCATGCCTTGCAGCACGGCGTCGAATTGCGGCGTGAGTTTCTGCACCTGGTCCATCACGGACGACAGCTGCTCGGCCACTTGCCGTACTTCGCCCACGCTGCGGCGAATTTCTTCCGAGAATTTGTCCATGCCCATCACGCTGGCGGACACGGCCGACTGCATTTCCTTGAGCATTTGCTCGATATCCCACGTGGACACGGACGTCTGGTCGGCCAGGCGGCGAATTTCCGTCGCCACCACGGAAAAGCCGCGGCCCGCTTCGCCCGCTTTTTCCGCCTCGATGGCGGCGTTCAGCGACAGGATGTTGGTCTGGTCGGCCACCTTGGTGATGGTGATCAGCACGCTATTGATATTGCTGGCTTTTTCCGACAGGGCCGCCAGCTTGGCGTTGATGGAATCGGTGGCCGAGACCATGTGCTGCATGGTCGAATCCATGCGCTTGAGGTTGTTCTGCGCCTCGGCCGTCGCATTTGTCGTGTAGTCGGCCACGGCGGTGGCGTCTTCCATGGTTTTGAGTAACTGGCTCGTGTTGGCCGAGATTTCCTTGGTGGTGCTGAGAATTTCCACGCTCGTTTGCGCCTGCTCGATGCCGGTCGCTTCCTGCTGGCGCGCCGAGGCGGCGATTTCCGTGGCGGACGTCGTCACCTGGATGCCGGCCTTTTGCACATTGTTGAGCAGGCTGCGCAGGTTTTCAAACATCTTCGCCAGGCCATTGCCCAGCTGGCCGATGGCGTCGCTGCCCGTGATGCCGACCTTGCCCGTCAGGTCGCCCGAGGCGGCTTTCGAGACCACTTCCAGCAGCGAATCGACCTTGGCGCGCAAGGTGTTGGTGGCGGCCTGTTCATTTACCTGGTTGTCCTGAATCGTTTGCGCCATGCGGTTGAATTCTTCCGATACCTTGCCCAGCTCGTCGCGCGAGAGGATGGTGGCGCGCGCGCGCTGGTCGCCGCTGGCGATGCGTCCGACGGCGTCCGTCAGGCTGTTCAGCGGGCCGAGGATGGCGCGGACCAGCAGGTAGGAAATGCCCAGCGCCAGCGCCACGCACAGCAGGCCGCCCAGCGCCAGGGTCAGCATCATGGTTTCCTGCAATTTTGTCGTGTTGGCCGTGCGTTCGGCCAGCAAGCGCGACTCTTCGGCCGCGACTTCGTCGAGCAGCTTGTTCGCCTGCCTGACGGCAGGGTAACCGCCGACCGGCATGGTGCGCGCCACCGCTTCCGTGGCGCCCGGCGCATTGCCCAGCGCGCGGCGCTTTTCGATCAGCGGGGTGATCCATTCCTTGACCCAGGTGGTGGTCAGCGCGTCGATCTTGCGGAAGCGTTCCGACTGCACCTTGTTGTCGGCCGTCATGGCGATGGCTTTTTGCGTGTGCTGGCTCAGCACGTCCATTTCATTCGATTCCGGCGACAGCGACGTTTCACTGCCGGTCAGGATGAAACCGCGTGCTTCCACCTGGATTTGCAGGATGGAATTGTGAATCCTGTCGATCTCGCCCAGCACTTCCATCGTGTGGCGGTCCCACGCATTGGCTTCCGACAGGCGCGAAAAGCTGTTGTAGGCCACGCCCAGCAAGATCAGGATGATGGCCACGATGGAGCCGAAGCCCAGGTACAGTTTATTCTTGATACTCAGGTCTTTGAACATGGGAGGGCTCCGGAAGCGGGATTTTTTCGAAAGAGCGCCTACAGAACCGTAGCGAGCGGCAGTGAGTTGCGGCTGAGAAGCGGAACTGTGCGCATGCACAGTGAGCATCGGAGGCCGCAAATCGCGACGCGCAGTAGGTTATGTTAGGTGTTCTAAAGTGCACTGTAGCATTTTGCCACGCGCACAGCAAAATGGGGGTGATCCGGGCGCGCGCCGGGCCGTAAATCGTGGTCGAGTGCGTTTCAAATGTAAAAAAGCCGCCCGTGGGCGGCTTTGCTTGGCGCGGGAGACAGTGTCTCCCGGCAACTAGTTACTTCTGGCCACGTTTTTCACGGGCGATGGCGGCGATGCGCATGCGCAAGGCGTTCAGCTTGATGAAGCCGCCGGCGTCGGCCTGGTTGTAGGCGCCGCCGTCTTCGTCGAAGGTGGCGATGTTCATGTCGAACAGCGAATCCGTCTTCGAATCGCGCGACACGACGATGACATTGCCCTTGTACAGCTTGATGCGTACCCAGCCGTTCACGGTTTCCTGCGTGTGGTCGATCAGGGTTTGCAGGGCGACGCGCTCGGGCGCCCACCAGTAGCCGTTGTAGATCATCGACGCGTAGCGCGGCATCAGGTCATCTTTCAGGTGGGCCACTTCGCGGTCCAGGGTGATCGATTCGATGGCGCGGTGGGCTTTGAGCATGATGGTGCCGCCCGGGGTTTCATAGCAGCCGCGCGATTTCATGCCGACGTAGCGGTTTTCCACCAGGTCCAGGCGTCCCACGCCATGCTTGCCGCCAACTTTATTCAGTTCGGCCAGCACGGTGGCGGGCGACATGCGCACGCCGTTGATGGCGACGATATCGCCTTTTTCGTATTCGATGTCCAGGTATTCCGCTTCGTCCGGGGCGTTTTCCGGGCTGACGGTCCAGCGCCACATGGTCTCTTCCGCTTCGGCGCTCGGATTTTCCAGGTGGCGGCCTTCAAAGCTGATGTGCAGCAAGTTGGCGTCCATCGAGTACGGCGCGCCGCCGTTCTTGTGCTTCATGTCGATTTCGATGCCGGCGTCTTCCGCGTACTTCAGCAGCTTTTCGCGCGACAGCAGATCCCATTCGCGCCATGGGGCGATGATTTTCACGCCAGGTTTGAGCGCGTAGGCGCCCAGTTCGAAACGCACCTGGTCGTTGCCCTTGCCGGTCGCGCCGTGCGAGATGGCGTCGGCGCCCGTGGCGTTGGCGATTTCGATCAGGCGCTTGGCGATCAGCGGACGGGCGATCGAAGTGCCCAGCAGGTATTCGCCTTCATACACGGTGTTGGCTCGGAACATCGGGAAGACGAAATCGCGCACGAATTCTTCGCGCACGTCTTCGATATGGATGTTTTCCGGCTTGATGCCGAACTTGATGGCCTTGGCGCGCGCCGGTTCCAGTTCTTCGCCCTGGCCCAGGTCGGCCGTGAAGGTGACGATTTCGCACTGGTAGTTATCTTGCAGCCATTTCAGGATGACGGAGGTGTCGAGCCCGCCGGAATAGGCCAGGACTACTTTTTTAATGTCGCTCATATTGCTTCCAGTTGTCGTTGTCGATGTATGTATTGCGATGCTGCCAGGTTTTATGCAGTGCCGGGCGAATTATTGGATTTTACCGAGTAACAGGTATTCGATCAGCGCTTTTTGCACGTGCAAGCGGTTTTCCGCTTCGTCCCACACGACCGATTGCGGGCCGTCGATCACTTCGGCTGCCACTTCCTCGCCGCGGTGGGCGGGCAGGCAGTGCATGAACAGGGCGTCGGGCGCGGCGCGGGACATCTTCGCGCCATCGACGATCCAGCCGTCGAAGGCGGCAATACGGGCCGCATTCTCCGCTTCGTAGCCCATGCTGGTCCACACGTCCGTGTTGACCAGGTGCGCGCCTTCGCAGGCGTCCGACGGGTTGGCGAAGAAGGTGTAGCGCTCGGTCTTGACTTGCGTCAGGTCGATGTCGTAGCCCTTGGGCGTCGACACGTTGACGTGGAAGCCGAATACTTCAGCCGCCTGCAGCCACGAGTACAGCATGTTGTTGGCGTCGCCGATCCAGGCGACGACCTTGCCGGCGATCGAGCCGCGGTGTTCGATGTAGGTGAAGATGTCGGCAAAGACCTGGCACGGGTGGTGTTCATTGGTCAGGCCATTGATTACCGGCACGCGCGAATTGGCGGCGAAACGCTCGATGATTTCCTGGCCGAAGGTACGCACCATGATGATGTCGCACATGCGCGACATGACCTGGCCCGCGTCTTCCACCGGCTCGCCGCGGCCCAATTGGGAATCGCGCGTGTTCAGGTAGATGGCGGCGCCGCCCAGCTGGTGCATGCCGGCCTCGAACGACAATCGCGTGCGGGTCGAGTTCTTTTCAAAGACCATCACCAGGGTGCGGTCGATCAGTGGATGGTAGATTTCGTAATTCTTGAACTTGCGCTTGATCAGATGGGCGCGTTCGATCACATATTCGTACTCTTCCAACGTGAAATCGGAGAACTGGAGGTAGTGCTTGATCGGTTTTTTTGTCGACATAATGACCACTTGAAGATGCGCAGGCCGCCGGCGGCGTGCCTTTCCCGCCGGGTTGCATCAGCGTACAACATCTCGTCTGATGACTGCCTCGCCCGGCGCGCTGCTGTGTTGATCGGTGCCAGCGCGACGCGTGTCGCGCGGGTCGATGCGGTTTGCCATATTGAAAATAATGCAATGGCAAGTACTTCAGCCGTTCAATTATAAGGGTTTTGCTTTTAGATTGGAAAGACCGTCCGGGCGCGTACTTGTATAGGCAAGCCTGCACCCGGGCAAAGGGCGGTGGATTAATAGATGCTGGCGGGCGCGGCCCGGTCCAGCTGCGGCGCCAGGAGGGGCAAATCCAGTGTGAAGCGGGTGCCGGCGGGGCTGCTGGCCACCTGGATGGTGCCGCCCAGCAGGGCCGTGACGATGTTGTAGCTGATCGACAAACCGAGGCCGCTGCCGCCCTGGCCCAGCTTGGTGGTAAAGAAGGGGTCGAAGATGCGCGACAAATGCTGTTCGGCGATGCCGCCGCCATTGTCGGCGAAGACGATCCGCACGCGCGCGCCGTCCAGCGTGGCGGACAGGCGCATGCAGCCCTTGCCGGCGGCGCCATCGTTGGGCACGGGGGCGAACGCGTGCAGCAGGGCGTTATTGATCAGATTGGTGATCACCTGGCCGAACGGGCCCGGATAGCTGTCCATGGCGATGCCGAACGCGATGTCCGTTTCGATGCGGTGGCCCGAGCTGCGGATGCGGTTCATGACGGTGGCGATGATTTCATTGCTCACCTGTTGCAGGTCGAACTGGCGCCGCTGTTCGGTGGTGCGGTCGACGGCCACCTGCTTGAAGCTGTTGACCAGGTCGGCCGCGCTGTGCAGGCCGCGCATCACCAGCGCCGACGCCTTGCTTGCATCGTCGATGTAGGCGGCCAGGTCCGAGCGGCGCAGGCCGGGGCCGTTCATCAGGCGTTCCACGTCTTCCGTTTTTTGCAGCATGGTGCTGGCGATTAATAAACTGTTGCCGATCGGGGTATTGAGTTCATGCGCCACGCCGGCCATCAGCGAGCCGAGGGCGGCCAGCTTTTCCTGCGATGCCAATTGCGCCTGGGCGTCCTGCAGTTGCCGGTAGGCGCTGGCATTGTCGAGCGCGATGGCGCCGTACGCGCACAGGGTGCGGAAGATCAGGCGTTCGCGTTCGCCGTAGGCATGGGCATGGCAAGCCTGCACCGTCATCACCCCCAGCACGCGCTCGCCCACCGTCAAGGGCACGTACAGCACGCTCTGGTTATGCAGGGTGCCGGGCACGGTGTAGGCGTGGCGCTTCGGCGGTACCTGGTCGATATACACTTCGCGCCGGCCCAGCAGGCAGCGCACGGAATAGGCGCGTGGGTTGCTCAGTGGAATGGCGTTGTCGGACAGGGGCCGGCCCGCTTCCATGCCGTGCGCGCGGTGCAGCGCCGTGCCCGCCGCATCGAGCATGTAGACGGCGAAGGTGTTGACCGGCAGCAAGGCATGCACGTGGCGGTCCAGCACCTGGAACACGGCGCTGGCGTCGAGGTGGGTGGTGATTTCCTGGCCGATGGCCGACAGCCGTTCCAGGGTGTCGCTGGTTTGCTGCAGCACTTCGGCACGCCGTGCTTCGGAGGCGGCCAGTTCGCGGTGGTGATAGCCTTCCGAGCGCGCATGTTCCGTCTGGTGGTAGACCTGCATGGCGGTGGCGCGGTTGCTCGCCTGCTGGGTGTGGCTTTTTTCGCGCGCCACGCCCGCCGCGAGGGCGATATCGTAGGCGCGCGCATAGTCGCCCGCATGCGCATATTCGCGCGCCAGCGCATCGAGCAGTTCGCCCGGCGGCACATAGCCGTCGATGGAGTCGGCCACCTGCAGCGCCTGGTGCAAGAAATGCAGGGCGGGATTGCGTTCCTGCATGCCTGCGGGCGGCGGCAGGTCGTGGCGCGCATGCAGCATGGACAGCACGCGCAGCGCCGCCACCTGGTGCATGGCGTCGCCCTGCGCGGTGGCCAGCTGGCAAGCCCGTTCGGCCGCCTGCAGCGCTTCGTCCGGTCGGTCCAGGTAAGACAGCGCGTGGGCGCTGCCGCGCTGCGCCATGCTGCGGAAGTCGGCCTGGCCCAGCGCTTCGGCGCGCTGCGCCAGCCGGCTGAAGGCGT
Source organism: Janthinobacterium aestuarii (assembly GCF_051380835.1). Taxonomy (NCBI): domain Bacteria; kingdom Pseudomonadati; phylum Pseudomonadota; class Betaproteobacteria; order Burkholderiales; family Oxalobacteraceae; genus Janthinobacterium; species Janthinobacterium aestuarii. The sequence goes on from NZ_JBNYXU010000013.1 coordinate 18,432, forward strand.
CGAGCGCCGTGTCGTAGTCGCCCTTGTCCAGGCTCAGTTCGCCCAGGTGGAACAGGGCGTTGGCATAGGTGCGCGCGCCCGCCACGGGGGCCAGGATCAGCAGCGCTTCGCGCAGCAAGTCTTCGGCCGTGGCCAGGCGCCCCAGCTTGCGCATGGTCTCGGCCGTATGCGTCTGGCAGGCGCCGATGCTGCGCGGCCAGCCGGTGGGGCGCGCCAGGTCCAGCGCGCACTGCATCCATTCGAGGGCCGATTCGTTGTCGTTGAGGCTGGAGAAACAGTCGCCGATATTGATGGCGGCCGTGATCGCGCCGCGCAGCTGGCCGCTTTCCAGGGCCGCCTCATAGCTTTGCATGTAGTGGCCGGCGGCCGCGCCCAGGTCGCGCGAGGTGTGCGCCAGCAAGCCGCGGAAATCGTGCACCCAGGCGGCCAGCGGCGCGGGCAGCTTGCCGCTGGTGCCGTCGGCCTGGAAGTCGGCGCCCCAGCGGGCCTGGGCGGCTGGGGCGTCGCGCAGGACGGCCCAGCGCGCCGTGGCCGCGTCGGCCAGGCTGGCGCGCATCGCATCGCCGGCGCTGCGCGCTTGCTCCGCCGCGGCCAGCAGTTCGGCATCGCAGCGGGCATGGTCGCCGCGGTCGACGGCGATCGAGGACAGCAGCCAGTGGGCATCGGCGCAGCCGGCGCCGTCGCCGTGTGCGCACAGGGTGGCGTGCGCCGCCATGGCCAGGCTTTCGGCCGTATCGAGCGCGCCTTGCAGCCAGGCCACTTCCGCCTCGACCAGTTGCAGGCGCGCTTGCGCGATCGCCAGGGCGTGGGACGTCAGTTGGGCCTGGGGCAGCAAGGCCGCCGCTTCGGCCGCATGGTGCAGCGCTTGTGCGCAGTTGCGCTGGCGTAAATGCCATGCCAGCAGCATCAGCAAGGGCAGGCGCTCCAAGGTGCGCAATGGCCGCAGTGTGTCTTCCCACTGTGCAATGTCATGTTCGAGCGCGAACATTTCCATCCGAAATCTCCTGCAAGGCGATGGTGTTGGCCAGCGGCCAGTGACACCTTATTGGATCGCATTGTAAGCTGCATTCGGATGCAGTTGTTTGGCAGGCTCGACAGTATTTTTTGCGCGCGTCATTTCAGGCTGCGCAAAGCAGGCGGGGCGTGCACCAGCCCCTGCCGGCTGATGCACGCCCCATGGACAGCGTGGCGACTACGGTCGTTTGCTGTGCCCCTTGCTTTAGCGGCCAGCGAAGTGCACGGTGCTGGCCGTTTCGCCAGCCTTGGCCACGGCGCCTGGAATATTGTTCAGTCCGCTAATGGCGATGACGTCGCCATCGTTGCGAAATTCCATGCGGGTGCCGCTGGCCGTTTCAAAGACGCCCGGCGCGCGGCCGAACAGTTCTACTTCGGGCTGGCCCTTGATTTGCGTGAAATAGCGGTTCACTTGCTGGCGCAGCAGCAAGGTATCGCCCGTGTCGAGCTGGTAGCTATTGCCGTACTGGCTGAATTCCTGCGGGGCCAGTTTATAGACCTTGCCGGAGATCTGGACCTTGTCCTGTTCGCCGATTTCCAGTGCGCTGGCGCTGAGGCAAGACAGGCCGAGGACGAGGGCGGCGCTACCGAGGGCGAGGGTACGCGAGAACGATGCTTTCATGATTTCACCTTGTGATCAAAAATGCTGGTTGGAGTTAGACTGATGTTGTCTCCAGCAGGTTCGCTGGCGGGGACAATGCCAAGGTAGCAAGTGGACCGGTGCGATGCCAGCGCAAAGCGATGAAACGCAGGAATCCGGCGATGAACTGCGAAATCGGACGACGGACGGTTTTGGAATGAATGGCGGAAAGCGGGCTGTGCAGCGGAATTTAATTCTGTTTAATTCGCGGTGGTAATGTTTTTATCGGTTTGGCGCCCACCCCGGCGGCGGGCGCCATGCGTGTTCAATACAAGGTTTGCGCCGATTCGTGCAGCAGCTGGCCGTACAGGGTATGACGCATCTTGGCGATCTTGCCTTCAGACAAGGCTTGCAGGATGGCGCACTGCGGTTCGATCAGGTGGCGGCAGTTATAGAACTTGCAGCCGCCAAGATACGGCTGGAATTCGCGGAAGGCCCGCTCCAGCATGCCTTCGGACAGGTGGTACAGGCCGAATTCCTGGAAGCCGGGCGAATCGATGATGGAACTGTTCGCGCCCAGTTCGTCGAGCTTGTACAGGCGCGTAAAGGTCGTCGTGTGCTTGCCCGTGTCGAGCGCGGCCGAGATTTCGCGCACGGCGATGTCGGCATCCGGCACCAGCAGGTTGATCAGCGACGACTTGCCCATGCCCGACTGGCCGATCAGGATCGACGACTGGCCCGCCAGCAGCGGCGCCAGGGTGGCCACGGCGTGCTCGGGTTCGGCGCGGGCCGACACTTCATCGACGGGATAGCCCATCGAGGAATACGGCAGCAGGCGTTCGCGGGCGCGTTCCAGCGAAGCGGTCACGTCCGTTTTGTTGAGGATGATGCGCGCTTCGATGCCGGCCGCGTCGGCCGCCACCAGCGAGCGCGAGATCAGGTCGTCGGCAAAGCCCGGCTCCGTCGCCACGACGATGAACAGTTGCGTCAAATTGGCGGCCAGCAATTTCGACTTGTACTGGTCCGAGCGGTACAGCAGGGTCTTGCGTTCCTCGATGCGGTCGATGACGGCCTGGTCGTTCGAGGTACGCGTCAGGTGCACGATGTCGCCCACGGCCACATTGGTTTTCTTGCCGCGCGTTACGCATTGCAGCTTGGCGCCGTCCACGTCGGCCAGGTAATGGCGGCCGTGGGCGGCGATGATGACGCCCGTCAACTTGCCTTCGCTCATGCGGTCACCTGGCTGCTCTGGTAGATGAGGTCTGCCTTGGCGGCGCAGATGAAGTCGTTTTCGGACAGGCCGCCGGCGCCCTGGTTGACCGAGTGCGTGTCGTAGCGCACGGCGCAGGTTTTGTAAGTAATGATGAGCTCCGGATGGTGGTCTTGCGTATGGGTCATATAGGCCAGGGCGTTCACGAACGCCAGGGTCTGGTAGTAATTCTTGAAGCCGAAGTCGCGGCACAGCTTGCCATTTTGCACCGTCCACTGGGGCAGCAGGGCGTGCAGGGTGGCGATGTCCGTGTCGCCAAGCGCCTGCTGGCGCGGCGAGCAACTCAGTTGGGCGAGGTCTTGCGAAGTCGATGGCGTAGTCATGTTGTAGCCCCTTTCAGGTGGCGGATGCGCACGCTGGCCGGCGGGTGGCTATCGTAAAAGGCCGAGTGCAGCGGGTCGGGCGTCAGGGTCGACGCATTGTCTTCATACATTTTGACGAGGGCCGAGACGAGGTCGTCCGCCTGCGTGTGCGTGGCGGCAAAGGCGTCCGCTTCGAATTCGTGCTTGCGCGAGCTGAGCGACGTCAACGGTCCCAGCAGGAAAGTGAAGACGGGCAAGGCCAGCATGAACAGCAGCAAGGCCAGCGCGTCCGTCGGCTGGCCGGTGAGCGCCAGGGCGACAGGGTCGACACCGAGGCCCGCGTAAAACCATGGCTGCGTCTTCAGGAAGCCCAGCAGCGCGAGGAAACCCAGCGAAATGACGAACATCATGGCGATGCGCTTGACGATGTGCTTGAGCTTGAAGTGGCCCAGTTCATGCGCCAGCACGGCTTCGATTTCCTGCGGCGCCAGGCGCGACAGCAAGGTGTCGAAGAAGACGATGCGCTTGTTGGCGCCAAAGCCCGAGAAATATGCATTGCCGTGGGCGCTGCGCTTCGAGCCATCCATGACGAACAAGCCTTTCGAGGCGAAGCCGACGCGCTGCATCAAGCCTTCGATGCGGCTTTTCAGCGCTTCGTCGGCCAGCGGCGTGAATTTGTTGAACAGCGGTTGAATAAAGTTGGGGAAGATGACCATCATCAGCAAGGAGAACGCGCTCCAGACGATCCAGGCATAGAACCACCACAGGTCGCCACTTTTTGCCATCAGGACAAGTATGACCCAAAGTAATGGCAGACCCAGCACGGCCGTGATGCCTATGTTCTTGAGCAAATCCGTGAAAAACAGGCCCTTGCTCATCATGTTGAAGCCAAAACGCTGCTCCAGCACGAACTGCTGGTAGTACTCGAAGGGCAGGTCGATCAGGCCGGAAATGGCAGCAAAGGCGACCATCAGGCCCAGCTGGTACAGCATGGGCGATCCCGCCGCTCCCGTCAATTCATGCAAGTACAGCGCCAGCCATTGCAGGCCGCCCAGCAAGGTAAAACCGATCAATACGGCGTAGTTGACCAGCAGGGTCAGCAGGCCGAACTTGGTCTTCGCCACCGTGTAGTCGGCCGCCTTCTGGTGCGCGGCCAGCGGGATTTTTTCCGCGAATTCGGGCGGCACCGCGGCGCGGTGGGCCAGCACGTGGCGAATCTGCCGCGAAGCGAGCCAGAAGCGCACGGCCAGGGTCAAAACGAGGACGGATACAAACAAAATCGAAAACGCGAGTGAATACATTCTGTGCCTGTGAGAAAATGGCTGATTATTTAGTTTGATTAGGCCAAGAGAGAATTATGTCACAAGCGACCGACTTAACTGCATCCACCCCCGCACCCGCCGTGCCGGCACGTCCAAACGAGATGAACCTGGTCTGGGTCGACATGGAAATGACGGGCCTGGAGCCCGATACCGACCGCATCATCGAAGTGGCGGTGGTGGTCACGGACATGCATTTGAACCTGCTGGCCGAAGGCCCCGTGTTCGTGATTCATCAGTCCGATGAAACCCTGAACAAGATGGATGCCTGGAACAAGGGCACGCACGGCCGCTCGGGCCTGATCGACAAGGTAAAAGCGTCGACCGTGACGGAAGCGCAGGCGGAAGCGGAACTGATCGCGTTCCTGAAGAAATACGTACCGGCAGGCAAGTCGCCCATGTGCGGCAACACCATCGGCCAGGACCGCCGCTTCATGGTGCGCGGCATGCCGAAGCTGGAAGCGTTCTTCCACTATCGCAATGTTGACGTGTCGACACTGAAAGAGCTGTGCAAGCGCTGGAAGCCGGAAATCGCCACCGGTTTCAAGAAACACCAGAAGCATACGGCGCTGGCCGATATCCTCGAGTCGATTGAAGAACTCAAATACTACCGCGAGCACTTCATTAAATTGTAATGTGTTGTCGGCTTACGCGCTGCGCGCTAACCCGACCTACGAGCCATCCACCGCGCTGGCGTAGGTCGGCGTAGGTCGGCTTAGCGCCCTGGCGCGTAAGCCGACACATCCGCTGCCTCAAAGACAAGGCCGTGCCAAGCGCCATCCTCGCCTTGCCACTCCAACGCAAACGGTTCCGTTTGCCGCAAGTCGGTAATCCAGCGCACCGAACCTGGCTGGCGGAAATAGGCCGCGCACTTGCCGAGCCCCTGTGCCAACCGGCAAATCACCAATCCCTCGCCCGCCATGGCGCACCATTGCTCATGGTCATCGATCAAGGCCGCGGCCGGGTCGCCATAGAACGCGCCCACGCTGGCTTGCCTGCCATCGGCCGCGATCACGCTTGCCTGTTCGTACTCATGCTGGACACTATATGCGGCGCTGCGCGCCAGTTCCCTGCTCGTCATGCTGTCTCCACTGTGGGCCAGACGGTTTCCTGGTCGGCGCGCGCCTCGGCGATCAGCCATTCGCAGAACGCATGCACGAGGGGCCGCGTTTCCGCCTGGGGCGAGCGCAGCAGATAATAGCGGTGGGGGCCGCGCACGGCGTGTTCGAATACGCGCACCAGGCGGCCCGACCGCAAATCGTCGCCGATCAGGGGGCTGGCGGCAATGGCCACGCCCTGGCCGCTGGCGGCCGCGTCCAGGCACAGATAGGTGTGCGAAAAGCGCGCGCCGCTGTTGCCGCTATTGCCGCTGTAATGCACGCCGCAGCTGTGCAGCCAGCGCGTCCAGTCGATTTCGCCGGGCAGGTGCACTTCCGGCTCGTCGTGCAGCAGCGGATAGCGCAGCAGGTCGGCCGGCTGGCGCAGGCTGGCCGCGTTGGCGCGGAAACCGGGGCTGCAGACGGCGGAAAACCATTCTTCCATCAACAAATCGACTTTGAGGCCCGGATAGCGGCCTGGTCCCAGGCGGATGGCCACGTCGACGCCGTCGCGCGCCAGGTCGACCGGGTGCATCGACGCCAGCACGCGCAGCTCGATCTGTGGATAGCGGTCGCGCAGCCGGCCCAGGCGCGGCATCAGCCAGCGCGAGACGAGCGAGCTGGTGGCCGTCACCGTCACCACCTTGTCATCGCCCTGACGCCGCGCCTGCTCGGACACGTCGGCCAGCTGGTTGAGGATCGGGCCCAGCGAGGCCGCATAGCGCTGGCCCGCGCTGGTGAGCACCACGCCGCGCGGCAGGCGCTGGAACAGCACGATGCCCAGCCACGCTTCCAGCTGTTTCACGTGGTGGCCGATGGCGCCGGCCGACACGTGCAATTCTTCGCCCGCGCGCTGGAAGCCTTCATGGCGGGCGGCTGCTTCGAAGGCGTGCAGGGCGGCAAGTGGGGGCAGGGGACGTGACATGGCATTCTCAAGAGAATTGAGCCTCAGTAATATTTGGCCTATCCGTGAAGAATATTGGTTTGTTTCATTTTGCGCAAGCGAATATGATGCCGGCTATGCGTGAAGTGACCCGCAATATGATTTACGCATGCATCATCTCCCGCCTTGCTAGGCATTTATATTTACAACGCCTGGAAAACCGTCGCGATACGCAGCAGGTTTGCCCAGGTGTACTCAAAGAGGTTAGTCATGTCTGATCGCCGCGCTGTTGCGCTGGTGTTGCTGTCGGCCGCCGGTTTCGGCAGTTCCGCAGTGTTTGCCAAGGCGGCATATGCGTCCGGGGTCAACCCGTCGACCATGCTGGCCTTGCGTTTCGTTATCGCCGCCATGCTGTTGCTGCCGCTCGTGTGGCTCGGTGGCTGGCGCTTGCCGCGCGGCCGCCTGCTGGCCGGCTACATGCTGATGGGCCTGATGTACACGGCCCAGTCGCAAGGCTATTTCAATGCCCTCATGTATGCCAGCAGCGGCCTGTGCGGCATGCTGCTGTACGTGTATCCCGTGCTGGTCACCATTCTGGCGCTGGCGCTGGGCTGGGAAAAGCTGGACCGCCGCATGCTGGTGCTGATGGCGCTGGCCATTGCCGGCATGGCCATCACCCTGGGCGGCAAGCTGCAGGGCCAGCCCATCGGCATCGCCCTGGCATTGATGGCCGCCGGCGTGTACGCCGTGTACATCCTGTTTGGCAACAGCCTGTCGAAAAGCCGCGAGAATATTCACCCATTGGCCGCTTGCGTGGTGATTTTGGGTACGGCCGGCCTGTCGAACAGCGCGATCGCCCTGTGGCAGGGCGTGTCCTTGCCGGGAACGGCGACGGGCTGGCTGGCCGTCAGCGCCATCGCCCTGTTCTCGACGGCCATTGCCATTGCCGCCTTCTTTGCCGGCGTCGCGCAGATCGGCGCGGCTAAGGCATCCATCATTTCCACGTTCGAGCCCGTGATCACGATGGCCTTCGGCGTGACCTTGCTGAAGGAGTCCGTCAGCGGCACGCAATTGCTGGGCGGCGCCATGGTGCTGGCCGCCGTGGTCTTGCTGGCGCAGCGGCCCACTGCCAAGCCGGTATCCATGCCGGCCGTGCAAGCGAGCGCCTGACTTTTTTTCCCGAACTGATCGGTTGTATCGATCGGTCTCCTTTGCGCCGCGACGGGTTTCCTGTCGCGGCGCTTTTTTTTGCGCGTATTTTCTTCACATAAATAACACTTGATTGCGAATGATTCTCATTTATAATTGACTTCAAGATTCCCCCACCACCAGCCAGCCCATGCCAGCCAGTGTTCGCCTTGAAAGGAGACACCGTGTCGAGCATTCCCCCTATTTGCAATACCGAGCTGGTCACCAGCGAATTTACCCGCCTGCGCCGCGAGAAAAAAGCCCGCCACCGCGACATCGCCGAAGAACTGGGCATTTCCGAAGGCGAGCTGATCGCCGCGCATGCCGGCTTGTCGCTGGCGAATGGCGCCTTGCTGGGCGCCGAGCGCCTGCAGGCCGACTGGCCCGCCATCATCGCCGCGCTGGAACCGCTGGGCGAAGTCATGGCGCTGACGCGCAACGCTTCGTGCGTGCATGAAAAGACGGGCGTCTATCGAAAAGCCAGCCACAACAATCACGTGGGCCTGGTGCTCGGTGGCGACATCGACCTGCGCGTGTTTTACCGCCAGTGGGCGCATGGCTTTGCCGTACGCGAGATGGGAGAAAAGGAAGTGCAGCGCAGCCTGCAGTTTTTCGATGCGGCCGGCCAGGCCGTGCACAAGATTTTCCTCAAGCCGCACAGCGACGTGACTGCCTATGACGCGCTGGTGGCGCATTTTGCGGACGCGGACCAAGCGGCCGGCATCGCCGTGATGGCGCCAGCGCCGCCGCCGGCCGAATTGCCCGACGCGCAGATCGACGTGGCCGGCTTTCGCGCCGCCTGGGCCGACTTGCGCGACACGCATGAATTTTTCACCGTGCTGAAAAAATATTCGGTCTCGCGCCTGCAGGGCCTGCGCCTGGCCGAGGCGCGCTTCGTGCAGCAGCTCGACAAATCCTGCGTGCTCGACCTGCTCAATAGCGCTGCCCTTGAAAAAGTGTCCATCATGGCCTTCGTCGGCAATGCCGGCATGATCCAGATCCATTCTGGCCCCGTGCACAAGATCGCCGTGATGGGGCCATGGATCAATGTCCTCGACACGCGCTTCAACCTGCATTTGCGCGAAGACCATATCGCCAGCGCCTGGGTGGTGAAAAAGCCGACAGTCGATGGCCTGGTGACGTCCGTGGAACTGTTCGACGCCAAGGGCGACACCATCGTCATGTTCTTCGGCGAACGCAAGCCGGGTGTGCACGAATTGTGCGAATGGCGCCATATCGTCGACCGGGTGGCGCAGGAGGGCGAACTATGCGCCGCATGATCGCCGCCAGCGTGGCGCGCCGCATCGCGCTGAAAAAGATGGGGGCGGGAGCGCTGGCGCTGGCCGCGCCGATGCAGGTGCTGGCCGCCGTGTCCGACGCGGGTAAACCCGTGGCGAAAGCGCGGCGCATCGTCAGCGTGGGCGGCGCCCTGACGGAAATCGTCTATGCGCTCGAAGCGCAGGGCGAACTGGTGGGCGTCGATACGACCTCGCTGTATCCGGCCGTGGCGCAACAGCTGCCGCAGGTCGGCTATGCGCGCACCTTGTCGGCCGAGGGCGTGCTGTCGCTGGCGCCCACGCAGCTGATCGCCACCGAGGAAGCGGGGCCGCAAGCCGTGCTGCGCCAGGTGCGCGACGCGGGCGTGCCGGTGGCGGTGCTGAACGCGAATAACAAATTCGAAGGCTTGCTCGAACGGGTGAAACAGGTGGGGCAGATCACGGGCCGTGCCGATCCGGCCGCACGCCTGGCGCAAGCCTTGCAGCAGCAGTGGGACGGCGCCCTGGGCAAGGTGCGCCGGCGCAGCCACTCACCGGTACAATCAGCCGTGCGCGTGCTGTTCATCCTCGCGCATGCACCGAACCAGGTGATGGTGGGCGGGCGCGAGACGGGCGCCGACGCCATGCTCGCGTATGCGGGCGCCGTCAACGTGATGGGCGGGCAGGGCGGCCAGGGTGGATTCGCCGGCTACAAGCCGCTCACGCCGGAAGCCGTGATCGCCGCGCGGCCCGACATCGTGCTCGTCACGGACCAGGGCTTGAAAGCGTCGGGCGGCGTGGACGGCATCTTGAAACTGCCAGGCCTGGCGCATACGCCGGCCGGGCGCAAGCACCGCATCGTCTCGCTGGAAGCCATGCTGCTGCTGGGCTTTGGCCCGCGCATGCCGCAGGCGCTGGCCGAACTCGACGCCGCGTTTGTCAAAGCCATGGCCGCATGAACGTGCGCGCGATAACGCCGGCATTGGCCTGGCCACGCTGGGGTGCTGGCGGCATGCTGGCTGTGGCGTTGTTTGCCGGCCTGCTCATCGCCGTGCAGGCGGGCGCCGTGCCCGTGACGCTGGCCGACTGGCTGGCGCCGTTTCAAGCGGGCGGCGAGGCGCTGTCCGGCGGCGCGTATGTGCTGTGGCATATCCGTTTGCCGCGCGCCCTGTTCGCCGCCCTGATCGGCGCCGCGCTGGCGCTGGCCGGCGGCTTGACGCAAGGGCTGTTTCGCAATCCGCTGGCCGACCCGGGGCTGCTGGGCGTAAGCAGCGGCGCAGCCTGCGCGGGCGCGGCCACCATCGTCTTTGCCGCCAGCCTGCACGTGGCGCCCGAGCTGCGCGTGTGGCTGCTGCCGGGGGCCGCGTTTGCCGGCGCCATGCTCATCTGCGTCCTGCTCGACCGCGTTGCCCGCTGGGCCACACCCGGCTCCATTGTCGGCCTGCTGCTGACGGGCGTGGCGCTGAACGCCATCACGGTGGCCGTCATGGGCCTGTGCATCTACCTGGCCAGCGACGACCAGTTGCGCACCCTGACCTTCTGGACATTGGGTTCGCTGTCGGCCGGCAGCTGGCGCCAGGTGGCGGCCTTGCTGATTGTGCTGGCCGGCGCGCTGTGGACCACGCGCTTCCTGATGCGCGCATTGAACGCGCTGGCGCTGGGCGAGGCGCAGGCCCTGCATGTGGGCGTCGACGTGGGCCGGCTGCGCACGCAGGTGATCGTGCTGGTGGCCGTGCTGACGGGGTTTGCCGTCGCCTGGTGCGGCGGCATCGGTTTTATCGGCCTGATCGCGCCGCACCTGGTGCGCACCTGGCTGGGTACCGATCAGCGTCGCGTGCTACCGCTGTCGATGCTGGCCGGCGGCTTGCTGCTGCTGCTGGCCGACACCCTCGCGCGCACGGTCGCCATTCCCGCGGAAGTCCCCGTCGGCATTTTCACGGCCTTGCTGGGCGGGCCATTTTTCCTGATGCTGTTGCGGCGCTTCCGCCACGGCACCGCCTAAAGGTGAACATGACGCCACTGCTGGAACTCTCCTTCGCCACAACACAACTGGGCCAGCAGTATTTCGGCCCCTTCACTGTGCGGGTGGCGCCCGGCGAGCACATCGCCATCCTCGGTCCCAGCGGCGCGGGCAAGTCGACCCTGCTCAAACTGATGGCGTGCGAATTGCAGCCGCAGGCGGGCCAGGTGATGCTTGCCGGCCGTCCCCTGGCGCAGTGGCCGCTGGCCGACCTGGCGCGGTGCCGCGCCGTGCTGCCGCAAGGCTCGAACGTAGCCTTCGGCTTGCAGTGCGAACTGGTGATCGGCCTGGGACGGGTGGCGCGCCTGGTCGATCCGCAACTGGAACGGATCGTGCAGGACGCTGCCGCGCTGGCGCACGCCGCCCATTTGCTGGGCCGCCGCCTGGATACCCTGTCCGGCGGCGAGCAGGCCAGGGTGCAGCTGGCGCGCATCTTCGCGCAGATGTGGGATGTGCAGAATGGCTTGATACTCGTCGATGAACCGCTGGCGGCGCTCGATCCCGGTCTGCAGTTCGATCTGCTCGACAGCCTGGAGCAGTTCTGCGCCGCGCGCGGCCACGCCGTCATCGCCATCCTGCACGACATCAATCACGCCTTGCTGGGCTTCGAGCGGCTGCTGCTCGTGCGTTCGGGCCAGCTGGTCGCCGACATCGCCAGCGATGCCGCTGCCGTTCCCGCCCTGGCCGCGCTGTACGGCATCGCCCTGACGACGGCGACCAGCAGCGACGGCCACGTGTGCGTCATCCCTGCGAGAAGCGCCGTGCGCAGGGCCGCCTGATCGACCCATTTACCAGACGTCAGCCGCGCGCGGCCGCGCCATCTGGCCGCTTCCCAGCAGCCACACCATCAGGGCGTCGGCCTGTTCGCGCGTGGCCGCCACTTCCTGCACGATGCCGAACGCTTTTATGGCGCCGGCCGCCATCGCCTGCAGGCGCGCGCGCTGTTCCGCGTCCGCCTCGATGGACACCAAGCCCCGGCAAATAGCGGCCAGCGCCACCTTGTTGTGCTTGAGCCACAGGCCGCGCCGCTTGCGGTCCACGTGCGCTTCGTCGCTGCGTTCCTCTTCGAACAGCATGACGAACGGTTCGCCGTGGCGCAGCAGCGCATCCATGTCGTTTTCCCACAGCGGGGCATAGCCGGCGACGGCCGTTTCAGGGCGAAAGCGCACGATGGGAAAGTCGCTGACGTCGTGGATGGAAAAATGTGCGGGGTTCGGTTTCATGGCGTGCTTCTTTGCGAGGTGGTTGAAAAGGCTTGCCAGCCGCCGCCCAGCGCCTTGTAGACCTGGACCAGCGACAGCGACGCGGTGGTGCGGCTGTCGACTAGCGCCGCTTCGTTGTTCAATAAAGTGTTTTGCACGTGCAGCACGTTGATCAAGTCCGTGCCGCCTTGGCGGTATTGCAGTTCCGCGCTGCCCAGCGCGCGCCGTCCCTGTTTGACGGCTTCATCGAGGCTGGCCTGGCGGCGGGCGTTGGCCTGGTAGCCGGACAAGGCGTCTTCCACCTCGTGCCAGGCGGCCAGCACGGTCTGCCGGTAGGCGATGGCCGCTTCCTGCTGCTGCGCCTCGCGCAATTGCAGGTTGCCGCGCAGGCGGCCGCCATCGAACAGGGGCACGCTGAAGCCGGGGCCGAAGGCGAAGCGTTTGGCGTCCCAGCCGATGTCGGACAGCTGCATCGCTTGCAGGCCGATGCTGCCCGAGAGCGTGATGCGCGGATAAAAATCGCCTTGCGCCACGCCGATGGCGGCCGTGGCCGCGTGCAGCTGCGCTTCGGCGCGGCGGATGTCGGGACGCCGTTCGGCCAGGCTGCTCGGCACGCCCAGCTGCACCTGCATGGCCACGGCGGGAATGTCCTTGCCGGCCGCCAGTTCCGCCTGCAAGGTTTGCGGCGGCAGGGCCAGCAAGAGGGCGAGGGCATTGCCCAGGCGCGCTTCGCGCTGCTGCAGCGGCGGCAAACGCGCTTCGATGGTGGCCACGTGGGCCGCCGCCTCGGCCTCGTCGAGCTGCGTCGCCGCGCCTTCGCGCAGGCGGATGCGGGTCAGCTCCAGCGTATGGCGGGCGATATCGAGCAGCTGCTGCGTGATGGCCAGCGTTTGCTGCGCGCCGCGCAACTCGATGTAGTCGCGCGCCGTCTCGGCCAGCACGGCCAGCAGCACGCCGCGCTGCGTTTCCTGGGCCACCTCGACCCTGGCGTCGGCCGCTTGCACTTCGCGCCGCACGCGGCCCCACAGGTCCAGCTCCCAGGCCGCATCGAGGTTGCCTTGCCACAGGCTGTAGGCGGATTGGCCGTTGTTGCGCGACGGGTCGCTCAAGCCTTGTTCGCTGTTGCGCGCGCGGCTGTAGCCGCCATGCGCGCCCAGGGACGGGCCTTGCGCGGCGCCGATGACGCCGCGCGCGGCGCGGCTCTGTTCGAGCCGGCTGGCGGCCGCCAGCACGTCGAGGTTGGCGCCGGCGGCGCGCCGCAGCAGGGACGACAGAGTGGCATCGCCAAAACCGTCCCACCAGCGCTGCTCGATGGCGCCATCGTGCTGCGCGGCGAAGCGGGCGTCCTGCGCCTGGCGCCATTGCTGTCCCAGGCCATGGGGCGGGCGCTGGAAGTCGGTGCCGACACTGGCGCAGCCGGCCAGGCCCAGGGCCGTAATCAAGATCAGTGCTTTCATCGTGCGCTCACCTGTTGCAGAGCTTGACGGCGCATCGCCGTATCGATGCGCACTTCGGCCGACATGCCCACGCGCAGGCGAGCGTCGCCATCCTGGCCCGGATCGAGCGCGATCCTGACGGGGATGCGCTGCACCACCTTGGTGAAGTTGCCGGTGGCGTTTTCCGGCGCGATGGCGGCAAACGTCACGCCCGTGGCCGGCGCGATGCTGTGCACGGTGCCGTGCAGGAGCACGCCCGGATAGGCGTCGACGGCGATGCTGGCGCGCTGGCCCTGGCGCACGTGCGTGAGCTGGGTTTCCTGCAGGTTGGCGACGACGAAGCTGCGGTTCAGGGGCAACACAGCCATCAGGCTGGCGCCGGGCGCCACCAGGGCGCCGACGCGCACGGCGCGGCGTCCCACGATGCCGTCGATGGGGGCGCGCAGCTGCGTATGCGACAAATCCAGTTCGGCCCGTTGCAGGCTGGCGCTGGCGCGCAGCAGGGCCGCTTCGGCCGCGCCTTGCTGCGCTTGCAAAATGTCCGTCTGCTTGCGGGTGGCAACCAGGGCGGCGCGATTTTGCGCCAGGCGCGCGCGGCTCACGTCGTAGCGCGATTGCGCCTGCTGGGCGTTTTGCACGCTGCCCGCGCCCTGGCCGGCCAGGTGCGTTGAGCGGGCCAGTTCCTGCTGCGCCAGTTTGTCTTCCGCCTGGTTGGCCTCGACCAGAGTGGTGGCTTGTTCGATCACCGATTGCTGGCGCTGCAAGGTGGCGCGGGCATAGTCCAGCTGCGCCTCGGCGCCCGCTACTTCGGCGCGGGCCGAGGCGGCGGCGGCTTGGTAATCGCGGTCGTCGATGCGGGCCAGCAGATGACCCGCCTTGACAGCCTGGTTGTCTTCCACCAGCACTTCCCGCACGATGCCGCCCACCTTGGGGGAGAGCACGGTGTAGTCGGCGCTGACGAAGGCGTCGTCGGTGCTTTGTTCTTCGCTGCGGGAAAACAGCAGCTGCCAGGCGCAAAAGGCGAGGGCGCAGGCCAGCAGGGCCAGGCCGAGGAGGAAAGCGCGCGAGCGCAGTATGGGTTTTTGCATGGGGATGCTCTTTCGTAAAATAAAAATCAGGCGACGCGCGGCGGATAGACGCGCGTCGGCAGGATGGGAATGATCACAATCATGGCCAGCGCGATGGCGGCCACGCAGAGGTACAGGTCGGACGAGGTCAGGGTGACGACTTGCGCATGCATGCGCTGCGCCAGCCATGGCACATCGACGGCGCCCGGCAGATTGCCCAGGCGTTCGCTGAGCACCGTCGAATGAAAATGGTTGCGGCGCGTGATCAGCGCATCGAGCACGCCGGTGGCGACGACGGCCGACATGCCCTTGATGGTGTTGAACCAGGCCGAGGCGAATGGGCCATCCTGCGGCGCCAGGCCCGTGGTGGCCAGCAGCAGCAAGGGAATCACGGCCATCGGTTGCGCAAAGATCTGCACGGCTTGCAGCAGGTAGAAATGCGTGCGTATCCAGTCGGGCGACATGCGCGCGCCCAGCACGCAGGACAGGGCCAGCAGGGCCAGGCCGATGGCCAGCACCCAGCGGCAGTCGACGGCGCGCAGATTGCACAGGGCGGCCACCAGCGGCAGGGCGATCAGCTGCGGCAGCGCCACCATCAGCATCACGGGCGCCGTTTGCAGCGGGCGGTAGGCGTGCACCTGCGCCAGGTAGGACGAGGGGATCAGGATCACGGCCAGCAGCACGAACAGCACGCCGCCCAGGGTCAGCAAGGCATGGCTGAGATTGCGCCGCGACAGCAGCTGCAGCTTGAAAAACGGCAGCGGATGCGACCACTCGTTGATGAAGAACAGCACCAGCAGCACGGCGCCGCCGCCCAGCAGCACGCAGATCAGCGGCGAGGCGAACCACGCCAGGCGTTCGCCCTGCAGCATGCCGACCACCAGCATGCTGATGGCGGGCAGGCCAAGCAGCAGGCCGCGCCAGTCGAACTGGCGGAAACGTTCGAGGCGCAGCGGGTCTTGCGGCAAGCCCCAGGACACCATCAGCAGGGCGACGATGCTGCCCGGGACGACTTGCCAGAACGCCCATTGCCAGCCCAGGTACTCGGTCCAGAAGGCGGCCAGCGGCGTGCCCAGGCTGGGGCCGAAAGTGGCGCTCAGCGCATAGCCGCCCAGGCCATACAGCTTGATGTTCGGCGGCAGGAAGCGCAGCGCCACCGTCATCAGCATGGGCGGCAGGGCGCCGCCGGCCGCGCCCTGCACCACGCGCAGGATCATCAGCACGGACAGGTTCGGCGCAAACGGGCATAGCAGGCCTGCGGCCATGCAGACGATGATGGCGCCGGCCGTCAGGCGGCGCAGCGAGAACGTGACGGAACACCACGGCGCGAACGCCATGGCCGACACCGAGGCAGCCGCATACAGGGCCACGAGCCAGCTGGCGTCGTCGCGCGCGATGCCCATGGCGCCGCGGATGTCGGCCAGCGCGATCTTGGTGATGTTTTCATTCAGGCCGGCCACCAGCACGGCCAGCAGCACGCCGGTCAGGCCCGTGGCCAGGCGCAGGCCGAAAGCAGGTGGAGCAGGCGGCGCGGCCGCGGGGACGGCGCCGGGAAGGGGGACAGCGGACACAGGGAACTCCGTGGATGAGGATCAGTCCACGCAGTATAGGTAGCCGTTAATCTTGTGAAAATTGATAATTAAGGAAGTGTGAATTGCGTCTGGTGCAATAGTGGTTGAGCTCAGCCCCTAGGTGCCTGGCGGCGTGCCGCCGCACAGCTCCTTGATCATGCGGCGCAGCCAGCGGTGCGCGTGGTCGTGGTCGAGGCGCGGGTGCCAGGCCTGGAAGACTTCCACGCTGTCGACGGGGACGGGCAGCTCGAACGTGCGCAGCTTCAGGCCCAGGCGCTCGACGATGGCCAGCAGGGGCGTGGGCATCAAGGGCAGCAGCAGGCGCGAATCGGCCACGGCGAAGATGGCGGACTGGAAATTGGGGCTGATCAGCGAAACCCGGCGCGTGTAGCCCCGCTCCGCCAGGGCCGTGTCGAACGGGCCGCGCGCCAGGCCGCGCCGCGAGACGCTGATATGTTCGTACTCGGTAAAGCTGTCGAGATTGATGGGGCCGTCGAAGATCGGGTGGTCGCTGCGGGCGATGCCGACAAAGCCGCTGGTAAATAGCTGCTGCAGCTTGATGTCGGGCGCAAAGGCGCGCCGCGCGCTGATGTACAGGTCGATGCGGCCCGCGTGCAGGGCGTCGTTTTCCGTGGCCCCATCGCCTTCGGGCACGAAGCGCAGCACCGTGTGCGGCGCGTGCACGGCCAGCAGGTCGCGCAGCTTGCCGCCGTAGGCGCCGACAAACACGTCGTTGGCGCACAGGCTGAAGGTGCGTTCCAGGGTGCGCAAG
Organism: Janthinobacterium aestuarii; assembly: GCF_051380835.1. NCBI lineage: Bacteria > Pseudomonadati > Pseudomonadota > Betaproteobacteria > Burkholderiales > Oxalobacteraceae > Janthinobacterium > Janthinobacterium aestuarii. Next base: position 35,409 of record NZ_JBNYXU010000013.1, read on the forward strand.
TCGACTTCGCGGCCCGACGTGAAGATGGCGTGCGCCTGCTCCACCACGCCGCGCACTTGCTCGCGCAATTCCAGTGCGCGCGGGGTGGGCGCCAGGCCGCGCCCGGAGCGCACGAAGACGGGGTCGCCGATGGCGTCGCGGATGCGCGCCAGGGTGCGGCTCATGGCCGGCGCGCTCAGGTTCATGCGCCGCGCGGCGGCCACGGCGCTGCCTTCCTCGAGCAGAATGTCGAGGGCGACGAGCAGGTTCAGGTCGGGGAGTTTCATGCGCCGATTATAGCCCGGGGGGCAGCGCCGGCGCTGCACCGGCAGGACGCCGGCGCAACAGGGAATGCTACTGCGCGATTACTCGGCTGCCGGCTCGGCGCCGCAGCATTTCTTGAACTTCTTGCCGCTGCCGCAAGGGCAGTCGTCGTTGCGGCCCACTTTCGGCTCTTCGCGCTTCATGGTTTGCACGGGAGCTTTGCGGCGCGGGACCCAGAAACGGTGGATGGCCGGCAGGTTCGCTTCCAGTTCCTGCGCCAGCTTGTGCGCCTTGACCGGGTCTTCCACCAGTTTCAGTTCTTCTTCCTTGATTTCGTCGGCGCCCAGCAGGTAGATCGGCTGCATCAGCTCGGCCACTTCGGAATCCCAGATTTCATTCCACGAGCCCGGACGCAGTTCCATGCCGTCCCAGAAGCCCCAGCACCAGGCTTCGGCGTCGATCAGGGTCTGGCCTTCGTAGTCGTGTTCGACGAACAGGGCTTCGAACTCCTTCGGCGCCACTTCAAACGTCACCAGCACTTCGTTCATGAAGCGCATGATCAGGTTGACGATGCGCTCTTCTTCCTTGCTGTTCTTGAATTTTGGCGCGTCGTTGACATCTTCGCCCCACACGCGCGGCAACCATTCGGCCGGCATGATCGGTTCCGGGCCGATGGCGACGGCCGTCAGATAGCCGTGCAGCATATCCATGGTCATCGCGTCTTCGGAGCACCGGTCCGACAACAGGAATTGGTCTAATTCGTCAAATTCTTTTTCTGATAATGGCTGTTCGAGTTGCATGGCTTGCTCTTTTATGAATGTAAGGCGCCAGTATACGCCTTGCGGCGCTTCATCACCGAAGTGTTTGCACCTGCGGCCCGCGCGCGCCTTACAATGTCGCTTATGCACAATGAAAACCAGCCGCACGAGGACGACCGGCCCGTCCATCCCTTTTCCGCCCTGAGCCCCGATTGCGTGCTTGACGCGCTCGACAGCGTGGGACTGCGCGGCGATGGCCGCCTGCTGGCCTTGAACAGCTATGAAAACCGCGTCTACCAGGTCGGCATCGAAGACAGCGCGCCCCTGGTCGCCAAGTTTTACCGTCCCGCGCGCTGGAGCGATACGGCCATCCTGGAAGAACACGCGTTCGTGTCCGAGCTGGTCGAGCGCGAAATCCAGGTGGTGCCGGCGCTGGACATCAATGGCAGCACCTTGCACCAGTACCAGGGCTTCCGCTTTGCCGTCTTCCCCCGCCATGGCGGCCGCGCGCCCGAGCTGGACGACCCGGCGACGCTGGAATGGATAGGGCGCTTCATCGGCCGCATCCACGCCGTCGGCGCGCTGTCTACCTACAAGGAACGGCCTGCGCTCGACCACCAGACGTTTGGCGTCGAACCGCGCGAGTTCTTGCTGGAGGGTAATTTTCTGCCGCCCGAACTGCTGGCCGCCTATTCCAGCGTGGCGCAGCAGGCGCTCGACGGCGTCAAGCGCTGCTATGACCGCGCGGGCGACGTGGCCATGCTGCGCACGCACGGCGACTGCCATGGCGGCAACGTGCTGTGGACGGACGCCGGCCCCCATTTCGTCGATTTCGACGATAGCCGCATGGGACCGGCCATCCAGGACCTGTGGATGATGCTGTCGGGCGAGCGCGGCGACATGGTGCGCCAGATGAGCGACATCCTGGCCGGCTACGAGGATTTTTGCGATTTCGACCCGCGCCAGCTGTACCTGGTCGAAGCGTTGCGCACCCTGCGCCTGATCCATTATTCGGCCTGGCTGGCGCGCCGCTGGGACGACCCCGCCTTCCCCGTCGCCTTCCCGTGGTTTAACACGCAGCGGTATTGGCAGGACCGCATCCTGGAACTCAGGGAGCAGGTGGCGTTGATGGACGAAGCGCCGCTCTGGCCTATTTGATCTAAACGCCCGAAAAGCGTGGTAAAAGGCGCTCTTCTTGCCGCGCTGATTTGCGCATGCCTGTTCGATAATGGTGGTAATAAATTCCTGGAAGCAACGGAATTCACCCGAACAAGCGAGAAATCATGCAAGCACAGCAAAATCAGCGCCAGGCCGCCTCCCTTACCGTCGCGTATTCCGCCGACGACGAGTTCGACCAGGACAGCATCGTTTCGCTGCATGATTTCAAGGACCTGGAGCGCAAGGCGGAAGTGCCAGCTGCCGCCATCGCGTCCGAACCGCAAGCCGAACCGCCAGCCGAAGCCGATACCAAGGCGCCCGCCGTCGAACGCCAGAAAATGGAATTGAAAGCCATTCACGAGGCGATTGCCCGCGTGGAAGCGGAAGCGAAGGCCACCTGCGCCGCCGAAAGCCGCGCGCTGGCCGAGGCGCGCGTGCGCTCGCTGGCCGAGGACCGCGCCGCCATCGACGCGGCCGCCGCCGCCGCCGCCCAGCAAAATGCGCAGGCCGCCGAGGAAGCGATTGCCGCCAATCGCGAACGTCTCGATACCATGCGTGCCGCCGCGCAAGCCAGCGTGGCCCGTCTGGAAGCCGTCAAGCAGGAGACGGCCGAATTGCGCGCCCGCGTGGAGTCCGACAATGAAATCCGCCTGGCCGCCGAACAGCGTGCGCGCGCCGAACAGGAAAGCCGCTTGCGCGCCAGCGAGCAGGTGGCCGTGCAGTCGGAACTGGCCGAACAGGCAGCCCGCGCCGCCGAGGAATTGCAAGTGCAGACGGAGCAGGCGCGCCTGCAGGCCGTCGAGCGCGTCGCCGCCGTGCAGGCGGCCAAGGAAGAAATGGTGGGCATCGCCTCGGCCGATGCACGAGTGGCCGTGCTGGCCCGTGAACGTGAGCGGCATGCGCACGGCGCGCGCCAGACGGCGCAGATGCTGGCCGAAGCGGAAAGCGAAGCGCTGGACTTGACGGTGCAGCGCGAGCGCGCCGACCAGATCGCGCTGGAATCGGCCTTCAACCGCGCCGCCGCCGAAGTGCGCGCCCTGGAAGAAGCGCGCGCGCTGGCGCACCTGGAACAGGAGCGCGAAGCCATCGCCTTGGCGCAGGCGGAATCGGAACGCCATGCGGCGCAATCGCTGCGTTTGCGCCTGCAGACGGAAAAGGAATTGCGCGACGCGGCCATCCACCGCGAGCGCCTGGAAATGGTCGCCGTGGCCAGCGCGCAGGCGCGCCGCGATGCCGACGTGCGCATCCTTGCCGCCACCGAGGCGCGCATCGAGGTGGACCGCCAGCTGCGCGCCGTGGCGCTGGCCCGCGTGACGGCCGAACAGGATGCGGAAATCGCCGGCCACGCCAAGCTGGAAGCGGAAACGGCGGCCCTCGAAGAAACCAAGGCCCGCGAAGCGGCCGAGCAGGCCGCCGCCGTGGCAGCCGAGCGTGAACTGGAAGAGCAGCAGCGCGCCGCCAGCCTGGCGCAGGAACGCGCGGAACTGGCGCGCCTGGCGTCGGAACTGGCCGCCAGCCAGAATGAAGCCGAGCAGGCCGAAGTCGATGCAGGCAAGGCGACATTGGCCGCGCAGGCGCAGGCGTCGCAGCTGGCGCAGGACAAAGCCCGTCAGGCAGAGCAACTGCTGCAGGCGGAGCAGGAGCGCCTGGCCGCCGAACAAGCCGCTATTGCCGCTCTGAAAGAAAAACTGGGGGCCGAAGCGCTGGCGTTCAACGCGGCGCAGGAACGCATCGCCGCCGAAGGTGCGCAAGCGGAACTGCTGCGCGGCCAGCACGCGGCCGAACAGGCTTTGCGGGAAGCGGCGCAAAAGGAAGCGGACGCCATCCGCATCCTGATGGACCAGGCCCTGGTCGAAGGCGAAAAAAAGGCCGCCGCAGCGCTAGCCGTGCAGGCGCAGGTGCGCCTGGCCGTGGAACTGGGCCAGGTGCATAGCGAGCGCGCCCGCGTGGAAGAAGACAAGGCGCAAGCGGCTGATGCGCTGCTGGCGTCCGAGCGCGATTTTGTCGCGGCCGAACGCGAGTCGCTGGCCCTGATCGCGCAAAAACTGGTGCAGCAGCGCCAGACCAGCAGCGCAGAAGAGCGCGCCTCGCAAGCCATCGCCGGTCGCCTGGAAGCGGAAAAGCAGGCGACGGCAGCCGCCGAAACGCGCGCCGCCATGGAACAGCAGGCGCTCGACGCCATGCGCCAGCGCGAGCAGCTGGAATTGGCGGCACAGCAGGCCGCCAGCGAGAAACTCGACGCGCAGCAAGCGTTGCTGGCCAGCGCCCAGGCCCATGCGGCCCTGCAGCGCAAGGCGGCCGAGACGACACGCGCGATGGCGGCCGCCAAGCAGCAATTGCTGGAACGGGAAATGGAGCGCGCGCAGCAGCAAGAGCGCGAACTGGCCGCCCTGCGCGCCAGCCTGGAGCAACCGCAAAGCGCGTTTTCCAGCTCCCTGACCGCCGCCCGCGCGAAAGCCGAACAGGTGAGCTCGGCCAGTTTGACGCGTGAAGTGATCGAGAGATTGACGCAGCCGAACGAGTCAGCCGGCGCCGTATGGCGTTCGCGCTAGAACGTTTAAAACTTCCTGCCCATGCCCACCAGCAACACATCGGCATCGCGGTGGTAATCCGTTACCACCCGGTTCCACGCCACTTGCGCCAGCCAGTGGCGGTTGACGTGGTAGCGGGCCACGGCTGACAGCAAGCCTGTCAGGCGCGTGTCGTGGCCCTGGGTGTCGCGGCCGTCCCAGGCCACGTACGGACCGGCGCCCATGCCGAATTCCACCTTTTCATTGAGCGAGCGGATCAGCCACAGCTGGGCGGCCGCGCCGCGCCGGTGCGCCAGCGCCGTGCTGCCTTCGTCGATGAGGGTGGCGCTCCAGTCCACGTATTTCCCCGCCGCGCGCCGGTATTCCAGGGTGAACGGGCGCGAGGATTCGGAGCGGAAGCTGTTGACGATGGTGTGTCCTGTCGACAAGGTCAAGGTGTCGTCGTACGCCCAGTTCTGCAGGTGCAGCTTGGCGCCCGGCACGCCGTCATAGCGGTAGCCGGCGCCGATCAGCAGGTGCGTGGTGGTGTCCTTGCCGCTGGGGCGGATGCGGTTGACCTGGGCCAAGGCATACCAGCGGTTGTCGAATTGCCAGCGCGCCTGCAGGCTGGCGATGGAACCCCAGCCGTGGTCATTGTCGAAATTGTGCGGCGCTTCGTCCGTCTTGGCCGTGTCGAAGAAAAAATAGCGGCCGATGCCGGCGCCCAGCATCAGGCCCTGGTCCACGTTTTTCGTGCGCAGCCAGACCTGGCCCGCCATGCCGTCGCGGTGATGGTTTTCCGGATGCCCTTCGTTGATATACGACAGGCTCACCGCATTGTAATTGCCCACCGGCTGCGTGTAGCTGATGGCGCCGACAAAGGTGCGTTCATTGGTCGAGTTGACTTTCAGGGAACCTGCCATGCCGGAGATATCCTGGGCCTGGGTGGACAGGGGGAGGGCGGCGGCCAGCAGGGCCAGGACGGTGTATGGTAGGCGCATGACGTTTCCAGTGACAGAGGTGAATACACGCTAACGGTCGTCTGGCGGCGCATCATGCGATTGCGCAAGCATCTTGCACATTGACTACATTTGTAAACTGTTTCAGCCAGAACTCATCACAAGTGTATAAGAAAGTGAGAATGCGTGAGGCGCGCCATGCATCGATGGCAGGAAGAGGGGCGGTAGCTGGAGGGGGAATGGCGCCGGCGCGAGAAAGGCTGGCCGGCGCGATGCTGCGAAATTGCGGTGTTACTGGCTCAATACGACTTTATCGGCAAAATATTCCGTCTCGCCGAAGCATTGCGTGGGCACGCCCTTGTGCTGGCTGTAGGTGACGAGGATGCGCTTGCCGGCGGCGGCCGTCAATTGCTTCGCCACGTCTTCATCGCGCACGCTGAACTGGAATTTTTCCGGAATGGTGCCCGGCAGCGCCGTCAGCAGCAATTCACCTTCCCATGTCTTGCAAATCCAGCCCCGCTTGGAGAACTTTTGCAGGTAGCCCGCCCGTTCGCCTTCCGAGTACGAGAAACTGAGGGCCATCCACGTGTAGGCTGCCAGCAGCAGGAAGCCGGCCACGAGGAAGATGGCAAAGGCGAAGGTGACTTTTTTGGTCGTAGGGGTCATGGTTGGGTTGTCTAGGTAAAAGGATCAGTCCTTGCGGCCGGCTTTCCAGTTCAGGCCGAAATTGTAGCGTTCGTCCATGGCCTGGTGCGCCGTGATTTTACCTTGGCCGCCGAAGTATTCCACCAATTTTGTCACCTGCAGGTTGCCGCCGTGGTTTTCCAGCATGGCGATGGCGCACATGGCGTGCGAGCTGTCTGTGTCGAGGCGTACTTCCACGGTAGGTTGGCCTGGAATCTCGATCGTCACGACGCCATCGGTGGCGGCCCAGTTCGGCACGCCTTCGTAGATGAAGGCGTAGACGAGCACGCGCTTGATCTGGTCGAAATGGGTGCCGTTGATGAAGATGTTTTCACCGCTGCTGATGCTGCCCGTGCGGTCGTCGCCTTCCAGGTGGATGTACGGCGGACGGTCGTAGGCACCCCAGCTGTTGCCCAGTGCCTGCACGGCGCTTTTGCTGCCATTGCTCATTTCAAACAGGCAGCCGATATCGAGGTCGATGCCGCCCGAACGGCCGGCCGGCTTGTTGAACAGCTTGCCGAGGAAGCCCGTGTCCAGTTTCGAGGCGGGCGCCTGGCCTTGCGACGCATTCTGGTTCCAGTTCAGGTTCACCTTGATGCGGCCATAGCCGCCGCTGTCGCGCTTGTCGAGCGAGATCTTGTCGCCGCGTTTTTCCAGGCGGATTTTCGACAGCGAGATTTTATTCGCCGCAGGCGGAGCTGCTGGCGCAGGTACGGAAGCCGCTGCTGGCGCCGGGGAGGACGCCCCCGCTTCGCTGCCGCCGAAGTGCTTCAGCAGCGCCGCCAGGCCGCCCGCGAAGCCCTGGCCCACGGCGCCGAAGCGCCAGCTGCCGTCGCGGCGATACAGTTCGCCGATGATGACGGCTTTCTCGTCCTGGAAGTCGTTGCCCGTGAAGGCGAACGTGGCAGCCTGGCCCAGCGCCATGCTGGAGTTGCCCAGCGCGCGCATGCTGCCCTGTTCCGTCGCCGCCGTGAACACCAGCTTGTCGATCGTGGCGGGCAGGCGGGAAAGGTCCACCTGGAAGGTGGAGCGGGGACCATTCAGCTCCACCGTGACGGCGTTGTCCGGCGCGCTTTTCTGGTTGAAGAACACCATGTAGCGGTCGTCCGACAGCTTGCCGGCCGCATCGACGCCGAAGCAGCTGACGTCCACTTCCATCGAACCCGAAACGATATCGAGCGTGACGGCAAACGGGCCGTTCAAGCCCAGGTCGGCCAGTTTGCCTTTTTGTCCGCGTGTGAAATTGGTCATGGTCGTGCAATCCCTTCGTCGCTGGAGAGTTGAGTCAATGAGGTAGTCGGATGGTGCGCGGCGGCGCCATCGGCCGCATGGCGGATGCCGAACAGGCGCGCCTGCTCGATGATGCGCAGCGCCCAGCTGGAATGGGTCGCCACTTCGCACATCGATTCCTGCATGCGGAACACGGCCGGGCTGTCCGGGTCGATGATGCGCAGCGCCAGTTCGATGTCCGACTGCGCCACCTGGTAGTGGCGTTCGATCTGCGGCACCTGGTCCGGATGGATGGCCGTCTTGGCGATCATGCCGTGCGCCATGTCCTGCGCCACTTCCGCGTCCAGCCAGCTGCCCTGCGACAGGTGCTCGAAGACGGGCGCCGTCAGCTGGAAGCCGTGCGGTTTGAAGATGGTGACCAGGCGGCCGATGACCTGGCCCAGCGGCGTCTGGTAGATGGTGCCGCTGGTGGGGCGGCGCAATCCCAGCAGGGCCAGCAGATCGTTGCCGCCGATGCGCAGGGCCAGGATGCGGCGCCGCACTTCCGGCGCGGACAGGATGATGCGGAACTGCTTCATTTCCTCGTCGTCGAATACTTCCGCCGTTTCCAGGGTCGGCATCAGCAGATGGTGCGTGTGGCGCACCAGCTCGAAATACGCGTTGAAATTGCTGCGCGTGGATTTCGGCAGCACGAAGCCGCTCAATTTATCGGCACCGGGCATGGCCAGCACGCGCGCCAGTACGTCGAGATTGCGCACGCGCACGAAGCGCAAGGTATCCGAGTCGTCGCACATGTTTTGCAGCGCCAGCGACAGATTGAACAGCGCGTAACTGAGGTCGCGTTCCGCAATGGCGTCTTCGGTGCAAAGGATCACCGACCGCAAATGGCTGAATTTGTCGCCATTGGCGATTGCCAGCAAATCCTTGTGCGTGGTCGGCACATACATGGAGGCGCCGAGCGCCGCTTTATGCTCACTTTGTGGGTGTAGGGAGTTGTTATCCATCGACTGCGCTCCTGATAAGGGCGACCGCCTGGTAAGGCAGCGCCGGTTCTACTGTGACGGGTATGGCTTTTTCCTGCGCCAGAAGCAGCAAATGTGCCACGTCCGGCGCATTCGTGTCGCGCACGATCAGACGCTCGGGCACGCGGCGCAGCAGCACGCGCGTCGCTTCGCCGATGCCTGGCTTGATCAGATTGATGTCGCTGATGCCGTATTCCTGCTGCGTGGCAGCCATGTAGGCTTGCGAGCGGGCCGCCATGGCTGGCGCATCGCTCGCTTCGGCCAGCGGCACGCCGCTGCTGGCGGCAATGGCCACGGCGTCGGCCACCAGGCCGTCGGCGAAAGCGCGCGACTGGTCGTGCTGCTCGAACTGCGCGTAGTACACGCAGCCATGGAAGTCGTCCGGGCCGATGGCTTCGTTGAGCACGGAGCGGCTGACGAGGCCCGAGACGGTGGCATTCAAAATGCTCGACGGGATCAGGTAGTCGCTGGCCGAGGCGGCGCAGGCGGCCGTGCCGGCCAGGTCGGACAGCACGAACAGGCCGCCGTCGATCGCGGTGCCATGCGCGGCATTGAAGTCATTGACCGTCTGGCGCAGTTCGCGCGAAATCACGCCCTTGCCCGTCCAGCCGTCGACGAAGACGAGGGAGTCGGCCGCATGGCCCTGCGCCAGGATGTGCTGCAGGGCGTTTGCGTCGATGCCGCGGTCGCGGATGATGGAGACGGAATAATGGCTGCATTCGCGCTGGAACACCTGGCGCAGCAAGTGCCCGAGGATGACGCCTACGGGCGTGCCGGCGCGCGCCAGCGACACCAGCGTGATGGGGCCCGTGCGGCGCGCCGCGATCAGCGCGGCCAGGCGCAGGCAGTCGCGCGCCATCTGCAGGCGGTTGGCCGCAAACGCGCTCTGGAACAGGGCCAGGTAGGCGGGCGAGGGCAAGGACTCGGGCGACAGCATTTCGCTGTAGTGGCGCTGGCCGGACTGGATCAAACGCTCTTTTTCGGCCAGGTCGCGTATCGGCTCAAGCGCCATCGGCGTGAGCAGAAACTCCACGTCTTCCTGGCGGTAGCTGCCGCTGAAATGCTGCGTGCCGCCGGTCATAGCGCCGCCACCGTGAGTGCCGCCAGCTGGGTGCCGTTGGGGATGATGGCGTAGTCGCAGGCGGCCATGAAGCAGGCGTCCGAACGGCTGTCGCCCATGCCGAAGCTGACGATGGGGCCATGTTCGGCTTCCAGTTCCGCGCGCAGGTAGGCCACGGCGCGCGCCTTGTTCAAGGTCTTCGGCAGCACGGCCAGGTTGTTGCCGTTGCGGTGGATGAAGTAGTCGGTACCTTCGGTGGCGATCCACTGCTGCAGCACCTGCTCTTCGATGTCGGCCAGGCGTTCGCCGCGCGCTTCATGGTCCTTGACGACGATGTAGAACGGCGTGTTGTAGTCTTCGATCAGGCGCGCGCGCGAAGGCATGCCCGTCTTGACCTGGAAATCGTCGATGATGCGCATGGCGTCGCGCAGACCGGGCAAGGCCGTCTGCATGTCGTCCTGCATCAGGGCCAGCCAGCCAGAGTCGAGCGCGCCGCCCGGCTGCAGCACGATGCCGCCGTAATCGAGCACGCTGTAGCTGGTAAACGGCAGGTCGACCCGGCGGAAGGCGTCGCCATTTCTGGCAGTGGCGGGAATCAGGGTCATGCCGCTTTGCGCGAATTCAAAGAAGGCGCGCTGGCGCGCCGTCGTAAACGAGCAGGCGTCGCCATTTTTCAAATAGGCGGCCGCTTGCAGGTCGGTCTCGCCCGGGCATTTTTTCGGGGTCTGGAACAGTGTGTCGTCCAGATCAACAAACAGGAATTTCTTCAATTTTGGTCTCTGACTGAAAGTGGAACAGGCGGCCGTTCAACTGGCCGGCGAGTTGCATGAGGGCCGGGCTGGCCGGGGTTTCATGGCAGATGAAAACGTGCTGGTACTGGCCAGGCGCCACGTTGTACAGGTAGTTGGCGATGCCTTCGCCGTAATTGTCGTCGCAGTTGACGATGTGGCCGACGGAGCCCCACGACAGGATCGGCGAGCGCGTGGTCGACTGCACCACGACGTTCTTGCCCAGCGCTTCGAGTTCGCGCGCCAGCAAAAACGACGGGTGCATGAATTCGCCCGTGCCCAGTACGAGCACGGAGTCGCCGGCGCCGATTTCCTGCGCCAGTTGCACGGCCAGGCCTTGCGGCGGCGCCAGGGCGCGGCCCACGCCGATGCGCCCGAACGCGGGGCTCGCGCCCCGTTCCGCATTCGCCTCGAAGCGCTGCGCGCTGGCCGCCACGGGAGCTGGCGCGTCGCCGGCCTGGAATGCATACTGGCCGGAGAGCGCCGCGCCGATGCTGGTGGGCAGGCCGAAACGCTCGCTCAAGCCCGCGTTGGCGGCCCGGCCCATGAAATTGGTGATCACGCCCAGGTGCAGTTTTTCCAGCTGCGGATAGCGCGCGCGGCACACTTGCACCAGGTTGGCGAAGGTGTTGCCGGTCGACGCTTCGTCGTCGATCAGCACCAGGCTGCGCGCCGTGGAAAACAGGGCGCTGGCCGCGTCCGACAAATGCAGGAACTGGCGCGGCGCGTGGCTGTGCGATTCCTCGAATTCGAAGAAGGGCACCGTACCCACGCGGTAGCGCGAACTGTGCAAAAACAGGGCCTTGCCATTCGGGTTGGCGCGCAGCCATGCCTCGAACACGCCCTGGCCCAGGCCGACGGCCGTTTCCGCCATGGCGATGAAGACGACGGGACCGGGCAGGCTAGGGGGAATCTGCGCGGCCAGGTCGTCGTGGATGGTTTGCATGGCGCGCGGCGTGACGGGCCAGTGCTTGCCCAGCACTTTGGACAGGAACAGGAAGCCGCGCTTGGCGTTGGCGCGCGCGGCAAAGCCGATCAGCCAGTCCAGCGGAAAGCGCGCCTCGTCCACTGTCAAGGTCAGCTCGCCCGTGGGCATCTGCTGCTTGACGATGTTCATGGCAGCTCCACGGCGTAGGCGGCTTCGCCCACGCGCATGCCTTCCTGGACGGCGGGCACGGTGAGCTTGTCAAAGCCCTGGTCGAAACCGGCCAGCGCCAGGTAGGGCAGGTTGGGGCCGGCCGCGCAAGCCATGCCGATGCCGCCCGACATGCGCGGGTTGATCTCCAGCAGCGCCAGGCCATTCGCGCCTTCGCGGAACTGGATGTTGAAGACGCCATTCAAGCGGTAGTCGCGCGCCAGTTTCTCGCAAGCCGCCAGCAGGTCGTCGCGCAGTTCGATCAGCTGGCCGCTGCCGCCACCATGCAGCTTCTTGCGCGGCACGGCGCAAATGAGCTTGCCCTGGTCCGCCACGCAGTCGGCGCTGTATTCGTGGCCATCGAGGTATTCCATCAGCAGCAGGGTCTTGAACGATGCCATCTGCGCCAGGCCGTTGCGCAGCTCCTGTGCATTGATCTGGTAGGCGGCGCCGGCCAGCAGCAGCTGGGCGCTGGTGCGCTCCTCATCGAGAATGGCAAAGCCCAGGGCATACACGGATTCGGACGGCTTGATGCACAGTTTGCGATGCAGCGGCCGCAGCTCGGCGTAGGCGGCGTCGTATTCGGCGATGGTGGTCACGGCGCGGTAGTCGGCCGGGCGCGCCATCGGCAGATCGAGGCCGTCGCAGAAGCGCGCCTTGTCGTGCATCAGGGTCAGCGTCTCTTCGCTGGCCACGCTGAGCACGCGCGTGCCGATGGCGGCGAAGCGCGCGCTGGCGCTGCCGATCAGGCCCGCTTCCTTGCCGGGCCAGAAAATCGTGATGCCCCGCTCGCGGCAAAATTCCAGGCACCACTCGACATAATTGAGGCCTGTGAGGCCCGACGGTTCGACCGCGTATTCGTGGGCGGACAGAAAGGCGGCAGCGTGCGCGTTCGTATTGCTGCACACGATGTGATAGCGGGGCGCGCCGTTTGTCGCGGCCATGTCGGCCTCGCGGATCAGACGCATGGCCGTGCCGACCGAGGAAAATGTTTTGTTGAACCAGACTCTTTGCATGTACGGGGACCGGGTGGAAATAGGGGAAGCCGCGCGCAGGTGCGCGCGCGGGGATTCTAAACGACCAGACTTAACCTGGCCTTAGAAGGAGGAAATCAGCCGGCTTTGCCCGACGCCGTCCACTTCAGGAACGCATCGCGGTTGCGCGAGCAGATGAACACCTTGCCCGAGCCGGAAAAACGCAGCACGATGCCTTCGCCGCTGGTCACGCTGTTGACGATATTGCCGAGGAAGCCGCCGATGCCGCCGCCGCTCGCGCCGCCGCCTGTGGTCACGGAAATCTCGTATTTCAGGCTGTTGTCCCAGCAGACGACGTGGGAATTGTCGATCACGACATCCTTGCCCGGCTCGACGTCGAGCTGGAACATGGAGCCGAAGCCCGACACCACCACTTGTCCCGTGCCGGCCGTCTCCATGACGAAGAAGCCGCCCGACTGGGCGAACAAGGCGTTGCCGATGCTTTGCGTGCGCACCTTCATTTCCGTGCCCGAAGTGGCGGCGACAAAGGCGCCGTCGTTGAGCAGGTACTGGCGCGCGCCCACGTCGACCACTTCGATGGCGCCCGGCAGGGTGGGCGAGAGCAGGCAGTCGCCGCTGCCGCGCACCGCTTCGATATGCTGCTGGAAGAACGACTCGCCATTCGCGAAGCGGCGCATGATGGCGCTGCCCAAGCCGCCCGTCATCTTGCCTTTCAAGTCCAGCGCCGTCTCCATCATCACCATCGCATCGGATTCGCAATAGATGGTTTCGCCCTGCTTCATGCTGACGTGCAGGAATGGATCGACGTCGCCCGTGACACTAAATACTGGCATGATAAATCTCCAAAAAAAAGCCGCCTGATGATATTCAGGCGGCTGCGTTTAGCTCATGAAAAAATCAAGCGTTGACGCCGAAAGAACGGGCGAGGGGGCCCAGGCCGCCATTGAAGCCCTGGCCGATCGCCTTGAACTTCCATTCGCCGTTGTAGCGGTAGATTTCGCCAAAGATCATCGCCGTTTCCGTCGAGCTGTCTTCGGACAGGTCGTAGCGGGCGATTTCTTTTTCGCCTTCCGCGTTCAGGCAGCGGATGAAGGCTTTCGAGACCATGCCGAAGTTCTGTCGGCGCGCGTCGGCGTCGTGAATGGTGACGGTGACGCTGATGCGGTCGATGTCGGCCGGCACGCGCGACAGGTCGATTTCGATGCGCTCATCGTCGCCGTCGCCTTCGCCCGTGGTGTTGTCGCCCGTGTGGACGACGGAACCGTCGGTCGACTTCAGGTTGTTGTAGAAGATGAAGTCAGAGTCGCCACGGACTTTGCCGTCGCTTTTCAGGAGGAACGCGCTACCGTCAAGGTCGAAGGTGGCGCCGTCCGTTGAACGAGGATCCCAGCCGAGGCCGACGATGATCTTCTTCAGGTTCGGTGCTTCCTTGCTCAGGTTGACGTTGCCGCCTTTTTGCAAACTGATTGCCATGTGGTGCTCCTTTTTAATAAATAACTCAAACAGACCTGCATGGGATGAGCGCCAGGGCGCTCGTGCCATTACTCTTTCAACTGGGGGCGGAACCCCCGATTTCAAGCTTCTGCCGCGTGCCGTTTGCGATAACGCAGCGATGACCACAGCGAGACCAGGATGAAGGCCACGCCCGACAGGCCGGTGAACCACTCCGGAATATGGTACTTGACGGACGCCAGCATGATCAAGGCGAGAATCCCGATCGCATAATGGGCGCCGTGCTCGAGGTAGACGAATTCGTCCAGGGTACCCTTGTGCACGAGGAAGACCGTCATCGAGCGCACGAACATGGCGCCGATGGCCAGGCCCAGCATGATGATGACGACGTCGTTGGTGATGGCAAACGCGCCGATCACGCCGTCAAAGCTGAACGAGGCATCCAGCACTTCCAGGTACAGGAAGCCGCCGATACTGCCGCGCGCCACCGTTTTTACCAGGTCGCCATTGCCGTTTTTGGCCGGCGCGGCGCCTTCTTCCGCCTCATCCTGCAAGTCCGGTTCGCCTTCTTCCAGCAAGCCGCTGATCCAGTTCACGCCGATGTAGACGGCGATGCCGACGATGCCGGAAGCGAGGACGCTGTATTTTTCGTCCACGGGACCCATCGCCACGCAGGCGGCCACGGCGCCCATGGTGATCAGCACGGCCAGGCTTTCGGTGCCCAGTGCGTTGACTTTTTCCTCGGCCCAGCCCAGCCAGTGCAATTCTTTCTCGTCGTCAAACAGGAAGTTCAGGAAGACCAGCAGCAGGAACGCGCCGCCGAAGGCCGCCACTTGCGCATGGTTGTCCGTCAGGTGCTTGGCGTATACGTCCGGCGTCGTGGTGGCCATGGTCCACACGTCGACCAGGCCCAGGCCCGTGGCCACCGATACGATGACGAGCGGGAACAGCAGCCGCATGCCGAAGACGGCCACGAGGATACCGACCGTCAAAAACAGTTTTTGCCAGAACTCATTCCAGTGGCGCAAGACCGAGGCGTTGACCACGGCATTGTCGAACGACAGCGACACTTCCATGATGCCCAGCACGCCCGTGATCCACAGCGCCTGGATCATGCCGGCCATGCCGCCATGGCTGTAGCCCCACCAGCCCGACACCGCCATCAGGATAAAAGTGACTAAAAAGGAAATTCTGAAATGCCGCATGAGGACCCCGTTGCAAGTATGAAGACGTTTGATTATCCGCGCCGCTGTGCGCGCCGCACTCAGTGTTGATATACGTCAATTGTTGTATATGCCATGATTTTATATGATCGCCGCCGCCGGCGGCGTTTTTATGGCCTGGCGAAGGACAGTTCTGCTGGCGCGGATGATCTGCGATAATTGCGGCGCGCCTGTCTGGCTGCCGCAGCCCCAGACACACACTCTACATCTATATAAGAAGGAATACCCCGTGGATATCGCTTACCTCGTCACGCCCCTGATCACCTGGATCCTGGTCGGACCGATCAAATTCCTGATCAACAGTGTCCGCACGCGGCAATGGGCGTTCGGCCTGGTCGGCAATGGCGGCTTTCCCAGCAACCATAGCGCCGTCGTATCCGGCATGGCGACCCTGATCGCCTTGCGCGAAGGCATCGGCCACCCCGCCTTCGGCGTGGCCGTGACCTTGGCCTTCATCGTCATCATCGACGCCAACAGCCTGCGCCAGCACGTGGGCAAGCAGGCAGCCGCCATCAACCGCCTGGCAGGCGAAGCGGCCAGTCCTGCGCACAAGACCTTGCGCGAACGCATGGGCCATACCCTGGTGGAAATCGCCGGCGGCCTGTGCACGGGCGTGGCCATCGGTTTCCTGATCAACTACGTGTTTGCCCGCTAAGTTCGCTTCTCCTGAAACGCAAAACCCCGCTTCAAGGCGGGGTTTTGCGTTTCAGGGCGTAAAAACTACGTTTCATCCATTGAATAAAGCATTACAGGAAACCGCCGATTGACATGCCCGGATGCGCTCATGGATACTTTGGCGCTTGTGGTTTTAATAAAAATAAATGCCTTGCTATCGCCTGCAGCCCTATCCGGGCCGCCGGGACGGTCGCGGCGCTATCTATCCGGAGAATTACCCATGTTGCGCAAAACCCTGTTTGTTCTGGCAATCGCTTCTGCCCTGGCCGCCTGCGGCAAAGAGTCCAAAGATCCCGGCAAGGGCGGCAAGGATGGCAAGGAACAGGCGGGCGCCGCCGTCAATCTGCTGGTCTCCCCGGAAGACATGCTGACCATCCAGAGCAATGCGCTGGCGTCGGGTCCTGTCATCACCGGTTCCGTGCAGCCCGAGCGCAACGCGGACTTGCGCGCCGAAGTGTCGGCCGTGGTGATCCAGGTCCTGAAGGAAAATGGCGAAGCCGTCAAACGGGGCGACGTGCTCGTGCGCCTCGATGAAACGGCCATCCGCGACAGCCTCAATTCGGCCGAAGAAGCGAGCCGCGCCTCGAGCCAGGTGCTGGAGCAGTCCGAACGCATGTTCCAGCGCATGAAAACCTTGCGCGCCTCGGGCATGACGTCGACGCAGGCGCTGGAAGACGCGGAAATCCGCCGCAACAATGCACAAAGCGATCTGTCCGCCGCGAAAAGCCGCGCCGCCCAGGCCCGCCAGCAGTTGCAGCGCACCCTCGTGCGTGCGCCGTTCGACGGCATCGTGAGCGAGCGCAAGGTATCGAATGGCGATACGGCGCAAATCGGCAAGGAATTGATCCGGGTCATCGATCCGACCAGCATGCGCCTCGAAGGCCTGGTGTCGGCCGACAAGATCGGCGTCGTCAAGGTGGGCCAGCCCGTGCTGTTCCGCATCAATGGCTATCCGGGGCAAGATTTCGCGGGCAAGGTGCGCCGAGTCGACCCTGCCGCCAACGCCGTCACGCGCCAGGTGGCCGTGCTGGTCGATTTCAACGACAAGGAACAGCCGCGTGTGGCGGGCCTGTACGCGGAAGGGCGCATCGAGACGGAAACCGTCAGCGCGCTGATGATCCCCGATTCGGCCCTGGTGAAGGCGGGCGACGTCACGTACACGTGGAAGGTCAAGGACAAGGCCTTGCATAAGGTCAACTTGCGCATCGGCGCGCGCGACGTGCGCACGGGCCAGTGGGAAGTGCAAAGCGGCCTGGCCAGCGGCGACACCGTGCTGCGCACGCCCGGTTCCACCTTCAAGGATGGGCAGAAAGTGGAATTGACGGCAGCCAAGGCCGTGCCCGCCGCCGCCGTGGCCAGCAGCAGCGCCGCCGTTGCCGGTAAAGGAAACTAAGCCATGTTCCTTTCCGATTTCAGTATCAAGCGGCCCACGGCCACCATCGTGCTGATCCTGGCGATGATGTGCGTCGGCTTGCTGGCGCTCAAGAAACTGCGCGTCAATCAGAACCCGGACGTCGAAGTGCCTTTCATCGTCGTCAGCATTCCTTACCCTGGCGCCTCGCCCGACACGGTCGAGCGCGAAGTGGTGAACCGCTTGGAAAAGTCGCTGCAAAGCATTTCCGGCGTGACCGAAGTCAACAGCGATTCGAATGAAGGTTCGGCCAGCATCTTCCTGAAGTTTTCCTTCAACACCAACCTGATCGAAGCGTCCGACAATATCCGCAATGCGATTGCCGCCGTGCGCTACAAGTTGCCGACGGAAATGCGCGAGCCTATCTTGCAGCGCATTGACCCGGCCGCCGAGCCGATCATGCAACTGGCGCTGTCGTCAAATTCGCAAAGCCATGCGGAAATTTCGCGCCTGGCCGAGGATGTGCTGTCGGACCGCTTCCGTACCGTCGATGGCGTGGCGCTGGTCAACGTGGGCGGTTCGCTCAAGCGCGAACTGTCCGTGCTGCTGCGCGCGGAAAAATTGCGTGAATACAATGTGTCCGTCAGCGACGTCGTGACCGCCTTGCGCAACCAGAACACGAATGCCCCCGTGGGCAAGGTGCGCGGTATTCTGGACGAGAAAAGCATCCGCCTCGTGGGCCGCATCGAGTCGCCAAGCGACTTCGAGAAAGTCGTGATCAAGCGCCGTGGCGAGGAAATCGTGCGCCTGGCACAAGTGGCCACCATCGAAGATGGCTTTGCCGAAGTCAACAGCCTGAGCATGCGCAGCGGCAAGCCCAACGTGGGCATTTCGATCACCCGCGTGCGCGACGCGTCCACCGTCAGCGTGGCCAACAAGATCCGCGACATGGTGGCGGAAATCAACAAGACCTTGCCGAAGGGCACCTTGCTGCAAGTGACGCGCGACGGCGGTGAAAACGCCCAGCATAGCTTGAACAACGTGATCGAATCGCTGGTGCTGGGCGCCGTGCTGACGATTTTCGTCGTCTACGCCTTTTTGAACTCCTGGCGTTCGACCCTGATCACGGCGCTGAGCCTGCCCACGTCCGTGATTGCCGCCTTCATTGCCGTGTGGCTGTGCGGCTTTACCCTGAACTTCATGACCCTGCTGGGTCTGTCGCTGGCCATCGGCGTGCTGATCGATGACGCCATCGTCGTGCGCGAAAACATCGTGCGCCACATGCAGATGGGCAAGGACCGTCGCACGGCCGCGCTGGAAGGCACGGCCGAGATCGGCATGGCCGTGGCCGCTACGACCTTCTCCATCATCGCCGTCTTCATCCCCGTGGCCTTCATGCCCGGTATCTCCGGCGAATGGTTCCGTCCGTTTGCCTTGACGGTGACGTGCTCGGTGCTCGTCAGCCTTGGCATCTCGTTTACGCTCGACCCGATGCTGTCGGCCTACTGGGGCGACCCGGTCGAGGAACACTCGGCGCCGAAAAAAGGCATTGGCCGCGTGCTCGATAAATTCAACCACTGGTTCGACCATCAGGCCGACCGCTACGGCCGCGTGATCGCCTGGGCCCTGCATCACCGCCGCTGGATGGCCGTCATCGCCTTCGGCAGCCTGGTGGGCGCCATTGTCCTGCACGCTACGCATGGCGGCACGAGTTTCTTGCCGGCATCCGATTCGGGCAACCTGATGATCAATGTGCGCACGCCATCGTCGAGCAGCATCGAGTATTCGCGTCTGAAACTGGAAGCGGCGGCCGTATTGGCGCGCACCTTGCCTGAAACCAAGGATACCAACAGCTCCATCAATGCGGGCGGTGGACGAGTCTATGTCGACATCGGCAAGCGCAACACCCGCAAGCGTTCGGCCAAGGAAATCGCGGTCGAGCTGCGCGAGAAGATGTCGCGTCTGGTGGGCGCCGAATACGTGGTCCAGGACGACTTGAGCAACGGTTCGCAAAAGCCGATCCAGGTGGAATTCACGGGTCCGGATTCGCGTAAACTGATGGAAATTACGAATGCCTACATGGACAAGCTGCGCGCGATTCCTGGCGCCGTCGACGTGGGCCTGTCCGAGCAGGATCCGAAGAACGAGCTGCAGATCGAACTCAACCGTGGCCTGGCCAACTCGATGGGTATCTCCGTCAACGACGCGGCGCAATCGTTGCGCGTGGCGTTTGCCGGTGTGGAAGTGGGCGACTGGGTCGATCCGACGGGCGAAACGCGCGACGTGGCTGTGCGCCTGCATCCCGACGACCGCGTGGCATCGGAAAATATCGAGCGCCTGCCGATCAGCGTGACGGGCACGTCGCAAATGGTGCCGCTCGACCAGATCGCCACCATTACCATGGGCAAGGGGCCATCCGGCATCGAGCACAAGAATGGCAAGCGCACGATCACCGTGTCAGCCAATGCGCAGGGCCGCTCGAACGGCGAAGTGACGAGCGACGCCATGAAGCTGGCCAACTCCATCGACTTCCCGCCCGGCTACGGCCTGGCGCTCGGTGGCGCGGGGCAGGACCAGCAAGAGCTGTTCACGGAAATGCTGATCGCGCTGGTGATGGGTATCGGCCTGATGTATTTGATCCTGGTGATGCAGTTTGGTTCCTTCACGGCGCCGGTGGCCGTGATGATGTCCTTGCCGCTCAGTTTGATCGGCGTGGTAGTGGCGCTGGTGATCACGAACAACACCCTCAACCTGATGAGCTTTATCGGCATCATCATGCTGATGGGCCTGGTCGCCAAGAACGCCATCCTGTTGCTCGATGCGGCGCGCAAGCGTGAGGAAGAGGGCCATGGCCGCGAAGAGGCGCTGATGTATGCAGGCCGTATGCGCCTGCGCCCCATCCTGATGACGACGTTTGCGCTGATCGCCGGCATGTTCCCCGTGGCGCTGGGCCTGGGCGAGGGCGGCGAGTTCTACCGTCCATTGGCGATCGCCATCATCGGCGGCACCATCACCTCGACGATTCTGACCCTGCTGGTTGTGCCGACCTTCTATGACAGCATCGAGATCGCCCGCGACGGCGCCGTGGCCAAGTTCCACCGCCGCGCCGCGCGCATGCCCGTGGTCGTGGCCATGATCTTGACCCTGCTCGAGTGCGTGCTGACTCTGCTGCTGGTGCGCTTCGTCTACCGCATGCTGAAGAAGGCCGTGCTGTTCCTGATGGGACGCCGCACGCCGAAAGCGACATCGGTCAGCCTGCAAAAGTAATACCGGGCCAAGGCGCAGCTTTCGCTGCGCCGTGGTATTGCAAGAGCCTTCTGCGGAAGGCTCTTTTTTTTGCCTGCGCTTAACTGTTGCGCGGCGGCGTGGTCGTACCAGTGCCCGTGCCTGTGCCCGGCGTGGTGCCGTTGGGTGGCGTGGTTGGCGGCGTGGTCGTGCCATCGGGGTTGGTCGTGCCTGGTGTCGTCCCCGGCGTTGTGCCGGGTGTCGTGGTATCCGGCGTGGTGGTGCCCGATGTGCCGCTGGTCCCGCTGGTCCCGCTGGTGCCGGGTGCGGTTGCCGGGTTCGTCGTGTTCGGCGAGGTGGTGGCACCGGTGCCAGTGTCGGTGTCGTTACGTTTGTTGCATCCGCCCAGCAGCGCACAAACGATGGCGCTACCGAGAACGAGCTTGCTGGTGGTCAGGAGTGGAGCCGTCATGATTGTTCCTTTTCAGTGGAATGCTGTCGTGGAAAAGCATGCCTTGCCAGATGGCGCGTCTGGAACAAGGCTGGCATCGTTTGCAAAATTTAGAGTAGGCAAGTGGGCGCAGGTTCACCACAATTACAAATGAGCGGCGTTGTGGGGACGTGGAGAGCGTTTGGTTTGACGTAGCGCAAACTGTAGTAGAAACATTTGAAACGGCCAGGACTGTGTGTCCTGGCCGTGGACCGTGCTTATTTCGACGAAGAAACCTTGCTCACTTCCACTTCCCAATCCACGCCCGACTCGACGTGGTGTTTGGCGGCAAAGTCGCCCTGGCTGATGGCCACGGCCACGTCGAGCAGGCTGTTCAGGTAGACGAGAGGCTTGCCCTTGGCCACGCCGCCAAATGTGTGCTCGAACGGCGCCGTGACCTTGGCCACCTGCTTGCCCTTGTGCAGGATGCGCACTTGCAGCGGATCGTGCAGTTTGACCTGCAACTCGTCGAGCAGCGATTTCGGGATATTCGTCCACACGTTGCCATATTTCACGTCCAGCACGGGCACGATGCCGCGGATGGTATTGCCGTCGCGTACCGGTTTCTGATACGCGATCTTGACCACGGATTCGCTTGGCAATTGCGGGCCCACCTGTTCATAGCGGATGGCGCCCGATGCCAGGCGCGCGCCCACGTAGGCGTACACGTCGCGGCCATGGAAGGTGTAGGACTCGGCGGAGCCGGCCAGGCGATTGACCTTTTCATCGATTTCGCGCAGTTCCGCCACGCCGTCGCGCTCGGCGATCAGGGTGAACAGGCCGTTGTCCGGCCCCACGAAGTAGCGTCCACCCTTGGTTTTCAGCACCACCGACTTGCGCGCCGTACCCACGCCCGGATCGATGACGGACACGAATACCGTGCCTTGCGGCCAGTAATTGGCTGTCTGGTACAGGCGGTAGGCGCCCAGCCAGATGTCGTAGTCGGGAATCTGGTGCGTCAGGTCCGAAATGGTCAGCTGGGGATCGACGCTATAGGCCACGCCATGCATGGCGGACACGGCGCCATCGGCCGTGCCGAAGTCCGTCATCAGCACCAGCGGTGTGGCGGCCTGGGCGGCGGACAGCATGAGGGCGCTCAGGCAGACGCCGGCGACGAGGTGGGATATTTTCTTGATGATCATGGGTTCTTTCCGTGGCGTTAGAAGGTGTAGTTCAGCTTGGCGTAAAAGTACGCGCCATTGACGCCGATGGGGTTGATGAAATTGTAGGGCAGGGCGCCGCCATACGTGGCGTTATTCGTTTCCCGCACGCGCTGCGGATAGCGGTCGAGGATGTTGTTGCCGCCCACGCTCAAGGTCAGCTGCTTGCTGAGTTTCAGCTGGCCTTCCAGGTCCAGCGACCAGACGGCGCCGAAACGCTGTGCGGGGATGCCGTCGATGAGGGGCGCATCGCTGTCGTACGAAAAATCTTTCAGCTCGCCAAAGCGCGTGGCGCGCGCCTGCACGCCCCAGCCGGCTGCCTGCCAGTCGGCGCCGAGTATCAATTTGCTGTTGGGGGACGCATGTTTGATGCGGAACAAACTCGTCTCCGTCAGCAGGGTCAGACTCGGATCGATATTGGCCAACGCAGCGGAACTCTGGCGCACGTTGTCGAGGCTGGTCTTGTTCAGGTTCAGCGCCGCGTTCAGGTTCAGTTTGCCTGACGTGAACGCCAGGTCGTGGTTCAGCACCACATCCAGGCCGCGGGTAGCGGTGTCGAGCAAATTGGCCAGGTAAGCCACGGACTGGATGTCGCTGCGGCCATTCGCTGCCAGGTAAGCCGTGACGGCGTCGCTTTGCAAGTCGCTCGAGCGCGTGATGCGGTCGCGGATGCGGATTACGTAGGCGTCTACCGTCACGCTGGTGGCTGCGGCCGGCTTCCAGGCCAGGCCCAGCGAGACGTTGGTCGATTTCTCAGGTTTCAGCTGTTGCGCGCCAAAGCTGCGCGCCAGCGGATCGCTGGCCGGCAGCAGGGCCGCCGTTTGCAGGGCCGTGCCATCGGCGTTGAAGTTCAATGTGGCGAAGCGGAAGCCCGTCTGCACGAGGGCAGGCGCGCGGAAGCTGTTCGACAGCGAGCCGCGCACGAGGAAATTGTCCGTCACTTTGTAGCGCGTGGACAGCTTGCCCGTGCTGGCGCTGCCGAAGTCGCTGTAGTGCGAGTAGCGGGCGGCGGCGCCCACCAGCAGGCGCGGCGTGAGGTCGCTTTCGACGTCCGCATACACGGAGCGGATCTGGCGGCTGCCGTCGTAGGCGTCCGATGGACGCAAGCCCGGTCCCGCCTGGGCGCCCGGCGGCGCATCCGTGAAGCTGCCGGCCGCATACGAGGCTGGGTCGCCGGCCGAGCTGGTGTAGGTTTCGCGCATCCATTCGGCGCCCACGGCCACGCTCAATGGGGCGGGCAAGCCGATGTCGATGGTCCGCGTGGCATCGACGTTCAAGGCGTTCTGGCGGAAATCGAAGCCCGCCAGGCTGAAGCGCGTGGGGCTGGCCGCGCCCAGCGAGGCGTTGACGGAATGGCTTACGCCGTAGTCAAAGCGGTCGCTGCCGTGGCGCGCGCTGGCGTCCCAGTTCCACTGGCCCGCGCTGCCGCGCACGCCGGCCACGATGCTGAGGTCGCGCTTGTTGCCGTTGGTGACAGGACGGTAGCCGTTCGGATACAGGGCCAGTACATTCGACGGGTCCCCCGGATAGCGGAAGTAGGCGCTGCCGTCGGACTTGCGTTCGTTGAGGGTGGCAAACGAGTACAGGTCGAGGCCGTTGGCCAGGGTGAGCTGGGTGTTGTAGAACACATAGTTGTTACGCTGGCGCGAGTCGCCCGACTTGAACACGACCTTGCCGTCGAGCGCCTGGTCGGCCGGCGTGAAGTTGTAGGACGTCCAGCCTGCGTCGCTGGGGCCGGCCCGTTCCGTGGGCGAGCGGCGCCGCGTTTCAGCGCCGAAGCGGAAGAACCCCGCCTCGCTCAGCGGCACGCCATAGTCGGCGTTAACGATGACGGTCTGGCCATCCGTCAGGGTTTGATCTGTCGGGTCGAAATGCGTGTGGTTGGCGCCGTAGCTGATGGACGCGGCGCCGCCCGTGCGTGCCTTTTTCAGCACGATGTTGATGACACCCGCCACGGCGTCGCTGCCGTACTGGGCGCCGGCGCCATCGCGCAGGATTTCGATGTGGTCGATGGCGTTGGGCGGAATCGCATTGATGTCGACCGGCACGGTGCCGGCAAAGCTGCTTTCCGTGTCGAGCACGGCGCTCGTATGGCGGCGCTTACCGTTGATCAGCACCAGCACCTGGTCGGGAGCCAATCCCCGCAACTGGATGCCGCGCACGGAATCGGACGCGCCGCTCGACTCGATGCGGGGGAAGTTGATTGACGGCGACAGGTTTTGCAGGGCCGCGCCCATGTCGCCCGTCGACAGCGCATTGCTCACTTCGCGCGTGCCGAAACGGTCGATGGGCACGCTGCTGTCGAACACGGTGCGGTTGCGCGCGCGCGAACCGACGACGGTGACCTGGTCGATGCTGGCGCTGGCCGTTTCTGCGGTCGTGCCTGTGCTTGTTTGCGCGTCCTGGGCCCAGGCGGGCGCGGTGGCCAGCATGGCGCAGGCCAGCACGATGGCGCGCAGCGGCGTGGCGGGAAGAGAAGGCGTGGCGGTTGAATGGCGCGGATACAAGGCGGTGTCCTTTGGGCTCGATTAATGTTCGTATGGAAACAGTTGCAATGAGCTTAAGGGAGGCGCCCGCCAGCGCTAACGATTCTTTCTGGATATGCTTATGCTGTTGTTTTTATGCCGCCAGATTGCGCAGCAGCGCCGGGATCTCGGCCGGGATTTCGCGCGCCAGGTAGCCGAGGATACCGAAGCGCAGGGCCAGCTGTTCGCCCGCCAGCGCATGCAGGGCGATGCCCCAGGCGCACGCCTGCTCCAGCGGTGCGCCGCGCGCCGCCAGGCCCGTGATGATGCCGGCCAGGGTGTCGCCGGAACCGGAAATGGCCAGGCCGATATTGCCGCCCGCATGCGTCCAGGTCGTGCCATCGGGCATGGCGATGACGGTCCGCGCGCCTTTCAGGGCGACGATGGCATTCCAGCGTCGCGCCGCGTCCACGGCGCAGGCATGCGGGTCGGCCAGCACGGCGTCCTTTGACAGACCCATCAGTTGGGCCAGCTCGCCCGCGTGTGGCGTCAGCAGCACGGGCTGGTCGAAGCGAAAGTGCGCGGGCTTGCGCACGACCTGCATGGCGCGCGCGTCAAGGATCAGACGGCTGGCGGCAAACAGTGGCAGCAGGTGGCGCATCAGCTCGCAGCTGGCGGCCGTGTCGCACATGCCCGGCCCGACGAGCACGGCGTCCACCTTGCCGGCCAGCGGCGCCAGCTGGTGTTGCGCCTCGTGCCGGAAGCCGCCTTGCGCTGTTTCGTCCAGGCCGATGACTCGCGCCTCGGGCATGGCGATGGCCACTTGCGCCGCTACCGACGCGCCCGTCGCCAGGGTCAGTTTGCCCGCGCCCGCGCGCAGCGCGGCCGTGGCCGCCAGCAGGATGGCGCCCGGCATTTCCGCCGAGCCGGCGACGATCAGCAAATGGCCGCGGACTTCCTTGTCGCCGTCGGGCTGCGGCATGGGCAGGGACCAGGAGCGCAGCAGGGTAGGCGTGATGTCGGTGGTGTCCATGCATGGTCTCCGGAAAACTAGGACTTGGGCGCGGCCGGCATGTCGGGCTGGGCCGTTACAGGTGTACCCGATTCGACCAAAGGCGCGACGAAGTTGCACAGGTCCAGCTGCAGCTTGCCGTGCTTGCCCAGGGCGGGATTGAAGGCGTACGAGGTGACGCCGCAGTTGGGTACGTCGGCCGCCTTGTCGATGGCCAGGATGGCTTGCTCGTCGCAGCGTTCCAGCAGGTAGCGGAAGCAATTGACGATGACCTGGTGGCCGACGATCAGCACCCGTTCGCCCCTGTATTCGCGGGTGATGGTGTCGAGCACGCTGCGCAGGCGCAGGATGACGTCGCACCAGCTTTCGCCGCCCGGCGGACGGAAGTAAAACTTGCCGACGTGCTGGCGCTGCTCGTGCAGTTCCGGGTATTTGCTGGCGATGCCGTGCACGGTCAGGCGGTCGAGGATGCCGAATTCCTTTTCGCGCAGGCGCTCGTCGGCCACCACGGAGCTCAAGCTGTCCGCATCGATGCGCGCCAGTACGGCTTGTGCCGTCTGCTGTGCCCGCACGTACGGCGAATACAGCACGACGGTCGGTCGTTGTTCAGGGGGGAGGGTGGCGAACCAGTCGCCCAGGGCCTGCGCTTGGCGCGCGCCCAGCTCGGAGAGGGGGACGTCGACATCGCGTTCGGCGATGGCGATCAATAACTGCTTTTCCGCTTCGGCGGCATCGCGCGCCACGTTGCCGGCACTTTGGCCGTGACGCACGATCCAGATTTGCTGCGGCCATTTCTGTTCCATCGCCTTGCGCCTTCCTCTGCATTTATTGTTGATAAATATAGACGAAAGCGGCAAGGCGCGGCGCGCCGCTGGAGAGCTGCTTAGGCGGCGTGTTCCGCTTCATCCAAGTCCGGCGCGTCGTCGCTGTTGTAGACGGCCAGGTCGGTCTGTCCCATGACCCGGCTGGTGACGGTGCCGGCCGTGATCGAGCCGCTCACGTTCAGGGCCGTGCGGCCCATGTCGATCAGCGGTTCGACGGAGATCAGCAAGCCGGCCAGTGCGACGGGCAAGTCCATGGCCGACAGCACGATCAGGGCGGCAAACGTGGCGCCGCCGCCCACGCCGGCCACGCCGACGGAACCGATGGTGATGATGGCCAGCAAGGGCAGCAGGAAGCTGATCGTGAAGGGATCGACGCCGACGGTCGGGGCGATCATGACGGCCAGCATGGCAGGATAGATGCCGGCGCAGCCGTTCTGGCCGATGGTCGAGCCGAACGAGGCGGCGAAGTTGGCGATGCCTTCCGGCGTGCCAAGGCGCTGGGTTTGCGTCTGTACGCTCATCGGAATGGAGCCTGCGCTGGTGCGCGACGTAAACGCGAAGGCCAGCACGGGGAAGACTTTTTTCACGAAGCGCAGCGGGTTCAGGCCCACGCCGGCGATGATGGCCAGGTGCACGAGGAACATCAATATCAGCGCGCTGTACGAGGCGACGACGAAGTTGATCAGTTTCAGGATGTCCGTGTAGCTCGACGAGGCGACCACTTCAAACATCAGTGCGAACACGCCGTACGGCGTCAGGCGCAGCACCAGGGTGACCATGCGCATGACGATGGCGTGCGCCACTTTCATGAAGTTCTCGAACGAGGCGAAAATCTCCGGCTTTTTCGCCGCGATGCCCGTGGCCGAGATGCCGACGAAAATCGAGAACACGACCACGGCGATGGTCGACGTCTTGCGCGCGCCCGTCATGTCGAGGAAGGGGTTGGTCGGCACGAAGCTGACCAGCAGTTTCGGCAGGGACAGGGCTTTCGCCGTTTCCAGCGAGCCTTGCAGCTGCACGCCGCGCGCCACTTCGGCGGCGCTCGACGTCAGTCCCACAGCCGTCAGGCCGAATAGCTTGGCCATCAAAATGCCCAGCGCGGCGGCGACGGTCGTGGTGATGAGCAGGGTGCCGATGGTCAGCGCGCTGATCTTGCCCAGCGAGCTCGCGTCCTTGAGTTTCAGGATG
Source organism: Janthinobacterium aestuarii (assembly GCF_051380835.1). Taxonomy (NCBI): domain Bacteria; kingdom Pseudomonadati; phylum Pseudomonadota; class Betaproteobacteria; order Burkholderiales; family Oxalobacteraceae; genus Janthinobacterium; species Janthinobacterium aestuarii. Next base: position 63,016 of record NZ_JBNYXU010000013.1, read on the forward strand.
GCGGAGATGATGGACACCATGATCAGCGGCATGATGATCATCTGCAGCAGTTTTACATAGCCGCTGCCGACGATGTCCATGTATTCATTGGTGCCCGCGATGATGGGCGAGCCGGCGCCGTACAGCCACTGCACGGCCGCGCCGAGCAGCACGCCCAGGCCCAGGCCCGTGAAGACGCGCACGGTAAACGTCGCGTGTTTGCGTTGCTGGTGGAACATGAAAGCGAAGACGAGCAACGCAACGAGCAGGTTCAGGATGATGTTAATTGCCATGAAGGGGCCTTATCTTGGTTTTATTCGAGACTGCACGGAGCACATAAAACAGTACTACAACTGACAGCTGCCCCAGCCCGGGGCGGAAGGGCAAGCACTGTACAGTACTATGGTGGCGTTTTGCGCAATACCGCTGCGAATATTACGCTATATAAATATGCTTCACAGGTATAAGCCTTGTGGCTGATTGTGAATTTAGCTATTTCGTGCAAGCATGCTTTTCCCGTTTGCTAAGATGCGCCAGACTATTTGATAGGAAGAAGATGAATGCATTAACTGAAGTACAAGTGCTCGATGCGGAAGAGCGCTTGCGCCTGGCCATGATGGCCTCCGACGTGGCTGCGTTGAATGTCTTGCTGGCCGACGACTTGCTGTTTACCAATCACCTGGGCCACTTGTTGAGCAAGCATGCGGACCTGGCCGCGCACGAGCAGCGCCTGCTGGCCATCACCGACTTGCGCGCGTCCGAGCGCCATGTGCGCATTAACGGCAGCGTGGCCGTCGTCTCCGTGCGCATGCAGCTGACGGGCAGCTATCACGACGTGGAAACGCATGGCGACTTCCGTTTTACGCGCGTCTGGGCGCAGGACGCGGCCGGCGCGCTGCAAGTGATCGCCGCCCATTCCGGCGTCGTGGCTTGAGGAGTATCAGTGGATCATCGTTCCAAAGGGCAGCTGTTTGAAGCTGTCATCGCCGCCGGCCCGGCCACCCTGGCCATCACGGCCGGCTATCCCGTGCTGTTGTACAACCTGGTGCGCACCTGGGCCGATGCCCCCGGCACCAATGCCCTGGCCGCGCTGCTGCTGACGGGCGGCGTGTGGGCCTTGCTGGAATTCTGGCGTATCGCGCTGGCGACGGTGGCGCGCAAGGCATATGCCTTCAACTGGCGCTTCTGGCTGGCCATCGCCGGCTTTCTTGGCTGCTTCGTGCGTTTCGTGCCGGACATGCCGGCCGGACTGATGTTGCTGTTGATGGTGCTGCCGGCGCTGGCATGGACGCATTTCATCTTGCTGCAGCTCAAGCGCCCGCCCAATTTATAAGTTTTACTCTTCCTCTTCGGCTTCCAATTTCAGCCAGGCTATCCGTCCATTGCCCGCTTCATGCAGGTGGGCCAGCAGGGCGGTGGCCGCCGTTTCAGGAAGGCTGAAGTCGAACAGCACGTGCTCGCCGTGTTCCACGTTCAGCAAGGCGGCGGCGGCGCCATCGAGTTCGCGGCGCAGCATGCCTTCCATTGCATACGGCACCGTGCAGCGCAGGGTACGCTGGCGCACGATGGCCGTCTTTTCCGCCTGCAAGAGCGCTTGCGCCACGCTGTCCGTGTAGGCGCGCACGAGGCCGCCCGCACCGAGCTTGATCCCGCCAAAGTAGCGCACGACGGTCGCCAGCACGCCTTCCAGGTCCTGATGGCGCAGCACGTCGAGCATGGGCCGCCCCGCCGTGCCGCTCGGTTCGCCATCATCGACGGCCGCCGACTGCCCGCCCGCCAGCAGCGCCCAGCACACATGGCAGGCGCCCGGATGCTGCGCCTTCAAGTCATTGACCACCTGCTGCGCGCTGGCGCGGTCCGTCATCGGCTGCACGCAACCGATGAAACGGCTTTTCTTGATGATCAGTTCGCTGTGGACGGGGGCGGCAATGGTAAACGGCATGGCGGGTGCGAAGGCGGGCAAAGCAGCATGATAGAGGAAATGCGCGCCGTGGACGAGTCAGCCTGCTCACGCGGCGGAAGCGGCCACCAGTTCGCGCAGCGTCGCATCGCGCACTTGCAGGATATCGAACAGCCCCAGCGCGTGCAGGGCGGGCAGGGCGTCGACAATGTCGCGCTCGGCCATGCTCCGTTCGGCGCTGCCGCTGGACTCGTCCAGCCATACCTTGGCATTGGCCAGGAAGGCGCCCACCGTGCCCTTGCGTACGGTGACGCCATTGAACTGGCCCTGGTTTTGTTGATCCGGTAACACGTCTTCTGCGCGCATGGCGAACTCCTGAAATAGTAAGAGACTCCACTGTATGATGGCCGGATTGTCTTGCCTGCGTTGTTTATGTCATTCGATACGTCAAATCCGCCAATCTTGTCGCCATCGCTGCCGCTGCGCGCCATGCGCATTACCCAGCCGCAGGAGCGGGTGACGGCGGCGCACCGCCATGCCAGCGGCCAGCTGTTCGGCGCCATGCGGGGCTTGCTTTCCATCGCTGCCGACAGCGGGCAGTGGGTGGTGCCGGCCAGCCATTGCGTATGGATGCCGCCCCATCATGTCCATGGACTGCGTTCGCATGGCCCGTTTGCGGGCTGGAGCGTGTATGTGGACGAGGCCAGCTGCGTCAGCTTGCCCGCCGCGCCGTGCGTGATGCGCGTCTCGGGCTTGCTGCGCGAAGCGGTGGACCGCGCCAGCGCCTGGGACGATGGCGCGCCGGATGCACTGGATGCGCGGCAAGCCCGGGTGGCGGGCGTGATCCTCGACGAAATCGCCGCCGCGCCGCACGAGCCCTTCGGCTTGCCCCTGCCCACGGACCCGCGCCTGCTGCGCGTGGCGCGCGCCGTGCTCGACGACCTGGCCGACGAGCGGGGCGTGGAAGCGCTGGCCGCCTGGGCCGGCATATCGCCGCGCACCCTGGCGCGCCGTTTCACGCTCGAGACCGGCTTTACGCCCTCCGCCTGGCGCCAGCGCGCCCGCATCCTGCGCGCCCTGGAGTTATTGGCCGCCGGCCAGCCCGTCACGACGATTGCGCTGGATTTGGGCTACGACACGGTCAGCGCCTTCATCGCCATGTTCAAGCGGGTGATGGGGGTGACGCCGGGGAGGTATGGAGCCATGGCCGGATGACGGGCGGCGCGCGACGCCTGCGGCGCCCGCCAGCGTGTTAAAGACTGCAAGCATGCAATCGGCGTAAAATTGCTCAATTCACTCTCTAGACTCCATAATATATGTAAAACGACGACCGCTTCGATGGCATCAATGACTTCGTCATGACGGTGAAACTGGGCAGCTTTGCCGCCGCCGCGGCCGCGCAGGGCGTGTCGGCATCGGGCGTGGGCAAGAGCGTGTCGCGGCTGGAAGCGCGCCTGGGCACCAAGCTGCTGCACCGCACCACGCGCCGCCTGACCCTCACGCCGGAAGGGCGCACGTATTACGACATGTGCGTGCAGATTCGACGACCTGGAGGCGACGGAACACGGCTTGATCATGGGCCAGCAAGTGCCCACGGGGCGCCTGCGCGTCGACGTGCCGGCAGCGTTCGGCCGCCGCCACATCCTGCCCACCCTGCTGGAGCTGGCGGCGCGCCACGCGGGCATCGAGCTGGCCGTGACTTTCACCGACCGCACCGTCAACCTGGTGGAAGAGGGCATCGACCTAGCCGTGCGCATCGGCGCGCTGAACAACGACGCCGACCTGGTGGCGCGCCAGCTGGGCACGCAGCGGCTGCTGATCTGCGCCGCCCCGGCCTACCTGGCGCGGCGCGGCACGCCGCAGGTGCGCGAGGAACTGACTGCCCACGACTGCATCGTGGGCTGGCGCCGGCAAGGGCCGGCGGTCTGGCTGCTGCGCGAGGCGGACGGTACTTCCACCGAGCAGGCGATCCGCGTGCGGCACGCCCTGCGCGACGGCGAGGCGATGCTGGCGGCCACTGTGGCGGGCGCCGGCCTGTGCCAGCTGCCCACCTGGCTGATCGATGCGCACCTGGCGTCGGGCCAGTTGCTGCCCGTGCTGCAGCAGCATGCGGGCGGCGAAATGCCGATCCATGCCGTGTGGCCGGCCACGCGCTACGTGAAGCCGCGCCTGCGCGCCGCCATCGATGCGCTGGTGGCGCTGGCGGCGGCACCCAATTCCGTATTCCATCCGGCGCCGTGATCCGCCCTCATCCACCTCAATGCGCATCACGCCGCATCAATCGGTATTAAACAGCGGCAGCACATGTTCGGCCATTTCCGCGTCGCGGCCGACCTGATTGACCTAGCAGCATCAACATTCGTGTCCGTAAGGCGCTGTGAGGCCAGTGACTGACGGTGCAACGTAGAGCCGGGAGACCTCAGCTTATAAAATGGTAGTATTAAACCAATAACGACTACCACAAAAGTCCAAATGACCACGAGCAAAAAGAAATCTTCCCAACAGCGCTCCCAGGCTGTTGTGTACGTAGAGCGAGACCCTGATGAGCTACTTGAAGACTTCGAACATCAGCTTCATACCTTAAGAGTGCTGTGTAGCCAGTACGATAAAGGGAACATAATGTTCGCGGCGGAGATTGCAGTGAACTTGCGAACTCTCTTCTATGATAAGCCGGACCCTAGTAAACCTAACACCGCAAGCCGCTCGATAATGTTTCAAATCGGCAAGCCGGATCAAGAGATGATTGATACGTGTTACTCCCATACCAAGGCTGAGCCGAAAGTCAATATTGAACCAGCGAGTGGCTTAGTGTATGCGACTCACTATGTTAAGAAAGATAAGTATTTTCAAGACTGGAAGCCTACATACAATCAGTGGATAGACGAAGGACCGTATTTTTTGCCAATGGAGAGGTGGCTGAATCGCGTGATTCTATTTGCGGGTGTGGACAAAAAGTACAGCCGATTGCGGGTATTGAAAGATGTTGCTAATCAAGAACGTGGCGCTCACCGTGCACAAAAGTTACATCCCGATTATTTCGCACTGAGCAGAGAGCAAGGAAGGTATGCCTCATCATTTGTCCGTGGCGATGCGGTATCTAACCCGGAACTCTTTGCCGACGACAAAATCAGGACCGATATTTCTCAGAAGGGGGGCGCGTTGAGGTTAGTAAAATCGGTAGTGAGACAGATCGCACACGAGACTCTTCTATCGTTACTTCCAGATGAAGAGAAAGCTAAGTATCAGGCAACCATACCTAGACCTGTAGATACCAGACACCCCATTATAATCGCAAAAATCCGTTACCTTGATGATATTTATGCATGATGCCGGGCTAGGTGCTGCCCACGGCAGAGTATCTCCTGACTTCCGTTTTTGAGGCGACCAGAGACCGACCAGAAACAAAAAAGCCCACGAACGCGAATTCGTGGGCTTCTCTGAAGTATTTGGTAGGCCGTGCGGGATTCGAACCTGCGACCAACGGATTAAAAGTCCGCTGCTCTACCAGCTGAGCTAACGACCCAAAAACTTTACAACTGAACTACGGTAACACTGTGCGGTACGTGTCTGTCATGGCGACAAGTCAGCGTACTGCAAATTCTTGGTAGGCCGTGCGGGATTCGAACCTGCGACCAACGGATTAAAAGTCCGCTGCTCTACCAGCTGAGCTAACGACCCAAGGGCGGCTATTATGACGGCCAAAGCGGGTTTTGGGAAGGGCGGGGATGGAAAAAAGCCTTGCATGGTGCCCGGGTACGGCTTAATATAGGTAGATAGTCTACCTATTCATATCCTCTCATGCTCACTACCGAAGACCTTCCGATCCCCGAACGCGCGCTGGCGCTGTCCGATGAATTGCGCACGGCGTTCAAGCGTCTGCTGCGCTCCATGCAGCGCGAAGGGGGCGAGCTGGAGGGCAGCGTGTCGATGATGCAATACATGCTGCTGGCGCTGATTCACGAGCAGCCCGGCATCGGCGTGGCCGCGCTGGCGCGCCTGCAGAATGTGCGCGGGCCGACCGTCAGCGCGCAGGTCAAATCGCTCGAAGAGGCGGGACTGGTCGAGCGCGGCGCGCCCGATCCGCAAGACCGGCGCCGCTCGGGCCTGCAGGTGTCCGCGCAAGGCCTGGCCATCCTCGAAACCCTGCGTGCTCGCCGCCGCGATGTGCTGGCGCAGCGCATTGCCCGTCTGACGCCGCAGCAGATCGATGCACTGGAAGCGGCCATGCAGCCGCTGCTTGAGATCGGACAAGCATGAGCCGCCACGATCAGGCCGCAGGCGCAGAAAAAGGCGCTGCCAAACCCGTCACCGAACGCGAAGTGCGCGCCATCTACCTGGGCCTGATGGCCGTGCTGGGACTCGGTGCGCTGGACCAGAGCATCGTCGCCACGGCCTTGCCGCGCATCGTCGATGACCTGGGCGGCATGGCCCATCTGTCGTGGGTGGTCACGGCCTACGTGCTGGCCTCGACGGCCACCATGCCCCTGTACGGCAAGCTGGCCGACCAGTACGGCCGCCGTCCCATGATCATTACGGCCCTGCTGACCTTCTTGCTCGGTTCCGTGCTGTGCGGGCTGGCGCAGAACATGACGGAACTTATTATCTTCCGTGCCATTCAGGGCCTCGGGGCGGGCGGCTTTATGCCGCTGGCGCAAATCATCATCGGCGACATCGTGCCGCCGGCCGAGCGGGGCAAGCGGCAAGGCATGGTGCCCATCGTGTATGCCGTCACCAGCGTGCTCGGTCCCGTGCTGGGCGGCGTGATCACGGATGCCTTGTCGTGGCACTGGATTTTCTATGTCAACCTGCCCATCGGCGCGGCTGCCTTTGTCATCATCGCGCGCGCCATGCGCAAGCCGGCGCGCACGCATGCGCACAAGATCGATTATCTGGGCTCGGCATTGCTGACGGGCGCCATCACGGCGGCCCTGCTGGTGCTGGCGCTGGGCGGCACCGAGTGGCCGTGGGATGGGCTGGCCATCAAGGTGTGCGGCGGCATCGCCGTGCTGCTGGGTATCTGGCTGGCGGTGCACATGGGCAGGGTGGATGAACCCGTGCTGCCGCCCGACCTGTTCGAGAACCGCACCTTCAATATCGCCAGCCTGGTGATGGCTGTGACCTTCATGGGCCTGATGGGCGCCAGCGTCTTCTTCCCCCTGTTCTTCCAGCTGGTGATGGGCGCCAGTCCGGCGGAATCCGGCGTGATGACGGTGCCGATGATGGTGGGACTGGTGGCGTCGTCGATCTTCAACGGCCGGGTGCTGTCGCGCTCGGGCAAGTACAAGATGGTGCAGGTGGCGGGATTGGCCGTGGCGCTGCTGGCGTTTGCCGTGCTGGCCTGGGGCATGGCAACGTCGCGCGGCTACTGGATCATCGAGCCGGCCATCTTTTTCCTCGGCACGGGGCTGGGACTGGTGATGCCGAACATGACGATCGCCGTGCAAAATGCCTTGCCCCTGGCGCGCCGCGGCGTGGGCACGGCCATGCTGGCATTTTTCCGCTCGCTGGGCGGCTTGCTGGGCGTGACGGCGTCCGGCGCCATCCTCGCGCATCAGCTGCACAAGCACGGCGTGGAAGCCGTCTCGGCGCTGGGCGCGCAGGCGGCCGCACAAACGGTGGACGTGTACCGCCATGCGATCGCCAGCGTGTTTGGCGCCGGCGCCGTGCTGCTGCTATTGGGACTGGTCTTCCTGCTGTTCCTGCCGGAACTGCCCCTGGAGGGGCATCCGGCGACGGTCAAGGACGATCAATAGCGCTCGAGCCAGTGCGCGTATGGCGCCGGCAGGGTCCACGAGGCGCGTTCCACGCCGAGTTCCTTGGCGGCAAAGTATGCCCAGTGCGGATTGGCCAGGTGCGCCTTGCCGACCATCACCACGTCGAGCTGTTCGTCCTTGACGACGCGCTCGGCAATGGCCGGCGTGCCGAAGCCCCAGGCGGACGAGACCGGCACGCCCGCTTCGCGGCGCACGCGTTCGGCAATCGGGCCCATGAAGGCCGGGCCCCATGGAATCGACACGTCGGGAATCGTGAAGCCCATGCTGACGCTGATCATGTCCATGCCCGCGTCCTTGAACTGGCGCACGAGGCCGATCGATTCGAGCAGGGTTTGTTCGTCGCGGCCGTCGAATTCCAGCACGCCGAAGCGGATCGTCAGCGGCAGGTGTTCGGGCCACACTTCGCGCACGGCTTTCAAGGTTTCCAGCAGGAAGCGGCTACGGTTTTCCAGGCTGCCGCCATAGATGTCGTCGCGCTGGTTCGAGTGGGTGGAAAAGAAGCTTTGCGCCAGGTAGCCGTGGGCGAAGTGCAGCTCCAGCCATTCGAAACCGACTTCGCGGGCGCGCACGGCCGCGTCGACGAAGTTCTGTTTCACGCGGGCGATATCGTCGAGGTCCATGGCGCGCGGCACTTTTGGCAGGCCGCCGCCAAAGGCGATGGCGGACGGGGCAATGGTTTGCCAGCCGCGCGCGTCGCCTTCAGGAATATGGTCGTCGCCTTCCCATGGACGGTTGGCGCTGGCCTTGCGGCCCGCGTGGGCGATCTGGATGCCGGGCACGGAGCCGGCCGCCTTGATGGCTTTGACGACAGGCACGAAGGCTTGCGCCAGGTCATCGTTCCAGATGCCCGTGCAGCCGGGCGTGATGCGGCCTTCGGGCGCCACGGCCGTCGCTTCGACGATCACCAGGCCGGCGCCGCCACGGGCCATGCCCGCGTAGTGCGACAGATGCCAGTCGTTGGCCTGGCCATCGACGGCCATGTACTGGCACATGGGCGGCACGGCGATGCGGTTGCGCAGGGTGATGTCTTTGAGGGTATAGGACTGGAAGAGGGCGGACATGGTGGCCTTTGTGTGTTGGTGAAAATGCGGGAAAGAGTTGATTCGGTAGTTCGTAAATATTCGAATAATGGAATTAGTATAGCGCATGCTGTATGATTCTGCACATGCGTCCACACAAACATCCTGCCGTCAGCGAATTCGTCCTCGAGCGCGTGCTCTACGCTTTGAGCGATTCCATTCGCCTCGACATCGTGCGCCACCTGGCCAGAGTCGACGCGGCCGCTTGCGGCGATCTGGACGGCGGGCGGCCGAAATCGACCGTTTCCCACCATTTCAAGGTCTTGCGCGAAGCGGGCCTCGTCTACACGGAAAACGCAGGCACGACGCATATGAACACCTTGCGCCGCGCCGATATCGAGAGCCGCTTTCCCGGCTTGCTCGGCGCCATCCTGGCGCAGCCGCAAGCGAATCAGCCCTGAATCTGTCGTAGAATGCCTGCAAGATTGCCGAATTTGCAGCACTGGAGTGCAGTCTCAAGCTGAAAGGTCGATCACGCATGAGAATTCCTGCACGCTATCGCTGGTGCTGCGCCACCGCTTTCGTACTGCTCACTGGCTGCTGGCCTTACACGGAGCCGGCCACGGGCGAATATGCCGATGTGTTGCGGCGCGGCGAAAAGGTGACCAAGGCCGACATGTACGGGCGGTTTGCCGCCTTGTCGGTCGAGTACCGCCAGGGTGGCGGCTCCCTGATGTCCACGCACAACAATTCCATGCGGCTGATATACGGCGACAAAGTTGTCGTCAAGGCCACCGATGGCATCGAGCGCTGGACCGACTTCGCCCAGCCCGTCTATTTCGTCAGATTGCCTGACGATGACAGCGTGCTGGCGCTGGTCCACGAGCAAGCGGGCAAGGCCGTGGTCGAGAAGATCGCGGCGTCGAAAGACGGCTACCGTGGCACCGAGACGTACACGCATGGCTTTCCATTGTCCCCCGGCGTGCGCTATTTTCCCGGCGACCAGCGCCCCGGTTTCCTGTTGCGTGGCTTGCCGCTGAAAATCACCGTGCTGCCCAGTCCGCCAGAAAGCGACGGCGACCTGCACGCCCAAGTCCTGGCGGCCATCTCGCCCGATGGGGCATCATTTGCGTTTGTCGACAGCGAGTATGCGCCGTCCGTGGTGCTCGTCGTCGATGCGGACGGCAAGCGGCGCGACCCGATTCCGCTGCCGAGAATTTACCTGGCGGACGCGCCCACCTACCAATTCCATCCTTACGAGCGGTTATGGGCCTGGTCGCGCACGGCGCTGCCATGGCACAAGAACGGCGCGGGCAGCTGGGAAGTGCGGCCGGACGGCACCGCGCCCGAGGCTGTCGGCGCGCGTAATGCGGTCGAGCAATTGTTTATCAGCGATCAGACGGGTTACCGTAGCTGTTTTGCTGCCGCGAATGCCGCCTGCCAGCCCGGCTGGCGCGGGGCGAACGCCGCCGAGCAGCGCAAGACTTTTGTCTGGGACGGCAGCACGCCGCCGTTTGCCTATGTGCCGGTAGCCACCACCGCCGCATTCGGTGCCAGGGTCGGCTTGCTGTTGTTGTCCGGGAGATGCTGCCGTGTGCCGTCTTACCATTTGTATCTCGATGGCGCGCCGGCGGCGGTGGCCGCGCAATTGTCCGCACGCTTGCGCGAGAGCAAGACGCCGTTCGTACGTATCGACGAGTGCCCGCGCCGCGTCGGCTATGACGGCAAGTGCGCGGCGCAGCTGGCCCGGCAGATCGGGCGGGTGGAGTCGCTGGGACGCGAACTGGAGCAACTGGTCGATACCTGGGAAGAGCACGATGGCGTGCTGTTCGCCATGCCGTCCATGGCGGTCGCCGTGCGCGCGAACGAGCAGGGCGGCAGCGTGATCCAGACGCTGTTGCGTGCCGATTTTTCGCGCAAGGATTGATATGGGTCGTCTGCAGCGCGTCACCGAAGTGCCAGGCTCGGCTATGATGTCGGCCTTTCGGTAAATCCTCGGCCGCGCGCCCGTTGTGCGCATGGCTGGCGAGACTACCTGGCACGGCAAGGATAGGGAATGACGGCAGCAGCAGTGGTATCACAGGCGGACCTGGCACATCGTCCGCAGTTTGGCTGGATCAATGGTTTGAAGGCGGGTGCGGCGCAGTTGATCGTGTTGCACCATCTGGCGTTTTACGGGCCCATGTCCGACTACGTGCAACCGCTGTGGCCCGAGTTGCTGGACTGGCTCGGTGGCAGCGCGCGCATCGCCGTGCAAGTGTTTCTCGTCATTGGCGGCTTTCTCGTCGCCAAATCGCTCTCGCCCGCAGGCCGTCCCGGCATCGCCAGCCCTCTGCAAGCGGTCTGGCGCCGCTATGCCAAGCTGGCGCCGCCTTTCCTGGCTGCCACCTTGCTTGCGGCCATCATCACGCCTGTGGCCGGCATCTGGATGCAGCACGACTCCATGTCGGCCGCCGTCACCCTGGGCCAGCTGAGTGCCCATGCCTTGCTGCTGCACGGCGTGCTGGGCTATGAGTCGCTGTCGGCCGGCGCCTGGTACGTGGCCATCGATTTCCAGCTGTACCTGCTGACCGTATCGCTGCTGTGGCTGAGCGGCCGCGTGGCGGGACAGCGGCGCCGGCACTGGCTGATGCCGCTGGCCGTCACCGTCGGCATCACCTTTTCCCTGCTGTATTTCAATCTGGACGCGGACTGGGATAACTGGGCGCCGTATTTCTTCGGTAGTTATGGTCTGGGCATGCTGGCCTGGTGGGCCAGCGATCCGGCCCGTAAACCCGGCGCCATGACCGCGCTCATGGCCATGGCCGCCGTGCCCGTCCTGCTGGCCCTGGCCGTCGACTACCGCAGCCGCATCGCCCTGGCCCTGATCGTCGCCTGCGCCCTGTTCCTGTTCGGCCGCGCCCGCACGCCTGCACAGGGTCTCGCCTGGAACGTCATCAACGCGCTGGGCCGCATCTCGTATGCCGTGTTCCTCGTCCACTTTCCCGTCAGCCTGCTGGTGAACGCCTTGTTTATCGCCTACGTTCCACTCGAGCCCGAGTGGCAGGCGCTGGGCATGCTGACGGCCTGGGGCGCCAGCCTGGCGGCCGGTGCGGCGTTTTATCGCTGGGTGGAGGTGCCGCTGGGGCGGGTGATGGGGAGCGTGGTGGCGCATCTGGCCGGGAGGCAGGCGCTGGTGTCGCGTTAGAAACTCGGGGCGTCATGCAAAAGGGTGGAGGTATTGTTGCTCAAGGATATAGTTGCCGCGTATGCATGACGGCAAGAATTTCTATCGCGCTTGCTTCAACGCGATACACGACGACATAGTTTGGATGGGCAACCAGTTCGCGCGTGCCTGAAACTCTTCCGGACCGGTATAGGTGAGGGTGGCAGGGAAGCCGGGAGATGGCGTTGTCGATGTCATGGTAAAGCTGCAGCGCTGCCGGCTGGTTGTGCTGCGCGATATACGTGAGTATCGCGGTCAAATCTTCTTGAGCTTCAACCTTCCATTGAATCGGCAGCATGGCCGTCAGTCTGCGGCGTGACGATTTTCCTCAGTTGCGCCATGACTGTCTCGTGCGAGGCGGTAGCGCGGTCATCATTGAGCGACGCCAGCACCTTTGCGCGAAACCATTGTTCATAGGTTTCGGCTGCTTCCGTTGTAGCAAATTCGGACATGGTCGAGGATGGTGTGGCGTTCATGATTGTCTGATTATACGATAGTCCGATAAAGCTGTATCGCAGGTGGCAAGGCGTTTGATTTGTGTCAGCGATGGCATCGCGTGCAAGTGATGCTGCTGAAAACAAAAAAGCCAACCGCGAACGGTTGGCTTCTCTGAAGTATTTGGTAGGCCGTGCGGGATTCGAACCTGCGACCAACGGATTAAAAGTCCGCTGCTCTACCAGCTGAGCTAACGACCCAAAAACTTTTTACAACAACTTCGGTAACACTGTGCCGTAAAAAAATGCTTGCTATAACAACTCGCAAGCAGATCAGTACTGCGTATTCGTGGTAGGCCGTGCGGGATTCGAACCTGCGACCAACGGATTAAAAGTCCGCTGCTCTACCAGCTGAGCTAACGACCCGAAGAAGAAAGATTATAGGGGGTGCCCGGGATTCTGTCAAACCTAACGGGCAACTTTTTCCCCGCTTTTACTTTTTGCCGCCCCGTTCCTTGGCGGCCTGGGCCGCGCTGGAGTCCGGGTAGCGCGAGATCAGGGCGTTCAGCGTCTTGGTCGCGTTGGCCTTGTCTTTCAGCTCCGTGTAGCAGCTGGCGATGTTGAGCATGGCGTCGGGCGCCTTCGGGCTGTCAGGGTAGTGCTTCAGCACTGCCTGCTGGGCCGTGATGGCGCTCTTGCAGTCGCGCTGGGCGTAATAGGCGTTGCCCAGCCAGTATTGCGCGTTGGCCGCGTAGGCCGATTCCGGATAGCGTTTGACGAAGCCGTCCAGGGCCGTGACGGCGCCCTTGTAGTCGCCCGATTTGAACAGGCCGAACGCGGATTCGTACGCGCTTTGCTCGGATACGCCCACGGCCGCTTCCTGGCCGTCGATGGTGACCTGGCGCGGTTCGAGCTTGCGCAGGCGGGCGTCGATGTCGGTGTAGAAATCCTTCTGGCGCTTTTGCACATTCGCCAGGTCGTTGCCCAGTACTTCGATCTGGCCGCGCAGGCGGGCGATCTCTTGCATGGTCTGGTCGTGCTGGTTGATCAGGCTCAAGGTACTGGTCTTGTCCGCCTTGCCGTCGACGCGGCTGTTCAGGTCGCGCGCCATGGCGTCGACCTTGGCGCGCAGCTCGAGGATGGCCTTGCGCGCTTCGTCGTCATCGAACAGGGCGGCGTTGGCGTGCAGGGGCAGGTAGGCAAACGCGGCCATCAAGGCGGCGGCGACGCCGGCTTTCGAGAATGTCATCATGGGTCGGGCTTTCTAAGGTTACGCAAACATGCAAACGGGGCGCCGGGCGGTGAATCACCGCGCTGCGCCCCATTATTATGCCTATGACTGGCCAGTTAGGTAAGCGCCAATGTTGCCGCGCTCACCTGTCAACATCAATAAACGATGTCAGCGCGGCGGTTTTCGGCCCATGCTGCTTCGTTGCTGCCTTGTGCTTTAGGCTTTTCTTTGCCCAGCGACACGGCTTCCATTTGGCCTTCTGGCACGCCCAGGGCTGCCATCGACTTGCGCACGGCTTCAGCACGTTTCTGGCCCAGGGCCAGGTTGTACTCAGCGCCACCGCGTTCATCGGTGTTACCTTGGATCAGGATCTTGCGGCTAGGCGTTTTCACCAGGTAAGCAGCGTGGTTTTGCACGACTGGGGTGTCCGCTTCGCGCACGACATATTTGTTGAAGTCGAAGTAGATGCTGCGGTTAGCCAGCACGCCTTTTGGATCGTCCAGTGGGTCGACCGATGCGGTCGTCACTGGCTGAACTTGACGGGTGTCAACTGGAGCTGCCACTTTTTCAGGAGCGCGCTCAACCACTGGGGTTTCTGCTACTTTGACTGGGGTGCTGCAGGCGGACAGCAGAGCTGCGGTAGCGGCGATGAAAGCCAAACTTTTAAAGTTACTCATTTTTATTCTCCGGGTCATGGTTAAAGGTGAAACTGTACAGCATTTACTTCATAAAAGGACCCCAGGTGGGCTCCTTGATATTGCCAGCTTGCGTAGTCAAACGCTGTTTGACGCGGCCATCCACCGATACCACTGCCAGCGACTTGCGTCGTCCGGATTCGGTCGCGTACATGATATATTTCCCGTTGGGCGAAAAGCTCGGTGATTCGTCGTTGGCGGTGTCCGACAGGCGCAGTTCCTGGCCACTAGCCAGGTCGAGCGCGTAGAGCTGGAAATTGCCGTCGCGACGGGAAATATAAGCAAGAGTCTTCCCGTCGGACGAAATCCGCGGGCTGATGTTGTAGGAGCCGCCAAACGTCACGCGCTTGGCTTCGCCACCGCTGGACGACATACGGTAGATTTGTGGTCCGCCGCTGCGATCGCTGGTGAAGTAAATGCTTTGGCCGTCGGCCGAGAATTGGGGTTCCGTATCGATGCCGCTGCTGGTGCTGGCGCGGCGCAAGCCGCTGCCGTCGGCATTGACGGTGTAGATCTGGGTATGGCCGTCGCGCGACAGGGCAACGGCCAAACGCGAGCCGTCCGGGCTCCAGCTCGGCGCGGAATTGCTGCCTTTTTCATTCGACACGATGGTGCGCTGGCGCGTCACCAGGTTTTGCACGTAGACGATGGGCTTTTTCTTTTCAAACGACACATACGCGACCTTGGTGCCGTCCGGCGACCAGGCAGGCGAAATGATCGGTTCGTTCGAGCGCAGGGCGACCTGGATGCCTTCGCCATCGGCGTCGGCCACTTCCAGCCGGTATTCGCGGCCCGATTGCGTGACGTAGGCGATGCGCGTGGCGAACGCGCCTTTGACACCCGTCAGCTTTTCATAGATATCGTCGGCGATCTTGTGCGCCAGCAAGCGGTTGAACTGCGGCGCGGCCGCATTGTTCATGCTGGAAATCTGCGCACCCTTGATGGTGTCGAACAGCTTGTAGCGCACGTCCAGGCGGCCATCGGCCATGCTTTGCACGGTGCCGGCCGCCAGCGCGTCGGCGCCGCGCGACTTCCACTGTTCGTAGCTGACGGGCGCCGTTTCCGATACTGGCGCATCGGCGTCGATCAGCTTGAACACGCCGCTGCGCGCCAGGTCGGCCTTGATAATGCCCGACAGCGATTGCGGCGCCGCCGATTCATTGACGAAGCTGGCGACAGCCACCGGGATCTGGTTGCTGCCGATCCCCGTAATCTCCACGCGCAGCTGCGCCTGGGCGCTTGATGCTCCCAGCACCAGGCTGGCGCAGAGCACGGCATAGCTCATTTTTTTCATGGTCATCATTTAGGCAAATCCTTCATCTCGAATATGAGTTCAATCTCGCGTTCCACGGTGCCGTCTTTTTTCTTCGGCAGTGGCGACGATTTATTAATGGCGTTTTCCACCGAGCTGTCATACGCCGGCAGGCCGCTACTTTTAATCTTTCGGACCGAAATAATTTCCCCAGTTGGCAGTTGCTCGATCTTGAACACGGCGCGCGGGTTGCCCGGCACGTCCGTGCTACCGCTGTACGCGATATTGCTCTTGATCTTGCTCGTCAGGGCAGCGACATAGCCGCTGTCCTTGCGTGGCGCGGTCGATTTCTCGGCCGTGCCCGTCGTGCCGGCGCCCGCCGCACCCGTGATGCGGCTCATTTCCGCAGCGCGTGCCTTGTCGGCGGCCTTTTTCTCTTCCGCCGCTTTTTTCGCCTTGGCAGCTTTTTCCGCCGCCGCTTTTTTATCGGACAGTTCTTTCTCGGCTTTTTCTTCCGCCGCTTTTTCTTTCTCTTTGGCCTGCTTGGCTTTCTCCAGCTTGTCGGCCTTTTCTTTTTCCAGCTTTTCAGCCTTGTCTTTTTCTTTCTGCTTCTGTTTTTCCAGTTCGCGCTTTTCTTCCTCGCGTTCTTTCTGTTCCTGCTTGCGGCGTTCTTCGGTCGCCGCTTTTTCTTTTTCTTCCTTCAGCTTGGCCTTCTTGCGCTCCAGGGCGATCTCCGCCTCGCGCAGGTCGACCTTCGGCTCGGGCGCGGCCACCGGCGGCGGTGGCGGCGGGGCCGGCTGTTCCACTTCCGGTTCCGGCGGCGGCGTTGGTGTCGGCTCCGGTTCCGTCGCCACTTCGGGCGGCGGCGCGGCCGTTTGCACTTTCATGTCCCACACTTCCGCTTCGACGGCGACAGGTTCCGTATTTTGCCAGTGTACGCCCACCCACAGGAAAAACAGCAGCCCAAGGTGCATCGCCAGCGCCAGGCCCAGCGAGGGCCAGCGGCTGCGTTCGCGCGGCACGCTGTAGGGCTTGCCGAGTACATGGTCGATTTGTTTGTTCTGCAAAGTCTAGTCTATCTAAAAACGGTCAAGTCTGGAAACAGGATGCTGCGCTTACTTGGTGGCCAGGCCAACGCGGGTAATGCCCATCTTTTTCGCTTCCGAAATGAGCTGAATCACATCGTCGTACTTGCTTTCCTTGTCGCCCGCGATCATCACGGGATAGTCGGGATTGCTCTCGTGCAAACCGCGCAGCTTGCGCAGCAGGGCGTCGCGGTTCGGTTCCGTTTCCGGCGACAGCTGCTCCTTGCCGATGACGCCGATCGACAGCGAACCATTCGGTTTCAGCACGATCTGAATATAGTCATCGGGCGGTTTCGCCGACTTTTCCGCGTTGGGCAAGTTCACCACGCTGGGATTGTTCGACGACGGCATCACCATGAAAATGATCAGCAGCACCAGCATCACGTCGATGTACGGCACGACGTTGATCTCGGACTTGAACTTGCGGCCACGGCCGCCGCGCATGCCGCCGCTATTGAATGAGGAACCCATGGACGCTGCCCCCTCTTAGCGCGACTGGCGCTGCAAGATGTTGGAGAATTCCTCGACGAAGCTCTCGAAGCGGATCGCCAGGCGGTCGATGTCATGCGAAAAACGGTTGTAGGCGACGACGGCGGGAATCGCGGCGAACAGGCCGATGGCCGTGGCGATCAGCGCTTCGGCAATGCCGGGCGCGACGGCGGCCAGGGTGGCTTGCTGCACGTTGGCCAGGCCGCGGAAGGCGTTCATGATGCCCCAGACGGTACCGAGCAAGCCGATGTACGGCGAGACGGAGCCGACGGAAGCGAGGAAGGCCAGGTGCGATTCGAGCACGTCCATTTCACGCTGGAAGGCGGCGCGCATGGCGCGGCGTGCGCCGTCGAGTACGGCACCGACGTCCAGCGCGTCGCGCGAACCGTAGGAAGCCTTGCCCTTGATGAATTCGCCCATGCCTGCATCAAAAATGCGGGCCAGCGCGCCGCTCTGGTCGCGGTTGCCGCTGGCGTTCTGGTGCAGCGCATGCAGGTTGCCGCCGGCCCAGAAGCTGCGTTCGAATTCGATGGTTTGCTTGCGCGCCTGGCGCACGGCAAACATCTTGCGGAAAATGTAGGTCCAGCTGGTCAGGGAAATCAGCAGCAGCAGTGCCATGATCAGTTGCACGATCAGGTGGGCATTGGAGATGAGCGCGAGGAAAGAAAGATCTTGTGTAACGTTCATTGGCTGGCAGTCTGTTGGGTGAATTATCCGGAGTGGCGGGCGGGGTTCAGGCGGCGTGCATGCGGGCCGCTACCGCATCGGGCACGGCGCGCGGGCGCAGTGCCGAATCGACGCAGCCGATCTTGACGCGTGCCGTGTTGAGCAGGCTGTCGCCGCACCAGGCTTGTTGCAGGAAAACGATGGAGGCGCGCCCCATTTTCTCTATGCTTAATGTCAATCTTACCGTGTCATCGAGCCTGGCTGGCGCATGATAGTCGGCGTTAACGCTTTTGACAACGAACATCGCGTCATGCTGCTCCAGCAATTCCTGCTGGCCCACGTCGATGGCGCGCAGCCATTCGGTGCGTGCGCGCTCGAAGAATTTCAGGTAGTTAGCGTAATAGACGATGCCGCCGGCGTCGGTGTCTTCATAGTAGACACGTACGTTCCAGGTAAAGACTGAAGGCATGTTTATTGCGCCAGTAGTGAGATTGAGCAACATTTTACGCGATTTTTCTTCTTGTGACTGTGGGCGCTTGCTGGAAAGCCATGCAAAAGCTGCATATAAGTTGCACCGCAGCATTGTAAATCCGGCGTGTGCAATGGCAAGCTTCGTAACATACGCTTACAAGCAATGACCAGGTTTAAGTCCAGCTTAAGAGCCGCAGGCATGCTCCGGGCGGCCTGTGGCCGTGTCCCGGCTGAGGTGGCGCGCGGCGATTATAGCCGCACGGTTGCATTCCTTGCTCAATTTCGGCACTTAACTTACAATTTGCATTCCATTACGTCTCACGTGACTGGCGAAAAGTCGGGCGATCTCCATGGATGGTGATCGGCAAACCGGCGAAAGGTGGGCACCCACCGGGAAACGTGAGATTTTTCATCAGCCGTTCGCCTGGGTAGCCACTATGGAAAAGCACGAAGAGGCTGCCTGTCCAATGTTGTTATTCACTTAACGCCGGCTCCCCTCATTCGATCCAATCTGCCAGTACAAGCACCCTCATACTTGGAGTTTTTACATGTTTGCAAAAGATCACACCCTCGCCAACGTCGATCCTGAATTGTTCGCCGTCATTCAAAAAGAGAACACGCGCCAGCACGATCACATCGAACTGATCGCGTCGGAAAACTACACGTCGCCAGCCGTAATGGAAGCGCAAGGCTCGCAGCTGACGAACAAGTACGCCGAAGGTTATCCAGGCAAGCGCTACTACGGTGGCTGCGAATACGTCGACGTGGCCGAGCAACTGGCTATCGACCGTGTGAAACAGCTGTTCGGCGCCGAATGCGCGAACGTGCAGCCGAACTCCGGCTCGCAAGCGAACCAGGGCGTGTTCTTTGCCATGTTGAAACCAGGCGACCTGATCATGGGTATGTCGCTGGCCGAAGGCGGCCACCTGACCCACGGCATGCCGCTGAACATGTCCGGCAAATGGTTTGACGTCGTGTCGTACGGTTTGACAGCGGAAGAAGACATCGACTACGAGGCGATGGAGCGCCTGGCCCGCGAACGCAAGCCGAAGCTGATTATCGCCGGCGCGTCCGCATTCTCGAAAAAGATCGACTTCGAACGCTTCAGCAAGATCGCCAAGGAAGTTGGCGCCTACTTCATGGTCGACATGGCCCACTACGCCGGCCTGATCGCCGCAGGCCTGTACCCGAATCCGGTGCCGTTCGCCGACTTCGTCACCTCGACCACGCACAAATCGCTGCGTGGCCCGCGCGGCGGCATCATCCTGATGAAGGCCGAACACGAAAAAGCCATCAACTCGGCCATCTTCCCTGGCATCCAGGGCGGCCCGCTGATGCACGTGATCGCAGGCAAGGCCGTCGCCTTCAAGGAAGCGCTGAGCCCTGAATTCGTCGAATACCAGAAGCAAGTGATCAAGAACGCCGACGTGCTGGCGAAAACCCT
Source organism: Janthinobacterium aestuarii (assembly GCF_051380835.1). Taxonomy (NCBI): domain Bacteria; kingdom Pseudomonadati; phylum Pseudomonadota; class Betaproteobacteria; order Burkholderiales; family Oxalobacteraceae; genus Janthinobacterium; species Janthinobacterium aestuarii. Next base: position 82,660 of record NZ_JBNYXU010000013.1, read on the forward strand.
GATCAAGCGCGGCCTGCGCATTGTTTCCGGCGGTACCGAATCGCACGTCATGCTGGTCGACCTGCGCGCCAAGAACCTGACGGGCAAGGAAGCCGAAGCCATCCTCGGTTCCGCGCACATCACCTGCAACAAGAATGGCATCCCGAACGACCCGCAAAAACCATTCGTCACCTCGGGCATCCGCCTGGGCAGCCCGGCGATGACGACGCGCGGTTTCAAGGAAGCGCAAGCGGAAGAAGTGGGCAACCTGATCGCCGACGTGCTGGACAATCCGCATGACGCCGCCACCATCGAGCGCGTGAAAGCGGCCGTGAAAGTACTGGCCGACGCGCACCCTGTGTACGCCGCATAATAATTTGTCCAGAATGTGTCATACGGAGTAAGATTCTGTATGACACATTCCTTCGTGCCCAAGGGCGCCCGGAGTGATTCGGGCGCCCTTTGTACAAGGGCGGCGATTTCCCGTAATTATTACTATAAAGTTGTAGCCAGCCCATGAAATGTCCATTTTGCCAGCACGGCGACACCCAGGTTCTCGATACGCGCGTATCGGAGGAAGGGGATGCCATTCGGCGCCGCCGCCGCTGCGGCAAATGCGACAAGCGTTTTACCACGTACGAACGGATTGAACTTATCATGCCGGCCGTCGTCAAAAAGAATGGCAGCCGGACGGAGTTCGCTGCGGATAAGTTGCGCGGCAGTCTGATGCTGGCCTTGCGCAAGCGTCCCGTTGCGGCCGCCTCCGTGGATACGGCCATCGCGTCCATCCAGGAAAAGCTGCTGACCAGCGGCTTGCGTGAAGTCGATTCCGGCTATATCGGCGAACTCGTCATGCAAGAATTGAAGCGCCTCGACAAGATCGCCTACATCCGCTTCGCCTCCGTCTACAAGAATTTCGAAGACCTGGCCGAATTCCAGGATGCGATCGCCGAAGTGGGGCAGGCGCGCAAGCCTTGACGCTTGCTCTGACGTTCACCACGTCAAGGTTCGCCTGGCAAGCGGCCTGATCAATCCCACCGCTGTTCTTCCCATCTTATTGCCGTGTTGTTTGCGCCAGCGCAGACCCGGCTTTTTGCGCGCGTCTATCTTGTAGCTGGGCCGCCTGTTCCTGCGACTCTTTCTGCGGAAGGGAGTAGCGCATGCGCAAGGGCGGTCACACTATGTTTTCTGCGGGCGGCAGCAGCCTCGTCGAGGTGCTCGTGTCGCTGCTGCTGTTGGCGCTGGGTCTGCTGGGCGCCAGCATCCTGCAACTGCACTCGCTGCGCGCGCGCCATGAGTCGGCGCTGCTGTCGGCGGGCGTGCAACTGGCTGCCGGCATGGCCGAACGCATGCGCGCGAACAGCGTGCTCATGAATGGCCCCGATACGGGCAATCCCTACCTGAACGTGGTCTACGCGGCGGCGGACGACGCCGAAGCGGACGGCGGTGCGCCTGACTGCTTCGGCGCCACTGTCTGCAGCGCGGCCGACCTGGCGCAATTCGACATCGCCGAATGGAAGCAGCGGCTGCATGCTGCCTTGCCTGGCGCGCGCCTGCATATCTGCCGCGACACTTCCGCATGGGATGCCGCCGCGGAAGGCTTGCAGTGGGCGTGCAGCGGCGGCAAGGGCGCGCCCATCGTCATCAAGCTGGGCTGGCGCGCCCGCTTGCCCGATGGCTCGCCCGCCGTGAATGCGGCAGGCGAGTCGCTGCCCAGGCTGGCATTCCAGCTGGGCGGAGGCGGTGCATGAGCGAGGTCCTGTATCGGCATCGCGGCATGAGCCTCGTTGAATTGCTGGTGGCCCTGTCGCTGGGTGCGCTGTTGATGCTGGCCGCCAGTAGCGTATTGCTGGCGGCCAGCGGCAGTTATGGCGACCAGTCCGCCAGTGCGCGGCTCGATGACAACGGCCGCTATGCGCTCGATACCGTCGCTCGCGCCGTGCGCCAGACGGCGTACGTTAACTGGGACAGCAGCGCCGCGCCCGTCGCCCATGCCGATGACGACAGCGCGAATGTCGCGGGGCTCGATGCGCGCAGCCTGGGCAAGAACAGCGAGGGCATCAGCGGTGCGCTGCCCGGCGCCCTGCATGGCAGCGACGTGCTGGCCCTGCGCTATTACGGCGCCGGCAAGGAAGAGGGCGGCGACGGCTCCGTGCTCAATTGCGCGGGCTTCGGCGTGGGTGCCGCGCAAACGGAGGCGCAGCGGGGCTGGAGCATTTTCTATGTGGCGCAAGGTGCCGATGGCGATGGCGAGCTGCGCTGCAAATATCGTGGCGAGAACGGCTGGGGAGCGGATGCCATCATCCGTGGCGTCGACAGTTTTCAGGTGCTGTATGGCCTCGACACGGATACGCCGCCCGACGGCGTGGCGAACCGCTATGTCAACGCCAGCGCGCTCGAGGCCTACGATGCGGCGCTGGTGCTGGAGGGGGCGGATGCGGCCGCGCGCCAGCGCGATCTGCACCGGCGCACGCACTGGAAGCGCGTGGCCAGCGTGCGCGTGGCCCTGTTGCTGCATGGCGAGGCGGGCCAGGCGGACAAGATGGCGGCACTGGGGCCGGCGCAGTTCGACCTGTTCGGCAAAGCGTATGCCGAGGCGCACGGTGCCGGCGACACGGGCGTGCGCATCGCGCGCGCCTCCTTGCCCGCCGCGACGCGCTCGCGGCTGCGGCAACTGGTGCAGACGAGCATCATGCTGCGCAACGGGCCGGCCTAGGCGGGCGGCGCGATGGCTTGCACGGGCATCCGCCGTTGCGAACCGTGGTGCCCATCTTGCGTACGCCACGGTGGCGCCACCCTCGTGTATGTGCTGTGCCTGCTGGTGATCATCTTGTTGCTGGGCATATCGGCGGCGCAGATGGCCTTGCAGGGCGAGAAGGCGGCACGCGGCGAGCGCGACCGGCAGATCGCGTTTCAGGCGGCGGAGGAGGCATTGGTGGATGCGCAGAACGATATCGAAGGTTTACCTGGTGCGCCGGGACGCAGCAGCCTCTTCGCGCCAGGCAGTGCGGCCGGCTTCGCGGACGGCTGTGGCGAGGCAGGCGCACTGGGCCTGTGCCTGCCCGCAGCGCCGGACGCGCCGGCCCTCTGGCTGAGCACGGATCTCGATGGTGCCGACGCTGGCAGCCGCACGGTGCCGTATGGCCAGTTTACGGGCGCCGTCATGCAGACGGGGCAGGGTTTTCTGCCGTCGCGCCGGCCTCGCTACCTGATCGAACTGCTGCCGTTTCACCCGCCCGGCGCGCAGGCTACGGCAATGGCCGGCGGCATGGCCACGGAAAGCTATGTGTACCGCATCACGGCCATCGGTTTTGGGGCGCAGGAAAGCACGCAAGTCGTGCTGCAAAGTTATTACCGCAAGCAGGCGGTGGGAGCGGGGCCATGAGGGCGCCTTGGCGCGGCTGGCGGCTGCTGGTCGGCCTCGTTTGCCTGACTTGCGGCGCCGCCGTCGCGGCCGCTCCTCCCGTGGTGCTGGCGCGGGCCGACGCGGGTTTGTACGGCGCCAGGGTGCCGCCGAATCTGCTGCTCAACCTGTCCCTCACGCACGCTGCCGCCGCTGCCGCGCATGGCGGCGATTATGCGCCGCAGCGCGAGTATGCAGGCTACTTCCATGCGCGCATGTGCTACAGCTATCCGTATCGCAGCAAGGATGGCGTCATGCTGCCGGACTTGCGCGTAGCGACCGCTTACTTCTCCGTGCTGAAACCGGCCGATGCCTTGCATGGCTGCGGCGGAGACAGTTTCAGCGGCAACTTTCTCAACTGGGCCAGCGCCAGCATGCTCGACATCGTCCGTTATGCCGTGACGGGCGGCGACCGCGTCATCGACGAGGTGCGCAAGACGGTGCTGCAGCGCGCTTATTTGCCCGATGCCGACAGCTCCATCGATTTCTTTGCCCACCCCGTCTTTTTCCCGCGCAAGGTCTTGCAGGCGGGCGTGGCGGCCGCGACACCGTTTGCGCTGGCGCAATTGGCCATTGTTTCCTGCCGTAATCGCCTGCTGTTCGGCGACGCCAGTCTGCCGCCGGGCGGTAATTGCGACGTGCCCGGCACTGCAGCCACGCACGGCGTGTTCCTCGCGCGCGTGCGCGTTTGCGATGCCGATGAAGGGCCGCTGCGCGACGACTTGTGCCTCGCGTATGGCAAGAACTACAAGCCGGTGGGCGCCGTGCAGCGCCATGGCGGCAGGGTACGCGTGGGCGTGTTTGGCCACTTGAACGGCGTGTCCGGCAACGCCGGCCCCGTGTATGGCGGCGTGCTGCGCGCGCCGCTGGCCCACGTGGGCAGGCAGCGCTGGATGGCGCCCGACTTTATGCCGCAAGACAATGCCGACGCCGAGTGGAGTCCTGCCACTGGCGTGTACCTAGCCCAAAGCGCAGGCTCTGGCGGCGGGGTGACCGCTTACATCAATGGCCTGGGCCGCGGCAATGCCGGGCATCCCGGCGCGTACGCGAAGGCGGCGCCGCTGGCTGAATTGCTGTACGAATCGCTGCGCTACCTGCAGGGAAGGCAGGCAAGCCCTGTCGTGCCACCCGCTACGCCCCCGCCTGGCATCGACGACGGCTTGCCGGTCGTGACGCCATGGAGCGACCCGCAAACGGCCAGTTGCCAGCGCCACGTCGTCGTCAGCCTCGGCGATGCGGGCATGGCGGGCGACCGCTATGTGCCCGGCAATGTTCCTGTGGCTCCCGCTTCCAACGGCGACCGTGCACGCGCTGCCGATGGCTTCGCGCCGCCGCCTTTCGATGCGATGGTGTGGACGCATGCGGTGGGCAGCCTGGAAAGCGGTGGCGCGCAGGGCAATCCCGCGCCACGGCCGGACTTGGCGGCACTGGAATTTCTGGCCGACGGGGCGGGCGGCGCCAGCTACCATGCGGCAGGGCTGGCTTACTGGTCGCACGTGCAAGCCTTGCGTCCTGGCGGCAAGAACGACGGCGTTGCCAAGGTCGAGCACTACGCGGGCGACTTGCGCCAGGGCGACCCGGCCGGCGTGCCCACCACCACACCACTGTTAATGGCGGCAAAATATGGCGGCTTTCTCGATGCGAACGGCGACGCCAACCCCTTCAAGAGCGCGACGGGCAGCGCGTTCGATGAATGGAGCCTGGACGGCCGCTGGCCCGACCATTACCTGCCCGGCAGCGATCCGGCCGCCCTGATCGCGGGACTGCGCGCAGCCTTTGTCTCCGCCGACAAGGGCACGCTGGCGGCGACGCTGGCCGGGCCAGCCCTGATGGCGCTGGCCAGCGGGACGGAAGAGGCATACTGGTTCCAGACGCAGCTGCGCCTGGCCGATGGCGGCATGACCGTGTCGCGCACCGCGTTTGCCGTGGGCGCAGATGGCGCACTGCTTCCCGGCAAGCCATGGTGGCGCACAGGCGGACTGGATAAGCCCGCGCCGGATGGGGCATCCCCGGCCTTGCGTCCCGTCTATACGCTCGACGCCAAGGGCGCTCTGATGCCGCTGGCCTGGATGGGGCTCGACACGGAACAGCGCGGCGCATTCGACGGCGGCGATGGGCTGGGGGAAGCGCGCCTGGCGTATCTGCTGGGCCAGCGCACGCACGAGGTGGGCCAGCCGGGCGGCTTCCTGCGGCGCCGCTCAGGCAGCCTGGGTGCCGCGCCGCACGGCAATCTGCTGTACGTGGGTGCGCCGGGGCTGGGCATGCCGGGGGCCGGCTATGGCTTGCACCGCAAGGCGCTGCTGCAGCGGCGCAAAATGCTGTACCTGGGCGCCAACGATGGCTTGCTGCATGCGTTCGATGCGCGTACGGGCAGCGAAGTGTTTGCCTATCTGCCGCAAGCGCTGCTGCACCTTGCTGTCGCCACTGCGAGCACGCACTACAGCCCCGGCCCGCTGCTCGATGGCGCGGCGGCCACGGCGGAAGTGCTGGCACTGGGACATTGGAAGACGGTGCTGGTGTCGGGGATGGGTGGCGGGGTGCAAGGCGTGTTTGCGCTCGACATTACCGACCCGGCCCGCTTCGCGCAAGATGGGGCGCTGTGGGAGTTTACGGACCGCGACGACAGGCTGATGGGCAACGTGCGCGCACCGCCCGCCTTCGCCCGCATCAACATGGGCGGCAAGGAGGGTGCGCCGGCCTACCGCGATTTTGCCATCGTCGCCAGCGGCTACAACAACCATGTCAATGACGGCAAGGACACGACGGCGCCCGCATCGGCCGCCGCTATCTTTTTGCTGGCGCTGGACAAGGCGCCTGGCACACCATGGACGTTGGGAAGTAATTACTTCCGCCTCACGGTGCCTGTGGCCAGCGGTGGCGGTGATGGCGGCCATGGCAGCGAGGCCGATACGGACGCCGATGCCGCCCCTCACGCGCTGGGTCCGCCCTCCGTGGTGCCGGGCAGCGACGGCGCGCTGGCTTTCCTGTATGCGGGCGATTTGCAGGGCAATATCTGGCGCCTCGACATGGCTGGCGGGCCGCCATGGAAAGAGGGGCAGGGACGCAAGCTTGTCTTTGTCGCGCGCGATGCACAGGGCCGGCGCCAGCCCGTGACGCAGCAGTTGAACGTGGCGTATGCGCCCGGTGGCGGCTATGTACTGCTGTTTGGTACGGGCAAGCTGGTCGAAGGGGCCGATACCCGGCCCGCCGCCTTCCTGTCGCAGTCGTTTTACGCTGTGCACGACGATGTGCGGAAGTCGTCCCCCACGCGCAGCCGGGCCGACCTGGAGCAGCGCAGCCTGAGCGAAGCGGCAGGCGGCGTGCGCGTCGATGGCACCGAACTGCGCTACACGGGCAGCGATGCCATGCGCGGCTGGTACCTCGATTTTCTCGATACCGCGCAGACGGGGGAACGCAGCATCAACAGTGCCGTGCTGGCCGCCGGCAAGGTGCTGTTCAATACTGTCCTGCCCGGGCGCGATCCTTGCGCCAAGCCGGCCACGCGCCTGTACGTGCTCGATGTGCTGAGCGGCTTTGCGGCCGATGGTGCCGGTGTCGTGCAGGCGGGCGCGCAGACGGGGCGCTTGTACGATGGCCTGGCGCGCGCGCCGCCGCTGGCGCTGGAACTGAACAGCACGGTGGGCGCCGCAACGGCGGCAGGGCGGGCCGAGGGGCGCAAGGAACTGGCCGTGCTGCAGCCTGGCTTGCCCGGCGCTGCCAGCGCGGCGGGTCTCAAGGTCGTCAGCGCGCCGTTGCCGGCCCGGCGCCTCAGTTGGCGCGAAGTGGCGAACTGGCGCGAATTGCACGAGGCGGCCAAGAAAAAATAGGTTCGGCAAGGCGGTTGCAGCGTATCGGTTGGCGCTTTTTTGGGGAAAAGGGAGGTCGCATGGGCGTGCTGGCAAGGCAAAACCGGGCCGCTGCAAACGGTGGCGCCCCTGCCGGGGTCTTGGGCTTCAGCCTGATCGAATTGCTGTCCGCGCTGGCGATCATGAGCCTGCTGTTGGCGCTGGCCGTGCCCGCTTATCAAGGCCATCTCGTGCGCGCCAAGCGGGTGCAGGGGCAGGCGGCCCTGCTGCGGCTGATGCAACAGCAGGAGCGCTATTACTCGCAAAACAATCACTATCTGGCGTTTTCCTCGGCGTCGCCGGCTTCGCAGGCGCAGCAATTCCCGTGGTGGTCGGGCGAAGGGGGCGCGGTCGGCAGCGCGTATGAAATCGAGGCGCTGGCCTGTCCCGGCCTGGCGATCGGGCAATGCGTGCTGTTGCGCGCGGTGCCGGGCACATCCAAGGTCGATGCGCAGTTCCAGGATGCCGATTGCGGTGTCCTGTCCTTGAGCAGCACGGGCCAGCGCGGCAGCAGCGGCCCGGCCAGCCATTGCTGGCCTTAAGCCATGGCCACGCGCAAGCGGCCACCGCGGAGCAGGCACACATTCGGGCGCACCCTCGGGCACACCATGCTCGAATTGCTGGCCGTGCTGGCGATTGCCGCGCTGCTGGCGGCCGCTGCCTTGCCCAGTTTGCAGCAGGTGCTGGCGCGACAGCAAGTGCGCGCGGCGGCCACGGACTTGTTCTCGGCCATCGAATTGACGCGGGCACAGGCGATGGCGCGCGGACAGCGCGTGCTGCTGATGCCGGCCGGGCCCGGTGGCACGGACTGGCGCACGGGCTGGCTGATCTTCATCGACCGCAATGCCAGCCTGGCGTTCGACGGTAACGACGAATTGCTGTTCCGTCAGGGGCCGCTGCCGGAGGGCATCACGGCGCAGTTCGTGTTCTCGTCGGCCACGGCGCCGTTTTATATCGCCTACAATGGCGCAGGACGCAGTTGCAGCGCGACCAATAGTCTGGCGGCGCGCTGGGGTACTTTGTCCCTGGCTTTGGGAAAGCAGGTGCGCCATATTAAAATCAATATGTTGGGCAGGGTGCGCGTGTGCGACCCGCAGCAGCAGGCGGTCAATTGCAGCGGCGTGGCCGACAGTTCGTAGCAAGACTGACCAATTACTCACCTTCAAGCAAAGTAGCCCGTGGAAATACTCAACGATATCGATGGCATGCGCCTGGCGCTGGAATGGGCGGCGCGCGGTCTGTACACGACCTCGCCCAATCCCCGCATCGGCTGCGTGATCGTCAGTGATGGCCAGGTGATCGGCGCCGGCGTGACGCAGGCGGCAGGGCAAGATCATGCGGAGGTGCAAGCGCTGGCCAATGCGGCGGCGCGCGGCAATGACGTGCGCGGCGCCACCGCCTATGTCACCCTGGAGCCGTGCAACCACTACGGCCGCACGCCGCCATGCTCCGATGCGCTCGTGCGCGCGGGGCTGGGCCGCGTCGTGGCCGCCATGACGGACCCGAACCCGCTGGTGGCGGGGCAGGGGCTGGCCAAGCTGCAAGCGGCAGGTATCGCCGTCACCACGGATGTGCTGGCCCATGAAGCCTATGAAATGAATATCGGCTTCTTTTCGCGCATGCAGCGCGGCAAGCCGTGGGTGCGCATGAAAACGGCGGCCAGCCTGGACGGCATGACGGCCTTGCACAATGGACAAAGCCAGTGGATCACGGGGCCGCTGGCGCGCGCCGATGGTCACGCTTGGCGCGCGCGCGCCTGCGCCATCCTGACGGGCATCGGCACGGTCAAGGCGGATGACCCGCAACTGAACGTGCGCGCCGTCGAGACGCCGCGCCAGCCGCGCCGCATCGTCGTCGACAGCCGGCTCGACATCGGCCTCGACGCGCGCATCCTGCAGGGTGGCGGCACGTGGATCGTGGCGGCCGTCGCCATCCCGGAAAAGGAAGCGCAGCTGCAGGCGCTCGGCGCGGAAGTCATCGTGCTGCCGAACGGGGACGGCAAGGTCGACTTGCCCGCGCTGATGCTGGAACTGGGACGCCGGCAAATCAATGAAGTCCACGTCGAGGCCGGCGCCAAGCTGAACGGTTCACTGATACGCGAAGGCTGCGTCGACGAGTTGCTGGTTTACCTGGCGCCTACCTTGCTGGGCGATGCGCAAGGGATGTTTGACTTGCCCGCATTGACAGATATCAAGCAGCAGCGCACTTTGCAATTTCACCAGGTTCAGCAAGTGGGCGAAGATGTGCGTATCCTTGCAAGATTCGCCCAGCGCAATTAATACTTTTACACTTTATAGGGTTAGTTCATGTTTACAGGAATTGTTGCCGCCATCGGCAAGATTGAAACCGTGCAGCCGCTCGACGGCGGCCTCGATGCCGGCGTGCGTCTGAACATCCATGCGGGCGGCTTGCCGCTGGCCGACGTGGCCCTGGGCGATTCGATCGCCATCAATGGCGCCTGCATGACGGTGGTGGAAAAGTCGGACACGGGCTTTGCCGTCGATGTTTCGCGCGAAAGCCTCAATTGCACGGTGGGCCTTGATACCACCACCGAAGTCAACCTGGAAAAAGCCCTGACCCTGGCTGAGCGCCTGGGCGGCCATTTGGTCTCCGGCCATGTCGACGGCCTGGGCATCGTGCGCAAGTTCGACGCCGTGGGTGAATCGTGGGAACTGGTGATAGAAGCGCCCCATGAACTGGCGAAATACCTGGCCTTCAAAGGTTCCGTCGTCGTCAATGGCGTGTCCCTGACCGTCAACCGAGTGGAAGACCTGGGTGCGGGCGCCGTCAACGGCTGCCGTTTCTCGATCAACCTGATCCCGCACACGATCGCCATGACGACCCTGAAACACTTGACGGTCGATGGCAAGGTCAACCTGGAAATCGATTTGATCGCCCGCTATGTCGAGCGCATGCTGTCGCTGGATAAGGCTGCCGCTTAACACCACAGCGTGAAGCAGCACACCAGCAGCCTTGCCAAGTGTGTGTTGCTTTTCTTTCAGACGCGCATACTATGAAGCTTTCCGCAGTGGAGGCTAGCCATGGACCCGATTTCGCGCGCAACCGTGCCCAATACCATCCCTGCCACATCTCGCGTGGGCGAGACGGTACCGCTGGCGCCTGCACTGCCCGTGCCGCCGTCCAGCGCGGCGGCGGCCCTTGCCATCCAGTCCTCGACCCAGGTCGACATCTCCCCGTTGGGCCAGTTCCTGTCCGGCGTGGCCTTGTCGCGCCGGCAACTGCTGGCCTTGCAGGGCGCCACGGAAGAGGCCAGGGCGGCAAATACCCCCGTGAATGTCAATGACGACTTGCTGGCGCTGGCGCGGCAGTTGACGGAATCGTTCGCCCAGCTGCAAACGAGCGGCATTGACGCCAGCCAGTTGGCCACCGCTGGCGACACGCCGGGCAGCCTGGCGCAGCGCTATGATTTATTGTCGGGCGACGGCACGACGGATGCGGCCGCCGCGCTGGCGCAGGACGGCAGCTTGCTCACGCAAGCGCAGCTGGCCCGTATCGGCATCGACTTGCGCAATGAAGATGTCGATGCGCCAACGTTGCAAGCCGCCTATGCGGCCGACAGCAATGCCACCCTGGACGCCTTGCAACAGGGAACGGACGTGCTGGCGCAGGTGGGCGCCGTGCTGGCCCGGCAGCAGGGCGCGCCGCTGGCGACCAATGTCGAAGCGGATTTAACGGGCGAAACCTTGCCGTCCGGCGCCGTGCAGGCGTCGCAAGCCACGCAGCCGCAGCCGCAGCCCATCGACGGGGTGCCGCCGCAAACGGCTGCCATTGCACAGCGGCAGCTGGAACTGCAGCGGCAACTGGAAGCGGAAGAGCTGAATCTGGACTTGCAGGAGTTGCGGCCGCCACCGGCGACAGCCGGGCAGGACTTGCAGCAGGCGCAGAGGGCCGGCCAGCGGCGTTTTGACGCCCAAGATATCGACACGCAGCGACTGGACGCCGAACGCCAGGCCCTGCGGCAGGAAGACGCGCGCCTGGACGCGTTGCGCCAGGATCAATTGCAGCAGACGCAGCGCGAAGAGCAGGCGCAGGCTGCAGCCGATGCGACGGAGCGCGCACGGCTGACCTCGGCACAGCTGGCCGACAGCGATGCCCAGCTGCTGGCGCAGGCAGAGGCCGGGCGCGCGCAGACCCGGGCGCGCGATACCCAGTTACAGGCGCAAGCAGGACTGGAGGCGACGGTCCAGGCCCGGCTGGCTCAGCAAAATGCCCGGGCGCAAGAGCTGGCTGTGCAAAACGCGGGCCAAGCCGTGCCGCTGCCTTCATCGCAAGACCCATCCGTGGCGGCAGCGATTGCCGCCTATAACCTGAACAATGCAGCCCTGAATCCTGGCCTGATGAACCGGCCATTGCCGGCCAGCGACTCGCGCCTGCCGCTGGTGCCGGCGGTGGCTGCCGTGGAACCCGTCAAACCCGTGCCTAAAATCTAGGGCAGCAGGGTGGCGTCCAGGGTAATGTTGGCTTTCAGCAGTTTCGATACGGGGCAGCCGGCCTTGGCCTTGCCCGTCAATTCCTCGAATGTCGCCTGGTCGGCACCCGGTATCTTCGCTTTCAGGATCAAATGGACGGCCGTGATGGCAAAGCCGTCGTCCACCTTGTCGAGAGTCACTTCGGCCGTCGTCTCCATCTTTTCCGCCGTCAGGCCAGCTTCGCCGAGGATCAGCGACAGGGCCATGGTGAAACAGCCCGCGTGCGCGGCGCCGATCAATTCCTCGGGATTGGTGCCGGGCTTGCCTTCGAAGCGGCTGGCAAAGCCATAGGGATATTCCTGCAAGGCGCCGCTGCGCGTGCTGATGGCGCCCTTGCCATCCTTGATGCCGCCTGACCAGATGGCCGATCCGTTGGTTTTCATATTGCCGCTCCTGTGTGGGGTATCGCTGCGAGTGGGTATCAGCGCCGTGGCGGTGACAGGCTGATCTTATGCTCTTTGCAAGGCCGGCGGCGCGCGTCTTGCCGCCGCCGTGTGCGCCGGAACGGGGAATCGGCGCTTTGTGATGCAGGCTGCGGCATCCGTGCCGTAAAGCTGTCTTATTTCAGGTCTGCAAGCGCTAAATCCTTTAAAATAGCAGGTTATAAGAAAATTCCCGGAAATTCGCGGAATATTCTCGCTTGATGTTTCAGGTTTAGGTTCAGTTTTTAGTTACATTAACAACGCCTGGCAAAACCGTCGCGAGCGGAAGGGAGAAGTGGCCGAGAGGCGCAACCGTACGAAGGTACGGTGAGCATCGCAGGCCACCTATACCGACGCGCAGCAGGTTTGGCCAGGCGTCATACGAGGATGAACAATGTCTATATCCAGCACCGAAGAGATCGTCGCTGAATTGCGCGCAGGCCGCATGGTGATACTGGTCGATGAAGAAGACCGGGAAAATGAAGGCGATCTGGTGCTTGCCGCCGATTTCGTGACGCCTGAAGCCATCAATTTCATGATCACGCATGCGCGTGGCCTGGTCTGCCTGACCCTGACGGAAGAGCGTTGCGACGAGCTGAACCTGTCGATGATGACCTCGCGCAACGGCACCGCCTACGGTACCAACTTTACTGTTTCCATCGAAGCGGCAGAAGGCGTGACGACGGGCATTTCCGCCGCCGACCGCGCCAAGACCATCCAGGTGGCCGTGGCCAAGGGCACGCAGCCCAGCGATATCGTCCAGCCCGGCCATATTTTCCCGCTGAAAGCGCAAAAAGGCGGCGTGCTGATGCGCGCAGGCCATACGGAAGCCGGTTGCGACCTGACGGCCATGGCCGGCTTGACGCCCGCATCCGTGATTTGCGAAATCATGAAGGACGACGGCACCATGGCGCGTCTGCCGGACTTGCTGGTGTTTGCCGAGCAACATGGCCTGAAAATCGGCACGATTGCCGACCTGATCCATTACCGCAGCCAGACAGAATCGTTGGTCGAGCGCGTTGCCGAGCGCACCCTGCACACGGCGCACGGCGAATTCCGCCTGATCGCCTTCCGCGACAAGCCCAGCGCGTCGGCCCATCTGGCCCTCGTGCATGGCGACCTGGCCCCCGGCCTGGAAGCGCTGGTGCGCGTGCACCAGCCCGTTTCCCTGCTGGACGTGCTGGAAAGCGAAGCGACCACCCACTCGTGGACGGTGGCCGCCTCGATGGCCGCCATCAAGCAGGCTGAGCGTGGCGTGATGGTCTTGCTGAACTGCGGCGAGACGTCGAGCGAGCTGTTTGCCCAGTTCGCCGCCCTGGACACGCCGCAAGCCAAGCCGAAAGGCCGCGCGGCCAGCATGGATCTGCGCAGCTATGGCATCGGCGCGCAAATCCTGCGCGATCTGGGCGTGAGCAAGATGCAATTGCTGGCCAGCCCCCGCAAGATGCCGTCGATGGTCGGTTTCGACCTGGAAGTGACCGGTTTTCAGTGCCATCCTGGCCAGCAGTAATTAAATAATTTTAGCGGCCTGGCGCATGGCTGGCCGCTGATCACCTGATAAAGAGGCATATGATGACCGTAGGAGCATACGAAACCAATTTTGCCGGCGAAGGTTTGCGCGTCGGTATCGTCCAGGCACGATTCAATGAAATCGTCGGCGGTGGCTTGCTGTCGGCATGCCTGGAAGAGTTGAGCAAGCTGGGCGTGGCCGATGAAGATATCCTGCACGTGACCGTGCCGGGCGCCCTGGAAATCCCACTGATTCTGCAAAAAATGGCGGAAACCGAGCAATTCGACGCCCTGATCGCACTGGGCGCCGTGATTCGCGGTGAAACCTACCACTTCGAGCTGGTATCGAACGAATCGGGCGCGGGCATCACGCGCGTCGGTCTCGATTACGGCATCCCGATCGCCAACGCAGTGTTGACGACCGAAAACGACGAGCAGGCGGAAGTGCGCATGCTGGTCAAGGGAGCCGAAGCGGCACGCGTGGCAGTGGAAATGGCCAATCTGGCGCAAGCGCTGGAAGAGTTGCAAGACACAGACGAGGATTAATCGTGCTTGCGCCGCAGTGTGCTGCCTGGCAGCGCACGGCGGTATTCGTCACTATCTGCAGTAAATACGTATTTAAGAACAGGTAACAATCATGACTGAGAAAAATTTGCTCGCCAATCCCAGCAAAAACCGCACGCCGCGTCACCGCGCGCGCGAGTTTGCGCTGCAGGGCTTGTACCAGTGGCTGCTGAACAATGAAGACGCGACCACCGTCGTGAACAATATTCGCGCGGCCCACGGTTTCGACAAGGCCGATGGCGATCATTTCACGGTGCTGTTGTACGGTGCCATCAAAGATTCGCTGGCGCTGCGCGAAAGCATGGCACCATTGATCGACCGCAATATCGTGGAACTGTCGCCGATCGAACACGGCATCCTGCTGATCGGCGCTTTCGAGCTGAAGAACAACATGGAAATCCCGTACCGCGTCGTCATCAACGAAGCGGTCGAGCTGGCCAAGTCGTTTGGCGGTATCGACGGTCACAAGTATGTGAACGGCGTGCTGGACAAACTGGCAGTGAAATTCCGCGAGGAAGAAGTCAACGCTAACAAGCGCAAGTAATATGCCGCGTAGTTCCTGCGGCTGCCGCCGCAGGGCAACAAAAAAGCCACCGGTACTCCGGTGGCTTTTTCATTGGGTGCTGCTTTTTGGATGCCCCTGTGAGGGCTTTTAAAGGGTCACAGGCCGGCGATCTCGTTGTGGGGCAATACTTTGATGGTGATGCCGCTTTCCGCTACCGCTGCCGGTGCCTTGGCTGGCGCTGGCGTGTTCGATGCCATCACCGGTGTCGTGGTCGGCACGCGCTGGCCAGCCGACACTTGTTTCAGGCGGCGGTATTCGGCCAGCACGCGCGAGCCGTAGCCCGAATCGGTGGCGAAGTTGGCGGCGCCGACATAGGTTTTCAAGCCCGCTTCGACGGAACCGCCACGCGTGACGTAGTCTTTCAGGATCAGGGAGCCGACGCGGATGTTGGCGACGGGATTCAGGGCTGCTTGCACGCCGCCCATTTCCTGGAAGCGCTCATGGTGCACTTTCGACATGACTTGCATCAAGCCTTGCGCGCCGACGGGGCTTTCCGCGAACGGGTTCAAGCCCGATTCGATGGCCATCACGGCCAGGATCAGCAGCGGGTCCAGTTTGATTTCGCGGGCCGTCAGGTACGCCGTCGACACAAGCATATTGGTCGCGTCGTTGGCCACGCGGTAACGCTTGGAGAGCCAGTTGGTGACCCATTGCTGCTGCTTTTGCGTACCCAGCAAGGCTTTTTCTTCCTTGCTCAGCGGTGCGTCGCTGGCGGCGGCCGTTTGCACGGAAGCGGGCGCTTCCATCAGTGCAGACAGGGCCGGCGCTTCAACGGCTTGCGCTTCTGCCATCGGCAGCGGGAACAGGCTGTGCGTCAGTTGCTTGCCCAGATCAGGGCGGAACATCAGCAGTGCGATCAGTGCCAGGGCGGAAATGCCGAAGACTGTCAGTGTGTGTTGCGCAGTGGTTAAAACGCCACGTGCCGAAATGGCTTGTGCGCGGGCGCGCAAACGCGCCAACGCTGGCTGACCAGCCACGGTTGAAGCAGGTAATGCTGCTTCAGTGCTACGATGAGTCATAGAGTTCCCCGAAATGTCGCGTCAACAGGCAGTCCCTCCGCGGTGTCGCGGTGTTGTGGGTACTGCCAATGCCGTGCATCAGAAATATCATCGTTTCCGCCGCGTATGGATGCGTACGAGAAACGCCGTCATTGCTTGCTTGAGCTGATCGGTCCCATTCTGGTATTGGATCAGTCGCAATACAACTTTTACCGGGGGTAAGGCAGACGCCTTTTGAAAACACTCCTTAAAATGTCATGTGGAGCCCCGACTCCGTGAATGAAAGAGAAACGCTAAAATCAAGCTCTGGGCCGGCGTGCTCTTTCAAGTTGGGCGAATTGTAGAAGCCGTTTTATATCAAGTCAATACTAACGAATCGTTTCTTTATTACTTTTATGTCTTACTTTTTGACTTGCATTGTGCCAAAAGCCAATAAAATCAATTACTTGGCATAGATCCTTCAGCAACGGCGTCCGACGTCAAAAAAATTAAAAACACATGAAATATTCAGATTTACGAGATTTTATTTCTCAACTGCAACAAATGGGTGAACTTAAGCCCATTTCGACCCCCATTTCACCGATTTTGGAGATGACGGAAGTGTGCGACCGCACCTTGCGCGCGGGCGGACCGGCCTTGCTGTTCAATAATCCGACGGGACACACCATGCCGGTGCTGGGCAACCTGTTCGGCACCACGCGCCGCGTGGCCTTGGGCATGGGCGCGGAAGACGTCAGCGAATTACGCAAGATCGGCCATGTGCTGGCCCGGCTGAAGGAGCCGGAGCCGCCGAAGGATTTCAAAGATCTGCTGGGCCTGGGCTCGCTGGTGAAATCCGTGTGGGACATGTCGCCGAAAGAATTGCGCGGCGCGAAGTGCCAGGAAATCGTCTGGGAAGGCAACGACGTCGACCTGGCGCGCCTGCCGATCCAGCATTGCTGGCCTGGCGACGTCGCACCGCTGATCACCTGGGGCCTGGTGATTACCAAGGGGCCGAACAAGAAGCGGCAAAACCTCGGCATCTACCGCCAGCAGGTATTGGGACGCAACAAGGTCATCATGCGCTGGCTGGCGCACCGGGGCGGGGCGCTGGACTTCCGCGAACACGCGATTCAGAGCAAGGGCAAGCCGTATCCGATCGCCGTCGCGCTCGGTGCCGATCCCGCTACTATATTAGGGGCCGTCACGCCGGTGCCGGACAGCCTGTCCGAATACCAGTTCGCCGGCTTGCTGCGCGGCAGCCGCACGGAGCTTGTGAAAGCCATCGGCAGCGAGCTGCGCGTGCCGGCGTCTGCCGAAATCGTGCTCGAAGGCCATATCTATCCGGATGAAAACCATCCGAGCGGCTACGAGCATGCGCTGGAAGGGCCGTATGGCGACCACACGGGCTACTATAATGAGCAGGACAGTTTCCCTGTGTTTACCATCGACCGCATCACCATGCGCCGCGATCCGATCTACCACTCCACCTATACAGGCAAACCGCCGGACGAGCCGGCCGTGCTGGGCCTGGCGCTGAACGAAGTGTTCGTGCCGCTGCTGCAAAAGCAGTTCAGCGAAATTACCGACTTCTATCTGCCGCCCGAAGGTTGCAGCTACCGCATGGCCGTGGTGCAGATCAAGAAACAGTACGCGGGCCACGCCAAGCGCGTGATGTTCGGCGTGTGGAGTTTCCTGCGCCAGTTCATGTATACCAAGTTCATCGTCGTCGTCGACGAAGACGTGAATATCCGCGACTGGAAAGAAGTCATCTGGGCCATCACGACGCGTGTCGACCCCATCCGCGACACGACCCTGGTCGACAATACGCCGATCGACTACCTGGACTTCGCCTCGCCGGTCAGCGGCCTGGGCAGCAAGATGGGTATCGACGCGACGAATAAATGGCCGGGCGAAACGACGCGCGAGTGGGGCACGACGATTGCCATGACGCCGGAAGTGAAGGCCAAGGTGGATGGGATTTGGCAGGAGCTGGGGTTGTAACAGGACAGGACAGTAGGTCGGGTTGGCGCTTGCGCGTAACCCGACGTTGCGGTGCTTGCATGTTTGGCAGCGCTTGGATACCCAAGGCCTGCATACTCAGCAGTGTCGGCTTACGGCCTGAGGCCTACGCCGACCTGCGCCGGCCTGCGCCGGCCCGGCTCAAGTCAACGGCGGTTTGCACCAACTTCCCCAATCTTGCGCAGGTCGGTTATAATTGTCCCCGGCGGGCCCCTGCGCATCGTGGCATGGCTAACCTGGTCAGGTCGGGAACGAAGCAGCCACGGCTATTAACCATGAGTGCCGCAGATCAGGCTCGCCTCCTTCGGGAATGTTTTATCAGGATTAACAATCAAGCTGCCATGGGCAGCTTTTTTGCTTTTACGGCCCCGTTTTCTTGCCGATCCGCAGCATTGCCGGGCTTGCCGTGTTTTCACTGTTTCTAGCTGGCCATGTTATACAATTGCTGCTTTGCCGCGTTTGCCAGATTTGTCCTGGCCCGGCCATGAGGCTTGCGCCCGCCGCGCAGGATCACCCGCAAAATCGCATGGTAAAATCTCAGCATGTCCTATCAAGTCCTCGCCCGTAAATACCGCCCCAAGAATTTCGAGACGCTCGTCGGCCAGGAGCACGTCGTGCGCGCGCTCACGCATGCCTTGCACAGCGGCCGATTGCATCACGCCTACCTGTTCACGGGCACGCGCGGCGTCGGCAAGACGACCCTGTCGCGCATCCTGGCCAAGTCGCTCAATTGCATCGGCCCCGATGGCACGGGCGGCATCACGGCCCAGCCTTGCGGCCAGTGCGAAGCGTGCACGGCGATCGACGCGGGACGCTTTGTCGACTATATAGAGATGGATGCGGCGTCGAACCGCGGCGTCGATGAAATGGCGCAGCTGCTCGAGCAAGCCGTGTATGCGCCAAGCAATGCGCGCTTCAAGGTCTATATGATCGATGAGGTGCACATGCTGACGAACCACGCGTTCAATTCCATGCTGAAGACCCTGGAAGAACCGCCCGAGCACGTCAAGTTCATTCTGGCCACGACGGACCCGCAAAAGATTCCCGTGACCGTGCTGTCGCGCTGCCTGCAGTTCAATCTCAAGCAGATGCCGCCCGGCCATATCATCAGCCACCTGGACAATATCCTGGGGCAAGAGGGCATCACCTTCGAACAGCCGGCTTTGCGCCTGCTGGCCCAGGGCGCCCACGGTTCCATGCGCGATGCGCTGTCCTTGACGGACCAGGCCATCGCCTACGCGGCCGGCGCCGTCACCCTGGACGCCGTGCAAGGCATGCTGGGTGCGCTCGACCAATCGTACCTGGTGCGCCTGCTCGACGCGCTGGCGCAGCAAGATGGCGCCGACCTGCTGGCCGTGGCCGACGAGATGGCTTCGCGTAGCCTGTCCTACAACGGCGCCCTGCAAGACCTGGGCACCTTGCTGCACCGCATTGCGCTTGCGCAAACCGTACCCGCCGCCTTGCCGCAGGATCTGCCTGAGTACGCGGACATTGTCCGCCTCGCTGCCGCGTTTGACGCGGAAGAAGTCCAGCTGTTTTACCAGATTGCCGTGCATGGCCGCAATGAACTGGGCCTGGCGCCCGACGAATATGCGGGCTTTACCATGACCTTGCTGCGCATGCTGGCCTTTCGGCCCGGCATAGGCGGTGCCGAAGGTGTGCCTGCTGCCGCGCCAGCTTCTGTATCGGGCAACCGTCCCGCTGCCGTGGCCGCCGCGCGCGCCGCAGCTGGCGCATCCGCACCGGTCGCCCGCGCCGCGACGAACAGCGTGGCCAGCCATGCAGCCGTGACCCCGCCCGCCGTGGTCGCAGCCGCTGCCGCCAGCATGGCGCGCAGCGAAGCGCCGCCGCCACGCGCGGCTGCTCCGGCACCAGCACCAGCAGCTGTAGCAGCGCCAGCGCCAGCGGCGCCGCCTGCCGCTCCTGTTCCTGCGGCTGCCCCGGCAGCCTCGGGCGCACCGATCAGTTCCGCCCGCGCCGCCATCAATGCGGCGCTGGAAGCGGCCCGTGCCGCCTCGAAAGGCCGTCCGGGCAGCGCGCCATCGGCGCCATCGTCGGCGCCCAAGCCGGCTGCCCCCGCACCGGCAGCGGAAGCTGTCGCCGCGGCGCCAGCCCCGGCCGCACCGGTCCAGGCCGCACCGCCAGCGCCCGCCGCCGCGAAAGCGCCTGCGCCGTGGGAGGATGCGCCACCGGTCGCCGTGATGGAAGCGCCAGTGGCCGCTACGGCGCCCGTGCAGCAGGCGCGTCCTGCCGCGCCGCCGCCACAGCAGGCACCCGCCGACGACGACTTGCCGCCGTGGGTCACCGAATTTTCCGACGACAGCGCTTCGGCTGCCGTGTCGGCACCGGCCGCGCAAAGCAGCGAGCAGCCGGCCGTCATCATGCCGCAGCGCGCCGCCAAGCAAGCTGCACCGAGCGGGCCGTATGTGATCACGCCCGTGCCGGGCCTGGACTGGGACGGCAACTGGCCAGCCGTCGCCGCCGTGCTGCCCCTGCGCGGCATAGCCCAGCAGCTGGCCGTGCAGGCCGAGCTGATCGAATGCCTGCACGACGGCCACAGCACGACTTTCCGCCTGCGCGTGCCGATCGACACGTGGCGCAGTCCGGCCAACGTGGAAAAACTGGCGGCCGTACTCACCGAGCGTTTCGGCCGCAAGGTCAATGTCGACACGGAACTGGGCGCCGTCTGGTACACGGCCAGCGCGGAAGCGCAGGCCCACCGCGAGGCGTGCCAGCTGCAAGCGGAAGAAACCATTGCCAGCGATCCCTTCGTGCTCGACATGAAGCGTGCATTCGACGCTTTTGTTGTGCCGGGAACGATTACCCCTGCACCGGCCGGCTCCGCCGCGCCGACCCTGCATTAATTATTAATAAACTGAATTGAACGGAGCATTCTCATGATGAAAAATCAACTGGCTGGCCTGATGAAGCAGGCGCAAGCAATGCAAGACAACATGAAAAAAGCCCAGGAACAACTGGCGCTGGTGGAAGTGGAAGGCCAGTCAGGCGCCGGCCTCGTCAAGATCGTCATGACGTGCAAGAACGACGTCAAGCGCGTGTCCATCGACCCGTCGCTGCTGGCCGACGACAAGGACATGCTGGAAGACCTGGTGGCTGCCGCCTTCAACGATGCCGTGCGCAAGGCGGAAGCGACGTCGGCTGAAAAAATGGCAGGCTTGACTGGCGGCATGAACTTGCCAGCCGGCTTCAAAATGCCATTCTGATGCACTGCCGCATGCGCTCGATCTATGGCACGGGGCAAGGTTGATCCATGTCCAAGTCGCTTGAATTCTTGACCGAGGCGCTGCGGCGCCTGCCCGGCGTCGGCCCCAAGTCGGCGCAGCGGATGGCGTTTCATTTGTTGCAGCACGACAGGGAAGGCGCGGCCATGCTGTCGCGCGCCCTGTTCCAGGCCGTCGATGCCGTGCATCACTGCGGCCTGTGCAATACATTTACCGAACATGAAGTGTGCGAGACCTGTCTCGACGAAGAGCGCGACAAGCGCTTGCTGTGCGTGGTGGAAACGCCCGCCGACCAGCTGATGATCGAGCAGACGCTGACCTACAAGGGCCTGTATTTCGTCCTCATGGGTAGATTGTCTCCGCTGGACGGCATCGGCCCGAAAGATATCCACCTCGAAAAACTATTAAACCGCGCCAACGATGGCGTGGTCGGCGAAGTGGTGCTGGCCACCAACTTTACGAATGAAGGCGAAGCGACGGCCCATTACATCAGCGAAATGCTGAAGGCGCGGGGCTTGCGCGTGAGCCGCCTGGCCCGCGGCGTGCCCGTGGGCGGCGAACTGGAATACGTCGATGCGGGCACGATTGCCCGCGCGATGCTCGACCGCAGGGCAACCTGACCACAACATGACAGAATCCTCCGCGACCACTGGTCCATTGCAAGGCATTAAAGTGCTGGAACTGGGCACCCTGATCGCGGGGCCGTTCTGCGCCCGCATGCTGGCCGAATTCGGCGCCGACGTGATCAAGATCGAGTCGCCCGATGGAGGCGATCCCATCCGTACCTGGAGAGTGCTGAAGGATGGCACTTCCCTGTGGTGGTCGGTGCAGGCGCGCAACAAGAAAAGCGTCACCTTGAACTTGAAGTCGCCCGAAGGCCGCGCCATCGCGCGCCAGCTGGCCCTGGAAGCGGACATCATCATCGAGAACTACCGCCCCGGGGTGCTGGAAAAGTGGGATCTCGGCTACGAACAGCTCAAGCAGATCAAACCGTCCCTCATCATGGTGCGCCTGTCCGGCTTTGGCCAGACGGGGCCGATGAAGGATTTGCCCGGTTTCGGCGCCATCGGCGAATCGATGGGCGGCTTGCGCTATGTGTCCGGCTTTGCCGACCGTCCGCCCGTGCGCGTCGGCGTATCGATCGGCGACTCCGTGGCGGCCCTGCACGGCGTGATCGGCGCCATGATGGCCTTGCGCCACCGCGACGTGACCGGTGGTGCGGCTGCCGGCGAAGGGCAGATGGTCGATGTGGCCCTGTATGAATCCGTGTTCAACCTGATGGAATCCTTGGTACCCGAATACGACCAGGCGGGCGTGGTGCGCGAGCGCACGGGCGGCTCGCTGCCCGGCATCGTGCCCTCGAATACCTACACGACGGGCGATGGCGAAAACATCGTGATTGCCGGCAACGGCGACGCCATCTTCAAGCGTTTGATGCTGGCCATGGGCCGCATCGACATGGCGGGCGACCCGCAACTGGCGCGCAACGACGGGCGGGTCGCCCGCACGCAGGAAATCGACGACGCCATCGGCGCCTGGTGCGCCACGCATACGATAGACAGCGCGCTGGCCGTGCTCAAGGCGGCGGATGTGCCGGCCGGCAAAATCTACTCCGTGCGCGACATGATGAGCGATCCACAATTTCTTGCCCGCGACATGTTTGAACAGCACCAGTTCCCCGACGGCACGCCCGTCAAATTGCCCGCCATCAGCCCGAAATTGTCCGCCACGCCGGGCAAGACCCAGTGGCTGGGGCCAACTTTGGGCCAGCACAATGATGAGGTGCTGGCGTCGCTCGGCTACGATGCGGCCGCTATTGCGCGGCTCAAGGTCGATGGGGTGGTATAAGGGGACGGAGCCGGCAGACGTAGATCGGGTAGGTCGGATTAGCGGCGTAGCTGCGTAATCCGACGCCACCGCTGGCCAAGTTAACAATGTTGTCGGCTTACGCGCTTCGCGCTAAGCCGACCTACGCAACTCATCTGATATCTATCATGCATCGTTTTTTTCACCGTGCGCTTGTCCTGGCATCCAGCACTATCCTCCTCTCCGCCTGCGCCAGCTTCCCGCATGATGCACCGATTACGGGCCTGCGCCTGATCGGCGAACAGCGCATCGCCCTGAAACAGGCGTTCGAGGGCACCTCGGTGGGCGGCTTGTCCGGCATCGATTACGATGCGGCCAACAAGAGCTGGGTGATGGAAAGCGATGACCGCTCGGAAATCAATCCGGCCCGCTTCTACCGCGCTGCCTTGAATTACGACAGCAAGGCGTTTGCGGGCGTGACCTTGAACAGCGTGCACTTTTTCACGCAGCCCGATGGCAGCCGCTATCCGAATCTGGCGCATGCAAGGCTGGACCGGGGCGACCAGGTGGCCGACATCGAAACCATCCGCGTCGATCCGCAGGATGGCAGCCTGTGGTACGGCAGCGAAGGCAATCGCAAGGTGGGCCTGCACCCGTTCGTGCGCCACGCCGATAGCGGCGGCCGTTACCTGGCCACCTTGCCGACACCGGCCATGTTCAATGTCTCGAAGGAAGAGGTCGGCTCGCGCAACAACATGACGTTTGAAGCGCTGTCTTTCTCGTCGGATGGCAAGAGCCTGTGGCTGGGCATGGAAGCGGCCCTGTACCAGGATGGCCCGCTGGCGACGCCAGATAACGGCTCCGTCGTGCGCATCACGCGCCTGGACCGCGCGGGCAAGGTGCTGGGCCAGTATGCGTATCCGGTCGAGCCGGTGGCATCGCGGCCCGGGCCCGGACGCGAGGCGGACAATGGCGTGTCGGAAATCCTCGCCGTCAACGACCACCAGTTGCTGGTGGTGGAGCGGGCCGGCGTGGCCAACGCGGACGGCGTCTACACGAACCACGTGCGCATCTACGAAATGGAAACGGAGGGCGCCACCGATGTGCAGGCGCTGCCGGCCCTGGCGGGTGCGACCTATGTGCCGGCGCGCAAGCGTTTGCTGCTGGACCTGGAAAAGATCGGCCTGGCACGGGTCGACAATATCGAAGGCATCAGCTGGGGCCCGCGTCTGGAAAACGGCCGCCGCAGCCTGGTTTTGATTTCCGACGACAATTTTAATCCGCTGCAAGTCACGCAAATCCTTGCCTTCGAAGTGCTCTAGTTTCCAGGCTGGCCAGCTGGTTCGCCTGCCTGGCCAGCATGGCCGTGATCGTGTCGTGCGGCGACGGGTGGCCCAGGAAATAGCCTTGCACCATGTCGCAGCCGTATTCTTCCAGCATCACCAACTGCTCGTCCGTTTCCACGCCCTCGGCCACCACCACCATTTTCAAGCCATGCGCCATGGCGATGATGGCGCGCGTGATGGCCGCGTTTTCCGCATCCTGTGGTAAGCCGGCGATAAAACTCTTGTCGATCTTCAAGGCCCGCACGTCGAAGCGTTTCAGGTAATTCATTGAAGAATAGCCCGTGCCGAAGTCGTCGATGGACAGGTACACGCCGATGCCGCGCAATTGCTCCAGGGTCACCATGGTGGCGCGCGCATCGTCCATCAAGGTTCCTTCCGTCAATTCCAGTTCCAGCAGGCGCGCATCGAGGCCCGTGTCGGCCAGGGCCGAGAGCACGATCTGCATCAGGTTTTCATCCTTGAATTGCTTGGCCGACAGGTTCACGGCCATGCGGATGGCGCGCCCGCTACCGTTTTGCCACGCCTTGGCCTGGTTGCAGGCCGTGCGCAGCACCCATTCGCCGATGGGCACGATCAGCCCCGTCTCTTCGGCCAGCGGGATGAATTCCGTGGGCGAAATGATGCCCCGTTCCGGATGACGCCAGCGCACCAGCGCTTCCACGCCGACGATCTGCGTGCTGGGCACGTCGATCTGCGGCTGGTACAGCAAGTACAGCTCGTTGTTCTGCAAGGCTTTGCGCAGACCCACTTCCATCTTGACGTGGCTCATGATTTCCATCGTCAGCGAAGAGCTGTACAGCTTGGCGTTGTTCTTGCCGCAGTTCTTCGCGTGGTACATGGCCGTGTCCGCATATTTGAGCAGCGAATTGCAATCCTCGCCATCTTCCGGATACAGCGAGATGCCGATGCTGGCCGTGACGAAAATTTCGTGCGCCTCGATCATGAACGGCCGGCGCATGGCTTCCTTGACCCGGTGCGCCACGTTCAGCGCATCTTCCACGCGCTCCAGGTCGGGTATCAATATCGTGAATTCATCGCCGCCCAGGCGCGCCAGGTTGCTGCCGCCGAAGGTGGCTTCAAACTCGTGTTCGGCGCGCAGCACCAGGTCGCTGGGGCGGATGGTTTCGCGCAGGCGCTCGGACACCACCTTGAGTAAATGGTCGCCCACGTCGTGGCCCAGGGTGTCGTTGATGCGCTTGAAGGCGTCGAGGTCCATGAACAGCACGGCGAATTTCTTGTCGTG
Organism: Janthinobacterium aestuarii; assembly: GCF_051380835.1. Classification (NCBI taxonomy): domain Bacteria; kingdom Pseudomonadati; phylum Pseudomonadota; class Betaproteobacteria; order Burkholderiales; family Oxalobacteraceae; genus Janthinobacterium; species Janthinobacterium aestuarii. The sequence continues at coordinate 108,073 of NZ_JBNYXU010000013.1, forward strand.
CTCTTTCGAACGCACCAGTTCGCGTTCCAGGGTCTCCAGGAACGCTTGCCGGTTAGGGATGCCCGTCAGGCTGTCGCAATAGGCGAGGCGGCGGATCTGCTCTTCCGTACGCTTGCGTTCGCTGATGTCGCGCACCAGGCCCAGCACTTCATCGGCCCCCGTCGCCACCAGGCGCGCTTCGAAATGGCGCGTGCTGTCTTCGTGCGTCAGCGTGTAGTCGACCGAGCCGATGTGCTGCGCGGCCATCACGGCGTGCGCCTGGTCGAGCAGGCGCGAGGCGATTTCGGGCGGCAACACGTCGCGGATATGGCTGCCCACGCAGTCGGTGATGGAAAAGCCGGCGCTGGCGTCGTGGCCCTGTTCGTAGTCGAGATAAAAACCTTCGCTGTTGAGGCGAAAGAAGGTGTCCGGGATGGCGGCCAGCACGGCGCGGTTGTGCGCGTCGGCGATGCGCAGGCGGGCGATGGCGTCGCTGGCGCGCAGCACGTACAGCACGCGGTGCCCGAGGATGGGCCAATTGATGGGCTTGGAAATGAAGTCGGTGGCGCCCACCTCGTAGGCGCGCGTGACGGCTTCCAGCTCGTCGCCGCCCGTGACCATGATGATGGGCACCGTGCCACCCACTTCCTGATGGCGGATTTCGCGGCACACGGCAAAGCCGTCCATGGCCGGCATGTCGACGTCGAGCATGACGAGGTCCGGGCCGCTGTGCTTGTAGCTGGCCAGCGCCTGCACGCCGTCTTCGGCCTCGATCACGTCCAGGCCCACCTGCGTGAGCATCTGCCGCATCAGCAAGCGCATCACGGGATCGTCGTCGGCCACCAGCACCAGGCCGCGGGGAGGGGAGAGGGGCGCTGTCATGTCAGTGTTCCTTCACGAGGATGGCGTTCAGCGATTCGCGTACGGTCAGGAAGGTTTGCTGCATCTGCTGCAGCAGGGCAGCCGCGCCCTCGGTGCTGCCGGCGCGGCCCAGTTTTTCCATCTCCTTGCACAGCTGCGCCAGGCCGTCGGCGCCCACGTTGGCGCTGCCCGACTTGAGGCTGTGCGCCACCTTGCGCAGCGCTTCCGCATCGGCGCCGGCAATCGCTGCGCGCATGGCGCTCAACTGGCGCGGCGTCTCGCTGGTAAAGGCGAGGATGACCCGCTCGAGCAGCGCATCGCCATCCGTGCCGGACAGGGCGCGGATGTTTTCCAGCGCCTGCCGGTTCAGCGGCTGGGACGATGTCGGCGTTTGCTCGGGCGGCGGCGCGGGCGGCACCTCCACAGGCGCTTGCGGCTCCGGCGCTTCGCTGTGGTGCACGGTGGCCGCGCGCGGCAGGGAGATCCAGCGGGCGATCGTGTGGCCCAGGTCCTGCTGCGTGAACGGTTTGCTCAGGTAATCGTCCATGCCGGCCGCCAGGCACGCTTCGCGGTCGCCCTGCAGCGCATTGGCCGTGATGGCGACGATGGGCAGCACGCGCGCGTGGCCGCACTGCTGTTCGTGGCGGCGGATTTCCGCCGTGGCGGCAAAGCCATCCATCACGGGCATCTGGCAATCCATCAGGATCAAATCGAAATCCTCGGCCTGCGCCGCCTGCATGGCTTGTTCGCCGTTGCGCGCGCAGACCACGTCCAGGCCCAGGCTGTCGAGCATGGCCAGCGCCACTTCCACGTTGACGGGATTGTCCTCGGCCAGCAGCACGCGGCGGCGCTGGCGCCGGCCCACTTGCCTCGCCGCATGCGGCGGGTGGATGCGCATGCCCTCGCTGGCGCGCGGCGGCGTGACGATGCAGTCGAACAGGTCGCATTCGCGGGCCGGCTTGATCAGCTGGAAGGCCACGCCCGCCTCGCGCCGCTGCACCGGGTCGGCCGCCGCCTGTTCGGTACTCAGCAGCAGCAGTTTGAGGTCGGCCAGCAGCGGGTCGCTCTTGATGGTGGCGGCCAGGGCCAGGCCGCTGGTGCGCGGCAATTCCATGTCGAGCAGCGCCACGCCATACGGCGTGCCCGCCTGCGCGGCCGCGTGCAGCTTGGCCAGGCAGTCGCTGGCCGTGCCGGCGCTGTCGCTGACGATGTGCCAGCTGGCCAGTTGCCGCTCCAGCACGGCGCGCGTGGCCGGTGTGTGGTCGACGATCAAGGCGCGTAATCCTCGCGTGGTTTTCAGGTTGAAGGACGGGTCGTCGCTGTCGACTCGCCGCTTATCGAAATTTACTTCGAACCAGAAGATCGATCCTTGCGTTAAAGCATTATCAACGCCGATAGTGCCGCCCATCAGCTCGACCAGCTGTTTCGAAATCGTCAATCCCAGGCCCGTGCCGCCGTGCTTGCGCGTGGTCGAGCCGTCCGCCTGCGAGAACGATTCGAAAATGCGCGTCTGCGCTTCGCTCGATACGCCGATGCCCGTGTCGTGCACTTCGAAACGCAAGCCCACGCTGGGCGCGTCTTCGCTGCAGACGGTCACTTTGACGGTGACCTTGCCCGTTTCCGTGAACTTGATGGCGTTGCCCAGCAGATTGACGATAATCTGGCGCAAACGGTTCGGGTCGCCGCAGATGGCGATGGGAATGTCGTAGGCGATGTCGAATTCCAGGCTGATGTTTTTCGCTTGCGCCTGCGGCGCGAACACGTGTTCTATGTCGTCGAGCAATTCGCGGAAATTGAAGCGGATGTATTCCACGCTCAGCTTGCCTGCCTCGATCTTGGAAAAGTCGAGGATGTCGTTGATGATCACCAGCAAATTCTGCCCCGAGCGCTGCACCATGCTCGTGTAGTGGCGCTGCTGCGGGCTCAAAGGGCTGGCCAGCAGCAGCTCCGTCATGCCCAGCACGCCATTCATCGGCGTGCGGATTTCATGGCTCATGGTGGCAAGAAACGCGCTCTTTGCCTGGCTGGCCGCCTCGGCCGCGTCCTTGGCCTTTTCCAGCTGCGCCGTGCGCACGCCCACCTGGCGCTCGAGCTGGTCGCGGTAATTGGCCAGGGTGCTGTCGCGGCTGTCGATCTGCGCCAGCATGTCGTTGAAACTGTCGATCAGCACGCCCAGCTCGTCGCTGCGCTGGTGCGCGATGCGGTGGCTGTAGGTCTGGCTGCTCGACACCTTCTGTGCCGTATCGATCAGCTTGGTGATCGGTTCGGCGATCACACTTTTGAAACGCCGCGCGAGGAACACGGCGATCAGGAAGGACAGCACGGTGGCGCCGCCGATGGCGCCCACGTGGCGGCCGATGTCGCGCCACATGTGGTTCAGGTCGGCCTCGATCAGCACGGCGCCGATCAGCTGTTGCGGCTCGCCTGGCCGGTAGATGGGGCGGTACAGGCGCATGGCGGGCGCCAGGGCCGTGCCCGTGCCTTGCGTGACGGGCTGCATGGCCATGTCGGCCAGCAGGGCAGGGTCCAGCTCTTCCGGCGCCGCCAGGCCATCGGCATGCTGCGGCGCGCGGTACAGGGCGAACAGGCGCCCGCCCCGGTCGAACAGCGCCGCCTGGGCGATCTCGTCGCGCGCGGCCAGCGCGGCCAGCATCTGTTCCGCCTGCGGCTGTGCCGATTTGCCCACCAGCAAGGGCGCCGCACCGGCCGCGCCGATCACGCCCGCCAGGGACAGCAGCTGCTTGCCTTCATCGTCCTTGTGGCTGAGCACGGACGTCAGCGCAAACGCCACGAACACCAGCAGCAGCGCGCAGCCCGACGACAGTACCGAAATCATGGTCAGCTTCTGGCTGATGCTGGAGCGTTGGAAATTGAACATGGTTGCGGCGCTTCTCCGGTCGGCCTGTTGACTGTTTTTTAATTTCCCATTGGAAAAATATAGACGCGAAGACACACCACGATATTGATGTGGGTCTAAGGAAGGAGAGGGGAGGGAAACTTATACGAGATGAAACAAATAGGGCGGTCCCGCAAGACCGCCCTCCATACTGAGTCACAACACCGGACAAAACCGTCGCGAGCGGAAGGCAGAGGTGGCTAAGAAGCGCAACCGTACTTTAGTACGGTGAGTATCCCAGGTCGCCTATACCGACGCGCAGCAGGTTTGGTCCGGTGTCCGCTAACAGCAGCCGCCGCGCTTGCCGGCGCCGCCGTAGCGGGCTTCCTGCCGTTCGCGGAAGAACTCTTCATACGTCATCATCGGCTCGCCGGGATGGGTGACTTCCCGGTGGGCCAGATAGGTGTCGTACTCGGGCAAGCCGCACATGAGCCGCATGCTTTGCCCCAGATACCGTCCAGCCTTGATGATTTCGTCGATCATCATTGCACCGTGGGCAAGGCCTGGAACGGCGTTTCCTTGGTGCTCGGCTTGCTGTCGGCGCGCGCCTTCATGATGGTGCGGATGCCGAAGAACAGCACGCTGACGACGACCACCACGAAGAAGGCGGCCAGGCCCGCGTCCAGGTAATCGTTGAAGATGATCTGCTGCATCTGCGCCACGGACTTGGCCGGTGCCAGCAGGGTGCCTTCATCGAGTGCCGCCGAGTATTTCTTGGCATGCGCCAGGAAGCCGACGCGCGGGTTGGCGTCGAAAATCTTTTGCCAGCCCGCCGTCAAGGTGCACAGCAGCAGCCAGATGGTCGGCGTGATGGTGACCCACGCATATTGGCCACGCTTCATCTTGAACAGCACGCAGGTGCCGAGGATCAGCGCGATGGCCGCCAGCATCTGGTTGGCGATGCCGAACAGCGGCCACAGGGTGTTGATGCCGCCCAATGGATCGACGACGCCCTGGTACAGGAAGTAGCCCCAGGCCGCCACGCACAGGCCCGTGGCCAGCAGGTTGGCGATGACGTTTTCCGTCTGTTTCAGCGCTGGCACGAAGCTGCCCAGCAAGTCTTGCAGCATGAAGCGGCCGGCACGCGTGCCCGCATCGACGGCCGTCAGGATGAACAGCGCTTCGAACAGGATGGCGAAGTGGTACCAGAAGGCCATCATGGCCTTGCCGCCGATGGCGCCCGAGAGAATCTGCGCCATGCCGACGGCCAGGGTCGGTGCGCCGCCGGCGCGCGAGATGATGCTGTGCTCGCCAACGTCCTTGGCCGTTTGCGTCAGCATTTCCGGCGTCACATAGAAGCCCCACTGCGAGATCGCCTGTGCGGCGGACTCGGCCGTGGTGCCGATCAGGGCGGCCGGGCTGTTCATGGCGAAATAGATGCCCGGTTCGATGGTCGAGGCGGCCACCAGGGCCATGATGGCGACGAACGATTCCATCAGCATGGCGCCATAGCCGATGAAGCGGGCATGGCTTTCGTTTTCAATCATCTTCGGCGTGGTGCCCGAGGAAATCAGGGCGTGGAAGCCGGAGACGGCGCCGCAGGCAATCGTGATGAACAGGAAGGGGAACAGATTGCCCGACCAGACAGGGCCGGAGCCGTCGATGAACTTGGTCATGGCCGGCATTTTCAGGTAAGGCGCGACGACGATGATGCCGATGGCCAGGCCCAGGATGGTGCCGATTTTGAGGAAGGTCGACAGGTAGTCGCGCGGCGCCAGCAGCAGCCACACGGGCAGGACCGAGGCGATGAAGCCATAGCCGATCAGCATCCACGTCAGTTCCGTGCCGGTAAACGTGAACATCGGGCCCAATACCGCGTGTTCCTGCACGTGCTGGCCGCCGATGATGGCCAGCATCAGCAAGACGAAGCCGATGATGGAAATTTCGCCGATGCGGCCGACGCGGATGAAGCGCGAGTACACGCCCATGAACAGGGCGATGGGGATCGTCGCCATCACGGTGAAGCTGCCCCATGGGGAGCCAGTCAGCGCCTTGACGACGATCAATGCCAGCACGGCCAGGATGATGACCATGATCATGAAGCAGCCCAAGAGCGCGATCATGCCGGGAATTTCGCCCAGTTCAGCCTTGATCAGGTCGCCCAGCGAGCGGCCGTCGCGGCGCATGGAAATGAACAGCACGATGAAATCCTGCACGGCGCCGGCAAACACGACGCCAGCAAGAATCCACAGCATGCCGGGCAGATAGCCCATCTGCGCGGCCAGCACAGGGCCGACGAGGGGACCGGCGCCGGCAATCGCCGCGAAATGGTGGCCGAACAGCACATATTTGTTGGTTGGCACGTGGTCGAGGCCATCGTTGTGTTTGAAGGCCGGCGTCATGCGACGCGAGTCCAGGCCCAGCACCTTGTCGGCGATGAACAGGCTGTAGAAACGGTAGGCGATCAGATAGACGCAGACGGCGGCGATGACGATCCAGATCGCGCTGATCGATTCGCCGCGTTGCAGGGCGACGACGCCCAAGGATCCGGCGCCTGCCAGCGCAAGCGCTGCCCAGCCGAGCTGTTTGAAAATGCGGTTCATGCTTCCTCCAGAGATGTGACGGGCGCTGTGCCGTGCGATGATGTGTGCTGCCGAGCCTGGTCGTCGCCAGTTTGGGTGTGAATTGGTGGTATCTGCAGCTTATGGCGAGTATTCAGGAATCGTATAATTGCCGCAAGCGCAGCACTACGCAGTAACGCTCAGTATTACTACGCAGACCGATCGCCGCGCCGCGACGTAAAATCACGCATTCCCACCAGCATCGACGCCGCCGGAGCGCGCAAGGCCATGAAACTCAGACAGAAAGTCATCTTCCTGGCCATCACGCCGCTCATCCTCGCCCTGTGCGCCATCGCGTTCGCCGTGCGGCACCAGGCGATTACCCTGGCCGAGCAGCAGCGCGCCACCATCCAGCAAGCGTATCTGGCCAGCAAGGAAGCCGAGCTCAAGCATTACGTGACCCTGGCCAGCCATTCCATCGCCTCCCTCTACCAGTCGGGGCGCAAGGATGCCGCCACGCAGGAGGAGGCCAAGCGCATCCTGTCCGCCCTCAGCTATGGCGACGACGGCTATTTCTTCATCTATGATTTGCAGGGCAAGTCGCTGATGCATCCGCGCCAGCCCGAACTGGTGGGGCAGAACCTGTGGCAATTGCGCGACGCCGAAGGCAATCTGACCATCCAGCGGCTGATGCAGCGGGCCAAGAGCGGCGGCGGTTTCGAACGCTACAACTGGATCAAGCCGTCGACGAACAAGTCCGCGCCCAAGCTCGGCTATGTGATCCTGATGCCGGAATGGGGCTGGATGATGGGTACCGGCATTTATATGGATGACGTGGACCAGGCGCTGGCCAAGGTCGACGCCCAGCAGTCGCGCAATATCCGCTCGACCATGGAGCTGATCGCCGCCATCGCCATCCTCGGTTCCCTGCTGGTGGCCGCCTGCGGCCTCGTGCTGAACTTGCGCGAACTGCGCGTGGCCGACGCCAAGCTGAAAGTGCTGGCGCAGAGGGTGGTGGAATCGCAGGAAGAAGAGCGGGCGCGGCTGTCGCGCGACTTGCATGACGGCATCAGCCAGTGGCTCGTGTCGATCAAGCTGCAGATCGAGGCGGGCATCGCGCGCCTGGGCGGCAATGCGGAACAGAAAGACAAGGCGCCCGCCACGTTCGAGCGGGCCGCCGAACAGCTGAACAAGGTGCTGGGCGAGGTGCGGCGCATTTCGCACAATCTGCGCCCGGCCATTTTGGATGACCTGGGCCTGGCCGCCGCGCTCGACCACCTCGTGCATGAATTCAACGACAGCAGCAGCGCGCAAGCCAGTTTCACGGCCAGCCCCGCGGCGGCGGGCGAGGGCTTGCCCGATATGGTGAATACTGTGCTGTTCCGCATTGCCCAGGAAGCGCTGACCAATTGCGAGCGCCATGCCCACGCCCGCGGCGTGGAGGTGAGCCTGCACGAGGCAGGCAAGGCCGTGGAATTGCGTATCCAGGATAATGGCGGCGGCTTCGATTTCGACGGCATCGCCCTGCATCCTCAGCGCGGCATTGGCCTGCGCAACATGACGGAACGCATGGAAGCCATCGGCGGCAGCCTGCACATCACCTCGTCTCCGGCCGGCACCGTGGTGCTGGCGCGGCTCGAGCTTTCCTCCACATTAAAATAGAGAACCATGACCGAGAAGATCAACATCCTGCTGGTGGACGACCACCCCCTCGTGCGCGACGGCTTGCGCGCGCGCCTGGAAGCGGTGGCGCATTTCGACGTCGTGGCCGAGGCGGGCGGCGCCGACGAAGCATTGAGTCAGGCGCGCGCGCACCAGGTGGACCTCGTGCTGATGGATATCAATATGCGCGGCACGAACGGGATTGAAGCAACGGCGCTGTTCAAGCAGGCGTTTCCGCAGATCGCCGTGCTGATCCTGTCCATGCACGACAAGCTCGAATACGTGTCGCAAGCCATCGCCGCCGGGGCGCGCGGTTATGTGCTTAAAGATGCTCCTGGGAAAGATATTGTGTTTGCCATCGAGACCGTGATGTCCGGCGGCATTTATTACAGCGCCGCCCTGGCGCGGCAACTGTCTCGCCCGCAAGTCCACGATTCCTTCCTCACCACGCGTGAGCAGCAAGTGCTGCAGCACATTGCGGGAGGCCAGTCGAACAAGCAGATCGCCCGCGCGCTGGACCTGAGCGTGCGTACGGTGGAGACGCACCGGCTGAACATCAAGCGCAAGCTCGGCATCGAAGGGCAGGCCGAATTGATCAAATACGCGGTCGAGCACGCGCATGGCGGCAGCGCCTGAGCAAGCGTGCGCGGTGCCGGGTTTTTGTCGCACCCGCATGACAGGCGGGTCTCGCGGGGGAATGTTCTTTTTGAATATTTATTGCCAAAATTAAACTGTTTCGTGGGTGAGATTCGGATAGAATGATTCTCGCTGTCGAGGGCATTCCCTGTCGGGCCAGGGTTGCCAATGCTGGTCAGTTTATTTACTATGGCGCCCTACCCACACTGAGATACCGATGTCAGCGTCTGAATCAAACCTGTTTCCGTTGGTGGGATTACAAGCAGTGGCCAATGCTCATAACGAGTGGGTCGCTGTCACCTTGCATGGTCCGCAGGCCTCGACGGCGCCGCTGCTGGCGGCGCTGGCCGCTGCCGATGCGTATGCCTTCCTGGCGCCGCTCGATTGCATCATTCCCCTGGCCGACCCGCATGGCGTGGACGAGGCCGTGCTGGCGCAACTGGCGCCGCAACGCACCATCTTCCGTTTGCCGGCCCAGCTTGCCGGCGACAAGCAACTCCAGAAAAAATGCCGGCAATGGCGCGACGCCGGCTACCGCATCCTTCTCGATGGCGCCGATGCCGGCCCTGTGGCGGCGGCGCAATTCGAGGCGCGCGCGCTGAGCTTTGACGCTGCCGGCGCGCACCCGGCCCTGCACCAGCTGCTGCCCTTGCCGGGGCCGCACCTGGCCTACAACATCGCCGATGCGGAGCAGATTGCCGCATTGCAAGAACTCGGCGTCAGCTGGTTTGCCGGCGATTACGCTTTGCAACATGCGCGCCAGCAAGGCGAGCCGGAAGACGCCACGTCGCGGCGCCGGCTGATGTCGCTGCTGGGCCTGCTGGCCCGCGATGCCGACGCGCACGAGCTGGAAGTGCCGCTCAAGCAAGACCCGGCCCTCAGTTATCATTTATTGAAACTGGTCAATTCAGCCGCCTTCGGTTTCACGGCGCCGATTACCAGCTTCAGCCAGGCCATCACCCTGCTGGGCCGGCGCCAGCTGCAGCGCTGGCTGCAACTGCTGCTGTATGCGCGGCAACAGGACGATGGCAAGATCCACGCACTGCTGCCGCTGGCGGCCGTGCGCGCGGCGCAGATGGAAGCGCTGTGCCAGCTGCGCGGCGGCGACCGCAACGCGCAAGACCTGGCCTTCATGGCGGGCGTGTTTTCGCTGCTCGACGTCCTGCTGGGCATGCCGATGCAAGAGATCATCGCCACCCTGAACCTGGCGCCCGAAGTCAGCGCCGCCTTGCTGGAACGCAATGGCGAGCTGGGCACCTTGCTGGCGCTGGTCGAAAGCGCCACGCCGCCGCCAGACGGCTTGCGCCGCGCCGGCATCGATGGAGAAACCTATTGGCGCAGCCTGCTGCAGGCCTACCAATGGGCCATCCAGGTCAGCCGGAACCTCTAGCATGGCCCTGTTTCCGGTGTCGGATTTCCTCGGTGACAGCGCCGCCCTGTGCGACGCCGTCGTGCGTTTGCGCGGCCCCGCGCTGGTCGCTGAGTTGGGCCGTATCGCCAGCACGGTGACGGCCAGCCCGCATGGCCAGTTCCTGCCTGCGGCCAGTACGGACGCCGCTGCGCCGGCCGTGCCGTTTCCCCGCGATACGCCCGCCTTGCTGCAGGAAGTCAGGTTCGATGGCCACTGTTTTGGCCATTACAGCGTGGCCGGCCGCCCGCTGTATAACGACGCCGACCGCCGCCACCTGGCCAGCCTGGCATCGTTGACGGCCGGCGTCCTGCAAGTGCATTTGCTGGCGCAACGCTCGACTCATGCCTACGCGCAAGTCGAAGCCTTGCTGGCGCAGCAGACGCAAATCCTCGACCAGTTGCACGAATCCGTGCTGACGATGGACTTGACCGGTTACATCACCAGCTGGAACAAGGGCGCCGAGCGCCTGTTCGGCTACACTTCGGTGGAAGCCGTGGGACGCAACATCCTGTTCCTGTACGACGACGAAGACACGGGTTTCCACGATGCCTTCCTGGAGCAGGGAGGGCGCCTGATGGAGGTGCGCCGCCGAAAGAAGTCGGGCGAGGTTTTCTGGGCCAGCTTGTCCCTGTCGCCGCTGCAAGACCTGGACGACAAGCGCATCGGACTCATCGCCTACCTGACGGACATCACGGAACGCAAGCTGGCCGAAGAGCGGCTGCACCACCTGGCGTATTACGACCCGCTGACCAGCTTGCCCAACCGCACCTTGCTGGCCAAGCTGGTCGACCAGGCCCTGAGTGTGGCGCAGCGCAGCAAGATGCTCGGCTGCGTGCTGTTCATCGACCTGAACCGCTTTAAACTGATCAACGACACCCTGGGCCGGCGCATCGGTGACGAACTGCTGCGCCAGGTCTCCCTGCGTTTCCGCCAGGTATTGCGCGACCAGGACCTGGTGGCGCGCCTGGGCGGCGACGAGTTCGCCGTCGGCCTGTTCGACATCGGCCAGCATTTCGAAGCGAGCATGGTGGCGCAAAAGCTGCTGGCCTCGCTGATGGAGCCGTTCCTGATCGAAGGCCACGACTTGCGCGTGGGCGCCAGCATCGGCATCAGCGTCTATCCGCAAGACGCGCAGGACGCGGAAACCCTGCTGCGCCTGGCCGACATCGCCATGTACCGCGCCAAGCAGGACGGCGGCGGCGAAGCGGAAAGCGTGGCTTTCTACAGCCAGGACATGAACCTGGGCATGCAGGCGCGCATGCGCCTGGAAACAGGCTTGCGCCAGGCACTGTCGGAACAGCAGCTGCTGCTGCACTACCAGCCGAAATACGCCCTGGGCAGCGGCCGCATCATCGGCGCCGAAGCGCTGGTGCGCTGGCACCACCCGCAGCACGGCATGATCCCGCCCGCCGAGTTTATTCCTTTGGCCGAATCGACTGGCCTGGTGGTGCAAGTGGGCGAATGGGTGCTGGAGGCGGCCTGCGCCCAGGCGCAAGCGTGGAAACTGGCCGGCCTGCCGCCGATCCGCCTGGCCGTCAACGTCTCCGCCCGCGAATTCACGGCAGCCCTGCCCGCCAGGGTGGCGGCGACTTTGGCCCGCTACGGCCTGGAAGCGGCCTGGCTGGAACTGGAAATCACGGAAAGCACCTTGATGCACAACATCGAGAGAGTCATCGGCATCATGGACCGTATCACGGCCTTGGGTGTGGCCCTGTCGCTGGACGACTTCGGCACCGGTTACTCCAGCCTGTCCTATTTGAAACGCTTCCCCATCGATACCCTGAAAATCGACAGGTCTTTTACCACCGGTATCCCCACCGATGCCAGCGACTGCGCCATCGCCAGCACCATCATCAGCATCGCCCAGCAGCTGCACCATAAAGTGATCGCCGAAGGCGTGGAAACGGCCGAGCAGCTGGCCTTCCTGAAGAGCTCAGGCTGCGACGAAGTGCAGGGCTATCTGTTCTCGCGCCCCTTGCCGGCGGGGGAGTTCGAACGGGCGCTGCGGGAAAATTGGGGCGTGTAAGGCTGGCGTGTCCGCTCTTTCCTGTCAGGCAAACGGTGCTAGCCATTGGTAAGCCACGGACCTTTATGTATAATGCTGCCATCTGGAAGCGTGGCCGAGTGGTTGAAGGCACTAGTCTTGAAAACTAGCGATGGGTTACACTGTTCGTGAGTTCGAATCTCACCGCTTCCGCCAGAAATATGAAAATAAGCCCTTGATTATCAAGGGCTTATTTTTTTTGTGCCGTCGCCTGAAAAATCCCTGATGTAAAGCGTCATTTTCAACTTAGCGCTAATTTGCGGAAATGGTTTCCGCAACTCACTGCTAGCGGGCAGGGCGGACAGCCTGGCCAATGCGCCTGTAGACCTTTTCCGTGATGACTTTTTCACTATGCCCCTGCAGGGAGCTGGCGGCCCCCAGGTCGGCAATGTCGCTGGCGGAGCGCGCCCGGATATCGCGGAACTGGAAAGCCTTGATGCGGCTGGCCAGCTCTTCGTCGCCAGCCTTTAGCGCCAGTTCCGCTGCAGCTTTCCGGGCGCTATCGAAGCGCAGGCGCAAATGCCACTTCTTGACCTGGCAACCATTCGGCAGCGCGACGATGAAGGTGGTGCGCGGCCGGTGCGGGCGCGCGTGGATGCGCTCGATGACCTTCGCCAGTTCGGACTTGATGCCGTCGTGCTCGAGCACGATGCGCAGCAGCTTGTTGCTCTTGCCCTGGCGCACCTGCAACGCCCCATCCTTAAATCGCCGTCGCGCATCTTGAGCAGGTTCGCTGGCCGCTGGCCGCGAACACGCCTTGCTCTGGCCGCAAGGGTGGTGTTTCTCATTGTGACGGTGCGACTTTCGTATGCAATGACGGTTCGATCAGTGCATCGAAAAAGATATGTTCCGCAATTGGCCAGCCAGCAAAGACACCTGTGGCCGATACTTCCGGCTGCTCATGCCGCATTGGAAACCACTGCACCGGGCCACGTGGCGGACAGTACTGTTTGAACGATAGTGGTGCCAAGAGTTACCGACGCCGCAAATTTTCACACTGTTTAAACACACGACAGGCGTCGCTTTAGGAGCTGTGGTAGCGGTGGCCGTTGCGTGATGAGAATCGCGGGCAGTAGTGCCTTGCTGATTGCGTGGGGGCACCAGAATCACTGTGGTTTTAAAGGATGGATGGGCCTTGTGATCGATGGAATCGCCTAGGGCTGAAAAAAGGCTTGAAGCTTAGATTCGCTCTAATCTCGAGGTATGTTGACTAAAAAAACAGTGCCAGTCTTTTCGTCTGAAGTGACCTTGATATCACCGCCATGTGCAATCGCGATTTGTTTAGCGATGAACAAGCCTAAGCCTAGGCTTGAGCGCGGTCTCTCATTTCCCAATTGTTCAGGTAATTGCACTAATGCATCGAACAACGTTGGCAACATAACCTCTGGAATTGTCGGGCCTTCATTACGCACTTCTAGGAAGATGCTATCTTTCTCCCCTGAAATTTTGACAATGATCGATTTGCCTGGAGTGCCATACTGAGCTGCATTATTAGCTAAATTAGCGAGTAATTGTTGAAGTCGCGGCTTATCGAAAGAGCCGGTCAAACTTCCATGGACATGAAGTTCGAACACAGAACACGGGTGGGCGGCGTTGGCTTCCTCGATAGCACTTTGAATGATTTCACGAACATCACATAAGCTTCGCTCTATCGGTATGCCATCACCTAATTGCATGCGTGCAAAGGTTAGTAGATCGTTAACCATTACATTCATTGTTGCGGCACTACGCCCCACTCGCTGCCCCATGCGTCGAACTTCTTCATCAAATATCCCCTCTCGTGAGAGAAAGGCACCTGCGACAGAAGTAATTGCTAACGGTCCTCGCAGATCGTGTCCTAAGATTGCAAGGAAGATATCCCTGGTTTGATTCACTTTGTTTGAGTAGGCTACTGCAGCTTCGGCAAGAGACTGGTCTATTGCTGCATTGAAACGCATAATGTCCTTCGTACTGCTTACTGATACTTCGACGAAGACTTTACCCCAGAGTTCCAAGACGCTTGCTCGTAACGCTCTGTACTCTGCAATAAGTTGCCGGAGAGTAAAACCACTCGAATAACGTAACTTGCCATGTATTTCTGATGCACTTTCCCGTTTTGACGGAACGGTGTTCAAACCAAGCGATTTTGCTTTTGCATCTTCCGCACTCTCACTCGTTCGTATATCTGCAGCAATGAATTGCAATATCTGCTTAGCGTGATCTCGCAGCTCAAGAGGAGACATCTTGTCAGCAACTGCACCAAAGGTCGTCGCAAATCTTTCCCATTCGATAAGAATTTGCTCCATGTTATCGGTGATAAAGTTCGAAATATTCATAGTCTGCGGGAAGAAAAGAGGGTAAAAATATGATTTTTTTGACCATACCTTTGCAAGCATACAGGGTATATCAGATTCTCCTTTGGCAGCGCTCTAGAGAACTCTCCACGGGAGACTGCCCGGATACCGGCATGCGCTGGCCAAGTACATGCGGCGCGGCGTCGACCTGGGCACATATTTCTTCGTGAACGGCTACCAGGCCGTGCACCAGTTCGACAAGAGCCGCGTGTTTCACCTGATGGAACCGGACGTGAACCAGGAGCTGTACGGCGTGCCGCAGTACCTGAGCACCCTGCAATCGGCCTGGCTCAACGAGGCGGCCACCCTGTTCCGCCGCAAGTATTACAAGAACGGCTCGCACGCTGGTTTCGTGTTCTACATGACGGACGCGGCGGCCAACACCCAAGACGTGGACAACCTGCGCCAGGCCATGCGCGACAGCAAGGGGCCGGGCAACTTCCGCAACCTGTTCATGTACGCGCCGAACGGCAAGAAGGACGGCATCCAGATACTGCCCGTGTCGGACGTGGCCGCCAAGGACGAGTTTTTCAACATCAAGAGCGTCACGCGCGACGACCAGCTGGCCGCGCACCGCGTGCCGCCCCAGCTCATGGGCATCCTGCCGAACAATGCCGGCGGCTTCGGCGCCGTCGAGCCTGCCGCGCGGGTCTTCGCGCGCAACGAGCTGGTGCCCCTGCAGGCGCAGTTCATGGCGATCAACGAGTGGGCGGGCGTGGAAGTGGTGAAGTTCGCGCCGTATGAGCTGGCCGCAGGGGAGGGCGCGGCATGAGCGACCACGTCGACAACACGGACAAGATCATCTTCGCCGAGGTGGTGCGCGGCCTGGCTGCCGTGCACCGCCGGCCGGGCCTGGAGGCCCACGGCTGCTGCCACTACTGCGACGAGCCGCTGGCGCCCGGGCTGCTGTTCTGCAATGTGGACTGCCGCGACGACTACGACAAGGAGCAGGCGGCCAAAGCACGCGCCAGCCGCGCAGGATGAGCGCCACGCCGCGATAGCCGGCAGGGCGGAGCAGCGACAGACCCGCCGCGCCAGAGCGCCCCAGCCACCGCACAAGCCGCCCACGAAGCGGCTTTTTCACGTCCCGAGGAATGATGTTGCCCTGGAGGTAAGAAAAAGGCCCGTTTCGGCCCGGCGCACGCAGTTGTCCCCCTCCACACCTGCCCGCTAGTTAGGGGTCTTTTGACTCAAATGCGCGCCATGGCCGAAGGCGCATGAGGACTGGCGCGGCGGGGCGAAGAGGGGGCATGCGATTTGACGCATTTTGACGCACTTTGAGCGGTTTTTTGTGCAGCAGGTGGACGGCTTGGCAGGGTGAGGTTTCGGGTACTGGAGCGCATACAGCATGGCCGGCAAGTCTATGAGGGGCGATCGACGGGTGCAGCTACCGAATCGAGGGCTTGAATGCCTATTTAAAGTGCCTTTTTTGCATTGAGTGCTAGTATTGATTAGAGCTGTGGTGCTTTTCCGGCATCAAGCTGTAGGTGTCAGACGATGCCCATAGGAGTAGACAATGATGCACGAATTTCTCATTAATAATCGAGAGAACCTTGCTGCCCGATGTCGGGAAAAGGTTTCGCTTCGTCCAGGTCGAAAAGCATCCAAAGTGCAGCTACAGAATGGAGTACCATTGTTTCTAGATCAGTTGATCAGGACATTGGCGGTTGAGCAAACGTCTGGTTCAACGGATAGCCAAAAAATATCAGGTCCTGCTGGTGGTGGTTTAGCTCTATCTGAGATGGGTGTTTCAGCCGCAGCGCATGGAAGAGAGTTGTTAGCATTAGGGTTCACTGTTGATCAGGTTGTTCATGACTATGGCGACCTCTGTCAGGCGATTACGGATTTGGCAATCGAGCGGGATGCCCCTTTTCAGATTGACGAGTTTCGAACGTTGAACCGGTGCTTGGACAATGCGATTGCAGATGCGGTAACAGAATTCAGCTATCAACGTGACTTCATCTCCGAAGAAAGACTTGTGAAAGACAATAACGCGCGTCTAGGATACTTCGTTCATGAACTTCGAAACTTATTGGGTACGACATCTTTGGCATTTTCTGCTGCAAAGATCGGCAATTTGAATCTTTCCGGCGCCACAGGCTCAATACTAGAGCGAAGTATTTTTAGCTTAAGTAAGTTAATTGATGACTCCCTAGAAGATATCAAGGGAGTCGGTCATTCAGCTATCAACCTAAGTACCTTTAGTTTATCGTCATTTATTGAAGAGGCTCAGGCCTCCGCAGAGTTATCAGCGGGAAATTCAAGCTGTACTTTTAAAGTAATGCCAGTGGATACTGATTTGGCTATTTCCGGTAACAGACCGCTATTGCTGGCTGCATTGGCAAATATTTTGCAGAATGCATTTAAGTTTACACGGCCAAATACCCAAGTACTACTTAGCGCTTATGCGTCAGCACAAAACATTAGAATTGATGTGAAAGACAATTGCGGTGGCTTGCCGCGAGGAACGGAAGAGTCAATCTTTTTACCATTTTCACAAAGTGGTAAAAATAGAAGTGGTGCCGGTCTAGGCCTTACGATAGCGAAGCAAAGTGTAGCCGCGAATGGGGGAGAACTTAGTGTACACAGTATTCCGGATGTTGGTTGTATTTTTACTATATCTCTTCCAAGGAAGGAAGTCGTAACATGAGACGACTTGTCGGGAAAGATAGCAATTTGTCTTAGGAAGCGCATGACTGAGTCCTATCGCTTTTTGTACAGGACATGATTCAATAAAAGTTAGTCCTTAGTTCATCGGCGCTGCTGCGTGAAGGATGTCAAATAGCGACCAGTTTTTTATTTTTTGATTTGTTGTTATATGATGAAAAATCAATCGCCGGCCCGACGAATACTAGTGGTAGACGACAACCGTGATGCTGCAGACATGCTGGCAGACCTCCTTACTATGTTTGGTCACGTTGCTGTTCCTGTTTATGGGGGGGCAGAGGCTCTGTTACAGGCTAAATTGTTCGTGCCAAATGTTATTTTTTTAGATATCGGTATGCCTGGGGTTGATGGTTTTGATGTGGTGCGAGAACTCAAAAAATCGGACTTGTTTACATCTGCCAAGGTGATAGCACTGACCGCGTGGGGAGACAATGAAACTCGATATAAGGCGCGGCTGGCGGGTTTCGATATGCATCTTGTCAAGCCTGCATCCATAGAAGAAATATTGAATAGTATTACTGATACCGCGAATGCTTCGCTGCTATATCCACCCACCAGTTGAGTAGGCTATTCGATAAGATTGCCGAAGTCTGCGCTGCAGTACTGACGCTTGCAACGTCTGACAGAACCGTCCTGGGCGGGTTGTGCTATAAGGCACCCCGATGACCTGCGAATCAGAAGCTGTACAAGCGCATATACCATGTCGGGCGAATGCGTAAGTAGGCCGCGACCCACGACGCGTAGCGGGTTCGTCAGGCGTTCTTAATCATTACGCCTTCGCTGCGGGACCTGTCGTGGCAGACGTACTGTAAAAGTAACCCCATCATCCGCACTTGAGGTGACAGATACGTCTCCAAGGTGTGCGGTGACAATCTCTTTCACCACATACAGACCCAAGCCTAAATTCTGCATGCGCGGACCCACACGTTCGCTGGGGGGGCGTATGGCGAAGCGCTTAATGGGATCAAACAGCGTACGCAGTACTTTAGGTGAAATGACCTCTGCCTCATTATGGACTGTATAGGTGATTTCTTGTGTTGAGCCAATGATTGTAATCCTGATGGCGCTGTGAGCGGAGCTATGCTGGATTGCATTTGATATTAGATTTGAAAACGCCTGTCCTATGCGCTGTCCATCCCATGTGCCGGTCAAGTTCCCTTCTGCTACCAGTTCAAACTTGCGGTCAGGATGGAAAGTTTTTGCTTCATCGAGGGTGTGCTGGCATATTTCCAAAAGGTCAATAGTGCGTGGATCAATGGGTATTCCATAGCCAAGGTGAGTGGTTGAGAAGTCTAGGAGGTCGCGTATGATCGCATCCATGCGTTTTGAACTATTCAGAATGCGTAGCCCTACCTTCAATGCTTTGGAAGGCAAAGTCTGATCCATCAGCAGTATTTGAGCACCCATGCTAACGGCCCCGAGTGGGGTGCGCACATCGTGCCCAAGAATAGCGAGAAATAGGTTTTGCGCCTCACGCAGCATGTGCGTGTAGCGGGCCATTGATTCGGTTTGAGCCTGATCAATTGCCTCGTTAAAACGTATGATGTCTTGGATATCGTCCCCGGTGGTAAGTTCGTTTCGCTTTGCCCACAATCTCAAAACGCTGGAACGTAGTGCCCTGTATTCGGCCATCACTTGCTCGCCGGAAAAACCTGCTGCTACGCGTTCCTCAGCATGCAATTCTGCCGCAGTATTGTTTTCTGAGGAGACGGCTTTGCCATGGGACTTTGCAATGCTCTCGTGCTCTGTTTGCGGTGTATCAAGGTCTTTCGCAATGACCCGGAGTACTGCCGCCGCATGGTCGCGCAGCTCGATCTTGGTTGCATCTTCAAGGGGAGCCAGCGATCCGGCGAAGTCCTCCCATTCCATTAGTATTATCTCTAGATTTGAGGCAATGAATTTCGATAATTTCATTCGTTACCCTGCGTAGGTTTAATCGGCGTGGTGGCATATTCATTTAGCAACTTCTTTACCTCAAGTAAAAGGGACTCTACTAGGAAGGGTTTGCTGAGAAACGCCTCATAACTATTGCCAGGAGCAACCTGGCGACGCGGTGAGCCACTCATCAGTAAGATCGGTAAAGTGCTGCTGCTGTATTGAGTGCGCAATTGCTGACTGAGCTCCAGGCCTGATTGGCCAGCCATGGCGCAGTCGGAGACGAGCAAATCCGGTTTGCGATCCTGTATCTTCGTAATAGCCTCCTCGGCACTGTGTGCTATTTGCACTTCGTATCCGCTGGACTCCAGGGCCATCGAACAGGTTTCCGCCAAGTCGACATCATCTTCTACTATTAAAATCATCTATTTCTCCGGTTTTCGCCTTTGGAACCGAAGGTAAGGCTCGGCTTGGGGAAAAGCTGACCCCTACGCAGTGTTGTACATTTCCATAAGAAAATCCGTACGCTACCGCACGTTACAAGATGTAACTGCTTACATTCGGATAGGTCATCTTTCATAGCAAAATCGTTTCCGCATCGTCTGTCCGTAGCGGCGAAAACAGGAGGGAATTGAGGCGATAGAAAACCTTGGATGCGGAAGGAAATTTACTCTAAGCTACTGATATTGAATGAATATTTTAGAGACTTGAAAACTAGCGACGGGTTAAACTGTTCGTGAGTTCGAATCTCACACGCAGGGCGCCTTCATGCCCTGCGTGTGAGATTCGAAGGGCTGGGCCTACCGGCCCAGCACGCCCCGAATCCTCCACCTGCTGCCGCTGCGCGGCAGCCCCGCGCGCCGTGGGTGCGCGTTCGGGGTTCTAATCAGCTTTTCGACTGAGCCAGCTTCCACAGCACCCAATGCATCAGTTCGTGTCTGAAAGCCGGACTAACTCAATCTGACCCTCGCGTCCTAATTGGGTCTCCAACTGAACCAGCTTCTACGACGTCCGGCGCATCAGTCCGTATCTGCATGGCAGAACTGGCCCTCTCGCCCAGGACGTGGATAACCTGCGCCAGGCCATGCGCGACAGCAAGGGGCCGGGCAACTTTCGCAATCTGTTCATGTACGCACCGAACGGCAAGAAGGACGGCATCCAGATTCTGCCCGTGTCCGACGTGGCCGCCAAGGACGAGTTGTTCAACATCAGGAGTGTCACGCGCGACGACCAGCTTGCCGCGCACCGGGTGCCGCCGCAGCTCATTGGCATCCTGCCGAACAATGCCGGCGGCTTCGGCGCCGTGGAACCGGCCGCGCGCGTCTTCGCGCGCAATGAACTGGTGCCGCTGCAGGCGCAGTTCATGGCGATCAATGAGTGGGCGGGCGTGGAAGTGGTGCGCTTCGCGCCGTATGACCTGGCCACAGGCGGGGAGGGCGCGCAATGAGCGACCATATCGACAACACCGACAAGATCATCTTTGCCGAGGTGGCGCGCGGCCTGGCCGCCGTGCGGCGCCGGCCGGGCCTGGTGGCGCATGGCTGCTGCCACTACTGCGATTAGGCACTGGCGCCGGAGCTGCTGTTCTGCGATGTGAACTGCCGCGATGATTACGAGAAGGAGCAAGCGGCAAAGGCGCGCGCCGGCCGCACAGGATGACCGTCACGCCGTGATAGCCAGCAGGGCGGGGCCGCGCAGCCCAGCCGCGTCGGAGCTCCCCAGCCACCACACAAGCCGCCCATGAGGCGGCTTTTTCACGTCCCGACGAATGATATTGTGCCAAGAGCAAGAAAAATGCCCGTTTCGGCCCGGCGCGCGCAGTTGTCCCCCCTCCACACCTGCCCGCTATAGGGCTCTTTTGACTCAAATGTGCGCCATGGCCGAAGGCGCATGAGGACTGGTGCGGCGGGGCGAAGAGGGGGGATGCGATTTGACGCATTTTGACGCACTGTGAGCGGTTTTTAGCGGACCTGGTGCTAACGCCGTGGAAGAGACGTTTTCAGGTACTGGCTGGGCTGTATCGCGGCCATACGGCGTGTCCTTATTCAGTCTACGGCCACCAGTACGGCAATCGGAAACCGTGTCCGCCGCAGTTCAATTTCCTACTCACGATATGCCATTTGAACAGGTCGGCATTGAACAGCCGGTGCGCGGAATGTGCATGGACAGGTCCGACATCAAATCAGTGTACTTATTGCAATAATTTTCCGTACGGTAACATGCAGGTTGATAGTTAAAAGTTTACGAATTTAAAGACTCGATTAGAGAAAATGTTTTCTCAACGGCCACAAATTGGTCTATCGTGCGTATAAAGAAAAAGGGGCTATTTTCCTCTTTATTGATGAGGTAAAAATGGAAACTTATATTTCTTTAGTTAGAGGGGAGGCTGCTGCAGCTAACGACAGTTTGAATAATTTTAGGCAAGACACATTCACCGCACAAAAAATTGACGTTGGAGTCATCATCCAAGAAATGCTTGACACTGCTACTGCTGCTGAGTATTTGGCTAAAAATAATGTTCCGATACTTTTAGCGCTACGAGTATTGACACGCTCACACCGCAAAGCTGAGTGTCAAGGATATATAGTAGGAACTTAAATCGAAGAAAGTGTGCTGTTGCCTTGGTAATAACACTTGTTTCGAATTAACCATGCCACTGTATTAAAGGTTGCTTGGCTTTCAATAAATTGTGTCACATCCTACGATACATTTACTGGAAGTAGTGTTTTTATCACCCCGCTTTCGATAAGTTCGTATACAAGTACGGTTGCCTCAATTTCTGCTGCATGGGGTTTTTTAAATGTTGCTGATGTGGTAATTTCCACTGAGGGGTCATAAAGAATTTCATCAAATGCTAGTACAAGGATCACCCCTTGATATTGCCAAGATGAAATTTTTCGAGAAGTTATTTGATAGTGATAATGACTATGTTCATATATAGCTGTGGTGTTCATTAGTTTCTTAAGAAACCTTTCATTTCCAATCTTACTCTTGTCAGGAGGCGTTATTAAGTATAGATGCTTCTTGATTTAAATGTTCTCTTTTTCAATCGAATCACAGGTCTGCAGGAGTGCTTCGGGGCAGGGGATGAGGCGTAGGGGGGTAAAACAGCCTTGCGAAAATTTTATCTCGGTGAGTAATTTTCTTCTTTCAAGTTCTCGTTGTAGAGATGTACTATAGAAAATATGACATATAAAGTTGCCATTGGTGCATTTTTATTGATTTTTTGATCAGGTGGGCCGGGGAGAATGCATTTGCGTTTGCGTAGTGTTCCAATTCCCAGTGCGCGAACTGTGATTTCCCATTGGACAAATAATTTGCTTCGCTGATCGCCCTTCCGCCAGGAAATAAAGAAACCGCCTTCGGGCGGTTTTTTATTGCCTGGCGGAAGCGAGCAGGGCGCTTGCGCGCCCTGCATGTGAGATTCGAAGGGCTGGGCCTAGCGGCCCAGCCCGCCCCGAATCCTCCCCCTGCTGCCGCTGCGCGGCAGCTTCGCGCGCCGAGGGCGCGCGTTCGTGGTTCTAATCCGCTTTTCGACTGAGCGAGCTTTCGCAGCGCCCAACTGATCAGTCCGTGTCTGAATGAAAGCCGTACCTGACCCTCGCGTCTTCACCTGCCGCCGGAAGCCTGGCCAGGCTACATGGCGCCGATCATTCGCGCTTCGCACGACGTGCCCGGTGCAATAGAAGTTGCGCCGGCATGTTTTGGGATGGTTCCACATTGGGCCGATATGAAGCTGGCGCGCCAGACCTATAACGCCCGCACCGAAACCGGGGCGCAGAAACCATCCTTCCGCAATGCCTGGAAGCGCAAACAGTTCGGCATTATCCCCGCGGATAATTTCTTCGAACCTTGCTATGAGACTGGAAAGCCGATCCGCTGGCGCATCGAGCGTGCTGATGGAATGCCGGCCGCCATCCCCGGAATATGGGATTCCGGCCGCAAGACTTGCTGTTGTCGTTCTCGATGCTGACGATAAACGCCGATGGCCACCCGCTCATGCAGCGTTTCCACAATCCGGATGATGAAAAGCGAATGGTGATGATCCTCGACCCGGATCAGTATCACGGCTGGCTTGATGGTTCACTTGTGACCGAAGAGGATTTGTTTCAGCAGTATCCAGCGGAACGCCTGGTGGCTGTAGCTGATCCAATTTCGCCGCGTGTGAAAAAATGAACATGCGCTGGGCGCTTGCGAGCGAGAGGCCGGTCTGACAATCGGACAAAAGCTTAAAAGCTTTGTGTTTCAACGCAGTGCAAATTTTACGACGCCAGTTCTATAAAAGCAGAGGCCGTGTCAAAGTATCAAACTTGATTACCGCTCTGGACTACGACTCTGGCTGTGCAGTATGCAACATTCGATCCAGCCTCAAAATCAGCAAAGCCGCCAGGTTCACAGGTTGACCAAGCTATGTTGTGTCTCCTTTCGGCGCGCCTTAAAACAACCCTTACTGCCACGGACATGTCAATGTTATGGCGACGCATGTAGAGGATGGCATGTAGAGATCCGAATCGTCTTCCATGTCGATAGCAGAATTGACGATCGACTGGATAGAGCGTCAATTCTGCGTTCGTTAGCGAAATTTGGTGATAAAAATACATCATTCATTTTCTCACCTCTTGCTTGTAAATATGGAGACGCTGGCACCGCAAGGAGCTGACTTTAGAGAGTATTTTAAGGTTCCTTCGGCCAAGAATCGGATTTGCCATCTTGTGCAACAAGTGCAGCAACCGCACCGGTTTCTATGAGTTGGCATGCTAGCGCCGAGGCTTCGATTTGTGCAGCACACTCCGACTTAAATGAGCTTGGTGTTGGAATTTCCACAATAGGGGAATACGGTATCCCGGCATGAGCAATAAGAAGAATCATGCCTTGATACCTCCCGTCTACTTTCTTGTAGCTGACTATTTGGTATTCGTAGTCACCATGTTGCACTTTTTGGTTATTTCCCACTGACGCCTCCGTCGAGAAAGCTTGTTAGGAAGTTATCCGGGATCTATATTTTAAAACAATTTAAAAAATTGCAACGCACGGTAAAGTCAACAATGAGCGTGCGTTTTCAGTTCAATGGAAACTAGTAGCATTATTTCATTTCATGCATGTTTTCTGAAAGTTATGTATGATTTCCATCAAGTAATCTTATCTTCAGTCCTCACCCCTGACTGTTCAAAATTTCAGCCGCCTTGAACTTGCCGGCTCAATATGTGTCCCTACATGTGGATGCATTTCATGAACGGCAGGTGCTGTATGGCAAATCAAATCTCCTCCTTGCGAATCATGATTGTTGATGACAATCGTGATGCCGCCGATCTTGTCGCGGAATTTCTTGTGATGTGTGGCCATGAAGCTGTCCCCGTATATGGCGGGGCCGAGGCACTACGGACGGCCGATAGTTTTGTCCCTGATGTGGTCTTCCTTGATCTAGGAATGCCTGGGGTGAACGGCTTGGAGGTCGCATCCACCCTCCGGCAGGGAACTCGCTTCCAGCACATCAAAATGGTTGCCCTTACTGCCTGGAGTGATGACGTCACTCGAATGTTGACTAAGGCCGTGGGTTTCGATCATCATTTGGTCAAGCCGGCAGACTTGGACGACATACTCGGCCTGTTGAGTGTCGGTGCTTAAGTGTCGGAATCGTATCGCCTTGGTAACATAGAATTGATACTTCGATCATTAAAGCTGGTTTAACTTTTCTGGATCAACCCTTCTCAGGGCATTCAATATCTACAGGGAGCTCTCGTCTTCCCCAGTTAAAACTACTGCCGACTGGACTGTCAAAACGGTGCTGGGCAATGACCTCGCCGTTACAAAACATTGTGACCTGATAAGGCTGCTGGTTGAGAAATGCGTAGCCGACTAGTTCTCGAAACGCGGCCTTTGCGACGCTTTCGTCGCGTGTGTTGGTCTTGGCCCATTCATAAATGTGCTTGTCTGCAACGGATAAGTAGACTTCATACATTTGCAAGCTCACAGAGTTGTAACAAATTAGATCCCTCTGGCTGCGCGAAGTTCCATGAAGTCGGGTGTCACAGCGGCAAACGTGTCAGTTGCCTGGTCTTAGAGTGGAAAAAAACCTTAATCGCCTGACTTGCGACCAGTTCATGCGCGTAGGCGGATGCTTCAATTTCAGCAGCTCTCATCGATCTGAAAGCGCTGGGTGTGCTGTACGGCACAGATTGATCCAGCAAAGCACATGGCACCCCAATTTTCATAAACACGATGACTTCCCGATGTAGGTCATTCGTACAGAGCTCTGTTGTTAAATAGTACTCATACCCCCATACAATGCTTATGCGAGAATTGCATGAGATTTCCCTTCTTGAGAAGACCGCCACCGTATGTTCTGACGAGCTTGCCAGACGTCAGAAATACCCGATAGTATTGATCCAGATCAATAACTTTGTATGCCACAAGACTATGTCTCGACCAGAGTGTATCGGCGATTTACGTTAATATTGTAGTATCGGCTCGTCATTTTGTTGTTGAATTTATATTTTCTGCCGGGTTTTCCAGGAGGTAAGAATGAATTCAGATATCCTTGTCTCTGACGGACATTCGGAACAGTTTGACCAAGAGCGTGAGTTTTACAATGTGCTTGGCCTTGAGCTTGGCGACCTGATAGCCGCCAACGTCGCAAGTGTTGACTTGGTTGAGGTACAAAGCCGATTACTTTTGATTGGTAGTAAATTTCAAAGAGAAAATGCACCTGCGCACATCGGCGCCATGCTGACAGTTGTGTTGAGGGTCATCTTGGAGCGCCAGCGAATGAATTTACTTCACCGCACCGATGATATCGGATAGCAAAGGCGAACGTTATTCCTTGTACGCGTTGTGCTGAGGGCACAGGTATGTAAAGACTTTTATGTACGATGTGCGTGTGTAGCTAGATTGGTAGTCGTGGTTCTAATCAGCTTTTCAACTGATCCAGCTTCCATAGTACCCAACGCATCAGTCCGTGTCTGAAAGCCGGTATCTGACCCCGGACCGTTCTCCGCCCTGAAGGAGGGCGGATCAAAGCTGCGAGGGACGTTTCTCCCATTCTTGCAAGTGCGTATTGTGCAACCATTTTGATTGATGATTGCGGCTAATATGTATTTTCTTGACACCATCCATCGTGTGACCTATAAAGTAATAATAGCCCGTAAGTAACATTACGTTAAAGCTCTAAAGTTTCTCCAACTTTGGGGCTTTTTTTATTTTCTGTATTGGTGCTAGCGGTAAATCCAATAACTTGGCAAGCAATTTGGTAAATATGAAAAAAAGACGCCGCAGCGTCTTTTTGGAGGAGCACTCAAGATTGCTTCCGGCGCCGTGCCAGGAAGCCCAGTATGCCCAAGCCAGCCAGGAGCATGCCATAGGTTTCCGGTTCAGGAACAGGAGCCAGGTTCAGGTTGAAGACGCCGCCGTAGCTGCCGCCCTTGGTATTGCCCATCACTGTCAAGACCAGCGGGCCATTGAACAGGATGCTCGTTGGTGCGAGTACCTCACCCTGGGCATAGCCAAAGACGGTGGGGCCGCCAAAGCCGGTTAGTCCGATGCCGTTCAGGTCGGCGCTGGTGAAGTGGATGGAGGAACTGTCAGAACCCGTGACGGACAGGTTGGCCAGGAAGGCTTGCGCGGTGGAACCGAAGGTCGCGTTCGGTGTGAACGTGAAGGTATCGGTGAAGTCGCCGAGTGGGCTGGGCACGGCGCTGAAGCCGCTGGTCCACAGATTGCCGGTGGTGTTAACGAGGTTGACGGTGTAGGCGGTAGCGCCAGCGCTACCTATGGAAGCAGCGCTCAGTACTGCCACTGCGATGAGTGACTTTAGTTTCATCTTGATCTCCCCTGAAAAGCGATTAATGTTTCAAAAAACCATACTGCGATGACAAATTATCACTAATACTAACAGTTATCAATGTTATATTTTTATATCGCTACTTTCACTTAGATAGCCCTTTGCTACTATACGGGCATAAATTTCAGGAAGTTGCCAAAATAAAAACACATATTATCAATATTGCACAAAAAAAGAATAATTTTTTTGTACTGGAAATACTGTTGCATAGGCACCTAATTGCTGTTTGGAAAGAAAGTATGCAATGGCGTGCCGTTTCGGTTTATTGCATGCTGGATTGCGAAATGCTGATTAATGTATATCAGTCTCTTTCCGAGTCGGCGGTTGGGGAGATTATTACTGACGGTTCTTCATCCTCCTTGGCACGGAAGTAGTGGGTGCCTGATGATGCCCAGTCAGCCAGCCGCTGTGATTGATCGATCAGCACGATGACCTGGCAGCCGGCGGCCACGCTGCCGTAGTTGAGCTGCAGCATGTCGCCCCGGTGATGATGGTTGGTGCAGGTATACAAAGACTTTTTGTAGCGATCTTTATGCGTAGGTAGAATGGTAGGTACGGTTGGAGTATAGTGTCTTGAAATCTGCATAAAGCTTAGATATTTCATTACACCGCTTCCGCCAAGAAATAAAGAAACCGTCTTCGGGCGGTTTTTTATTGCCTGGTGGAAGCGAGCAGGACGCCTGCGCGCCCTGCGCGTGAGTGGGCCTACCGGACCACCCGCCCCGAATCCTCCAGCCGCTGCCGCTGCGCGGCAGCCCCGTGCGCCGCAGGCGCGCGTTCGTGGTTCTAATCAGCTTTTCGACTGGAGCCAGCTTCCACAGCATCCAACGCATTAGTTCGTGTACGAATAGCGGACCCTTACGCCCTGTAGCAACAACGCCTCAGTCCGAGTCCGAACGACACACCAGACTCTAGTGTATTCTGTGGTGATTTAAATAACATCAACCCACCAGCATGGTATATAACTAATAGATGTCACGTCATGTGTGACGCATGGGATTGGCGAGCCTTGTGCTCGCCCGAAAAACTCAAAGGAGAGCGCTATGCCAAAGTACGTTATTGAGCGTGATATTCCCGGGGCTGGAAAGTTGTCAGAGCAAGAACTTCAAGCCATTTCGCAGAAGTCATGCGGTGTACTAAGCAAGATGGGACCGCAAATTCAATGGGTCCAAAGTTATGTTACCGGCGATAAAATCTACTGTGTTTACATCGCGGCAAATGAAGAGCTCGTTCGCGAGCATGCCCAGCAAGGTGGCTTCCCTGCAAACCGCGTGTCGGAAGTCATGTCAGTCATTGACCCGACTACGGCAGAGTAGTGCCGCCCAACAATGTATTGTAGTCTCACCCCTGGCAGAGCTTTCCTCTGATGGGAGTGGGGTTGATTGTGTGCGTTAAATGACCGTTTCGGAAGAGGTTGAGCGAACGACATTGGCGAGAGGTCGCTACGGCAGAAGGGGAAGACAGGCCATCGTGCGAGGCAACGGCAGAGGGCTGCATGAAGAGGGCCGGTAAACTGTCGTTGAGTTGCGTGCAGCAATTAACGGTAGCTCAATACAATACATTCACGAAAGATGATAGATACAGCCAAGGCGCTGGTTTAAAGCAATAGGAAAACTATCCGATCTGTAGAGAAGGACCAGCTTCTATGTAAAACTGGTCCTTCTTTTATCCGCTGCATGGCAAATCGATGTCTGGCTTATACCGCGCTCCTGTTCAGATGTTGTGCAATAAATTAGACAGAGAAAATATCTTGCCTATGCGAGGACTTAATTTAGTTTCCCCACGGATCGGCATAGGGATCGCCTGAACGGCAAGATTCGCGCGTTTGCTCCACTTCGTAAGAGGTCGATTGCCCCCAGAGGATGGTGGTTCCACCATTGCAGTGGAATTGTCCTTCGCCCACTTGCTCGCTATAGCTGGCATCGGAACAGCATGCGTATGAAATGGAGTATGCCGCTGCCGCGTAAGCATAGGCTGAAAAAGCTAATAAACCTACGGAAAACGTTGCAAAAATCGACTTTTTAATGGCATTATAAAATTATTTTAAATTACTACGGTCAATGTTCTAGCGTGAAAAGAAGTCGTGATAAATTATATGACTTTTCAAAAGTGCAAATCGATACTATTCAGTGATGATGCTCTTGTTAATAATTATTTTTTAGTTATTTTCTTTGCACCTACTGCTCAAAATGAAGGGGGGCTCTCAGGAATTTACTGGAGTAGCTACGGCGCGTTGTGGCCCCCTATCGACCGGCACAAACACTTCCCATTTATGTTGTATCGTAGGCTTTACGGTCTTGTCGCAATTCACAGCAACATTCGCTCCAGACAGACCATGGCTCTTCGGCACCCATTTCACTCGCAAAGCTACCGCGCATTTCGCCACCAGAATCTTCCGGTTCGGCTGCAATACCTGCCAGCTTGTTCCATTTTTGGAATTCTCAGCGGCCATGAATTTTACTGCAGCATCCCTGATCTCAAACAAGCCATGTATGTCGCCGCGTGTCCGATCCTCGTCAAGCGTGGTGGCGCGTGCCGATCCGACACCGGCGACAAGAAAGCCGAGAAGGGCGGCGCACACGCGTTTATTCCATCGTAACGATAGCAACATATTTACAACCCAAACTGGCATTTCCCTCCCTCACAAAATCAAGCCACTTCACCCCGTCTATACACAAACTCCTGACGGCGAATGCCCTGCGTAACAAAATCCGCATCCGGCGGTATTGTTTCCCAGAAAAACACATGTTTAAAAATGGGTATTTTGTTGAATTTTTTCGAGCGGAATATCCATCTGTTTTTCGTGAAATCGCTGTAGCGGTCGCCCTTGAACTGCTTGTGCACAGTGGTGAAGGGAAGCAACCTTTCTGCAATATCCGGGAAGGAATAATCGGGATGCTTATCCTTGAATTTCTCAAAAATTTCAAATTGATCTCTGCAGATAACTTGAATGGCCGTCTCTGGAAAACGATAGCGCGGCGACCACAGGACGTTCCAGCCTGATTCGATTTCATTGATGAAATTGACCAGGCGCGGCGTCATGATATAGGCGTCCGATTCGATATGGATGATTTTATCCGCGCCTAATTCATTTGCCACCTTGACTGAGTGGAGAAAGCTGCGCCACCAGCCAGGGTAGTCGGCCCCGCTTTGCCGTCCCAGGTTATTATCGAAGCGAATGATGAGGTTTTTGTCGCCATTCGAAGCCAGCGGGGTGCTATCGGAAACTGTATTGATAATGTCGGCAGGTGGAAGAAATGGCGATCCATCATCGATCATTATATTCTTTACTGCATTGATTGGAATATCTTGGTAGTAATCGAGCCACCGTTGATACCGGCTTTCCCATGACGGGGCATCTTTAATAAAGCTGGTGCAGAATATAATGGCTTTCATTTGCTAAGCACATTCCTTGTGTTTGAAAAATCCAGGTTACTCATGATCTGATCATTAAAATTTTTAGCTATTTTAACAGAGTGCAGGTGCTCAAATAACTGAACGTTCATGCCGGCGAGGCAGCCGCTGGCATCATGGAGCCTTGGTGCGCGCTCCTGGCGACTTCATTCGATGATTGCCGTCCATACGGGCACTTGCTGCACGCGGCACAAACGTTCAAGCATCAGCGTCAAGTCGTGAGGGAGATCAAGAAAGCTTTCACAGCGGACAATACATCTGTCCATACCCCAAGCCTGCCTTCATCCGGCGCCGCTTGCGTGCTGCCTTATGCACACTCCTTGGCCCAATCGGCTTTCTGATGCTTCTTGCGGCACGCTACGCGTTCCTCTTCTTTTGTGAAGGAAAATTCAACGGAGTTAACCTCTTTCTGATCATCCGATAAATTGAGATAAATACCGCGTTTCGTCCACGCGGCATAGGGCCGCATGTTAGCGTCGCTGAAACCCGATTCGTCGGGTTTCCCATATTTGGCAATATAGCGTTGCAGCGGAATGGATGCGTCCGGCACCCAGCGCATATTGTTTATCTTTAAACTGTTATCGGTAGTTTCATTTGCCGATTTAGTCCAATACTCGAAAGTGAATACATCCTTTCTCGTGATCGTGCCTAGGGGAGAAGCTTCTATTTTCTCACTTGTCTTTTCAAGCATTTTTCGGTAAAAAGGCCGCATGTCGGAAAACACCAAGTATAACTTGCCGGGAAAGCCCGGGCCTGACAGTCGATAGAAACCGTCCGACTCCGTTACCCATGCGGCTTCGACGGATTCAATGGTTGCAGCGGGAAATTGTGCCTTGACGCTGCCCAAGGTTTGTCCGGCGGTGATGTCTTGAAAGCCTTCGGCGGACACTCCGGTGCAAGCGAGTGTGAAGGAAAACAGCACTAGTGTGCGCAAGGTTTTCGAGCGCAAGAGCAGGCCGGACAATATTTTTGATAACATAGTTATTTGATCAATGAGAGTGTTGGTTGATATGAGTACTTGTTATGATTGGCAATATTATAAAGTGCTGGCATTCCCTGAGCGCCGTTCATCCAGCCGAGATTTTCAATCTTATATAAGCTATGTTAATTCTCGTCCTCGGTAAAATGCAGCTCAATGAAACCTGTCTATACCCTCGCCAAAGCCCTGGCACAAGACCCGGCCCGCATCGTCAAAATGCAATTCCTCACCCTCGACATCACTAGGCCGTACATGGGCTTGAAAGGCAGCCACGGCCTGTTCGCCTCCGACGAGTGATGGGAAAGCATCAAAGCCGGCCGGATCACGACCCGAACGGTGACGGGCAGGATCGAACGCACGTATTTCGCGGGCCAGGATAGCCGGCGTGGGGATCAAGTCAACAGCTTTACCTTGCGCCTGGAGGATGGCTCGACACTCGACGAGAGCATCTACACGCACAGCAAGCACGACATCAAGCTGTTCGTGCCTGGCGCCATGGTGACGATGGTGTATGCGCTGGATGAACTCAAGGCGCGGCCAGCCGCGGAAGGCAAGGCCAATGTGGCGCGTATCGTGCTGGAAGGGGACTGTGTCTTGCCGCCACACCCGCCATCTGCATAGAATTGACCTCGGACAAATTCCTCACTGGAATTCATTTGACCACGTCCCGCGCCGGGTCTAGAGTCAATAAGGAGACTTCAACCGACTGCGTCCTTCCCATGGCCAAGCCCTTTCCCCTGAATCCCAAGAACCCCGAGCGCATCTGTTGGGGCTGCGACAAGTATTGTCCGCCGGACGCCATGCGTTGTGGCAATGGTTCCGAGCGCACGCAGCATCCGATCGAGCTGTTTGGGGAAGGCTGGAATGACTGGGGGCTGGCGGCGGCCGACAAGGCTGACAAGGAGCCGGAGAATAAGCCTTGAGGGCAATCCCCGCCACGCATTGACCCGCTACAATTCCTCATCGCGTCCGAGCTGAGGAATCACCATGCAAGAAACCCTGTCCCGCTGGCTGGAAAGCAATGCCGCCGATTGCCCAGTCGTCGAGCACCCGGCCGTGCATACCATCAATGAAGCACTGATTCACGTGCCAGCCATGCCCGGCTTGATGGTGAAAAACCTGTTCGTGCGCGACGAGAAGGGGCGCCGGCATTTTCTCGTCATCGTGCCTTTCGATAAGCGCGTCGGCCTGGCGGCGCTGGGACGTTTGCTGCCGGCGAGCAAGCTGAGCATGGCTTCGCCCGAACGCCTGCTGCAGCACTTGGGTATTACGCCGGGGTCCGTCAGCCTGTTTGCGCTGATACACGACAGCGCCCAGGCGGTGGAACTGGTGCTGGACCAGGCTGTGTGGGACGCGGATTCAGTGCAAGCTCATCCGCTGCGCAACACGGCCACGGTGGCGCTGTCGCATGCCGCCTTCGTCGATTTCCTTGTGCATACAGGCCACGTGCCCCGCATTCTGAGCGTACCGGCGGCTGATTAGAGCGTCTTTTTAATGGCCGGTCACGGGCGCGCCGCCGCTGCGCCGTCCGGGCCGAAAGCCATGTTCGCGGGCCGACCAGGCGATCACGAATGCCAACAGCAGCAAGCTGACCATCGCCCACGGGAAAGCGTTCGCGCCCCAGGTTTCCAGCAGGGCGCCGCCCACCGCGCCCGCTGCCGCAATCGCCCCATTCCACGCCACCACATTCATCGACAAGGCCACGTCGGCGCCGCTGCCGGCCGTGTCCGCCAGCGCTGTTTGTAAAAGCGTTGCCGCGCCGCCAAAGCTCAGTCCCCAGATGGCCATGCCCAGGTAGATCACAAAGGGGATGTGCGACGCAAGGCCCAGCACGAAGGCCGTCGCGGCGAACACGGCCAGACTGGCCAGCACGGTGGCGCGCAGGTGGCGCTCGACCAGTTTGCCTGTGATCCAGATGCCGGCCATGGCGGCGGCGCCGAAGACGAGCAGCACCAAGTCGACTCGCTCTGTCAGTCCTGCCGGGGCCACAAACGGGGCGATGTAGGTGTAGAGAATGTTGTGGGCCAGCATCCAGGCGATCACGACGACCAGCACGGGGCGCACGCCCGGCGTCGTGAAGACGCGGCGCAGGGGCAGGCGCTCATGGATGGACTGGCCCGGGTAGTCGGGCACCTTCACCAGCACCCAGGCGATCAGGATCAATGTCAGCGCGGAAATGATCCAGAACGCGGCGCGCCAGCCGACGAGCGAGCCGAGCAAGGTGCCCAGCGGTACGCCCAGGGATAGGGCGACGGGCGCGCCCACCATGGCCAGCGCCAGTGCGCGGCCTTGCTGATGCGGCGCCACCATCCGGCGCGCGTAGCCGGCGAGCAAGCTCCACGCCAGCCCGGCCGCCATGCCGGCAAAGAAACGGGCCGCCAGGGTCAGCCAGTAGTGGGACGACAGGGCCGTGATGGTGTTGAACACGAGAAAGCCGATGATGGTCAGCAACAGCACGTTGCGGCGGCGCCAGCCGCGCGTGGCGATAGTGAGCGGAATGGCCGCCAGCAGGGAGCCGAGCGCATAGGCCGTGACCATTTGCCCGGCCAGCGCGGCACTGATGTTGAGGCCCGCGCTGATTTGCGGCAACAAGCCGGCGGGCAAGGTTTCCGTGACGATGCAGATAAAACCCGTCATGGCCAGGGCCAGGAGGCCGGCAACGGGGAGGCGGTCGGCCAGCGCAGGGCTGGTTCCGGTGATGAGCGTAGCGTGATTCACGGCAAACATCCTTGTAAAGTAATCGGGCGCAGGAATTCCCCGACCGTTATAGCGGTACATATGTATCGATCGGTATAAATATAGGCGATGGCGCGCCGCGTTGTCAATGACTTCTGTATCGAGTAGTATGTAAGTAGATGAAAGGGAGCGATCGATGGCGCAAATGGGACGGCCGCGCACGTTCGACCGGCAGGCAGCGGTCGAACAGGCCATGTATTTATTCTGGCAGCAGGGATATGAGTCGACGTCCTTGAGTCAGCTCAAGGCGAGCCTGGGCGGCGGCATTTCCGCGCCCAGCTTTTATGCGGCATTCGGTTCGAAGGAAGCGCTGTTCCGCGAAGCGGCGCAATGTTATCTGGATACGTTCGCCCGCGTGACGGAATGCTTGTGGGACGATGACTTGGCGCCGCGCGCGGCCATTGAGCAGGCCTTGCGCCAGTCGTCCCGCATGCAGTCCGATGCGGGACATCCGCCCGGCTGCATGGTGGCGCTCGGCTGCATGAGCGCGCCGACGATCGAGCATGCGGCCGTGGCTGCACCGCTGACGGCTTCACGCGCCCGCACGCGCGCCGGCTTTGTGCGCTGCGTGGAGCGGGGTATGGCCAGCGGCGAATTGCCCGCAGATACGGACGCAGCGGCGCTGGCATCCGTCTTCGACAGCTTTTTATCGGGCGTGGCGATCCAGACCCGCGATGGCGTTGGCTACGCCGTGTTTGACGCTGCCATTACGCAGGTGATGCGCGTGTGGGATGCCAACCGCTTGACCGCTTAGGCCGTAAAGCGAAACTCCAGCACATCGTCGCCATATTTGTCCGTGTCGCCCGTCGCCGTCCAGCCCAGGTAACGGTAAAAGCCGTAGGAGCGCGAGGCGGGATCGCTGGAGCAGCCGAGGAACAGCCGTTGATGGCCTTGGGCCCGCAGTTCCGTCATCACCAGTTCCAGCAAGGTCTTGCCGATGCCTAAGCCTTCGAATTCCGGCAGCAGGGCCAGGACGATGATTTCGCCCGTGTCGCGCTCGCCAAAGCAG
The DNA here is from genome assembly GCF_051380835.1 of Janthinobacterium aestuarii. NCBI lineage: Bacteria > Pseudomonadati > Pseudomonadota > Betaproteobacteria > Burkholderiales > Oxalobacteraceae > Janthinobacterium > Janthinobacterium aestuarii. The sequence continues at coordinate 142,913 of NZ_JBNYXU010000013.1, forward strand.
TAGCCGGCCAGCTGGCCGTCGTGATGGCAGACCTGGCCAGGCAGGCTGCCCGAGCGCATCATTTCCGCCCAGGACTCGGCCGTGATGCCGACTGCCGCCAGGCGTTCCCTGGGTATCGCGTTTTGCCGCGTCTTGCCGCGCAATTCGATGAAGGCTGGCGTGTCTTCCGCCTTGGCGGCATGGAAAGTAATCGATGCTGGATGTGTCGTCATGTATTTACTCGAGGTGTCGTGTCAATTGCGTGGTGGGATAAATATCATTCCCAGGATTTGCGCATGGTTTGCGCATGGCGCTGCCAGTCAACTACATTTGTATTTTCGATGGCTTGCTGGTCAGGATTGCCACTATTGATGATTTCATCTTTGACGATGATCAAGTCGTTTTTTTCATTCGCGCGATATTCCCGATAGCGCTCGCAATCCTGTTCGCGCCGGGCAATGGTGATTAACTTGTTCGCCTGCCATTTATAGCTGTCCTCATAAAAACATTGCGCCGCGCAGCCGCAATTGGGAATGCCGCCTTGGATTCCTTGATCGGCCATGCTGATATTCAGATTCGGAATGGCAGATAATAGCTTGTTGAAACGGTATTGCTTCGCCGGCGCATCCCACAGCCACACATCGGAACAGCGGATGCGCCCCTGGCTATCCGTGTAACCGGTCACCCACAGGTCGGCATGGCCGTCGAAATTCATGTCGACCAGCAGCGCGTGCAAATTGCCCGTGCCGCTGCCGCTGCAACTGCCATTGATCCACTGCTTGCCGATGTTCAGCTGGTAGGTCTGTTTTTCATCGTGATTCGCATAGCGGATATTGGCCGCTTGCCATACTTTGCCTGTCGCGGCTTTGTCCAGGTGCAAGGTGCCGCAATAAGCCGAGGTGGAAAACAGGGATAAAAGCAGAGCAATCAGTTTCATGGCGATATTCTTGGGCGGGTATTGGGGCGCAATGCCCTGATTGCATCAGGCGGAGAACGATCATAACGCATGATTTGGGCAATGCGCTACACCGTTTCCTATCGTGCATTCGGCGCGGCACAGTGCTGTGTACAATGAAAAAAATCCCCGAACAAGGAATTCTGATGACATCCTCTCCCGAATCTTTGAATGAAGCGGGCATCCTCGCTTATAACGACGGTCATCACGCCGAGGCGTTCAGGCAATTCGACGCGGCGGCGCGCACCGGCGATCCGGCCGGCCAGCATTTATTGGCCAGCCTGTATTACCAGGGCCATGGCGTGACGCAAGACTTGCCGAAAGCGGTGGAGCTGTTCACGGCCGCCGCGCAGGCGGGCTTTCCGCCGTCGCTGGCCAACCTGGCCCTGATGTATGCGAGCGGTGATGGCGTCGCGCAAGACATGGCGCAATCGCTGGCTTACGGACGCCAGGCGGCCGAGGCGGGCGATGGTCAGTCGCAATTCAACCTGGCGCAGGCTTACCGCAAGGGCGATGGCGTACCGCAAGACTATGCCGAGGCGGCGTTCTGGTACAAGCAGGCGGCCGAGGCCGGCTCCCTGTCGGCGCAGAATGAATACGGCTTGCTGTACGCGCAAGGGCAGGGCGTGGAGCTCGATTACGTGCAGGCGTATGCGTGGATCGCCATGCCGGCCGAGGCGGGCAGTACGCAATCGATCAAGAACCGCGACCAGTTGCTGGAAATCCTCACGCCCTCACAGCAGCAAGCGGCGCGCGCGCTGGCGGCCGAGTATGCGGCGCAGTACGGTGTCAATCCCCACTAGATTTCTTTACCGGCAGCTTGCTGAGTTCGCCGGCCGCATCGAGCTCATAGCTGTCGAAATCGCGCGCCAGGAACAGCTTGCCTGAGTAATGCAGCCGCGCTTCCGCTTCCAGCTCGGCCATGCCGTCCGCATGGTGATAGCGGGCGCTGAAGTGGGTGAGGATCAGGTTCGGCAGGTGCACCGCTTCGGCGAACTGCGCCACGCGCTGCACGGAACTGTGCGTGGGGCCGGGGCCCACTTTCTGCAGCATCGCTTCCGTGTAAGTGGCTTCATGCACGAGCAATTGCGCACCGGCACAGGCATCCGCCAGCAACGACGGCGTGTCGTTGTCGCCGCCGATCACCACCGTGGCGCGCTGCGTTTCCGTCTGGCGGAAAGCGCCGGCCGCTAGTACCGTGCCATCGTCCAGGATCGCATCCTGGCCCGCCTGCAAGAGTCCCCAGGCGGGGCCGGGCGGCACGCCGGCCGCCAGCAGGGCCGTCTTGTCCAGCTTCCATCTGCTCGTTTCCAGCGCAAAACGATAGCCCACGCTCGGTGCGCGGTGCGACAGCGCGTGGCGCTCGATGGTCAAGCCCGCTGCTTCATGCACGACTGACGCGCTGTCCACGTCGATGTGGATCAGCGGGTACGTCAAAAACAGCTCCGTGTGCAGCAAGGTCGCGTCGATCCACGCCTTGATGGCGTTCGGGGCGATCAGCAGCAGGGGCTTCTTGCGCCCCGTCATCGAGGCGCTGGCCAGCAAGCCCGGCAGACCATAGCTGTGGTCGCCATGCACGTGGGTGATGCAGATGCCGACCAGGTCGTGCACGGACAGGGGGATGCGCTGCAACCGGTGCTGCGTCGCTTCGCCGCAATCGATCATCCACCAGTCGCGGTTGTGCGTGGTTTGCAGGGCCAGCGACGTGACGTTGCGGTAGCGCGTGGGCACGCCGGAAGACGTGCCGAGAAAAGTCAGTTTGAACATGCCCGCATTATGCGGCAGCCGTGCGGGCTTGCCAACGCTGTTGGCCGCAGCCAGCTTGTGGCGCGAGGCAAGGCGGTACCAGCTCAAGCGTACACTTGCTTTTAGTAAACAAATATAGAATGCCTGCATTAAAAGTATGATGCGGAGTCATTTCGGGTCATACTGTAGCTACTATCGAAATCACTTTAAAGGGCAGGACATGATGCGTACACACTATCGGAAAATCGTCGCCGCCTTGGCATTGGCAGCCTGCAGCGCTTCCGCTTCCGCCGTCGGCCTGGGTTTCCTGGCCGATACGCCGATGGCTTACCTGAACAAGAACGACAAACCCGTCTTCGTCAAGGCCGTCACCGACGTGCTCAATGACAAGAAGGATGGCGAAACCGTACAATGGAGCAATGAAGGCTTGCGCAATTCCGTGCGCATCGCCGCGGAAATCACGGCCAGCGATACGGAAAAAACGGATGCGCAAACCTGCCGCAAGGTGCAGGTAGCCTTGAGCGCCAAGGGCCAGGAACAGACGCTCAAGCTGAAGGTCTGCAAGGCCGGCACGGCCGCCTGGAAAGTGGCGAAGAGCTGATCGTCCGTGTTGTTCCCTTGCCGGTTCTGCACCGGCAAGGTGCGACTTTCCTCTAGGTAAGTCAGGCAGCGGTTAGAATCACGCTTTACCCTCACTTTTCTCACCTGCATGCAGCAAAGTCGCCTCCTGTTTTTCCGCCTGGCCGGGCAGTTTCGCCGCTATGGCGCCATCGTTGCCGCCACCTTGCTGGCCGTGGGCGTGGCGTCCGCCACCGATGTGTTGTTAATCCGCCAGTTGCAAAACGTCGTCGACGCCATGCGTACGACGGCCAGCACGCAGGTCGCGCCCGCATCGGGCGTGATGGGCATGTTGCAGGGCTGGGTCGACCGTTTCTTGCCGGCACAGGCGGGGCAGGTGGACTTGTGGGTGATTCCCGCCACCATCCTGGGCCTGGCCGTGCTGCGCATGGTGTCGAGCTTTGCCGGCGATTATGGCTCCGTGTGGCTATCGAGCCGCGTGCAGGCCGATTTGCGCGAAAAAATGTTCGCCACCATCATGCGCCTGCCCAGCCGCTTTTTCGATACCACCACCACCAGTCTGACGCAGTCGCGCGTGGCCTTCGACGCGAGCCAGGTGTCGCAGGCTGGCTTGAACGTGCTCAACGTGATGGTGCGCGATTCCGTCGCCACCGTCGGCTATTTGATCCTGCTGTTCAGCATCGACGTGAAACTGGCCCTGTTCTGCATGGCGTCGATGCCCATCGTGGCCATCGTCGTGACCCTGGCGGGACGCCGCATGCGCCACCTGAGCAAGAGTTCGCAGCAAGCCGTGGGCGAGCTGACGTCCGTGCTGGACGAAAGCATCGCCGGTCAGCGCGTAGTGAAAATCTTCGGCGGGCAAGACTATGAACAGGCGCGTTTCGTCGACGTGGTCAAGCGCAACCGCCAGTTGGCCGTCAAGCATGCGGCTACCTCGGCCATGAATTCCGGCTTCATCATGATGCTCGTCGGTATTACCTTGTCGTCCGTGATCTATTTTGCCATGCTGCGGGCGCAAAGCGGCGCCATCACGCCAGGCGCTTTTGTTGCGTTCATGGGCGCCTTGATGGCCATGCAGTCGCCGATCAAGAATTTGACGAAGATCAATGAACCGCTGCAGCGTGGCCTGGCGGCTGCCGAGTCCGTTTTCGGCCTGATCGACACGCCGCTGGAACCGGACCCGGGCACAGTGGCCCCGGCGGCCGTGCAGGGAAATTTGTCCTTGCAGAATGTGCAGTTCCGCTACAACAGCGACGATCCCGATGCGCCCACTGCCTTGAGCGATATCACGCTCGACATCCGCGCCGGCGAGACGGTGGCCCTGGTGGGCGGTTCCGGCGGCGGCAAGACGACCTTGCTGGGCTTGCTGCCGCGCTTCTATGACGTCAGCGGCGGCCGGATACTGCTCGACGGCATGGAGGTGCGCGACTACGCCTTGCTGGCCCTGCGGCGCCAGTTCGCTCTCGTCAGCCAGGACGTGATTTTGTTCAACGATACGATGGCGGCCAATATCGCGTACGGCGACCCGGCCCCGGACCAGGCCCGCATCGAAGCGTCGGCGCGCGCCGCCTATGCGCACGACTTCATCATGCAACTGCCGCAAGGCTATGCCACGCAGGCGGGCCAGAACGGTTCGCGCCTGTCGGGCGGACAACGCCAGCGCCTGGCCATCGCGCGCGCCCTGTACAAGGACGCGCCGATTCTCTTGCTCGATGAAGCGACCAGCGCGCTGGACACGGAGTCGGAGCGTTCCGTGCAGGCGGCGCTGGAAGTGCTGATGCGCAACCGCACCACCATCGTCATCGCCCACCGTTTGTCCACCATCGAAAGCGCCGACCGCATCGTCGTCATGCAGGGCGGACGGCTGGTGGAATCGGGCAGCCACACGGACTTGCTGCAACAGGGTGGCGCGTATGCGCGCCTGCATGCGAGCCAGTTGTCGCCCGTCAAGGATAGCGCGGCTTAGAAAACGTGAATTTCCTGTAATACCAGCGTGCCGCCCAGCGCCGTTCCATCCACGCGAAACGTGGCGGTGAGATCCGACCAGGCGCCGTTCAGGGGCAGGGAATGGCACGCTTCTGCAATTGCCGCGCCACCAACTTCGCCTGCCGGGCGCTCGACACAGCGCGCGTGCGGCGCACCGCTGGCTTGCGCTGCCGGCGTGACGCGATACACCGTGCCATCCGCATACGGCTCTGGCAAACCATACCCTTCGATCACGGCGCGCAGCAGCGCCGGCGTCCAGCCATAGTAGGCGTCGTGCGCCGTGCGCGCATGGGCGCACGCGTAATCGCCGCGCGCCAGGTCGGCGATCCAGGCGTCGATGGTGTCCAGTATCTGGGTGTCGCTGGGGGCGGCGGGCAAGTGCACGGATTTCTTTCGTGACAGGGGAAAACGTTGCTTTCCATTATGATGGCGCCCGCACAATAACATTGCAACGGAACACAATGCACACACAACAGACGACGCGCGCGGCACAGGCTGCACTGGCGGCCTTGCTGGGCATGGCCCTGGCCCTGCCGCTGGCGGCACAGGAACAGCCGGCGGCGCAGACGCCAACGCCAACGCAAACCCCGGCACCAACGCTACAGGAGGAAGACCAGACCATGTATCTGGATGAAAATTTCATGCCGAGCAACCAGCGCCGCGCCGCCTATGCGCTGCGTATGCCACCCGTGCGCGACGAGGCGCTGAGCGCCTGGCACGTGCGGCTCGAATTTCCCGACACGCCGGGCGTGCTGGCCTTTGAAACCTATGCCACCGACCTGGACTTGAGCCAGGTCAAGTTCGTGCGTTTTCGCAAGTACTACTACGAGAATGGCCAGCTGCTGCGCGAAACCTACTTCAATGCCCAGGGCCAGGAGCTGCTGGGCGGCTGCGTGTATTTCGAGAATGGCCAGGTCAAGCAAAAGGTGACGGCGCTGCCGAACGGGCGCGACAGCATCTCGGAAACGTATCACGAGAATGGCCAGCTGATGAACCGCACCTTGTATCACGGCGACGAGATGGCCGATGGCGAGCACGTGTCGTATGGCGCGAATGGCGCCGTCAGCAGCCGCTCATATCGCCGCAATGGCCAGATGGATGGCGTGGAGGAATCGTTTTATGCCGATGGCAAGCTGCACCGGCGGGGACAGTATGTCAATGGCCAGCGCGAGGGCGAGTTTGTCATGCTTGCCCAGGACGGCAGCGTGCTGGCCAAAACCGTGTGGGTGCACGGCCAGCCCGATGGCTGGTCGTTTGAAAGCCATGGCAATGGCGTCATGTCGAACAAGACGCTGTACCGGAAAGGTGCCGTGCTCAGCTTGCAAACGTGGGGTCCGAACGGCCGGCCCATCTTTGCGTGGCAGAAAGACGCACGGGGGCGCGACCACGGCGATACGACGGATTGGCATGCCAACGGCGTGCGCGCCAGCGTGACCCCGTTTGTCCACGGCCAGCGCCATGGCTTGTTGCAGACCTGGTACAGCGATGGCAGCCTGCAGCAGATCGTGCCGTACGAACACGGCAAGAAGCACGGCATCGAGCGCCGCTGGGACAAGGCCGGCAAGCTGGTGCTGGAACAGGCGTGGCAGGATGGCCAGCCTGTGACAGGCAGTTAGTTCCGCGCCGCCATTGCAGGTATCATGTATGCATTCCGGCCCGCCAGCAGGCGCGAAGCCGGCGGGATAACTGGAGGCAATGGTGGCGGAAGCGGAAGTATCGGCGATAGCCAGGGCGCAGGGCATGGCCTTGCAAAACATGCGCGTCGTCATGCGCACGGCGCAGCGGCATTCGGCGCAGATCGAGAAGCAATGCGGTGTGTCGGGCGCGCAATTGTGGGTGATGCAGGAATTGCTGGAGCGGCCGGGCCTGCGCATGGGCGAGCTGGCCGGCAAGATGTCGATCCACCAGACGACGGCCAGCAACCTGGTCGAGGCGCTGGTGAAAAAATCCTATGTGCGCAAGGCGCGCGACCAGCCCGACCAGCGCGTGGTCACCCTGACCCTGACGGCGGAAGGGCAGGCCGTGATCGCCGGCGCGCCGCAGCCGGCACGCGGCTTGCTGCCCAGCGCACTGGCCCAGCTGGACGCTGCCAGCCTGGCCCACCTGAACCAGGGTTTGAGTGCCTTGTTGGCCGTCGTCGCCCCCGATGACAGGCAGGCGGGCATGCAGCCGTTTCCGTTTACGATGTAGTGTCCCTGCCTGCTTGCGACAGTGGCAGCCGTTGCAATTGCAGCTGCGCCAGCGCCCCGTACAGCGGTTCGCTCAGCACGCGCGAGACCGTGCTGGCCACGACGGCGCAGGCCATCAGGCTCAGCACCATGCCGTGGCCGTCGACCATTTCCATGACGATGATAAACGCCGTCAGCGGCGCCTGCGTGGCGGCGGCCAGGAAACCCACCATGCCCAGCGCGATCAGGGCGGGCGCATGTGGGTAGTGCAGCAGCACGGCGATATCGTGGCCGATGCCGGCGCCGATGGCCAAGGAGGGGGCGAAAATGCCTGCCGGCACGCCCGACCACACGGTCAGCCATGTCGCTACGTATTTGAAGGCGACAAAGGCGGGCGCCACGTCGGACGAGCCTTCCAGCATGGCGCGCGTGGCCACGGTGCCGCTGCCGAACGTGGCGCCATGGCTGGCGATGCCGATGGCCGCCACCAGCACACCGCAGACGGCGGCGAACAGCACGGGCCGACCTTTTCTCCACGCAGACAATTTGCCCAGTGGATTGCCCCGGGCGGACGCCAGCAGCAGCCGCGCAAACAGGCCGCCCGCCACGCCCGCCACCAGGGTGACGAGCAAGCCCGGCAAGGCCAGCGCCAGGCCGATGGGACCCGGATGGATGATGCCGAAGTGGGTGGCGTTGCCGTGGATGGACACGGCCATCATGCCGGCCAGCACGATGCCGGCGACGATGAGGCCGCTGTTGCGCTGCTCCGGCGAGCGCGACAGTTCCTCGATGACAAACATGACGCCGGCCAGCGGCGTGTTGAAGGCGGCCGCGATGCCGGCCGCGCCGCCTGCCACCAGCAGGGAATGGGCGCTCACCTGCGAGTGACGGGGCAGCCAGCGACGCGTGGCCAGCATCACGCCGGCGGCGATCTGCACGGATGGCCCTTCGCGCCCCAGCGACAATCCGCCCAGCAAGCCTCCCGCCGTCAGGACGATTTTCGCGGCGCTGAGTTTCAGGGACACGAACAGTGAGCGCTGCTCGGGCGCCACGGCCGGATCCAGGGTGGCCATCACTTGCGGGATGCCGGAGCCGGCCGCGCCCATCGCGTAGCGGCGCGTCAGCCAGACCAGCAGGGCGGCGCAGGCCGGCGTCCACAGCAGGGCGAACCACCAGACCTTGCCGTTAAAAAAAAGAAACAAGTCCAGCGCTTCCTCCGCCAGCCACGTAAAGCCCACGACGACGAGCCCCGCGATGGCGGCCATGCCGACGACGACGGCGCGCGACCACCACAGGCGCGGGTTGGCAAATTCATGCTTGAAGGCAGAGGGAATATCGTGCAAGTGCTTCATTGCGGCAAGTCCAGGAGGGGCGCGCAGGGCGTCGGGGAGACTTGCCATTATATAGATATATTTGCTCAAATGTATTTCGTTCGCCTCATCCGTGGGCGACTGGCAACAGTATGTCTGTTTCGGCAAGGAAATCGACGAGGGCCCGCACTTTCGGCGCCAGGTGCGGTCCGGATGGCCACAGCAGCCAGCAGCTGTGGGCCGGCTGGGCGGTGATCGCGTAGTCCCTCAGCACTTCGATGAGGCTGCCGTCAGCGATGGCGGAGCGCACATAAAAGTCGGGCAGCCAGGCGATACCCAGGCCTTGCCGGGCGAAGTGCAGCCGCGCTTCGACGTTGTTGCAGACCATGGACAGTGGCAAATCCGGCGCCGGCGCCTCGGCTTGCTGGCGCAGTTGCCACTGTTCGACCTTGCCGCTGTGGCGAAAGCGGTAGTGCAGGCAAGCATGTTGTTGCAGTTCAAGGGGATGGCTGGGCGTGCCGTGGCGCGCCAGATAGGCGGACGAGGCCACGAGGCAGGAGCGGAACTGGCCCAGCTTGCGGGCGGCCAGGCGCGAATCGCGCGGTGCGCCGATGCGGATGACGGCGTCGAAACCGTCGCCGACGACATCGGCCAGCGCGTCGGAAAAGTCCAGGTCGAGGGCGATGGCTGGGTGTCGTTGGGAAAAATCAGCCAGCGCGGGCAGGAATACGCTGCCCAGTTCCGGCAAGCCCAGGCGCAGGCGGCCGCGCGGCGCCAGCGTGCCCGCCAGTTCCTCCTGCGCTGCCTGCATTTCCGCCAGGATGCGTTCGCTGCGCGCGAGGAACAGCTTGCCTTCCGCCGTCAGGCTCAGCTGGCGCGTGCTGCGCTGGAACAGGCGCGTGCCCAGTCGCTGCTCGAGCCGGGCCAGGCTCTTGCTGACGGCCGAGGGCGAAATGCCGGCCTGGCGCGCGGCGGCGACAAAGCTGCCCGCCTGCGCCAGTTGCACGAACAGAGCCACGCCGGAGAGATTATCGATGTCTTGCATGATTCATGACGGTTTGGTCAGGTGTGAAACGCATTGAAGCATATTTTTCTTTCTCGCGTGGCTGCTTACCATGCGGATTTACCTGGAGCATGCAATGAAGATGATCGGTTTCAAGAAAGGAAGCAGTGTGGACGAACAAGGCGGCCTGTTCGACATGGAAGGCCCGATGCCCGTGCCCGGCCCGCGCGACGTGCTGGTGCAGGTGCGCGCCGTCGGTATCAACCCGCTCGATACCAAGGTGCGCGCGGGGCTGGTGACGGTACCCGATGGCGTCACGACTCTGGGCTGGGATGCGGCCGGCATCGTGCATGCGGTGGGCAGCGAAGTGACCCTGTTTGCGCCGGGGCAAGCCGTGTATTACGCGGGTTCGTTCGACCGCGCGGGCGCAAATGCCGCATATCACCTGGTCGATGAGCGCATCGCGGGGCGCATGCCGGCGACCCTGGATTTTGCGCAGGCCGCCAGCGTGCCGCTGGCGGCGCTGACGGCGTGGCAGCTGCTGTTTGAGCGCTTTGCCATCGTGCCTGGCGACAGGCAGGAACGGGGCGGCCTGCTGGTGCTGGGCGGCGCGGGCGGCGTCGGCTCGCTGCTGATCCAGCTGGCGCGCCAGTTGACGGGTTTGACGGTGATCGCCACGGCCTCGCGTGGCGACAGCATGGAATGGTGCCGGGCCATGGGCGCGCAGCACGTGATCGACCATACACAACCCCTGCCGGCGCAGGTGGCGGCATTGAACGTAGCGCCCGTGCGCCACATCGCGGCGCTGTCGCACACGGCGCTGCATTTCATGGAATTGCTGGAGCTCATCGCGCCGCACGGCAAGCTGGCCGTCATCGACGACCACGATGTTTTCGATGCGGCGCCGCTGAAGGGCAAGAGCATCTCCTTGCACTGGGAAATGGTGTTTACGCGGCCTTTGTTTGCCACCGAAGACATGATCGAGCAGCACCGCATCCTGAACCGCGTGGCGCGGCTGCTGGACGAGGGCGTGCTGCGCCATACGCTACGGCAGCGCTTGTCGCCGATGAACGCGGCCACCTTGCGGCGCGCGCATGCGCTGCTGGAGCGGGGCGGGCAGCCGGGCAAGATCGTCGTCAGCGGCTGAACGGATTTACACGAACAGCTCGCGCCGCGCGCTCTGGCTGATGGCGACGGTGGCCGGGTGGCGCAAGCGCCGTTCCGTGGTGATCGCATACACTTGCTCGACGAGGCTGTCGACCCGGCCCAGCGCCACCACGGCGTATTGCTCGCACACCTGGGGCGCGATGACGGTGGGGGCGAAGAACAGGCCGGCGCCGGACTGGCCGAACGCCTTCATCATGGCGCTGTCGTCGAACTCGCCGACGATGCGCGGGTGCAGGTTGTTGTCGCCGAGCCATTGCAGCAAGCGCCCGTAAATGGCGAAGTCTTCGCCTGGCAGCAGCAGCGGCGCGCCGTCCAGGCATTGCGGGAAGCCGCCGTTCAGCGTGGCGGCCAGGGCTGGCGTGCCGAACAGGGTCATGCCGCTTTCACCGAGCAAATGGTTAAAGCCGCGCACGCTCAAGTGGGCCGGCATGGGGCGGTCCGCCATGATCAGGTCGAGCCGGTGCACGGCCAGGTCCGCCAGCAGGCTGGCCAGCCGTCCTTCGCGGCAAATGATGCGCAGCGGTTCGGCCAGGCCCAGCGCCGGCTCCACGAGGCGGCAGGCGATCAGTTTCGACACGGAATCGGCGCAGCCTACGCGGAAGGTCGTCGTTGTCGTACGCGACTGGTCGCGCACGATTTCCAGCAATTCATCGCCCGTGCTGAAAATGCTTTCGGCATGGCTGAGGATGCGCCGGCCCGTGTCCGTCAATTCCAGCTGGCGCCCGCTGCGGCGGAACAGTTCCACGCCGAGGGTATCGGCAAACTCGCTGAGCTGGCCGGAGATCGATTGCGGCGTCAGGTGCAGCTGCTCGGCCGCGCGGGCGATGCTGCCCGTCTTGGCCACCATCCAGAAATAGCGTAAGTGCTTGAAGTTGAGTGTCGACATGGTTTTTCCCGGCAGATTAATACATCGATTTTTTCGACATATTATTAAATTATATTCGATTTGTTCGATGTTTATATTCGGACTATGATGGCAGCTCAATTCATGCAAGGAGAGTGTCATGGACCTCAGGATACAAACAGATAGTTGCGGAGGCCGCCGATGAACGGCCTGGAAAGTATTGCGACGGCACCCATGTGGGCCGGCTTCATCGCCTTTGTTCTGGTGATGCTGGCGCTGGACTTGTTCGTCTTTGGCGGCAACAAGGCGCACAAGGTGGGCGTCAAGGAAGCGGCGACATGGTCGCTCGTGTGGGTCAGCCTGGCCATGCTGTTCAACGGCGGGCTGTGGTGGTACCTGAACGGCACGGCCGGTCCCGAGATCGCCAACCAGAAGGCGCTGGAATTTTTCTCCGGCTATCTGATCGAGAAAGCGCTGTCGGTCGATAACGTGTTCGTCTTCCTGCTGATCTTCAGCGCCTTCCAGGTGCCGATCCAGTACCAGCGCCGTGTGTTGATCTATGGCGTGCTGGGCGCGATCGTCATGCGCGCCGTGATGATCATGGCCGGTGCGTGGGTGGTGAGCGAGTTCAGCTGGGTGCTGTACCTGTTTGGCGCCTTCCTGCTGGTGACCGGCATGCGCATGCTGGTGGCTGCCGATGCGGAGCCGGACGTGGCGAACAACCCCGTGCTGCGCTTTGCCCGCCGCCACTTGCGGGTGGCCGACGGCGACCATGGCGAGCGTTTCTTCGTGGCAAAGGGTGGCTTGCGCTATGTCACGCCGCTGTTCCTCGTGCTGATCCTGATCGAGGTGACGGACCTGGTATTTGCGGTCGATTCGATTCCGGCGATTTTCGCCATCACGACGGACCCGTTCATCGTCTTCACGTCGAACCTGTTCGCCATCATGGGATTGCGTGCCCTGTATTTCCTGCTGGTGGACGTGGCTGACCGCTTCCACATGCTCAAGTATGGCCTGGCGATGGTGCTGGTGTTCATCGGCGCCAAGATGCTGATCATGCCGTGGTACCACGTGCCGGTGGAAGCATCGTTGCTGGTGGTGGCAGTGCTGATCGTGTCGAGCTGCGTGGCCAGCGTGTTCATCACCCGCAGCGACAAGAAGTAAATGCCGTACCGCGCGCCCTGCAATGGCGGGGCGCGCTTTATAAACTGACAATGGAAAGTGAACTATGCGTACCTATGCAATGAACAGCCCCCAGGCAGCGGGACGTATCCTGGCCCTGATGATGGTGGTCGATGGCAACCTGGCCAGTGCCGAGCTGCAAGCGATGCACCGCAGCAAGATCCTCGAGCATATCGACCTGGAGCCGGCCGCCTTCCAGCAATTGCTGCAAGACCTGTGCGACGACATGCTGACGTCGACCGTGCATGGCGCCGTGCAGCTGGCCAATGGCGTGATCGACAGCCTGCTCGATGAAATCACCGAGCCGGACTTGCGCCGCCAGCTGCTGCAAGCCATGTGGAAGATCGCCGATGCGGACGACTGGCTGGCCGATGGCGAAGCCGTCTTGCTGGCCCGCGCCAGCGCGGCGTGGTCGGCGGAAACGAACTTCCGCCGGCATGCGGCGTAATTACTGCGCCTTGTGTCCCACGGCAATGACGGCGGCGCCGGCCAGGGCCAGGCCCACGCCGGCGACGTCGGTCCAGGCCGGCGTGACGCCATCCACCAGCCACAGCCAGCCCAGCGCCGTGGCAATATAGATGGCGCCATACGTGGCATACACGCGGCCGCTGGCGGCCGGATGCAAGGTCAGCAGCCACACGAAGACCAGCAGGCTGAGGGCGGCCGGCACCAGCAGCCAGGCGCTGCCCTTGTTGCTCAGCCATAGCATGGGCAGGTAGCAGCCCAGCAGTTCGGCCACGGCAGTGACGGTAAACAGCCCGAAAGTACGGGCAAGACTGGTCCATGCGATGGCGTCGTTCATGCTATTCCTGTTGTGCGGTCAGCCGACATTGTAGACGGGCATCTGTCAATTCAGTTGCAGGGCGACATACAGCAGCAGGCGGTCATCCGTGTCGTCCAGGTCCAGCCCCGTCAGTTCGGCGATCTTTTGCAGCCGGTAATCGAGTGTGTTGCGGTGGATGTGCAGGGCCCTGGCCGTGGCCATCGGGTGGCTGTGGTGGCGGAACCAGGCAGCCAGGGTGCGCATCAGGGTGCCCGACTTGCGGTCGTGCGCCAGCAGGCGCGCCAGGGTCTGGCGCAATTGCTCGGCCTGCCAACCCGCTTGCAGGCCGGACAGCAGCACGGGCAGGCTCAGTTCCAGATAGGAAAAAGTAGCTTGCCCGCCATCGCGGGCGCGCCCCACGCGCGCCGTCTGCTTCGCCGATTCATATGAGGCCGTGGCGCCATCGAGGCCCGGCAAGGCCACGCCCATGGCCAAGGTGGCCGGTGGCGTGAGCGCCTGCTGCGCCACCTGGTGCAGCTCGAGCAGGCGCTGCCTGGCTTGCGCCGCGCGCGCCTGCTGCGGGCCGCTGGCGGGAAAGGTGTCGAGCAGCACCAGTTCGCCCGGCGAGACGACGGCCATCAGCAGGGAAGGCCAGCGGGCCGACAGGTCGGACTGCACTTGCTGCAGCTGCGTCAGCACCTGGTCGAGCCGCTCGCCCGGGCCTTCGCCCGCATCCGGTATTTCCAGCACGAACATGGCGCGCGGCACGCGCAAATCGACCGCCAGGCGCGCCGCCCATGCTTGCATGCTGGCGTCCGAAATGCCCGTGCGGTAGACGAGCTGGAACACGAATTCTTCGCGGTAGCGCTTTTCATGCTGCAACTCGCTGACCAGCCGCGCCTGCTCCAGCATCATTTCCGCCATGGCCCGCACCAGTTCGCCGAACTGGCGCACGGCATCGGGCGCGCCCGTCAGGCCCAGCACGCCGCAAATCTCGCCGCGCACCGTCAGGGGCAGGTTGATGCCGGCCCGCGTGCCGGGCAGTCTGGCCATGTCGGCCGCGCCGATTTCCACGCTGGCGCGCCGGGCCAGCGCCAGTTGCGCACCCGGATGCAGGTCGCCCACGCGCTGCGGGTCGCCGCTGGCCAGGATCACGCCGCGCGCATCGATGACGTTCACGCTGAAGGGAATGATGTGCATGGTGCGCCGGACGATGTCCTGCGCCAGGGGAAGGTCAATATTCGGCATGGGGTGGTCCGTCTTGTGCATCTGCATGGAATCATCGTATAAAGCACTATATTTCTTCATGCATCCGCACGATGACTGTTTCTGTCGGCGATTGTACGATGGGCTGGCCGTATCCCATAAAAAATAGTCAGGAGACACCCATGACCACCCATCCAAGCGCCAGCCTGTCCGCCGGCGCGTCCGCGCAGGACCGCGTGCGCGAAGACGCCTACCGCAAGGTCACCTGGCATCTGATCCCCTTCATCTTCATCTGCTACCTGTTCAATTACCTGGACCGCGTGAATGTCGGCTTTGCCAAGCTGCAAATGCTCGATGCGCTGCAATGGAGCGAAAGCGTGTACGGCCTGGGCGCCGGCATTTTCTTCATCGGCTACGTGGCCAGTGGCGTGCCCAGCAATCTGCTGCTGCACCGCCTGGGCGCGCGCAAGGTCATCGGCACCCTGATGATCGCCTGGGGCATTGCCTCGGCCTGCCTGATGTTCGTCACCACGCCGGCCGCGTTCTATTCGCTGCGCTTCATCACGGGCGTGTTCGAGGCGGGCTTCTTCCCCGGCATCGTGCTGTACTTTACGAACTGGTATCCCGCTTCGCGCCGGGGCCGCATCATGGGCTTGTTCATGTCGGCCATTCCCATTTCCGGCTTGCTGGGCAGCCCCCTGTCGGGCTGGATGATGCAGTCGTTCGCGGGCCACGGCGGCCTGGCCGGCTGGCAATGGATGTTCCTGCTGCAAGGTATTCCCACCGTGCTGCTGGGCTTTCTCGTGTACGTGCTGCTGAACGATGGCATCGCCCAGGCGAAGTGGCTCAATACCGAAGAAAAGCAGCTGCTGCGCGCCGATCTCGACGAGGACGAACGCCTGCGCCGCAACAGCGCGAATACGGCCGACACCTTCGCCAGCGTGCTGCGCAACAAGCATGTGTGGATGCTGGGCCTCGTGTATTTCTGCATCCAGATGGGCGTGTACGCGATCAACTTCTGGCTGCCCACCATCGTCAAGTCGCTCGGTTTCGCCAGCCCCGTGGCCGTGGGCTGGGTCAGCGCCATTCCCTACCTGTGCGCCAGCATCTTCATGATCTGGGTAGGCCGTTCGGCCGACAAGCACAAGGAACGCCGCTGGCATTTGAGCGGCCCTTTGCTGATGGCGCTGTGCGGCTTGCTGCTGGCGACACAGGCGCACGGCAATGTGCTTGTCGCCCTCATCGGCCTGTCGCTGGCGACCATGGGCGCGTTGTCCGGCCTGCCCATGTTCTGGCCTTTGCCGACGGCATTTCTCGGCAGCGCGGCGGCGGCCGGCGGCCTGGCGCTGATCAATTCGCTGGGCCAGGTGGCCGGTTTCGTCAGTCCCTTCCTCGTCGGCTGGATCAAGGATGCGACGGGCGGCACGGACGTGGCCCTGTATATTCTTTCCGCAGTCATGCTGCTGGGCGCCATACTGGTGCTGCGCGTTCCCGCGCGCATCGTTAATCGCTAAGTGAACCGCTGATGCCATCGAACCGGAGGAATAGACCATGACGACGACCCCGCCGCCGCGCACCTTGCTGCAAGCCATGTTCCAGGCCGCCATCGCCGCGGCCCAGCCATCGCACTGCATACCGCCCCATCTGCCGCCCGCGCCCAAGGGCCGGCTGATCGTCATCGGTGCCGGCAAGGCGTCGGCCGCCATGGCGCAAGCCGTGGAGCGGCACTGGCCGGGGCCGCTGTCGGGGCTCGTCGTCACGCGCTATGGCTATGCCGTGCCGTGCGAACGTATCGAGATCGTCGAAGCGTCGCACCCCGTGCCCGATGCGGCCGGCATGGATGCGGCGCGGCGCATGCTCGAGCTGGTCGGCAATTTGCACGCTGACGATACGGTGCTGTGTCTGATTTCGGGCGGCGGCTCGTCGCTGCTGGCCTTGCCACTTGACGGCATCAGCCTGGAAGACAAGCAGGCGCTGAACCGCGCGTTGCTGGCGTCGGGTGCCACCATCGGCGAAATGAATTGCGTGCGCCGCCATTTGTCCGCCATCAAGGGCGGGCGCCTGGCGGCTGCCTGCCATCCGGCCCAAGTGGTGACCCTGGCGATTTCCGACGTGCCTGGGGACAAGCTGGGCGACATCGCGTCCGGCCCCACGGTGGGCGACGCCACGACGTGCGATGACGCGCTGGCCATCGTGCGCCGCTATGGCATGGACTTGCCGGACAGCATACGAAAGACCTTGGACAGCGGGCGCGGCGAATCCGTGAAACCCGATGACCCACGCCTGGCGCGCACGCGCACGACCTTGATCGCCACGCCGCAGATGGCCCTGGAAGCGGCAGCCGACGTGGCGCGCGCGGCCGGCATCACGCCGTATATCCTGGGCGACAGCCTGGAAGGCGAGGCGCGCGACGTGGGCAAGGTGATGGCCGGCATCGCGCTGCAAACGGCCGTGCGGGGCCAGCCGTTTCCTGCCCCATGCGTGCTGCTGTCGGGCGGCGAAACGACGGTCACCGTGCGCGGCAACGGGCGCGGTGGGCGCAACGTGGAATTCCTGCTGGCGCTGGGCATCGCGCTGGATGGACACGGGGGCATTTACGCACTGGCCGGCGACACGGATGGCGTCGACGGTCAGGAAGACATCGCCGGCGCGGTCCTGGCGCCCGACACCCTGCAACGGGCCTGGGCGCAAGACATCAAGCCCCGCGACAGCCTGGACAACAACGATGGCCACGGCTTCTTCCAGGCGCTGGGAGATGCCGTGATCACGGGCCCGACATTAACCAACGTCAATGATTTCCGGGCCATTTTGATTACCTGATTAATTAAAACTTTCCAGGACGATTTTCCCTTTTGCCGTATTGCTTTCCAGCAGTGCATGCGCGCGCTTCAAATTCGCGGCATTGATCGTGCCGAAGCGTTCGGCCAGGGTGGTCTTGATGATGCCCGCGTCGACCAGCTGCGCCAGTTCCTCGAGCAATTCATGTTGTTTGACCATATCTGGCGTCTGGAACAGCGAGCGGGTAAACATCAGTTCCCAGTGCAGCGACACGCTCTTGCCCTTGAACTTGCGCACGTCGATGTGCTCGGGATCGTCGATCAGGGCGAACTTGCCTTGCGGCGCGATCAGTTCGACGATGTGCTCGAAATGCTTGTCGGTCTGGTTCAGGCTGATCACGTAATCGATGGGCGGCAAGCCCAGGCGCGTGATTTCCTGCGCCAGCGGCAGGCTGTGATCGATCACGTGGTGGGCGCCCAGTTCCTTGACCCAGTCCGCCGTTTCCGCGCGCGAGGCCGTGCCGATGATGGTGACACCCGTCAGTTGCCGCGCCAGTTGCACGAGCACGGAACCGACGCCGCCGGCCGCGCCGATTACGAGCAGGGACTTGCCGGTGAGACTCTTGTCGCGGCTGATCTGCAGGCGGTCGAACAGCAGTTCCCAGGCCGTAATGGCGGTTAAAGGCAGGGCGGCGGCCGGAGCAAAGTCCAGGCTGGCCGGCATGTGGCCGACGATGCGCTCGTCGACCAGCTGGAATTCGCTGTTGCTGCCGGGGCGGTTGATGGCGCCTGCGTACCAGACTTTATCTCCGACCTGGAACAGGGTGACGTCGGGGCCGACGGCCGTGACGACGCCGGCCGCATCCCAGCCCAGCACTTCCGGCTGGTCGTCTTTCGGCGCGCGGTTCTTGCGCACCTTGGTATCGACGGGATTGACGGAAATGGCCTTGACGGCGACGAGCAGGTCGCGCCCCGTGGCGGCGGGCACGGGCAGTTCGATGTCGAGCAGGGCGTCGGCATCGGTGATGGGCAGGCTGTGGCGGTAGGCGATGGCTTTCATGGGTGTTCCTTCGGTAAACAGTGATGGAGTAGGCGTAGGTCGGATCAGGTCCTAAGGACCGTAATCCGACACCATTGTTGGCGTGGCCATACGGGCTTGACGTATCATGGCCATTTTCTCGCCCTGGAAACAGAGGGCGCGTACCGAAACACTTTCAAAGGAATGCTGAAAATTGCTGCGACTCGATGACTTGCAGGTATTTGTGCGCACGGCCGACCGCGGCAGTTTGTCGGCGGCCGCGCGCGAGATCGGCATTTCGCCCGCGCTGGCCAGCGCCGCCGTCAAGCGCCTGGAAGGGGAGCTGGGCTTGCGCCTGTTGGCCCGCACGACCCGTTCGCTGAGCCTGACGGCGGAAGGCACGCAATACCTGGAACATGCGCGCGAAGCCTTGCGCCTGCTGCGCGCAGGCCACGATGCGCTGCTGGCCGGCAAGGACAGTTTCGGCGGAACCTTGAAAATTGCCATGCCTTCCGACCTGGGCCGCAATCTGATGCTGGGCTGGCTCGACGAATTCCAGTCGCGCCATCCGAAACTGCACTACCAGCTCAGCGTCAGCGACCGGGTGGCCGACATGGTGCGCCAGCAAGTCGACGTGGCCATCCGCTATGGCCAGCAGGACGATTCGAGCATGGTCGCCATGCCGGTCGCGCCCGCCAACGACCGGGTGCTGGTGGCGTCGCCCGCCTACCTGCGCGAATACGGTCCCCTGCTGGCGCTGGAAGACTTGTCGCAGCGCAATTGCCTGCGCTTCGCGTTGGAAGACGGCTTGCATGACCGCTGGACCTTTTACCGCCTGCCGCAGCGCGAGCAGGTGACGATAGCCGTGAGCGGCAACCGTAGCGCCGACGATGCCGACCTGGTGCGCCGCTGGGCCGTGGCGGGCCTGGGCATCGCCTACAAATCGCGGCTCGACGTCTCCGGCGACGTGGCCGCCGGCCGTCTGCACGTGCTGCTGCCCGAGGTGGCGGGCGAGGCCGCGCCCCTGCAACTGCTGTGCATGCACCGGGGGCAGGTGACGCCGCTGGTGCTGCAGCTGCGCGATTTCCTGCGCGACAAGTGCGCGAAATTGCAGAAATAGCATTATTGATTACAACTCGTTGCAAATGGCAATCATGCGCAGGTCAACCTGGGCGTACCCTCAGGCATTCTGGTTGAAACCGCTTGAAGGACCGCCATGACCCCCAACCGACTGTTGCCGACAACCTTGATTTCCCTGCTGTTGCTGGCCGGCTGCGCCGCGACCGGACCTGCCGTCCAAGCCGACCATCGTGCACAGACCAGTTCCGCGCAAGACATTGCCTTGCTGGAAAGGGTGAGCTGGGGCGTAAACGCAGGCAGCGCGCGCCAGTTGCAGGCGCAAGGCTGGCAGCGTTATCTGCAGGCGCAATTGCATCCAGGCAAAGCCAGCCTGCCGCCCGCCGTGCAGGCGCAGATCGACGCGATGACGATCAGCCAGGTGCCGCTCGATCAACTCGTCATGTCCGTGGAGCAAAAACGCAAGGAGTCGGCTGCCGTCATGGACGACATGGCCAAGCAGCAGGCGCAAAAGGATTACCAGCAAGAACTCAACCGCCTGGCGCGCGAAGCGGCCACGCGTTCGCTATTGCTGGACGTGTATTCGCCGAATCAGCTGCAGCAGCAGCTGAGCTGGTTCTGGCTCAACCATTTCAGCGTGCACCAGGGCAAGCACAACTTGCGTGCCATGGTCGGCGATTATGAGGCGAACGCCATCGCGCCGCACGCGCTGGGGAAATTCCGCGACTTGCTGGGCGCGACCGTCCACCATCCGGCCATGCTGCGCTACCTGGACAATGAAGCCAATGCCGCCAAGCGCATCAATGAAAACTATGCGCGCGAGCTGATGGAACTGCACACCCTGGGCGTGAACGGCGGCTACAGCCAGTCGGACGTGCAGGAACTGGCGCGCATCCTGACAGGCGTGGGCGTGAACCTGGGACCGGATACGCCAAAGGTGAAACCGGCGCTGCAGTCGCAATACGTGCGCCGCGGCTTGTTCGAGTTCAACCCGAATCGCCACGATTACGGCGACAAGCAATTCCTCGGGCAAACGGTGAAGGGCCGGGGTCTGGCCGAGCTCGATGAAGCGCTGGATCGTTTGAGCCGCAGTCCCGCCACCGCGCATTTCATCAGCGGCAAGCTGGCCCAGTATTTCGTCGGCGACAATCCGCCCGCGCCCCTGGTGGCGCGCATGGCGGCCACCTTCCAGCAGAGCGACGGCATGATCGCCGACGTGCTGCAAACCATGTTCAACAGTCCGGAGTTCAAGCAGTCGCTGGGCAAGAAATTCAAGGACCCCATGCATTACGTGGTGTCGGCCGTGCGCCTCAGCTATGACGACAAGCCCATCCTGAATGCGGGTCCCATGCTGAGCTGGCTCTCGCGCATGGGCCAGCCTCTGTACGGCCGCCAGACGCCGGACGGTTATCCTCTGACGGATGCCTCCTGGGCCAGCCCAGGCCAGATGACGACGCGTTTCGATATCGCCCGCACGATCGGCTCGGGCAGTGCCGGCCTGTTCAAGACGGATGGCCCGCAGCCGCAGGAAAAGGTGGCGTTTCCCCAGTTGGCCAGCGCCTTGTATTACCAGTCGCTGCAGCCGACCTTGAGCCCGGCCACGCGCCAGGCCCTGGAGCAGGCCGCCTCGCCGCAGGAGTGGAATACCTTCCTGCTCTCGTCGCCCGAAATGATGCACCGCTGAAAGGAATTGTCATGAACCGTCGTGACTTGTTGAAAGTCCTGGCCGCCGCGCCGCTGTTGTCGCACGCGGGCAGCTTGCTGGCCGCACCGGCCATGAATGCGAAGCTATTGTTCGTCTTTTTGCGCGGCGGCTATGACGCGAACAACTTGCTGGTGCCGGTCGGCAGCGATTTTTACTATGCCTCGCGGCCGAATATCGCCATCGCGAAACCGGGCGAGGAAAACGGCGCGCTGGCCTTGAATGCCGACTGGGCCCTGCATCCGGCCTTGCGCGAAACCATCTATCCCATGTTTATGGGGGGCGAGGCGGCCTTCATTCCGTTTGCGGGCACGGCGGATCTGACGCGCAGCCATTTCGAGACGCAGGATAGCATCGAACTGGGACAGGAACTGGGCGGGCGCCGCGATTTCCGCTCGGGCTTTTTGAACCGGCTGGCGCAAAGCCTCAATGCCAAGCAAGGCAACCACACCATTTCTTTCACGGACCAGCTGCCGCTGATCTTCCAGGGCGGCGTGCAAGTGCCGAACATGGCGCTGCGCTCCGTGGGCAAGTCGGGCATTGATGCGCGTCAAAGCCAGGTCATCGCCGCCATGTACCGGGGCACGCCCCTGCAGCAACCGGTCAGCGCGGGCTTTGCCGTGCGCGACGATGTGACGAAGGAATTGACGGGCGAGATGCAGGCGGCCAACCGCAACGCCATCAGCACCAAGGGCTTTGAACTGGAGGCGCAGCGCATCGCCCGCCTGATGAAGGACAAATACAACCTGGGTTTCGTCGATGTGGGCGGCTGGGATACGCACGTGGGGCAGGGGGGCGCGAACGGCTACCTGGCGGGGCGTTTCGATGAGCTGGGGCGTGGCCTGGCCGCGTTCTCGCAGGAAATGGGCAGCGAGTGGCGCAATACCGTCGTCGTCGTGGTCAGCGAATTTGGCCGCACCTTCCGCGAAAACGGCAACCGCGGCACGGACCATGGCCACGGCAGCGTGTTCTGGGTGCTGGGCGGCGGCATCAAAGGCAAGCAGGTGGTGGGCGAACAGGTGGCGATTTCGCAGGCGACGCTGTTTCAGAACCGCGACATGCCCGTGCTCAATGAGTACCGGGCCGTGCTGGGCGGCTTGCTGCGCCGCACCTTCGGCTTGACCCCGGCGCAGCTCGACCACGTGTTTGCCGGCGTCAAGCCTGCGGAACTGGGCCTCGTCTAAAGCGGAATGCCGCCGTGTTACGCTATGCCTGCGCAACTGGCGCGTAGCCTAGCACCTATCAAAACCTACTGCGCGTCGTAATTTGCGGCCTGCGATGCTCACTGCCTCGGCGGCCCCGTACTTCGTACAGTTGCGCTTCTCAGGCCAACGTGGGCGCCGAGCCTTCCTTCCGCTCGCTACGGTTTTGTTAGGCGCTATAAGCCTGCACACCTTTACAGTGTGCGGGGCACGAATGGAGTAGCATGAGCGATACCCAGCGCGATATTGTCAGCGCAGGCTTTTCCCTGGCCTTGATCGCCGTGACGGCCTTCGTCATGCAGCGTTTCTTTTTGCCGCTCGTGTGGGCCGGCATCCTGTGCGTGGCGACCTGGCCCCTGTACCTGCGCGTGCGCACGGCCCTGGGCCAGCGCCCCATCGTGGCGGCGGGCGTGCTGACCCTGGCGTTCGCCTGCATCTTCATCATACCCGTGCTGTTCGGCGTGGCGCAGGCGGCGCGCGAAGTGCCCGTGCTGGCCAATTTCGTCGTCCACGCGAATACCGACGGCTTGCCCGTGCCGGACTGGGTGACGCATATTCCCCTGGCCGGCAGCGCCATCGGCGACTGGTGGCAAGCGACCTTGAGCCAGCCCCACGGCCTCGGCCACTTCTTTGCGGGCAGCGCCGTGGGCGGCTTCCATTCCGCGCGCGACATGCTCAAGGTGCTGGGCGCGGACGTGTTCCACCGCCTGGTCGATTTTGGCCTGGCCTTCTTGTGCCTGTTTTTCTTCTACAAGGATGGCGAAGCGCTGACGCGCCAGATTACGGCCGTCGGCAGCCATTTCCTGCGCCCCGAACGGTGGGGCCGCTATGCGCAAAAAATCCCCACCGCCATCCGCGCGACCGTCAACGGCCTGGTGCTGGTGGGCCTGGCCGAAGGCGTGCTGATCGGCATCGCCTACGCCATCGCCGGCTTGCCGTCGCCGGCCCTGTGGGCGTTCGCCACGGGTATCCTGGCCATCATCCCGTTCGGCGCGCCGCTCGCTTACCTGTGCGCGGCCGCCTTGCTGCTCTTCCAGGGCAGTGTGGGCGCCGCCATCGGCGTGGCCGCCTGGGGCACCGTGGTGCTGTTCGTGGCCGACCACTTCGTGCGCCCCGGCATGATCGGCAATGCCACCCGCTTGCCCTTCCTGGCCGTGCTGTTCGGCATTCTGGGTGGCGTGGAAACCCTGGGCCTCGTGGGCCTGTTCATCGGCCCCGTCGTGATGGTGCTGTTCGTCACGCTTTGGTACGAAGCGAACGTGTTTGACAAGGCGCTGCCAGTGCAAACACCTGCCAGCCCGGCCGCGCCGGAACGCACACAGTAATGAGGGGTTGGCCAGCGTTGCCGCTGGCCAGTACTGGCGCGCTTCCGGCGTGGCCGGACGGAGCTTTCAAGCAAGGTCGTCGAAAGCCCCGGAATACGCCGACAAAAATCGTAGCGAGCGGCAACGAGTTGTGGCTAAGAAGCGCAGCTGTACTTTAGTACAGCGAGCATCGCAGGCCGCAAATCGCGCCGCGCAGTAGATTTTTACGGTGTATTTAATGCGCCTTGGATAAAATGAGCAACCAACGGCGCATCAGCAGCACTTCAACATAGCCCGGCTCGATGCCCGTACCGCACTCGATCAGGGGATTGACGGTGTAGTAGCGCTTGCGGAAGTCACGGCAGACGAGGATTTCGCGCTTGCCCATACGGACGAGGAAAGAGCTTGGGGCGTATTCCAGGCCGAACCGTGAGCCAAAACCGCTATTCAATGTTGCCATGACAATTCCTTTGAGGGAGATGTGTTGAACGAGTCATCAGAATAGCATAACTACTGTATGAATACACAGCTACTGTATGAATAAACAGTATTTTTTTACTGATGTGGTTTTTTTGATCATCACCGGGAACAGGAAAGAGAGATGAGTTTGCAAGAGAAAAATGACATGGGCATGACCACGGGCTGGACCACGAAACTGCGCCGCTTCGTCGAGGCGCGCCTGTCGCCCGAGGGCGAGCTGGGCCTGCACATGACGGTGGGCGTGGTCCTGATGCTGGTGGCCATCGTCGTCTTCCACGAGATCGCCGAAGCCGTGATGGGCATGGAGCAAATTACCGTGATCGACTTGCAGGTGGCGCAGTGGTTCAACCAGCATGCCGTGCCGTGGATCACCACTTGCCTGCTGGTCATTACGCACATGCATGGCGTGATCGGCGCCATCATCCTGGCCACCTTGCTGGGCTGGTATCTGCACCGCAAGGGCGCCGATTACTGGCTGTTTACCCTCGTCATCACCATGCCGGGCGTCATGTTTTTGAACCTGCTGCTAAAGTACATTTTTGTCCGCGCGCGGCCCAGCTTTGATGAGCCGCTCTTGCAGACGGCCCTGAGCACCTACAGCTTTCCGAGTGGCCATACTGCCACCTCGACAGCCCTGTACGGCTTGCTGGCCGCCTACCTGATTTGCCAGACGGCGCCGGGCGCCTGGGGCAAGCGCATCGCCATCGCGCTGGGCGCTTTCCTGATGGCGGCGCTGGTGGGCTTCAGCCGCATCTACCTGGGCGCGCATTACCTGAGCGATGTGCTGGCAGCCATGGCGGAAAGCTATGGCTGGCTGGCCATCTGCATCGCCGGCGTGTCGACCCTGCGCCGGCGCCGGCATATCCGGCAAACCAAATAAGGGGAAACTGTCCTGAGCAAAATTGCAGTCATCATCAACGGGGGCGCCGGCTGCGGCTATGCGCCCGACTGGGCGCAGCAGCTCGAAGCGAAATTCGCCGCCGTGGGGCTTGACGCCGACATCACCCTGGCGCAAAGCGGCGCCGAGATGATCGCCACGGCCGAACGGGCCCTGCGCGATGGCGCGCCCATCGTCGTGGCAGGCGGCGGCGACGGCACCATCAACGCCGTGGCCTCTGTCGTTGTCGGCAGCGGTACGCCGTTCGGCGTCTTGCCGCTGGGTACCTTGAACCATTTTGCCAAGGATTTGAATATTCCGCTCGAGCTCGATGCGGCGATTGCCAACGTGGCGCAGGGCGTGCAGCACCAGGTCGACGTGGGCGAAGTCAATGGCCGTATCTTCCTGAACAATTCCAGCCTGGGCCTGTATCCCGATATCGTGCGCGACCGCGAAAAGCAGCAGCGCCGGCTGGGACGGGGCAAGTGGCTGGCCTTCAGCTGGGCCCTGGTGGCGGCCTTGCGCCGCTATCCCTTCCTCAGCGTGCAACTGACACTCAACGACGCCGTGCATGCGCGGCGCACGCCATTTGTCTTCATCGGTAATAATGAATACATGATGGAAGGCTTGAATATCGGTGAGCGCGAACGGCTCGATGGCGGCCAACTGAGCCTGTATGTGGCGCAGCGTCCGGGCCGCCTGGGCTTGCTGAAGCTGGCCTTGGACGCGCTGTTCGGCAAGTTGTCGCAGGCCAAGGATTTTGATGTGCTGACGGCCACCGACCTGGAGGTGGCCACGCACCACCGCCGCCTGCGCGTGGCCACCGATGGCGAAGTGACGATCATGAATACGCCGCTGCAGTACCGCATCTGCAAGGCCGCGCTGACGGTCCTCGTGCCTGCGCCGGCACTTTCTGGGGAGTAAGGCCATGCGTACCATCGTGCATTTGTCCGACTTGCATTTTGGCAGGGTCGATGCGGACCTGCTGGCGCCCTTGCGTGCGCTGATCGAACGCCTGGAACCGGACGTGGTCGTGGTCTCGGGCGACCTCACTCAGCGCGCCCGCAGCGCCCAGTTCCAGCAGGCGCGGCAATTTCTCGACAGCTTGCCGGGGCCGCAGATCGTGGTGCCGGGCAACCATGATGTGCCGCTGTACAACGTCGTTTCCCGCTTCCTCACGCCGTTGGTGAAATACCGGCGCCATGTGACGGACGATTTGTCGCCCGAATATGTGGACGAGGAAATCGCCGTGCTGGGCATCAACACGGCCCGCTCCCTGACGTTCAAGGATGGCCGCATCAGCCACGAGCAGATCGATTTCCTGCGTGAACGCCTGGGCAGTTTGCCGCCTGGCCTGACGCGCATCATCGTCACGCACCATCCATTCGACTTGCCGGAGCACTTCGATGAAGACGACCTGGTCGACCGCGCGCCGCAAGCCTTGCAAATGTTTTCCGAATGCGGCGTGGACTTATTGCTGGCGGGACACTTGCATGCCAGCGTGGCGGGCAACACGGCCGAGCGTTACAAGATCGCCGGCTACGCGGCCCTGATGGTGCAGGCGGGCACGGCCACGTCCACGCGGGGCAGGGGCGAGTCGAACTCTTTCAATGTGCTGCGCGTGGAAAACAGTTGTATTCGCGTCGAGCGCTACAGCTGGAATGACGGCAGCGCCGACTTTGAAAAAGTCAGCACGGAAGCGTTCGAGCGCCAGGGCGGGGTGTGGGCCAGTTTGCGGCCGTTGTGAGGTGTCGCGTCGCGTCGGATGGTGATTTCGTTAAAGATGGCGTGCCGCATCCATGCGGTCATGCAGAATACGCACGATGGCGATGCCATAGTTCGTGATGCGAAAATAAATCATGTGCCGTCCGACTTTGCGGCGCCGGTAGCCGGGCCGAATCTGCTCGCATGCCGGCGCGGTCTCTGGCGCGCCGGCCAAGTCATCAAAGGCCGCCGTCATGCTGTCAAGATAATGACTGGCCTGCTGTACGCCCCAGCGCTGTACCGTATAAGCCCAGATCGCCTCAAGGTCATGCTCGGCGGCAGGCGTCAGCCGGTATTCAGCCATGCGCCGCCAGCATTCTCTGCTTGAACGCCTTGGCGTCGAAAGGCTGGGGTTCGCCGCTTGCCTCTCCTTCCATCAGCGCCGCGCGGATCGCATCGAGTTCGGCGCTGCGTTCCTGTTCGCGCCGGATCAGGTCGCGGATGTATTCGCTGTCGTTGGTATAGCGCCCCGCATCAATCTGCGCCTTGATCCAGTCGTCTTGCTGGTCCGTCAAGGTAATGGTCTTGCGCACGGTAGCCATGGTAGTCAACTCCAGAGATGAGCAGCACGACGATTGTCATACTATTGGTGCAATATAGTGCATATCCATGCAAATATCCAGTTGCCCCATCGGTGCTTACAGCCAGTAGTTCATGAACCGCGCTGCCCACTCCTTCATGCGATCCGAGAGCGGCCGTGTTTCCCATTTCGCCTTGGTGATCTCTTCCGAGTCGCGCAAGTCTTCCTGGAAGGCGTTTTCCATCTCTCGGCCGAAACTGTCGCCGAGCACGATCACGTTCAGTTCGCTGTTGTGCAGGAAGCTGCGCATGTCGATATTCGTCGAGCCCACGGTCGACCAGGCGCCGTCGATGACGGCCGTCTTGGCGTGCAGCACGGCCAGTTTCAAATGAAAGATGCGGATGCCGCCAGCCAGCAGCTCGTCGTACAGCGAGTGTCCCGCATGGAACACGAGGCCGCTGTCGGAAACGCCGGGCAGCACCACGGTCACGTCCACGCCCCGTTTGGCCGCCGCGATCAGGGCATCGACCGTTTGCTGGTCGGGCACGAAATAGGCGGACGTGATGTGGATGGATTTCTTGGCTTCCTGGATGGCCAGGATATACGCCTTGTAGATTTCAAAGCCGCCCTCGGGCTCGCTGGCCACGACGCGCACCAGCTTGTCGCCCACTTCCGATAAAGTCGGGAAGTAGTTGGCGTCAGGCAGGTCGGCCTGGTCTTGCTGTGCCCAGGTGCGGATGAACAGCCACTGGAAGGCGGCCACGGCCGGGCCTTCCACTTTCACATGGGTATCGCGCCAGCCCACGTCCTTCTTGTCCGTTGGTTTCGATTTCGAGCGGAACAGCGAGCTTTTCGCATAGGTATCGCTGATATTGATGCCGCCCGTAAACGCCATCTTGCCGTCGACGATCAGCACCTTGCGGTGGTCGCGGTTGTTGATCTTCCAGTCGTCGCCCTTGAGCTTGGCGGGGTTGACGGGGTTGAAGGCCACCAGGTGGATGCCGGCTGCGCGCATGCGGTCAAAGAACGCTTGCGGCACGCCGATGGTGCCCACGCTGTCGTAGATGATGTTGACCGTCACGCCCGCTTTCTGCTTTTCGATCAGCATGTCGGCAAATTTGAGGCCCAGCGGATCCTGGTCGAAGATATACGTTTCCAGGTTGATGCTGGTCTTCGCGTCGCTGATGGCCTGGAACATGGCGGCCATGGTTTGCGGGCCGTCAAACAGCAAGGTCACCTTGTTGCCCTTGATCAAAGGCACGCCCGTGGCCGCTTCTTCCAGCGCGGCCTGGGTCTTCAAGTCCATGCCGGACTTGGCCCAGCGCTTGTTGAGCAGGGCGGCGCGGCTGTTGACGTTCAGCACGGCCCCCTTGCCCGTGATCACCTTGGGCTTGGCCACCGGTTCCAAGGTGGTGTTGAGGTTCTTGACATCGGGCAGCGAGGCGCATGCAGCCAGGGTCCAGCACAGCAGTAGGGCGGTGAGGCAGGGTTGCATGCGCCTAGCGGTCATTTTAGAGCCTTGGTTGTGGGTGACAGGTTTGCCGAATCATCGGCCAGTGCCAGAGGTGGCGGGTTTTTCGAGCCGAAGAAGAAAACGATGGGCGAGCGCAGGAAGCGCTTGCCCAGAATCTTCAACAATTGCATGCCGTGCTTGAAGCGCACCTGGCGCGAACGCAGGGCCACCCACAGGGCCAGTCCGAAGCTGACGAGCAGGTTGGCCGTGCCGATGGCGAAGATGCCCGACAGCGACTTGACGGCCAGTTGCCAGCTCATGTTGTGGTCGAGGCCCACCAGGGCCGTGGCGAAGTTGGCGGCCGAGAAGGTGATGTGGCGGATATCGATGGGCAAGCCGATCAAAAAGCCCAGGGTGCCGATGGAGCCCAGCAAGATACCGAAATAGAAATTACCCATCAGCCCGCCCAGGTTGTTTTCCAGGTACAGGCCCAGCCGTTGCAAGCGTTCCTGGCCGATCACCCGTCCCAGGCCGCGCAATTGCGCGATGCGCTGCGCCCAGCGCGTGTACAGGGCCTGGTTGTCATAGTAGCCGGAAATCAGGCCCGCCACGAACAGGCACACGCCGGCGATCATCGCGTAGAAGATGGCGGGGCTGCCGATGGGGTCGATATCGTGCAGCAAGTGCATGGCCTTCTCGGGCGTGACCAGGTTGTGCCCCGTGATCGCCTTGTAGCCGAGCGCGATCAGCCAGGCCGTGGGAATGGCGGTGGCCAGGTTGCCCAGCACGGCCATGTTTTGCGTGCGGAAGACCTTGTTGATCAGTTCGGCCATGCTGTCGAGGTCGATATTCCGGCCATCCTTGCTGTGCAGGCCTGCGGCGATGCGCGAGGCCGTCATGGCCGGCTGCTTGGTGGCGACCGTGAAGTGCAGCAAGTGGATGAACATGAAGCCGATCGAGTAATTCATGCTGAACATGAAGGCTTCGACCAGCGGCGCCGAGCGCAGATACGACATCAGTATCTTGAACAGGGCCATGAAGCCGATGATGATGCCGGCGCCTGCGGACGAGAGGAACATGGCGCCCATTTCGCGCCGGTTTTCCGCGATGTAGTGCTCGCCCGTGCGGCTGGCGTTTTCCGTCACATTGCGCGCCAACAAGTTGATATTGTCGGAAAACAGGTCGCTGACCTTGTACTTGTGGTTATGCGCGCGTATCAGTTCCAACGCCAGTCCCACGGCGCCCGCGCGGCGGCGGCTGACGGGCTGCGGGTGCAGCAAGTCTTGCGTGGCATCGACCGTGATGGCGGCGATGTCCACGTTGTTCGATGCGGGCAGTTCGCCGCTCGTGTCGACGAGAAACAGCAGCTTGCGCAGGCGCTCGATGCTTTGCGCCAAGGCCACCAATAAATACGTGAGGGGAATGCTGGTGCCCTGGTACAGCGCCTTCTTGCGGATCTTGGCGATGACGGCGTCGCACTGGTCCAGCATCACCAGCAAATGGCGCGCGTCCTCGATGTGCTCGATGTCGCCTTGCAGCAGGCTCGTGTAGGCGTCCAGGTAGGCGTTCACTTCCGTGTTCTGCACCATGAACGGCGACTGGAACACTTCGATTTCATTGTGGAAACGCGTCAGTTCCGGTTCCAGCCCCATGGCGCAGACGCGGTAGGACAGGGTGCGGATGGCGTCGAGCATGCCGGGCAGCATGATGTTGCCATCGCCGACGGCCAGTTCGATGTCGTCGCTGGTCAGTACGTCGAACAGTTCCAGCCAGTCCGTGGCCGGCACGTTGCTGATCCACAAATAATCGGTCTTCAGGTACAGCACCTGGTCGAGCGCGTCGTTCAGGTATTCGTCGCCCAGGGCGGGCGGCAGCATGCGGTAGGCGATGCGGCGTTTCAATTCCGTGAAAAAACCGCTGTTCGACAGCACGCCGATATCGGTGTACAGGCTGGCGTGGCGGCGCGCGGCCAGCACGCGCAGCACGTATTCGTGCAGGGCGCGCGCTTGCGCGGGGTTACCTTTGAGTAGCTGGCGCAGGGTGCGCACGTTGGCAATCGCGGTAGCGCTGTCGTGGGAGCGCTTGGGACGCAGTGAGTTGAATAATTCCACCAGCAAGTCGATATTGCTGGAGTTGGGGTCAATGCGTTCGAGGATAGCTAGCATGCAGAAAAAACGGGCGAGCCGCTGTCGGTAAAACCAGTAGTGTACCGCCTGCGTCAGATCGCGCAACGTTCGCCACCGAACATTGCTTTACGGCAGGGCCTGCAATTCACGCTATTTTGCCGCAAATTACCACAATCATGGTCAATCTTGCGTGTTGTCAGTGTACGACGCATTTCCTGGGGCTAAGCTGAAGTTTCTGTTGTACAACGCACGGATGGCTGGACAAAAAGCGGGGATAAGGTAACACTGAGATCAGACACACAGCGCATGTCCTGATCAATACCGGGAAGTTTCAATTTACGTTACCGAGATATTTATCATGAAGACCTCGTATTTTGCGCTTGCTGTGATAGGGATGGGGCCTTTCGCGCTGGGCGCTACGGCCCAGGCTGCCGATGGCGCAGGCAGTGCCGCATCCAGTAACGTTGCCGTGTACGGCGTGCTCGACGCGGGCATCGTGGCCGAACGCGGCTGCGCCGCCAATTGCGCCGGCGCCAAGGTGTCCGGCGGCGTCGCGTCCGGCTCGCGTCTGGGCGTGCAGGGCCGCGAAGCGCTGGGCAATGACGTCACGGCCGTGTTCACCCTGGAAGCGGGCATCCACAACGACACGGGCCACTCGGAAGAGGGCCGTCTGTTCGGCCGCCAGGCCTATGTGGGCCTCGACAGCCGCCTGGGCGCGCTGACCCTGGGGCGCCAGTACAATCTGCAATACCTGACCCTGACCGACGTGGCCGACCCGTTCAAGGGCGGCATGGCCGGCAGCGCCAGCAATCTGGCCGGTTACAGCGTGAAACGCTACGACAATACCGTCAAATACGTCACTCCCGCCTTGCGCGGCGTGACCGCCAGCGCCATCTACAGTTTCGGCGAGTCGCCGTACAGCAGCGCCAACAACCGCGCGTATGGCGCCACCCTCGGCTATTCGTCCGGCGCCGTGAATGTCAGCGTGTCGCACCAGCGCAAGAGCAACTTCATCCTCGCCTCGGGCACCTTGCCCGCCATCGACATGTCAGCCCGCAACACCCTGATCGCGGCCAATATCGACCTGAAAGTGGCGACCGCCTTTGCCGCCGTGGGCGTGAACAAGGGCTATGGCAGTTCGCCGTGGGACCCGAACAATGCCTACAGCTCGCTGGCCCTGTCGATGTCGTCGTCGGACAGCCGCGACACCTTGCTGGGCGTGTCCGTGCCCGTGGGCGGCTTCAAGCTGCTGGCCTCGTACGTGAGCAAGGATGACCGCGACCTGGCCAACCGCGATGCCAAACAGGTGGCCGTCGGCCTCACGTATTCGCTGTCAAAACGCAGCGATTTCTACGCGTCCTACGCGAAGATCCACAACAAAAATGGCGCCCGCTACACGGTGGGCAATGCCAGCGATGCGGGCCGCGGCGATGCCGCCTTCAACATGGGCTTCCGTCACGGTTTCTGACCAGCAGCGCTTGATGGCGCAGGGCACGTTGCTCCCAGCCACTTGCCGTTGCTCGTTACATTCACCTGTTCCGGCGTACCGCGCGCGCTGGTCGTCACCGCCAGCTGCATGTTGAACGCCTGCTCGCCGCTGAATAGCACCTTGCCTTCGCCGCTCGATTTCGGATTCGCGCACGTAAACGACACCTGCATGCCGCCCGCGATGTCTTTGTTCTTCGAAGTGCAATCGCCGGGCTGGCCCGTGGGAATCTGCTTGCGCGCGGCCATTTCCGGCGTCACGCACGCCGTCACGCGCACGGCGCCGTCGGTGCCCACGGTGGGCATGGCCATGCCGCGGCTGGCAGCCATGCTTTCCAGCTGCTTGCGTTGATCGGGAGGAAGGTTGCCCAGTTGCTGCAGCACCATGGACATGGCGTTGTCGGTGGCGGCGTCCGGCGACGCCATCTTGCTGTCGACTTGCCACAGGCCCGGCTTGATGGTGGTGGATGGCGAGGCGGCCAGGGCGCTGGCCTGGGCGCCCAGGGCGGCGCAAGCCAGCAGACTCAAGCGTAGCAAAGAATGTTTCATGTTGGCGTCTCCAAAAAAGGCAGACCCCAGCATACGGCATGGCAAGCGGGGCACGCTTGCCATTGTGTTACAAACTGTGATCGGGTTCGATGCGGCGCACGTCCACGCAGGCGATGCGGCGCTCGTCCGCTTCGACGATTTCATAACGCAGGCCATCGAGTTCCAGTACTTCGCCCACGGCCGGCATGTTCTCGAAATGCGCCAGCAGGAAGCCTGCCAGCGAGTTGTACTCGCCGTCTTCGCTGACCAGGGTTTCCGTCTCGAACACTTGCTCCAGGTAATGCAGGTCCGTCGCGCCGTCGATGCGCCAGTGGCCGGGGCCCAGTACTTCCACGTCGGGCTGCTCGTCCTCGTCGGGGAATTCGCCGGCGATGGCTTCCAGGATGTCGATCGGCGTGAGCACGCCTTGCACGGTGCCGAACTCGTCAACCACCAGCACCAGCTGGCCGCGCGAGCGCTTCAGGGTTTCCATGGCTTTCAGCACGCCGGCCGCTTCCGGCACGACGACGGCTTCGCGCATGCTGACCGGGTCGATCTTGCCGTGCGACACCAAATCTTCGATCAAGTCCTTGCTGCGCGCGATACCGATCACATTGTCGAGGTCATCATTGCAGACAGGAATCATGCTGTGCGGCGTGTCGCGCAGCAGTTGCAGCATCTTGTCGCTGCTGTCGTTCAGGTTGACCCACGACACGTCGCCGCGCGGCGTCATGACGGAGCGGATCGAGCGCTCGGCCAGGGTCAGCACGCCGCTGACCATGTTGCGCTCTTCCACGCCGAAGGCGGAGACGTCGGGCAATTCCTTGACTTCGTGCTCTTCGACGGTTTCGCGGCCCTTGCGCCCGCCCAGCAGGCTCAACACGGCTTGCGCCGTGCGGTCGCGCAGAGGAGCGTTCGATTGCAGCTTGAGGAAGTTGCGGCGCGCCAGCTGGTTGAAGAACTCGATGACGATCGAGAAACCGATGGCGGCGTACAGATAGCCTTTCGGAATGTGGAAGCCCAGGCCTTCGGCCACCAGCGACAGACCGATCATCAGCAGGAAGCTCAGGCACAGCACGACGACGGTGGGGTGGGCGTTGACGAAGCGCGTCAGCACCTTCGAGGCCAGCATCATGACGACGATGGAAATGACGACGGCCGCCATCATCACGTACAGGTTTTCCACCATGCCGACGGCCGTGATGACGGCGTCGAGCGAAAAGACGGCGTCGAGCACGACGATCTGCGCCACCACAAGGCCGAAGCCGGCATAGACTTTCGGGCCCGTCTGGGCGTGCGTGACGCCTTCGAGGCGCTCGTGCAGCTCGCTGGTGGCCTTGAACAGCAGGAACAGGCCGCCGAGGAGCAGGATCAGGTCGCGTCCCGAGAACGAGAATGTCAATATGGAAAACAATGGCGTCGTCAGAGTGACCAGCCAGGAAATCAGCGAGAGCAGGCCCAGGCGCATGACGAGGGCCAGGGTCAGGCCCAGCACTCTGGCCTTGTCGCGCTGGTGCGGCGGCAGTTTCTCGGCCAGGATGGCGATGAAAATCAGGTTGTCGATACCCAGTACGATTTCCAGTACGACCAGCGTCAGCAGGCCGACCCAGATTGTCGGGTCAAATAACCATTCCATGTGTGTAACCTTGTAAAGTCAGTAAGTATCAAGCTTGCCTGGCGGCTGGTGCCCCGGGCGTGATGGGTGCTGCCGTGTTCGTCTCAGTGGCGGACGCGCGGCGGCCGGGTGGCCAGCCGCACGTCCGCTTCGGCAAGTGCGCCCGGTCCCGCTTGCCAAATGATGGCGTAAAACGGCACGGCCTGGCGCGAGCTCGGGTACAGCGTGATGGGGTCGTTGTCGCATTCTTCAGTATCGCAGCTGTCGCCGGGCTGGCCGGCATGGGTGCTGGGCTCGAGGCAATCGGCGGCAGGCGTGGCGATAACGCCGGCGACATCAAGGTGCTGGAATGGGGAAGGGCTGGCGTAGGCCATGCTGGCGAACGCCTGGGGCAAAGCGATGAAGACAAAAAGGCAGAGCAGGACGAGAGCTCGTCTCATATACAGGCAGATAGTTCTGGAACCGTGGAGTATAACACGCGCGCATAACAGCTCGATGACAGGCACTTGCGTAACTGACAAGCATGACGTAAATTGCGAGAGCAATGATTTCCCTGGGCAGCGAAGACGCAGCGCGGGTCCATGGCAATTCTTGCGTTCGTATTCCATTGCGCCCGTTTTTGCGCTTGTCTAATAACGTAGTGTTACCAGGACTCTGCCTTGAAACCCATTACCGCCCTCCTGCTTGCCGCCGGCATCCTGTCGCCGTCGTTTATCCTGGCCGCCACCCCTGTTGAGGCGGCACCGGTCCAGAAAACCGGCAAGGCTGCACCGAACCGCGCCGCCGCCGTCAAAGTCACGTCCGTCGAAGGCATTACCGAATACCGGCTGGCCAATGGCTTGCGCGTGCTGCTGTTCCCCGATGCCAGCAAGCCGACCCTGACCACCAACATCGTCTACCTGGTCGGTTCGCGTCATGAAAACTATGGCGAAACGGGCATGGCCCACTTGCTCGAGCACCTGCTGTTCAAGCCCAGCGCCAACTTCGGCATCAAGAAGGGCACCAAAACCCCGGTCGAGATCCTGAACTCGACGGGGGCCGATTTCAACGGCACCACCTGGTACGACCGTACCAATTACTACGCCACTTTCCCCGCCAACGACGACAACCTGCGCCAGATGCTGGCCATGGAAGCGGACCGCATGGTCAACGCGGCCATCGACCAGAACGACCTGTGGAATCCGACGACGCAGAAGGGCGAAATGACCGTCGTGCGCAACGAGTTCGAGATGGGCGAGAGCGACCCGATCGGCGTGACGAGCGAGCGCATCCAGGCCATCGCCTACGACTGGCACAACTACGGCAAGTCGACCATCGGTGCCCGTTCCGACATCGAGCAGGTGAACATCCCCCGCCTGCGCGCGTTTTATCATAAATATTATCAGCCCGATAACGCCGTACTGATGGTGGCGGGTCGCTTCGATGAAGCGAAGGTCTTGAAGCAGATCAATGAGCTGTTCGGCAAGATCCCGAAACCGACGCGCGTGATCGAACCGACCTACACGGCCGAGCCCGTGCAGGATGGCGAGCGCGCCGTGACGGTGCGCCGCAGCGGCGGCACGCAATTCGTCGGCGCCGGCTACCACGTGGCGCCGTCCGGCAACCCGGACGCCGTCGCCATCGAGGTGCTCGGTCACGTGCTGACGGATGCGCCCGCTGGCCGCCTGCACAAGGCGCTGGTGGAAACCAAGCTGGCCAGCAAGATCGAATACAACTCCGTGAGCAACCTGGAGCCGGGCTACAACCTGTTCGGCGCGCTGGTGCCCGTCGATGGCAACCTCGACGCGGCGCAAGCGGCCATGCTGAAAGTGCTGGAAGACTTGAAATCGCAGCCGGTCACGGATGCGGAAGTGGCACGCGTGAAACAGCAGTTGAACAAGCAGGTCGAGCTGATCACGTCGAACACGGCGCGCATGACGATTGCCCTGACGGAATCCCTGGCGGCCGGCGACTGGCGCTTGTTTTTCCTGCAGCGCGACCAGCTCGACAAGCTGACGACGGCGCAGGTGCAGGCGGCGGCCGAGAAATACCTGAAGAGCTCGAACCGCACCCTGGGCCGCTTCATCCCCACCGATGCGCCGGACCGCACGGTCGTGCCGGCCTACGCCGACGTGGCGCCGCAACTGGCTGGCTACACGGGCCGCGCTGTCGTGGCGCAAGGCGAAGCATTCGACCCGAGTCCCGACAACATCGAAGCGCGCACCACGCGCTTCACCTTGCCGAACGGCTTGAAGGGCGCCTTGCTGCCGAAGAAAACCAAGGGCAGCACCGTCAGCGTCGTGTTGAAATTACAGATCGGCAGCGAAGAGAACTTGCGCGGCAAGGCGCAAGTGGGTGTCTACACGGCCAATCTGTTGTCGCGCGGCACGGATAAACTGTCGCGCCAGGAAGTGAAGGACAAGTTCGACCAGCTGGGCACGCAAGTGGCGATTTCGGGCGGCGCCGAGGGCGTGACCGCCATGCTGATGGGCAAGCGCGAGAACTTGCCTGCCGCCATGGACTTGCTGGCGCAAGTGTTGCAAAAGCCGGCCTTGAGCGAAACGGAATTCCTGGAATTGCAGCGCGAGCGCGTCGGCCGCGCGGAGCAGGAACTGCCTGAACCGCAGCCGCTGGCCGTGAATGCCTTCCGCCGCCTGCTCGACGCCACGCCGGAGGGCCATGTGCGTCACGTGGCGACCTTGCCAGCGGAACTGGCGCAATGGAAAGCCATCAAGGTTGCCGATGTAAAAGCCTTCCATGGCGCCTACTATGGCGCGTCGAACGCCACCTTTGCCGCCGTGGGCGACTTCGATCCGGCCGCGCTGAAGGCGCAAGTGGCCAGCCTGTACGGCAGCTGGAAGGCGCAGCAGCCATATGTGCGCATTCTTGATGCCGTCAAGCCTGTCAGCGGTGAAAAAGTCACGCTGGAAACGCCGGACAAGGCCAACAGCGTGCTGTTCGCCATCCAGCCGATTCCCCTCAAGGATGACGCCGCCAGCTATCCGGCCTTGCTGATGGCCAATCACATGCTCGGTGGCGGCGCCTTGCGCAGCCGCCTGGCCGACCGCATCCGCCAGAAGGAAGGCCTGTCGTACGGCGTCGGTTCGCAAGTGAGCATCCCGTCGCGCGAACCGGCCGGTTACTGGATGGCGTATGCCATCAGCGCGCCGCAAAACACGGTCAAGGTGGAAGCGGCCCTGCGCGAGGAAATCGCCAAGGTACTGGCCGACGGCTTCACGCAAGAGGAATTGGCCGAAGCGAAGAAAGGCTGGCTGCAATCGCAGGAAGTGGGCCGCACGCAGGACAGCGGCCTAGCGCGCGAACTGGCCGGCTACCTTGCCGAAGACCGCACCATGGCCTACGACAAGGACCTGGAAACGAAGGTGGCAGCATTGACCCTGGCGCAAGTGAACCAGGGCCTGCGCGAATACCTGAAGCCATCGGCTGTTTCGGTCGTGACGGCAGGCGACTTTGCCAAGGTGGCGAAAGAGGGGGAAAGCGGCGCCAAGGCAACGACGTCGAAATAAGCTGTTTCAATTAAAAAAACCCGCCGGCAAGTGACCTTGCCGGCGGGTTTTTTATTGAAGCATGTCAACTTAGCGCGGAGCTAACTCCGCGACGTAAATTTCCACGCGGCGATTGCGAGCGCGTCCCGATGCATCGGCATTCGAGGCGATCGGCTCGCGGGCGCCGCGGCCTTCCGTCACGACGCGGGTCGGCGAGACGCCGCGCATGGACAGGTAGTCGCGCGTGTGCGCTGCGCGTTCCACCGACAGCGGTTCGTTGATGGAATCGCTGCCCGTGCTGTCCGTGTGGCCGATGATGCTGACCGTCGTGTTCGGGTTTTCATTCAGGGTGGCGGCGAAGCGGTCGAGGATGGGGCGGAAGTTGCCCTTGATGTCGGCGCGGTTGGTGTCGAAGGAAATGTCGCTCGGGATTTCCATTTTCAGGCGGTTATCGGCCGTTTGCGAGACTTGCACACCAGTACCCTGTGTCGCTTGTTCCATCGCGCGCTTCTGGTTTTCCATGCGGTTCGACCAGATATTGCCGATGACGGCGCCCGCTGCCGCGCCGATCAGGGCGCCGCCAGCCGTGCGGCCGCTGCTGCCGCCACCGGTCGTACCGCCGATCAAGGCGCCCAGGCCTGCGCCGACGCCGGCGCCCGTGGCCGTGCCACGTTGCGTTGCGGACATGTCCGCGCAGCCGCTGGCGGCCAATGCGATCACCAGCATGCCGATCAGGGATTTGGCGCCAGGGCCTTTTTTGAATGTTTCTTTCATGGATTTTCTCCTTGTTTTGTTATTGGGACATACCCAGGAATTACCTGCACACGTTACTGCAAAATGCCGCGGCGTGCCAGTGCGCACACACTGTATGCAAAGGCGACAAAAAGGCGGCGCCCGTTTGCACGCGCGCCGCCCTGTCCAGCCAGTGCGCCAGCCTCTATAAACCGCGCCCGCTGATCAAACGCAGCAGCACCATGATCACGGCGACCACCAGCAGAATGTGAATGAAGCCGCCAATGGTATAGGAAGTTACCAGGCCGAGCAGCCAAAGAATAATGAGTACGACGGCGATTGTATACAGCATGATGTGTCCTCCGAGAGTAATGTGTGGATGACGGCGTCTGCCTTGGCCTTGCGCTGTCATCGGTTTTTGTCATTGCGCGGCGACTGGGTCGCTGAACGCTGATGCCATGACTTATTGTCTACTTTGTTTCTGAAATTTTCTGTACGGTGCCGTACACAAGCCCGATTTACCCAACTTATTCCTTATTTTAGCCAGCTTATTTGGCCAAATTCCGCTCGCGCAGCGGCGGCCGTTCCTGTTCGCCATCCATGCCCGGTATCCAGGCCAGCATGCCGGCCAGGCCGATGGCGCCGGCCAGGCAGCTGACCATGCCGCCCGTC
Organism: Janthinobacterium aestuarii; assembly: GCF_051380835.1. Taxonomy (NCBI): domain Bacteria; kingdom Pseudomonadati; phylum Pseudomonadota; class Betaproteobacteria; order Burkholderiales; family Oxalobacteraceae; genus Janthinobacterium; species Janthinobacterium aestuarii. The sequence goes on from NZ_JBNYXU010000013.1 coordinate 182,618, forward strand.
AGCAACAGCATCACGCCAAACACGGGCGCGCTCGCTTGCACGGGCGCCAGGTCCAGCGCGCAGAAGCCCAGCGCGGTGGCCAATGCGCCGCCGCCGATAAAGCCGAGCCATATCCGGCGCCTGCCTGTCTTGTCGTTTTCCATCGCATCTCCTTGAAGACATTCGTTGAACTTTCTTGAATGCATCATCTCGCGGGACGGCAAGCTCATCTGTACGCCAACGAACATTATCAAAAAGAAAACGCCCGGACGGGCCGGGCGTGTGTCGAATTTGCAACTAATCGCGGCAGCGGCGCCGCCGCGGTTCGCTTAGCCCATGGCGCGCAAGCCGCCGTTGACGATGCGCACGCGGTCGCCCTGGCGCCAGTTCGGCGCGGCGCTCTGGTGCACGGTGCGCGTCTTGCCGTTATCGAGGCGCACGACGATGTTGTAGCTGCGCGTGGCGCGCACGCTGCCTTCGATCTGGTTACCGGCCACGGCGCCGCCAACGGCACCCAGCACGGTAGCCAGTTGCTTGCCATGACCGCCGCCTACCTGGTTGCCCAGCAAGCCGCCGACGACGGCGCCGCCGGCCGCGCCCACGCCGCTGCCTTCGGCGCGCGTATTGACTTCATGGATGGCTTCGATCACGCCGCAATTGCTGCACACTTGCGGCGCCGGGGCTGCCGCGTATTGTTGCTGTGGTTGTGGCTGCGGCTGGCGCACGGGTTGCTGCTGCTGTTGCTGCTGCTGCTGTGGCGGCAGGGCGGCAAGCGGCTGCGCGCCGGCAGGCTGCAGGTTCGCTGGCGGCTGGTTCGCCTGCAGGCTGGCCATCTGCTCGGCCGAGGTGCTGGCTGCCAGCGGCTGGCTATCGCCTTGGGACGAAGGCAGCCAGCCCATCAGGGCCGCCGTGCCGACGCCGCAAAACAGCAGGACGGCGACGGCGGCGGCAAGCACCAGCGGATGGAGGGATTTGGTGGTGGTGGTCATGGAAGGCTCCTTGTTTTTAAAATAATGAAATGGGTAGTGCGTGTTATCCGTGCATGCGGCCAGTGTGCTGTACCGCTTGCCCCGCTTCCGTGCGTCACCGTACATACAGGGACGGTACAGCACCGTAGGCTAGGTAAAAATTATGTCGAGTTGTAACGACACCAAGGAAAAGCAATGCCACTAACGAACGCCAGCACGACCCTGTCCCGCGATACACGCCGAACCGGCCTGGGGTCGCCCGTGGGCGCGCAGGACACCGGCAACCGCTTGCTGGCCAGCCTGCCCGAGCACGACTTGCGGCACCTGACGGCGCTGTTCGATACCGTCACGGTCGAGGTGGGCGAGGTGCTGTACGAACCTGGCCAGCCTATCGGCCACATCTATTTTCCCGGCGACTGCCTGATCTCGCTGCTGGCCGTGGCGGAAGGGCGCATGACCCTGGAAGTGGGCTCCGTCGGCCGCGAAGGCGTCCTGGGCGCTTCCGTCGCGCTCGGTCATGAACTGGCGCAAGTACGTGCAGTCGTGCAACGTTCCGGCACGGCCAGCCGCATCGCGCGGGCCGATTTCTGCGCCGAGTTCGCCCAGCTCGAGTCCCTGCAGCGTTTGCTGTACCGCTACACGGACACCCTGCTGGCGCAAGCCATCCAGATTGCCGTGTGCAGCCGCTTCCACGTGCTCGAAGCGCGCCTGGCCCGTTCGCTGCTGATCACGCGCGACCGCCTGCAGTCCGAAAAATTCCACCTCACGCATGAATTCCTCGCCCATACCCTCGGTGTGCGGCGGGTCGGCGTGACCAAGGCGGCCAGCGCGCTGCAACAGCAAAAACTCATCACTTACAGCCGCGGCAATATCGAGATCCTCGATTCGGCTGGCCTGGAAGCCGTTTCCTGCCGCTGCTACGAGCTGGTCAAGGACAGCGGCTCCATCGGCATGGCCAACGTCTTCGTCTGATTTTTCTCGCTTGCCCTCTCAGGTTGGCCTTCATCCCAGGTGCCGCAGACGCAAAAAAGCGGGGCGGGCGCCTGCGCACCCACCCCGCTTTTTAGATCACGATTACTTCGGCTTGACCTGATTGCCGATCACGCCGCCGACAGCGGCGCCGCCGACTGCGCCGATGGCGCTGCCGCCTGTCAGCACGGAGCCGGCAACGGCGCCGACACCGGCGCCGATGGCCGTATTTTTATCCTGGCCGGACATGTTGGCACAAGCCGTTAAGCTCAGCAGCAGGGCGGCAACGGAAGTGGTAGCGGCGATTTTTTTAATGATTTGCATGATAGTTCTCCTATGAATTCGGACCTCGTGGCGCCGGCATGGTATGGGCCGGATGACTTCGTGACGCCGTGTGTTTCAGGCACGATCACAGAATAGAATTGTGGCAAGGCAGGGTCTGTTCGGCAACGCACATAGGCGTGTAACAATTGTAAAGGCGCCCACCCCGCGTTCAGCGCACCTTGCGTACGGCTTTCCCAGGCTTGGGCGCCACCGGCTTGACGCGCGCCTGGGCCAGCAGTGCCGCGCATTCGCTATCCTCGACGGGGCCGGCATTGACCAGCGGCAGCAGCGCCGCCACGGGCGCCACCACGGCCAGCGCCAGTGCGCCACCGGCGCGCAGGGCCAGCACGCCCTTGTCGACGCTCACGTCGGGCTTGCTGAAAGTGCCATGCACATACAGGGGCGAGCGCAGCGAAAAGACGCGCAAGCCCTTGCTGTCCGGCCGCAGGGTCAGGTCCAGCCGTTCATCGGCCAGGTTCACCGTGCCATCGATATTGAGGACGGCGTCATCCGTGTCGACGATGAACTGGCGCGTGCGCATCAGCCCCTTGGTGACGGCGAAATCGGCGGCCATGCAGTTCAGCTTGACCTGCTTGTCGCCAGCCAGTTTGGCCAGCACGACGCTGCCGATATTCAAGCCCATTTCTTCCAGCAGCAGCTTGCTGATGCTGCCCCGGTTGATCAGCGCGCGCACTTCGCCGTTCGAGCTGCCCAGCAGGGTGGCGACGGAATTGCCCGTGGCCGACAGCGAAGCGTCGCCATTGATTTCCCCCACGCTGGCCTGCAGGGCAGGCAGGCGGGGGAACAGTTGCTGGATGTGCAGATGGCGCGCGCTGGCCTTGAGTTCGGCCGCGATGCCGTTGGCGATGACCTTGCCGCTGCCGTCGAGCTTGATTTGCGACGTCAGGGTGCCGCCCGCCACGTTGAAGTTGAGCGGCGTCAAGGACAGCACGCCATCCGTCAATACCAGATGCGTGTCGAGCTTGCTGATCGGCAGCTCGGCGTCGCGCGTGATCTTGTCGGCCGTGTAGCGCACGTCGGCGTCCAGGCTGGTCCAGCGCTCCGTCTTGAACGTCTCCACCGGCAGCACGCGGCCGGCCGGCTGCGTCGACGGCACGCCCCGTTCCTTCTTGCTGGCGCTGGAATCGGCACCTACCAGCGGACCCAGGTCGGAAAATTGCAGCAGGCGCGAGTGAACTTCGCCCGTCAGGCGCTTGCGCGGCGTGCTGGCGGAAAAAGCCAGCTTGCCACTGATGTCGCTCGACCCTACCTTGCCGCTGAACTTGTCGTATACCCACTCGCCGCCGCGCGGCGCCAGGGTGCCCGTCAAATGGCCTTCCGTGCTGAAGTGCGGCGTTTCCGGCAGCAGCACGCCCGTCAATGGATACAGGCGCGCCATGCTGGGTCCGGACAGCTTCAGGCGCACGTCGAGCGCGGCCAGATTCGTCGGACGCGTCAGAGTCCCTTCGATGGCCATGCTGTTGCCGCCCGCGCGCATGTCGGCCTGGATGGGGAAGGGCGTGCCTTGCTGCTGCAGCGACAGCACGCCGCCCGCCTTGCCGCCGCCCTTGATGGCTTCGCCGCGGTATTTGCCCGACAGCGTCCAGGCGATGCCGTAGCGCGCGTCGCCCGCGATGGTGTCGACATCGGCGCGCATCGCCGTTTTGCTGACGCCATCGTCCAGGGTCACGGTGCCCTTGCTGAAGACCACGCTTTGCAATTCCAGCTGCCACGGCGACGGCTGTTCCTGCTTGTCGAAGGTCCAGTTGTTCTTGCCGTCCTTGTTGCGCAGCAAGCGCACCTGCGGCGTGTCGAAGCGCAATTGCGGGATGATGATTTTCTTGTCCAGCAGGGCCAGGGGATTGAGCGAGAACGCCAGCTGGCTGACGGTGGCCAGCTGCGCCTCGTCGTCCGTCCCTGCCATGGCGCTCGGGTTGCCCAGACGCACATCCTTGGCCTGCAGGTGCGGCCACGGCAAATAGTCGCGCCAGCTTTGTTTCCCTCCAGCCGTCGGTTGCTGCCACGTCAGCGCCAGGTCGCCCTCGATGGCAAATGGCCGTCCCAGCGCTTCGCTGGCGCGCGCGTTGAGCCAGGGCTTGGCGCGGTTCCAGTCCATGTTCAGCAGGACGATGGAAGCCGTGACGGGCACGGCGATGAGTACGGCGGTGCTGGCGAGGGCGATTTTCTGACGGCGGGAGAGCGGCATGAGCGGATTCTTTCTGTACAAGTAGTCATGATGCTACAGGAATCGTCCTGAAGCCGGGGCTGTTTCAGGTTTTACTGGCGGGCACGTGCGCTAGCGCACGTTGCCCATGCAAGTATTGTCGATTTCCTACCCTATGTGCGGCACCGAACGGATATGCGGGGAGCCGGAGCCTATAACGTCTACATCAAACGCCGTTCCTGATTCCAGATGCACCGACGTATGAACCTTACTGCTTACATTCTCCAGGAGAAGAAAAATGACAAACCGAGATTTCAAGATGTCCCCGTTGACCGCCTTGGCCGCTTGCGCCACCGCCGTTGTCCTGATGACGGGCTGTTCCAGTCTGAAAACGCCAGCCACGGCCGACGTTGCCGTGTCGCGCGCCGCCGTCGATAACGCGGCCAGCGCCGGCGCCGCCGACCTGGCGCCCGATGAAATGCGTTCGGCCCGCGAAAAAATGCGCATGGCCAACCAGGCCCTGAAAGACCGCGACTACAAGACGGCGCGCGACCTGGCCGACCAGGCGCAAGCCGATGCCAAACTGGCGCAAAGCAAGGCCAACTCGGCCAAGGCCACCAGCGCCGCCGACGAGATCAACGAGAATATCCGCGTCATGCGCGAAGAGCTCGACCGCGCCAATCAACAAGCCCCAAAACAATAACTAATAACAATAACTAGGACCCCATCATGAAAAAAGCTACCTACACCACCATTCCCGGCCTGCTGGCCATGGCCGCTCTCGTTGCCGCTTGCAGCTCCGCGCCGACCACCACCAGCCTGCTCGACCAGACCCGCGGCGACTACATGGCGGCGCAATCGAACCCGATCGTGTCGACCTATGCGCCACGCGAATTCCGCGAAGCGAGCGCTGCCCTGGAAGCGGCAAACGCGGCCGCCACGCGCCAGGAAGATAGCGAAAAAGTCGACAAGCTGGCCTACCTGGCCAAGCAAAAGATAGCCACGGCACAAGAAGTCGCCAAGCAGAAAGCTGCGGAAGCCGATATCGCCAACGCCGGCAAGCAGCGCGATCAATTGCGCCTCGATGCGCGCACGCAGCAGGCTGACCAGGCCACGGCGCGCGCCCAGTCGGCGCAGGCGGATGCGGAAGCGGCCAAGGCCCAGGCGCAAGCGGCCGAAGCGTCGGCCCGCGATGCGCAAGCCCGCGCCGCCGGACTCGAGGCGCAGCTGGCCGACCTGGCCGCCAAGAAAACCGAGCGCGGCATGGTGATCACCCTGGGCGATGTGCTGTTTGGCACGGACAAGGCGAACCTGACGGCCGATGGCGCGAATACGGCGCGCAAGCTGGCTGACGTGCTGAAAAACAACCCGCAACGCACCGTGCTGATCGAAGGCTTTACGGATAGCACGGGCGGCTCCGCGCACAACCTGGAATTGTCGCAACGCCGCGCCGAATCCGTGCGCAATGCGCTGCTGGAACAAGGCATCAGCCGCGACCGCATCGCCACGAAAGGCTATGGCGCCGCCTATCCGGCCGCCGGCAACGATACGGCGGCAAACCGCCAACTGAATCGCCGGGTGGAAATCGTCTTGTCCGAGGACAACACGGCGATTCCCGCCCGCCGTTAAACGCCTTGGGGCGTTGTAAGCCAAAGGCAGCACCGGCCGCAACTTGGCCGGTGGATACCCACGCAAGTATTGAAAGGAAGCATCATGACACCAACATCTGTTGAGATTCCAGCTGGCATCGATACGGCGGCCATCCGCGCTGCCGCGAAAAACCTGGACGACGGCGCCGTGACGGCCGGCTACCAGGCCGACCGCGAGGAGTTGATCACTCTGTTGAATGGGGCGCTGGCCACCGAACTGGTGTGTATCGCGCGCTACAAGCGCCATTACTACACCGTGAGCGGACGCGACAATGGCAGCATCAAGGCCGAGTTTCTCGAACATGCGCAGCAGGAGCAGGAGCACGCCGATTGGCTGGCCGAACGCATCGTGCAATTGAATGGCAAGCCAGATTTTAATCCTGCAACATTGCTTGCGCGTAGCCATGCCGAGTATGATGACTCCGAAGACGTGCAGAGCATGGTGCGTGCCAATCTGATCGCGGAACGGGTAGCGATCGAGTCGTATCGCCAGATGATTGTGAAAATCGGCGACAAAGACCCGACCACACGCCATTTGTTGATCAAAATCATGGCTGTTGAAGAAGAGCACGCCGATGATATGCGCGATCTAATGGAATAGTGTTTTTGAGTAAAGTAGGTATAGTAACTACATTCATCCACAGCTAAGGAGCTAAACCATGTTGGAAAACAATATCACCACCGTTAATAACGATGTCAAAACCCTCGTCAAGGATGCGCAAGCCCTGTTCAGCGCCGCTGCTGCCCTGACCGGCGAAAAAGCCGATGAAGTGCGCATCAAGGGCATGAAAACCCTGGACGCCGCCCTGGCCAAGGCGCATGAAGCGCAAGCGTCGGCCATCGTTGCCACCAAGCAGATGGCTGCCCAGGCAGACGGCTATGTCAAGGAAAACCCATGGCGTACGGTGGCCGTTGCCGCTGGCGTCGGCGTGCTGGTCGGCTTCATCCTGGGCCGCAAGTAATCCACTGTCAGGAGCGATATGGACAAGTCTGCTTCGTCTCACCAGGGGCCGGGATTGATCGGCTCGGTCGCCGGCCTGGCCAAGAACGCCGTCGGACTGATGTTGTCGCGGCTGGAACTGGCCACCATCGAACTGTCGGAAGTGCGCAATCACATGCTGCAGCTGGTTGTCATTTTCGCGCTGGCGACGGTGGCGGGCTTGTTTGCCATCGCTTACGGCAGCGTGCTGATCGTTTTCCTCGCCTGGGATAGCCTGGGCTGGAAGATCCTGGCGATCATGACGGTCGTGTTCGTACTGCTGGCCATCGCGCTGGTCATGTATGCGCGCGCCATGCTGCGTCAAGGAAAGCTGTCGATGCCGGCCACCATGGCGGAATTGAAGGCCGACCGCGACATGCTGATGTAAGCTGCCTCACGAGGAGAATTCATGTCGGAAACCGACAAACTGGCGGCGCAAGCCGCCCGCAAGCGCCTGCTGATCGCCCAGGGCGAAATGTACCGCGTGGGCATCGTGCATGCGCGCGCCAACGTGGGCTATGCATTGCGTCCCGAGTCGATGCTGCAGGGCGTGGTCGAGACGGCGGTCGGCTTTGCCGGCCATCGCGTCGAGGCGCTGCTGGCGCCGGGCGGCATGCGTTTGCAAGGCGCCATGCCCTACGTGCTGACGGCGTTATCGTTTATCGGACGCAAGAAGCTGGTCAAACCGGCCCTGGTCCTCGTGGCCGTGGCCGCCGTTGCCGCCAGTTGGCTGCGCCGCAAGCGCTGAACGCCAGCCGTGTTGCACAGGAACGCCGTCATTGACGGCGTTTTTTTTCGCCTGCACCCAAGGTCCGGCGCGCATACACGCAATCCCTTACAATGATTCACGCCGTATTTCGCGCGGCGGACAGAGGGGCCATCTTGATGACGCATTCGAAGACACCGATCAATCAGTTAAATCCCTCGCGCCTGCGCATCGTGCTGGTGCTGCAGGGCGGCGGCGCACTGGGCGCCTACCAGGCCGGCGTCTATCACGCGCTGCACGAACATGGCCTGGCGCCCGACTGGGTGGTGGGCACCTCGATCGGCGCCATCAATGCCGCCATTCTGGCCGGCAACAAGCACGAAGACCGGCTCGTACGTCTGAAACAGTTCTGGCAGCGCGTGGCGCACCGCGACAGCATCGACATGAATTTGGTCTCCGACCAGCAGCGCCGCTCGAACATCTGGCTGGCCACGCTCGATACGGTGCTGCGCGGCGTGCCCGGCTTTTTCAAGCCGCGCACCTTCAGCCTGTTTCCCGCGGGAGTCGCCGTCAAGCCGGAAGAGGCCAGTTTTTATGACACCAGCGAGCTGGCCAGCACCCTCGAGGAACTGGTCGACTTCGATTACCTGAACGAGCCCGGCGGCATGCGCCTGACGGTCAATGCCCTGCGCGTCAAATGCGGCAGCCTCACCAGTTTCGACAGCCAGCAGCAGGCTCTGACGGCCGACCATATCCGCGCCAGCGGCGCCTTGCCGCCCGGCTTTGCCGGCGTGCGCGTCGATGGCGATTTATACTGGGATGGCGGCCTGTACTCGAACACGCCGCTGGAAACCGTGCTCGACGACACGCCCCACGTCGACACCCTGGTCTTCATGGTGGACCTGTGGAGCTCGGAAGGGCCGGAGCCGACCACCCTCGATGAAGTGCAGACGCGGCAAAAGGACGTCACCTTCGCGTCGCGCTCGAAGCGGCATATCGCCGATTATGTCAACACGCACACCTTGCAGCGCAAATTGCGCGAATTGTATGCCGGCCTGCCCGACACCAAGCACAACCGCCAGCAGACGGAAGAACTGGTGGCGCTCGGTTGCGACAGCACCATGCACATTGTGCGCCTGCCGTATGCGGGGCGTGACTGGCATATGGCGGCCAAGGATATCAATTTTTCCAAGGGCTCGATCGAGTGGCGCTGGGAGCAGGGCTACCAGGATGGCTTGCGCGCGATCAAGGCGGCCGGCTGGCTGGCTTTTGTCACGGAAGACACGCCGCTCGTGGTGCACGAACTGCCACCCTATGAACGCGACGCTGCTTAGTGACGCCTGTCAAAACCTGCTGCGCGTCGGTACAGGCGGCCTGCGATGCTCACCATACTAGAAGTACGGTTGCGCTTCCTGGCCACCTCTCCCTTCCGCTCGCGACGGTTTTGCCAGGCGTTGCAAGAGTACAGAGCAAGAGTACGGCGCATTGCTGCATCACTGCGGATGCGCCGCCTCGCGCAGTTTTTCCGCGTTCGCCATGTCTTGCCGGTACGTGTCTTGTGCATCCTTCAGGCAGGTGGCGCGCGCGGCGGACGGGTCCAAACGGCAGGCTTTTTTTGCCTCGGCCAGGGCGGCGGCGATTTCCTTGCGCAGGGTGCGCAGCTGGGCTTGCGCCGTACTGTCTTCCTGGTACCAGCGTTGCGGGTCGCCTGGCTGCGGCGTGGCTGTCTGGGCCAGTGCCAGCGGCGCCAGGCTGCAGGCGAACAGGGTGGCCAATAGTGTGTTGTGGATAGTCATGATATTTCCTCCTTGAAATAAAAAAGGCGCCGTAGCGCCTTTTTTTACAACCTGCCTGTCAGTAATAGCAGGATCAGTATCACTACGACCAGGCCGGCGATGCCGCTGGGGCCGTAACCCCAGTTGCGGCTATGCGGCCAGGTGGGCAGGACGCCGACCAGGGCCAGGATCAAGATGATCAGAATGATGGTGCCCATGGTATCTCCTTGTTGGTGCATGGTCCGGCGCAGGCTTGCTGGCAAGCCTGGCCAGCGGATTAATAGCGGTAGACGCGGCCGTCAACGATGCGCACGCGGTTGCCCGGGCGCAAATCATTGGCGTTGTCCTGCACCACGGTACGGTATTCGCCGTTGTCGAGACGCACGCTGATCTGGTAAGCCTGGGCCTGCTGCTTGCGGCCTTCGACCTGGTTGCCCACGACGCCGCCGGCGACGGCGCCCGCCACGGTGGCGGCCGTGCGTCCGCTGCCCGAACCGATGGTATTGCCCAGCAGGGCGCCGGCGATGCCGCCGACCACGGCGCCGGCGCCGCTGGTTTGGCCGCCACCCTGCACGATCTGGATGGAGTCGACGGTGCCGTACATGGCGGACTCAGGCTGGTTGGCCGGGTAATATTGTTGTGATTGGGACGGGCCGGTGGCGCAACCGCTGAGTACGGCGGTGGCGGCGAGCATCAGTGCGGCCAAGGTGGCGTTGGTTTTCATTTTAGTCTCCTGACGAGGTGAAGGTGTAGTGCCATCTTAGTCATGCCCCCGTCCCGGGTCTGTACGCTGCCGCACGTACATATTTGCTGCCAAAAATGGTATTTTTTACCGTGGCGATTCACCAAAACGTTGTTATTTCTCCCTGTCTCCCTTTTGCTTTCAAAATAAATTACTTGTGTACGGCAGCGTACAGAAGAGTGGCGGCAATCCACGTAAAACGGTAGTCATGCCAAGCAGACATGTTTGGCACCACCAGGGAGAAATACAATATGAACAAGAATAAGCTTTTCACCGCCATCGTCGTCAGCCTGGCATGCGCCGCCTGGGGCGGCCAGGCAATGGCCGCCACGCCGGAAGCAAAAGCAGCCTACAAGGCGGCCAATGAACAGGCGGCCCTGAACTACAAGCTGGCGCATGCCGAGTGCGAAAAAATCACGGGCAATCCGAAGGATGTCTGCATCGCCGAAGCGAAGGCCGTGCGTACCTACGATGAAGCCGTGGCCCAGGCGCAATACACAAATACCCTGCGCGCCTACACCAAGGCGCGCATCAAGATTGCCGATGCCAATTACGACGTCGACCTGGCGCGCTGCAATGCGGTGACGGGCAACGACAAGGATGTCTGCGTCAAGCTGGCCAAGTCCACCAAGGTGGCGGCTCTGGCCGACGCCAAGGCGGACAAGAAAGTCATCGAAGCGCGCAGCGATGCGCGTGAAGCAAAAAGAAAAGCCGAGTACAAGGTCGCGACAGAAAAATGCGATGCATTAGCCGGCGCAGCCAAGGATGACTGTATCAAGGCTGCAAAAACCCAGTTTGGCTACTGAGCTCCATCCGGCGCGCAGTCACCACACTGGTATAAGAAGCTCATTGTGAGCACGTTGATTGACCACTCCTAAGGAAAAAACCATGAAATTCACTAAATCTATCGCTACTGGCCTTTTCGTCGCTTCCCTGTTCGCCGTTGCAGGCTGCGCTTCGACCCCAACCAAGGAAGGCACGGGCGAGTACATCGACGACGCGGCCATCACCACCAAAGTGAAAGCCAGCATCTTCAACGAGCCTACCCTGAAATCGACGGAAATCAACGTGGAAACCTTCAAGGGCGTGGTTCAGCTGAGCGGCTTCGTTGCCCAGCCTGGCGATGCCGCCAAAGCGGGTGAAGTTGCCCGTGGCGTCAAGGGCGTGAAGTCGGTGAAAAACGACATCCGCGTCAAGTAATGGCCTGACCTGCCGCAGCGGCCAGCCCCACGGCTGGTGCTGCGGCCCACCACCGACCGTCGCGGGAATCGCATGCATATCCAGCCTTCAGATACCCCGCCCGAGCCGGTGGCGGCTGCCTCCACCGAGCCTGCCGGGCCACCTCCCGGCACGCCCGTGGAGCACCTGGACGCATCCTTGCGTTTGCCGCTGCATGTCAATGCGCGTGGCATGGCGCTGGGCATCATCGCCACCGTCAGCTTCATTTATGCGCTGCAGTGGGCACAGAAATTCCTCATTCCCGTCATCTTCGGCATTTTCATTGCCTACACCCTCAATCCCGTCGTCGCCTGGCTGGAAAAGCTGCGCCTGCCGCGCGCCATCGGCACCACGGTCGTCACGGCCCTGATCCTGTTCGGCTCCATCGTCGTGGTCGAGCGCGTGCAGGGCGAATTCGAATCCATCGTTGAAGAGTTGCCAGCCGCCACGCATAAACTGTCGCGCCTGATCGCCGCCAATACGGGTGGTAAGAACAGCACCTTCCAGAAGATGCAGGCCGTGGCCAATGAGATCGAGCAAGTGGCCGCCGGCGCCGAAGCGCGCCGCAACAACCGCCGCGCCGCGGCAGCGTCCGAAGGTCCCAATTTCAAGATCATGGACTGGGTCTGGGCCGGCTCGCTGGGTCTGGTGGGCTTTGTCAGCCAGGCCACCATGGTCATCTTCCTCGTGTTTTTCCTGCTGCTGTCGGGCGACACCTTCAAGCGCAAGCTCGTCAAGCTGACGGGGCCGTCGCTGAGCCGCAAGAAGGTCACCGTGCACATCCTGGAAGACATCAATACCTCGATCCAGAACTATATGTTCATGCTGCTCGTCACGAATGGCTTGCTGGCCGTCCTGATGTGGATCGCCCTGCGCGTGATCGGCCTGGAAAACGCGGGCGCCTGGGCCATCGTGGCCGGCTTGCTGCACATCATGCCGTATTTCGGCCCCTTGCTCATCACCATTGCCACGGGCCTCGTCGCCTTCCTGCAGTTCGAATCGCTGGAAATGGTCTTGCTGGTGACGGGCACGTCGATGGCCATCGCCACCCTGGTCGGCACTTTTGTCACCACCTGGATGACGGGGCGCATCGCCCGCATGAACCCCACGGCCGTGTTCATCAGCCTGTTGTTCTGGGGCTGGCTGTGGGGCGTCTGGGGCTTGCTGCTGGGCGTGCCCATCATCGTCATCGTGAAGGTCGTGGCCGAGCGCGTGCAGGGCATGGAAGTGGTGGCGGAATTGCTGGGCGAGTAGTGGCTCCAGAATGGAAAACGGCGCCTGCGGGCGCCGTTGTTGCGTGCAGACTGCTTACGACTGGTGGCGTTTCAATATCTTCACTTGCAGGTCGCCGTCTTCCGTCTTCGGCATATCCTTCATGCTGCCCAGCTGCAGGGTGAACTGGCGCGTGAATTCGGCGCCCAGGAAGAATATTTGCGCCGAGTAATACACCCACAGCAGCAGCGCCACCAGCGAACCGGCCGCGCCATAGCTGCTGGCCACGCCGCTGTTGCCGATATACACGCCAATCGCATATTTCCCCAGTGAAAACATGAAAGCCGTGCCGATGGCGCCGATCAGCACGTCGCGCCAGGACAGGCGTACGCGCGGCAGCATTTTATAGATGACGGCAAACAGGCTGGCGATGACGGCAAAGCCGATCAGGTTCGACAGGATGGTAAACAGCACGGCCGTGTCTTTCCACACGCCTTCCCAGAAGTTGGCGAGGATGGCCATGGCGGCGTTGACCACCAGCGACACCATCAGCAGGAAGGCCAGCACCAGTACCAGGCCGAACGACAGCAGGCGCGTGCGCAGCATGTCCCAGGCGCCCGCTTCCTTCAGCGGCGGCACTTGCCAGATTTCATCGAGACTCGCTTTCAGTTCGGCAAACACGCTGGTGGCGCCAAACAGCAGCAGGGCGCTGGCGATGAGGGTGGCGATGCGGCCCTGTTCATGGTTTTTCGCGCCGGCCAGCACGAGCTGAATGGCTTCCGCGCCCTGCGTGCCCAGCAAGCCCTGCAGTTGCCCCATCAGCTCGCCGCGCGCGGCGGCCGGGCCATAGAAAAAGCCGGCGATGGCGATCACCAGCACGAGGATGGGGGCGATGGAAAACAGGGTGTAATAGGCGAGGGCGGCGCCCTTGCTCGAGGCGCGGTGTTCCAGCCATTCGGTGACGGAACAGACGAGGACACTGCGCATCTGCTTGCTGAACGGCGCCAGACCGGCCAGTTTGGGATAGCGGGTAGAGAAATTCATGGTGGCTTTCAATGCAAAAAGGGGCGCGAGCCCCTTTTTTTTAATTCACAAGTGGCGTACCACTGTTCAGCTTATTGCACGCGGCGTTCGATGGTGATTTGCTCCACTTCAACGCGGCGGTTTGGTTCCAGGCACTTGATCAGGTCGGCACGTTTCTTGTTGTCGCAGGTGACGACAGGATTCGTGGAGCCCTTGCCTTCGGCCGTCAGGCGGTTGGCGGCAACACCATGGGCGACCAGGTATTCCTTGACTGCATCAGCGCGCTGCTGCGACAGTTTCAGGTTGTACTTGGGCGAACCGATGCGGTCGGCATAACCACTGATGACGACGTTATTGACATCCGGCGCTGCGGTCAGCACGCGGGCGATTTCGTCGAGCTTGGTCTGTGTCGGACCCAGCTTGGCGCTGTCGAACGCGAACAGTTCTGTTGCCGACATCGTCACTTTTTCAAAGCGTGCTGGCGGCGGTGGCGGCGGAGGTGGCGGCACGACGACGACTTCTTCACGCACTGGCGGTGGTGGCGGCGGTGGCGGCGGTGCAGGCGGTTTGTCGAACGCGAAGTTCAGACCCACGGTGACGTAGTAGTTGTTGGACTTGCTGCTCGGGTCGAAGGTATTGCCGCGCAGGAAGCCGTGCACATTGCGCACGTCAGCCTGGAACGACAATTGATCGTTGATCGTGGACTGGAAACCCAGGCCCACGCTGGCGTATGGCGAGCTCTTGCTGCGTTCACCGAAGGCGAAGCTGGTGTCTTTATCGCGTTGCATACCGGCACCGACCAGCAGGAAGGGACGGAAGGCTTTGCGCGAGAACATGTACAGGCCGTCTACGCCCAGCGTATTTTGCTGGTAGCGCTGGCCGCCATCCTTGGAACGGGCATACGTGGTGCCCAACTGGATATCCCAATCCTGGGAAACAGGCTTACCGAAGCGCAAGCCTGCGCCATAGCCGGTTTTATCCGTGGCGAAGTCGGAATCTGGCTTGAGTGCGTTGATGCTAGGTTGAATATACCAGGAGGGATTGATTTCCTGGGCCTGTGCGCCGAGGGCAGAGCACAGGACTGCGGCGGCAACGGCGATTTTTTTTAGATTATTCACAAGTAACTCCCAACGTTGATAAGAGATTTTCTCTACGGCATCAAAACGACATCTTGCTACACGTGCTATTGCTAGAGATAGACCACATTTCCAGGTGCGCTTTCTTGCGATAAATGCACTGCTGTTAGACTAGAGAATACGATTGCAGGTTCGCGTGGTCGGTGCGCTGGCGCACAAAGCATTGCGGTATATCAATGGTGTTGCGGATTCACGACAAGGGCTTTGGTGTTGAAAAAAACTAATTTGCTAAGTGAAACTTTTACAAGCACGGCCACTTCCTGGCGCCGCGGCAAGAGGCAATCGTACGGCTTGTCACCTGCATGCCACTGTATATTAGCAACAATGATGAGCTTGATAACTAATATTACATTGATGTTGTATTCCTGCCGCGTTCTGTTGCTTTTCCGGGCTTCCGCCAGGCAACTTTTGCGCGCCGCAGCCAGCTCCGCCACTTTTCATCAAGGAGTCACTCGTGCCTGACCTGCCCCGTGTTTTTTCTTCCCCGCTGCCTGGCAAACTGGGCTCCTTGTGCCTGCTGCTGTCGCTGGGCCTGGCGGCGCCGGCCTGGGCCGATAGCGGCGTGTCCGTGTTTTCACCGAGCGGCACGGTCAAGGCCGTGCGCCAGATACGGGCCCAGTTCGCCACGCCGATGGTGCCGTTCGGCGACATGGGCTTGCCCGCACCGTTCGCCGTCGATTGCGGCAAGGCCGAGCCTGCCGTCGTGGCGGGCGCGGGGCGCTGGGCCGACGAGCGCAACTGGAACTTCGATTTCGAGCGTGACTTGCCGGCCGGCGTGGCCTGCAGCTTCACCTTGAAGCCGGGGCTGAAAGACCTGGCGGGCCAGGCTTTGCAGGGGACGACGTCCTACCGTTTCACCACGGGCGGCCCGGCCATCGTCGAGGCCGTACCGTATGACGGCCAACCCTACATCGATGAAAACCAGATCTTCGTGCTGGGCCTGGACGCCACGCCGAACGAGGCCAGCGTGGCCGCCAATGCGTATTGCCGCGCCGATGGCATCAATGAAAAGATTCCCGTGCGCGTGTTCAAAGGCAAGGAGCTGGAGCAGGTATTGACCCTGCGCAAGAGTTTTCTCGACCGCTATCTGACCGTGTACTTCAAACAGCGGGGCGTCGTGTGGAAAGCGGGCATGCCCGTCGCCAGCAAGGGCGCGCCGCCGTTGCCCGTCACCGTGCTGCAATGCAAGCGCAGCTTCCCCGCCAACGCCAAGGTGTCGCTCGTGTGGGGCGAGGGCATCGCCAGCGCCAGCGGCATCGCCACGGAGAAGGCGCAAACCTTGCAGTTCAAGACGCGGCCCGATTTCACGGCCAAGTTCAGCTGCGAGCGCAGCAACCCGAAAGAGCAATGCATACCCTTCCTGCCCATGCGCGTGCAGTTTTCCGCGCCCGTGAAAGCATCGCTGGTGCGCGCCATGACCCTGAAGGGCGCCGGCAAGACGTATGTGCCGACGATTTCAAAAGAGGAAGAAAAGGCGGAATTCCTGTACAGCGCCGCCTTCAACGGCCCATTCCCCGTGCAAGCGAGTTTCGTGCTGAGCCTGCCGCCGAAGCTGACGGATGACGCGGGCCGCGCCTTGCTCAATCGCGCGCGTTTCCCCATGACGGTGCGCACGGGCGAACAGCCGCCGCTGCTCAAATTCCCGGCCCCGTTCGGCATCATCGAAGCCAAGGGCGACGGTTTGCTGCCCGTGACGGTGCGCAATATCGAACCCGTGCTGACGGGCAAGGAAATCGCCCAGCCATCCGCAGCCGCCACGGGCGCCACCTTGCGCGTGCCCGACAATGACGACAAGTTCATCATCGAGTGGATGCAGCGCCTGGCCAGCAACGGCGACGGCGGCGAATACTGGCAGCCGTACGCGCAATATGCGGGCAACATGAGCAAATCCGTGCTGGCGGGCGCGGCCGGCACGCGTCCCATCAGCCTGCCGCGGCCCGATGGCAGGAAAACCTTTGAAGTGATCGGCATTCCGCTGCAAAAGCCGGGCTTTTATGTGGTCGAACTGGCCAGCCCCATCCTCGGCAAAGTGCTGCTGGGCAAACCGACGACGGCCTATATCCGCACGGCCGCGCTGGTGACGAATCTGGCGGCCCACTTCAAGCATGGCGCGCAATCGTCGCTCGTGTGGGTGACGTCGCTCGACAAGGGCGCGCCTGTTGCGAAAGCGCAAGTGGCCGTGCGCGACTGCGCCGGCAAGCTGCTGTGGCAAGGCGCCACGGACGCGGACGGCGTGGCGCCCATCCCCGGCGAGCTGGCCAATTCCAGCTGCAAGAACAATGGCCGCTACTTTATCAGTGCGCGCAGCGGCGGCGACATGACGTTCACCCTGTCGGACTGGGTGGGCGGCATCGAAGCGTGGCGTTTCAATTTGCCCACGGACGACACGCGCGCCGACAACACCCTGCTGGCGACGGTTTTTGACCGCACCTTGCTGCGCGCCGGCGAAACCGTGCACATGAAGCATTTCATACGCAAGCACACGGGCGAGGGCATGAGCCTGGTCGACAAGAACAACGGTCCCGGCAGCGCCACCTCTGTCGTCATCACGCACCAGGGCAGCGACCAGAACTATCAATTGCCGCTGCGCTGGTCGGCCAGCGGCACGGCGGAAAGCGACTGGGTCATTCCCGCCGACGCCAAGCAGGGCGAATACAGCGTGACGATGGCGGGCCGTCCCTCGGGCAGTTTCCGCGTGGAAGCGTTCCGCGTGCCGACCATGAAAGCCGTGCTGCAGGGCCCGAAAGCGCCCGCCGTGCAGGCCAGGCAACTGGCCCTCGATGCGCAAATCACGTATCTGGCCGGCGGCGCGGCCACTAACGCGCCCGTCAAGCTGCGCACGGTGCTGCAAGACAAGAGCGTGACGTTTGCCGATTATCCCGAGTACAGCTTCAGCAATGGCGACGTGAAGGAAGGTCTTGTGAAACAGGGCACCGGCTACGACGACGATGAGGGCGGGTGGCAGGACGAAGGCAATGGCGGGCGTGCCGGTGCCGGCGCCGGTGCGGCTGCCGCGCGCACGCAAAGTTTGACCCTGGACAAGGCGGGCGGCGCGCGCATCGTCATCGACCAGTTGCCGCAGCTGTCCACGCCGCGCGACCTGGTGGCGGAAATGGCCTTCCAGGATGCAAATGGCGAGACGGCGTCCGTTGCCACGCGCGTCCCGCTGTGGCCATCAAACTATCTGATCGGCATCAAGCCCGACGCCTGGGCCTTGAGCAAGGATGCCTTCAAGTTCACCGTGGCCGTGCTAGGCACCAATGGCAAGCCCGTGGCAAATGCCCCGGTCGCCGTCGATTTCTTCCAGCGCAACAGCTATTCGCACCGCCGGCGGCTGATCGGCGGCTTCTATGCGTATGAAAACAGCAGCGAAGTGGTCAAGCTGGGCCCGGCATGCGCGGGTAAGACGGATGGCAAGGGCCTGTTGATGTGCGACGTGAAGGCGCCCGCCAGCGGCAATCTGATTCTGCGCGCCAGCACGCAGGACAGTGCCGGCAACGCGGCTGTCGCCAACCGCGAAACCTGGGTGGCCGGCAGCGGCGACTGGTGGTTCAACGCCAGCGACAATGACCGCATCGACGTGCTGCCTGAAAAGAAACGCTATGAACCGGGCCAGGAAGCGAGCTTGCAAGTACGCATGCCGTTCCGTTCGGGCACTGCGCTGATCACGGTCGAGCGCGAAGGCATCCTCGACACCTATGTGCGCCAGCTCAATGGCCGGGAACCGGTGGTAAATATCCCGGTCAAACCGAACTATGCACCAAATGTGTATGTGTCCGTGTTTGTCGTGCGGGGCAGGGTCGATGGCGTGCAGCCGACGGCCTTGGTGGACTTGGGCAAGCCGGCCTACAAGATGGGCATCGCACCGCTGAACGTGGGGTGGCAGGCGCATGAACTGAACGTCATGGTCGTGTCCGACAAGGAGGTGTACAAGACGCGTGACAAGGCGGAGGTGTCCGTGCGCGTACGTCGCGCCGACGGTAAACCGTTGCCGGCCGGCGCCGAAGTGGCGCTGGCGGCCGTCGATACGGGGCTGCTGGAACTGATGCCCAACGATAGCTGGAAATTGCTCGACACCATGATGGCGCAGCGCAGCCTGCAGGTGGAAACGGCGACGGCGCAGATGCAGGTGATCGGCAAGCGCCACTTCGGCCGCAAGGCCTTCCCGGCCGGCGGTGGCGGCGGCAAGGGCGCCAGCCGCGAACTGTTCGACACCCTGCTGTTCTGGAAGGGCACCGTCAAGCTCGACGCCAAGGGCGAAGCGACCGTGGAAGTGCCGCTCAACGATTCATTGACGGCGTTCCGCATCGTCGCCATCGCCAGCGCCGGCAAGGAACTGTTCGGCACGGGCAGCACGGACATCCGCAGCTCGCAAGACTTGATCCTGATGTCGGGCTTGCCGACCCTCGTGCGCGAAGGCGATCAGTTGCGCGCAGGCTTCACCGTACGCAACACCTCGGCCGCCTCGCTGAATGTGGAATTGAACGCCAGCGCGGCCGGCAAGGCCTTGCCGCGCCAGAGCTTGACGTTGGCGGCAGGCGAAGCGCGCGAAACGGGCTGGGATTACCAGGTGCCGCTCGGCGCGCAAACGGTCGTGTG
Source organism: Janthinobacterium aestuarii (assembly GCF_051380835.1). NCBI lineage: Bacteria > Pseudomonadati > Pseudomonadota > Betaproteobacteria > Burkholderiales > Oxalobacteraceae > Janthinobacterium > Janthinobacterium aestuarii. The sequence continues at coordinate 202,061 of NZ_JBNYXU010000013.1, forward strand.
GGAGGTGGCTGCGAAAGCGGGCAACGGGCTTGGCAACACCTCGGATAAACTGAAAATCACGCAAAAGGTGGGCCAGGCCACGCCCGTACGCACGTACCAGGCCACCTTGCAGCAAGTCGACAAGCCCATCAATATGTCCGTGCAAATGCCGGCCGGCGCCTTGCCGGGCCGGGGCGGCATCCAGACCAGCTTTGTCGCCAAGCTCGGCGGCGAACTGCCTGGCGTGCGCGAGTACATGGCCGCATATCCGTACACGTGCTTCGAGCAAAACACGTCGAAGGCCATTGCCCTGCAAGACCAGGAGGCGTGGAACAAGCTGGCCGCCAGCCTGCCCGCCTACCTGGACAGTGACGGCATGCTGAAATACTTCCCCATCATGGAACAAGGCAGCGACAGCTTGACGGCGTATGTGTTGTCGGCAACCCGGGAAGCGGGCTATGCGATTCCCGAACAGACGAAAAACCGCATGGAAGCAGCCTTGACGGCCTTCGTGCAGGGCCGCATCGTGCGCCGTTCCGCGCTGGACACGACGGACCTGGCCGTGCGCAAGCTCGCCGCACTGGAAGCGCTGTCGCGTTCGAACAAGGTGCCGCCTGATGCGCTGGAAAGCATCAGCATCAACCCGAACCTGTGGCCGACTTCCGCCGTCATCGACTGGAACCTGTTGTTGCAACGCACGCCAGGCCTGGCGCGCCGCGACGCGCTGCTGGCCGAGGCGCAGCAGATCCTGCGTTCGCGCCTGAATTTCCAGGGCACGACCATGGGCTTTTCCACCGAGCGCAAGGATAACTGGTGGTGGCTGATGGTTTCGGGCGATGTCAACGCCAATCGTCTGCTGCTGGCCGTGATGGACAACCCGGCGTGGAAGGATGACATCGGCCGCCTCGTGCGCGGCAGCATGGGCCGCCAGAAGAAGGGCCGCTGGGACACGACGGTAGCCAACGCCTGGGGCACCCTGGCCATTAACAAGTTCTCGGCCAAGTTCGAATCCACCCCCGTGACGGGTGCCAGTGCCGTCAAGCTGGGCGGCGATACGCAAGCGCTCGTGTGGAACGGCGCGGCGAAAGTGGGCCCCGTGCTGCAGGCGTGGCCAAAGGGCACGGATACCCTGGGCCTGGCGCACAGCGGCACGGGCAAACCGTGGGCCACCGTGCAAAGCTTGGCGGCGATCCCGCTCAAGGCGCCCGTGTCCAGCGGTTACACGATCAAGAAAACCGTTACGCCGGTGGAACAGAAGACGGCGGGTGCATGGTCGCGCGGCGACGTCTACCGCGTGCGCCTGGAGTTGTCGGCGCAGGCGGACATGAGCTGGGTGGTGGTCGACGACCCGATCCCCGCCAGCGCCACCGTGCTGGGCAATGGCCTGGGCCGTGATTCGCAGCTGATGACGGCCGGCGAAAAATCCACGGGCTGGGTCTGGCCCACGTTCGAGGAACGCGCGTTCGACGCCTTCCGCGCCTATTACGCTTTCGTGCCGAAGGGTAACTGGAGCGTGGAATACACGGTGCGTCTGAACAATGCCGGGGATTTCAGTCTGCCGGCCACGCGCATCGAGGCCATGTATTCGCCCGAGATGTTTGGCGAGTCGCCGAATGCGAATGTGAAGGTGGGGCAGTGAAAGGCAAGGTTTTACTGATGGGCTGCCTGCTGGCCGGCCCGGTCTTCGCCGAGGCAATGCTGACGCCGGCCCAGGTGCAGGCCGCCTACCGCAGTTCGGAAGCGCAGTTGCTAGACCGTAGCGGCGCGCCGCTGCAATCGTTGCGCGTGGACATGAAGGTGCGGCGGCTGCCGTGGGTGCCGCTGGCCGACATCTCGCCCGCCGTGCAGCAGGCCGTGCTGCTGGCGGAAGACCAGCGTTTCATGCAGCATGGCGGCGTGGATGTGTCCGCGCTGGCCACGGCTGCCTGGGATAATCTGTTTTCCAAGAAACCTCGGGGCGCCTCGACCATCACCATGCAGCTGGCGGGCCAGCTCGATGCGGACTTGCAGGCGTCCTCGGGCGGGCGTAGCCTGCGCCAGAAGTGGGACCAGATGCGCGCAGCGCAAGCCATCGAGGATAGCTGGAGCAAGGCGCAGATTTTTGAAGCCTATTTGAACCTCGTGTCGTTCCGCGGCGAATTGCAGGGCATCGCGTCCGCCTCATACAGCCTGTTCGGCAAGGCGCCGTCCGGCCTGAACCAGACGGACGCCATCATCCTGGCCAGCCTCGTGCGCGCACCGAACGCGCCGCCGGCCGCCGTTACGCGGCGTGCCTGCGCGCTGGCGAAAGAGTGGCGCATGGACAGCAGCTGCCAGCTGATCGGCCAGCGCGTGCAGACGGCCCTGCAGCGCAACGCGCTGGCCGTGGAGCTGGCGCCGGCGCCGCAAGTGGCGCAGCAGTTACTGAAACAGCCCGGTGCGCAGGTCGCCAGCACGCTCGATGGTCCTTTGCAGCGCTTCGCGCAGGAAAACCTGCGCCAGCAGCTGGCGTCCTTGCGCGAGCGCAATGTCAACGACGGCGCCATCATCGTGCTCGACAACCGCAGCGGCGAGATCCTCGCCTATGTCGGCAATGCGGGCGGCAGCCATGTCGATGGCGTGGCGGCCCGGCGCCAGGCCGGTTCCACATTAAAACCGTTTTTATATGAACTGGCCATCGAGCGCCGGCTGATGACGGCCGCGTCCGTCATGGACGACTCGCCGCTCGACGTCGCCACGGCGTCGGGCATGTATGCGCCGCAAAACTACGACCGCAATTTCAAGGGGTACGTCAGCGCCCGCACCAGCCTGGCCAGTTCCCTGAACATTCCCGCCGTGCGCACGGTGCTGCTGACGGGGCAGGACGGCTTCTATAACCGCCTCAAGGAAGTGGGCCTGTCCAGCCTGACGGAACCGGCCGAATACTACGGCCCGTCACTGGCGCTGGGCTCGTCCGAAGTGACCTTGCTGGAACTGGCCAACGCCTACCGCGCGCTGGCCAATGGCGGCTTGTACAGCACGGCCAGCCTGCAGCCGGGGCAAGCTGGCAAGGACCGGCGCCGTGTGATGGAGCCGGGCGCCGCCTTCATCGTCGGCGACATCCTGGCCGACCGCGCCGCGCGCAGTATGACGTTTGGCTTGCGCAACGAGCTGGGGACGAATTTCTGGAGCGCCGTCAAGACGGGCACGAGCAAGGACATGCGTGACAACTGGTGCATGGGTTACTCGGCGCGCTACACGGTGGGTGTATGGGTGGGTAACTTCGACGGCAAGCCCATGTGGGACGTGTCGGGCGTAACGGGTGCCGCGCCCGTGTGGCGCGACGTCATGGATTACCTGCACAAGAACGTGCCCAGCCATGCCCCAAAAGCGCCGCCCGGCGTATTGCAGCAGATGGTGGCGTACCAGCCCGCGCTCGAAGCGCCGCGCCGTGAATGGTTTATCGCCGGCACGGAAAGCCCCGTCATCGCCGTCTTGGGCGACACCGTAAAGCCGCCCGCCATCGTGTATCCGGCCGAAGACAGCATCCTCGCCATCGACCCCGATATCCCGCCAGCCTTGCAGCGCGTGTTCTTCCAGGCCCAGGGCAGCCACGCCTTGCGCTGGGTGCTCGACGGCAAGGACCTGGGTGCGGCGCTTGACAGCATCAGCTGGCGCCCCGTGCCGGGCAAGCATGCGCTGGCGCTGGTCGATGATGCGGGCAAGACGGTGGCGAAGGTGGCGTTTCAGGTGCGGGGGAATGCGTTGGGGCAGCTTGCCGCACAGGAAAAATAAGGCTATGTCACCATTAGATGTGGGAAGGTGCCCAGCGTTGCCTTCAATAACGTTTCAGGGGAGCGAATGCGCCTGGCGTCGAGTATCCAGCGCCATCCCAGGTAGTTCGACAGATAG
>NZ_JBNYXU010000014.1:0-112782 GCF_051380835.1 Janthinobacterium aestuarii
TCAAGGTGATCCATTCAGCTGGCCGCATGATCTGCTCCCTGCGTGATTGATATGCAGAGTCAGACAGCACTGCCAAGGGAAAATTCCGGCATTCCCCTACTTGCCGATGACAGAGCCAAAAATAATCAGTTCGATGGATAATTCGCCGGGTCGATGGCCGGCGTGACGTAGTGCCGCAATACATCGCCGCCATGCGGATGCTTTTGCGTGCGGCGCTTTTCATCCGACGGCGGGCTGACCAGCACGATGGTCGCTTCGTCCGGGTTGCGCAAGTTCACCACCGCGCTGACGCCGCCATCGCGATAGCTGCCCATCACGCCGATGGCCATTTGCACGAACAGGGTGGCCGCACCCGTATTGCCCAGGCGCTGGTCCGTGTCTATCCATTGCGCCGTGTTGCCGCTGTCGAGTTCCGTACCGCCATTTTCCGCATGTTTCAGCACGGTCTTGTGCAATGCAAGCAGCTGCGCCTGATTGCCGCCGGTGGCAGCGACCAGGCGCGCCGGCGCGGCGGGACGCTCGGCTTCCGGCAAGCTGCGCAAGGCTTGCTGCCAGCCCGTCTGCAAGGCTAGTTCGCGCTGGTCGCGCCGCGTGAGCGGCTTGCCGTGTTCATCCTTCATCTTGACAAACGTGGGCCGGTGGATGAAGCCGAAGGTCGGCAGGCGGTCCAGTTGCGCCAGCTGCTCCTTGTTGAAGGGCAGGGGAAGCCAGGGCGTGGGTTGCCAGTCTTTTGGTGGGTGATACGTTTTTTGCTTGAGCCTGTCGACCATGCTGAAGCTGCCCGTGCCGCGGATGTCGGGGCGCTGCGCGAATTGCGCGGCAACGGGAAGCCATTCGGCGATGCTGGGCTGGCGTTGGGTGAAGACAGTTGGGTCTTCCTTCTTGCGCGGGTGCGGCACGGCCCGCATCAATTCGTCATACGCCAGATACAAGCGCCGCGCCACACCGTAGGTATTCAAGTCATCGACGCTGTCCTCGGGCGGTGCATCGTCATACGCAAACTTCCGCACGGCGTCGATGCGCTCGCGCCGCGCCAGGACGAACATGGCGGAGGCGTCGGGCATTTCGGGGATGTAGTAGCCATCTTTGAGCAATTCAGGAGTGTTGGGACTGCGATTGATATCGCGCGATTCCATGCCATCATGCGAATTCAGGATGACGTATGGCACGTCAGGATGGGCGTCAAAAAATGCGAAAACATCTTCTAGAATATGCTCGGGGTGTTCTGCGAAGCGTCGTGGCCCGGCCACAAATAGAAGCCAGTGCATGCCGGAAGAGGCGGTGCTGCCTGCCAGACCCATAATGGGCGAGTGTGGTGTATCTTGCAGCGCAGGATCTGCAATGGGGCCTTCGGCGTTAAATATGGGTACGGCAAAATACATTGGCGTATTCAGCGCGCCATTTTCGAGTGAGTCGCCTGCACGCCCTCCACTGGTGCCTGCTTTGTCCAGGCTGCTCCATGGATATTTCCTCTTATCTTGTTCGCGGATGCTGGTATAAGCGTTTCCAGTTTGTAGGGCTTCCCAAAGCTTGCCCTGGCGATACTTGTCCAAGGTGACGCCGAGGCCGATGACTTCCAGCACATACTCGCGTTTCTCCTGCTCGGTGGGTGCCGCCAGTTGCACTTGTGGTTTTGCGACGGCCACAGGCTTGGACGAATGCAGCCAGCGAGAACCGAGCAATGTGGCAGCTACAACGGGTGGGATGAGCAACAGCCATTGCAGGTACCACCATATTTTGCTGCTCATTGTGGGCTCCAATAAGAAAGGTGATGGACTGATCAGCAAAGCCCCAAGCACTGCCAGCGCGATGAAGGCTGCACCGAGTGGATATCGCAAGCGTGGAAATGAGCTTTTCATTTCGGGATATCGTCGCTTGACTTGTGGACGACTGGCGTCATGACCGATTCGGTGCGCCTGCCGTTGACTGTTTCACATACAACGGTGGAAGGCAGGCCTGCATGTAAGGCGGGAATACAAGCAGGAAGCTCTCCCGAACTGTAATAGCGCGCATTACCTACGATGATCGCTTTACGCGCCGCAGGCTCGGCAGACAAGTAGACTGCGAAATTTTTTGCAAAGGTATCCCATTTCAATATGGATGGACGCGGTATTTTGTCATCTGTTTTCAACCGCCAATCCGCCACCGCACACAAATACCGGTAAAACTTCGGATCGCTGCTCGCTTTGCCGCCACCGATGGCCACGTCATACGCCGTCACGTTGCGATGATTTTCCGCGTTGCCGATGATGGCGCCGTGGAAGGATTTGGGGCTGACCTCGTTTTGCCAGCGCTTGCGCGCCTCGTTCGGGGTTTCTTCGCGGTTCACAAGCAACTTGTCGCCGCCGCCCGGATGGCGCGAGACGCGGTCGATTTTGCATTGGTCGTCCGCTTCCTTGCGCAGGTTCAAGGCCTTTTCCACCTGATCGCGCTGGCCCGAGCCGAACATGCCGACGCCGTATTCGGGGATGCGGTGCTGCAAGGGGCGTGGGTCGGCGATGATTTCCTGCTTGCGCATCCGCAAACCTTTCTTGCTGGTCACCGCGATGGCCGCGTCGATCGGATCGACTTCCTCGCACGGTCCTTGCTGGTCGCGCGGCAGCTTGACCTGGTCGGTATCCATCGGGAATTGCCCAGGGCGGATCTCGCCGCCGTCCAGCACGGCTTTCATGGGTACGCGCAGCGCTTCGCCATTGATCGTGCGCACGCCTTCGCGGCGTCGGGCTTCCGTTGAAAAGATATTCCATTTGCCGGGTTTGACGGGCGGCCACTGTGCCTCGTCATGGTTGCCGCGGTGGCCCCGGTTGGCCCCGGCCACGTGGGCATGGTCGTCCTCGCCTTCCAGGCGCAGGGCGAAGTCGTGCGGCGGCAGGCCCACCAGCACCGGCCCGCTGTTTTTGCCGGCCGCATCGGGGCGCTGTTTGTTCGTAAACACGCGCTGGTAAAACCCTTTGCCCAGTTCTACCAGCGGCTGGCGGTGCTGGGATTCCTTGTCCCAGTAGGTGGGGCCATCACCCCAGATGCCTTTGTCCGTCTTGCTCTTGGTTTTGGACAGGCCATGACCGTCGATGTGGTCGGGTATGCCCTGCCAGCCGATGCCCTGCATATTATCCAGCGCCACCGTCATGTCTTCGGGGCAGAAGTACAGGTAGACCTTGCCCCGGTTGTCGCGGTCCGCTTCCGCGCGCCATGCCGCGCCTGCCATGCCATGACAGATGTTGTGATCCTTGATGTGCGCAAAGGCGGGTGTGGCGTGCTTTTTGGCCGCCACGCCTTGCACGATCTGCGCCAGCGTCTGCAGGCGCGCATGCAGGGTCTGGCGGTTGTTGATGACATCGTACTGGTCTTCCATCGCGGCATCCCTGCCGCCGCCAAAGATGCGGCTCGATTCCGCCGCGCCGAAAAACATCGTCGTGTCTTCCACCAGGCTGTAGGGCGGATGCGTGAGGATCAGCGTGTCGGCGGGCCGCTTGCCTTCGTCGAGCAGGAAGGCTTGTGCCAGCAACGAGATGAGGCAGCCCTGGCTGTGTGCGACGATGGAGACCACGTCGTTGCTGTCGTAGTCGCGGATCATCGCGATGAGGGCCGCCAGGCGCTTGGCGGCCAGTACCATGTACATGCGGCCCGGTGCCGTCATCAGCGGGCGTACGGGATCGCCGCCCACGTCGTATGGAGAGAATAATCCCTTGTTCCACATGTCGGGCAGGGTATTGGTGGCATTGCCGAAGGGGCCGCCGTTCTTCGACATATCCTTGTCCAGGCGGTTGCCGTAGCGGTCAGTGTTCTGTCCGTTGACCACTTTGCTGGCGTTGCTGCGTTCGCGAAAGCCCCAGTAAAACGGGATGACGGGGCTGTACGTGGTGTCATCAGGCTGGCGCTTGAAGTAGACGGCGTCCGGATCGGCGATCACTTCGCGCTTGTCGGCCTCCTGCGGCAGGCGGTAGGCGGCCGGGGTGAACACGTGGCCGCCGCCGTACATGCGCGCATCGAGTCCTTGGCAGAGTCCCTTTTCCACGGCGCCAAAGCTGGTGCCGACGTCGTTGACGCCATGGATGACGATGACGTTGCCGGGCAGCTCGGGGCGGATGCGCACGATGGCGTCGTTGATGCGGCCACAATGAAGCAGGGCGCTACTCTTGCCGCTGGTGTAGGGAAGTTTGGGATACGCCATCGCCGCTCCATGCTGACCAGACAGGACAGTGTAGAGGGGCGGGACGGTGGATTAATTGCGTTTACGCAAGCATTGCGGAAAGAGAACCGCCTTATGGGGCGCTGATGATCTTCGTCAGCGCAATCCGGTACGCCGGCTGCACGTCGCCATTCTTGTCGAGCTTGTCCGTCATGATCACGCCGAAACCCTGCGCGTACCATACGTATTCGCCGCTTTTGCCTTTGCTTTTGCCGCCGATGTCATGCAATTCGAACTTGCAGGCGTCGGGGAAGCGGCGGCCGCCCAGTTCCAGGCGTTCCCAGCCCAGGAAGGTGATGGAGACATTGCGCTCATCCGTGCGCGTCGAGGTGGTGATCTTGTCGGACAGGCCCGCCAGCGGGTAGTGGGTGCTCGTTTGCGTGTCCGACAATTGCACGCGCACTTCCTGGCCGGGGCGCATGTTGGCGGGGATGGCGGACTGCGCCGTGTAGACGTTCTTGCTGCGCACGGTGCCGTCTTCATTGTAGTGGACGTTGCCTGTCAGAAATACCTGGCCATCGCGGATGTCCTGGTAGGACGTGGCCAGTAGCACGCCGCCGTTGAGGATCAGTTGCGTGCCCTTTTGTTTCTTGCCCTCGAATAGTTCCTCGACGTTGACTTGCGCATCGCCATTGTTCTTGCTGAACTTGATGCCCGTCGTCAGTTCCATGCACTCGCCCACCGTGGGCGCCGCCTGTACGCTCGCGGCCGCCAAAACGCCTGCCGCCATCATGCCACACCATGCTGCTTTCATTGTCTTCCTGGCTATCTTGTAAAGGCGCGATGATAGCGTGCTTGAAAGTAACGTGGCGCAGCGCAGACACTATTTCGTTGGGGCGATGGGGATGCTGGGCACGGCTGGCGTGGATGCTGGCGGCTCGGTGGGCGTGCCGCTGTGCGGTTTGTCCCCGGCATTCGCCGGAGGCTTTCCGCGCCGCGTGCGCTTGTCCGTGCGGGTTTTGCTGGCCTTGCCGTCGTGGACCAGCTTGCCTTTGTTGTCGAGCTTGTCGGAGGCATCCGATTGCTGGCCCGGGTCCCTGGCATTGTTGGTGTGGTTGCCCGTCTGGTTAAGATTCGTCGTCGACTGGGCTTGCACCCAGGCGCCGCCAACGGTCATCAGGGTGGCGGCCAGCAAGAGAGCGGGAGTTTTCATGGTGCGTGTCCTGTGTAGAAAGTTGGAAGTTGCTGTCGAGACTCGATTGTCACATGCGTGCGGTTGTATCCAAGTAGGAATATGCCGCATGCGCGTGTGAGTATATTGCCAGTGTTCACGCATGTTGGCCCGCACGCAAGCGCAGGCGCCGCGCGCTCAGGCCATCGCGCACGGACCATGCCAGCGTGATGGCGCCCATGGCGGCCAGCCACTGGCCGGGTCCGCCGGGCGGCAGGGCCTGCATGACGGCCGGCAGCGCCAGCCAGCCGGGCAGCGCTTGCATCAGCAAGGTGGCGATCACGCCCAGGTTGATGAACAGCAAGACGTGCAGGATGCGTTCGGGCACGGGCAAGCGGCGCGTGTCGCCTTCGACCACGGTGTCACGCAGCGAGACCAGTATCTCCGCCAGCAGCAGTGCCACGGGCCACCAGGCCAGCCAGCCATGCCAGCTGAACAGACCCAGCGAGGGAAACAGCAGGCCGAAGATGATTTCGCGCGCGCTGTGCAGGCCCTGCTCGGCGGCCGCGCCCGGGCGCGACGGCAGCCGCACGAGCAGCTCGTGGTTGAGGATGACGTCGGCCCCGCCCAGCAGGCCGTGCAGCAGCAGCGCGGCCTGCAGCGCCGTCATGGCTATCCCGTGCCGCGTTGCCGGCGCTTAGCGGCCGGGCTGGCGCGGCGGCACCACGCCCGTGTTGCCCGTGGTGCCGGAGTGACCAGTGTTGCCGGTGTTGCCCGACGTGCCAGAGTTGCCGGTATTGCCGGAAGTCCCCGACGTCCCTGACGTGCCCGAAGTTCCCGACGTGCCTGTGCCGCCCGTATTGCCGTTCATGTTCTGCGTGCCGCTGCGCGCGGCGTTGCCTGCGGACTGGCCGGCGCTGCCCGGGGTACCGCCACCCGAGTTGGTGCCGCTGGTGGACTGTCCCGCGCTGGTCGATTGTCCCGTATCGTTGTTGCGCGATTTGCCCGATTTCTTTTGCTGTTTCTTGTCATGCTTGCTCGGCGCCGTCGTGTCGTCCTGTCGCGTATTTTGCTGGGGCGCCGTGCTAGTGTTGCCGGTGTTGCCCGTGGTATTGCTATTGCCCGTCGATTGCGCCTGAGCCAGGGCGGCTGCGCTGCCCAGCAGCAGGGCGGTCAGCATCAATGCAGATGGTTTCATGGGAACTCCTTCTCGTGGCAGGAAGTGGAGTACCGATTCTGGCACGCGCGGGCAGGGCGGCAAGTAGGAGCGCGCCGCCCGCGGCTGTGGGTGCATGGCTGGCCGTGGCGCAGGCTTCAGCGGAATTGCTCGGTCGAAATGTCGAAACGCTTGAGCTTGTCGTACAGGGTTTTCTTGGGAATATTCAGGCTGGCCGCCGCGTCGATGACGTTGCCGTTGTGGCGGCGCAAGGCTTCCTCGATGATGGAAATCTCGAACGTGTCCACTTGCTCGGCCAGCGACGCTTCGCGGCAGCCGGCCGGGCTCAGGGTGTCGTCGAGCAGACCCAGCACGAAGCGGTCGGCCACGTTGTGCAGCTCGCGCACATTGCCGGCCCAGCGCTGCGCCATCAGGGACGCGATCAGTTCGCCGCTGACGAGGGCGGCCGGCTGGCCGTAGCGCAGGGCTGCCTGCAGCACGAAAAATTCGAACAGCAACGGGATATCCTCGCGCCGGTTGCGCAGGGCGGGCAAAGTCAGGCTGGCCACGTTCAGGCGGTAATACAGGTCGGGACGGAATTTGCCTTGTTCCGCCAGTACATTCAAGTCTTCCTTGGCGGCGGCGATCACGCGGAAATTGACGGAAATGAGTTTGTTTGAACCGAGCCGCTCGACTTGCCGCTCCTGCAGCACGCGCAGCAGTTTCACTTGCAGGGCCAGCGGCATGCTTTCGATTTCATCGAGGAACAGGGTGCCGCCGTTCGCGTACTCGATCTTGCCGATGCGCTGGCGCTGCGCGCCTGTAAACGCGCCTTCCTCGTGGCCGAACAGTTCCGATTCGAAGATCGATTCGGGCAGGGCGCCGCAGTTGATCGCCACGAACGGATGGTCGCGCCGCTCGCTGAAGTCGTGCAGGCAGCGGGCGATCAGTTCCTTGCCCGTCCCCGTTTCGCCGAGGATGATGATGTCGGCCGATTTCGGCGCCAGGTTCAGCACCAGCTGGCGCACCTTGGCCATGGCGGCGCTGCGGCCCACGATGCGCGCTTCGATGCCGACCCGCTGCTCGAGCTGGCGGCGCAAGTTCATGTTTTCCAGCACCAGGTGGCGCTTGTCGAGGGCGCGACGGCACACTTCCACGAGCAAGTCGGCGGAAAACGGTTTTTCGATGAAATCGTAGGCGCCGCGACGCATGGCATCCACGGCCATCGACACGTCGCCGTGGCCCGTGACGAGGATGACGGGCAGGCTGGCATCCTGTGCCACGGCGATATCGAGCAGTTTCAATCCATCGATGCCCGGCAGCTTGATGTCGCTCAATAAAATGCCCGCAAATTCGGGCACCAGATAGGGCAGCGCTTCCTCGGCCGTGGCGACGGCCGTCACTTGCAAGCCCGCCAGTTCCAGCGATTGCCGGGCGCCCTTGCGCACGACGGCGTCGTCTTCCACCAGCAGCACTTGCATGCCTTCAAAATTATTCTCGTGCATCAGATGTTTCCTTGTCTCTCCCCCCCGGGTCGCAGCTCAGGGTGATGGTAAATTGTGCGCCGCCCCCTTCCTGTGCGCTGCGGTTGCGCACGGCCAGGGCGCTGCCGGCAGCGCGCAGTATGCCTGCGCTGATCGACAATCCCAAGCCCAGCCCGTGTTCCTTGGTGGTATAGAAGGGGTCGAAGATCTTGTCGAGCGAGGCCAGCGGGATGCCGGGGCCATTATCGGTGATATGCAGCACGGCAAGGCTGCCTTCGCGGCGCACCTGGAACCAGATTTGCACGGGTTCGTTTTCCGGCACGGCATCCATGGCGTTGGTGATCAGGTTGGTAAACACCTGTTCCAGGCCGATGGCGTTGCACAGCACGATGATGTCGTCCTCCAGCCAGCTTTCATGCAGGGTCAAACGCTGCGAGTTTTTGCGCGTGCGGATTTGCAGCATGGTTTGCGCGAACGCCTGGCGCACGCTGACGGGTTTGCGCGCATCGTCGCTGCGCCGCGCAAAGCCTTTCAGTTGCGAGGTGACGTAGCCGAGCCGCTTGACGAGGTCGGAAATGGTCGACAGGTTGTCGAGCGCATCGTCGATCTGTCCCCGCGCCAGAAACACCTTGGCATTGTCGGAAAACGTTTGCAGGGCGGCCAGCGGCTGGTTCAGCTCGTGCGTGACGCCGGCCGCCATCTGGCCGATGGCCGCCAGCTTGCCGCTTTGCACCAGTTCCGCCTGCGCATAGCGCAGGGTCTGCTCGGCCCGTTCGCGTTCCGTCACCTCGGCTTGCAGGCGCCCGTTCGCGTGGACCAGGTCGGCCGTGCGCTGCTCGACCTTGATTTCCAGCTGTTCATACGCGCGTGCCAGGGTTTGCTGTGCATTGAGCTTGTCGGCGATGCGGCGCCGGCGCTGGCGCGCATACATCAGGGCCAGCAGCAGCAAGGCCCAGCCCAGCGCGGCGGCGATGGCCGCGTTGCGCGCCGCCGCATTGACCTGGTCGAGTTCGGCCAGCACCGTGATCTGCCATTGCAGCGGCCCCAGCGCGCGGTTCACGGCCAGGTAGTCGGCGCTGCCGGACAGGGCGGGGGTGTCGCCCGTCTGCGGACGTTCCAGGGTCATCACGCTGGCGCCGTCGGCAAACTGGCGGCTGACGCGGTGCGGCAGGATGGGTAGATTTTCTTGCAGGAACTGGCGCTGTTCGCTGATGTCTTTCTTGGCGTCCGGCGACAGCGGGGCCAGGGTTTTGAACTTGAAGGCCGGTGTGGTGGCCAGGATGATCACGCCATTCGCATCCTTGACCCAGATCTGCTCGCCTGCGCCGGGCGTGCGCCACGATTGCTCGATCCAGTCCAGGTTGACCTTGGCGGCGACGATGCCGATGATGCGCCCGTCGCGCTGCACGGGCTGCGAAATGAAATAGCCGGCCTCGAAGGTGGAAAAGCCGATACCGTAAAAGCGGCCGATGCCGCCCGCGATCGCGTTCTTGAAATAGGGACGAAAACCATAGTTGACGCCCACATACGAGCTGCGGTCCTGCCAGTTGCTCGACGCCAGGGTCGTGCCCTTGTCGTCGAGCACGTAGACGGCAAAGGCGCCCGCGCGGCGGTTCATGTCGACCAGGTAGGCGTTGATTTGCGTGACTTTGTCGGCGCTGGGCTGCTCCAGCAATTGCCCCACCGCATCGCTCTGGGCCACGGCCAGGGGCAGGAATTCGTATTTGTTGAGGGCGCCGCCGATGGACGCCGCATACAGTTCCGCGCGCGAATCCAAGGTGCGGTGCAATTCGTCGAGCTGGCGCTGCTTGACCCAGGCATACGACGCCCACGTCAGCACGACCAGCGACCCCACGGCCAGCAGGGGGGCGAGCGCGGGTCTCAGGGGCCATTTGCCGAATGCCATGGTGCTCCGTGTGTTTGTTTGTGGCAATCTGGGGTCAGACCCGGCGGGTCTGACCCCATTATTTAATCAGCCGTGCTCGCCATCGTTTCCGCATTGTGATGACGCTGCTGCTCTTCCATCACCATCTCGCCCAGCATGCGCTTGAGGCGGTTGAACTCGGGATCGCTCGGGTCGCGCGGGCGGGGCAGGTCGATGGCCACGTCGCGCTTGATGGTGCCGGGACGGTAGGTCATGACGATGGTGCGGTCGGCCAGGTAGATCGATTCCTCGATCGAGTGCGTGACGAACACGATGGTGGTGCCGAAGACTTTCCAGATTTTCAGCAATTCATCTTGCAGGTTGCGCCGCGTCAAGGCATCCAGCGCGCCGAACGGTTCATCCATCAGCATGATCGGCGAATCGAGGGCCAGCACGCGGGCGATTGCCACGCGCTGGCGCATACCGCCAGACAAGTCTTTCGGGTAGCGGGCACGGAATTCCGTCAAGCCCAGCATGCTCAGCAGCATGTCGACCCGTTCCCTGATCTCGGCCGGCGTCTTGCCGGCGATTTCCAGGCCGAAAGCGATATTGCTCTCGATGGTCATCCAGGGGAACAGCGCGTATTCCTGGAACACCATGCCGCGGTCGGGACCGGGTTCGGTGATCAGCTTGCCGCCGGCCAGGATCTGGCCCGACGTCGGCTGCGAAAAGCCGGCGATGGCGTTGAGCAGGGTCGACTTGCCGCAGCCGGACGGTCCCAGCAGGCAGATGAATTCGCCGCTGGCGATTTCCAGGTTGATGTCCTTCAGGGCGATGACGTCCGCGCCGCCCGTGGTGAAGATTTTATTGACTGCATTGATATTGATCGTGGTCATGGCCGTTCCTCTTAGTGTTCCAGGCCGCGGTGCCACTGCAGCAAATGATTATTCAGGGCATTCATGGCGATATCGATGGCCAGACCGAACAGGCCGATGGTAAACATGCCGGCGATAATCTTGTCGGACCAGAAGTACTCGCGCGCTTCCAGGATGCGGAAACCGAGGCCGCTGTTGACGGCGATCATTTCCGCGACGATCACGACGATGAAGGCCGTGCCCATGCCGATGCGTGCGCCAGCGAGGATGTACGGCGTGGCGGCCGGCAGGATGACGCGGCGGAACATCGTCATCTGGCTGGCGCCCAGGTTGCGCGCGGCGCGGATATAGATGCCGTCGACCTGGCGCACGCCGGCGATGGTATTCATCAGCACGGGGAAGAAGGAACCGATGCTGATCAGGAAGAAGGCGGGCGGGTTGCCCAGGCCGAACCACAAGATCGCCAGCGGAATGTAGGCGATCGGCGGAATCGGGCGCAGCACCTGCACCAGCGGGTCGAACAGTTTATAGATGGTCTTGTTGGTACCCATCAGCAAGCCCAGCGGCAAGGCCAGGCCGGCGCCGATGGCAAAGCCGCCCAGCACGCGCGACAGGCTGGCCCAGGCGTCGTGCGGCAATTCGCCGGAGAACATCCACACGAGGTAATTGCCCGCTTCGGGGGTGTACGCTTCCATGGGAATCAGGTATTCATACCATTTCACGACCACGGCGACGGGCGAGGGCAGGATTTGCGGGTTGATCCAGCCGAACGTGGACATGGCTTGCCACAGCAGCAGCACGGCAACGGGCACGGCGGCGCCGTGCGCGAAGCGTTTCATCATTTGAATATTCATCGTGACACTTTCAGATTAGCGAGGTGCGTAGGACTTCTTGGCTTTTTCCAGCAGATCCAGCTTGACCCAATCCTTGGCGGCAGGCGCTTTGGCCATGCGGCCCACGCCGAATTTCACCATGTAGTCTGTGGTCAGCTGCACGTGGCTTTGCGTGATGTCTTCCGTGAAGATGGCGTTGTCGATGGCGTCGCGGTAATCGTCGGTGGTGATCTGGTTCTTGAACATCGATTCGCGCACGTATTTTTCCGCCAGTTTAGGGTCGGCCAAAAATGCCCGCGTGGCGGCGACGAAGCAATCCATGAAGCGCTGGGCCACGGCCGGCTTTTCCTTGTACATTTTTTCCGTCATCACGAGCGCGCGCACGGGCTCGCCCAGCGGCGTGTCGTAGGGCTTGAGGATGGCCGCGCCGTATTTCTTGTGGATGGCCTGGGTCGAGTACGGCTCGGACTGGCTCATGACGTCGATATCCTTGGTCAGCAGCGCCTGGTTCAAGTCCGGGTAGCCCATGTACAGAATCTGCACGTCCTTGCCCGGCTTGTCGGACCAGGTCAGCTTGGCCTTGGTCAATTCGGCAAACAGCAGGATTTCCTGCGGACCGCCGCGCGTGACGCCGACTTTCTTGCCTTTCAGGTCGGCAATGCCCTTGATGTTCAGGTCGGGGCGGCCGACGATCTGCACGCCGCCCTTGGCGAAGCCGCCCACCAGGTACACGGGCAAGCCCGTGGCGCGGCCCGTGATGGCCGCTTCCAGCGCGCTGGCGGACACGTCGATTTCGCCGGCGATCATGGCCGGCACGATGTCGAGGCCCTTGGCGAAGATGCGCTCTTCGATCTTCAGGTCGTATTTCGGCGCGATTTCCTTCATGTAGGCGACGGCGCCGTAATGGGCGAATTTCAGGTTGCCCAGGCGTACGGTATCGGCCGCATGGACGGCCAGCGGGAATTGCGCGGCCAGGGCGACGGCCACGGCCAATGCCTTGGTGTTGAGGAAGGACGAGATGCGGAAGGTGCTTGCCATGCTGTTGTCTCCAAAAGGTAGATGGTTTTTATATAGTGGGTCATGCCGCCGCTCTGCTGGTGGCTATAAAAATATAAAAGCATCTTTCGTGCCAGTGGAGCGCATTTTGGCGCTTATTGCAAGTGATTGTTTATAAAGGTTTAATTTGAATCTATTGAAATTGGAAAATGGCGAGATTCCGCCTTTCCGCACGTGGAGGGGAAAGACTGTGCGGATTGCCGCATTTTGGCGGGCGGGCTCGGTATCGGCTTGCGGGCTCGGAGCAGGTGAACCTTCATGGCGCGACCGACTCCAATCGTAAAAAAACGCGTTGCAAACAGGCTGGCAACGCGTAACTCCCCCGTGGAGTAGGGGCGGCGCCGCGCGGGCGCCTGATGGATGGGCTCCGTCTGCCGGGCTTACTTTGGCGTCGTGGCGGGCGGCAGGGCCGGCGCGGTGGCCGGGTCCGTCAGCGGGGCAGGCGGCGTCGTGCTGCCAGGACCCGCTTCCGGCGTGGCTGGCGTGACGGGTGGCGGCATCACTTGGGGTGCGGAAGCGGGGTTGGGTGCCGTTTCGGGCAGCGGCGCGTCGGCCGGTTTTTTGCAGGCGGACAAGGTGATCAGGGCGGCGGCGGCCAGCAGACTGGGCATATTCATGATGGTTCCTTTGCAAAGTATCAAGATTGGCGCGATGCGGGCGGCGGGTGCCGCGCGCGAAGCTTGAATTTATTGCAAGGATGCCGACGCTTCTGTTCGCTATTTCACTTTGTGCGCGTATGCGAGCGCAGGGTTTTTAAATGTCTTTTATAGATGCACTGAGAGAAATAATTCGACAAGGCAATATTTTTCACTTTCTTGCTTCTAATGTTCGTTAACGCACAGACCAGTGAGGAACGGGATGGCATTCTGTGCCCAGACGCTCAGGATTCGTGGCGTTCTGGTATAAAAATTGCCAAGAACTTAACAATCCGGGCTACCGGCAATCGTTTAAAAGGAGTATTCAAATGCATGCAATGACTCAGTCTCACGTGAAGAGCGAATTAAAGGCAGCGCACCAGGAACTTCGTAGCCCCGAAAAAGGCTCGCAAATGGTAGAACGCGCAGCACCCATCCCCCCGGAACGCATGAATCCCATTTCCATGGCACCGATCGAGCGCGTGCGTTCGACGTCGGCCACCCTGCGCCGCATCGAAAACATGCAAAAGCTGATCGGCGAATTGTCGCTGCACGAGATGCTGGCCGACGAAATTGCCTGGTTCCTCAAGTTTTCGCCATCGGGCGCCCGCAAATACATCCGCGACCTGCGCGAAGCGGGCGTGATCGAACTGGCCCGCTACATCGAAGGCACCGCCACCTACCTGGGCAAGGCAGTGTACCAGCTGACGCCGGATCCTGAGCGCGTGCGCGCCTTTCTGGCCGCCATCGTCCAGCCAAAACGCGAAGGCGCGCCACCACGCAAGGACCGTCCCGGCCTGCGCGAGCAAAGCATGGCAGGCAGCGGCCGTCACTTCCACATCCTGGCCGATGACACGCATTACGCCATCCGCGTCAACCGCGGTCCCGTGACGCGCGATCCGCTCGTCGCCGCGCTGTTCGGTGCGCCGCAGCAAAAGTCGGCCGAGTAATAGCTGACGGTTTTGTCAGGCGTTGTGACGTTGTAATGAAAGCCGGGTCGCAACCCGGCTTTTGGCGTTGGGGCAGGCCGTTTCATGTCGTCTGATTGAAAAGACTGCAAGCATCCCCATGTGGACTGGACTGCTGCCCGCAACGCGCGGGTTCACCTGAAGGAGCTTGTCCTTGTCTGCCTACGCCGCCTCGTTATCGTGTCCGCCACTGCTTTGCCTGAAACGGGACTTCGCATGAATCCGCTGCTGTGGATCGCCATCGTCACGGCTGCCATCGTCTTTTCGCTGTGGTTTCCCCGCTGGCGTTTGAAGCGGGCTCTGGCCAGGCCTTTGCCGCCGGAAGGCCTGGCCGTGCTGGAAAAGAATATCCCCGTGTATCCGCGCATGCCGGCGGCGCTGCAGGAGCAGTTGCGTCGTCTCGTCGTGCAATTCCTGTATCAGAAGAAATTCGTCGGTTGCGGCGGCCTCGAGGTCACGGACGAGATGCGCTATACCATCGCCGGCCAGGCTTGCCTGCTGTTGCTGAACCGCCAGACGCAGGTGTATCCGGAACTCGACACCATCCTCGTGTATCCCACGGAATTCATCGTCACGCGCGATGAAGTGGGGCCGGGCGGCGTGGTCACGCCATCGGCCAATGGGCTATTGGGCGAATCCTGGGGCGATGGCAGAGTCGTGCTGGCCTGGGACCATGTGCAGCGCGGCGCGGCCGACTGGACCGATGGGCACAATGTCGTGCTGCATGAATTTGCCCACCAGCTCGACAGTGAATCGGGCGCCGCGAATGGCGCGCCGTATTTGCCCAGCGTGTCGAGCTACCGCAGCTGGGCCACCGTGCTGTCGCGCGACTTCGACAACCTGCGCCACGACGCCATCTACCGGCAGCACAGCGTGATGGACCATTATGGCGCCACGAATCCCGCCGAATTCTTTGCCGTGGCCACGGAAACCTTCTTTGAAAAGCCGTACCAGATGGCCGAGCACCACGAAGAACTGTACGCGCAATTCGTGCAGTACTACAAGGTCGACCCGCGCGACTGGATGGCGCCGCCCGTGGAACCCGAGCACATGGCCTCGCCGTTTCCCAACTACGCGGCACATTGGTAAGCGTTCAGCCCAGCAGCCGCTGTTTCAGCGCGGGATAGCTGCTGCGCGACACGGGGATGCCCGTGCTGGTTTGCGTGTCGAGCGCGTATTTGCCGCCCGCCGCGATCTGCAGCCTTTTGAAGCCCAGGCTGTTGACGATGTAGGAGCGGTGCACGCGCAGGAAGTGGGGCGGCAGCAGGGCCATGAGCTTGTCGATGGCCAGGTCATGAAAACACTGTTCTCCGCTGCGCAGCACGATATTGCTGTAGTGGCCATCGGCTTGCACATGGTCGATGTCGGCCATGGCGATCCATTCGAGCGCCCCGCGTTTCTTGACGGCCAGCGAGGCCACTTCCGTATGCCGCCCCGTATAGCGTTGCAGCGCCTTGTGCAGCCGTTCGCGGCTGAAAGGCTTGGCAACGAAGTCGAGCACGCCGAACTCGAAGGCCGTGATCGAGCGTTCCGCATGGGCCGAGACAATGATGGTCTGGAACGGGGCTGTATGGGCCAGGCGCAGCAAGTCATAGCCGTCGGCGCCATGCAGGTTCAAATCCAGCAGCAGCAAGTCGACCTGTTCCTGCGCCAGCGCGGCCAGCGCTTGCGGGACATTGTCATGCAGCACGAGATTGCTGAGGCGCGCGCCGAAATGCGCGCGCACCTCGCGTTCGAGGCCTTGCGCGATCAGCGGTTCATCTTCCAGTATCAACACATTCATGGCGCCGCCGGCAAGGTAAAGGTGAGGCGCCAGCCCGCCTGCTGCTGTTCGCTGGCATATTCACGCTCATAGCGGGCCGCATCGCCGAACACGGCGCGCAGGCTGGCGCGGATGTACTGTTCGCCCACGCCGCCGCCCGCATGCTGGCGTGCCTCGCCTTCGGGCAAGACCATGGTCAGCACCTGCGTTTGCGCATGTTCGGCGATGCGCAGGATAAAGGTTGCGCCGTGGCGGTAGCGGTTGTGGCTGAACGCATTTTCCAGCGCCGTCAGCAGGATGGCGGGCGGTACGGTGATGCCTGCCGCCTCGCCTTCGAGCTGCAGGCTGCACGGCTGCTGCAGCCGCGTGCCCATGATGCTCAGGTAGTTCTCGCACAGGGCCAGTTCCTGCGTCAGGGCAATGCTGGGCTGCTGCGCAAATTCGTTGAGCATGCGCAATTCGGCGCCCAGCGCCTCGATGAAGGTTTCGGCTGCCTGCGGTGATTGCGCGTTGAGCTCGCTGATCAGGCTGAGGGAATTCATCAGGAAATGCGGTTGCATGCTTTTGCGCAAGAGCTGGTTTTCCAGCTGCTGGGCGCGTGCCGCCTTGCTGCGTTCGCGCAGCAGCTGCGCCAGCAATTGCGCGCACAGGGGCAGCAGCAAGAAGCACACGACGAGGGCAAAGCCGCCTTCGGCAAACTGGCTGCCCGTCAGCAGGAACAGGGCGCACGAGGCCAGCGCGATCAAGGTGCCGCCGCGGCTGCCCGGCAGGCGGCGCCACAGGGCGCCCAGGTTGAGCGCCAGGCTTGCTGCCAGGCCCGTCAAAAACATCGACCAGCAGCGTGAGTCGAAATGCGCGGGCAGCGCGCCGGCCAGCGCGATGCCCGTCAGCAGCAGGGCCGCCGCCAGCGGCCAGCGCGGCAGCCGGTATGCCGTATAAAAATACAGGGCCAGCAAGGCGGAAAACAGCCAGGTCAGGGCGCTGACGGCGTACAGGCGCGGCAAATGCATGGGATAGGCATAGCCGGCAACGCTGCGCCAGAGTTCCACCACCAGCAGCAGCGCCGCCACCAGGCACAGCGCGGCAAACATGGCCCAGTGCCGCTGCCGCTGGTATAGCGCCGTCAAGGCGAGAAACAGCAGGGCGACGGCACTCAGCGCGCCCGCCAAGAGCAGTGGCGGTAGCCGGTACCAGGCCAGCGCCGCGCGGTAGTCTTGCCGGTCGACCAGGTACAGTGCATACAACGGCGACGCCAGGCGGGCCGGTGCCTGTTGCGTCGACAGCAGCAGGCGCAGGTGGTGCGTGCCCATGGACAACTGCCGTGGCGTCAGGTGGATGGCGAAATCGATGTCGCCCGCGCGTTCCACGCTGGCCTGGCGGGCCGGCTGGCCATTGCTGCCGATCAAGCTGCCATCGAGCCAGACCTCGCTGGAAGCCAGCGCCGATAGCACCAGCAGCTGCGTCGACGAGGGCGTGGCGGCCACGGTGATGTCGCGCTCGACGCACAGCAGCTGGCCCGGCTTGAGCAGCTGGTACAGCGAGGCGGCGGGCGTGGCGCGCGTTGTGCCGCAGGCGCGCCAGCCTTCGGCCAGCGATAGCCTGTCCATGCCCATGGCGAAAGAGGGCAAGGCCAGGCAGCACAGCAGCAGGTAGCGGAAGCAGGAGGGCATGGCGGGCATTGTAGCTGCTCATTTGCCAACCCTTTGCAACATTTTCATCATTGCCGGTGCCGTTCGTGCGGGCCACGTGCATTTCGTGCACGGCCCGCCAACGGTGTATGAAAGACACTTACCATGCATCAGCGCCGTGCTGTGGACACGGCCCTCACCATGGAATCATGACTATGCAAAGCAAGACTTGTTTCGCCGGCGCGCTGGCGCTGTTCTGCGGCGTGGCGCAGGCCGCTTCCGCTCCCGCTCCTGCGCTGGCCGCGCGCCTGGCCGACTTCGACGGCTGGGTGGCGCAACGCATGGACAAGGCACGCATCCCGGGTGTGACCGTCGGTTTCAGCCAGGGTGACGTGGAATGGGTCAAAGGCTATGGCTATGCGGACCTGGAAAACCGCGTGCCGGCCACGCCCCGGTCCAGTTACCGGCTGGCGTCCGTCACCAAGCCCATGACGGCGGTGGCCATCCTGCAACTGGTGGAACAGGGCAAGATCGACCTGGATGCACCCGTGCAAACCTATGTGCCGTACTTCCCCGTCAAACCGTTTCCCGTGACGGTGCGCCAGTTGCTGGGCCACCTGGGCGGCATCGATGCCTACCGTAACAGCAAGGCGGAGCAGCACTTCAAGGAGCACAAGGATACGCGCCAGTCCATCGCCGTCTTCGAGCAGTTCGACCTGATCGCCGAACCGGGCACGCGCTTCCGCTACACCAGCTATGGCTACAATTTGCTGGGCGCCGTCATCGAGGGCGCCTCGGGCGAAAGCTATGGCGGCTACATGCGGCGCCACGTGTGGGGGCCGCTGGGCATGGACACCATCGTGATGGATGACCCGGACGCCGTGATCGCCCATCGCGTGCGCGGCTACCGGCTGGCCGGCAAGGAGTTGAAGAATGCGGAATTCGTCGACATCAGCAGCCGCTTTTCCGCCGGCGGCACGCGCGCCAGCGTGCCCGACATGCTGGCGTTCGGCAGGGGCGTCCACGAAGGCACAATACTGTCGGCGGCCAGCGTGGCCGCCATGGTGCAGCCGATGGCCACGCGCGCCGGCCGCTTGACGGACTATGGCATGGGCTGGGAAGTCCTCTCGACGGGCGGGCGCTACGCGATTGCCCATAGCGGCCAGCAGCCGGAAACCGTCACCTATCTGTACAGCTTCCCCTCGCGCAAGCTCACCATTGCCGTCGCCGCCAATCTCGAGCGCGTCAATCCCGAGGCGTTCGTGCAGCGCCTGTTCGAGGTGGTCACGGGCGAACCGTGGCAGCTGAACACGTATATCGCCGATGCGGGCGCGCAGCGCGCGTACCAGGTGGCGCAAGGCTTGTTCGAGGAGGGCAGGGCGTATGCCGAGCGCACGGATCAACCGTATGCCGATGTGGCCGCCACGCGCGAAGCGTTCCTGCAAATCAACCGGCAAGCGCTGGCGGCCGATGCCAGGGCGGCGCGCGCCTACATCGACGCGGCCCGCCATCCCGCAGGCGGCCGCGTGTTTCTCACGGCCGGCGCCAGCATGGCCAGGCAGTTGCGCGAGTCGGGCGTCGACTTGAATCAATACGCGCGCGGCGGCGCGCTGGCGTTTGCGCGCGACTATGTCTTGTTGTCGCAAGGAACAAAGGCCGGCGCCTTGTCCCGTTTCGATCCTGCTTTCGAACAAGCCATCGTGGCCCTGGCCGACAGCTGGGACCGTACGGCCGTTATCGCCTGGCCGGCCGCACCCGCTTCCATCGCCGCGCTCGATAGCCAGTTGCGTACGGCCTTCCGCAGCCAGCGCGCCTATCCCGATTTCGTGCCCGAACTGCAGGAACTGGCGCAAGCGTCGTCCGCGCGTGGCGAGACAGATACGGCGCTGGCGGCCAGCCGCCTGGCCGTGGAACTGTATCCGCTCAGTGACCTCGCGCATGCGCTGCAGGGCTTGATCCTGCTGCGCGCCGGCAAGACGGAAGCGGCCCTCGGCGCCCTGCGCCTGGCGCTGGAGCGCGATCCGCTCGGTGCGGCCAGCCCGGCGGCGCTGAACCTGGAAGCTTACCGTTTGAAAGGCAGCGGCGCCGTGGCGCAAGGCATGGCCGTGCTGCAAGCGGCCGTCAACCTGCATCCGCGCGACGCGAATCTGCAGGATAGCCTGGCCGAGTTTTATGTCGAGCAAGGCTTGCACCCGCAGGCCGTCGAGGCCTACCGGCAAGCGCTGCGGCTCGACCCCCGCTATCCGGGCGCCGTGGGGGCGAAAGCGGCGATCATCCGCCTTGGCGGCGAGACGAAGGCGCTGGCGCCTTAGAACACCTAATGGGTTTCGCGCGCACAACAATTCCTGTCCGATATCCGCAGCCCGTTCGGCGCAGCCGCATGATTGATTGGCTGTGTGCGTAACTGTGTGCGTAAGCGAACGGTATCCTGGCGCCGTCCGGCGCACGCTATCGTAGCGGCGCACGGTGCGCCAGCAGCCGACCAGGAGGGCCGTACCATGTCACGCATCATCGCAGGTCATTTTCAGTTGCAGGAGCAGATCGACGCCGCGCGCGCGGCCCTGAACCAGGCGGGGTTTCCCGACAGCCGCATCAGCGCCTTCTTTGTCAACCAGCCGGGTCAGCATGATCTGCACGCGCTCGGCGGCGACCGCGACACGTCGCCGGGCGCGAAGGAGACGCCCGAAGGCGTGGTGGAGGGCGTGGCCGTCGGGGCCGCCGTCGGTGCGGGCATCGGCGCGGCCACCACCCTGGCGATGGGGCCGCTGGGCCCGGTGGTGGGGGCGCTCGTGGGCGCCCACGTGGGCTCGCTCTACAGTTTCAATAAAATGAAGGACGCGGGCGAACCCGAAGCAAATGGCGAGGGGAATGGCGAAAACCGCCGCCAGCCCCGTCATCCGGGCATGCTGATCGCCGTGGCGCTCGGTGGCCCTGACGAGCGCGAACGGGCGCTCGAGACCTTGCACCGGCTGGGCGCCGAGCATATCGAGGAAGCGGAAGGCACGATCGCCAATGGCGACTGGCTGGATTTCGATCCGCTCAGCATACCCGTGCTGGTGGCGTGAATTGGCGCGCCAGCCGCGGAATAGGCATAAATTCCGCGCTGCATGAAATTTAGGTATGATCCTTGTTAGTATTCGTAATTATTGGTAAACAATGCCGACAGGGATAGTTTCCGCGCGCCCGAAGTGACACTGGACCAAGGTGACTGCCTGTAGTACTTGCCTCGCATGCTAACGGGTATGAATAGGAGGTCGCGTCATGACACAGGCATGGTTCATTCTGACACGGGCCGATGGGCGCGACATCTGCGCGCCCTCGCCGGCACAGCTGGCCGATGCGCTGGCCGAGGTTTACCGCGGCGGAGCCGTGGCGCAGGATGGCAGCCCGGCCGCCGTCCTGTTGCGTTTTGGTTACGATGACGGTTTGATGTATCAGGTCGAGGTCGCTAGCGGAGGCGAAGTCACTTTCGAGGAATGGTCGGACCGCGATTGCGAAATCGCCCTGGCCGGCCCGCGCCACATGTCGGCCCTGCCGCAGGACGACGCGCTGCAGCTGTGGCAGTGGCTGGCGCAGCGCCAGGTGGCGAAGATCCGCAGCCAGCCCTGGCAGGGCGGCTAGCCCGCCGCTTTCAATACGCCCTAGTGCGCCATCAGCACGGGGATCGTCATGCTTTGCAGAATCGTGCGCGTGACGCCACCGAGGATGGTTTCGCGCAGGCGCGAATGGCCATACGCTCCCATCACCAGCAAGTCGGCCGACAGGTCGGCCGCCTGCGACAGCAGCGCTTCGCCGATATCGCCGCGCCGCACGCCACCGCCATCGAGCAAATGCAGCCGCGCTTCCACGCCGTGGCGCGCCAGGTATTGCGTCAGTTCCGCGCCCGGCTGTTCGCCGTGCTCGGCGGCATGCACCTGTGCGTCGAAGATGGCCACGTGGACTTGGCCAGCGCGCTGCAGCAGGGGCAGGGCGGCGCTCACGGCGCGGCTCGCTTCCTTGCTGGCGTTCCAGGAAACGAGTACATTGCGCGCGGCCGCCGGCGGCGCCAGCAGGGGCAGCGGCGGCGCATACGGCACGATCAGCACGGGACGTCCCGAATGCAGCAGCACGTAGGCAGGAAAGTCGCGCATCACGGACGGCGATTTATCCTTGGCATTGTATTGGCTGATGACGACCAGATCCGCGTAGCGGGCCAGCAGGCTGATGCCGCCCGCCGCCTCGTCGTCGAGCACGCGCTGTTCGAACGAGGCGACGCCGGCCGCGCGCACTTGCGCCTCGAAACCGTCGAGGGCGCGCGTGGCCCGGTCGCGCAGGAAGTTCAGGTGCAAATTCAGGTTCGGGTCGGCATCGAGGTCGGGCTGGTTCTGGTACAGCAGGCGCGATACGCCCGTCAGCGCCACACCCGTCAGGTGGCCGCCGCAAGCCTGGGCGATGCTGGCCGCCGCTTCGATGCGGGCGGCGCGCCCGGCGCTGTCGTCGATGTGGAGCAATACGGTCTTGTACGTCATGGCCTGTCCTCTCGCTGTGCAGTAGCGGCCATTCTGGCACAGTCCGGGGTGCCGGCCGCGCACGACTGCATCAGACTGAGCAGTTGATCTGGCGCAAGGTTGGCAACAAAAACTGCTCCTACACTCGATGCCACGCAGAACAACCATAACAAGCGGGAGAGACAGTCATGAAGGAACAAAAGGTAGCGCTGGTCACGGGCGGCATGGGCGGCCTGGGCACGGCCTTGTGCCGCCGCCTGCATGGGGCGGGCTTTGCCGTTGTGGCCGCGCATACGCCGGGCAATGCGCGGGTGGCAAGCTGGCTCGACGAGCAGCAGGCTCAACAGTATTATTTCCATCCGCTGTCCATCGACGTGACGGATTTCGCTGCCTGCAGCGAGGCCGTGGCCAGCGTGCTGGCGCAGTTCGGCCGCATCGACGTGCTCGTCAACAACGCCGGCATCACGCGCGACCAGAGCATGCGCAAGATGGAGTTGCCGCACTGGTCCGAGGTCATGCGCACCAATCTCGACAGCTTGTTCAATATGAGCAAGCAGGTGCTCGAACCGATGCTGGCTAACCGCTGGGGCCGCATCATCAATATCTCTTCCGTCAATGGCCAGAAGGGCGCGTTTGGCCAGTGCAACTACGCGGCCGCCAAGGCGGGTGTGCATGGTTTCAGCAAGGCACTGGCGCTGGAAGTGGCGCGACATGGCATCACCGTCAATACGGTCTCGCCCGGCTACCTGCGCACGCAGATGGTGACGGCCGTGCCGGCCGATATCATGGAAACGAAGATCCTGCCGCAAATTCCCCTGGGCCGTCTGGGTGAGCCGGATGAGGTGGCGGCCCTGGTCGCTTACCTGGCGTCGGACGAGGCCGCGTTTGTGACGGGCGCGAACATCGCCATCAATGGCGGACAGCACATGAGCTAAGCAAGCGTACAGCTTGCAAAGGGGCAATGGCAGTAGAGGAGACCCGTCCACCCAGCCGGCGCATAGACGCTGGTGGAGGACGTCAGGCAACATGGCAGTCACGCTGGAAAACAGGGGGCAGGGCAGCGATGCCTTGCCCTTTGTTGTTGCGCAGTCATGCAGCCGTTATGGTACCGGGCGCCGGGCTTTTTCCAGCCGCGTCTGGCAATCGATGCACAGCCGTGCTTCGGGGCGGGCGTTCAGGCGCGACAGGCCGATGGCTTCGCCGCAGTTGTCGCACTGGCCGTAGCTGCCATCGGCAAACTTGGCCAGCGCGTGCTTGATGATGGCCAGTTGCGCCAGCTTGTGTTCGGCCGCTTCGCTGACGAGGGCGTTCAAGGTGCGCACGCTGGCGTTGTCGGCCGGCGAGGCTTCGATTTCATTGAGCAAGGAGGCGCGCGCGTCCGCTTCGGCCGCTTCGTTCTCGATCTGTTCCAGCAACGCCAGCTTGCGTTGCTCCAGCACGCCCTGCAGGCGCTGCAACTGGTCTTGCGGCAATCCATTCATGGCCATCACCCGGTAGAGGTTACTTCCATCATGGTAGTCCAAGATTGGCGGCTCTGCTTGCGCTACCACCCGCGCCGCGTTTGACACGGCGCAGGCTGGCAGCGGCCGTTCTATGCTGGCTCTTTCAGGCAGTTGACCATCCAGGCAACGCCGAACTGGTCTTTCAGCATGCCGAAGCGCTTGGCCCAGAACGTTTCTTCCATGGGCATCTGGATGGTGCCGTCACGCGCCAGCGCGGCGTAGGCCCGTTCCGCCTCTTCCGGTGTATCGACGGTCAGGCAGATCGAGCTGCCGTGCATGCCCTTGGCGCCATCCTCGGTGCAGCCGCCGTCCGAGCCCATCAGCATGGTGGGGCCCAGTTGCACGGAGCCGTGCATGATCTTGTCATACCAGTCTTCCTTGACTTGCTCCTGGCCCGGGGTGCCCCGAAACGGCATCAGGCACAGGTCCGTGCCATGCAGGTGCTGGCGGTAGTATTCGAGCGCTTGCGCGCAGTTTCCATTGAATTGCAAATACGGTTCGATACGCATGTTGGTCTCCTCTGGTCATCGTCCCGCAGGCACGATTGTCTGGCGGGGACGTCCCAGTATAGGCGCTCGCCGGCCGATTTCAATCATTCCGGCGCCATCTCTTGCAGGCGCTCACGCACCTTGCCCAGGGTGCTGAGGATGCGTTCGGGGTTGCCGGCGAGCACGGCGCTGCCCAGGTGCAACAAGCTCGTCGCCAGGCTGATCCAGTGCCGCACGTCGTCGTTGCGGGCGATGCGCAGGCGCACCGTGTCGAGCAGGCCGCTGAGCTGGCGCTGCGCCGTCTCCAGCCCTGCCACCGTGTGCCCGGCGGCATCGGCATACAGCTGGTTGGCTTGCTGGCGCAAGGCCACTTCCAGGGCGAAGACGGCTTGCGCCTGGCTGTGGCTGATGCCGTCGGCGCCCTGGCTGGCGCGCTTGCGGATGGCGCGCATGACGGCGCCGTGCAGGGTGACGGCCGCCTGCGACAGGCTGTCGGCCAATTGCTCGACGCGCATGGCGCTGCTGAGGGCCGCTTCGCGGCGTTCGCTGTTGCTGCTCCTGCCTACCGATCCGTCCATCTTGCCTCCGTAGTGGTGGTGAGGGCGGCGGCGAGCTGGGCATGTTCGCGCCCCAGTGCCGCCAGTTGCCGGCGCGCCAGGGTGTGGCGCAAGCCAGCCAGGCGGTATTCCTCGGTTTTGTTTTGCTGCATGTTTTTCGCCAGCACGGCCAGCAGGCGCTGTTGCGGCGTGTCCGCATACGCGATTTCCACGTCGAGCAGGCCGAGCACCATGTCGCGCTCGTTGTCGCCGCTTTTGTCGTACAGCGCCAGCAAGCTGTCGAGCGCGGCCAGCAAGGCTTGCAGCGGCGCGTCGCCATCGTGCAGCACTTGCGCCAGGTGCGCCTGCTGGCTGGCCGCGCCGCTCAGGCGCGACAGTTGCTGCAGCAACTGGGTATAGGCGCTGACATGGCGGTCGTCGATGCCGCTGTCCGGCCAGGCGCGGATGGCGGCGCCGGCGCCCGCCAGTTCCGGCCGCACGTCATACGCGTCGGCATCGGCCAGCCGGCCCAGCGCCTGCAGGTACAGGCGCACGGCTTGCGCCAGGCGTGCGGCGTCCGCCTGCGCGGCGCGGCGCTGCGCATCGAGCAGGCGTTCGCGCGCGTCTTCGGCCGGCGACAGATAGGGGCGGGCGCGCTGGTAGCTGTCGACGTGGCGCTGCGACAGTTCGCTGAAGGCGGTCAAGGCATCGGTGCCGGCCGCCAGGGCGCGCACTTGCGCCAGTTCGGGGCGCGCGGTGGCGCAGCCGCACAGCATGGCAGCCAGGCAGAGGTGGATGCAAAGATAAAGGGCGCGGCGATGGCGGGCGGGCAGGGCAAACACGTCACCTCTCACAGGAAATACTGTATGGAAAGGTATTGTCGTGCCGGCCCGCGCTACCCGCCTTGTGCGGGCGCAAGCAGGCTGCGATCAGGCGCCCGTCAATTGCCCGCGCCAGCCCAGTCCGGCAACGGTGTCGCTGGCGGGACGGTATTCGCAGCCGACCCAGCCTGCGTAGCCGACCTGGTCCAGCAGCTTGAACACGTGGCGGTAATTGATCTCGCCCGTGCCCGGTTCGTGGCGGCCCGGCGTATCGGCGATCTGGATGTGGCGGATCAGGGGCAGCATGGCGCGGATGGTGTTGCTCAGTTCGCCTTCCATGCGCTGCATGTGATAAATGTCGTATTGCAGGAAAATATTGCTGCGCTGGCAGTCGGCGATGATGTCGGCCGCCTGCTGGCTATGGTTCAGAAAGTAACCGGGCATGTCGTGGTGGTTGATCGGCTCGATCAGCACATTGATGCCATGCGGACGGCAGGCGTCGGCCGCAAATTGCAGGTTGCCGATCAGGCTTTGCCGCGCCCGCTCCAGGCTCATGCCGGGCGGCACGATGCCGGACATGCAGTGCAGCTGCTTCGCCCCGAGTTCCAGCGCATAGTTGAGCGCCAGCTGCACGTTGCTGCGGAATTCCTCGCCCCGGCGCGGGTCGCAGGCAATGCCCCGCTCGCCGCGTTCCCAGTCGCCGGGCGGGAAGTTGAAGAGGGCCAGCTGCAGATGGTGGCGCTCCAGCAGCGTGGCAATCTGCCGCGTCTCGACGGCATAGGGAAACAGGAATTCGACGGCATCGAAGCCCGCTTCCCTGGCGGCGGCAAAGCGGTCGAGGAAGGGCAGTTCGGTAAACATCATGCTGAGGTTGGCAGCGAAGTTCGGCATGGCGGCACGCAGGTGAGGGCAATGGACACTATCCTAGCCCAAATCGGCAATTGGTGGCGGGCATGAAAAAACCGTTCCAGAAACAAGTTCTGGAACGGTTTTTATCGTCTTTTGATAAAGACAAACGCCGCCTGAAAGCGTAGCGAGCGGGAGTGATATTGCGTCGAGTAGCGCAGCCGTACAGGAGTACGGCGAGCAACGCAAACGCAATAGCGCCCCGCGCAGTAGCTTTAAGGCTGCGTTTTAACGGCCGCGGCCGCCGGAGCGGTGATTAGCTGCCGAACGCGGCGCATTGCCCGAACGGTTGCCGCCGCCACCGCCGCCCGATGGGCCGGCGCTGCGTGGCTTGGCGCCGCTGCCGCCGGTTTTCACGCGCACGACGGCGCCCGCTGGGGCGCGGCTGTTGTTGCGGTGACCGCCGGTGCCGCTGCGCAATTGCACAGGCTGGGCGCGGGCGTTCAGGTCGGGCTCGAAGCCTTCGATGACTTCGCGCGGCAGGGTTTGCTTGATCAGCTTTTCGATGTCTTTCAACATTTCGTGCTCATCCACACAGACCAGCGACACGGCTTCGCCCTTGGCGCCGGCACGGCCCGTGCGGCCGATACGGTGCACATAGTCTTCCGGAATGTTCGGCAAGTCGTAGTTGACGACGTGCGGCAACTGGTCGATGTCGATACCGCGCGCGGCGATGTCGGTGGCGACCAGCACTTGCAAGGTGCCATCCTTGAACTCGGACAGCGCGCGCGTGCGGGCCGACTGGCTCTTGTTGCCGTGGATGGCCAGGGCGCCGATACCGTCCGCGCCCAGCTGTTCGACCAGTTTATTCGCGCCATGCTTGGTGCGCGTAAAGACCAGCACTTGCGTCCAGTTGTTCGACTTGATCAGGTAGGACAGCATCGGATGCTTCTTGTCGCGGTCGACCGGATGGATCTTTTGCTTGATCACTTCCACTGTCGAATTGCGGCGCGCCACTTCGATCATGGCTGGCTTGTTCAGCAAGCCGTCGGCCAGGGCCTTGATCTCTTCCGAGAACGTGGCCGAGAACAGCAGGTTCTGGCGTTTTGGCGGCAGTACTGCCAGCACTTTCTTGATGTCGCGGATGAAGCCCATGTCCAGCATGCGGTCGGCTTCGTCGAGAATCAGGATTTCCACTTTCGACAGGTCAACCGTGCCCTGGCCCATGTGGTCCAGCAGGCGGCCCGGCGTGGCGACGAGGATGTCGACGCCATGCTTGAGCTGCTTGATTTGCGGGTTGATGCCGACGCCGCCGAAGATCACGGTCGAGTTCAATTTGGTGTACTTGCTGTAGGCGCGCACGCTTTCCTCGACCTGCGCGGCGAGTTCGCGCGTCGGGGCCAGGATCAGGGCGCGGATCGGGCGCGTCGAGGTGTTGCTGGTGATGGATGCGCCATTGGCGTCCGTCGACAGGCGGTGCAGCACGGGCAGGGTGAAGCCGGCCGTCTTGCCGGTACCGGTTTGTGCGCCGGCCAGCAAGTCGCCGCCAGCCAGCACGGCGGGAATCGCCTGCGACTGAATCGGGGTCGGCACGGTGTAGCCGTGTTCGGTAACGGCACGTACGATAGCGTCGGACAATCCGAGGGAGGAAAAGGACATGGTAACTTTATTGTGAGATCGGCCTGTCGCCATCGTGGGGCGCCAGTCGCAGGCAATCAGATTAGGGGTCGAAAGACAGCGGCAAGGGGACTGGTCATATGTGCCGCACCCGCGAAGTATAACAGCCTGGCAAAAATGCGCCTGTTTTGTTTCGGGTTTGCAATGTCGCAAGTAAAGAAAAGGCGTTTAGTTGTCAATTTCGTCGACGGTGTAGCGCACACCTTGCGTATCAAACCAGGCGCGCAGGGCTTCCAGGCCGTGCCACGGCTCCGGGTGCAGGTACTGGCAGATATACAGGCCAGCCTCCGTCAGCCTAGCGTCGGTATCGGGCATGGCTCCTGGCGCCTGCGGCCGTGCCGCCAGCAGCTGCGCGATGTGCTGGCGCTGCTCTGGCGTCAGGCTGGCCGTGATCCTGAATTCAAATCCCATGTTTTCTCCTTGAGGACAGGCTGCTGTCGCGACCATTTTTTATTATCGAAAAAATTGCATATAGCTTGGCATTCTTTCCGTTTTTGTTTTCAAAGTATCTCGTCCATACTGCACAGCACTGGCCCGGCACACGCAGCGTGACGCAAGGGCAGGAGCAGCAGCACCGTATAACGACATCCGTTTTTTTATATTCAATTATTTTCACTAAGGAAAACATCATGCCTATCGCCACCGCCCAAGCCGCCCAAAAACTGCTGACCCCGAACGATCATGCCCTGATCATGATCGACCACCAGTCGCAGATGGCCTTTGCCACCCGCTCCATCGACCTGGCCCTGCTGCGCAACAATGCGGCCCTGGTGGCCAAGGCGGCGGCGGAATTCAAGGTGCCGACGATTTTGACGACGGTGGCCGCGAAATCGTTCTCCGGCCCGATCTTCGACGAAATCCAGTCCGTCTTCCCGGATCAGGCGCCGATCGACCGCACCAGCATGAATACCTGGGAAGATGCGCGCATCGCCGACAAGGTGAATGGCTACGGCAAGGGCAAGATCGTGCTGGCCGGCCTGTGGACCTCCGTCTGCATCGTGGGCCCCGCGCTGTCGGCGCTGGAACAGGGTTTTGAAGTGTACGTGATTGCCGACGCCAGCGGCGACGTCTCCGACGAAGCCCATGCGATGGCGATGCAGCGCATGATACAGGCGGGCGCGCAGCCGATGACGTCCGTGCAATACTTGCTGGAGCTGCAGCGCGACTGGGCCCGCGGCGAGACCTACAACGAGACGGTGGCGACTGCCGTGGCGCACGGCGGCGGCTATGGCCTGGGCCTGATCTACGCCAAGTCCATGTTCAACGCCAGCGAAGGCCATTGATTTTTCACTGACGCCGGCGCCGCCATCCACTGCGGTGCCGTGTTTTTACCTGATTCGGGAGTTCCCATGCACGCACACACCATCTTGCTCAACGGCCGTTTCCACACGGTCGACAGGACGCAGCCGCTGGCGTCCGCCGTCGCCATCGCCGATGGCAAATTTCTCGCCGTGGGCGACGTGGAAGACGTGATGCGCCATCGCGGCCCCGCCACGCAGGTGATCGACCTGGCTGGCCGCACGGTGATTCCCGGCTTGAACGACTCGCACCTGCACCTGATCCGCGGCGGCTTGAACTACAACCTGGAATTGCGCTGGGAAGGCGTGCCGTCGCTGGCCGACGCACTGCGCATGTTGAAAGAACAGGCCTTGCGCACGCCGAATCCGCAATGGGTGCGCGTGGTGGGCGGCTGGACGGAATTCCAGTTCGCGGAAAAGCGCATGCCGACACTCGATGAAATCAACGCGGCCGCACCCGACACGCCCGTCTTCATCCTGCACCTGTACGACCGCGCCCTGCTGAACCGCGCCGCCCTGCGCGTGGTCGGCTACGATAAAAATACGCCGAACCCGCCCGGCGGCGAAATCGTGCGCGACGCTGCCGGCAACCCCACCGGCATGCTGATCGCCCGTCCGAACGCCATGATTTTATATGCGACCCTGGCCAAGGGTCCAACCCTGCCGCGCGAATTGCAAGTCAATTCCACGCGCCAGTTCATGCGCGAACTCAATCGCCTGGGCCTGACCAGCGCCATCGACGCGGGCGGCGGCTTCCAGAATTATCCCGAGGATTACGCCGTCGTCGACGAGCTGGCGCAAAAAGAACAGCTGACCATCCGCATCGCCTACAACCTGTTCACGCAAAACAAGGGCGCGGAACTGCAGGACTTCCAGAAGTGGACGGGCATGATCAAGCCCGGTGACGGCACGGACTTTTACCGGCATAACGGCGCCGGTGAAATGCTGGTGTTTTCCGCCGCCGACTTCGAGGATTTCCTCGAACCGCGTCCCGAGCTGGCGGCCGGCATGGAGGACGAACTGGAAAAGGTCGTGCGCCACCTGGTCGAGCAGCGCTGGCCGTTCCGCCTGCACGCCACCTATGACGAATCGATCAGCCGCATGCTCGACGTGTTTGAAAAGGTCAACCGCGACACGCCGTTCGGCGGCCTGCACTGGCTGTTCGACCATGCGGAAACCATCAGCCCGAAAAACATCGACCGGGTCAAGGCGCTGGGCGGCGGCCTGGCCATCCAGCACCGCATGGCCTTCCAGGGCGAGTATTTTGTCGAGCGTTACGGCGCGGACGCGGCGAAGGCCACGCCGCCCGTGCAGCGCATGCTCGACGCGGGCGTGCCCGTGGGCGGCGGCACGGATGCGACCCGGGTCGCCAGCTACAACCCGTGGACGGCGCTGTACTGGCTGGTGTCGGGCCGCACCGTGGGCGGTCTGGCGCTGACGGATGCGGCGGGCAGATTGTCGCGCGACACGGCGCTGGAACTGTGGACGGCGGGCAGTGCCTGGTTCTCCAGCGAGCAAGGCAAGAAGGGGCGCATCCGCGAGGGCATGCTGGCCGACCTGTCCGTGCTGTCAGCCGATTATTTCACGGTGCCGGAAGAGGCGATCAAGTCCATCGAATCGGTGCTGACCATGGTGGGCGGCAAGGTCGTCTACGGCCAGGGGCGATTTTCGACCCTGGCGCCGCCGCCGATTCCCGTGCTGCCCGAGTGGTCGCCCGTGCGCACGGTGCCCGGCCATTACCGGCCCGTGGCGAAGCAGGCGCAAGCCGCCATGCCGCACCAGTGCGCGGGCGCCTGCGGCGTGCACGCCCACGCTCACGACCGGGCGCGCAAGTCGGCCGTGCCGATCAGCGATTTTTCCGGCTTCTGGGGCACCCTGGGCTGCAGCTGCTTTGCCTTCTAGGAGCTGGCCGGGCCTTATTTGGAAATGCGCAGGATGGCCGAGGCAAGCCGCGTGAAACAGGGGCTCAGGTCGCTGTCGGTGGCCGCATAGCAGTACAGGCCCACGGGTTCGGCCGGCTTGCGGCAAGCCGCTTTCGCATCGGTGGTATTGGCCAGGCAGCGCAGCAAGTCTTCGCCCAGTTCGTTGTCCGGTCCTTCCTTGCTTTTCAGCGAGGTGCCCATACCCAGGGTAAAGACGTAAATGCCTTCCTGGCGCGCTTTGGCCGCCATCGCCTCGACCAGGTTGCGCGAGGCGCGGTGCACATTCGTCCATTGCACCTGCGCCGAGGCGATGGACGAGGTCACGACGCGCGGTGTGTTTGTGACGATGGGAAATTCGCGCAGCGCCGCGTCGTTGGCTTTGGCGTACGCGTTATTCGCGTTGTACCACGGAGGAAGCGCCGTGATCTGCATGGCATCGCAGTCGCCGGTCTGGCGCGTGTCGCTCACTGCCATCTTGTACAGACCGACCAGCGCGGGGCTTTGCAAAGCCGTAAAGGTGGCCAGCGCGCCCGCCGTCTTGCATTTGCCGCCCGTATTGGGGAAGTACGAGGAAAATGCCGCAGGCGAGCCGTCGGAAAAAAACACGATGACGCGCAGGCTGGAGCGGTTGACCTGTCCGATGTCATTGAGCTGCTTGCGTGCCTGGTACATGCCTGCGGAAGAATTGGTGCCGCCGACAAAGGCGAATTGATCGATCTTTCCACCTTTCATGGTCATGCTGGCGCGGTCGAAACCGCGCTCGACCTGCTTGATCGGGACATCGATCTGCGCTTCCGAAGCGAAGTGCAGCAAGCCGACCCGGTCGACCGTGGAGTTGAATTTGTCCAGGAAGGACTTGCCCGCCGCCCGCACGGCGTCGGCATTGCTTGCCAGCGAACCGGACGTATCCATCACCAGTACCATGTCCAGGTCCTTGCGGATGGTTTGCGCGCTGGCGGCCACGTTCAGGGTCTTGAAACCGAGTATGCCCATCAGCGAGACGGGCAGGGAGGCGGTGGCCGAGACGTCGATGGTGGCGGTGCCCTTGTCGAACGTGACGCCGACGGGATTGAGGGTCGGCGTCGAGAGCAGGAACTGGTCCGGATAATTGATGTCGAAAAACTCCTTTGCGGACTGGCGCGCATTGATCCGCTGTTCCTCTTCCGAGCTGCCCGCCGTGACGCCGCGCGCCGCCGCCAGGCTGGCCGAGTCGACGGCCGCGTTGAGCTTGGCCTTGACGAAGTAGCCGAGGGCCGAATCGACGGCCAGGCCCACCGAGGCGACCAGGACGACGGCCGACAGCACCACCATGATCAGCACTTGCCCGTCTTGCCGCTTGTGTGGAATGCGCATCAGAATACCGTCATCGAAGTGAGGTTGGGGCCCAGCACGGGCGTCGTGCTGTTGCCAAATTTCAAGGTGCCGAACAGCATGTCGAAATGGTAGAAAGTTTCCACGGCGTAGATCAGTTCGCCGTCGGCCAGCTGGCCCCGCATTAACGGCACCGTGGGGGCATAGTCGTCCTTGGCGATGCCCGTGCACGCGCCATTGCTCCAGCTGCCGCATTGCCACACCTGGCTGGCGGGCAGATAGCCGCTGGCGTTCGCGCCCGCATCCCAGCGGTACTGTTCCAGCACGATGTTGCGCATGCCGCTCTTGGCCGTGTAGCCCATGATTTTGGTGATGTAGATCATGCCGCGCTGCTTCATGTCCAGCGGCGGCGTGCTGGCGGCCAGCGCATTCATGATGGCCTGGCTCGAGCCGCTCAGGTCGGACGTGGAGCGCGAAGCCAGGTTGGCGCCTTCGCGGCTGATGTTGAGCAAGATGGTCTTGGCCTGGATGGCGCGCGACAGATCGACCACCATGAACAGCAGCAGCGCCAGCAGCGGCAGCACGATGGCAAATTCCACGGCGGCGATGCCGCGCGCGGCGCGCGCAGGAAAGTAGCCGCGCATCACAGGCCGGCAAAGCTTTCATTGCGCATGGTGGCGGCCACGACGAAATGCGCCTGGCCATCGCGGAACAGGGCCCTGATCATCGGCGTGGCAAACGCCCAGCGGCAATCGACGGAAATGACGACGATATCGCCGGCCTGGCCGAACATGGCGGCGCCGACGGCATCGCTGCCGTTGACGGCGATCACGGGGCTCACCTTGTCATACATGCCCATGGAACTGTCCCTGATCTTCTGTATCACGGCCTGGTAGCGCTGCTGGTTGGCGCTGTCGGGGTCGAGGTCTTTTGCCCCCGTGACGGCATAACGGGCACCTTCGCGCACCGCGTGCTGCATGGTCATATTGGCAAAATAAGCCATGCTCAATTCGATGATGCCGATTATCAGCATGACAAAGACCGGCGTTATCAGGGCCAATTCAAGCAAGGTGGCGCCGCCTTGTCCGCCGTGCTTGCGGAATATGCGGGAATCGGCCTGTTTTAAACGCATGGGAATAATCCGGTAAAGTTTCGCGATGACGAATGTCGGGCGGATGGCAATGCGCCATTTGACTGGCGATTATTCTATATCGATTTTCAAGGGCGTGGCCGCCATTTAAATTATTGCAGGTCAAGATAATTACAATTAATCGCCATATTTCAATTGTACCGGCCCTGTCCCGATAAGGCCGGGAGTAATATGCGCGGGTATGAAAACAGGCCTGGTGTCAGGATTGTCCTGCGTGCAGGCAAGGACTTGTTTTGCAAGGTGATGCAACAAAAATGCTGCAATGTAAGCAACAGCAGCGGTGGCAGCAGCGATGGCGCGCCCGCGCCGCGTCCGCCCCGGCCACGCTGCCCATCCATCGGCACACGCCCGCCATGCGGCGGCCGGTGGCCTGGGCCACGCACCGCGTTTGCGCGTGCCGGCCCGGTGCCTCTTCCTTCGTGCCCCCATGACTTCTTTCCCCTGCGCGCAGCCGCGGAAGGCGCGCGCGGGCGAGGCAGGCAAGCCGATTCGGATCAACAGCATTTCCCCGAGGGGAGTGGGCTTCAAGTAAAGAGGTAAAGCATGTCAACAAAAAATGTCATCCGCGTCATGCTGGTGTCGGACCACAAGACCTGGCTGTGGGGCCTGGAGCAGCTGCTCGCCGGTGCCCAGCCGGCGATGCAGGTGGTAGCCAGCTCCACCGAGATCGACAGCGCGCTGTTGCTGGCGCGGACCCTGTGTCCCGATGTCATCGTGCTCGACGCCGACCTGGGCTGCAGCGGCGCCTGCGCCATCGACTATCTGCCGCAGCTGCTCGGCAATGGCGTGTCGCGGGCCTTGCTGTTCAGCGGCACGCAGGATCAGGCCGCATGCGCGCGCGCCGTGCGCAGCGGCGCGCGCGCGGTGCTGGGCAAGGAAACGCCCGTCAAGCAGATGGTCGACGCCATCGTCCGCCTGCATCAGGGCGAGTTGTGCCTGGATCCGGCGCTGCTCGACAGCATGCTGGGCGTACTGAACAAGCCGGAAGCGGCGCCCGATCCGGAAGAGCAGCGGATCGCCAGGCTGACGCTGAAGGAGCGCAAGATCGTTGCCATGATGGTGGAGGGAAATGGTGCGCTAAACCGTGCGATAGCCCAGCGCGCTTTTATCTCGGAGCAAACCTTGCGTAATCATCTGACATCGATCTACAGCAAGCTCGATGTCACCAACCGCCTGGAATTATATGTGTACGCCACCCGCAACCGGCTGGCCGAGCTCATCCACGCGGAATGACGGTACATATGTACTGGATGTGAATAAAAAATTAAGATGATTTGTACTGCGCATAAAATGACTTTTCTCTGATTCGATCTGATGTTTGTTTATATAAAATACATGCATCAGAAATTGGAAAATAAAAACAAGGATGATGTTTTTATTTTCAGACTGTATTTTCAGTTTTTATCATGTTTGAAACTTGACCTGAAAGGGAATAATATGAATTGCATTAAAAAATTTATCGCCGAAGAAGACGGCGTGACTGCGATCGAATATGCGCTGATCGCTGCGCTGGTGGCTGCGGCGCTGGTAACGGCCGTCGGCTATTTCACCACCGGCCTCGATGGCGCCTTCAAGGCGATCGGCACCAAGCTGACGGGCGCGGCGATCTAAAACGCCGGCCCACCGCGCTGCACCCCGACAGGCCGGCTGCCGATCCGGCCCGGCCTGCCGACCTCCCGCCCAACGATGCGCATGCTGTCCTGCGCTCGGCTTGCATCAGGTACACGATGGACCCTCATTCTTTCTGGACGTTCAGCCCCGCCATAGTCTTGTGGGGGCTGCTTGCTGTGGCTGTCTGGCATGACGTGCGCCGCCGGCGCATTCCCAACCGGCTCGTGTTTTCCGGCGCCGTGCTGGGCGTGCTGCTCAACAGCCTGGCCTTGCCCGGGGTAACGACGGCCGGACCGTGGCTGGCGCTGGGCGGCCTGGCCGTCGGCCTGGGCTTGCTGTTGCCCATGCATGCGATGAAGGCGCTGGGCGCGGGCGACGTCAAGCTGATGGCGATGGTGGGGGCTTTTCTCGGTCCGCGCGCCACCGTGTTTGCCGTGCTGTGCAGCCTGCTTGCCGGCGGCGTGCTGGCGCTGGCCGTCGCCGTGTATCAGGGCACGCTGCGCCAGGCGCTGGCCAATGCCCGCCAATTGCTGCTGCAAGGTTGGCTGCGCGCCGCGGCGGGCGAGGCGCCGCAGCTTGATGCGCCCGCCGCGCCCGGTGGCAGCTTGCCGTACGCGATCGCCATTGCCGCAGGCACCGCCATCTGGCTGGCCCTGGCGGCCGGCGGCCATGCATGACGCACCCGTCCGGAACCCCACGCTTGATCAAGAGGAAAAATAATGAGAAATAGCCGCGTTGTGATCGTGCTGCTGCTGGCGTTGCTGATGGCGGGGGCCGCCGTGCTGGCGGCCGCGCGCTGGATGTCGGGGCAGGGCGCGCCGGCCAGCCAGACGGTGATGGTCGCGCTGGTCGATATCGGCGTGGGCGCGAAGGTGACCCAGGCCATGCTGCGCGGCATGGACTGGCCGGCCGGCGCCTTGCCGCCGGGAGCGTTCGGCGAGGCCGGCGCGCTGGACGGGCGCATCACGCGCAGCGCCGTCGGCCGAGGTGAGCCCATGCTGGAAAGCAAGCTCGCGCCGCCCGGCGCCACGGGCGGCCTGTCGGCCATCGTGGCGGCCGGCAAGCGCGCCATGACCGTGCGCGTCAATGACGTGGTGGGCGTGGCCGGCTTCGCCCTGCCGGGCAATTTCGTCGACATTCTCGTGCATACGCAGGATGACCGCGCCAGGCCGGCGGGCGGCGCGCCGCTGGCCATTTCCAAGATCGTGCTTGAACGCATCCTCGTGCTGGCCGTGGCGCAGGAGTCCGGCCGCGACGACAACAAGCCCAAGGTGGTCAACGCCGTGACCCTGGAACTGACGCCGGAGCAGGTGGAAAAGCTGGACCTGGCGCGCAGCGTGGGCAGCCTGTCGCTGGTGCTGCGCAACCAGGTCGATCCGGACCCCGTCAACACGGGCGGCGCCACCAAGGAGTCGTTGCTGGAACTGAAGGCGCCGACGCCGGCGGCCGCGCCCGTACGCGCGGCGCGGCGCCAGGCGGCCCCGGCACGCGCCGCCGCGCGCGACAGCGTCACCGTCGTCAAGGGCATGGATACGAGCGTCCAGCAATTTTAACAATCAGCAGGCAAGCAAGGATGACCGATGAATATATTTCGTAAGCACGCCGCGAGTGCGGGCATGCGCCTGGCGCTGGCCGCAGGCATGGCCTGGCCAGCGGGCGTCAGCGCGGCGACGCCGGCCAGGCAGGCCGTCATGTCGCCCGTCGCGGCGCCGGCCATGTCGCTGGGCGCCGATATCGCCCGCCTGGGCGCGCCCGTGCGCATCGCTGTGGGCAAGTCCACCTTGCGCAAGCTGAGCTTGCCGGTGTCGCAGATCGCCGTCAACGATGCGCGCGTGGCCGGCGCCAGGATGCTGGGCTCGTCCAGCCAGCTGTTCGTCTGGGGCCTGACCCCGGGCAGCACCAACCTGATCTTGTGGGACCGGCAGCAGCGCCCCGTGATCGTCGATATTGAAGTCGAGATCGACGTCGAAGGCTTGCAGGCGCAGCTCGCCTATGTCTTCCCTGGCGAGCGTGCCGTGAAAGTTGGCGCGGCCGGCGGCAGCATCGTGCTGTCGGGACAGGTGAGCGACGGCGTCAAGGCCAGCCAGATCCTCGAGATGGCGCAAGCCTATGCGCAGCGCGGCGTGGGCGAGCCGGCCGCACCGGCCGCAGCGGCCGATGGCGCCGCGAGTGCGGGCGGCGCCGTCAAAGTCATCAATATGCTGTCGATCGCGGCGCCGCAACAGGTGATGCTGGAAGTGAAGATCGCCGAAGTGTCGAAGACCCTCGTCGACCAGCTCGGTGCCAGCGTGGGCCTCAGCGGCACGCGCGGCAACTGGAGCTACGGCTTGCTGTCGAACCTGCTTAGCGGCAACCCCAGCCAGCTGGGCGCCGTGCACGGCAAGAATGGCAACGGCC
The DNA here is from genome assembly GCF_051380835.1 of Janthinobacterium aestuarii. Taxonomy (NCBI): domain Bacteria; kingdom Pseudomonadati; phylum Pseudomonadota; class Betaproteobacteria; order Burkholderiales; family Oxalobacteraceae; genus Janthinobacterium; species Janthinobacterium aestuarii. The sequence continues at coordinate 37,608 of NZ_JBNYXU010000014.1, forward strand.
TGACGCTCGATGCGCAAAAGCGCGACGGCCTCGTCAAGGTGCTGGCCGAACCGAACATCATGGCCATCAGCGGCCAGGAAGCCAGTTTCCTGGCGGGCGGCAAGATTTTCATTCCGGTCGCGCAAGACAGCACGACCAACAAGATCACGCTCGAGGAAAAGGAATTCGGCATTGCCGTCAAGTTCACGCCCACCGTGCTGGAAGGGGGACGCATCAACCTGAAGGTGGCGCCGGAAGTGTCGGAGCTGAACCGCGAAGGCATCGGCATCACCACGGGTGGGGGCGCCGCCGCCAATGCGGTGCTGCCGGCCTTTACCACGCGGCGCACCACCACGACGGTGCAGCTGTTCGATGGCCAGAGTTTTGCCGTTGGCGGCTTGATCAAGAACAATGTGACGACCAATATCAAGGCCTTGCCCTTCCTGGGCGAGATTCCCGTGCTGGGCGCGCTGTTCCGCAGCAGCGATTTCCAGACCGACCGCACCGAGCTGGTATTCATCATCACGCCGCACCTGGTCAAGCCGCTCGATACCGCGGAAGGCACCGATATCGTGTTGCCGACCGACGCCTATGTGGCACCGAGCCGCGGCGAGTTCTTCTTGCAAGGAAAAATGGAAGGCGCCGCCGCCCCACGTCCACGGCAGGAAGCGGCCACGCAGACAGCGCCGGCCAGCCCGGACATTCAATAGGAGCATACCATGCAGCATTCCCTTTCCCTCCCCGTGCTGCTGGCCGCCCTGGCCGCCAGCGGCTGCGCCGCCACGCCGAACCTGGACCGCCAGTTCGGCCACAGCGTCGCGCAGTTGCGCGCGCGCCAGGTGCTGGCGCCGCAGGCGGGCGCGAACCGCGACCCCGTGGCCGGCATCGACGGCAAGGCCGCGCAGGCCGCCCACGCGGCATACCAGAAAAGCTTTGCCGCGCCCGCGCCGCAAGCGGCCGCCCTGACCATTGGCGTCGGGGCGCGCCCGTGAGCCTGGCACCGTCACCACAGAATCAGCAAGGCATATCGTGAAAATCGCCATCAATTCCCGGGATGAAAAAACGCTGTCCGAACTGGGGCGGCTGCTGCGCAGCCGCAACCGGCTCGACGAGATCAGCGCGGGCGGCGAAACGTTTGAGGCGCTGCAGGCCGCGCAATCGCTGCCGGATGTGCTGATCTTCGACCGTCCGTCGAACGACGGCGCCGACCTGGCCGCCATCGAGCGCCTCAGCAACCTGCATCCGCGCACGGCCTTCATCGTGCTGTGCCACCAGCAGGCGCCGGAATTCCTGCTGCAGGCCATGCGCGCGGGCGTGCGCGACGTGCTGCCGTTTCCCGCCGCGCCGGCCAGCCTGCATGCGGCGCTCGAACGCATCGAGGAAAAGCTGGAGCGGCGCGAGCATGGCAACGGCAAGGTGCTGGCCTTCATTTCCTGCAAGGGCGGCAGCGGCGCCACCTTCATCGCCAGCAACCTCGGTTATGCGCTGGCCGCCGGCGGCCAGCAGCGCGTCGCCCTGATCGACATGAACCTGCATTTTGGCGACGCCTCGCTCTTCGTTTCCGAGAACAAGCCGCTGGCCACCCTGTCCGACGTCACGCGCGACATCCACCGGCTCGACTCCTCGTTCCTGGGGTCGAGCATGCTGCACATCCTGCCCAACTACAGCGTGCTGGCCGCGCCCGAGGATCCGGCCCACGCCAGCGAAGTGGCGCCCGAACACATCGACGCCATCATCCGGCAAGCCAGGCGCCAGTACGACTTCATCGTGCTCGACGTGGGCCGCAACCTCGACGCCGTCAGCGTGCGCGCGCTGGACCACGCGGACATGATCTTTCCCGTGCTGCAGGCGACCTTGCCGTACATCCGCGACGGCAAGCGCCTGCTGGGCATGTTCCGCTCGCTCGAATACGCGAAGGAAAAGGTGCACATCATCGTCAACCGCCACGACAAGGGCGGCGAAATCCGCCTGCGCGACCTGGAAGCGGCGTATGGCACGGCCGTCTACCGCACGGTGCCCAATCACTACGCCTCGGCGGCCGCCTCCGTCAACCAGGGCATGCCGATTTTGCAGCTCGACAAAGCCAGCCCGATCACCCGCTCGCTGCAGGAATTCGCCGCCAGCCTGGCCGGAAGCGCGGCCAGCACGGCGCGCCAAGGCTGGCTGGGCCGCGTCCTGCGGCGAGCTTGATTCACACGTTTGGCCCACACGCTTGATTCACATGCTTGATACACATCCCAGAACAGGAGCATCGCATGGCTAGTTCCCCCACCGCCGCCTTGTCCATCCGCGAACGGCTCGGCAGCGCCAAGATCGCCGCGCTCGCGCCGCAACGCGCGGCGGCCATCGACAACCACGGCTACCGCGACCTCAGGCTGCGCATCCATGGGCTGCTGCTCGAACGGGTCGACCTGGAAACCATGCAGCGCCTGTCGCCGGAGCGCATCCGCGAAGAATTGCGCGGCTTGGTCGAGCGCCTGCTGGACGAAGAGGCGGTGGTCATCAACGACGCCGAGCGCCGGGGCCTCACGCGCGACATCCAGCACGAGATGCTGGGCTTCGGGCCGCTTGAAACCCTGCTGTCGGACGCCAGCGTATCGGACATCCTCGTCAATGGCCACAAGCAGGTGTATGTGGAACGCGGCGGCCGCCTGGAGCTGACCGACATCTGTTTCGACGACGACGCCCACCTGATGAAAATCATCGACAAGATCGTCTCGCGCGTGGGCCGCCGCATTGATGAATCGAGCCCCATGGTCGATGCGCGCCTGCCCGACGGTTCGCGCGTGAACGCCATCATCCCGCCGCTGGCCATCGACGGTCCCGTGATGTCGATCCGGCGCTTCTCCGTCGATCCGCTGCGCCTGGCCGACCTGGTCGCCTACCGCAGCATGACGGCCGAAATGGCCGAGGTGCTGCAGGGCCTGGGCAAGGCGAAGATGAACATCCTCATTTCCGGCGGCACGGGCAGCGGCAAGACCACCATGCTCAACGTGATTTCCGGCTTCATCGGCCATACGGAACGCATCGTCACGGTGGAAGACGCGGCCGAGCTGCAATTGCAGCAGCCGCACGTGGTGCGCCTGGAAACGCGGCCCGCGAATATCGAAGGCAAGGGCGAGGTGAGTCAGCGCGCGCTGGTGCGCAATGCGCTGCGCATGCGCCCCGACCGCATCATCCTGGGCGAAGTGCGCGGCGCCGAGGCGCTCGACATGCTGGGCGCCATGAACACGGGCCACGAAGGCTCGATGGCCACCATCCACGCCAATACCCCGCGCGACGCGCTGACGCGGCTGGAAAACATGATCAGCATGGCGGCGGCGAATTTGCCCAGCAAGGCCATCCGGCAGCAGATCAGCTCGGCCGTGTCGGTGGTGGTGCAAGTGTCGCGCCTGATCGACGGCAAGCGCAAGGTCACGTCGATCCAGGAAATCACGGGCATGGAAGGGGAGGTCATCACGATGCAGGAAATCTTCAGTTTCAGACAGACGGGCGTGGCCGAGGGCGGCGCCGTGGTGGGGCAGTTCTCGGCCAGCGGCATCCGCCCGCGTTTCCTCGAGCGCCTGAACAGTTTTGGCATCGGCGTGCCGGCCGCCTTGTTCGAACCCGCGGCGGCGGGACGCTGACCGCCATGCTTTCCTGTCTTGTCTATCTGTTCCTCTTCCTGGCCGTCCTGCTGCTGGTGGCGGGCGCTTGGCTGGCGTGGCAGGCGGCGCGGGGGCCGGGCGCTGCGCGGGTGGCGCGTCGCCTGCAGTCCATGTATACGGCCAGCGACGGCGAACAGGCGCTGTCGATCACCAAGCAGCGCCCGCTGAGCAGCTATCCCTTCCTGCAGGGCGTGCTGGAAGGCTTGCCCGGCGTGCGGCGCATCGAGCAACTGCTGCTGCAGGCGGGCATGCGCTGGCTCGTGGCCGGATTCCTCGGCTATTGCGCGCTTGGCGCGCTGGCCGGCCTGCTGGCGGCCAGCGTGCTGCCGCTGCCATGGTATGTGCGTCTTGGCCTGGGCGCGGGCGGTGCCGCGCTGCCTTATCTGCTGGGGCGCCGCGCCAGGAGCCGGCGGCTGGTGCGCATCGAGCAGCAATTGCCGGACGCGCTGGACCTGATGGGCCGCGCCATGCGCGCCGGCCATGCGTTTCCCACCGCGCTGAAAATGGTGGGCGAGGAGATGACGGGGCCGCTGGCCGACGAGTTTCGCGCCGTGTTCGACGAAGTCAGTTTCGGCGTCGCGATGGCCGATGCGTTGGGCAACCTGGCCGCGCGCGTGCCCAGCACGGATTTGCGCTATGTCGTCATCGCCGTGCTGATCCAGCGCGAAACGGGCGGCAACCTGACTGAATTGCTGGGCAGCATCAGCGCCATCATCCGCGACCGCCTGAAATTGCTGGGGCAGGTGCGCGTGCTGTCGGCCGAAGGGCGCATGTCGGCCTGGGTGCTGGGCTTGCTGCCGTTTGGCGCGGCGCTGATGATGCACGTGATGAATCCGCAGTTCATTGCCGTGCTGTACACGGATGCGGGTGGGCGCAAGATGGTCGGCGTGGCGCTGGGCTTGCTGATGGTTGGCGTGCTCTGCATCCGAAAAATTATCCATATCCGGGTGTGACATGAAAGAAGAGACACGATGAGCGGCATGAATGCGGCGCAGCTGGCTTTGCTGGGCCTGCTGTTTCTGATTGTTTTCGCGCTGGCCGTGCTGGTGCTGCGCCTGTTCGCGAGCAATGCCGTGCAGCAGCGGCTGCAATCGCTCGGTGACGCGGGCGCCGCCGGCGACCGGGAGCGCCATGCCAGGCGGCGCTGGGTGGCGCACGCCGTCAGCCTCGCGCGCCCGCTGGCCAGGCTGTCGCTGCCCGACGAAGGCTGGGAAAGTTCGCCCATCCGCAGCCGCTTCGTCCATGCCGGCTGGCGCAGCCAGGCCGCGCCGGCCCTGTTTTATGCGGCCAAGACGGGCCTGTTCGTGGGCTTGCCGCTGCTCGTGTATTTCCTGCTGCGCCAGGGCGGACAGAATATGCTGTTGTGGCTGGTCGCGGCGGCCGCCCTCGGCTATTACCTGCCTAACGTCTGGCTGTCGCACTGTTTGAAACAGCGCCAGCGCGAAGTGTTCGAGACCTTTCCCGATGCGCTCGACCTGATGACGGTGTGCGTCGAAGCGGGGCTGGCGATGGATGCGGCGCTGGCGCGCGTGGCGCAGGAAATCGGCTTGAAAAGCGCGGTTCTGGCCGAAGAGCTGCAACTGGTGACGCTGGAACTGCGCGCCGGCGGCGCCAAGGACAAGGCCCTGCGCAACCTGGCCCTGCGCACGGGCGTGGGCGACGTGGATGCGCTGGTGACCTTGCTGATCCAGGCCGAGCGCTTCGGCACGAGCATAGCCGCGTCGCTGCGCGTGCAGTCCGACCAGCTGCGCACCAAGCGGCGCCAGCGCGCCGAAGAAACGGCGGCCAGGATCGCCCTCAAGCTGCTGTTTCCGCTGATCTTTTTCATTTTTCCATCGCTGATGGTCGTGCTGATGGGCCCGGCGTTCCTGCAGATTTACCGCGTGCTGCTGCCGGCCATGCGGGGCAGCTGAAGGCTAGTCGAGCGGGCAAAAAAAAAGCTGCCGGAGTTTCCTCCGGCAGCTTCTTTACATCAGCCCTTGCCTGGCAATCAGGCGAATGGCGTCAGCAAGGTGATCATCTGGCCAAAGATCTTCGGGCTGGCGGCGATGACGTCGCCCTTGTACAGGTAGTCCGATTCGCCGGAAAATTCACCGACGATGCCGCCCGATTCCGTGATCATCAGGGCGCCGGCGGCGATATCCCAAGGCTTCAAGCCTTTTTCGTAGAAGCCGTCCAGGCGGCCGCAAGCGACGTAGGCCAGGTCCAGCGCGGCCGAGCCGGCGCGGCGCACGCCCTGGCTGCGTTCGCCCATGATCGCGTACATCTTTAGGTATTCGTCCAGCGCGCGGGCGCTGCCGGCCACGTAGCCGGTGCCCAGCAGGGCGTTCGAGATGCGATCGAGCTTGGTGACGCGGATGCGTTTTTCGTTCAGGTAGGCGCCGGCGCCCTTGGTGGCCGTGAACAGGTCGTTGCGGACCGGGTCGTAGATGACGGCTTGCGTGACGACGCCGCGATGCGCGAGGGCGATCGAGATGCAGTATTGCGGAAAACCGTGGATGAAGTTGGTGGTGCCGTCCAGCGGATCGATGATCCACTGATATTCATTCTCGTCGTGCGAGTTGGCGGAAGCTCCCGATTCCTCAGCCAGGAACGCGTGGTCCGGGTAGGCTTTGGACAGCACCTCGATGATGGCTTGTTCGGCCGCCTGGTCGACGTCGGTGACGAAATCGTTATGTTGTTTTTCCGTGACGACGACGCGGTCGAGGTCAAAAGAGGCGCGATTGATGACGGTGGCGCCGCGGCGGGCGGCTTTGATCGCCGTATTGAGCATTGGGTGCATGTGAGCTTCCGTTAAAAGCACGCGACCGCCCATGGCCGCCTTGCGGCGCCGGTACGATAGAGTGCAAGAATGAATTAAAGAGCGGAGCGGTGCCGAAGTGGTTAAAATCCCGGCCTGGCGTCAGCGTTTTGTGACTCCGTTTCCCGAAATTTCCTGTATCGATACCGCGCAATAGCGCTATTTTAAATGAATCTGCCCGAAATCAACACGTCTCTTTTCAAACGCCTGCGATTTATTCTTGTCGAAACTAGTCGTCCTGGCAACATTGGCGGCGTCGCGCGCGCCATGAAAACGATGGGTTTTTCCGATCTGGTGCTGGTCAGCCCCCGCTTTCCCGATGCCTTGACGGATGCGGAAGCGGTGGCCTTCGCCAGCGGCGCGCAGGATATTTTGTCGGGCGCGCGCATCGTCGGCTCGATCGCCGATGCACTCGAAGGCTGCAATTACGCGGCCGCCGTGTCGGCCAGGTTGCGCGAATTCTCGCCGCCCGTCACGGCGCCGCACGCCATCGCGGCGCAACTGGCGGCCAGCGAAGAGCTGCACGCGGCCGTCATCTTCGGCAACGAGCGTTTCGGCTTGCCCAACGAGATCGTCGAGCAGTGCAATGTGCTGATCAACATCCCCGCCAATCCCGAATATTCGTCGCTGAACCTGTCGCAGGCGGCGCAGGTCGTCGCCTATGAATGCCGCGTGGCGGCGCTCGGCGATGGGCAAATGGCCAGCCCCGTCGGTTTCCATGGCGACGCGGCCAGTCTGGCGCAGGTCGACGGCATGTACGCGCATCTGGAGCAGGCGCTGGTCGCCATCGATTTCCTCGACGCCGACAACCCGAAAAAGCTCATGCCCCGTTTGAAGCGCCTGTTTTCGCGCACGGGGCTGGAAACGGAAGAAGTCAATATCCTGCGCGGCATCGCGCGGCATATCCTGGCGGTAGCCAAAAAAGGCCCATGATAGAGACCCGGCTGCTGCGCCAGTTCATCGCCGTCGCCGAGGAACTCAATTTCCGGCGCGCGGCCGAACGGCTGCACATGGCGCAGCCGCCGTTGTCGCAGGCGATATTGCGGCTGGAAGAGGCGCTCGGCTACCCCGTATTCGAACGCACGAACCGCAAGGTCGCCTTGACGCCGGCCGGCAGCACCTTCCTGGCGACGGCGCGCCAGGTGCTGGCCAGCCTGGAAGAGGGCGTGGCCGCCACGCGCCGCGTGGCGCAAGGCATCGAGGGTCATTTGCGCCTCAGTTTCATCCACATCACGCCGTATGCCCACGTGCTCGATGCCTTGCGCGCGTTTCGCACCGCGTCGCCCGCCGTGCAGTTCACTTTGCGCGAAGCGTCGACGCAGCAACAGGTCGAGTGGCTGGAAAAAAACGAGGTCGATATCGCCCTGCTGCGCGCACCGGGCCGCAGCACGCCGGGCTTGCGCTTCGAGCGCCTGTCCGGCGAAGACATCGTGATCGCGCTGCCATCGGAGCACCGCTGCGCGGGGCTGACGCGCGTGGACCTGGCGGACCTGGCCGGTGACGACTTCGTCGCTTCGCCGCGCGAGCTGGGCCAGGGTTTCCACGACCAGCTGGCCAGCCTGTGCCTGCATGCGGGCTTCGTGCCGCGCGTGGTGCAGCAGGCGCGCCGGCTGCAAACGGTGCTGGGACTGGTGGCGGCCGGCTTTGGCGTCGCGCTGCTGCCGGCCAGCCTGGCGGCCTGCGCACCTGCCGGCGTGGTCATGCTGCCGCTGGCAAGCGGCGCGCCCGAGGCGCTGCGCCAGCTCGACCTGTACATGGCGTGGGACCCGCAGCGCACGTCGCCCGTGCGCGAGCGGCTGCTGGCGCAGTTGCGGCAGTCTGCCTTGTATTGAGACTTGAAAAGTCTCATTCCAAGATAAATAAGATATTTTACAGATGATGGCCCAGGGGCCAGCATGGCGTTTTGATTTGCTGGAAGCGCCATGTCTCCTGTTACTACCCGCGCCGCGGCAGCCCTGCCGCCTGCCGTTTATCTGCTCTCCCTGTGCAGCTTTGCCTTTGGGTTGTCCGAATTCGTCGCCGCCGGCCTGTTGACCCCCATGGCGCGCGATTTGCACGCCAGCGTGGCGGCGGCCGGCGGCGCCATTGCCGCGTATGCGCTGGGCGCGGCCATCGGCGCGCCGATCCTGACGGCCCTGCTGGCGCGCCGGCCCACGCGCCAGGTGCTGGTGGCCACCATGCTCGTGCTGGCGGCCGGCAGCGTGGCCATGGCGGCCGCGCCGGCGCTGGGCGCGCTGCTCGGTGTGCGCTTTGCCGTGGGACTCGCGCATGGCGTGTTCATGGCCGTCGCCTCGCATGCGGCCACCAGCCTGGTCGACCCGTCCCGCGCGGGACGGGCGCTGTCCATCGTCTGGCTGGGCCTGACCCTGGCGCTGGCGGGCGGCGTGCCGCTGGGGACGTGGCTGGGCGCCGTCTCGTCGTGGCGCTGGGTATTTGCGGCCATCGGCGTGCTGGCCCTGTGCGGCGGCGCCGGCTTGCGCTGCGCCATGCCGGCCGCGCGCCAGCAGCTTGCCGCCGTATCGGCGCTGGCCAGCCTGCGCGCCATCTTGCAGCCGCCCCTGCTGCTGGCGGCCGGCGTGGCGGCGCTGGTCAGCGTGGCCACCTTCAGTTTTTTCACCTATGTTTCGCCGTTCCTGTTGCAGCTGGGCGGACTCGATGCGGGCTGGCTGGGCGCCGCCATGCTGTGCTTTGGCGCGTGCGCCATCGGCGGCAACTTGCTGGGTGGCTGGTGCGCCGATAGGCCCCACGCCTTGCGCGCCACCGTGCTGGCATTGGCCGCGCTGGCGCTCAACTTGCTGGCGTTTTATGTGCTGCGCGCCCAGTCCGTTGCCATGCTGGCCCTGTGCGGCACTTTGGGCTTGCTGTTCTTCGCCCTCGTGACCTTGTCCACCATGCGGCTGCTGCGCCTGGCGCAGCAGCATTGCCCTGGCAGCGACGCCGTGGCGGCGGGCTTGAATATCGCCGCCTTCAATGCGGGTACGGCGGTCGGTGGCGCGCTCGGCGGTGCGCTGATCGTCTCCTTCGGCTTGCCCAGCATCGCCATCGGCGGCGCGCCGGCGGCGCTGCTGGCCATGTTGCTGCTGTGGTTCCCGTCGCGCAAACTAGACGGGTCGCTCTAGTTTTTGCGCGCGGATCGCCGCCCCCTTTGGCGTACACTGGCCTGCAAAAGGCCGTATAAAACAAGGGGAGACATGGGGATGCGACGCAGATCGTTTCTGAAACTGGGCGTGCTTGGCGCCGGTGTGCTGGCCGCTGGCGGCGCCACCTACCGTCTGGTACGCGGGCCGGCGCCGCCTGGCCGCTTCGTGCCCGATGGCGAAGCGCGCGCGGCGCTGGCGGCCATCGTGCCGGCCATGCTGGGCAGTGCACTGACTCGGGACGCCACCGCGCGGGCCACGGCGCTCGATGGCGCCATCGCCGGCGTGGACACGGCCATCCGTGGCTTGCCGCTGGCGGCGCAGCAGGAAGTGCAGGATTTGTTTGGCTTGCTGGCGCTGGCGCCCGCGCGGCGTTTCGTCGCCGGCGTGCATGGCGGCTGGCTTGACGCCGACCCGGCACAGGTGGCCGCCTTTTTGCAGTCGTGGCGCACGCACCGCCTGGCCACCCTGCAGACGGCCTACCTGGCCCTGCACGATTTGATTCTCGGCGCCTGGTATGCCGATGCCGCCCACTGGGCCGCCATCGGTTATCCGGGACCGCTGCCCGAACTGAGCGCATAAGGCATCCATGAGCACATCCCCCATACCCGACCCGATCGCCATCGGCGTGGCAGCGGGCTGGAACGTTACCGACGCCAGCCCCCTGGGCGCCGACCGCAGCTTCGAGGCCGATGTGGTCGTCATCGGCAGCGGCGCCGGCGGCGGCGTGACGGCGGAAATCCTCGCGCTGGCCGGCTTGAAGGTCTTGATCGTCGAAGAGGGCGGCTTGAAGTCCTCGCAAGACTTCAAGATGCGCGAAGCGCAGGCTTATCCTGCCCTTTATCAGGAATCGGCCGCGCGCAAGACGCGCGACAAGGCGATCAATATCCTGCAAGGACGCACGGTCGGCGGTTCGACCACCGTCAACTGGACCTCGAGCTTCCGCACGCCGCCCGGCACGCTCGAATACTGGCGCAAGCACTTTGGTTTGTCCGGCTATTCCGTCGATGCCATGGCGCCGTGGTTCGCCATGATGGAAAAGCGCCTGCACGTGAGCGACTGGGCCGCGCCACCCAATGAAAACAACGACTTATTGCGCCGTGGCGCCACGGCGCTGGGCATCCCCACGGCCGCTATCCGGCGCAATGTGAACGGCTGCTGGAACCTCGGCTACTGCGGCATGGGCTGCCCGACCAACGCCAAGCAGTCGATGCTGGTGACGACGATCCCGTCGGCGCTGTCGCTGGGCGCGGGCCTGCTCGTGCATGCGCGCGCCGAACGTTTCACTTTCAAGGGCGAGCGCGTCGACAGCCTGCTGGTGACGGCGCTCGACGCCGCCGGGCAAGTACCGACCGGCGTGCGCCTGACGCTGCGCGCCAAACACTTCGTGCTGGCCGGCGGCGCCATCAATTCGCCGGCGCTGCTGCTGCGCTCGCAGGCGCCCGACCCGCACGGCTTGCTGGGCCGGCGCACCTTCTTGCACCCGACCGTGGTCTCGGCGGGCCTGTTCAAGCAGAGGGTCGACGCCTATGCGGGCGCGCCGCAGACGATTTATTCCGACCATTTCCTGCACGTGGCGCCCATCGATGGTCCCATCGGCTACAAGCTCGAAGCGCCGCCTTTGCACCCGTTGCTGATGGCCACCACCATGGGCGGCTTCGGCGACGAGCATGCGCGCACCATGCGCGAATTTCCCCATGCGCACGCCTTGCTGGCGCTGCTGCGCGACGGCTTTCACCATGATGCGGCCGGCGGCAGCGTTTCGATCGACAGTTTCGGCGCGCCCGTGCTCGACTATCCGCTCACGCCTTTTCTCTGGGATGGCGTGCGGCGCGCACTGCTGTCGATGGCGGAAATCCAGTTCGCGGACGGCGCCAGGAGCGTCTATCCCGTGCACGAAATGGCCAGTCACTACACGAGCTGGGCGCAGGCGAAGCAGGCCATCGGCGCATTGCCGATGCAGGCGCTGCTGGCGCGCGTGGTGTCGGCCCACGTGATGGGCGGCTGCGCCATGTCGGACGATGCGCGCCTGGGCGTGACGGGGGCCGATGGCCGCTATCACGGCGTGCGCAACCTGTCCGTGCACGACGGCTCGCTGTTTCCCACCTCGATCGGCGCCAATCCGCAACTGACGATCTACGCGCTGGCCGCGCGCCTGGCCAGCGGCCTGGCGCAAGCGCTGACGGGCAAGCCGGCGCCCGTGCCCATGCCTGCCGCCGCAACAGGCGCCGCATGATCGCGCGCATCCTCAAGTGGCTGATGCTGCTGCAAGTGCTGGCCGTGCTGGGCTTGGCGTACCTGGCCATGCAGGCGTGGGGCGTCGCCTCGCCGATGCTGGCCGTGCTGCTGGCGCTGGCCATGCTGCTGGCCGTGCGCGCGCTGATCGTCGTGCGCAATTTCAGGGAGAGCCGGCGCCTGGGCAGCCCCGTGCCGCCTGAATGCCAGCTGGGCGCCTTGGGCGCGGCGCGCCTGTTTTTCGGCGAATTGCGCGCCACCCTGTGGACATCGTCATGGGGCATGCTGCGTCCGCGCCTGCATGCGGCCGACACTATCGCCGGCCGGAGTCTGCCCGTGCTGCTGGTGCACGGCTATGTGTGCAACCGCGGCTACTGGACAAAGCTGAGCCGGCAACTGGCACGGGCCGGCATCGTGCACGACGGCGTCGACCTGGAACCGATCGGCGCCGATATCGAGGAGTTCGTGCCGCTGGTGGAACAGGCCATCGCCGAGCTGTGCGCCCGCACGGGCAGCGACCGCGTGATTCTCGTCGCCCACAGCATGGGCGGCCTGGTGGCGCGCGCCTGGCTGCGCCATTACGGCGCGGCCCGCGTGGCGCGCATCGTCACCATCGGCACGCCGCACCACGGCACGGCGCTGGCCAACCTGGCGGCGGGCGCGAATGCGCGCCAGATGAGCCGTGTCGATGGCACACCCAGCGGCTGGCTGGCGCAGCTGGCCGCCAGCGAGACGCCCGAGCTGCGCGCGCTGATCACGTCGATCTATTCGCACCACGACAATATCGTCGCGCCGCAGTCGTCCGCACAGCTGCCGGGCGCGCGCAATATCGCTTTCGGCGGCATCGGCCACGTGGCGCTGGCCAGCGATGCGCGCGTGCTGCGCCAGCTGCTGGCAGAAATCACTATCAAGAGCGAAGTCGTGCAACCTCCCTCGGCTCCCCATTTCGCCTGAGTCCTGTTGTGTTTTGTCTGCATGGCAAGACTGTCTCTTTTGACTCTGCTGTTGCCCATGTTTAACAACGCACGAGGCAGAAAATGCTGTTTTCCGCTGGCGTACTGTATTAAGCTAACGTCAGAAGATAGCTGAAGGAAATTTGTTCATGAGGCCGCTTGGGCCGTTCTGCAGGCGTACGTCGGCCAGAAATTTCTCTGAATCTATGGCAAGATGTTTATACGATTGTTATGTAGCCCGCGCATGCGGAAAAATGAGTCCATGCCGTTTTTATTGGGGGCGCTAATTGTCCGCACGTATCCTGATTATCGAAGATAACGCCACCAATATGGAATTGATGGTGTACTTGCTGCGCGCCTTCGGGTACACGCCGCTGGCCGCCTATGACGGCGAAGAGGGCGTGCGCATGGCGCGCAGCGAGTTGCCGGACTTGATCATTTGCGACGTGCACTTGCCCAAGCTCGATGGCTATGGCGTGGTGGCGGAGCTGAAGAAAGACCCGCAGCTGCGCAAGATCCCTGCGCTGGCGGTGACGGCGCTGGCCATGGTGGGCGACCGCGAACGCCTGCTCGAAGCGGGCTTCAATGGCTACATCGGCAAGCCGATCGAACCCGACCTGTTCGTCGCGGAGCTGGAGTCTTTTTTACCCGGGGCGCCGTCGACGCCAATTAAAAACGACATAGCCACCATCCTGATCGTCGATGATCATGTGCTGAACCGCGAGTTCCTGACCGCACTGCTGGGCTACGGCGGCCACCGCCTGCTGGAGGCGGCCAACGGCGCCGACGCGCTGGAAATACTGCGCACCGAGCGGCCCAACCTGATCATCTCCGACATCCTCATGCCGAACATGGACGGCTACGAATTCGTCACGCGCGTGCATGCCGATCCCGCGCTGGCCGACGTGCCCATCATCTTTTATACGGCCACCTACCGCGAGCAGGAAGCGATCCTGCTGGCGCAGGCGTGCGGCGTGCGCTGGGTCTTGCCCAAGCCGTCCGATCCCGAAGTCATCGTGCGCACGGTCAACGAGGCGCTGGGACTGATGCCGGCGGCGCCCCAGGTGCCGGCGGCGCCGGGCGCGGGCGGCGGAGCGGCGCTTCCTGGCACGGGCCAGCTGGCCGGCATCGAGCACCAGGTCAGCGGCTACCTCGACGAGCTCGAATCGAGCAGCCAGCAGATTTCGCAGCTGGCCAGCCAGCGCGAGGGCCAAGCCGCGCTTCCCGAAGACCTGGGCATCATGACGGAGCGCTTGTCGCGCTCGCTGTCGAGCCTGCAGGCGGTGAGCCTGCGCCTGACGGCCTTGATCGAACTGGGCATCGAGCTGGGTGCCGAACGCGATCCGCGCGCCCTGATCGAGGCGGGTTGCAAGGTGGCGCAGAATATCTGCGTCTCCAAGTACGCCTGCATTGGCGTACTGGAAGAGGGCGCCGAAAAGCTCAGCTATTTTTCCTCGTGCGGCGCCGAGAAAAACCTCGACCGCATCGCCAGCACGCCGCGCACGGGCATTTTGAACCGCTTGCTGGAACAGCGCCAGCCTTACCGGGTCAATGGCTTGAAGGGCGATCCCTGGGCGCTGGGCCTGCCCGATACGCACCCGCCCGTACACTCCTTCCTCGGTGTGGCCATCGCCTCGCGCGAGCGCAGCCACGGCTGGCTGTACCTGGTCGACAAGCTGGGGGCGAATGAATTTTCCGAAGTCGACGAACGTGTCGCCGCCACGGTGGCGGCGCAGATCGCCGTCGCTTACGACAACCTGCTGCTGTACGACGAGATCAAGCGCCACCACGAGCAGCTGACTCTGGACATGGCGGCGCGCATCCGCCTCGATGAAGACTTGCGCCGCTTCCGCTTGGCGATGGACGCCACGGCCGACGCCATTTTCCTCGTCGACCGCGCCGGCATGTGCTTCGTCGACGTCAACCAGACGGCTTGCCGCATGCTCGGTTTCGAGCGCGAGGATTTCCTGCGCGTGGGGCCGGGCCGCGCGCACGAGGGCGAATCCCAGCTGGAAGAGCTGTACAACAAGCTGCTGGCCGGCGACCAGGGCGGCCCGATGACGGAATTGCAGCTGCAGCGCAAGGACGGATCGCCCCTGTCGGTGGAAGTGCAGCGGCGCACCTTGCGCTCGGGGCAGAGCTGGATCCTGGTGGCCGTGGCGCGCGACATCACGGAGCGCAAGGACGCCGAACAGCGCCTGATGAAGCTGGCCCATTTCGACACCTTGACGGGTTTGCCGAACCGCAGCCAGTTCTACGCCTCGCTGACCCATTCGCTGGCCCAGGCCGCCGAGCACCAGTGGGCCGTGGCCGTGCTGTTCATGGATGTCGACCGCTT
The DNA here is from genome assembly GCF_051380835.1 of Janthinobacterium aestuarii. Classification (NCBI taxonomy): domain Bacteria; kingdom Pseudomonadati; phylum Pseudomonadota; class Betaproteobacteria; order Burkholderiales; family Oxalobacteraceae; genus Janthinobacterium; species Janthinobacterium aestuarii. The sequence goes on from NZ_JBNYXU010000014.1 coordinate 52,697, forward strand.
CAAGAATATCAACGATACCCTGGGCCACACCATCGGCGACGACCTGCTGCGCCAGTTTTCCAGCCGCCTCGTCGATTGCCTGCGCGTGCGCGACACCATCGGCCGCTTTGGCGGCGATGAATTTGCCACCATCCTGCTGCTGCCCGAAGGCGCCCAGCATGCCGTGGGCGTGGTCGACAAGATCCGCGAGGCGATGCGCAAGCCCTTCGACTTGCAGGGCCACGAGGTGACGGTGACGGTCAGCATCGGCATCTCCGTGTTCCCCGAGGATGCGGCCGATGCGGACACCCTGATTCAATACGCCGACACGGCCATGTACCGCGCCAAGGAGGCGGGCCGCGACGCCTTCCGCTTCTTCACGGCGGAAATGAACGCGCAATCGATGGCGCGGCTGGACATGGAAAATGCCCTGCGGCGCGCCATCGACAACGAGGAATTCGTGCTGTTCTTCCAGCCCAAGGTGAATATCATCTCGGGGCGCATCAGCGGTGCCGAGGCGCTGATACGCTGGCGCCGTCCCGGCCACGGCATGGTCTCGCCGGCCCTGTTCATCCCCCTGCTGGAAGAAACGGGTCTCATCGTGCGCGTCGGTAACTGGGTGCTCGACGAGGCCTGCAAGAAGATCAGCGAGTGGGGCGCCAGCAGCATCGGCCCCGTGCACCTGTCGGTGAACGTGTCGGGCATCCAGTTTTTCGTCGGCGGCCTGGAAGAAGAGGTGCTCAAGGCGATCCGCAAGCACGATATCGCGCCCGACCTGCTGGAGCTGGAGCTGACGGAAAGCTCGCTGATGTCGAATGCCGAGGAAACCATCGCCGTGCTGCGCAACCTGAAGGCGCTGGGCATCCAGATTTCCATCGATGATTTCGGCACCGGCTATTCCAGCCTGGCCTACCTGAAGCGCTTCCCCATCGACAAGCTGAAGATCGACATCGCCTTCGTGCGCGAAGTGACGAGCAATCCGGACGATGCGGCCATCGTGCTGGCCATCATCAGCATGGCCCACAGCATGAAGCTGGAAGTGATCGCCGAAGGCGTGGAAAACGATGCGCAGCTGGCCTACCTGCGGCGCCATGGCTGCGACGAGATGCAGGGCTATTATTTCAGCCGCCCCGTGCCGCAGGAAGAATTCGAACAGATGCTGATGGGCGGCAAGCTGCTGCAGGCGCCGCAGGATGCGGGCAGCGAAGAGCAGCAAACCTTGCTGATCGTCGACGACGATGTCTTCATGCTCGACGTGCTCAGCGACTTCCTGGCGCAGGACGGCTACCGCATCCTGACGGCGCAGACGGCCGCCGAGGGCTTCGACATCCTGGCGCGCCACAAGGTGCAGGTGATCCTGTGCGACCAGTGCATGCCGCTCATGAGCGGCACCGAATTCATGGAGCGGGTCAAGCACCTGTGTCCGGACACCTTCCGCATCATGCTGTCGGCCTTTGCCGACCTGACGCCCATCATGGCGGCCATCAACCGCGGCGCCGTCGACCGCTTCTATACCAAACCATGGAAAGGCGCCGTGCTGCGCGAGAATATCCGCGAAGGCTTCCGCCTGCACAAGCTGCTGCATGGCCAGGTGAAAGCGGCGGCTTAAGGATTTTCCGCAGCGGGTAATTGGCCGCCGCGTGCGCTGGCGCACCTTGCGCAGCAGCTTTCCACCGAATTAGACTCCCGTCTCTAGTTTTGCTCTCTAGAATAAAACGCATCCATGAAGTGGCATGGCCTTTCACATGACGGGAGCTGGCGATGGCGAAGAAATTGAAGGAGCTGACGGAAGACACGGAATTGGCGAGCACCGTGCGCTCGTCGGCGCAGCAGATCTGGCAAGCGGGCCTCGGCGCTTTTGCGAAGGCGCAGGAAGAGGGCGGACGCGTGTTTTCCAGGCTGGTGAAGGAAGGCACGGAATTCCAGAAACGGGCCGAAGACAAGGTGGCGGACGTCAGCGGCAGCGTCGGCAAACTGGCCGATGGCGTGGGCAAGCAGGCCAGCGGCTCCTGGGACAAGCTGGAGCAAGTGTTCGAAGAGCGCGTGGCGCGCGCACTGGCCACCATCGGCGTGCCCACGCAGCAGGACATCGCCGCGCTGCACGCGCAGATCGATGCCTTGAGCCGGCAAGTGGCGGCGCTGTCGGCCAAGCCCGCGCCGGCGGCCAAGCCGAAGGTGGCGGCCAAGCCTGCCGTGAAGGCGGCGCCAAAAGTCGCATCGAAAGCCGTACCAAAAACTGCACCGAAAGCGGCTGCCGCCAAGGCGCCGGCCAAGCCCGCGAGCAAAGCGGTGAGCAAACCCGCCGCGAGGCCGGCGGCGAAGAAAAAAGCGCCAGTCGCCTGAGCTGGCGCCGCATGTCTCCAGCCTGCTCGCGCAGGCTTTTTTTTGCCTGCGGTTTTCGCCGGCGCCAGCGGGCGCAGTGTTTCATTACGACTATCTTAGGTGGTATGCTTGAGGCAGAACACAGAGAGATTGCCCGCCATGCTACAAAAAGCACCACGCCGTACCCGCGAACGCATCCTGGAGTTGTCGCTGCGCCTGTTCAATGAGTTTGGTGAGCCGAATATCACGACGACCGTGATTGCGGAAGAGATGAACATTTCGCCGGGAAACCTGTATTACCACTTCCGTAACAAGGACGATATCGTCAACTCGATCTTCGTCCAGTTCGAGGCGGAAATCGAACGCATCCTGACCGTGCCCGACGGGCGCCGTTCGAATATCGAGGACGTCTGGCTGTACCTGCACCTGATGTTCGAGCTGATCTGGCGCTACCGCTTTTTCTATCGCGACCTCAACGATTTGCTGTCGCGCAACCGCAAGCTGGAACTGCACTTCAAACTGATCCTGGCGCACAAGATCAAGGTGGCCACGCAGCTGTGCGAAGACTTGCGCAGCGAACAGTCGCTCGAAGCGTCGGACATGGAAGTTGCTGCCATGGCGACGAATATGGTGGTCGTCGCCACCTACTGGCTGTCGTACGAGTACGTGCGCAACCCGCGCAAGTACAGCGAGCAGCAATCGATGTCCGATGCGCTGGCGCGCGGCTGCTACCAGGTGCTGTCCCTGATCGGGCCGTATTTGCGCAATGAAACGCATTTGCTGTTTCGCAAACTGTCGGAAGAGTATGTGACCAAACTCAAGAACGACTGACGCGGCTGCTGGCGCCACGTCGTCAATTACAGGAGAGAGATATGGCTTGGAAACAATTCCCTTATCCGGACGAAGCATATGTCTACACGCCGCAAACCCTGGAAGCGGCCTGGCCGCGCCTGCATGCGGGCGATGTGGAACCGTTTCCCACGCACCCTGCGCTGCTGCAAGCCTGGCTGGCTTTCCATGCGGGCGACTTCGAGCGCGCCGTGAAGCTGGGCCTGGCCGTCGGTGTGCCCGGCTATGCGGTGGCGCACAAGGCCACCTGCATCTATGCCACGCACCTGGAAGGAAACGACAGCCAGAAACTCGACATGTACGAGGAAGTGGCCGAGCGCTGCGAGCGCCAGCAGAGCGAGCAGCCTGACAATCCGGCCGGCTACTACTGGCATGCCTACAGCCTGGGCCGCTACGCGCTGGGCACGTCCGTCGTCAAGGCACTGGCGCAGGGCATGGGCGCGCGCGTGCGCAACAGCTTGGACCGCACGATGACGGTAGCGCCCATGCATGCGGAAGCGCATATCGCGTTTGGGATTTATCATACGGAAATTATCGACAAGGTCGGCGCCATGATAGGCAGCTTGACCTACGGCGCCAACAAGGAGGACGGCTACCAGCACTTCAAGACGGCGCTGGCCCTGACGCCATATTCGGCGCTGGCGCACAGCGAATATGCGCGTGCGTTGAACATGCTCGACGGAAAGAAAAAGCTGGCGGAAGCGCTGGCCCTGTATGAAAAAGCGGCCGAGTGCGTGGCATTGGACGCCAAGGAACGCCTCGAAGTCGAGGCGGCAATTGATGAATTGAAAGGGTAGGGATTACTGTGATCAAGGCTTTATGTGTGTACTGTGGCGCCAACGCGGGCGTTTCGCCGGACTATGCCGTGGCGGCGCGCGCACTGGCGCGCGTGCTGGTGGCGGAAAATATTTCGCTCGTGTATGGCGGCGGCAAGGTGGGCCTGATGGGCGTGATCGCCGATGAAGTGCTGCGCCTGGGTGGCGAGGTGACGGGCGTGATTCCCACCCAGCTGGTCGAGCGCGAAGTGGGCCACATGGGCCTGACGCGCCAGTTCATCGTGAAGGACATGCATGAGCGCAAGGCGATGATGGCCAGCCTGTCCGACGCCTTCATCGCCATGCCCGGCGGCTATGGCACCCTGGAAGAACTGTTCGAGATGCTGACGTGGGCCCAGCTGGGCTTGCACGCCAAGCCCATCGGCCTGCTCAATGTCGACCGCTTCTACGATGGCTTGATCGCTTTCGTGCAAAACGGCAAGGAACAGGGTTTCATCCGCCCGCAGCACGCGGCATTCCTCAATGCCGACGCCGATCCGGCAGCGCTGCTACAGCGCCTGAAGGAGTGCGCGCCGTAAGAGACCATGTTTGCCTGGCCGTGCGTGCGCCGCCGATCAACTATTTTTTCTGTCGCCTGAAAGAGCCATGCGGTGCTGAACTGCATGGCTTTTTTATTTCTGCACGGGAAAATTGATCGGGCTGAATGACTTAATTAATAAAAATATGGCTATAAAATTGCTCTGTAGGCATGTTTTTTTGAAAATGAAGATGATTTTTAATCATGGCTGTGGTCTACTGTCAGGGTTCAAACGTTAGGAATATCGGACACCGACGAGCGTTGTACAGACTCCCCAAAAAAAGTGCCGAGCCGTTTCAAGTTGCCACAACCACGCTACTTCTTCATCTCGAAAGGATGCTATTTTGAAACCTATGACCCTCTTGCGAGCGACCGCTGTCGCTGCCATTCTCGCTGCCGCTGGCGGTGCCCACGCAGAAACCACCACCATCGGCTTCGATTCGCTGGAACAACCGGGCTACTTCGGTTCCGTGTTCAATTCCTACTCCGAAAGCGGCTATAACTTCGACAGCAGCTTCCTCGGGCTGCTGAGCTCGGCACATCAGGATAGCTTCGCCTATGCCGGCTCGGCCGGTCTCGGTGCGACACCCCTGTCGACGACGACCCTGAGCCGTGCCGATGGCGCCGCCTTCTCGCTGAGCTCGATCAGCCTGGCCGACTTCGTGAGCTTTCCCGGTTCCTTTGATGTGACGTTCGTCGGCCACCAGGTGGGCGGCGGCACGGTGACCCAGACCTTCACCCTCGGTGGCGGCCACACTTTTGCCGATTACACGTTTACGGGTTTCAGCAATCTGCTGTCGGCAACGTGGAAGGAAGGCGCTCTGCACACCTTCCAGGTCGACAATATCGCCGCCACTGTCAGCGCCGTGCCGGAACCGGCCACCTACGGCATGCTGCTGGGCGGTCTGGGCCTGCTGGGCTTCATGCTTCGCCGCAAGAACGCCGCCTGAGCTTGAACATGGTGCCGGTCATGCCGGCGCGCATGTGAAAAGCCGCCCGTTTTACGGGGCGGCCATGCTGACGAACCAGCGCACACGAACAATGCCGTCCAGTTGATGCTGGACGACATTGTTACTTGGACCCCATGAGCGTGACTTTCCCTGGACTTCATCACCCTGGACTTCATTACCCTGACCTCATGACCAGGACTTTACGATCAGGACTTCATGACCACAGGCGCTGGCCTGACAGGTCGAGCTGGGTCAGGTACAGGCGCACGTCGAATTCGTACTGGTGGTACTGCGGTTCCATATACGTGCACAGCTTGTAGAACGCCTTGTCGTGCTGCTTTTCCTTGACGTGCGCCAGTTCGTGCACGGCAATCATGCGCAGGAATTCCAGCGGCACTTCCTTGAACATGGTGGCCACACGGATTTCATGCTTGGCCTTGAGCTTGCCGCCCTGCACGCGCGAGATCGAGGTATGCAAGCCCAGCGCATGCTGGATCACATGGATCTTGCTGTCGAACGCCACTTTGTTGATGGGCTCGGCATTGCGCAGGAATTCATTCTTCAAATCCTGCACGTACTGGTACAGCGACTTGTCGTTGCGCACATCGTGCGCGTTCGGATAGCGTTTCAACAGGACGTCGCCCAGCTTGTCTTGCGCGATCAGTTGCTGCACTTGCGCCTGCGTTTGTTCGGAATAGGCGCTCAGGTATTTCAGGGATGGCTGCATGCGGGGAAGGGCGGGGCGTGGCGCGGAGGTGTCGGTAAGGCGAGAATGTACCATACCACCGCGCCCCGCGCTGCGCCATGGCTTGCACAGGACCGCCAGGGCCGCCCCGTGCCTTCCTGCGTCAAGCCGCGCACTGCCGGGCCAAGCCGCTCAGCCCGGCCATTCGCGCCAGCCCCGGTCAGCCCTTGTCGTCTTCGTCCTTGCCGCCTTGCCGGCCAGTGCTGCCGCTGCGCGCCGCCGTGCTGCGGCTTTCATTGACGCGCTGGGCCGATTGCCGGCTTTCGCCGCCTTTGCGGCCGATTTCCGCCATGTGTTCGCGGTTGCGGCTGACGGCTTCGCCGCCTTTCTGCCCGGCCCGGCGCGCTTCCTCCGAATCGAATTCATGCGCCGTGCCCTTTTGATGGGCTGCCTGGCCGCCCTTGCTGGCAATTTCGCGTTGCTGCTCCTCATTCATGGCGGCAAAACCGCGTTTGCTCGTGCCTTTGGCGCTGCCCGATTCGCTGGTTTTCTGGCTGCTGCCAGTGCCTTTGCCCTGTTCATTTCCTTGATTGCTAGCCATGTCGCTCTCCTTGCTGTCGAGTGGGGTCAAGTGGTCAATGCAGACGCTCAATGCGCCTGCTCGGATTGCCTGCTGGTATCGCGGCTGCTGCCCGAGCCGTTGCGGTGGCCCGTGGCATGCATTTTTTCAATCATTTCACGCTGACGCTGCGTGGCTTTTTCCGTTTCTTCTGCCGTCTTGCGCACTAATTCGTCAGCGAAGGCCACGGCCGTGCGGCCCGCTTCGGGCAGGTGATTCTCTGCAGTGCGGTTCATTTCAACATTGGCGTTGGCGACGAGATTGCCGAGTTGCTGCTGGTACTGGCGCAGCTTGTTGCCGCTTGGCTGCAACTGGCCGGCGGCCATCGACATGAACTCGCCTGTGTCGCGCGCGCACAGCAGTTGCTGGCTGGCGCTGCTCCATTCTTGCAGCAGGTCTTGCGCCAGCCGCAGATGCAGCTCGCTCAATTGCTGCACCGTATCGAACATCTTGCGCGATAGTTCCGTGGCGAAATTGCACTGGGCCTCGAGATGGGACTTCAGGGCGGGGCTGAGACTGGGGGAAATACTGTTTGGGAACATGTTCTACCTCAATGAAAAACTGATCCGGGAAACACCCGGTGCACCGGGTGCGACGTATGGTGAAACAAGCAAAGAGATAGACGCCCAATGGCGTGTCAGGTTCCACGCCTGATGCCGGTTTGACGCGAGAATGGGGGCTGGCAGGTGGAAAAACGCGGCGACTTTGTGCCAGATCAAATGAACGTCAATCGGCTCGCCGCCGCCAGCAGCCATGCCGCTTGTGTGGAAAATGCATGTTTACAGGCCCGGCCGTGCGACAATAGCCGGCTCGCGGCAGCGCAGCCGATGGCCGGCGCGCGTGGCTGAGCCGAGCATCGCCTTACTTTTTACCTGATTCCGCGACCATGACGCATCCCGAATACATCCTGACCCTGTCCTGCCTGGACCAGCGCGGCATCGTGCACCGCGTCTCCGGCTTCCTGGCCGAACACGGCTGCAACATCCTCGATTCCGCCCAATTCGGCGACCAGGAATCCCAGCTGTTCTTCATGCGCGTGCATTTCGCGCTGGAAGACGGCGCCGTCAGCGACGCCCAGTTGCGCAGCGACTTCGCCGACTTGTCGCAAGCCATGCAGTTGAACGGCGCCTTCCATGGCCAATTGCACGATGCGCGCGTCAAGCCGCGCGTCATGCTGATGGTGTCGAAGATCGGCCATTGCCTGAACGATTTGCTGTTCCGCTACAAGAGCGGCTTGCTGAACGTGGAAATTCCCGCCATCGTGTCGAACCACATGGAGTTCTACCAGCTGGCGGCCAGCTACAATATTCCCTTCCACCACCTGCCGCTGGCCACCGGCGCGCCGGAAGCGGCCAAGCTGGCGCAGGAAGCGAAGATCATCGACCTGATGGACACGCACAAGATCGACCTGGTGGTGCTGGCGCGCTACATGCAAATCCTGTCGCCGGGCCTGTGCCAGGCGCTTGATGGCCGCGCCATCAATATCCACCATTCCTTCCTGCCCAGCTTCAAGGGCGCCAAGCCGTATGCGCAGGCGCATCACCGCGGCGTCAAGCTGATCGGCGCGACGGCCCATTTCGTCACGGGCGACCTGGACGAAGGCCCGATCATCGAGCAGGACGTCGAGCGCGTCGACCATGCGATGGATGCGGACACCCTGACGGCCATCGGCCGCGACGTCGAGTGCGTGGTGCTGGCGCGCGCCGTGAAATGGTTCGTCGAGCACCGCATCCTGAAAAATGGCGACAAGACGGTGGTTTTCCGCTGATACCGACTTCACTATTCACTTTACCGAGACAGAAACACGATGGCCCTTAAAGCAACAATTTTCAAAGCCGATCTGCAGATCGCCGACATGGACCGCAATTACTACCAGGATCACGCGCTGACCCTGGCACGCCACCCGTCCGAAACGGACGAGCGCATGATGGTGCGCCTGCTGGCGTTTGCCATCCATGCCGACGAGGCGCTGACGTTCACCAAGGGCCTGTTCGACACGGAAGAGCCCGACCTGTGGCAGAAAGACTTGACGGGTGCCATCCAGCTGTGGATCGAAGTGGGCCAGCCCGACGAAAAGCGCATCCTCAAGGCGTGCGGCCGTTCGGAACAGGTCATCGTTTACAGCTATGGCGCAACGAGCCACATCTGGTGGAAGCAGATCGCCAACAAGCTGGAGCGGGCGAAGAACTTGACCGTGATCAACCTGCCATCCGAGGCGGCGCAAGACATGAGCAAGCTGGCGCAGCGCACGATGCAGCTGCAATGCACGATCCAGGATGGCCAGATCTGGCTGACGGACAGCGTCAACACGGTCTTGATCGACCGCGAACCGGTCAAGCCGGCCCGCTGATTTGACTGTTTGAAATGCAAAAAGCCCGGAGCGATCCGGGTTTTTCTCATTGTGATTGATCAATTCGGTGCTGCGCCCAGGCGGCGGATGCTGCTCGAACGCTGCATGCTGCGGCTGATGCGCGGATCGCCGTAGTAGCTCACTTCGCCCGAACCGCCGATGCTGATGGCCAAGTCTTGCTTGGCCCACACGGTGGCTTCGCCAGAGCCGCCGATGCTCACCTGCACCTCGCGCGCGGCCAGGCGGCCCGCCTCGATATTGCCGGAGCCGCCGATCGATGCCGTCAGCTGCTCCGTCTTGCCGCTGGCCTTGAAGCTGCCGCTGCCGCCGATGGCGATGGAAACCTGACGGCTGTCGAGGTCGCGCGCGTGGATGGAACCGGAACCGCCCACGTCGAAGCGCAGGTTCTCGGCGCGCAAGCCCGTTGCCGTGATGTTGCCCGAGCCGCCCACGCTGACGCGCTCCACCTGGCGCGCCTGGATGACGATGGTCAGGCTGCTCTGGCGGAAGTTGGCGTTGCGCTTGGCGGGGCGGATGCGCAGGGTGCCGTTTTCCACGGCCGTGTCGATCAGCGGCAGGATATTGTCGTCCGCTTCGATCGTGACGCTGTCCGTGTTGCCGATGCGCAGTTCGACCGTGCCCGGCACGTTCAGCGCCACGGCATGGAAACTGCCCACTTCGCGCGCCTGCTTTTGCAGCTTGCCGCTACCCTGGATGCTGTTGCCGGAAATCCAGTCAAGCGGCGACGCCAGCGCCGGCGCGGCCGGGAGGGCCAGCGCGCAGGCGGCCAGCAGCAGGGCGCTCACGGCGCTAGCGTGGCGGCGGTGGAAAAGTGGCTGTGTCATTCTTGCTCCCTGTTGGAATTGGTATGAGAGCATGGTATGCCAGCCGGCCGCGTCTGCGTACCGTCCTGCGACAGACTGCGCCAGCAGCGGCATGGAATGCAGGAGGCTGCGACAGGATGGCATGAGGTATCATGCCGGTATTGGACATACGACGAGCGGCACGCGCCGCTCACACTACTGGAATTACATGCTGATCATCACCATCAAACAGGGCAAGGAAAAGAGCTTGCTGGGCCAATCGTGGATTTACGCATCCGCGATTGAAAAAGTCGAAGGCAAGCCGCAGGAAAAAATGAAGCCCGGCTCGACGGCCATCGTGCAAAGCTCTTCGAAGCAGTTCATCGCCCGCGCCGCCTACAATTCGAAGTCGCAGATCCGCGCGCGCATCTGGAGCTTCAAGGAAGACGAACCGGTCGACCACGCGCTGATCAAGCGCAGGGTCAAGGCCGCCATCGAGAAAAAACTGCCAGCCATCAAGAAGGCGGGCGAAAACCAGCTGCTGACTCTGATCAAGGGCGAGGACGAGGGCTTGCCGGGCCTGGTGGTGCAGCTGTTTGGCGGCGTGCAAGGCTATCTGATCTGCGAATTCAACGCTGGCGGCGTCGACGCGTGGAAAGTGGCCATCGTGCAATCGCTGATGGCATCCACCGGTTGCGCGAACGTGTACGAGCGCTGCGATGACCTGATGCGCAAGGGCGAAGGCTTGCCTTTGATCGATGGCGCCCTGGCCGGCGAAGAGCCGCCCGATGAAGTCATGCTGACGGACAATGGCGTGCGTTATGCGCTGGATTTGAAGACGGGGCGCAAGAGCAAGTTCCGCTGAGGATTACTGTGGTTCATGAAAAAGCCGGCGCAAGCCGGCTTTTTCATGTCTCCTATTCCAGCGGCACGCTGCGGTATTTATTGACTTCCAGCGCAGAAACCGCCGGCGCATCATTGCCCCACGACGCCCGCAGATAGGTGACCACGGCTGCCACTTCCGCGTCATCCATGACGGGGCCGAACGGCGGCATGCCGTAGGGACGCGGGTTGCCGCGGGTGCCGGGCGCGAAGCCACCGTTGAGCACGAGGCGGATGGCGTTCACGGCCGACTGCGTCGTCAGCGCGCGGTTGCCGGCCAGCGGCGGGTAGCCGGGCGGCACGCCCTTGCCGTCGGCCTGGTGGCAGCTCGCGCATTGCGCCTCATACAGTTTCGCGCCCAGCGCCAGTTGCTGCCTGGCTTGTTCCGACGTGTCGCGCGGCGCCCGTTGTGCGGGCTGCGCGGGGCCGGGCAGGCTTTTCAGGTAGACGGCCATCGCCTGCACGTCGGCGTTGCTCATGTGCTGCAAGCTTTGCCGCACGACTTCGGCCATGGGGCCGAAGACGGTGGCGCGCGGCGATACGCCCGTTTGCAGCAATTCCACGATATGCGCCGTATCCCAGTCGCCCAGACCCGCTTCCGCATCCGACGTCAGCGACGGCGCGTACCAGCCCAGCACGGGGATCAGGCCGCCCGACAGGCCGTCGTCGCTGCCGCCCAGGGTGGTGCGGCTGCTATGGCAGGCGCTGCAGTGGCCCAGGCCTTGCACCAGATAGGCGCCGCGGTTCCATTCCATGCTTTTGTTTGTGAGCGGCTGGTACACGCCCGGCTTGAAATACAGGGCGCGCCAGGCGGCCAGCGCGATCTGCTGGTTGTAGGGAAAGCGCAGCGCGTTCGGCGCGTTCGGCTGCTTGTGCGGCGGCACGCTCTGGAAATACGCGTACAGGGCGTCGCTGTCTTCGCGCTGCACCTTGGTGTAGCTGGTGTAGGGGAAGGCCGGATACAGTAGCCGGCCATCTTTCGACTTGCCGTTGTGGATGGCGCGCCAGAAATCGTCGGCCGTCCAGCTGCCGATGCCCGTTTCCCTGTCCGCCGTGATGTTGGGCGAGAGCACCTTGCCGAACGGCGTCTGCAAGGCCCGTCCGCCCGCGTAGGGCACGCCGCCCCGCGTCGTGTGGCAAGCCATGCAGTCGCCCGCCTTGGCCAGGTAGGCGCCGCGCGCGACCAGCTGATCCTGGCTCAGGGTGCTGGCTACGGCGGGCGGCCCCATGTCGTCCGCTGGCCACAGGAGGACTTTGGCGCCGACCGCAACGATGGCGACGCCGGCCAGCGCGAACATCCATTTTTTCATGGCGCCACCTGCGCGCTGGAACCAGGCACGCCGCCGCAATGCAGCGGCAAGGGCAGGGCGATGCTGCTGGCGGGACGCGCGTCGACGCTGGCCACTTGCGTACCCAGCCAGGCCGAGACGGCGCCCACGTCCGCGTCCGACAGGCGCTGCGCCACTTGCGCCATGCAGTCGGGAGAGTGGGCGCGGCGGACGCCGTTCTTCCACGCGCCCAGCTGGGCGTTGATATAGTCGCGCGGCAAGCCCAGCAAGCCGGGGATGGCGGGCGCCACGCCGGCCAGCTGCTGGCCGTGACAGGCGATACAGGCGGGAATTTTTTTGCCGGCGTCACCGCGCAGCACCAGTTGCTGTCCCCGCGCCAGGGCGACCGCGCCAGCGCCGCTGGGCTGGGCCGGCGGCGGGACAGGGTGCTGCGCCGCAAAATACTCGGCAATTTCGCGCAGGTAATCGTCAGGCAAGTGTTCGACCATGTAGTTCATCAGCGGATACTGGCGCCGCCCCTCGCGAAAGTTCAGCAGCTGGTTGTACAGGTAGCCGGCCGGCTTGCCGGCGATGCGGGGAAAGAAGGCGTCGTGCTTTTCCTGTTGCGCATGGCAGGACGTGCACGCCTTGATGCGTTGCTCCAGGCTGTCGTGGCTGGCGGAGATGGCAGCGGGCGCGGCCAGTGCCATGCCGGGCAGCGCGAGGGTCAGCACCAGCACGAGGGGGGAATGCAGTAGCATGGAGAGTTGCATGGGAAAATAGCCTGTCTCGTCGGTCGATATTGTGTGCCGGTGTTGCTGCCCGGTTAATTTTTATGAGCCTAGCATATACCGGGCGCTGTCACTGTGACAGGATCAGTTGTGCAATAAAACTACGGATCAGTTTGAGGAGCAGGGTTGAAACGATATGAGGAGTTGGCGGAAGAAGTCGCCGCCATGATCAGCGCGCAGCTGTTGCTGCCTGGCGATAAGTTACCGTCCGTGCGCCAGCAGCATGCGCGCAGGGGCGTCAGTCCGTCGACGGTGTTCCAGGCCTATTATTTGCTCGAAGCGCGCGGCATGATCGTCTCGCGCCTCCGCTCCGGCTATTACGTGGCGCCGCAGCGTGCCGCGCTGGCGCCCGAACCGGACAGTTCCCATCCGCTGGCCGCCAGCACCACCGTCGACGTCAGCGACCTCGTGTTCGAGGTGCTGGGCGCCGTGGGCGCGCGCGATATCGTGCCCTTCGGCTCGGCGTTTCCCAGCCCGCATCTGTTCCCCTTGGAACGACTGGCGCGGGCCGTGTCGGCCAGCATGCGCCGCCTCGACCCGTGGAGCACCGTCACGGATTTGTCCTTGGGCAATGCGGAGCTGCGTCGCCAGATCGCCCTTCGCTACCAGCTCGACGGCGTGCCCGTTTCCAGCGACGACATCGTCATCACGAATGGCGCGCTGGAAGCGCTGAACCTGTGCCTGCAAGCCGTCACGCGGCCCGGCGACACGGTGCTGATCGAGTCGCCCAGCTTTTATGCCTGTTTGCAGGCGCTGCAGCGGCTGGAACTCAAGGCCGTGGAAATTGCCACCAGCCCCCGCGATGGCGTCGACCTGGCTGCGCTGGAAGAGCTGTTGCAGCGCCACCAGCCCAAGGCGTGCTGGCTGATGACGAGTTTCCAGAATCCCCTGGGCAGCTTGATGCCGCCGGAAAAGAAGCGCGCGCTGGTCGAATTGCTGGCGCGCCATGGCGTGCCGCTGATCGAGGATGACGTATATGGCGAGCTGTACTTTGGCAGGCAGCGCCCGGGTCTGACGAAAAGCCACGACAGCGCGGGCTTGGTGATGCATTGCAGCTCGTTTTCCAAGACCCTGGCCCCCGGCTTTCGCCTGGGTTGGGCCGTGGCGGGCCGCTATGCGCGCCAGGTCGAGCGCCTGAAACTGACGACCAGCCTGTCGGCGCCCATTCCCCTGCAGATGGCGCTGGCCGATTACCTGGCGCAGGGCGGCTACGACCGCCATTTGCGCCAGCTGCGGCTGACCTTGGCGGCGCAGCAAAACACCATGCTGCAAGCCATCGCCGTGCATTTTCCACCCGGCACGCGGGTGACGCGGCCGCAGGGCGGCTATTTCGTCTGGGTGGAGATGCCTGCCCGTATCGATGCGCTGGCCTTGCACCGCAGCGCGCTGGCGGCCGGCATCAGCATCGCGCCCGGTCCCATTTTTTCCGCCACGCGCGCATTTCGCCATTGCATTCGCCTCAATTACGGCCACCCGTGGAGCCCGCAGCTGGAAGAGGCCATCGCCACCCTGGGGCGGCTGGCGCAGGCGGCGGCAAGCGGTGCCTGAAAAAAAGGGCTCTGTCATCGACAAGTAGGGGAAATGCCGGAATCTTCCTGTGGCTGTGCTGTCTGACTCTGCATACCGATTACGCAGGGAGCAGATCATGCAGCCAGCCGAATGGAGAAGCCTTATCGCGCAGTTTGCTCACCTGAGCAGACGCCAGCGGAAGGCAGGCATTGTCCTGCTGCGTGGCAACGCGCCGCACGACGCGACCGTCGCGTTGCTGGAAAGTGTGACCCAGCCGCGCTTGACCTGTCCCGCCTGCCACTCGCATCACTTGCACCGACATGGTCACGCGCACGGTCTGCAGCGCTACCGCTGCGTTCCCTGCGGACGCACCTTCAATGCGCTCACCGGCACGCCACTGGCGCGCTTGCGCCATAAATCGCTGTGGCTCGATTACGCCGATTGTCTGCTGGCATCGGATTCCGTGCGCAAGGCCGCGCGCCAACTGGGCGTGCACCGTAACACCTCGTTTCGCTGGCGTCACCGGTTTTTATCGCTGGCAAAGACGGACCGGCCGCATGGTCTGCACGGGATCGCCGAGGCCGACGAGTTATATCTGCTGGCATCGGAAAAGGGATCCAGAAACATGACGCGTCCGCCCCGCCGCCGGGGCGGCCATGCCCATAAACGCGGCATATCGAACGAACAGGTCTGCATCCTGGTGGCGCGCGACCGTACGGGACAGACCCTCGATTTCGTCACGGGAAAAGGAGCGCTAACCAAGGCGCAGTTGCACCACTGTTTGTTGCCCGTCATCGACAAGGATGTGCTGCTGGTCACCGATGGTCATGCCACCTACCGGGCCTTCGCCAGGGAAGCGGGTATTAGCCACGTGGCCGTCAACCTGCGCGCCGGCATTCGCGTGCAGGGCGCCGCCCACGTGCAGAACGTCAACGCTTATCACAGCCGCCTGCGGCAATGGCTCGGCCCGTTTCACGGCGTGGCGACGCGCTACCTGCCAAACTACCTGGGGTGGCGCTGGATACTCGATGCCGGGCGCATCCGTTCTCCAGAAATATTATTGAAGGCAACACTGGGCGCATTCCCACATCTGACGGTGACATAGCCAAAAAAAGTGCTTGCGCCAGCAAGTGTTTCATTCCAAAAGGAAATATTGCTGTTATATTGAAGTATCTATAACTAATGATGGGAATGATAATGGATAACACGCAGCCGGAAGTGGGTCGTACGCAAGATACGACGATCGCCATTCTGTCCCACGTTGGCGGCCTGTTCACCAGTTGGGTGGCGCCGTTGATCATTTATTTGATCAAGAAAGATGATGCGGATAAATTCTCGGCCGAGAACGCCCGCGAAGCGCTCAATTTCCAGATTACCCTGATCATCTGGTATTTCGCCTGCTTCATCCTGTCGTTCGTGCTGATCGGCCTGTTCCTGTTCTGGATCGTGGCGCTGGCCAACCTGGTGTGCTCGATCGTCGCGGCCGTCAAGGCCAGCAATGGCATCACTTACCGCTATCCGCTGACCTTGCGTCTCGTCAAATAAGGCTGCGCCGGCCGCCGGGGTTCAGCCCGGACGGCCGGGCAGTATCAGGAATGACGCATAGTCGGGCGCCACCGCGCCGGTGGCGCCTGTTTCGTGCGACCACAGCACGACCACCGGTTCACCGGCCGGCCCCGTTTGCGCATAGTCAAAACAATAGTAATCGCCCGTGCCGAACTGGGCAAAGGGCAGCAGGCTGGCGGCATCGTTGCCGCCACCCACATTCTCCAGCCATTCCTGCCAGCCCGTGTTGTAGTGGCGCTCGATTGATTCCCACGTCTTGCGCGCATTGGCCGCGTCGTAGACGGGAAATACGCTCAAGGCACCCAGTGCACGGCCATTGTTTACCAACAACCATTGCACATAGGACGCGGGCAGCGAACGCCCCAGCGCCTGTTCGGCGGCGGCGATCGCCTCAAGCGTGGTTCCGATGGACTTGTTCTTGTTCATGCTGCAGGAAGGCGCCAGCTTCAGGCGGGGGCGGGCGGCGGGGCCGGTGGCGTGCTGGCGCGCGGGTTTTTTTGCGGCGCCACTTTACCGCCTTCGGCGATCCAGCGGCGGTATACGCGCAGCGCCACTTGTGCATCGTCGGCCGCGTACAGGATCTGCTTTTCCGTCAGGCGCGACGTGGCCCAGTTGGTGGTGGAGATCTTTTTCGATTTTTGCAGGTGCAGGCCGAAGAACTTGGCCACGGCCGTCTTCGCGCCCAGGTCGTTGCGCTGGCCGCCGCGCAGGGCGACGGACAGGTCGAGCACCTGGGCCGGGGCGATACCGAGCTTGTTGCGCAGACGCTTGACGTCGTCGGACAGGCCAAAACCCACCTTCAGGGTGGTGGTCGATTCGAGGATGGCTTTGAGTTCGGCCAGCGCCGGCGCCGGCGTGCTGCCCACCTGGAACAGGTAGGCGATGTCGTCGGTGGCCAGTTGGATCAAATGCGGTCCCGTGGAAGACTCGCCCTTGACGAACGTCGGCTTCGATTCCGTATCGAAGCCGATGGCGTCCGCTGCCAGCAGGGCGGCCATGGCCGCTTTTGCATCATCGCTGGTGCGTACCAGCTTGACGTGCTCGAGGGCGATGCCTTGATACGGGGGGAGTGGCGGTGCGGCAGCTGTGTCCATGAAACCGGATCAGCCTTTGCGCGAGAATTTCGCGGTCAGCTGATTCAGTTTTTCCAGGCGCAAACGGTTCGCTTCTTCGGCGGCCGCCGCATCGCGCTCGGCTTTCTTGCGCTCGGCTTCCTTCTTGAAGCGCTGCTGCAATACTTGCGTGGCGTGGTCGCGGTGGGTTTGCGTCACTTCCGCGCCGGCGGTGCCGTCGAGGTCGTAGCGTACCTTGGCTTTTTCCATCACGCGCAGGTAGCGCAGCGAACCCGTGTGGATGCCCAGCGCCGTGCGCATCAGCTTGCGGTCCAGGTCCGGCAGGCGTGCCAGGATCTGCTTGTCGATACCGATCGACAAGGGCAGGCAATCGCGGAATGGCGGGAATTGCTCCTGGAACTGCTTCAGCAGGGCGCGCGCGGTCAGGCCGGCAGGTGCCGGCGTGGTCGCTGCGGCCGGTGCCGCCGCTGGGGCTGCATCGACTGGCGTGTCAGGAGTGGTGGCTTGCTGGTCTGGCGTGGAGCTGGTCATCGACATCATTGGTTGGGCTATAAAAGGGGAGCATAGCACGCGCCACAGGCAAGTGCATTGTCTTTTTTGGCAACTTGACCTGCGATAAACGGCTTCGCGCTACAGTGGGCACAGCGCGAAATGCGGGAAATGTGTATAATGTCGGCTTGCGCTGATGACTGGACCCTGTTTTTGACGGTCTGGCTCAGGTGTGCAGGGGATAGGAGCAGTGCGGTACAGGCCATCACTATTAGTATTTTTGATATCGGATATTCCGCTTATCAATTATCCAGATAACTGGCCTTCGTGCATAATCTTGCTCTCCGCTGTGTCTTCACTGAACAACAATAGATTCAAGCCCGTTCTGGTACGGGCTTTTTTTCATTCCGCAATGTACATCGCTTATTTATCTGACCCGGCTTCGGCCCCGCCGCTCCGCATGACGGATGCGCGGGCTTTGAACGTCCCGATAGACAGGCGCCGCTGCCGTTAACACGGCAGCCGCAACAATACGCTCCATCGAGTCCGGTTTCGCAGGCTTAGGTGGAATCATTCACTTCGCGCCGACACCATCTGGTCTCGCATTAAGAGATATCTCATGAAGAATACGCCAAAAACTTTAACGTTGTCCGCCAAGGCGCCACGCCCAGCCGCGGCACCACTTGCCGTACCCAAAACGACTTTATCTTACTTCATCGATAATGCGCAAGCGAATCCGGAAGCGACCGTCACGACGGCGCCGACCGTCGTCACCGTGGTGAAGAAAAGCCGCTCGCGCCTGGCCGCCGTGCCACCGGCCGATGCGGCTGCGGAAGCGGACGTCAGCGCGCCGGCCGCCGAGGCTGTTGCCGACGTGACCGAGGCCGCTGAAGCCGCCCCGGCGAAGACGCCAAGCGTGAAGATCGCCCCCGGCGTCAAGGCCCCGGCCGCGCCGCGCAAGGTCAGCGAAAGCGCCGCCACGAATAAAGTGGTGACGGCAGCCCGTTCGAAAGTCGTGCGCGCCAAGCCGGAAGCGGCGCCCGTGACCATCATCACCGGCGCGCAAGTGGTCAGCAAGACCACGGACGCCGATGCCCTGGCCGCCATCGATACCTCGAATTACTTCCTGCCAACCGTCAAGGTACCAGGCCGCCGCGGCCGCAAACCAAGCGAATTCACGCCGGAAAACGATGAAGTGGCAGCACTGAACGCCGTCGAGCGCGCCGAACTGAAGGCCGTGTCGAAAGCGCGCGACCGCAAGGCCAAGGGCGGCCTGGCGGACGCATTGGGCGATCCGGAAGCATCGGCAGCGGACTTGGAACGCCGCCGCAAGCAGATCACGGGCTTGATCAACATGGGCAAGGAACGCGGTTTCCTCACCTATGCCGAGATCAATGACCAATTGCCGGAAAACATCATCGATCCGGAAGCGATCGAAGGCATCATCGCCACCTTCAACGACATGGGCATCGCCGTCTACGAGCGCGCCCCTGACGCGGAAAGCCTGTTGTTGACCGACAACGTCGCCACCGTCACCAGCGACGATGAAGTGGAAGCGGCTGCCGCGACCGCCCTGTCGACCGTCGACTCCGACTTTGGCCGCACCACCGACCCCGTGCGCATGTACATGCGTGAAATGGGCGCCGTGGCGCTGCTGACGCGCGAAGGCGAGATTGAGATCGCCAAGCGCATCGAAGGC
Organism: Janthinobacterium aestuarii; assembly: GCF_051380835.1. NCBI lineage: Bacteria > Pseudomonadati > Pseudomonadota > Betaproteobacteria > Burkholderiales > Oxalobacteraceae > Janthinobacterium > Janthinobacterium aestuarii. Next base: position 71,884 of record NZ_JBNYXU010000014.1, read on the forward strand.
GGCCTGAAAGACATGATCCAGGCCATTTCCGCCTGCCCGACCACGATCGGCGAAATCGTCGCGCTGTCGCAAAAAATCGCGCGCGACGAAATCAAGGTCGATGAAGTGGTCGACGGCTTTGTCGATCTGAACGAAAGCAATGCCCCGGCGCCAGCCGCTGCCGCCGCGCCTGCCGCCGCCAGCGGTGACGACGAGGAAGAGGAAGAAGAAGCCGAGGAAGAAGACGGCGACGCCAATGGCGGCGCGGCCGGTTTCTCCAGCGAGCAACTGGCTCAGCTGAAAAAGAATGCGTTGGAGAAATTCAACGTCATTTCGACGCAGTACGACAAGATGCGCAAGGCGCCCGAGGGTTACAACTCGAAAGCCTACATCAAGGCGCAGGAAGCTATTTCGCAGGAATTGCTGGGCATCCGCTTCACGGCCAAGGTCGTGGAAAAGCTGTGCGACACCCTGCGCGGCCAGATGGAAGAAGTGCGCCACATCGAGCGCGCCGTGCTGGAACTGTGCGTGAACAAATGCGGCATGCCGCGCGCCCACTTCATCAAGGTGTTCCCAGGCAATGAATGCGACCTGGAATGGGTCGACCGCGAAGTCGATTGCAAGTATCCGTACAGCGCCATCCTCAGCCGCAACGTGCCTGCCGTCAAGGAACTGCAAAAGAAAATGATCGACCTGCAAGCGCGCGTGGCCTTGCCGCTGGCTGACTTGCGCAAGATCAACAAGCAGATGGCTGCCGGCGAAAAGCGTGCCCGTCACGCGAAACGCGAAATGACGGTCGCCAACTTGCGTCTGGTCATTTCGATCGCCAAGAAATACATCAACCGCGGCTTGCAATTCCTCGATCTGATCCAGGAAGGCAACATCGGTCTGCTGAAGGCCGTCGACAAGTTCGAATACCGCCGCGGCTACAAGTTCTCGACCTACGCCACATGGTGGATACGCCAGGCGATCACGCGTTCGATCGCCGACATGGCCCGCACCATCCGCGTGCCGGTGCACATGATCGAAACGATCAACAAGATGAACCGCATCTCGCGCCAGATCATGCAGGAAACGGGCAGCGAGCCGGACCTGGCGACCCTGGCAGTCAAGATGGAAATGCCGGAAAACAAGGTGCGCGAAATCATGAAGATCGCGAAAGAGCCGATTTCCATGGAAACGCCGATGGGCGAAGATGGCGATTCGCAACTGGGCGACTTCATCGAAGACAACACGACGTTGGCGCCGCTGGACGCCGCGCTGCACGCATCGATGCGCAACGTGATCAAGGAAGTGCTGGACTCCCTGACGCCGCGCGAAGCGAAAGTGCTGCGTATGCGTTACGGCGTGGAAATGTCGAACGACCACACACTGGAAGAAGTGGGCAAGCAGTTCGACGTGACGCGCGAGCGCATCCGCCAGATCGAGGCAAAAGCCATGAGCAAGCTGCGCCAGCCTTCGCGTTCGGACAAGCTGAAAACTTTCTTGACGCAAAACTAGAGACACCTGTCAGAACCTACTGCGCGTCGTGACTTGCGGCCTGCGATGCTCACTGTACTAAAGTACAGTTCCGCGTCTCGGCCACAATTCACTTCCGCTCGCTACGGTTCTGTCAGATGTCGCGATAGTTGTTGAGTATATTTAAAAAGAGGCGCAAGCCTCTTTTTTTCGTCCATCCGCAGCGTTGGCTTACATGAAATACGTACGCTGGCCTTGCAGGCCGGCGCGGTGATGGCGCTGCAGCTTGTACAGCGCCACGCCGCTGGCGCCGACGATGACGGTCATGAAGAACCAGTCCAGCGGGTTGCGACGCGGCGGCGCCGGCGACGCTTGCGACGGCACGGCGAAGGCCTGGAACTTATGCCCCGTGTAGACGGCGCCCACCACCAGCCCGGCGTCCGTGATCTTGTTGGTCAGGTACAGGCCATCGTCGCGGCGGCGCACCGTCATCACGCCTTCCTTGTAGACAAAGGTCATCGGTTCAAAGCCGTTGATGTTGACGCTGCCGACCACGTGTCCGGCCGCGTTGACTGCCGTGGCGTAGCTGTCGCCCTGGCCGATCATGGCGCCCAGGTCGAGCATGCGCTTGCCGTCCCAGGCAAAAGCGTGCCAGCGCCGTTTCTCCGTTTCCGAGGCGCCCACGATCAGGCCCGCGTCATTGATGGCGGTGGCCGAGCTGATGCGTCCGCCGGGCAGGGTGCCGATTTCCTGCATGCCCGCGCCGGGGCGGTAGACGAAGGCGCGGCGGTAGCCGTCGTCGCGCTGGGCCGTACCCACCACCACGCCATGGCTGTTCAGGCCGCTGGCATAGCTGCTGGCGCCGCCCAGGGTGCCCAGGTCTTGCAAGCTGTGGTCGGCTTTCGTCACAAAGGCGTGGAAATCGCCGCCGCTCGTATCGGCGTAGCCGGCCACCTGGCCGCCGCGCGCGATGGCCGTGGCATAGCTGCTGGTGCCGCCCAGGGTGCCCAGGTCGCGCATGCCGCCCGCCGCGTCGTAGCGGAAGGCGTGCCAGGCGCCGCTGGCCGTCTGCGCCGAACCGACCACCACGCCATGGATATTGATGGCCTTGGTAAAACCTTCATCGCCGCCCAGGGTGCCCAGCTCGCGGATGCGGCCATGCTGGTATGTCACGGCGCGGCGCCGTCCTTCTTCTTCCATGATGATGCCGGCCACGAGGCCCGCCGGGTTCAGGTCGGACGCGATGCTGCCGTTGCCATCCCTTTCACCAAAGCCCCGTTCGGCATAGATGGTGGCGCTGGCGATGGGGGCGGCGGCCAGCAGGCACAGGCCAAGCAGTGGGGAGCGGAAGCGGGAGAGCCGTGGCAGCATGATAGTTTCCTCAAAGAAAAAAACTTACTATACTTTTTAATGTTTAAAATACATACTTAATTTTCTACTGTTTTTGCTAATTTTTGTGTTGCGTCATGATTGGCTGGGTGGCCTTTCCTGGCCCGCGGCAAGTGGATAGCCAGCACCGTGCCCTGGCCGGTCTGGCTGTCGATACGCAGTTCGCCGCCCAGCGCGTGGACACGTTCGCGTATGCTTTTCAGTCCGAAGGCGGCCCGCTTGCCGTGGTCGCCCGGCTGCATGCCGATGCCGTTGTCGCTGATGCGCAGCACGATGGCGTCAGCGTCCTGTTCCAGCGCCACTTCCACTTCGCTGGCCTGGGCGTGGCGCACGATGTTCGACAGCGATTCCTGCAGCACGCGGAAGATGGCCGACGTCTGGCGCTGGTCCAGGCCCAGGTCCGGCGCTTCACTGTCGAGCTTGAGCCGGTAGCGGATGGCGCCGCGCCCCTCCATCTGGCGGATCAGCCATTCGGCCGCCGGGCCCAGTCCCAGTTCGAGGGTACTGGGATGCAAGTCATTGATGATGGTGCGCACGGAGCGGATGGTGGTATCGATGGTGTCGAGCACGCGCTGCGCGTGGCGGTGCAGGCGCGGGTGGCCCTTGGCCGTGCGCGCGTGCAGCAGCGATACATCGATGCGCAGCACCATCAGGTTCTGGCCCAGGTCGTCATGAATGTCGAGCGCGATGCGGCGCCGCTCTTCTTCCTTGATGGTTTGCTGGTGGTCGGTCAGTTCGCGCAGCTGGGCCAGCGTGCGTTCCAGGTTTTCCTCGTTGCGCTTGCTCTCGGTGATGTCGATGGCCATGGCGATGATCATCTGCGGCCGGCCGTTGGCGTCAAACACGGGTTTCTTGTGCGTCTGCACGAGGCGGTTTTCCTGCAACTGCGCGTTCCATACCAATTCTTCGCGGATCACCACCTTGCGGCTGGCAAACGCTTCCCGGTCCGCCGCGCGGAAGCCCACGTTCTGATCGCTGGGGAAGTGCTGCAGGTCGCGTCCTTCGGCGATGTCCTGCTGGCGCACGCCCCATTGCTGTTCGCAGGCCTGGTTCATCAGCAAAATGCGCGAATCGGCATCCTTGAGGAACAGCGACAGGGGCATCATGGAAATGATGTCCTGCAGCCGCTCTTCGCTGCGCGCCAGGGCCGCTTCCGTTTGCGCGCGCATGGCGATTTCAGCGGACAGCTGGAGATTCACGTCGAGCAGCTGGGCCGTGCGCAGGGCCACGCGGCTTTCCAGTTCCGCATGGGCGACGCTCAACGCGTGTTCGGCCCGCTTTTGTTCCGTGATGTCGCTGGCCAGCACGAGCGCGCCCGTCAGGGTGCCCAGCTGGTTGTACAGGCAGCGGCCTCTGATCATGGCCCAGCGCTCCGAGCCGTCGCCATGGCGGTACTGCAGTTCCCCCATGCAGCTGCGTTCCTGCTCGCGCATCAGCGGGCACAGGCGCAGCAAGGTCGCTTCATCGTGGAATTCGCTCATCTTGTGGCCCAGCAGCTTTTCCGCCGGAATGCCCAGCATGTCGCACAGGCGCTGGTTGAGATGCAATATCGTGCCTTCCGCATCCGTTTGCCACATCCCGTCCTGCGCCGTCTCGCTCAGGTCGCGGTAGCGCATGACGCTGGCGTCGAGCTGCAGTCGCGTGCTGGCCAGATGGTTGCGCAGCATGCGCAGCAGCCACAGTGCGATGCCGCCAGCGGCCGCCAGCAGCAGCGACAGCCAGACATGTTCCCAGAAGTCGAGCTCCTGCCAGGCCGCGCCCGCCAGCCAGCCCAGCACGATCAGGATGAGGGCGGCGCATGCCGCACCCAGCGTTTCAATCGACCATTTGCTCATCCGCGCTCCTGGCGTCGTGGTTGGCCGCTGCGGTGCGCCTGGCGCCGGAGAGGGAAAGTGTCAAGCACTAGTGTAATACCAAATGTTGCTTTCTTGAGAATATTTTTCCATTGAGCAAGCAAAAGGGCCGGCCCTTGCGGTGCCGGCCCCTGTCTGCCGATGGCAATGTAGTGCGATCAGCCCGTGTTGCGCAAGCCTGCCGCCACGCCGTTGATCGACAGCTGGATGCCGCGGTGCACCCGTTCATCGACTTTAACGGCGCTGGACAGGGCGCGGTTGCGCTTGATCAATTCCACCTGCAAATGGTTCAGCGGGTCGAGATAGGCGAAGCGGTTCTGGATCGAGCGGGCAAGCAGGGGATTGCCCGCCAGGCGCTCGGTATTGCCGGTGATCAGCTCCAGGCAGCGCAAGGTGTTGCCATGCTCGTCCGTGATGCGCTTGTAGATGCGTTCGCGCAAGCCCTGGTCCGCCACCAGTTCCGCATAGCGCGAGGCGATCGCCAGGTCCGTCTTGGCCAGCACCATGTCCATGTTCGACAGCAGGGTGGCAAAGAATGGCCATTCGGCGTACATGGCGCGCAGGGTGGCGATCTTGTCATCTTTCGCGGCGCCGTCGGCCTCGTTGATCCAGGCTTCGATGGCGCTGCCGAAGCCGAACCAGCCCGGCAGCAGCAAGCGGCATTGGCCCCAGGAAAAGCCCCAGGGAATGGCGCGCAAATCTTCGATGCGCTGGTTGGCCTTGCGCGAGGCGGGGCGCGAGCCGAGGTTCAGTTCGGCAATTTCCGCAATCGGTGTGGCCGAGAAGAAATACTCTGTAAAACCCGGCGTTTCATACACGAGGTGGCGGTAGGCGTGATAGGCGAGGTCCGACAGCTGCGCCATCACGGCTTCGAACTGCGCCAGCTGGCTGTTGCGGGCCGGATTGGCTTCGTGCGGCGCCAGGCTCGCTTCCAGGGTGGCGGCGACCAGCAATTCCAGGTTGCGCCGGCCGATTTCCGCGTTGGAAAACTTCGAGGCGATGATCTCGCCCTGTTCCGTCAGGCGGATTTGGCCGTTGACGGTGCCCGGCGGCTGGGCCAGGATGGCTTCGTAGCTGGGTCCGCCGCCGCGGCCCACCGTGCCGCCGCGGCCATGGAACAGGCGCAGCTTGACGCCGGCCTTTTGAAAGTCGGAGACGAGCGCCAGTTCCGCCTTGTACAGTTCCCAGTTCGACGTGAGGAAGCCGCCATCCTTGTTCGAGTCGGAATAGCCGAGCATGACTTCCTGCAGCTGTCCCTGCTTGGCGATCAATTGTTTTACCAGGGGCAAGGCCATGACCTGGCTCATGATGCCGGCCGCGCGCTGCAGGTCGGGTATCGTTTCGAACAGGGGGATGACCATCAGTTCGCACGTGCTGTCGCCGTCGCCTCCGGCCTTCCAGTCCGTGCGCAGCAAGCCTGTTTCCTTTTGCAGCAGCAACACTTCCAGCAAGTCGGACACGGTTTCCGTGTGCGAGATGATGTAGTTGCGAATCGCCCGCGCACCGTAGCGCTGGCGGATGTCGCGCGCCGCGCGCAAGATCGCCAGCTCGGAATCCGTCTCCGTGGCGTAGGCAATGTAGGGCGAGTACAGCAGGCGCGGCTGGGCCAGTTCGTTCAGCAGCAGCGCTTGCTTGTCTTCCTCGGACAGGGCCGTGTAATCGGCGGCCACGCCGCTTTTTTCGAACAGGTCGGCCAGCACGCGCTCGTGCACGTCGGAGGTCTGGCGCATGTCGAGCGACGCCAGGTGGAAGCCGAAGATGTCGGCCGCGCGCGCCAGGGTCGCCAGGCGCGGGCGCACGAGGGCGGCGCCGTGGTGCGACTCGAGCGAGGCGACGATGGTGCGCAAGTCGGCCACAAAGGCGGCCGCGTCAGGATAGGCGGCTGCCGCGCCCACTTCCTTGCGCAGGATGTTGGTGGCGCCCAGCGCGCGGGCCGTGGCGGCCAGACGCGCATAGATGCCGATCAGGGCGCGGCGGTACGGCTCGTCGCTGCGGTGCGGCGAAGCGTCCGGCGACTGGTCGGCCAGCGCCTGCAGTTCCGCGCTCACGCCCACCATCAGGGTCGAGACGGACAATTCCGCGCCCAGCGCGTGCACTTCGTCGAGGTAGAAATCGAGGATGGTGGTGGCATGGCGCGCCAGCGCGTGCTGCATGGTGCCCGCGTTGACGTTCGGGTTGCCGTCGCGGTCGCCGCCGATCCAGCTGCCCATCTGCACGTAGGCGGCATTGATCGGTTCTCTCGTGCCGTCGCCGTTCGGATACTCGGCGGCGATGTCTTCCTCGATGTCGTCATACAGGCCCGGCAGTTCGCGCAGGAAGGTGATGCGGTAGTAGGACAGGGCGTTTTCGATCTCGTCGGCCACGGTCAGCTTCGAGTAGCGCAGCATGCGCGTCTGCCACAGGGTGGCCACGCGCGAGCGCAGCAGCTGCATATTGGCTTGCCGTTCTTTCGGCGTCTGCGGCAAGTCGCGCTCGGCCAGCAGGCGGGCGATGTCGTGCTCGGCGTCGAGGATGCTCTTGCGCTGCACTTCCGTCGGGTGGGCCGTCAGCACGGGCGCGATCAGGGCGTCCTGGAAGAAGGTGTCGACGGTCTTGCGCGGCACGCCGGCCATGCGCAGTTTTTTCAACGCGAAGCTGACGCTGCCCTTTTGCGCTGGCGAGCCGGCCAGCAGGTGGGCGCGGCGCCGGCGGATGTGGTGCTGGTCCTCGGCAATGTTGGCCAGGTGCGAAAAGTAGGAAAAGGCGCGCACGACGGAAATCGTCTGTTCGCGGCTCAGTTCCTTGAGCATGGCGTCCAGTTCCAGCGCGGCGTGCGCGTCCGCTTCGCGGCGGAAGCGCACGGAAGTCTGGCGTATGGTTTCCACCACATTGAAGACGGCGTCGCCTTCCTGCTCGCGCAGCACGTCGCCCAGCAGGCGGCCCAGCAGGCGGATGTCTTCTTTCAGTGGCGCGTCCTTGTCGGAGGCGGCCGCTGGAACTATTTCTGGTGCTACTGCGTCATTGAGCATAATAAAGAACCAAAGTAAGTGTAAAAGCAAGGGAATGTGGATCGCACCGGGCGTTTGGCCGCAGAGGGGAGGGGGCGCATGATAAAATTTGTGGTCTTCAACATGGACGCTAGCCTGACTTGGCCTTCTAGGCCAAGGGATAACGATTATAGCGACGCCGGGCGCCATTCCGATACAAATTGATATCGGACGGGCGAATTGGCAACGATAATGACAACGACAGTCACAGCGAAAGAACTTGTTTTGAAAGCATCCGAATTGACCCCGAACGAATTGAATATTCCTGCCCGCCTGGTGATTGCCACGCGCGAGAGCCGTCTTGCCATGTGGCAAGCTGAACACGTGCGCGCGCGCCTGGCCGCCCTGTATCCGCAGTGTAGCGTTGAAATTCTCGGCATGACCACACGCGGCGACCAGATTCTGGACCGCGCCCTGTCCAAGGTAGGCGGCAAGGGCCTGTTCGTCAAGGAGCTGGAAGTGGCGATGGAAGAAGGCCGTGCCGACTTGGCCGTGCATTCGCTGAAAGACGTGCCGATGGAGTTGCCTGAAGGCTTTGCCCTGGCCGCCATCCTCGAGCGCGAAGACCCGCGCGACGCGTTCGTGTCGAACGATTACGCCAGCCTGGCCGAGCTGCCGCATGGCGCCGTCGTCGGCACCAGCAGCCTGCGCCGCCAGTCGCTGATCGCCGCGCGCTATCCGCACCTGACGATACTGCCCCTGCGCGGCAACCTCGATACGCGTTTGGGCAAGCTCGACCGTGGCGACTATGCCGCCATCATCCTGGCCGCCGCCGGCTTGAAACGCCTGGGCCTGGCATCGCGCATCCGCGCCGTGCTGGCGCCGGAAGACAGCCTGCCGGCGGCAGGCCAGGGCGCCATGGCGATCGAGATCCGCAGCGGGCGCGCGGACGGCGCCGACCTCGTGCGCCTGCTGGCGCCGCTGAACCACACGGCCACGGCGCAAGCCGTCACGGCCGAGCGCAAGGTGTCGAAGATTTTCGGCGGCAGCTGCCAGATCCCGCTGGCCGCGTTCGCCACCGTCGAGGGCGAACAGATGCGTTTGCGCGCCATGGTCGCCACGCCGGACGGCGCGCGCATGGCCAGTGCCGACGTCAGTGGTCCGGCGGGCGCACCCGAACTGCTGGGCGAGCAAGTGGCCGAACTGCTGCGCGGGCAAGACGCCGCCGGCATCCTCGCCTCGTGCGCCGTCACGCCCGACAACCATGAAGGCCTGGCGCCGCATGCCTGACACCGTGGTGATCACGCGGCCCGCGGCACAAGCGGGGCCGCTGGCCGCCCACATCGCGGCGCTGGGCTTGCCCGTGCAACTGCTGCCGCTGCTGGAAATCCATGCGCTTGACGGCGAGGACGAATGCGCGCACTTGCAAGCCGTGCTGGCGCGTCTGCGCGAGTTTGACTTGGTGGCGTTCGTCTCGCCGAACGCCATCGACTGCGTCTTTGCGCACTTGCCCGCGTGGCCGCCAGGTGTGCCGCTGGCGGTGGTGGGCGAGGGCAGCAAGATGGCCCTGGCCGCGCATGGCGTCACGGAGGTCAACGCGGCCATCACCAGCCCGCTGGATACGGCGCGCAGCGATTCCGAACATTTGCTGCTGGCGCTGGACTTGCCGGCCCTGCGCGGCAAGCGCGTGCTGATCGTGCGCGGCGATGGCGGACGCGATTACCTGGCCGACGGCTTGCGCGCGGCCGGCGCCGAAGTCGAATTCGTCACGGCCTACCGCCGCAAGGTGCCGACGCTGACGCCGGCCTTGCGGGCGACCCTGGAAAACCTGTTGCAGCATAATAATGACTGGATCATCACCAGCTCGGAAGCGCTGCGCGGTTTGCTGGCGCTGCTGGGCGAAATGGATGCTGAAAAGACGGCTGTTGTGAAAATGCAACAGCAGCATCTGATCGTGCCGCACGCCCGCATTGCACAAACGGCGGCGGCCCTGGGTTTTGCCCGTGTCACCCTGACAGGATCAGGCGACGCAGGAGTGCTCGCCGCGTTACAATCACGACCATGAACGAAATGCCTACACTCTCCGAACCGAATGCAACGCCTGGCGGCGCCGTGAAGACGGCGCCGCAGGCGGCCGACCAACCTGCCGGCCGCGCGCCGACCTTGCTGGAACAGCTGCAAAAGCCCATGAGCATCGCCGTCATCGTGCTGGCCGTGCTGCTGGCTGCGCAAAGCTGGTCGACCAGCAAGCAGATCCGCAACCTGCGCGAAGAAGTGGCCAAGCGCCTGCAAAAGGGCGATGTCAGCAATGCCGAAACGGGCGTGCTGGCGCGCAACGTGCAAGAAGGCACGAAAGAGCTGGAAATCAAGGTGGGCGCGCTGGAAAACCGCCAGAGCGAAACGCAAAGCCAGCAGCTGGCGCTGGAACAACTGTATAACGACTTGTCGAAGAACCGCGATGAGTGGGCGCTGACGGAAATCGAGCAAGTGCTGTCGACGGCCAGCCAGCAGCTGCAACTGGCCGGCAACGTGCCCGGCGCGCTGATCGCCCTGCAAAACGCGGACCGCAGCCTGTCGCGCTCGGACAAGCCGCAATTCATCACCATCCGCCGCGCCATCGGGCGCGACATGGAAAAACTCAAGGCCCTCCCTAGCGTCGATTCGACGGGCGTGGCCCTGCGCCTCGACGCCGTGATCGCCCAGATCGATTCCTTGCCGATGCTGTCCGACGAAACGCCGGCCTTGCCGGCCGCGCCGGAAAAACCGGGCAAGGCCAAGCCCGTGCGCGATGCCGCCGGCAAGCTGGTGGGTCCGCCTGCGCCGGAACCGATGCTGCAAAAAGTACGCGACGGCTTCAATACCTGGAGCGGCGACATGTGGGCCGACGTGCGTCAGTTGATCCGCATCCGCCGCGTCGATACGCCGGAAGCGCTGATGCTGTCGCCGACGCAATCGTATTTCTTGCGCGAAAACGTCAAGCTGCGCCTGCTCAATGCCCGCATGGCCTTGTTGTCGCGCAATGAAACGGCTTTCCGTAACGACTTGATCGCTGCGCAGGATGCGCTGGCCAAGTATTTCGACACCCGCGCCAAGAGCACGCAGACGGCGCAAGCCCTGCTGCGCCAGGTGCAGGGCAGCAATCTGGCCATCGAAATGCCAACCTTGTCCGACAGCCTGACGGCTGTGCGCAACTACAAAGCGAAGTCCTGAGCCCATGCGTCTATTTCTCTGGTTACTCGCCCTGATGGCCGCGGCGATCGGTATCGCCGTGACGGCCCGTTTCAACCCTGGCAACGTGGTGCTGTTCTATCCGCCATACCGCATCGACTTGTCGCTGAACTTCTTCCTGCTGCTGCAGGTCGTGCTGTTCGTGCTGCTGTACCTGCTGGTGCGCGCCGTGCGCGCCACCGTGCGCATGCCGGCGCAAGTGGCGGCCTACCGCCAGCGCAAGCGTGAGCGCGACGGCAACAAGGGCTTGCGCGAAGCTTTGAAGGCCCTGTTCGAAGGCCGTTTCGGCCATGCCGAGAAGGCCGCCTTGCGCGCCGCCGAGCTGGAAGAAAACGCCGGCCTGGCCGCGCTGATCGGCGCGCGCGCCGCGCACCGCATGCGCCAGTCCGAACGCCGCGACAGCTGGCTGTCCCGCGTCGAAGGCGATGCCAGCCTGAAGACGGCGCGTTTGATGACGGTGACGGAATTGCTGGTCGACGACCACCAGCCGGAAGCGGCCCTGGCCGCCGTGCGCGAACTCAATGCCAGCGGCACGCGCCACATCCACGCGCTGCAATGGTCGCTCAAGGCCGAGCAGCAGGCGAAGAACTGGCCGGAAGTGCTGCGCCTCGTGCGCTCGCTCGACAAGCACCGCGCCCTGCATCCGGCCCTGTCGTCGCGCCTGCGCGAGCTGGCCTACGATCATTTGCTGTCCGACCCGTCGCATGACGCGGAATCGCTGATGCGCGTCTGGTCCACCGTGCCGAGCGCGGACCGGGTCAAGCCGTACATCGCCTGCCGCGCCGCCACGGCCCTGAATGCGCGCGGCCTGCACGATGAAGCGCGCCTCGTGTGCGAAGAGTCGCTGGCCGCCGACTGGGACGACAGAGTCGTGCGCGCCTACCGCGAAGCGGCGGCGCCAAGCGGCACGCCGGCCTTGCTGCTGCAGATCGAGCATTGCGAACAATGGATGAAACAGCGTCCGCTGGACGCGGAACTGGCGCTGACCCTGGGTACCTTGTGCCTCAAGCAAAAACTGTGGGGCAAGGCCCAGCGCCACCTGGAGCAGGCCTTGTCGGACGCGAACGAGCCGCAAATGGTGCGCGACGCCCACCTGAAGCTGGCGCAGATGCACGACGCCTTGCAGCAGACGGAACAGGCTGCCGCGCATTACCGGCAGTGCGCCTTGGCGACCATCCTGTAATCAAGCTGTTTCTTCAGACGTAAAAAAGCCGTTCAGTGCAGACTGAACGGCTTTTTTTGCGCTGCTACTTTGCTACTTTACTTCTTCGACCTTTACTTCTTCGCGCTTTACTTCTTCTCTACGGCAGCGCCTTCGGGCAAGGCATACGCGACCAGAGTGTCGCTCATCTTCGTGCCCAGCGAACCGTGGCCGCCGGCCATGACGACGACGAACTGGCGTCCCGACTTGTTCGACACATAGCTCATCGGCGTAGCCTGGCCGCCGGCTGGCAAGCGGGCTTTCCAGATCACTTTGCCGTTGCTGACGTCGTAGCCGCGGATGTAGTAGTCGAGCGTGCTGCTGAGGAAAGTCACGCCGCCACCGGTGGTGACCATGCCGCCCAGGCTGGGCACGCCCAGTGGCAGCGGGATCGGCACGGGGCCGCTGTCGCGCGTGGTGCCGTTCTTGTGCATCCACACTTTTTTCATCGTGCGCAGGTCGACGGCGGCCACATAGCCCCATGGCGGTGCCTGGCACGGGAAGCCCAGCGGCGACAAGAAGGCCTTGATTTCCACGGCGAACGGCACGCCCGTCTGCGGCTGCAAGCCCATTTCGCCGCCCGTGCCGCCCTTGGCTGTCGTTTCCGCGCGCGGTACGAGTTTTTCCAGGAAGCCCATGTAGTCAGGGTTGACGATCAACAACTGGCGCACGGGATCGATGGCCGCGCCACCCCATTCGAAAATACCCAATGGGCCCGGGGAGATGACGGCGCCCTTGCCGGCCGTTTGCGGCGTGAACGGGCCTTCATAGCGGCGTTCCTTGAAGATGATGCGGCAGGCGAGCTGGTCGAACGGTGTCGTGCCCCACATGTCCGCTTCGCTGATATTGCGTTCAGGCAGGAAGGTCAGGGCCGAGAACGGCTGCGTGGGCGACAGGGTGTCGCCAGCGGCAGGATTGCTCGTCGGCACGGGTTTTTCCGGCGCCGGTACGACCAGGCTGCCGTCGCGGCGGTCGATCACGTAGATGTCGCCGCGTTTTGTCGTGGCAACAACTGATGGCACTTTGCCTTTCGGCGTGTCGATGTCGACCAGGCTAGGCTGGCCGCCGATGTCCATGTCCCAGATATCGTGGTGTACGGTCTGGTAGACCCAGCGCACTTTACCCGTTGCCAGGTCCAGCGCGACGATGGCGCTGTTGAATTTCTCGCCATTCTTGTTGCGGTTGCCGCCCCAGGTATCGGGCGTTTCATTGCCCATCGGGATGTAGACCATGCCCAGCTTTTCATCGATGCTGGCCACGCCCCACGAATTGGGCGAGTTGTTGGTGTAGTTCTTGCCTTCAGGGAAAGGCGCGGTATCTTCCGGCGTGGCCGGGTCCCAGTTCCACATCAGCTTGCCGGTGACGGGATCGTAGCCGCGGATCACGCCCGATGGCTCTTCCGTCGAATGGTTGTCCGTCACGCTGGCGGCGATCACGGCCATTTTCTGCGACACGGCCGGCGGCGACGTCGGCATCAGGAAACCGCGCTTGATCATCGCCATGTTCTTGTACAGGTTGACGACGCCGTTGTTGCCAAAGCTCTTGCACGACTCGCCCGTATCGGCGTTGACGGCGATCATGGTGCCATCCATGGTGGGCGCCAGGATGCGGCGCGGGCATTCCATGCCGGCAGCTTCGGGGACGGGATTGTTCTTCGCGCGGCCCGCGTTCACGTCCCAGTACGCCACGCCACGGCAGATCATGTGCTGGTAGCTGGCCGCGTCGCGGTTGATCTTCGGATCGTGGCGCCAGATTTCCTTGCCCGTGTCCGGGTTCAGGGCGATGACGATATTGTGCGGCGTGCACAGGTACAGCATGTCATTGACCTTCAGCGGCGTGACTTCGTTGGCGATTTCGCCCGGGTCGTTCGGTCCCTTGAAGTCGCCCGTGTGGTAGGTCCAGGCTTCTTTCAGGCCGGAAATATTCGCCGGCGTAATCTGTGCGGCCGGGGCATAGCGGTCGCCATAGCCGGAACGGCCATATGCGGACCAGTCATTGTGCTCGACGCCGGGCGCCAGGTCGCCCGCGGCGGTGGCGGCCATGTTTTCGGCAGGTACGTCGCCATGCAGGTCATGGTAGTCCTGGAACAGGGCGATGACACCGGCGATGACGGTCAGGGCCACGGCGGCGGAAAGCGCCGTCTTGCCCGCTTGTCCCTGTTTCGCCGCGGCGGCTGGCGCCAGGCGGCGGTTGACGAAGGGCAGCAGCAGCCAGACGGCGGCGGCAAACCAGATGTCGAGACGCGGCAGCAATTGCCACCAGTCGAATTTCACTTCAATGACGGACCAGATGAGGGTGGCGATCAGCAGCAGCGCCATGAAGGCTTGCGCACTGCGCTTGCCCTGGAACACCAGCGCGCCGGCAACGAGCATGCCGATACCGGCCAGCAGGTAGTACCAGGAGCCGCCCAGAGAGGCCAGCCAGATGCCGCCGCCCAGCAGGGCGAGGCCAAACAGAATGAAAATAACGCCGGTGACCTTTAATAAAGGCCCGGGCCGGAAAGAGGGAATCATCATATTCCTTTTTGCAAGGATTTATCGGTGGCGCGTGATGCGCCATATTGAATCTAGCGAAGGCTTTGTTTGCAGAGTATGCGAAGTTTTGGAAACACCAGAATGTGACAGTTTATCAGAATTGATGAATGTCTTCTGGTCGCGCCATTTTTTGGCAGGGCCGCCATTTGAATAAATAAATGCTTCAAGTAAGCACAAATATTATGCTGGAAGAGGGAATTCCCGGGCTGGAGAAGTGTGTTGAAGCGGCGACGTCGTCATGCGCCCGCATTGTGGGGGAAATAAGATTGACGATGTTGTTATAAGTGACTGCATAAAATGCAATATCAAATATAATAACCATGTTTGCCGCATGGTGATATTGAAATAAAAATAGGTCGATCTTGACGGTATTAACTCGGGGCTGACCGTAGTAATGCTTAAGTGTTTCTACTTATTGTTTTCGGTGGCCTGTTTATTCTCCCGGTGGCAGGCTGCGGGGTTCAGGGAACCGGGCGCGCCACTGTTGCTGGCAGGACGCGCAAAACGCCGGCGGGCCGCTGCTGCGTCGCACAAGCGGCCTGTACTTCGCTATAATTGCGCGGTTAAAACACCACCCGCTAATGAGGAATCCCATGAGTTTGAATAACGTCTCTTCCGGCCGCGACCTGCCGAACGATTTCAACGTCGTCATCGAAATCCCGATGAATGCCGATCCGATCAAGTACGAAGTCGACAAGGAAAGCGGCGCGATCTTCGTCGATCGCTTCATGGGTACCGCCATGCATTACCCGTGCAACTACGGCTACGTGCCGAACACCCTGTCGCCGGACGGCGACCCGGTTGACGTGCTGGTCATCACCCCATTCCCGCTGATCCCGGGCGTGGTCGTGCGCTGCCGTCCTATCGGCGTGCTGAAAATGACCGACGAGTCGGGCGAAGACGCGAAAGTGCTGGCCGTGCCAGTCGACAAGGTCCTGTCGATCTACAGCCACTGGCAAAAGCCGGAAGACCTGAACGAACTGCGTCTGCGCCAGATCCAGCATTTCTTTGAGCACTACAAAGATCTGGAAAAAGGCAAATGGGTCAAGATCGACGGCTGGTATGGTCCTGAAGTGGCCAAGGAAGAAATCCTGAACGGCGTTGCAGCGTTCAAGACCGACGCCGCCAAAGCCTAAGAACACCGAGCAAGAAGAACGCTCCCCGCCAGTCATGGCCGGGAGCGTTTTTTTATGCGCGAAACGGACTGAGCTCGTTCAATTCATCGAGGTAGGCGTCGATGCCGCCCCGTTCGCGCTCGAGGAAGCGCTGCACGGCGTCGGCAAAGGCCGGGTGCGCCAGCCAGTGGGCGGACCACGTCTTTTGCGGCAGGAAGCCGCGCGCCATCTTGTGCTCTCCCTGGGCGCCCCCTTCGAAGGTGGCGATGCCGTTGGCGATGCAAAACTCCAGCGGCTGGTAGTACGCCGTCTCGAAATGCAGACAGGGCACGTGCTCGAGCGCGCCCCAGTATCGGCCATACAGGGTGTCAGCCGTGTGGATCACCAGCGAGGCGGCAATGGCCCGCCCTTCGCGCTCGGCGATCACCAAGAGAATGTTTTCCGGCATGCTGGCGCCTATGCGCCGGAAGAACTCCAGCGACAGATAGGGGGAGGAGCGGTGTTCCGCATAGGTATTGCTGTAGCAGCGGTGGAACAGTTTCCAGTCGGCGTCCGTGGCGTTCGCTCCGCGCACCTGGCGCATGGTGATGCCCGCTTCCCGCACCTTGCGCCGCTCGGCGCGGATATTCTTGCGCTTCTTGTGCTCGAGAGTGGTGAGGAATTGCTCGAAATCCGTGTAGCCGGGATTGAGCCAGTGAAACTGCACACCACTACGCATCAGGTAGCCAGCTTCCTCCAGCTGGCGTGCTTCGCTTTCCGGCGAGAACAGGATGTGGCAGGACGAGACTTCGCTGGCTTGCTGTTGCGCCTGCAGAAAGGCCAGCAGGGCGGCGCGGGCCTCGCCATCGCGGGCCAGCAGGCGCGTGCCGCTGACGGGCGTAAACGGTATCGCGGACAGCAGTTTCGGGTAATATTCAAGGCCGTGTTGCTGATAGGCGTCGGCCCAGGCCCAGTCGAACACGTATTCGCCATACGAGTGCATTTTCAGGTACAGGGGCAGGGCGGCGGCCAGCACATCGCCTTGCCACAGCACCAGGTAATTTGGCTGCCAGCCCGTATCCGCGCTGGCGCAGCCGGACTCGTGCAGCGCGTGCAAGAAGGCGTAGGAAAGGAAGGGATTGGCGTCCGCCTGGCGTGCCAGCAGTTCAGACCAGGCCGCTTCGCCAATTTCAGCCAGGGTAGTGACGATAGCCGTGCGATAATTCATTGTTGTAGTGTGCATTCATCACTCTCGGGGCGCCGCCACCGGCCTGCGCGCCCCTGTCTTGTTTAATAGAACGAAAATATCCATCATCATCATGACAGTCAAAGTCGCAATTGCTCAAATGAATAGTACGGTCGGCGATCTGGCCGGCAACCGTGCCAAGATCTTCGACCTTTCCCGCCGCGCCTTTGAAGCGGGCGCCGATATCGTGCTCACGCCGGAATTGTCGCTGGTCGGCTATCCACCCGAGGACTTATTGCTGCGCAATGCATTCTACGCAAAAACGCAGGAAGCGTTTGCGGGACTGGCTGCCGACCTGGCCCAGTTCAAGGATTTGCACGTGGTGGTGGGTTTGCCCCTGCAAGACGAGAAGGGCGTGCGCCACAATGCCGCCTCCGTGCTGCTGAACGGCGAAGTGCTGGGCACCTACCGCAAGCATGATTTGCCGAACACGACCGTGTTCGATGAAAAGCGTTACTTCACGTCGTCGGACCAGGCATTCGTGTTTGGCGTGAAGGGTGTGCGTTTCGGCATCAATATCTGTGAAGACACGTGGTTCGAGCACGCGCCGATGCGCGCCCGCGCGGCCGGCGCGCAAGTGCTGCTGGTGCCGAACGGCTCGCCGTACCACATGAACAAGCAGCATCTGCGCTATGACACCATGCGCAAGAATGTCAGCGCGCAAGGCATGGCCCTCGTGTACGCGAACCTGGTCGGTGGCCAGGATGAACTGATTTTCGATGGCGACTCGTTCGTCATGGATGCGGCAGGCACGATGTGCGCCCAGCTGCGCCACTTCGAGGAAGACTTGCAACTGGTCGAGTTCGACGGCGCCACGCCCGCGCCGCAGTCGCTGGCCACGCCGTTGACCACCGAGGCGCAGGTGTACCAGGCACTGGTGCTGGGCGTGCGCGACTATATCGGCAAGAACGGTTTCCCTGGCGTACTGATCGGTATGTCGGGCGGTGTCGATTCCGCCCTGACCTTGGCGATCGCCGTCGATGCGCTGGGCGCCGACAAGGTGCGCGCCGTCATGATGCCATCGCAATTTACGGCCGATATCTCGTGGATCGATTCACGCGACATGGTAAAACGCCTTAATGTGCGCTACGATGAAATTCCGATCAAGCACACCTTCGATGCCTTCCGCGCCACCCTGGCTGACGAGTTCGCCGGACTGGCGGAAGATGCGACGGAAGAAAACATCCAGGCGCGCATCCGCGGCACCTTGCTGATGGCCCTGTCGAACAAGCATGGCAGTATCGTGCTGACGACGGGCAACAAGAGCGAGATGGCTGTCGGTTATTGCACCCTGTACGGCGACATGGCGGGCGGCTTTGCCGTGATCAAGGATATCGCCAAGACCCTTGTGTACCGGCTGTGCGCGTACCGCAACAGCGTGTCGGACGTGATACCCGAGCGCATCCTGACGCGTGGACCGTCGGCTGAATTGCGCGCCGACCAGCTGGATCAGGATTCCTTGCCGCCATACGACGTACTCGACGGCATCATGCAGCTGTACATGGAAGAAAACCGGCCGATCGCCGACATTATCGAGGCTGGCTACCCGCCGGCCGACGTGGCGAAAATCACGCGCCTGATCAAGATCAATGAATACAAGCGGCGCCAGTCGCCCGTGGGCATCCGCGTCACGCACCGTGGCTTCGGCCGCGACTGGCGCTACCCGATTACGTCGAAGTTCTACGAATAACGAGGGGAACCCCGCCAAACCTACTGCGCAGCTCACTACCGGGCATCCGTTGCTCACCGTACTTAAAGTACGGCTCCGCTACTCAGCCCGGTATTGAACTTGCTCGCTACGGTTTTGCGGGGTCCCGTTAAGCCAGTTGGTGAAGAATTGTCGATTATCAATAAGGAGAAAGCCATGAAACAGATTACCGCCATCATCAAACCATTCAAGCTCGACGAAGTACGCGAGGCCTTGGCCGATGTGAACGTGACGGGCTTGACCGTGACGGAAGTGAAGGGATTTGGCCGCCAGAAGGGCCATACCGAGCTGTACCGTGGCGCCGAGTACGTGGTCGACTTTCTGCCGAAGGTGAAAGTCGAAGTGGTGGTGGACGACAGCGTGTCGGAACTGGTGGTCGACGCCATCATCAAGGCAGCCCGCACGGGCAAGATTGGCGATGGCAAGATATTCGTGCGCGACGTGGAGCAGGTGATCCGTATCCGCACGGGTGAGACCGGTCCGGACGCGGTGTAAGTCTGGGCCAGCAATGGTGTCGGATTACGGTCCTTCGGACCTAATCCGACCTACGCAATATATCGCTTATCTGGCTGTAGGTCGGGTTAGCGCGCCAGCGCGTAAGCCGACATGCGCCGCCAACAACGTTGCCGGTTGACGCATCAGCGCCCCAGGCGCATGTCGAATTTCCAGCAAATCAGGCGCAAGATCGTGATGCCGCTGGCGCTGGTCCACAGCGCGAAGTCGTGCTCGGCGCCGAAGTGCATCTGCAATAAATAAGCCCAGCAGCCGAAAAACGCGCAGATCGCGTACGGTTTGCCGTCGCGGAACACCATCGGCACTTCGTTGCAGACGATGTCGCGCATCACGCCGCCAAAAATCCCCGTAATCACCCCCATCATCGACGCGATGAACAGCGGCATGCCGGCGCGCGTCGCTTCGGCCACGCCCGCGATGGCGAACATGCCCAGGCCGATGGCGTCGGCGATGACGATCAGGCGTTCCGAGACGATTTGGCGCAAATGCTGGATCAAGGGCGCGGCCGTCAGGGCTAGCACGAAGATGAGAATCGCGTATTCCTGGTGCGAAACCCAGAACAATGGGCGCTTGTCGAGCAGGATGTCGCGCAAGGTGCCCCCGCCGAATGCCGTGATGAAGGCCACGACGAACACGCCGACCAGGTCCATGCGCTTGCGGCGCGCTTCGATGAAGCCGGAAAACGCGCCCACCAGGATGGCGATGACCTCAATGATCTTGATCAGCGAGCCAGGCGGCAATTGGGGTGGCATCATGGGTGGAGCGCTTGAGCAGGAAATAATTGTCACAGGTTAACATGACACGGCCCCGAATGGTGACAAACGGGGCCGTGTGCGAGAGCTAACTTGTTACTGAATTGTGATTTCTTGCTGCGGTGTTCAGCGGATGGGCTGCAGGGCGGAAGAAAGCAATACGACGAGCGCGCCATCGCCCCCTTCGGAGCGGCGCGCCTGGCAAAAGGCGATGACTTCATCCTTTTGCACGAGCCAGCTGTGCACCATCGATTTCAACACCGGTTCCTGGCCTTTCGAGCCAAAACCCTTGCCGTGAATCACGCGCACACAGCGCAGCTTGCGCCGCGTCGCCTGGTTCAAAAAGGCGCCGATGCCGTCGCGCGCCTCGTCGCGGCGCAAGCCGTGCAAGTCCAGCTCATCCTGGATGGGCCAGTGGCCCTTGCGCATCTTTTTCACCACGTCCGGTCCCACGCCGGGGCGGGCGTAGTTCAGGGCAGGATCGTTTTCCAGGTAATGGTCGACTTCGAACAAGTCCGACAGCGACTCGCGCAGCACGGCTGCATCGTCCTCTTCCGGGGACAACTTGCGCGCCGGCTGCTGGGCCGCCATGGCGCCCGTCTTGGGCAGGCTGGGCACGTAGCGGTCCGCCTCGGGCAGGCGCTTGACGCCGCCGATGCTGGCCTTGAACAGATTGCTCTCCACGGCCTGAACCTTGACCTGCCTGGCGCGCTCCGCTTCAGCCTGGGCGCGCGCATCGGCCTGCTCCTTGAGTTGCTTGCTGACCGCTTTCAGGTCGGCAAAGTCTTTCATCGACGCCATGCGACGCTTACTCCTGGCCTTCCAGGTAGCGCTGGGCGTCCAGTGCTGCCATGCAACCCGTGCCGGCGCTGGTGATGGCCTGGCGGTAGATGTGGTCTTGCACGTCGCCGGCGGCAAACACGCCTGGCGCGCTGGTGGCGGTGGCCATGCCTTCCAGGCCCGTCTTGGTCTTGATGTAGCCGTTGTGCATGTCCAGCTGGCCTTCGAATATGCCCGTGTTCGGCTTGTGGCCGATGGCGATGAACACGCCATGCACACTCAACGCTTCGACTTTGCCGTCGATGGTCGACTTGATGTTCAAGCCCGTCACGCCGCCTTCGTTGCCCGTCACTTCGTCCAGAGTGTGGTTATATTTCAACACAATCTTGCCTTCGGCAACCTTGGCGTTCAGGCGGTCGATCAGGATGGCTTCCGCGCGGAACTTGTCGCGGCGGTGGATCAGCGTAACTTTATTGGCGATGTTCGACAGGTACAGCGCTTCTTCGACGGCCGTGTTGCCGCCGCCGACGACGGCCACTTCCTGGTTGCGGTAGAAGAAACCATCGCAGGTGGCACAGGCGGACACGCCCTTGCCCATGAATTCCGCTTCCGATGGCAGGCCCAGGTATTGCGCGGACGCGCCCGTGGCGATGATCAGGGTGTCGCACGTGTATTCGTGGCTGTCGCCCTTCAGGCGGATCGGTTTTTCATTCAGGAACGTCGTGTGGATGTGGTCAAACACGATTTCCGTATTGAAACGCTCGGCATGCTGCAACAAGCGCTGCATCAGGTCCGGGCCTTGCACGCCCATCGGGTCGCCAGGCCAGTTTTCCACGTCGGTGGTGGTCATCAACTGGCCGCCTTGTTCCACGCCGGTGACCAGCATCGGGTTCAAGTTGGCGCGGGCGGCGTAGACGGCGGCGCTGTAGCCGGCTGGGCCGGAGCCGAGGATCAAAACGCGGGCGTGTTTGGTAGTGGTCATGGGAGGCTTCTCTATGAGTGGGGTCTATCCGAATTGGGGGCATACGCGCGAAGAACAAGGGCGTATTGCGCTTGCGCAAGCAATCCACGATTATAGACCAAGCCGCCTGTAGCGACGAATCGTGGGGCCGTCCGGGGCATATATGGCTTAGAATACTTCCTTATTATGGGAAATTCCCTTTCAGAAACATTTTTCACCTTGCAGCGCTTCCCAGAATGACTAAACCAGCCCAGGCCAATCAAAATAGCTACACCCGAAAACCGGTCGAACGCCGGCCCCTGCCCAACCGGCTGGTGCGGCTGCTGTCCGAGGCGCGCTGGTTCGCGCTGGCCGCGTTTGCCTTGTATTTCGTGCTGATCCTGGCCAGCTTCAACAAGCTCGACCCCGGCTGGTCGCACGCCACCAACGTCGACAAGGTGGCCAACCTGGGCGGCAAGCTCGGCGCGACCTTCTCCGATTTGCTGCTGTATATCTTCGGCTTTTCCGCCTGGTGGTGGTGCGTGTGGCTGCTGCGCACGGTGTGGCATGGCTATCGCCGGCTGAGCAAGCGCTTCCTGCTGGAAGAGGAAGAGGTGGAGCGCGAGCACCATGTCGAGATGCTGATCCGCATCGTCGGCTTTTCCATCATGCTGATTGGCAGCATGGGCCTCGAATACCTGCGCATGGCAAAAAGTTTGCACGTGCAGCTGCCGCGCGACCCGGGCGGCGTGCTGGGCCAGCTGGTGGGCCACTCGGCCCATGTGGCCTTTGGCTTCACGGGCGCGACCTTGCTGCTGTTGCTGCTGTTCGGCCTGGGCTTTAGCCTGTTCTTCCACGTGTCGTGGTTGCAAGTGGCCGAGCGCATCGGCGGCGCCATCGAAGACGCCGTCAACTGGTTCGTGCTGCGCTACCAGGACCGCGAAGACCGCCGCCAGGGCGAAGTGGCCGCCGTGCGCCGCGACGAAGTGGTGGTGATCGAACGGGCCAAGCATGTAGAGAAACACGTGGCCGCGCCGCCCGTGAAGATCGAACCGCAGGTGGTGACGGTCGTGAAATCGGAGCGCGTGGAAAAGGAACGCCAGGCCCATCTGTTCGAGAACCTGGGCGATGGCAAGCTGCCGCCGCTGTCCTTGCTCGATGAAGCGCCGCCCGTGGTGGAAACGGTTTCCGTGGAAACGCTGGAATTCACGAGCCGCCTGATCGAAAAGAAATTGTCGGACTTTGGCGTCGATGCCAAGGTAGTGGCCGCTTACCCCGGCCCCGTCGTCACGCGCTATGAAATCGAGCCGGCCACAGGCGTGAAGGGTAGCCAGATCGTGGGCCTGGCGCGCGACTTGGCCCGTTCGCTGTCCCTGACGTCGATCAGGGTCGTGGAAACCATTCCCGGCAAGAATTACATGGCGCTGGAGCTGCCGAACACCAAGCGCCAGATCGTGCGCCTGACGGAAATCCTCGGCTCCAAGGTCTACAACGATGGCGTGTCCAGCCTGACGATTGCGCTGGGCAAGGATATCGCGGGCAAGCCCGTCGTGGCCGACCTGGCGAAAATGCCCCACTTGCTGGTGGCCGGTACCACCGGTTCCGGTAAATCCGTGGGCATCAACGCGACGATTTTGTCGCTGCTGTACAAATCCGACCCGCTCGACGTGCGGCTGATCCTCATCGATCCGAAGATGCTGGAAATGTCCGTCTATGAAGGCATTCCGCACTTGCTGGCGCCCGTGGTGACCGACATGCGCCAGGCCGGCCACGCGCTGAACTGGGCCGTGAACGAGATGGAGCGCCGCTACAAGCTGATGAGCAAGATGGGCGTGCGTAACCTGGCCGGCTACAACGCGAAGATTGCCGACGCGAAAAAGCGCGAAGAACATATCCCGAACCCGTTCAGCCTGACGCCGGATTCGCCGGAGCCGCTGGAAAAACTGCCGACCATCGTCATCATCATCGACGAGCTGGCCGATCTGATGATGGTGGTGGGTAAAAAAGTCGAGGAATTGATCGCGCGTATCGCGCAAAAGGCGCGCGCCGCCGGCTTGCACTTGATTCTGGCCACGCAGCGCCCATCTGTAGACGTGATCACGGGCTTGATCAAGGCGAACATCCCGACGCGTATCGCGTTCCAGGTCTCGTCGAAGATCGACTCGCGCACCATTCTCGACCAGATGGGCGCGGAAACCCTGCTGGGCATGGGCGACATGCTGTACATGCCGCCCGGCACGGGTTTGCCGATGCGTGTGCACGGCGCGTTCGTGTCCGATGAAGAAGTCCACAGAGTCGTCAGCCATTTGAAGCTGCAGGGCGAACCGAATTACATCGAGGGTATCCTCGAAGGCGGCACCCTGGAAGGCGACGGCGCCGAAGGCGGCGTGCCGGGCGAGGGCGGCGGCGAGGCCGATGCCCTGTACGACCAGGCGGTGGCGGTGGTGCTGAAAAACCGCCGCGCCTCGATTTCGCTGGTGCAGCGTCATTTGCGCATCGGCTACAACCGCGCCGCCCGTCTGCTCGAGCAGATGGAGCAGAGCGGGGTGGTATCAACCATGCAATCCAATGGCAACCGGGAAATCCTGGTGCCGGCGGCCAGTAGTGAACAAGGGTAAACAGAATGAAGAACACGAATTTCGCAGCAAAAATGATGATCGGCGCGGCCAGCGTTGCCTGCGGCCTGCTGTTCGCGGCCAGTGCCTCGGCCAGCGCCCTCGAGCAATTCAAGAGCTTTGCGGCCGGCACCAAGTCGGCCAAGGGCGAGTTCGTGCAGCGCCAGGTCAAGAAGGCGGACGCCAGCGGCAAGGCGAAAGTGTCGACGCCGGCCAGCGGCACGTTCGAGTTTGCCCGTCCAGGCAAGTTCATCTGGACCTATCTGAAACCATACGAGCAGCTGCTGCAAGCCGATGGCGACAAGCTGTACATCTACGACAAGGACTTGAGCCAGGTAACGGTCAAGAAACTGGGCGACGCGCTCGGTTCCTCGCCAGCGGCGATTTTGTTCGGTAGCAACGACCTGGAAAAGAATTTCACCCTGGCCGAAGCGGGCACGCGCGATGGCCTGGAATGGCTGAAAGCGACACCGAAAGCCAAGGACACGACGTTCGATGAAATCACCATCGGCTTGCGCAATGGCGTGCCGGAAGCGATGGAATTGCGCGACTCGTTCGGGCAGACGTCGGTGCTGGCGTTCAAGAACTTCCAGAAAAATCCGGCCTTATCAGCCAATCACTTTCAATTTGTCATGCCCAAGGGCGCGGATGTTATCAATAATTGATTGTTGACGTCTTGCTGTTGACCGGCCTCGCAGCGATGCGGGGCTTTTGCATTCTTACCCGGTAAATATTATGGCGGATCTCTTTTCCACCGCACCGCGCCAGCCCTTGGCCGAAGCCTTGCGGCCAGCCACCCTGAACGAAGTCATCGGACAGACGCATCTGCTGGGCGTGGGCAAGCCGCTGCGCCTCGCGTTCGAGGCGGGCAAGGCCCATTCGATGATTTTGTGGGGGCCGCCCGGCGTGGGCAAGACGACCCTGGCACGGCTGATGGCGAACGCGTTCGACAGCGAGTTCATCGCCCTGTCGGCCGTGTTTGCTGGGGTAAAAGATATCCGTGCGGCCATGGATCAGGCACGCCACAGCCTGGACCAGTTCGGCAAGCACACGTTATTGTTTGTTGACGAGATTCACAGGTTCAACAAGTCGCAGCAGGACGCCTTGCTGCCCTTCGTTGAATCGGGCCTGGTGACGTTTATCGGCGCGACGACGGAAAACCCCAGCTTCGAAGTGAACTCGGCGCTGCTGTCGCGCGCGCAAGTGTATGTATTGAAATCGCTCAACGAAGACGAGATGAAACAGTTGCTGGCCAAGGCGCAGTCCACGGCGCTGACACACCTGACTTTCGACGAGGCTGCCGCCGATACCCTGATCGGCTATGCGGACGGCGATGCGCGGCGGTTTCTGAATTTGCTGGAACAGGCCGAGACGGCCTCCAGCTCGACGGGTACGACCAGGATCGACGCGGCCTTTGTCGACAACGCGCTGACCCTCAATTCGCGCCGCTTCGACAAGGGTGGCGACAATTTCTATGACCAGATTTCCGCGCTGCATAAATCCGTGCGCGGCTCGAACCCCGATGCGGCCCTGTACTGGTTTTGTCGCATGATCGACGGCGGCGCCGACCCGCGCTATTTGTCGCGGCGCATCGTGCGCATGGCTTGGGAAGACATCGGCCTGGCCGACCCCCGTGCATTGACCATGGTCAATGACGCGGCGGAAACGTATGAACGCCTGGGTTCGCCCGAAGGCGAGCTGGCGCTGGGCCAGGCCGTGATTTACCTGGCGATTGCCGCGAAAAGCAATGCCGGCTATAACGCGTTCAATACGGCCATGGCGTTTGTGAAGAAAGACAAGTCGAAGGAAGTGCCCGTGCATCTGCGCAATGCACCGACGAAGCTGATGAAGGAACTTGGCTACGGCCACGCCTACCGCTATGCGCACGACGAACCCGATGCGTATGCGGCCGGTGAAACCTACTTCCCGGACGGCATGGCCGAACCGGGCTGGTATCAGCCCGTGCCGCGCGGTCTGGAAAGCAAGATCGCCGATAAATTGGCGTGGCTGCGCGAGCTGGACAGGAAAGCCGGCAAGGGCTGAGGTTACAGTCCCAGCAGGCTGAAACCGTCGTCCTGCGGTGCATAGCCGACCAACTGGCGCGTCGCCGCGATCGACAGCCGCTTGTAGCGGTTGTCCGACACCCCATGCACGACGTGGTAACCGGCCGGTAGGTCCGCCGTCACGCAGCGGGCCAGCAATTGCACCACGTCACGCTCGCTGATGAAGGCGGCGATGTCGCGCGCGCTGTGCTGCCGGCCTGGCGAAAAATGGGCCACGTTGGCGATGCGCACGGCAATCGCCGTCATGCCGTGCTGGTGCGCAAATGCGGAAGCCACGCCTTCGCCAAAGGCCTTGCTGGCGCCATACATGTTCGCGGGGCGCGCCGGCATGCTTTCCTGTACTTGCACGTCCAGCGGATAGCCTTCGATGGCTTGCGCGCTGCTGGCAAGCACCACTCTTTTCACTCCCTGTTTCTGTGCCGCGCGGAAGATGTTGTGCGTGCCGACGATGTTCGGCTGCAGCAATTGCGTATCGAAATCGGCGCTGGCGTGCGGCACGCCTGCCAGGTGCAGCACCACGTCAATATCGGCGCAGGCAGCCAGGCAGGCGGCATAGTCGGCGACGTCAAGCTGAATGGCCGGGCAGGGCGCTTCGGCCAGCTTGCCTAGGTCGGCCAGGCGCAGGGAGAATTCCCCGTGCCGGCGCTTCCAGAAAGCGGTGCCGATGATGCCTGCGGCGCCCGTGACGAGGACGCGCAGTAGTGCTTGTGTCATGTATTCCTTGTGATCAGTGTGTGAGGCAGTGCCAGGTTCAGCCAGCGCAGCAGGGCAGGGCGCGGGGCGGCGGTCCCATGCACGCGGATGTGTCCGCTACCGACGGCTTCGACCAGCACCAGGCCGTCGTTCGGTATCGTATAGCGTTCGCCGCTGCGCAGCACGCAATCCTCGAACTGGGCGTAGGCCGTGATCCACGCCGTGCCGGACAGGCATTCGATGACCCTGGCGTGCGCTTTTTCCAGGCGCAAAGGCCGTTCGCTGCGTAATTCGTGGTCGGTATGCATGGCATCGCTCCTGTTGTGCTGACAGGAACAGCTTAGGCGCTTGCCGCGAACCATGGCAGATGCAGGAAAACGAAATTGTCATGAGCACAGAGTACTTCGTCGTACACTGTGCTTGTCAAAAAACTCGGCAACTGTATCTGTGCCGGCCACGCGCGCCAGCCGCATACTGAAGGGATGAACATGAGCGCGCATTTGAATCTGTACGAGCACCTGGCCAACGAGCTGGGCGCCTTGATCGACTCGCGCGTCTTCGCGCCCGGCGACCGCCTGCCATCGATCCGCCACCTGGCGCAGCAAAAGCGCATCTCCGTCAGCACGGTGATGCAAGCCTTGCGCCTGATGGAAGACCGGGGGCAAGTCGATGCGCGGCCCCAGTCCGGCTATTTCGTGCGCCACCGCGCCCCGCGACGCCCGTGCAGTGCGGACGCCCAGCATTTGAAAGAGCCTGCCTTTGTCGGCATCAATAATCTGTTGATGCGCGTGCTGAAGGAAAACGAGGCGCCCGATATCGTGCAACTGGGCACGGCCTGGCCGCCCGACGAGATCTTGCCGATCAAGCGTATGCAGCGCACCATCAGTGCGGTGGCGCGGCGCGAGCCCGCTTTATTGAGCAAGGTCAGCTGCTACGACGTCAGCGAAAGCAATTTCCTGCGCCAGGTGACGCGCCGCGCGCTGGACTGGGGCAAGCTGGATCCGCACGAGATCGTCGTGACGAATTCCTGCACGGAAGCGATCAGCCTGTGTCTGCGCGCCGTCGCCAGGCCGGGCGACACGATTGCCATCGAGTCGGCCACGTATTTCGTGCTGCTGCAGATGATCGAAAGCCTGGGCATGAAGGCGCTGGAAATTCCCACCGACCCGAAGACGGGGCCGTCGCTCGACGCGCTGGAGCTGGCCTTGCGCGCCGGCCTCGTGCAAGCCTGCCTGTTCGTGCCGAACGCCAATAATCCCCTCGGTTGCGTCATGCCGGAAGAAAACAAGAAGCGGCTGGCGGGGCTGCTGTCGGAATTCAATATTCCGCTGGTGGAAGACGATGTATATGGCGACCTGTGCTTTGCCCCGCAGCGGCCGTGGCCCGTGAAAGCCTACGATACGAGCGGCAATGTGCTGCTGTGCTCTTCGTTTTCCAAAGCGATTACCCCTGCCTCGCGCGTCGGTTACGTGCTGGCCGGCCGCTTCGCGCAGGAAGTGGCCTTGCTGAAAACCGTGTCGAGCGGCGCCACCAGCCATTTCTTCCAGGCCGTGCTGGCCGATTTTCTGGAGGGCAGCAGCTACGACCAGCAACTGCGCAAGATGCGGCGCACCCTGGTGCAGCGCATCGCCCGCATGTCCGACGCCGTGGCGGCCAGCTTTCCGGCGGACTGCATGCTGTCCGAGCCGCAGGGCGGTTTCGTGCTGTGGGTGCAGATGCCGCCGCAAATCGATGCGCTGGCCTTGCATGGCCCAGCCATCGCGGAAGGCGTGGCGTATATGCCGGGCCAGTTGTTCTCAGCCTCGGGCAAGTTCGGCAATTATCTGCGCCTCAACTGCGGCAATCCGTGGACGCCGCGCATTGAGCAGGCTATCAGTCGCTTAGGGCGTATCGTCAAGGACGCCTTGTAACTATTCTGCGCGCTTCAGTCCCCGTTTTTCACCGTTCGCTCCCTGTTTTTCGCCGCTGGTCGCAAGCCGGTGGCCTTGTTCGCGGCCGTTGGCTAAAGTAGCACCATACCAGCAGCAGTCAACGAAACAAACTAACCAGGAGTCACATCATGAACGCACTGAAAAACATGGAAATCACCTTTGTCGCCGCCGCCATCATCGCCATCGGCGCCAGCTTCGCCACCGCCGGCGCGAACACTCTGGAAGTGAGCGCCAGCAGCACCGTGATCGCCCAGGCTGCCGACAGCACGATGCCTGTCGTCACCGTCAGCGCCCGCCGCTTGAGCGCCGCCGAAAAAGCCGCCTTTATCTAAGCGCTGGATGTAAAGCGGGCGCGAGTGCCCAGCCATGCCGCCATGACGATGGCCGGCCATGTGCAAAACTCATAAAGAACTGAACGGGTCTTGGTACAATGAGTGCTTTCGATACATCGGCACCGCCATCCACCCATGATAGATATCCAACTTCTCCGTAAAGACATCGCCACCGTCGCAGAACGCCTGGCGACGCGCAAATTCCAGCTCGACGTGGCAGGTTTTACCGCCCTCGAAGCCGAACGCAAGGCGATCCAGACGCGCACCGAAGAGCTGCAGGGCAAGCGCAACGCGCTGTCCAAGCAAATCGGCATGTTGAAAGGCAAGGGGGAAGACACCTCGGCCGTGATGGCACAAGTGGCCGGCCTGGGCGATGAGCTGAAAGCCGATGAAGCGGCCCTGACCGTGGTGCAAGCCAAGCTGAGCGATTTCATCATGGCCGTGCCGAATTTGCCGCACGAATCGTCGCCCGTGGGCACGGACGAGTCGGGCAACGTGGAAGTGCGCAAGGTCGGCACGCCGCGCGCCTTCGATTTCGAAGTCAAGGATCACGTCGACGTGGGCGGCCCGCTGGGCCTCGACTTCGAAGTGGCCACCAAGCTGACCGGTTCGCGCTTCTCCGTCATGAAGGGCGGCATCGCCCGTCTGCACCGCGCGCTGGCGCAATTCATGCTCAACACCCACGTGGACGAGCACGGCTACACGGAATGCTATACCCCGTACATGGTCAACGCCGATTCCTTGCGCGGCACGGGCCAGCTGCCGAAATTCGAAGCGGACCTGTTTTCGGTGAAAAAAGGCGGCGCTGAAGGCGAGGGCGAGACCTTCTACCTGATCCCGACGTCGGAAGTGTCGCTGACGAATATCGCCCGCGATGAAATCCTTGCGCTCGATCAATTGCCATTGAAAATGACGGCCCATACGCCATGCTTCCGTTCGGAAGCGGGCAGCTATGGCCGCGACACACGCGGCATGATCCGCCAGCATCAGTTCGATAAAGTCGAAATGGTGCAAGTGGTGCATCCGGATACCTCGTACCAGGTGCTGGACGAAATGGTCGGCCATGCGGAAACGATTCTGCAACGCCTGGGCCTGCCATACCGCGTGATGTCGCTGTGTACGGGCGACATGGGTTTCGGCGCTACCAAGACCTTCGACCTGGAAGTGTGGTTGCCGGCGCAAAACACCTACCGCGAAATCTCGTCCCTGTCGAACTGCGAAGCCTTCCAGTCCCGCCGCATGCAGGCGCGTTTCCGCAACGCCGCCGGCAAGCCGGAACTGGCGCATACCCTGAACGGCTCCGGCCTGGCAGTGGGCCGCACCTTGGTGGCCGTGCTGGAAAACTACCAGCAGGCAGACGGCAGCGTCGAGATCCCGGCCGTGCTGCGCCCGTACATGGGCGGTCTGACGCATCTGAAGGCCTAAAATAGTCCTTTTCTTTTCGCTGCGGGCTGCTATAATCTTGCCTTCTCGCAGCAATGCGGGAAAGACCGCAGCAAATGGAGAGGTGGCAGAGTGGTCGAATGTACTTGACTCGAAATCAAGCGTACGTTAAATCGTACCGTGGGTTCGAATCCCACCCTCTCCGCCAGAACAAATAGAGAAAGCTCCCGCAAGGGAGCTTTTTTTATTTGTGGCGGCGGAGAGGAGTACGCCCCCTGCGGGGCGTACGCGTGGGATTCGAAGACGAGCGCGTACTCGCGCGAGGCTCCCCGAATCGTCCAACTAGGTTTTGATTTACCTGCAGCCCTCAGTTGCAAATCACCAATAAACCCCTACCCAACCCAGCAACACCCATGCTAAAATAGCGCCTCGTTCAAACCGGCACGCCAGCTTGAATGAATAGACCGCAGTAAACGGAGAGGTGGCAGAGTGGTCGAATGTACTTGACTCGAAATCAAGCGTACGTTAAATCGTACCGTGGGTTCGAATCCCACCCTCTCCGCCAGAATACATAGAAGAAGCTCCCGTAAGGGAGCTTTTTTTATACCCACCACAGATGCAAGCCACCAGCGCAACAAGGTCAGGTAGAAAAACCGCCCAAAGCGCGCAGCGCAAGGCGTTTTTTCCTCCATTCAGCTTTGAAAGCCAGCGTCCCCGTTAACGCAAGCCAGTGGCAAGCTAGTGCACCAGCCGCGCCACCGCAAAGGCCACGCCTGACATGGCAATTATCGTCCCCACGCACGACAGAATGACAGCCGACTTCGCCTCAGCCACATCGGACTTGGTCGCATAATTGGAGCGCACCACCGCCACGTCCATTTTCAAATTACTGACATCCGTCTTGAGACCAGTGACATCCGTTTTCAGGCCGGCAACATCCACCTTGAGACCCGCAACATCCGTTTTCAGAGCCGCAACATCCACCTTGATACCAGCAACATCCACCTTCAACTCAGCAACGTCGAGTTTCACACCAGCCATGTCCTTTCCCAATGTGTTGGCCTGCTCTTCCATGGCGCAATCCTCCATGCTTTTCACTTCATGCTCCTCGCATTTTTCACCGCTGTCAAATAGTGTGCCGAGGGTATCGTGCATGGCCTTGCTATTCCTCGCCAGGCGTTGCGCCAGTGCCGTCGCGCGTTGCAAGTCGGGCATTCCTTCGCCCTGTAGCTGGTCTGTTGCAGTCTGCAATTCGGCAGCGATCTGTTCGCTGAGGCTGGCCGCGACTTGCAGCCATGCGTCGATCTTGCGCTGGCGTACCTGTCGCTCCAGCGCGTCAGGCCGCAGCCACGGATCGCTCAGCTTGTGCATGCTATTCATGCTGCGTCCTCTTCAGCTTCGGCCGATGCCGATGCAATCCACGCTACCCCTCGCCGTCGTCACCGACCTTGACCCCGCTCAGCCTATGGTAATCTACCCCCTCCCATCCCGCCCCCACCAATAAAAGCAATGAGCCGATTCTGGAGCAACATCGTCAGCGAGCTGACCCCCTACATCCCTGGCGAGCAGCCGAAACTGCCCGACCTGGTCAAACTCAACACCAACGAAAACCCCTACGGTCCATCGCCCCACGTCCTGGCTGCGCTGCGTGAAGCAACTGAAGACAGCCTGCGCCTCTACCCCGATCCCACGGCCAGCGAGCTGAAGCAAACCTTGGCCGACTACCACGGCTTGAACAGTGCGCAAGTGTTCGTCGGCAACGGTTCCGACGAAGTGCTGGCGCTGGCCTTCATGGCCTTGCTCAAGCACGATGCGCCGCTGCTGTTTCCCGACATCAGCTATAGTTTCTATCCCGTGTATTGCAAGCTGTACGGTATCGATTACCGCACGGTAGCGCTCGACGATGCCATGCGCATCCGTCCGGAAGACTATCAAGGGCCGTGCGGCGCCATCATCTTCCCGAATCCCAACGCGCCGACAGGTGTCGACTTGCCGCTGGCCGGCGTGGAAATCCTGTTGCGCGACCATCCCGATGCCGTGGTGGTGGTCGATGAAGCGTATGTGGATTTCGGCGGCGAGAGCGCCGTGGCTCTGGTTGGGCGTTATCCGAACTTGCTGGTGGTGCAGACGTTCTCGAAATCGCGTTCGCTGGCCGGTTTGCGCGTCGGCTGTGCCTTCGGGCATCCGGACCTGATCGAGGCGCTGGAACGTGTGAAGAACAGTTTCAATTCCTATCCGCTGGACCGGCTGGCGCTGGCCGGTGCCGTCGCCTCGCTGCACGACGAAGCGTACTTCCAGCAGACGCGCCAGGCCGTCATCGCCAGCCGCGAGCAGCTGACGGCGGACCTGGAGGCGCTGGGTTTCGAGGTGTTGCCGTCGGTGGCCAACTTTGTCTTTGCCCGCCACCCGCAGCATGACGCGGCGTCACTGGCGGCCGGCTTGCGCGCCCGTTCCGTGATCGTGCGCCATTTCAATGCGCCGCGCATCAGCCAGTATCTGCGCATCAGCATCGGCAACGTGGGCGAGTGCGCGGCCTTGATGGCGGCCTTGCGCGAGATATTGTCGTGATAGCAGGCCTGGTACGGCTGCCGGCAGCCGTACCAGGCACCAGTTTGCTTACTGCTGGCTGGCCCGGCGGCGGCGCGCCATGAAGCCCAGCAAGCCCAGACCGCCCAGCAGCATGCCGTAGGTGGCTGGTTCCGGTACGGCCGACACGGACAGGTTATTGATGGTTGGCCAGATGCCGACCTGTCCGGCCGTGCTGACGGCCAGGTCCGAGAAGGCGCCCGTCGACAGGAAGCCGACAAACGATGCCTGTGTCGGCAATGCCAGTTCGTAGGTGAGCAGCTCGCCCAGCGCATTGCGTGCTGTCAAAGTGATGCTCTGAGCGTTGGCATAGCCACCGGCAGCGTTCGAGCCGAAGAAGAATCCCCCCACACCGCGTACGGCGCTGGAAAAGTTAGAGAACACGACGCTGTCGTTGCGGTTGTTCGTGCTCAGCCAGTTGTCGCTGCCCGTGCCGGCGCCATACAGGATGGGCGAGGCGCCAACGCTGCTTGCCGTGTAGGCGTAGCTGCCGGCATTGCGGAACAGCGGGCTGTCGAGCGCATCGATGGGCAAATCATCAAAGGTATCGACGCTGGTATTGCCTGCCGCTGCCAGATAGGCGGACTGGCTGGTGAAGACCGTGATGTCTGCGTGGGCAACGCTGGCGGCGAGCAGCAGGGCGGCGGCGCTGATGATTTTCATGCGGGTGAGTGAGGTTTGCAAGATCGACTCCTTAACGAGGGTTGGGAAAAGGATGTGGCAAAAGTTTCCTTATTTGTAATGCCAGTTCAATGTAATATTAAATAGAAAAAAATACAACATAAATCATTTATGATAATTTTGATCTTGCATATGTCAATCGCTGATGTTTGCCAATTGCTAATGCATGGCGACCAGAGTTGGCGTCTGGCGGCACGATGCTGCTGGCGCGGGCCATTTGTGCAACAATAATCGGATTCATACATCGACAGGACGGACAATATGGCAAAAGTGGCATTCATCGGTTTGGGCGTCATGGGCTTCCCCATGGCAGGCCATCTGGCGGCGGGCGGGCACGACGTCACCGTGTACAACCGCAACCCGGCCCGCGCGGCCGCTTGGCTCGAGCAGTACAAGGGCAGCAGCGCCGCCACGCCGGCGGCCGCCGCTGCCGGCGCCGAGTTCGTCTTCACCTGCATCGGCAACGATAACGACCTGTACCAAGTCATTTTGGAAGAGGGCGGCTTGCTGTCCGCCATGGCGCCGGGCAGCATCCTGATCGACCATACGACGGCCTCGGCCGAAGCGGCGCGCACCATCCACGCGGCGGCGAAAGAGAAGAGCGTGTTCTTCCTCGATGCCCCCGTGTCCGGCGGCCAGGCTGGTGCGGAAAACGGCAAGCTGACGGTGATGGTGGGTGGCGACGCGGAAGCGTATGCACGCGCCGAGCCCGTCATCGCCCTGTTCTCGCGCGCCGTCACCTATATGGGCGCGTCCGGTTCCGGCCAGTTGACGAAAATGGTCAACCAGATCTGCATCGCGGGACTCGTGCAGGCCTTGAGCGAAGGCATCGCCTTCGCTGAAAACGCGGGCCTGGACGCGGCGCTCGTCGTCGACGTGATTTCCAAAGGCGCGGCGCAGTCGTGGCAGCTGGAAAACCGGGGCAAGACCATGATCGAACGCAAGTTCGACTTCGGTTTCGCCGTCGACCTGATGCGCAAGGATCTCGGTATCTGCCTCGCCGAAGCCAAGCGCAACGGCAGCGACTTGCCCGTGACGACCTTGACGGACCAGTTTTACAGTGAAGTGCAGCAGGCGGGCGGCAACCGTTACGATACGTCCAGCCTGATTACCCGTTTGAACAAAAAGTAAAGTTTAACTCGTCATTAGCGAGCGGCGCGTCCCTGCAAAGGGCCGCGCCGCTTGTCGTTTACGGCGCTGGAAAGTAAAAAACGTCAGTTTCCGGAACATCAGGTTTCGATTTTCGTGGAAAAGCATGGACTTCGCTAGCTCATCGTGTATTATTAAAAAACGAGATGAAATGTCCCAATTTTTAAAACATTATGAGCGGACCCGCATGAAAACCAACTCCTCAGCGATAACACGCGTTGTCGACAAGAACATTCCCTACCTGTCTTCCGCCGTCGCCATCTGGCGTCCCCGCGCCGTGCTGCGCAGCTGGCCCGGCGTGGCCATCGCGCTGGTGATCGCCCTGTCCGCCACCTTCATTTCCAGTAATTACGGCGGCCCCCAGCTGCTGTATGCACTGTTCTTCGGCCTGGCTTTTCATTTCCTCGCCGCTGACCCCACCTGCAAGCCCGGCATCGAGTTTTGCAGCAAGGTGCTGCTGCGCACGGGCGTGGCCCTGCTGGGCGCGCGCATCACCTTCAACCAGATCGCCTCGGTCGGTGTGACGCCGTTATTGATCGTCGTCGGCGGCCTGGTGGCGACTTTGGGCTTCGGCTATTTGCTGGCCAAGTGGCTCAAGCGGCCCATCACGGAAGGGATTTTGTCGGGCGGCTCGGTCGCCATCTGCGGCGCGTCGGCCGCGCTGGCCATTTCCGCCGTGCTGCCGCAAACCAAGGAAAACGAAAAATTCACTCTGCTGACGGTGGTCGGTGTGACGACCTTGTCGACCTTGGCCATGATCGTCTATCCGTTGCTGGTCAAGCTGCTGGGCTTTGACCCGACCGAGGCGGGAGTGTTCATCGGCGGCACCATTCATGACGTGGCGCAAGTGGTGGGCGCCGGCTATCTGGTCAGCAACCATACGGGCGACGTCGCCACTTTCGTCAAACTGACGCGCGTCGCTTGCCTCGTGCCTGTCGTGCTGGGCCTGTCGATCATGTTCAAGCGCAAGGAAGGCAAGAGCGAAGTCGATGCGCCGCCGCTCGTGCCTTTCTTCCTGATCGGCTTTGTCTGGCTCGTCATTACCAACAGCCTGGGCCTGATTCCGCAGGAAGTGAATGGCTGGATCAACAATGCCTCGCGCGCCTGCCTCGTCATCGCCATTGCCGCGCTGGGCGTCAAAACGTCGTTCCAGTCGCTGGCCTCGCTGGGCTGGCGTCCCGTGATCATGCTGGTGATGGAAACCGTGTGGATCGCCGTCTTTGTCGCCATCGCCGTCCTGCTGACCCGTTAAGCGAGCCGGGCCCGCCATGAAGATCCTTGTCCTCGGCGCCGGCGTGGTCGGCACGGCATCGGCCTGGTACTTGCGCCAGGCGGGCCACGACGTGCGCGTGCTCGAGCGCCAGGCGGGTGCCGCGCAGGAAACGAGCTTCGGCAATGGCGGCCAGATTTCCGTCTCGCACGCGGAACCGTGG
This sequence comes from Janthinobacterium aestuarii, assembly GCF_051380835.1. Lineage (NCBI taxonomy): Bacteria > Pseudomonadati > Pseudomonadota > Betaproteobacteria > Burkholderiales > Oxalobacteraceae > Janthinobacterium > Janthinobacterium aestuarii. The sequence continues at coordinate 108,391 of NZ_JBNYXU010000014.1, forward strand.
GCCAATCCCGCCACCCTGCGCAAAGTCTTGACCTGGCTGGGCAAGGACGATGCGCCGCTGCTGTTCCGTCCCCGTCTCGATACGCTGCAATGGCAGTGGGCCTTGCATTACCTGCGCGAATGTTTGCCATCGAGGGTCTCGCGCAATATGCGCCAGATCGTCGCCCTGGCCGAGTACAGCCGCCAGAGCCTGCAAGCGTTGCGCCGAGAAACGGGCATCGAATATGACCACCTCGAGCGGGGCATATTGCATTTCTATACGGACCAGCAGGAGTTCGATAAATCGCAGTCGGGCGCCGCGCTCTTGCGCGAGCTGGGCTGCCCGCGCAATACCGTCAGCGCCGATGAAGTGATCCGGCTGGAACCGGCCCTGCGCCATGCACGCAGCCAGATCGTCGGCGGCGATTTCACGGCCAGCGACGAGTCGGGCGACGTGCATTTGTTTACCACGGCCTTGGCGGCCCGCGCGGCCGCGGCCGGCGTGGATTTTCAGTATGGCACGACGGTGACGCGCTTGCTGGCGGATGGCGAACGCATCACGGGCGTGGAATGCATCGATGCCTACGGCCGTCACCGCTTCGATCATGCGGACGCCGTGGTGGTGGCCATGGGCAGCTTTTCCGCGCCTCTGCTGCAGCCGCTCGGCATCCGCTTGATGCTGTATCCGGGCAAAGGTTACTCGGCTACCTATCCGATACTCGACCCTGCCAGAGCACCGACCGTCTCGCTGACGGACGACGGCCACAAGCTGGTGTTTTCGCGCCTGGGATCGCGCTTGCGCGTGGCGGGCACGTGCGAGCTGAGCGGCTACACGCGTGAACTGAACCCCGTGCGCTGCGCCGCCATCACGCGCAGAGTGCAGGCGCTGTTCCCCCACGCCTGCGATTACAGCGATCCCGTCTACTGGGCCGGCTTGCGCCCCCTGACACCGTCGAACGTGCCGTATATCGGCGCCACGCGTTACCGCCAGCTGTTCCTCAACACGGGCCACGGCACCCTGGGCTGGACCATGGGTTGCGGCGCGGGCAGGGCGATCGCCGAGCTCGTGTCGGGACGGCGGCCGGAAGTCGATTTTGCGTTTTGCGGAGAAACCCTTCGCGAGGTACCGCAGTTACATCAACTTAGGAGAGCATCACGATGAGAGACGACGCCACCCCCAGCCAACCACCGACCGGCCTGACCCTGGCCGGCACCACCTACCAGTCGCGCCTGCTGGTGGGCACGGGTAAATACAAGGATTTCGAGGAAACGCGATTGGCCATCGAAGAGAGCGGCGCCGAGATTGTCACCGTGACGATCCGCCGGGTCAACATCGGCCAGGAAAAGGGCGAGCCGAACCTGCTCGACTTCATACCGCCATCGAAATACACGATCCTGCCCAACACGGGCGGCTGCTACAACGCGCGCGACGCCGTCTACACCTTGCAGCTGGCGCGCGAGCTGCTGGGAGGCCACCAGCTGTGCAAGCTGGAAGTGCTCGGCGATGAAAAGACCCTGTTCCCGAACATGCCGGAAACATTGAAGGCGGCGCAGGAACTGGTGCGCGACGGTTTTCAGGTGATGGTGTATTGCAGCGACGACCCCATCCAGGCGCGCATGCTGGAAGACATCGGCTGCATCGCCGTCATGCCGCTGGCGTCATTGATCGGCTCGGGCATGGGCATTCTGAATCCGTGGAATTTGTCCCTGATCATCGAGCAAGCCCAGGTTCCCGTGCTGGTCGATGCCGGCGTGGGCACGGCGTCGGACGCTGCCATCGCCATGGAACTCGGTTGCGACGGCATCCTGATGAATACCGCCATCGCGGCGGCGCGCGAACCGATACGCATGGCGCGCGCCATGAAATTGGCAGTGCAGGGCGGACGCGAGGCCTATCTGGCCGGGCGCATGCCCCGAAGAGCAGGCGTCATGAGCGCCTCGCCGTCGTCGCCGATGGCCGGGCTGATCGCCTGAGTCCGATTTGTAGCAAGGCAGTTGTTTATCGTTTCAAGCGTTTATAAAAACCACAATACCTGGAGATGACATGAATCACACACTCGTAGCGGCAGCCATCCTGGCCTCCTTCTTCGCCGGCAACGCCAGCGCCCAATCGTCCGTCACCGTGTACGGCTTGCTCGATGCGGGCCTGACGTCCGAACACGGCGGCGCTGACGGTTCCGTTACCAAGCTGGCCACCGGCGTGCAGTCGGGCAGCCGCATCGGCTTCAAGGGCACGGAAGACCTGGGCAACAACCTGAAGGCCAATTTCGTGCTGGAAAATGGTCTCGACGTGGATACGGGTGCCAACCGCCAGGGCGCCCTGTTCGGGCGCAAGGCTTACGTGGGCCTGTCGGGCGGCTACGGCGCCGTGAACCTGGGCTTGCAGCACAACCCGCTGTTCACCGCGCTGGACAATATCGACCCCTTCGAGACGGGCATGACGGGCGCCTCGATCAACCTGATGAGCGTGGCCAGCTTGCGCACGAAAAATTCCATCATGTATGAAACGCCGAAGGTGAACGGCTTGTCGGCCGCCGTGATGGTTGGCCTCGGCGAAAAGCCGGACAGCAATACCCTGGGCCGCACCATCGACTTTTCCATCGATTACGCCAACGGCCCGCTGGTGCTGACCCTGGCCCATGACAACCGCAAGGACACGCCGCTGAACACGGCGAAGGTCACCTTGCTGGGCGGCACCTACGACTTCGGCCCCGCCAAGCTGCACGCCGCCTATGAAACGGACAAGGATGACGCGGGCACGGATTTCCGCAGCTACATGCTGGGCGCGTCGGCCCCCGTGGGCGCGGCGGGCAGCGTGATGGCGTCCTATATCAAGAAGGATGACCGCACGAATGCGCGCCGCGGCGGGCGCCAGTTGGCCATCGGCTACACCTATGCCTTGTCCAAGCGCACGAATCTGTACACCTCGTACGGGCGCATCAACAACGATGGCGCTGGCACCAATTTCGTCGGCGATGCATCAAGCGGCGGCAGCGTGCCCTTGCCTGGGCATAACTCGAGCGCCTTCACGGCCGGCATGCGGTTGAAGTTCTAAGCACGGCGGAGCAGGGAGCGATGGCGGCTTGTCTGTTGCGGATAAGCCGCCATTGTTGTTTCAGCAGCGGTGCACATGCATGGATTCCGGATTCAGGAATGAAACAGTCCGATTTTTCATGAGTTTTCATTGACAGCGCATTTCGCAACCGTTAAATTGAGCATGTATTTCAAATATCGGAACAAAATATACCGATTTTTTATAAAACCGTAAGGAGACTGAGCCATGACTGATTTGTCCGACCAAAAAGCCGCCGCCGCAGCGGCCATCCCCACCGGCCCGCAAAAGATGACGCCTTCCGAAGCGTTCGTGGAAACCCTGGCCGCCAATGGCGTGACCGACATGTTCGGCATCATGGGCTCGGCCTTCATGGACCCGATGGACATTTTTGCCCCCGCCGGCATCCGCCTGATCCCCGTCGTGCATGAGCAGGGCGCCGGCCACATGGCTGACGGTTACGCCCGCGTCTCGGGCCGCCATGGCGTCGTCATCGGCCAGAACGGCCCCGGCATCAGCAATTGCGTGACGGCGATTGCCGCCGCCTACTGGGCGCATACGCCCGTCGTCATCATCACGCCGGAGACGGGCACCATGAGCATGGGCCTGGGCGGCTTCCAGGAAGCGAACCAGCTGCCGATGTTCGAGGAATTCACGAAGTACCAGGGCCATGTGACCAATCCGGCACGCATGGCGGAATTCACGGGCCGCTGCTTTGACCGCGCCATGTCCGAAATGGGCCCGACGCAGCTGAATATCCCGCGCGACTATTTTTATGGCGAAATCAAGGCCGAAATTCCAAAACCGAACCGCCTGGACCGTGGCGCCGGCGGCGAACAAAGCCTCAACGATGCGGCCGAGCTCTTGGCCAAGGCCAAGTTCCCCGTCATCATCTCGGGCGGCGGCGTCGTCATGGGCGAAGCGATTGAGGAGTGCAAGGCCCTGGCCGAGCGCTTGGGCGCCCCTGTCGTCAACAGCTACCTGCATAACGATTCCTTCCCCGCCAGCCATCCGCTGTGGTGCGGTCCGCTCGGTTATCAAGGTTCGAAAGCTGCCATGAAACTGATCGCCAAGGCCGACGTCGTGGTCGCCTTAGGCTCGCGCCTGGGCCCGTTCGGCACCTTGCCGCAGCACGGCATGGATTACTGGCCGAAAAACGCGAAGATCATCCAGATCGACGCGGACAACAAGATGCTGGGCCTGGTCAAGAAAATCTCCGTCGGCATCTGCGGCGACGCCAAGGCAGCCGCCAAAGCCATCCTGTCCCGCCTGGACGGCAAGAGCCTCGACTGCGACGCGACGCGCGACGAGCGCTATGCCACCGTGCAAGCGGAAAAGGCGGCATGGGAAGAGGAACTGACG
>NZ_JBNYXU010000015.1:0-49562 GCF_051380835.1 Janthinobacterium aestuarii
CTTCGACAGAACCGTTGCGATTGCAGCGGTCAGCGTGGTTTTACCGTGGTCGACGTGGCCGATGGTGCCGACGTTGACGTGCGGCTTGGTCCGTTCGAATTTACCTTTTGCCATTTTATTCTTCCTTAGAACAATGATTTAAATGTAGGGACCGGCATTCTCGTGAAAGCCGGCCCGGAACTTCTATTACTTAGCTTTCGAGCTTACGATTGCTTCAGTCACATGCTTAGGTGCTTCAGCATAGTGCTTGAATTCCATCGTGTAAGTCGCACGACCTTGGGTCGACGAACGCAACGACGTGGCGTAACCGAACATTTCCGACAGCGGTACTTCGGCCTTGATGATCTTGCCGCCACCGCCAGCAATTTCATCCATACCTTGCACCATACCGCGACGCGACGACAGATCGCCCATCACGGTACCGGCGTAGTCTTCCGGCGTTTCCACTTCCACGGCCATCATCGGCTCCAGGATGACTGGCGATGCTTTGCGGCAGCCATCTTTGAATGCCATCGAAGCGGCCATGCGGAATGCATTTTCGTTCGAGTCAACATCATGGTACGAACCGAAGAACAGCGTGACTTTCACGTCAACGACTGGGTAACCAGCCATCACGCCCGAAGTCAGCGTGTCGCGCACACCTTTTTCAACTGCAGGGATGTATTCGCGAGGAACGGTACCGCCCTTGATCGCGTCAACGAATTCGAAGCCCTTGCCCGGTTCTTGCGGTTCGATCTTCAGAACCACGTGACCGTATTGACCACGACCACCCGATTGCTTGACGAATTTGCCTTCCGACTCTTCGCACACTTTACGGATCGTTTCGCGGTAAGCCACTTGTGGCTTGCCGACGGTCGCTTCAACGTTGAATTCGCGCTTCATGCGGTCAACGATGATGTCCAGATGCAACTCGCCCATACCGGCGATGATGGTCTGGCCCGATTCTTCATCGGTACGCACGCGGAACGATGGATCTTCTGCAGCCAGGCGGTTCAGCGCCAGGCCCATTTTTTCCTGGTCGGCCTTGGTTTTTGGCTCGACTGCCTGCGAAATCACTGGCTCAGGGAAGACCATGCGTTCCAGAACGACGCTGGCTTTTTCGTCGCAAAGCGTATCGCCAGTGGTGGTGTCTTTCAGACCCACAACGGCGGCGATGTCGCCAGCGCGCATTTCCTTGATTTCTTCGCGTTCGTTCGCTTGCATCTGCACGATACGGCCGATACGCTCTTTCTTCTGCTTCACGGAGTTCAACACCGAGTCGCCCGAATTCAGGGTACCCGAGTAGCAACGGATGAAGCACAACTGACCGACGAACGGATCGGTTGCGATCTTGAACGCCAATGCCGAGAATTTCTCATTGTCGTCAGCTGCGCGCTCGACTGGCTGCTCGTCCTCGTCCAGACCTGGGACAGGTGGAATGTCGATTGGCGATGGCAGGTACTCGATGACCGCGTCCAACATGGCTTGTACGCCCTTGTTTTTAAAGGCGGTACCGCACAACATTGGAACGATTTCGCTGGCGATGGTACGCTGACGCAGGGCAGCCTTGATCTCTTCTTCCGAGAGGTCGCCTTCTTCCAGGTACTTGTTCATCAGGTCTTCCGACGCTTCAGCAGCGGCTTCAACCATGTTTTCGCGCCACTTGGCAGCATCAGCGGCCAGGTGTGCAGGAATGTCGCCGTATTCGAACTTCATGCCTTGCGAAGCGTCGTCCCAGATAACCGCTTTCATCTTGACCAGATCGATAACACCGGTGAAGACGTCTTCAGCGCCGATAGGCATCTGAATAGGTACTGGGTTGGCTTTCAGACGCGAACGCATCTGATCGTAGACCTTGAAGAAGTTGGCGCCGGTACGGTCCATCTTGTTCACGAAGGCCAGACGTGGCACTTTGTACTTGTTAGCCTGACGCCATACCGTTTCCGATTGTGGCTGCACGCCGCCGACTGCACAGTAAACCATGCAGGCGCCATCCAACACGCGCATCGAACGTTCCACTTCAATGGTGAAGTCAACGTGGCCTGGGGTGTCGATGATGTTGATGTGGTGAGCTGGGAAGTTGTTTGCCATGCCTTTCCAGAAGCACGTAACAGCAGCCGAGGTAATCGTGATACCGCGCTCTTGCTCTTGTGCCATCCAGTCGGTGGTGGCAGCGCCATCATGGACTTCGCCCAGCTTGTGGTTCACGCCTGTGTAGAACAGGACGCGCTCGGTCGTGGTCGTCTTACCTGCATCGATGTGAGCGGAGATACCGATATTACGATAGCGCTCAATGGGGGTCTTGCGGGCCATAATTAATCCTAAATGAATGGACAAAACCGAGCAGCATTTTTTTGCAAAAATGAGCCCGGCCTCGAACAACAGATGCTTGACAGCCGCCTTGCGGTAGCTGGCTTTATATTAGAAGCGGAAATGCGAGAACGCTTTGTTCGCTTCAGCCATACGATGGACTTCGTCGCGTTTTTTCATCGCGCCGCCGCGGCTTTCAGCCGCTTCCATCAGCTCACCGCCGAGGCGTTGTGGCATCGATTTTTCGCTGCGCTTGTTAGCAGCTTCACGCAACCAACGCATGGACAGAGCCATACGACGGACTGGGCGAACTTCGACCGGCACCTGGTAGTTTGCACCACCGACGCGACGGGATTTCACCTCAACCAGCGGCTTGGCGTTGTTGATTGCGGTAGCAAAAACTTCGAGCGGATCTTTGCCCGATTTTGCTGCGATGTGCTCGAAAGCACCGTAGATGATGTTTTCTGCAACCGATTTCTTACCGGACAGCATCAGCACGTTTACAAATTTAGCGACATCAGTGTTGCCGAATTTTGGATCTGGCAAAATTTCGCGCTTGGGTACTTCACGACGACGTGGCATATCAATTCCTTTCAATCTTCAGTTGAGCGCGCGTTCTTCGCACACTCGCGGACGACCATCATAGTCTTCCACTTACTCGACCAGATGCGGTCGACTACATTCACTTAGCTAGTTGCCACTGAGCGAAACTTGGGTTTGCTGCGTACAACTTATTACTTCTTGCCAGCTTTAGCGCGCTTGGTACCGTACTTCGAACGCGATTGCTTACGGTCTTTAACGCCTTGGGTATCCAGAGCACCGCGAACCATGTGGTAACGCACACCCGGCAAATCCTTGACGCGGCCGCCGCGCAACAGCACAACACTATGCTCTTGCAGGTTATGGCCTTCACCGCCAATGTACGAAATGACTTCGAAACCATTGGTCAGGCGAACTTTAGCGACTTTACGCAGAGCCGAGTTAGGCTTCTTTGGAGTCGTGGTGTAAACACGTGTGCAGACGCCACGTTTTTGCGGGCTGTTTTCCAGCGCCGGCGATTTGCTCTTCACGGTCAAAGCGACGCGTGGATTGCGAATCAATTGATTGATGGTTGGCATCGTTATAAATCCAACAAAAAACTACGATTAATAACCCGGGCAAGATGCCCGGCGACTAAAACCTCGTCCCGCTTTCATCTACTGCGCACCGGAGGCGCCCGCAGCCACTCGATTAGGAGCGGCCATGAAATGCCAAGTAATGCGTAAACGATGAGCAGAATAAAATCGAGAACTCGCTAGTTTAGACCTTGTGCCACAGGGGGTCAATCGGTTTACCGCTTTTTGCTATAAAAAAAGGCAAAAATGGCAGGCGTTTGTGGCATTTTGACTAATCTTTGGCAACGATGCGCGGATGCCGGCATGCGCAAACCATTGATGATTTGGCATTCTTTCCCTCCAGCCAAGCATCTGCTGTGCACATTCTTGTGTGACCGCAAGACAACAAAAGGATTGATAATAGCGGACATTTTTCGCTGCCTCCCCTTATGCGCTCCTTGCTTCGCCCCGCCAATCTGATCCTGCTCCTGACGTATGCGTCGCTGACGGCCGTGCCCTTCATCCCCGCGCTGCTGGGGCGTGCGCTCGAGCATCCATGGCAGATGCTCACGTTCGAGCTGCTGGCCTGGCTGGCCGTCTGGAGCGTGTTCAAGCGCCCCGCCTATTTCCACTGGCTGCTGGTGCCCGCCTTCCTGGCCTTGCCGACGGAAATCTACCTGTTCATCTTTTATGGCCAGGGCATTTCCACGCACCACCTGGGCATCATCTTCGAAACCAGTCCCAAGGAGGCAATGGAATTCCTCGGGCAAAAAGTCTGGCTGATGGGCGCCGTCATGCTGGGCGTGATCACCTGGTGCGCCCTGAGCTGGTATGCGGCCACGCGCACGCGCGACCTCGACTGGCGCGGCAAGACGCGCCCGGCCGCCTTCGTGCTGCTGATCCTGCTGTGCGGCTTCTGGTGGTATGGCTACGAATTCGGTTTCGAGGCCAAGACCGTGCACAGCGCCGCCGCGTCCGCCAAGGCCAGCAAGCCGGCGGCCAGCGGCAAGCCGGGTGCTTCCGGCTTCGGCGACGCCAGCTCGGCCGACGACGAAACGGAAGAGGAAGACGAGGAAAGCAACAAGCCGGAAAACGCCAGCATCGCCGGCGCCGATGAAACGGGCCTGGGCTGGCCCAGCCTGCCCCACTGGGCGCGCCTGCCCTACGCCTTCGACACCGTCAGCAATTCCTGGCCCTTCGGCCTGGCCGCGCGCGGCTTTGATTTCTACAAGGAACGCAAATACCTGGCCAAGCTGGGACAGAAAAGCAGCAGCTTCCGTTTCGGCGCGCACCAGCAACAGCCCGATACCAACCCGGAAGTGGTGGTCATGGTGATCGGCGAATCGTCGCGCTACGACCGCTGGAGCCTGAACGGCTACGAACGCGACACCAATCCCCTGCTGAAACAGGAAAGCAACCTGGTGCCGCTGGCCGACGTCATCACGGCCGTTTCCGCCACGCGCCTGTCCGTACCCGTGATCATCTCGCGCAAGCCGGCCACGCAAAGCCTCAAGGATGGCTTCTCGGAAAAATCCTTCCTGACCGCCTACAAGGAAGCGGGCTTCAAGACTTACTGGCTGTCGAACCAGATCTCGTTCGGCCAGTTCGACACGCCCGTGTCCGTATTTGCCAAGGAAGCGGACGTGGTGCAATTTCTGAACCTGGGCGGCTTTACCAACAGTTCGAACTTCGACCAGATCCTGTTCGATCCGTTCAAGAACGCGCTGGCCGACCCGGCGCCGAAAAAACTCATCGTGCTGCACACGCTGGGCAGCCACTGGAACTACAGCCAGCGCTATCCGAAGGCCTTCGACAAGTGGCAGCCTTCGCTGTTCGGCGTCGACAAGCCCGTCTACACGGACACGGCCATCAAGCCGCAGCTGAACAACAGCTACGACAGCTCCATCCTGTACACGGACTGGTTCCTGTCGAACGTGATCGGCATGCTGAAGGACGACGGCCAGCGCACCGCCCTGCGCAGCTCGCTCGTCTATGTGGCCGATCACGGCCAGACCCTGTACGACGGCACCTGCCGCCTGGCCTTCCATGGCCACAACACGCAGTTCGAATTCCACGTGCCCGCCTTCGTCTGGTATTCGCCGCAATTCAAGCAGCACTATCCGGACAAGGTAACGCAGCTGCGGCGCCATCAAAAGGCGCGCCTGTCGACGGAAAACATGTTCCATACCCTGCTCGACCTGGGCGACATCCGCTTCGCCGGCGAACAGCCCGAATGGAGCATCGCCAGCGCCCGCTTCAAGCAGCACAAGCGCTACGTCGACAGCTACGGCTGGACCAACTACGACAACGCCATCATCCGCGGCGATTGCCGCGAAGTGATCGACAAGAGCACGCCGGAAAAGCAGGACAAATAAGGGCGGCCATCACGCCCGTTCCAGCACGCCGCCGCAATCGGCCGGTTGCGCCATGTGCGTGCTGAGCCAGTCAAAAACGCGTCCGGCCTTGTCCGCGATACCGGCGTCAAAACCGCGCTGCGCCAGCAGCACGATGCCATTCGTGGCCTGCAGCACGCCGGGCGCCAGCAGCAGCGCGCCCCCGTCATCGCGGCGCACGCACCACGGCGCCAGACAGTCTTCCAGCAGCGGCCCCAATACCAGGTTGTGCGAGGAGACGATCACCAGGTGCTGCGCCGCCAGGCTGTGCAGCACGGCGGCGGCCGCCGCCACCGATTCAAGGTGATTCGTGCCACGGAAAATCTCGTCGATCAGGAACAGGGCCGGCGCGCCCTCTTCAGCCAGTGCCAGCAATTCGCGCGCGCGCCGCAATTCGGCGATATACAAACTTTCGCCGCCATCGAGCGAATCCTCGTTCTGCATGCTCGCATACACGGCCAGGCGCGGCACATCGGCGCTGTCCGCATGACAGAAGCCAAAGGCCCGTGCGCAGACCAGGTTCAAGCCTATGCAGCGCAGCAAGGTGCTCTTGCCGATACCGTTCTGGCCTGAGATGAAACCACCCTTGCCCTGCACGCCGAACGACAGCGGCGCGGCGTTCTCCAGCAAGGGATGCCGCATGCCCTGCAAAGCCAGCGCGCGCGGCGCTGCGGTACCCGCCCAGCAAAACACGGGCGCCGCACGCAACTGCCGTGCCAGCGCCAGATCCGCCTCCAGCTGCGCCACCTGGCTAAAGCTGTCGCGCAGGAAGGGCAACTGCTGCGCCACCAGCTGGCGCGTGCGGAAATAGCGCTTGACGTTTTTCAGCAGCAACCAGTCGCCATATTCGACCAGTACCGTATCGACGAAGGGCACGTAATGCAGCAGCGAGCGCTCGATGGCGCGCGTCAGCCTGGCCGCCTGCGCGCTGCCGGCAGCCAATGGCAAGACTGCCGGCACATCGAGCCGCGCCAGTGCGGTACGGGTTTTCAGCAGATAGCGCAAGGTATCGAGCGTGCGCTCCCACGCTTTGGCACTTTCGTAAAAACGCACCTGCACAGCCATCAACGCGACACAGGCGGCCAGCACGCCAAACAGCGCCGGCCAGCCCACCAGCCAGGTGGCGGCGATGGCCAGCACCAAGGCCAGCGGCACCAGCCATAGCCAGGTGCGCCACCATGGCGCCGGCGGCAGCGCCGGGCCGAACAGGGTTTCGCTCAATTCCGTATCGGCCTGGCGCAAGGGCAGGCAGGCATGCTCCATGGCGGTCACCTGGGCCGGGTCATCCAGCAACTGTTTGACGCGCGCGATCGAGGCAGGGTCGGCCTGGCCGCCGCTCAAGCGCCGGTGCAGCTCCTGCTGGCCGAAGATGCTGGTCTCGCGCGCCAGCTGCGAGGCATACTGGTCGAGCATCAGCTCGTCCCAGGTCTGGCGATCGAGCGATGGAGCTTCGCCCGTCAGCTGCTGCAGCATCGCCACGTCGCTGCGCGCGAAAGGATAATCGAGCGCCGGCGCGAAGACGCTGGCAGGGAAAAGTTGCTGGAGGAACGGATGCATGGCGCCTGTGGTGGAGTCAATGAAGGGAACGCCACAGCAGATGCAGGCGATTGCCAATTTATCAAGTGCGACTTGCACACGGACAGCGCCTGGACAGCGCGGACACGGCGGACAGCCGGACACCCGGATTTTTTCCCATTCAAATCAATGATTTAATCATTGGCATGGATCGTGCGTTGGAAAGGAAATCCTTCACGAGACATGACCATGATCCGCGATACCTCTTCCCAAGACGCCGTACTGTCCGCCCCGCCGGGCCAGCGCCACAAGCAACGCGCCCTGCTGCTCGCTGGCGCCGTCGTCATCATCGGCGCCGCCATCGCTGCCGTTGCCGGCTGGCGCAACAGCGAGCATTCCGTCAACAGCAGCCGCCTGCGCATCGCCGACGTCACGCGCGGCACCCTGATCCGCGACGCGGCCGTCACGGGCCGCATCGTCGCCGCCATCAGCCCGACCCTGTATTCGACCACGGTGGCCACCGTCACGCTGAAAGCGAAGGCGGGCGACACGGTGAAAAAGGGCGACATCCTGGCCGTGCTGGAGTCGCCGGACCTGTCCGACGCGCTCAAGCGCGAACAATCGAGCGTGCAGCAGCTGGAGGCGGAAGTGGCGCGCCAGCAGATCCTGGCCAAGAAACAGAAACTGCTGGCGCGGCGCGAAGCCGACACGGCGGAAATCGACCGCCTGTCCGCGCAGCGCACGCTTGAGCGCTATGAAAGCGTGGCGCAGGTGGGCATCATCGCTAAGATCGATTACCAGAAGGCCAAGGACGCCTTGAATTCGGCCGATATCCGCAGCAAGCACGCCTCGCAGGCGGCGGGCCTGGAAAGCGAAGACGTGAGCCTGGCGCTCAAGACCAGGGTCAACGAACTGGAACGCCAGCGTCTCGTCCGCGACAACGCCCAGCGCAGGGTCGATGAACTGACCGTGCGCGCACCCGTCAACGGTTTCATCGGCACCCTGTCGGTGGCCAACCGCAGCGTGGTGCAAGCCAATACGGCCCTGATGACTCTGGTCGACCTGTCGCAGCTGGAAGTCGAGCTCGAGGTGCCGGAAACCTATGTCGCCGACATCGGCCTGGGCATGCGCGCCGAGATCGAAACGGGCGCCATCCGGGCCACCGGCAAGCTGTCGGCGCTGTCGCCCGAAGTGGTGAAAAACCAGGTGCTGGCGCGCGTGCGTTTCGACGGCGAGCAGCCGGCCGGCCTGCGCCAGAACCAGCGCGTGGCGGCGCGCCTGCTGATCGATGAAAAACCGAATGTGCTGATGCTGGCGCGCGGCTCCTTCGTCGAAGCGGAAGGCGGCCGTTTCGCCTACGTCGTGCGCGACGGCGTGGCGATGCGCACACCGATCAAGCTGGGCGCGACCAGCGTGTCGGCCGTGGAAATTCTCGACGGCTTGAAGCTGGGCGACAAGGTCGTCGTCGCCGGCACGGAAAACTTCGAGAACGCGGCCCGCGTCTCGCTCAACTGACACATCATTCAACTTATACCCTGAGAGGCCCTCCATGCTGCGCATGCAAAACCTGAGCAAAGTCTACCGCACCCACATGATCGAAACCCACGCGCTGCGCGGCTTCGACATCCATGTGCAACAAGGTGAATTCGTCACCGTCACGGGGCCGTCCGGCTCGGGCAAGACGAGCTTTCTGAACATCGCCGGCCTGCTCGAGGAATTCACCGACGGCGAATACATACTCGACGGCGTCAACGTCAGGGGCATGGACGACAATGCCCGCTCGCGCCTGCGCAATGAAAAGCTCGGCTTCATCTTCCAGGGTTTCAACCTGATTCCCGACCTGTCGCTGTTCGACAACGTCGACGTGCCGCTGCGCTACCGGGGCTTCAACCGCGCCGAACGCAAGGAGCGCATCGAGGAGGCGCTGGCCAAGGTCGGCCTGGCGTCGCGCATGAAACACTATCCGGCCGAACTGTCGGGCGGCCAGCAGCAGCGCGTGGCGATCGCGCGCGCGCTGGCCGGCTCGCCCAAGCTGCTGCTGGCCGATGAACCGACGGGCAACCTGGACACGCAGATGGCGCGCGGCGTGATGGAACTGCTGGAAGAAATCAACGCGCAAGGCACCACCATCCTGATGGTCACGCACGATCCGGAACTGGCGCTGCGCAGCCAGCGCAACGTGCACATCATCGACGGCCAGGTGTCGGACCTGGTACAGCACCGCGCCACGCTGTCGGCCAAGCCGCAGCACGCGGCGACCGCGTAAGGAGAGCCCATGTTCCGCTACTATTTCACCTTGGGCTTGCGCAGCCTGCGCCGCAACCGCGCCCTGACGGCGCTGATGGTGCTGACCCTGGCCGTCGGCGTGGCCGCCAGCGTGTCCACCGTCACCATCCTGCACGCCATGTCGGGCGACCCGCTGCCGCACAAGAGCGACCGCCTGTTCGTGCCGATGATCGACATCCTGCCCGTCAAGGGCTACGTGCCCGGCGACAAACCCAGCTTCGCGCAATCCCAGATAAGCTATATCGACGCGCGCAATTTCATGGCCAGCAAAGTGGGTGTGCGCCGCACCGTGATGTACGGCGTGGCCGGCCCGGTCGAGCCGTTGCGCAAGGATATCGGCGTCTTCAATGCGCAGGGCATGGCGCCCACGCGCGACTTCTTTGCCATGTTCGAGCCGACGTTCCTGTATGGCCAGCCATGGAGCGAAGCCGACGACGCCAGCGGCGCCGATGTGATCGTGCTGAGCCGCGCGCTGTCCGAAAAGCTGGTCGGCAGCAGCAATCCGGTCGGCCAGCGCGTCACGGTGCTGGGCCGGCCCTACATGGTGACGGGCGTGCTGACCACCTGGGACGTGGTGCCACGCGCCCATCACATTATCGGCAGCAAGGGCGCATTCGGCCCGGAGGATGAATTCTTCATTCCGTTTGCCAGCGCCATCCGCCACGAAACCGAGCACGATGGCGGCATGAGCTGCAACGGCGACAATAACGCACCCGGCTACCAGGGCAGGCTCGCGTCGGGCTGCACCTGGCTGCAGTTCTGGTTCGAAATGGCCAGCAGCGGCGAGCGCGGCCAGCTGCAGCAGTACCTGGATGCGTATGCGGGCGAGCAGCGCAAGCTGGGGCGCATGAAACGCAATGCGCCGAACAGCCTGTACGATCTGAACGAGTGGATGAGCTTTTTGCAGGTAGTCGACAACGACAACAAGCTGGCGGCCTGGCTGGCGTTCGGCTTCCTGTTGCTGTGCCTGGTCAATACCATCGGCCTGCTGCTGGCGAAGTTTTCCGTGCGCGCCAGCGAGGTGGGCATCCGCCGCGCGCTGGGCGCCACGCGGCGCGACATCTTCCGCCAGTTCCTGATCGAAAGCGGCGTGATCGGCCTGGCCGGCGGCGTACTGGGCTTGCTGCTGGCGCTTGGCGCGCTGGCCGTGGTCAGCCGGCAGTCCGAGGACCTGGGCACCGTCGCGCACATGGACATACCGATGCTGCTGCTGACGTTTGCCATGTCGGTGCTGGCGGCCCTGATGGCCGGCCTCTTGCCTACCTGGCGCGCCTGCCAGGTGACGCCGGCCATCCAGCTCAAATCCCAATGAACATCGTTTACCCTACATGAGGTCCAGCATGGAAATCCGTCCCATCCTGTCGGCGCTGATGCGCAGCAAAACCGGCGCCGTCCTGGTGGCCGTGCAGGTCGCGATCAGCCTGGCCATCCTGGCCAACGCCCTGTATATCGTCAACGTACGCCAGGCCGTCGCCGCGCGGCCCAGCGGCGTGGCCGCTGAAAACGACGTTTTTTACGTCAATATCCAGAACCTCAACCGAGGCAGCCATGAGCGCCAGCTGGCCGAACAGAAGCGCCAGGCGGCACTGCTGCGCGCACTGCCGGGCGTGATGTCGGTGGCGCAAACGTCACAGGCGGTGCTGTCACGCTCCGGCCACATCACCAGCGTGTCGGCCAAGCGCGGCCAGGCCTCGGCCAGCGCCGAAGTGTCAACCTATGTCAGTCCCGATTCGCTGATCAGAACGTATGGTTTGCGATTGGTCGAAGGGCGCGATTTCCAGCCCGACGAGGTGCCCGAGATCAACGAAGACGTCGACGAGAGCTCGCCCAAGGTGCTGATACTGACGCGGGCGGCGGCGCAAAAGATCTGGCCCGGCGAGGCCAGCTTTGTCGGCAAGACCTTGTACCAGGGCACCGGCTCGGACGACCCGGAACTGCGCGTGGTGGGCGTCGTCGAGCGGCTGCAGACCCAGGGAGCGCAAACCAAGCCCCGTGGCGAATACTCGGCGCTGCTGCCGGCGCGCCTGACGGGCGGGCGTGGCCTGCTGCTGTACGCCGTGCGGGCAGAACCTGGCCAGCGTGACCGCCTGATGCAGGAGGCGGAACAGGCCATCCGCACCTCCAGCACGGACCGGCTGCTGGTCACCACCGACACCCTGGAACAGCATCGCAAGGCGCGCTACCGGGCCGACCAGGGCTTGTCATGGATGCTGATCGCCGTCTCGACCCTGCTGCTGCTGGTGACGGCCAGCGGCATCGTCGGCATCGCCAGCCTGTGGGTGGCGCAGCGCCGCAAACAGATCGGGGTACGCCGTGCACTCGGTGCGCGCCGCATCGACATCCTGCGCTACTTCCTGACCGAGAATTTCATGATCACCAGCGTCGGCGTGGCGTGCGGCGTGCTGCTGGGATTGGGCTTGAACCAGCTGCTGGTCAGCCAGCTGGAAATGGCGCGCCTGCCGCCCGGCTATCTGCTGGCCGGCGCGCTCGTGTTCTGGCTGCTGGGTGTGGGCGCCGTGTACGGTCCGGCATGGCGCGCGGCCAGCATTTCGCCGGCCACTGCCACCCGCAGTACCTGAGCCGGCACCTGAGTGATATGCTGCGCGCATGCCTACCGTACTGATTATTGACGACAATGCCGCCGTGGCCATCGCGCTCGATGTGCTGCTCTCCCTGCACGAGATCGACGCCGTGCGCGCGGCCTCGCCCGAGGAGGGCTTGCAGCTGCTCGAGCGCCACGCCATCGACCTGGTGGTGCAGGACATGAACTTCACGGCCGACACCACGTCGGGCGAGGAAGGCGGCGCGCTGTTCCACGCGATCCGCGCACGCTACCCGGATCTGCCCGTGATTCTGCTGACGGCATGGACCCAGCTCGACGCGGCCGTCGACCTGATCAAGTCCGGCGCGGCCGACTACCTGGCCAAGCCATGGGACGACCGGCGCCTGATCGCCAGCGTGCAGAACCTGCTGGAGCTGGGACAAGCCAACCGCGCGCTGCGCCAGCGCGTGGTGGCCGAGCAGCGTCAGCGCCACACCCTGGAACACGACTTCGACCTGCGCGGCATGGTATGGCAAGACCCGGCCACGGAACGAGTCGTGCACCTGGCGTGCCAGGTGGCGCGGGCCGACGTGCCCGTGCTCATCTCGGGGCCGAACGGCAGCGGCAAGGAACGCATTGCCGCCATCGTGCAAGCCAATTCCCAGGTCGCCAGCGGCCCCTTCGTCGTGCTCAATTGCGGTGCCGTGCCCGTGGAGCTGATCGAGGCGGAACTGTTCGGCGCCGAAGCGGGCGCCTACACGGGCATCACGCGCGCGCGCGACGGCAAGTTCGACGCGGCCGACGGCGGTACCCTGTTCCTCGACGAGATCGGCAACCTGCCGCTGGCCGGACAAATGAAACTGCTGCGCGTGCTCGAAACGGGACGCTTCGAGCGCCTCGGCTCGAACCGCGAGCGGCAAGTGAAAGTGCGCGTCATCAGCGCCAGCAACGCCGACCTGCCGGCGATGATCAAGGCCGGCACGTTTCGCGAAGACCTGTTCTACCGCCTGAACGTGATCGAACTGCGCCTGCCGCCGCTGGCCCAGCGCCCGCTGGACATCCTGGTACTGGCGCGGCATTTCCTGGGCAGCGAAAAGACGCTGGATGCGCAGGCGCAGGCGACCTTGCTGGGGCACGGCTGGCCGGGCAATGTGCGCGAACTGAAAAACGTCATGCAGCGTGCCAGCCTTCTGACGGCCGGCCCGGTGATCGGCGCGCTGGAAACAGGCTTGCCGCTGGCCGGTGTGGCATCGCCGCGCGCGCCGCAGGATGCCGCCGCGACGGAACCGGACCGCGACAGCGTCACGGCCGCTCTTGCGCGCGCACACGGCGTGGTGGCGCAGGCGGCGCAGGAACTGGGGCTGTCGCGCCAGGCCCTGTACCGGCGCATGGAACGCCTGGGCATCGCGCGCGGCTGATGGCCTACCGTCCCATGCGCCTCTCCCTGCTCACGCGCTGGACGGCGCTGATCGTCACCCTGCTGGTGCTGGGCATCATCATCGCCCTGCTGCTCGCGCACTTTTTGCCGGGCCAGCCGCTGCTGGTGCTGGCCGGTACCCTGCTGTGCGTGCTGCCGGTGGCGATCATTACCATCCGCGCCCAGCTGCAATCGATGCTGTCGCTGTTTCGCGCCTTGAGCGGTACGGTGACAAGCTACCAGGACGGCGACTTCGGCTTCAGCCTGCGCTGGCCGCAGGACGATGAGCTGGCCGACCTGGTGGCGGCCCACAATGCGCTGGGCGACGTGCTGCGCAAGCAGCGCCTGGACCTGGTGCAGCGCGAACTGCTGCTCGACACCATGGTGCAAAACACGCCGGTGGCCATGCTGCTGGTGGCCGAGGGCAGCGCCATCGTCTACGCCAACCTGGCCGCGCGCCAGCTGCTGCACCAGGGACGCCGGCTCGAAGGGCATCACCTGGCCGACATCGTTCAACAGGCGGCGCCGGCCCTGGCCGAAGCGCTGGCGCGCCGCAACGACGGCTTGTTTACCAGCGGCGAGGGGGAGCAGGAAGAGGTGTATCACCTGGCGCGGCGCAGCTTCAGCCTGAACGGACGCAAGCACGAACTGCTGCTGTTGCGCCAGCTGACCCTGGAGCTGCGGCGCCAGGAAGTGCAGACCTGGAAAAAAGTCATCCGTGTCATCAGCCATGAACTCAACAACTCGCTGGCGCCACTGGCCTCGCTGGCCCATTCCGGCGCCGAGTTGGTGCGCCGCGGCCAGACGGAGCGCCTGCCGCAAATCCTCGCCACCATCGAAGAACGCACGCGTCACCTGGAAACCTTCATCCTCGGCTATGCGCGCTTTGCCAAGCTGCCCGCGCCGCGTCTGGCGCCATGCGAATGGCAGCCTTTCCTCGACAGCCTGGCCTCGCAAGCGGCCTTTACGCTCGACGGTCCGCCGCCCGCGCAAGCGGCCTTGTTCGATGCGGCGCAAATGCAGCAAGCGCTGCTGAACCTGCTCAAGAATGCGCTGGAATCGGGCTCGCGGGAAGAGCACATCGGCCTGCACGTCAGCCAGGCGCATGGCCAGCTGCGCATCGAAGTGCGCGACCGCGGGCCGGGCATGAGCGGCGCCGTGCTGGAAAACGCGCTAGTGCCGTTTTATTCCACCAAGCGCAGCGGTACGGGGCTGGGCCTGGCCCTGGCGCGCGAAATCGCCGAAGCCCATGGCGGGCGCATCACCCTGGCCAACCGCGAGGGCGGCGGCCTGGCGGTGACCTTGATTCTCCCATTGCTGGACAGAAATTAGTTATCAGCGCAACGATTTTTAGACCACAAATCCCGGCCGATCTTTGAGTAAAATATTGACAATAATAATTATCAATATTGAAATCACTCACGTCCCATGCCCGTGTGTTAGAAATAAGCTATTTCAGTTTGCATAATGATATTGAAATAACTAATTGACAATGTGATGCCCCAGCGATAATTTATCAGCGCGGTACGGTTTTTTTGAAACATCAATCGTCTTTTCGCGGGGATCAACATGAAATTAAAATCACTCATGGCAGCGGCAGTACTCAGTGCTGCTTCCATCGGCAGCGCCAGCGCCGCCGACTACGTCGTCAACCTCGTCAATACCACGGG
Source organism: Janthinobacterium aestuarii (assembly GCF_051380835.1). NCBI lineage: Bacteria > Pseudomonadati > Pseudomonadota > Betaproteobacteria > Burkholderiales > Oxalobacteraceae > Janthinobacterium > Janthinobacterium aestuarii. The sequence continues at coordinate 15,207 of NZ_JBNYXU010000015.1, forward strand.
CAATCTGTGGACCAGCGGCTTCAACGCCGTGCCCAGTCCGCTCGGCGACTTCACCGATACCTTCACGTTCACGCCGAACGCGACCTTCGGTTCCACCGCGCAAGCCTTCCTGGCCAACCTGTCCGTCACAGGTTCGGACAGTTCCTCCATCAGCTTCACCAGCGCCAACCTGAATGGCATCGACCTGACCGGCTTTGGCGGCCCCACCCCCTTTGGCTATGCGCAGGGTGAAGCCCTGGCGCCTACGAGCATCCTGTTCAATGGCCCGCTGGTCCTCACCGTCATCGGCAACACCAAGGGCGGCAGCTATGGCGGCGTCTTCAACCTGAACCTGGCTCCCGTTCCTGAACCGGAAACCTATGGCATGCTGCTGGCAGGCCTGGGCATACTCGGCTTCCTGGCGCGGCGCCGCAAACAATCTTGAGCGCTCCCCCCAAAAGACGCCACGGCGTCTTTTTCTTTGGCGGCTGCTAAACTGGCGCCATGACGACCGACTTTACCTCCACCAGCCATACCGCTTTCAGCCACCCGGGCCACCCGCCCGCCACCACCACCGAACACCGCGGCATCCGCTACCTGCACCTGGGCACCAAGTGGGTGCAGGGCGCCATGCGCCTGGACAAACCCGATGCCATCGAGCTCGAATACGTGCAGATGATGATGATGTGGATGCTGTTCAAGACGCAGCCCAGACGCATCGTGCAGCTGGGCCTGGGCAGCGCCGCGCTGACCAAGTTCAGCTACCGCCGCTTCCCCGACGCCTCGGTCACGGCCGTCGAACTCAATCCGAACGTGATCGCCATCTGCGGCGCCCAGTTCGCGCTGCCGCCGAACGACGCACGCCTCGATGTGCGCGAAATGAATGCGCTCGACTTCGTGCTCGACCCGGTCAACCATGGCACCGTCGACGCGCTGCAAGTGGACCTGTACGACGAAGACGCGCGCGGCCCCGTGCTCGACACGCCCGAGTTCTACCAGGCCTGCTTTGACTGCCTGACGGACGACGGCATCATGTGCACGAATGTCTTCGGCGACTTCCCCAACTACGACAAGAATTTGCAGGCTATGGAACTGGTATTCGACGCCGTCGTCTGGGTGCCGGAAATGGAAGATGAAAACATCGTCGTGCTGGCCTTCAAAAAATCGCCATCGCTCGACTTCAGCGATTTATACGAACGCGCCGCCACCATCAAGAAGCAGTTCAACCTGCCCGCCAAGAACTGGGTCAACGGCTTGAAACAGTGGATGCAGGACCAGCAGTAAGCCCCATCGGGCGCGGTGCCCGTGCGATCTCATTCAAGAGCCTCTTCCCATCGCCCTTCGGCGCGATAAAACCCCAGCTTCTTGTCGCCCTTGAAGCGCGCGGCCTTCATCAGGCCAGCGAGCTCGCTGGAGAGCAACAGGTCGCCCGATTGCGCATCCCTGGCGATCTGCCTGGGCGCCATGGCATCGTCGCGGAAAAATCTGCTCGTGAAATAGATGATGTTGCCCTTGTCATCTTTTTCCGCGATTGAACGCTCGAGGTCCACCGTCTGTACTTGTTGCGCCGCATTGACGATGTAAAACGGCTGCTCCACCAGTTCACCGCCCGCCATGATGCAGGCGGGGGCGAGCAATTCCACGTCCTGGCCGGCAGCGCCGGCGAGGAACTCGGCCAGGCGGGCCGAGACCAGCGGCACCTCACCGAGCAGCCACAGGCAGTCATATTTCAGCAGCCGTTCCCTGGGACAGACAAAATGCACGGGTGGCTTGTCCATACCAGGCGGAAAAGGCGCACCCTGCAGCAGGTCCAGATAGTCGAAGTTCGATCCGGCCGTCTCATACGACCCACGTTCCTTGTCGTAGGAACCGGTGAGTTTGTCATTGTAATAAATCGGGGCTTTCCAGCTCAGTATCATGGGCAGTACTCTTCCGCAGCCTGGCAAAAGCCTATTGTGCCAGCCTCGCCTGCCCAGCCGCGCCGGCTTGCGCAAGCACTGCGCCCAGACGGCGCGCCAGACCATCCATGTTCTCGGCCGGCACCTGCGCATAACCGAGCAAAAACCCGTTCCAGCCTGCCCCTTCTCCAGTCCCCTCGCCAGTCCCCTCGCCCGTCCCCTCGCCCGTGCCATGCGCGGACAGCGCCAGCGCCACGATGCCGTCCTGCGCGGCGCGGCGGCTCAGCGCCAGGTCATCCCATGCGCGATCGTGAAAACGCAGCGCCAGGTGCATGCCGGCCGTGCCGCCGTGGATGGCCGCGCCCCCACACGCATGGCGCTGCAGGGCCTCGCTCAAGGCATCGCGCCGCTGGCGGTACAGGCGACGCATGCGGCGCACGTGGCGCGCAAACAGGCCGCTGCGCAGGAACTCGGCCAGCGCCAGCTGTTCGGCCACGCGGCCACGCGCGGCGCCCTGCGCCTGCATCTGCGCGAAGGCTCCCGCCAGCGCGGCCGGCACGACGATAAAAGCCAGACGCAAGGCGGGGAACATGGTCTTGCTGAAGGTGCCCAGATATACGATGGGCGCGTCGGCCACCAGTCCCTGCATGGCTGCCAGCGGTGGCCCGCCATGACGAAATTCGCTGTCGTAATCGTCTTCGATGATCAGGGCGCCGGCCGCGCGCGCGCGTTCGAGCAGCGCCATGCGGCGCGCAGGACTGAGTACGCTGCCCGTCGGATACTGGTGCGATGGCGTCGTGTAGATCAGCCGCGGCGGCGTGTCGCGCCAGTCCTCGTCCGTCGGCGCGATGCCATCGATGTCGACGGCGATACCCGTCACCTGCAAGCCGGCGCCACGGCCCGCCGCCAGCGCGCCGCCATAGCCGGGATGCTCGATCCACAAGGTATCGCCCTGGTCGGCAAAGGCGCGCAGGCAGACATCGAGGCTGCTCTGCGTGCCGTCCGTGATGAACACCTGGCCCGCATCGCAGACGACGCCGCGCGCGGCGCGCAAATGCTCGGCGATGGCCATGCGCAGCTGCGGCTCGCCGGCCGGGTCGCCGTAATTGAGCTGACGCGGCGTCAGCGCGCGCCACGCGCGGTCCAGCATGCGGCGCCACTGCGCCAGCGGAAATTCGTCGAGCGCCGGCACGCCAGGCGCAAACGCACCCATCGCGTCGGCGGGAAACACCACCGCCGCGATGGCATCCTGCCCCGCCACGCCGCGCAAACGCCGGGCGCGGCGCGACAAGCCGTCATTGCTGCCTGCAGCAGCAGGTGCCGCTTCCGGCACGCCAACGCTGCCGGCGACGACGGTGCCGCGCCGGTCCGGCAAGACAAACCCTTCGCTGGCCAATTGCTCGTAGGCGTACAGCACGGTATTGCGCGCCAGTCCCAGTTCGGCCGCCAGCACGCGCGTGGCGGCCAGGCGCGTTCCCGGCGCCAGCTGGCCGCTGCGGATCGCCGCGCGCAGGCATTCATGCAGCAGGCGCTGGCGCGGCCAGCCCCGCTCACGGTGCGTGCGCTCGAATACGTTCAGCAGCAAAGCAAAATCCATGTGGCCCCCTCAACTGTGGCTCTAAATTATTTCTTACTTCTGGATCTTTTTTCAGGGCCAGATGCCGATTATAGTGCGGCCTTCCTCTTCAACCAACGGGATTTCCGCCATGACCGCTACCGCCCTGCCTCCCAGCCCCCGTACCCGCGTGCGCCGCGTCGCCGAACTGGCCAGCTACGAGCAAGCCGCCCTGTACGCCATCCTCGACGCCGCCTACCTGTGCCATATCGCCTTCCACGACGACAAAGGCAGCCATTGCATCCCGACCGCCTGCTGGCGCATCGATGGCCACTTGTACATCCATGGCTCGAACGGCAGCCGCATGCTCAAGCTCTTGCAAGATAGCGACGTATGCGTGACGGTCACCCATCTCGACGGCCTGGTGCTGGCGCGCTCCGCCTTCAACCACACGATGAACTACCGTTCGGCGATGGTGTACGGACGGTTTGAAAAAGTCAGCGATATCGGCCAGCAGCATGCGGCCATGGACGCGCTGATGGAAAAGCTGATGCCGGGACGCCTGGCGCACGTGCGCGGCGGCAACACCAAGGAATACGCGGCTACCACCGTGCTGCGCATCGCGCTCGACGAATACGCCGTCAAGCAGCGCAAGGGCGGCCCGCTCGACGACGCTGGCGACATGGCGCATGCCGTCTGGACGGGCGAACTGCCGTTTACGCACGGCCATGGCGCGGCCATCGCCGATGCGCTCAATACCAGCGACATGCCCGCGTATGCCGCCGCATGGAGTACGGAATCCGCTTGACCGGCCAGCGTGCTTGGCCGATGATCGGCGTTGATGGCGATCGCCACCAAGTTAGCAACCGATCCAATCACGCATGGAGCATATGATGATGAAGCGAGTATCCCAGGCCGCAGCCCTGACGGTCATGCTGGCCTGTGGCGGCAGTGGCGCGGCACTGGCCGCCGATGCGGGCGACGCGGCCCTGAAGGCGGCCATTGCCGGCAGTGCGCGCACGCCGGCCAATGCGCTGCGCGACAGCGCCCGCCACCCGTATGAAACGCTGACGTTCTTCGGCATCAAGCCGACAATGACGGTGGTGGAGCTGGCGCCCGGCGGCGGCTGGTACACGGAGATCCTGGCGCCCTACCTGCGCGACAACGGCAAGCTGATTGCCGCCGGCAACGACCCGCAGTCAAGCAGCGAAGGCGCACGCCGTGGCGCGGCACGCTTCCAGCAAAAACTCGACGCCAATCCAGCCGCCTTCGGCAAGGTGGACATCGGCGCCTTCGCGCCGCCCACCACCTACCGCATCGCACCCAAGGGCACGGCCGACATGGTGCTCACCTTCCGCAATATCCACAACTGGATACCGATCGGCGAAGCAGGCATGCAGACCTTGTTCAAGGAAGTGTACGACAGCCTGAAACCGGGCGGCGTGTTCGGCGTCGTCGAGCACCGCCTGCCGGCGAACAAGGCGCAGGACGCCACAGCCAGCAGCGGCTACATGCACGAAGCGTATGTGATCAAGCTGGCCGAGAGCGCGGGTTTCAAACTGGCGGCCAAGTCGGAGATCAATGCCAATCCGAAAGACACGGCCGACCACCAGGGCGGCGTCTGGGCGCTGCCGCCCACCTACGCCAACAAGGACGTGGACCGGGCCAAATACACGGCCATCGGCGAGAGCGACCGCATGACCTTGAAGTTCGTCAAGCCATAGTGAGCGTGTCGGGTTACGCGCAGCGCGCTAACCCGACCTACCATCTTATTTCTTCACTTCCTTGGGCTTCACCGGCACCAGGCTCAGGTCCTGGAAGTCGTAGCTGAAATCCGTCTCGGCCGACACGGGCGCCATCTTCACCCGGTCGATGCTGCCATCGGGATTGAGCGAGAACGTCACGTAGGCGTCTGCGTTGAAGTTGCGCTCCTTCCAGCGCACGATGAAGGTGTCGTGCTGCCAGTGTTCCAGCTCGCCCGTCAGGTCCGGCGTGCGCGTGAAGCTGAGGATATGTTTTTTCCCTTCCGGCTTGATCACGATCTTGCCGTACCAGGCGTCTTCATACTCACCGTCGTACGATGCCAGCGGCAGCGACGGCTGCGATCTGGCCGCGCGCGCGCTCGACGCCTTGCCCTGCTTTTTCACCTCTTCCGCATGCTGGTCCTGCTCCACCTTGGCCACCAGCGCCAGCCAGTCCGATGGCGCCGCCTGCAGGTAATGGTCGAGGATGCGCCATTGCAACGCCGTCATCGAACCGCCATTTTCCGCATTGGTGAGGATGGCCACGCCCAGTTTCGCTTCCGGCACCATCACCACGCGCGAATAGAATCCCTGCAGCGCGCCCCCGTGCATGGCGACCTTCATGCCTTTGTAGTCGCGCAGCTGGAAGCCCAGGCCGTACGCGCTGAAGTTCGGTTTCGTCGCGGCCAATGCCGGTTTCGGCTCGGCAATCTTGATCGGCGTTTGCGCCGTCCACATTTCGCGGCCCTGCTTTTCGCTGAACAGGCGCGCGTCCTTGCCGTCCTTGTCCTTCACGCCGGCGATCTTGCCGCCGTCGAGCAACACCATCATCCACTTGGCGATGTCTTCCGCATTCGTGTTGATGCCGACGGCGCCCACGGCATTCGGCACGGGCATCGATTTGACGGCGGCGATCTTGCCGTCGATCTTGCTGTGCGCATTGGCGACGTCGGGATTGCCCGCATTTTCAGCCAGGCTGGTGGTGGTGCCCGTCATGCCCAGCGGCGCCAGGATGCGCTCATGCATGGCCTCGCCCCAGCTTTTCCCCGCCTTGTCGGCGATGATCTTGCCGGCCACGATGTACAGCAGGTTATCGTAGGCATAGCTGTTGCGAAAACTCGTGGCCGGACGGATGTAGCGCAGCTTCTCGATGATCTCGTCGGTGCTGAAGGTCGTCGTCGGCCACCACAGCAAGTCGCCGGCGCCCAGACCCAGGCCACTGCGGTGCGTCAGCAAGTCGCGGATGGTCATGGCGCCCGTCACGTAGGAATCGTGCATCTGGAAGCCGGGCAGGTGCTTGGTGACGGGATCGTCCCAGGCCAGCTTGCCCTCGTCGACCAGCATGGCCAGCGCGGCGGCCGTGAAGCCTTTCGAGTTCGATGCCACTTCGAACACGGTCTTCGCATCGACGGCGGCCGGATCGCCCAGCTTGCGTACGCCGAAACCCCTGGCGGTGATGACCTTGCCATCCATGACGATGGCGATCGCCATGCCGGGTACGTCGAACACTTTCAGGGCGGTGGCGACGTCGCGGTCAAGATCGAAGGCAGGCGCGGGCGCCGGTGCGGCAGCAACAACAGGGGCGGCGTCAACAGCCAGCGCCGGCACGGCGATGGCGGAAAACGCCAGCACGATGGCGGCGGCAAGACGGTTCATGGTATGCATGGTCAGGATGTCCAAAGAAGGTTCAATGCGCTTGCGCGGCCATCAATTTGTCGACGCTTTCCTGCGTCACCGGGTGGTAGCGTTCGCGCGCCTTCGCATACACGTCCTTGGCCCAGGCGTGGCCTTGCGGCGTCTTCATCAGGGCGCTGTACAGGGGCACGACGAACTTCTGGCGGCCCACGCTCATGAGGAATACCTGCAAGGGCTGCTGCACGTCGTAGCCGGCGTTCACGGAGGCCAGGTAGAAGCGGTAGGCGACTTCATTGTTGCCGCTCTTGCCCACGCCGTAGACCTGGTCCAGCTCACGCAATTGCGCCGCGCTGGCCTTGTTGTTGATGTCGTTCAGGAAGTGCATCGATTCGATGGCGATCCACTTGTCCATGCCCAGGTCTTTCGTCGGCAATGTGCCTTTCAACCAGGCGTCGCGATGCTGGTCGAGCAGCGCCAGGCGCGGCGAGACGACGCGCTGCGCGCTGGCCGGCACGCCCGTGCCATACAGCCATTCATCGAGTTCCGCTTCCGGCATCACGGCCGGATGCTGCGCCAGCAGGTTCTTGCGCAGGTAGGCGATGAACTGCTCCGTCGTCACGCTCTGGAACGCGTGCTGGTCGAACCAGCCGCGCAGGAAAGGATCGAATACGGCGCGGCCGGCACGGCGCTCCATGGTGGCCAGGAACCAGGCGCCTTTCGGGTAGATGATGCCGTCGTCCGTGTACGTTTCGGCCGGATTGGCGTCCGCATCGCGCGTGATCAGCGCCGTTTTCGCGGCCGGCAGTTCCTTGATCGAGGCGGCCAGTTCTTCCTGGTCGACCTGCACGCCCATCTGCGCCACTTCGCTGCCATACAGCTGCTCGACGATGCGCGTGGTGACGTAGGTGGTGAAGCCTTCGTTGAGCCACATGTGCTTCCACGAGGCGTTGGTGACCAGGTTGCCCGACCACGAGTGGGCCAGTTCATGCGCGATCAGGTCGACCAGGCTGCGGTCGCCCGCGATCATGGTCGGCGTGAGGAAGGTCAGGCGCGGGTTTTCCATGCCGCCGTAGGGGAACGATGGCGGCAGCACGATCATGTCGTAGCGTCCCCATCCATATGGGCCATACAGCGCTTCGGCTGCCTGGATCATCTTTTCCGTGTCGGCCAGCTCGTATTCGGCCGCCTTGATGCGCGGCGGTTCCGCATATACGGCGGAGCGGGGACCGAGCTTGCGCACTTCCAGTTCGCCGATGGCAATGGCCAGCAGGTACGATGGAATCGGCTGCGGCATCCTGAATTTCCAGCCGCCCTTGCCCGTCGCCTTTTCATCGTTCTCGGCGCTCATCACGACGCGCATGTCCGCTGGCGCATCGATGCGCGCGCTATACGTAAAACGCACGGCCGGCGTATCTTGCGATGGCACCCACGAGCGGGCGTTGATGCTTTGCGACTGGCTGAACATGAAAGGCAGCTTGCCCGACATGGTCTGCTGCGGCATGAGCCACTGCAACGCGATGGCGTTGGGCGCCGTGTGATAGTAGACGCGCACTTTGCCCGGCTGGCCCGTGGCGGTGATACGCAGCGCCTGACCCTTTTCCGGGTCGGCCTTGTCCAGCTGGTACGGCGCCATCTGCCAGGCGCCGCGCTTGTCCTGTACCTGCACTTTCGCGATCGACAAATCGCGCGTATCGAGCACCAAAGTGCGCGCCGCCGGATCGATCCAGTTCAAGGACAGCTCGGCATAGCCGGAGAGGGTCTTTTGCTTGAAGTCCGCTTTCAGGTCCAGCTGCAGGTCGCGCGTGCGCACCTGGTCGTAGCGCGCGTAGCTGAGGGGGTCGGCGTGCGCGGCCAGGGTTACCTGGCAAAGGAGCGCACAGCCCAGCGCGCGCAGGAAGGTCAAAGTTTGCATGGTCGTCTTTTGAATGATTTGCGAAAGCCCCGGTCCGTGTGCGCCGGGGCGTCGCGCAGAATAGCACTTCCGGCGCAGGCCGGCAGAAAAAAGCGCCGGACTGGCCGGCGCTGTTTCCCTATTTTGCTTCCGGCCTGGCCTCGGCCTTGGCCTCGGGCGCCTTGAGCGGCGTATTAAAATCCTTCATCAGGTTGTTCTTGTCGCGATCGAGCTTGAAAAGCTCCAGGCGCGATGGCGTGATTTTTCTCGGCCAGGCGTTGTTGCTGTTGTCAATATCGGCCGTCTCCCAGTACGGGTCCTGCACCAGGCCCACCATCGGTTCGTCCGTGACGATCACCTTGCTGATCTTGTGCGGTGCATAGCGCCACACTTCGGCCGGCACGCGCTCGATGATCTTCTTGCCGCTTTTCAGTTCGATCTCCAGGATCAGCGGCATCACCAGGCCGCCGATATTCGAAAAGTCGACCAGGTACAGATGCTTGCCCATGTTGCGCTGTTCCAGCAACTTTCTCTCCCACGGTTCCAGCGTTTCCTGCTCTTCCGCATAGCTGTTGCGGTCCTTGTTGGTGACCGTGAAGTCATCGTGCCGGTTGTAGAAATCCTTCAGCGCGGGATCGATGTCGACCTTCTTCGGCAGCGCCTTGTTGCGCTGGTCCGAGATCGAGATGGGCTGCGCGTCCTTCTGCGCCTTCTTCCACGCTTTCTCGACTTCCGGATTCTTCGTGCTCACGCCATATTCACTGATGCCGTCGATGCTGATATCGACCGCATCGGTGGTATAGAACCAGCCGCGCCAGAACCAGTCCAGGTCCGTGCCGGACGCGTCTTCCATGGTGCGGAAAAAGTCGGCTGGCGTCGGGCGCTTGAACTTCCAGCGCAGCGCGTACTGCTTGAAGGCGAAGTCGAACAGTTCGCGCCCGAGGATGGTCTCGCGCAGGATGTTGAGCGCCGTGGCCGGCTTGTCGTAGGCGTTCGCCGTGAACTGCAGCAAGGACTCGGAATTGGTCATGATGGGCACCTGGTTCTGGCTGCGCATATAGTCGACGATCTTGCGCGGCTCGCCATTCCAGGACGGGAAATGCTCTTCCCACGCCTGCTCGGCCAGGTACTGCAGGAAGGAATTGAGGCCCTCGTCCATCCACGTCCACTGGCGCTCGTCGGAGTTGACGATCATGGGGAAATAATTGTGGCCCACTTCGTGAATGATCACGCCGATCAGATCGTATTTCGTCGTTTTCGAGTACGTGAGTTCGCCCGTCTTCTTGTCCTTCACGGGGCGCCCGCCATTGAACGCAATCATCGGGTACTCCATGCCGCCCACGGCACCGTTGACGGAAATCGCGTTCGGGTACGGATAGTCGAAACTGTATTTGTTGTACTGCTCGATCGCGTGCACGACGGCGCGCGTGCTGTACTGCTGCCACAGCGGATTGCCCTCATTCGGATAATACGACATGGCCATCACGCGCTTGCCGCCGCTGTCCAGGCCCTGCGCATCCCAGATGAACTTGCGGCTCGAGGCCCACGCCACGTCGCGCACATTGGCCGCCTTGAAGTGCCAGGTTTTCATCCCCGCAGCCTTGCCCTTTTCCGCCGCCAGCGCTTCCTGCGGCGTGATCACCAGCAGCGGCGTGTTGCTGTTTTTCGCCCGCGCCAGGCGCTCGCGCTGCGCCGCGTTCAATACGGCCGCAGGATTTTGCAGCTCGCCCGTGGCGGCCACCACGTGGTCGGACGGCACCGTCAGATACAACTCGTAGTCGCCAAACTCCAGCGTGAATTCGCCGGAGCCGAGAAACTGCTTGTGCTGCCAGCCGACGGCGTCGTAATACGCGGCCATGCGCGGAAACCACTGCGCGATCTGGAAGATCGTGTTCTTGTCGTCTTCAAAATACTCATAGCCGGAACGCTCGACGAGCACCTTCTGGTCATTGATCCGATACGACCAGTCGATACTGAACGTGACGCTCTGGCCGGGCGCCAGCGCCACCGGCAGGTCGATGCGCAGCATGGTCTGGTTGACGGCATACGGCAGCGGCTTGCCGTTGGCCGCTTTCACGGCGGTGAGCTTGAAGCCGCCGTCAAATTCGCGCCCGGCATGGATGGCGCGCAAGTCCTCGAATTTCAGCGCCTCGTCTTCGTTACCACTGAGCCAGGCCTGGCGCGATGGCGCACTCAGTACGCGGCGCTGGTCGGCATCCTGGCGCAAGCCATTCTGGTCCAGCTGCAGCCACAAATAGGCGAGGCTGTCGGGCGAGCGGTTGTGGTAGGTGATCTGCTCGCTGGCCGTGATGGCGCGGCGTTCCTCATCGAGCGTGGCGCGGATCACGTAATCGGCGCGCTGCTGCCAGTAGGCGTGGCCGGGCGCGCCGGACGCCGTGCGGTAGCTGTTCGGCGTGGGCAGCAATTCTTCCAGCTGGCGGAACTTGTCGTCGAAGGGCGCGGCGGCGCACAGGCCGGGCAAGGGAGAAAACAAGGTCAGACACAGGGCAAGCAAGCGAACGAGGACCGGCATGGCGCATTCCATCTGGGAGTCGTGGACAGAACTGCATTCTAAGTCGAGTCTGTTTGCAAACCGACCATTGTTGTCGAAGTCCCACACACCGGGCCGCGCCCCACCCCGGCGCTACTGGCGCCGGGGTGGGCATTGGCGTATGATGCGCCTCGAACATTGGGGAGTAGTCGTCCTGCGGTCCTGCCGCGGGAACCTGTATCAACATGATTGGCCCGCAGGCCATGGTGCAGGTGGTTGCAGAACTTGACGAGACCATTGATCCAGGGCGGCCGCATGGGCCGGAGTCGCCCGTGGATCATTGGTTAATTCGTCCGGCCCGCGTACCTCTTGCAATCTCATGGAAGCATTCCTCATCTCCACCGGCATCGTCGGTCTCGCTGAAATCGGCGACAAAACCCAACTCCTGGCCTTTCTGCTGGCCGCCAAATTCCGCAAGCCCCTGCCCATCGTGCTGGCCATTTTCGTCGCCACCATCGCCAACCACGCGTTTGCCGCCGCCGTCGGCGCCTGGATCACCAGCATGCTGGGCCCCGACGTGCTGCGCTGGGTGCTGGGCGTCTCCTTTCTGGCCATGGCCGCCTGGACGCTGATCCCCGACAAGCTCGATGAAGACGAGACGAAGCTGGTCAAATACGGCGTCTTCCTGACCGCCCTGATCGCCTTCTTCATGGCGGAAATGGGAGACAAGACGCAAGTGGCGACGGTGGCGCTGGCGGCGCGCTACCACGATATTTATTCCGTCGTGCTGGGCACCACCTTCGGCATGATGCTGGCCAACGTGCCGGCCGTCTACCTGGGTGACAGGATCGCCAACCGCGTCCCGCTGCACCTCGTGCACGGCATCGCGGCGCTGGTCTTTGCCGTGCTGGGCGTGGCCACCCTGCTGGGCGCAGGCGCCGCCCTGGGGTTCTGAGGCGCCTTACATAATTTCTCATTTACAATATTCATGTTCATAATTACAATGTCGGCGACATGAATACCGGCGCGCCTATCCCGAACGGCCGGCGCTTTCTTGAGGAATGTATGCAGTTAAATAGAAAAGTGGCGGCGCTGTGCCTGGCCGCTTGTGCCAGCCAGCCTGCGGCCGCCATGGCGGCACCCGTGAACTACCACCGCCAGACGGCAACGCAGTCCGCGCCCGAAGTGCGCACGCGCGACCTGCTGCTGTTCGGCGCCGGCTTGATCCTGCTGGCCGGCCGGCGCCGTCCCGAACACGATACGTGGCAAGTACGCGGGCAAGACTAGAGCAGCAGTAGCACCGCATATTCGCGGCCCTCGTCGCGCAGGGTGATGCTGTTGCCGACCTGCGCCACGCCATCGAGCGACAATCCCGCCGGCCGCCCCTGCGCCCGCTCCACCGTGATGGCATAGCTGCTGGCGCCGAAGCGGTAATGCAGCTTGAAGCTGCCCCACTCGGCCGGCATGGTCGGTGCCATGCGCAGCACGTTCGCTTCGCGCGTCAATCCCAGCAGGGATTCGACGATCAGCCGGTACAGCCAGCCCGACGATCCCGTGTACCAGCTCCAGCCGCCCCGTCCCACGTGCGGCGCCACGGCATACACGTCGGCCGTCACCACGTACGGTTCCACCTTGTAGCGCGCCACCGCCTGCGCGTCAGCGCCATGGCGCACGGGACTGATCATGCGCAGCAGCTCCCACGCCTTTTCGCCGTCGCCCATGCGGGCAAACGCCATCGCCGTCCAGATGGCCGCATGCGTGTACTGGCCGCCGTTCTCGCGCACGCCCGGCACATAGCCGCGGATGTAGCCGGGATTGAGGTCGGCCTTGTCGAACGGCGGATCGAGCAGCTGGATCACGCCCGAATCGCGGCGCACGAGGCGTGCATCGACCTGGCGCATGGCGCCGGCGACCCGCTCCTTGTTGGCGGCGCCCGACAGCACGCCCCAGCTTTGCGAAATCGAATCAATCTGGCATTCCTCGTTCGTGTGCGAACCCAAGGGCGTGCCGTCGTCGAAATACGCGCGTCGGTACCACTCGCCATCCCACGCATGTTCCTCGACGTTGGCGGCCAGTTTCACGGCTTCATCGCGGCAGAACTGGGCAAACGCAGAGTCGCCGCGCAGCATGGCCACTTCGGCGAAACGCTGCAGCACTTCGTACAGGAAGAAGGCCAACCACACGCTCTCGCCCTTGCCATGTTCGCCCACCTTGTCCATGCCGTCGTTCCAGTCACAGGAACCGATCAGCGGCAAGCCGTGCACGCCCAGGCGCAAGCCATGGCGGATGGCGCGCACGCAATGCTCGTACAGGTCGGCCGACTCGCCCGAGCGCACGGGCAGGTCGTAATACGAATCCTCTTCCGGCTTGACGGCGCGGCCCTCGATGAAGGGCGCCACTTCCGACAGTACGTTGACGTCGCCCGTGGCGATCACATAGCGGCAGGCGGCCAGCGGCAGCCACAGGTAATCGTCGGAGCAGTGCGTGCGCACGCCGCGGTCCGACGGCGGATGCCACCAGTGCTGCACGTCGCCCTCGACAAACTGGTGCGCCGCGCACAGCAGCAAGTGCTTGCGCAGCAGCTGCGGCGCCGTGTGTATCATCGCCATCGCATCTTGCAGCTGGTCGCGGAAACCGTAGGCGCCGCCCGACTGGTAATAGCCGCTGCGCGCCCACAAACGGCAGGCAATGGTCTGGTACATCAGCCAGCCGTTGGCGATCACGTCGAGCGACGGATCGGGCGTTTCGATGCGCACGGCGCCCAGGGTGCTGTCCCAGTGCGCGCGTACCGCGTCGAGCGCACTGCGTGCCGCGTCCTTGCCCGCATGGCGCTGCACCATGGTGCTGGCATCGGCATTGCGGCGCCCGCCCACGCCGAGGATAAAGACGATTTCGCGCTCCTGTCCCGGCTGCAGTTCGAACGGTACCTGGATGGCGGCACACTGGTCCAGCCCCGTACCCGCCTTGCCGGACAGGCGCACGCGACGCAGTGCCGCCGGCTGCGCCAGGCTGCCGTTGCGGCCGATGAATTCATTGCGGTCGCAGGTGATGGAGCGGATGCTGGCGTCCGTATTGAAGAAGCCGACCCGGCCCGAAAACTCCGTGTTGTAGTTATTGCGCGCAAACAGGGCGCCGCTGATCGTGTCGACCTCGGTGGCCACGTGCATGCCGGACTTGGCGCGCAGGTCGGCCATCACCCATTCCACATAACCGGTGACGGACAGGCGGCGCGGCACGCCGCTGTCGTTGCGCACCTTGATCACCGAATATTTGACGGCCGCATCGAGCGCCACATAGGTGCACAATTCCGTGGCGATGCCGCCTTCGCTGTGTTCGAAAATGCTGTAGCCGAAACCGTGGCGCGTCACGTAGTCGCCGCTGCCGCGCGCCGGCAGTGACGTGGGTGACCAGAACTGGCCGCTTTGCTCGTCACGCACATAGAACGCTTCGCCGGACAGGTCGGAGACAGGGTCGTTCTGCCATGGCGTGAGGCGGAATTCATGCGCATTCTCGCTCCACGTGTAGGCCTGGCCCGCTTCCGACACCACCGTGCCGAATTGCGCGTTGGCCAGCACGTTCGACCACGGCGCCGGCGTCTGCTTGCCTTCTGCCGTGGTGATCACATATTCGCGGCCGTCGGGTGTAAAACCGCCGAGGCCATTTTCCAGGATCAGCTCGCGCTCTGGCGCCCGGTGCGGCACGCCGCCCTGTTCGCGGCCCGGGTCCTGCAGCAGCGGCGGCATGCGCAGCACGGGGCTCGGTGGACGCTTGACCTGCTCGGCCAGGGTGCCGCGCAAATCGCTGATGATGGCGCGCGCCACCGATTGCAGCAAGATGCGGTCTTCGTTGGCGATCTGCTCGGCCAGGCGCACGAAGATGCCGCCCGGGCGGTCGATCGCCTGCGCATCGATGCCCGACGCGATCAGGCCCATGATCTGGTCGTGCAGCAGCTGGCGGTAACCCGACTGCTCTTCGTACCAGATCACCAGGTCGACGATCAATCCTTTCAGGCGCCAGTAGGCATGCGCCTGCACCATCTGGCGCGCCAGTTCGATATTGGCCGCGTCGCGTATCTGCAGCAGCACGATGGGCAAATCGCCGGAAATGGCGTACGCCCACAGGCCGGACTGGCCGCGCTGGTTCTTGATCAGGATGCTGGCCTCGGCGCGCAGGGCCGCATTCGGATAGATCACGGCATTGGCCAGGCGCGCATACAGCTGCGCGTCCGCTTCGCTGGCATTCAACTGGCGCAGCACCACCTGGCTGTGCGTCCAGGCCAGCTCGAACACGCGGTCGGCCAGATGGCGGTCCTGGTATTTGTCGATCAGGTGCAGCGCCGCCTCGCGCTGCTCGGCCATGCCGGTCACGCTGTCGACGGTGACGGCCTGGTCGGGTTCTAGCGTGATGACGTAGCGGATGGCCACGATGGGGTCGAGCACGGAACCGTGGCCGCCACTGAGCGGGCCACCGTCCTGCAGCGCCTGCGGCAGCTGCGCCGTGTTGCCGCGGCCGATGAAGCGCGCACGGTCCGTCTCGAACGATACTTCGTAGCGCTCGATATCGTGCACGGTCATCACATGCAGCAGCCATGGCATCTGCTCCTCTTTCGAGCGGGGCCGGCGCGTGCACAAAATCGCCTTTTCATGCGCGAGGATTTCCGTCTGCACGAACAGTTTGCTGAACGCGGGATGGGCCGCATCGGCCGCCGCCGGCGCCATCACCACTTCGGCAAAGCTGGTGATCTCGATGCGCCGCTGGCGATTCGAATTATTGCTGATGCGCGTGCGCCTAATTTCGATGTCGTCCTCGGGCGAGACGACGATTTCCGTGTACAGGTCCAGGCCATGGTCGGCGCGGCGGAACTCGGCCCGCCCCTCGGAAAAAATCACTTCGTATTTCTTCGGTTCGGCCAGGGTCGGCTGGTACATGGTGGACCAGACTTCGCCATCATCGAGGTCGCGCAGGTAGCAGAAATTGCCCCAGTTATCGCGCGTGCTGTCTTCGCGCCAGCGCGTGACGGACAGGTCTTTCCAGCGGCTGTAGCTGCCGCCCGCATTGCTCACCATGACGTGGTAGCGGCCGTTCGACAGCAGCTGCGTTTCCGGCACGGCGCTGTTGGCTTGCGTGAGGATGCGCATCGGCATGGCCTGCTCGGGCGCGCCGCTGCGCAGCACCGCCAGTTCGGCCGTGTTCGAGTAAAACGCGCCCGCCTGCGGCGTGCGTTCCTGCAGCACCAGCAAGGCCGATTGCAGCAGCGGATCGGACTCGAAACGGCGCTGCATCGGGCGGTCGTGCAGCAGGTAGCTGAGTGCCAGAAAGCCCATGCCCTGGTGGTGCACCATGAAGGAGCGGATGATGGCGCTGCCCTGCCCGCGCGGCAGGCGCGCCGTGGTGAAATCGATCGCTTCAAAAAAGCCGTAACGGCCCATGTAGCCGGCCGCCTGCATGCGCTGCAGGTTCTGGCACGACGCTTCCGGCTGCACCATCAGGCCCATCATGCTGGCGTACGGCGCCACCACCAGGTCGTCGGCCAGGCCTCGCTTCAGGCCCAGCCCAGGCACGCCGAAGGCACGGTATTGATAGTTCAAACTGGCGTCGACCGTGTTGTAGCCGGACTCGGAAATCCCCCATGGCACGTCGCGCTGGCGCCCGTAATCGATCTGCGCCTCGATGACGGAATGGTAGGTCTGGTCGAGCAAGGTGTTCGGGTAGTTCGGCATCACCAGCAGCGGCATCAGGTACTCGAACATCGAGCCGCTCCATGACAGCAGCACGGGCTGGCCGGCCACCATGCACAGCTGGCGGCCCAGGGCGAACCAGTGCTCCTGCGGCAGCTGGCCCTGGGCGATGGCGACGAAGCTGGCCAGACGCACTTCGGAAGCGAGCAAATCGTAGTAGCTGGGGTCCAGGCGCCGTTCGCTGACGTTGTAGCCGATGGCCAGCAGTTTTGTCGACGGGTTGTACAGGAAGCCGTATTCGATCTGCGCGAAGTCGCGCGCCTGGCCTGCCGCGTGGGCGATGTCGCGCATGTGGCGGCCCGCCTGTTCGCGGCCCTGCGCCAGCAAGGCGGCCAGCTCCGGCTGCGTGCCTTCCGGCGTTTCCAGGTTGGCCAGTTCACGCAGGGTCGGCACGCGCAGCCACGCAGGATCGACGCCCGCCTGCGCCGCCCAAGGCGCCAGTTGCAGCAATTCGGCCAGCGCCGCGCGGCACTGGCGCGCCAGCGCACCCGCCCACATGGACAGCTCGCCATCCTCGCTTTGCAAGGTCAGCGACAGCAGCGCATCGGCCGCGCCATTCGCGGCGGCGAGATAAGCATGCCATTCGGCCAGGCTGGCGGGTGCGGCCTGCGCCTGCAGCAAGTGCAGGGCGTCGCGCATGGCCTTGCCCTCGCCTTCGGCGGCGATGAATTCCTGCAGCACCTGCGCCGTCGTGCGGATGCCCTGCACCACTTGCGCGCCGATGATCGGGGCGTCATACAGTTCCACCAGTCCCGGCTGCAAGGTCAGCAGATGGCCGGCCAGGTTGCCGCTGTCGACCGTCGAGATGTACATGGGCTGCAGCGCCTTCAAGGTCTGCGTGTCGTACCAGTTATAGAAATGGCCCTGGAAGCGCTCCAGCTCGCCCATGCTGTGCAGGGTGGCGCGGCTGCGCTCGATCAACTGGCCCAGGGTGATGTAGCCGAAGTCGTAGGCCGTCAGGTTGGCCAGCAGCGCCAGGCCGATATTCGTCGGCGAGGTGCGGTGCGCCACCACGAGGTTCGGATGTTCCTGCATGTTATCGGGCGGCAGCCAGTGATCGTCCGGCCCGACAAAGGTGTCGAAATACGCCCAGGTCTTGCGCGCCACGCCATGCAAAAACCGTCCCTGCTCGGCCGACAGGCGCGCCACGGCACGCTCGATGGGGCGGCTGATCCACCAGGCGATGGCAGGTGCGGCCAGCCACAAGAACAGCACCACGGCGGCGGCGGGCAAGGCTTCCGGACGCCAGTACAGCAAGGCAGCGAGGGTGGCAAGCGCCAGCGCGGGCGAGCACCACATGGCGCGCCAGCTGTCGGCCTGCGAACCTGACGATACATGCAGGTTCGAGGCGCGCCAGTCGAGCAAATGCTTGTGCGACACGCCCAGGCGCCACAGGGTGCGCACGATGGCATCGAGGCTGATCCACGCTTCGTACGGCAGGAAGACGAGGGTCAGCATGGCATGCGAAAACTGCACGCCGCAGCGCCGCTCGAAGGCGGCCAGGTGCTGGCGCCACAAGGTATCGCGCGGTTTGCGCAGCAAATCGTACAGGGCCGAAAAAACAGGCGGCAGGAAAATGATGGCCAGCACGGCCGCGCTCCAGAAGGCCACGTGCGGCAGGAAGCCCCACACCAGCAACAGCGACAAGGTGGTCGCGGGCGCGACGACGCTGCGGCGCAGGTTGTCGAACAGCTTCCAGCGCGACAGCATCGACAAGGGATTGCGTTCGCGCTTGCCCGCGCGGCCCGGCACACGACCCAGCAGCCAGCCGATCAATTGCCAGTCGCCGCGGATCCAGCGCTGGCGGCGGCTCACGTCGGCGTCGTAGCGGGCCGGGTATTCCTCGTACAGCTGCGAGTCGCTCAAGAGGCCCGCACGCAGATAACAGCCTTCCAGCAGATCGTGGCTGAGGATTTTATTGTCGGGCAGGCGCTGGCCCAGTACGCGCTCGAAGATGTCGAGATCGTAGATGCCCTTGCCGATGAACGAGCCTTCATAAAACACGTCCTGGTACAGGTCGGAGACGGTGCGCGTGTAGGGGTCGATGCCCGGCTCGCCGCCACACAGCAGCTCGTAGCGCGACGCGTTCGCGCTGGGTAGCGCCACGGCCACACGCGGCTGCAGGATGCCGTAGCCGGCCACGACGCGCGTGCCGGCCGCGTCGAGCACGGGACGGTTCAGCGGGTGCATCATGGTGGCGATGAATTCGCGCGCCGCGTCGCGCGGCAGTTGCGTATCCGTGTCGAGCGTGATCACGTATTTGATCGTGCGCAGGCCGCGCAACTCGCCTTCCACCAGCGAGAATTTGTCGCGCGCGCCGCCGCGCAAAAACGCGTGCAGGTCGGACAATTTGCCGCGCTTGCGCTCCTGCCCCATCCACGCATTCTGCTGCGAATTCCACAGGCGCGGACGGTGCAGCAGCAGGAACGGTCCCACATGGCCCAGTTCCTCGGGGTCGGCCGGGTCGCCGTTTTCCTTGAACTCGACGCCCTCCACACGGTATTTCTCGTTCAGGTTGCGGATGGTCTCCTGCGCCTGGCGCAGCAGGGCTTCGTCGCCGGGCATCGTTTGCGCCTCGGCGTCGACGAAGTCCGTCAGCAGGCAGAAACGCAGGTTCGGGTCGCGGTTGGCGAGATAACGCACTTCCAGCGCCTCGCACAGGGCCGCCACGTTTTCCTCGCTGTAGATCAGGGTCGGCACGACGACGATGCCGCGCGCATCCGACGGAATTTCAGCCTGGTAATCCATGCGCGGCAGCGGGTGCGGCGACGTCATCAGGGTCGCCAGCCAGTTCACCACGGCCACAGCCAGCTGGCTGCTGCCCAGCAGCGCCAGCGCGCCCAGCGCCGCCAGGGGCCAGCCCTGCACGCCATGGCGCACGGCGCGCTCGAGCAGCAAGGCGCTCGTCGCCAGGGTCAGGAACGAGATGGCACCCAGGTAGACGGCCAGCGGCGCAGCGCGCGCCGTATGTTGCAGTGCCTCGACGAAGGGCAGCTTGGCGCCGGCCTGCTTTTCCAGCACCAGCACGCCGCGCCCCACCAGATAAAAGCCGATGTGGCCGCGGCGCGCGTCATTGCCGTTGCCGTGCGTGTGCGCCAGCTGCACCACCATCTCGGCCACTTCCACTTCGCTGCGCGCGCTGCGCCTGGCGATGCGTTCGATGGCGTGGCGGTAGCTGTCGCGCGTGGCGAAATCCATCAAGCCATACGTGCCGGCCGGATCCAGGCGCAAGGTTTGCTCGACCACGCTCATGGTCTCGACGAATTCCTGCCAATCCATGGTGCCGAGAAAACGCAGGCTGCCGATGCTGTTGGCGATCGACACCTGGTCGGCCGCCTGCTGCCCGATTTCGGACTGGATCTGCTGTTCGATGGTGAGGCCCGACTCGGCCAGCTTGTGCGTCAGCCACGACAGCGCCAGGGTCAGCGAGGAACTTTGCCCCTGCAGGCGGCGCGACAATTCGGCCACGAAGGCGCTGGTCATCGGCGGATTCGAACGGGCCATGTCGGCGACGAGCAGGATCAAGCCGCTGGGATTGCGCTCGGCGATCTCCGTCATCTGGTCGGCCCAGGTATTGGCCAGGTCGCGCTGCATGCGGTCGTCGGCCACGCGCACGGCCACGCGGCGCAGGTTTTCGATCAGGGCAAGACGCAACATGATGGGCACGGCCCACAGTTCACCCAGGGTCAGGGTGGCCACATCCTGGTAAGCCTCGACGAAGTGGCACAGGTTTTCCAGGTCGACCCTGCCATCGCCGTGCGAGATGATTTCCAGCGCAATTTTATAGACGCGCGGGCAGCCGGCGTCCGGGCCCGACGCCAAGCGCGGCAGCTCCTTGCTGTAGTTCTTCGGCAGGTGGCGCCGCGTGGTGCGGATCTGCTCTTCGATCAGATAAAAATTATCGAGCAGCCACTCCGAGGCGGGCGTGACCTGGCGTCCGCTTTTGACGGTCGCCGTCAGCTCGTTGACGGTGGCCGTGATCAGGGCCGCATTGTCAGCCAGGCGCGCCAACAGGCGGTCGCGGCCGTGATGCTTGCCCACCGCATGGCCGGTGGCCACGTGCTTGCCGTGGGCGGCCATCTGCATGGCGCTGAATAATTCGGAACGCAGGGGCAAGGCATCGTCGCGCGCGGCGTCGAAGGTGTCCGGTGCAAGGGAATGGTCGCGGAAGATTTCTTTAACTTTGGAAATCTGTTCCTTGATCTGCTGCGTGACAACTGCTGTGTACTCTTTCAACTTGGGCCTCGCTAGGTGCGCGCACGCAGCCAGCGGCCACCGTCACGCGGGCCCAGTCTGGAAGAACACGATCGGACACTGGCGAAGACGGAAAGCGAAGCGCCGGAGCGTTGCGACGAATCTCAGGGTATAGGGAGATTTTCTGAACTTCATCGTAGGAGGGCGACGCAGGCAAGACCGTGCGCTAGCGTACATAGCTGGCGCTTTGGCAGCGTGTCGGCAAAGAAATTTGCAGACTGGACAGCAAAAGAATGCCACAGGGAAACGAACGGCTTGCTCCGTGCGGATAATGGCACGGAGCAATATTTCAAAGAGGAAACCTCAATCCGTTCAGGCAGCGATGGCCAGCGGATGGCGCGTCGCCTCCGCCATCGCCATGCCGCCATTGAGTTGCCATGCCGCGCCGTGACCGAGGCGGCGCAGGCAGGCGGCGGCGCGCGCGCTGCGGTTACCGCTGCGGCAGAAAAAGACCAGTGGACGCTGCGGCTGCTGCAGCCACGCCGCCACCTGTCCCGCCAGGCGGCTCAGCGGTACGTTGCGCACCTCGCAGCCCTCGAACACCGTGCCGGCGCACGCCGCGTGTTCATACGCTTCGCGCACGTCAACGAGGATGGCGCCGGGATGCTGGCGCAGGAAACCGGGCAAGGCGGCCGCATCGAGCTGCAGTTCGGCGGCCGGCACGCTACCGTCCAGCACCGTACGCACGGTAGCGCAAATGCTGCCGTCGTCGCCTGACGCGCACAGCACGGTGTCCTGCGTCAGCAGCGCCGCGTCCAGCAAGGGCGCCAGCGCTTCGGGCGCCAGGGCGCCGATGAAGGCGAAGCGCTGCTCCAGCAGGTACACATGGGTTTCGCCACACTCGATGCGGCGCAAACGCTGCTGGCCCAGCGCCAGCTCACCATCGATATCGACGCGACCGACTTGTTCGATCTCGAGTTCCTGCAGCAGCGCCAGGCGCGCCACGCCATGGTCGGTCGGCGCCGTCGTGTGCACGATGGCGCGCAAGGCCAGGTGCTGGCAGCGGATAAAGGCAGCCAGGCGCGGCACGAGCGCGGCGACGGGATCGATGACGACGCAACTGGCGCTGGCAGCGTCGCTGAGCAGCCAGGTGCACTGGCCATCGACGCTCAGCTGAATCACGCCGTCCTGCGGCGATGGCGCCAGCGCCGACGGCAGCAGACAGCTGCTGCGCAGCGCTTCGCCGCAGCGCTCGATGCGCGCGCAGGCGGCCGCCACCGTCGTCGCGTCGATCAAGGGACCGAACGACAAACGGATGGCCGAGCTGGCACGCCATTGCGGCACGTGCATCGCTTCCAGCACATAGCTGGGGAGCGCCTTGGCGGCGGAACAGGCGCTGCCCGAGCTGACGCGCACGCGCGCCGCGTCGAACAGGTCCAGCAGTTCCTTCGACGACAGGCCGGGCACGGAAAAATTGAGCGTCGTCGACAAGGACAAGCCGAACGGCATATTGAACACGATGCCGGGGAAGGCACGTTCCAGGCTGGCCACCAGCTGCGCGCGGAAAGCGGCCAGGTCGGCGTGGCTGCGGAAAGTCTTGCCATCGTCGAGCGCGGCCAGCACGGCGCCCAGCGCGGCGATGCCGGCCATGTTTTCCGTGCCCGAGCGCAGGCCCGCTTCCTGGCCGCCGCCCATCATCAACGGCGTAAATGGTGCACCGGCGCGCACGTAGAGCATGCCGATGCCCTTGGGCGCATACAGCTTGTGGCCGGAAAACGGCGCGTAATCGATGCGCGTGGCGGCCAGGTTCAGTTTCAGCTTGCCCAGCGCCTGCACGCAATCGACCATCCAGTAGGCATCGGCACCGCGTTCCTGCAGCAGCTGGGCGATGGAGGACAAATCGCTGACGACACCCGTTTCATTATTCGCCGCCATCGTGCACAGCATGGCCGCGTCGCCGATCAGCGCATCGAGCGCCTGCAAATCGTGGCGCCCCTGCGCATCGACGGGCAGCTTGCGCACTTCCAGATTCAAACCCAATAGCCGGTTCCAGTGCGCCAGGCTTTCCGGCACGGCCTTGTGCTCGGTCGCGCCATACAGCAGCAGGCTGCCGATGTGCTTGCCCGCATCGCGCCGTTCGCGCAGCGCGCACAGGGCCGACAGCACGGCCGTCTGGATGCCTTCGGTGGCGCCGCTGTTGAACATCAAGCGGCCGTCGCCCACGCCCAGCAAGCGGGCGGCGCGCCGGCGCACGCCATCCATCATGGCCTTGGCCTGCAACCCCGTCGCGTGGGTGCTGCTGGGGTTGCCATAGCCCTGCTCCATCGCTTGCCGGGCGGCGGCAACGGCGGCGGGCAGCAC
This sequence comes from Janthinobacterium aestuarii, assembly GCF_051380835.1. Lineage (NCBI taxonomy): Bacteria > Pseudomonadati > Pseudomonadota > Betaproteobacteria > Burkholderiales > Oxalobacteraceae > Janthinobacterium > Janthinobacterium aestuarii. The sequence goes on from NZ_JBNYXU010000015.1 coordinate 38,691, forward strand.
GCAAGTGGTGGCATTGCTGTCGAGGTATATTTCTTTCATGATGGCAGTCTGAGTATTCTATAAAGGGGCAGCGCAGGCGGCTGGAACATATGGATAGTCTACCGGCCCGCCCCCGTGAAGATATGCCAAAAAATGCTGCAAACGATGTACTATGCAGCATGTTCATGCTATAAAAACTGGAATGATAAAATGAATTCACCAAACGCTTCGCTCGACAAATTCGACTGCGCCATCCTGGCGGCCCTGCAGCAGGATGGCACCTTGTCGATCGCCGCCCTCAGCGAGAAGATCGGTTTGTCCAGCACGCCGTGCTGGAAGCGGGTCAAGCGTCTGGAGGAAGAGGGCTATATCGAGAGCCGCGTGGCCATCGTGAACCGGCAAAAAGTGGGCTTGCCCGTGACCGTGTTCGTCAGCGTACGCACGGGCCAGCACGATGAAAAATGGCTGCGCCGCTTCGCCGCCGCCGTCATCGTCTTGCCCGAGGTACAGGAATTTCACCGCATGAGCGGCGACATCGATTACCTGCTGAAAGTCGTCACCACCGACATCAAGGGGTATGACACCTTCTACAAAAAGCTCATCAAGGCCGTGCAATTGACGGGCGTGTCGTCCGCTTTTTCCATGGAACAAATCAAGTGCAGCACGGAATTGCCGCTGGAATTGATCGCCCACGGCTTGCCTGCCTGAACGTATTTCTGCGCCGCATGGAGGCGCGTGAAATCACGCACGTTGACATCCTGCGCATGTCAGGCAAGCTCTGCCAAGCGCAGGGGCCAGCGTGTCTTCATGCTGGAAGAAATTAAATCGCCGGCGCTTTCACGCTCGCCGCTTGCTTGAAGAAATCATAGATGCCGCTCTCGCTCATGCGGCGGGCATTGGCCAGTTCGCCGCCCTTGGTGGCGTACAGCACCTGGTTGTTGTCGCTCGAGACCAGCACGGCAGCCGGGATGCCTTTCTTGAGCGGATTGCCATAGGCTTGCGCCACGTCCAGGTTATGGTCGAAGTTACCCACGTCGACCTTGACGACCTTGAACTGCTGTTGCATCAACTGCGCGTTCTTGCCTTCCTTCAATGCCTTGTCGAGCGCGCGGCAATCCTCGCACCAGTTGGCGCCAAAGATCAGCAAGACGGGCACGTGCGCCGCCTTCGCTTCGGCCAGCGCGCGGGCCACGTCGGCCTTGGCGTCGGCCGCCGCGTTGTACGGCAAGTGCGGCGTGGCGACAGGGTTGCTCGGTGTGGGGGCGGCGGCAACGGCGGTACCGGCAAGCAGCAGGCTGGCAAGGAAAAGGGAAAGGCGCATGCGGGCTCCTGAAAGAAATCGTGAGGCCGGCTGAACAGCTGCCAGCGGACGTGATTGTCTAGAATATGCCTGCTCGTGAGAAATATCCACCATTTAATTGCACTGTGCTTATGCGGAAAACGTATAAGCAGCACCCAAAGAGCCGTCCGCCATCGCGGCCGCCAGGAACTTGCCGGCGCAGCATGGCTTGCAAGCGGTCTGTGCCGAAGATTGATGCCCGCAGGCAGCGAAATGGAGCGCATGGGATAATATGGGGCTCACACTGAGCAACGCGGCCCGAACGCGCCCTCCTCCATGACGACTTCTTTCCTGGCACGCTGGCTGCCGCAACCGAACAACGGCAGCCGCCGCGAACAATTGCGCGCCTGCGCGGGCGCCATCTGCGGCTTGCTGCTCACTGGACTCATCTGCCATTTCCTGCTGGCCCCCGACAGCGCCAGCGTCTACCTGATCGCGCCCATGGGCGCCTCGGCCGTACTGCTGTTCTGCCTGCCGGCCAGCCCGCTGGCGCAACCGTGGTCCGTGGTGGGCGGCAACGTCATCTCCGGCCTGGTCGGCATGGCCTGCGTCAAATGGCTGGGATCCAGCGTGGGCGTGGCGGCGCTGGCCGCCTGCCTGGCCATCGGCGCCATGTTTGCCCTGCGCTGTCTGCATCCGCCGGGCGGCGCCGTCGCCTTGACCACGGTGGTTGGCGGCGCCAGCGTGCATGCGGCCGGCTTTGAATTCGTCTTCATTACCGTGCTGTTCAATTCCGCCGTGCTGGTCGCTTGCGCCGTGCTGTACAACAACCTGACGGGGCGCCGCTACCCGCACATCCAGCAACTGGTGGCGCCGCATCCGCACGATACCAAGGATGACGTGCCCAGCAACCGCCTGGGCTTTTCGCCCGATGACCTGGACGCCGTCTTGCGCCAGCACAGCGAAGTGCTCGATATCAGCCGCGACGATTTGCAAGCGATCTTCCTGCAAACGGAAATGCGCGCCTACCAGCGCCGCTTCGGCGTCGTCACCTGCGCCGACATCATGTCGAAAGACGTGCTCAGCGTGGAATTCGGCACGCCGCTCGATGTGGCCTGGCGCACCATGCGCGAGCACCAGGTGGGCGCCCTGCCCGTGCTGAACCGGGCGCGCCGCGTCATCGGCATCATCACGCAGACGGATTTCCTGCGCCATGGCGGCCTCGACGATTACCAGGGCATGCGCCAGCGCCTGCGCGGCCTGCTGCAACGCAGCGGCCTGTCCCACAGCGACAAGCCGGAAGTGGTGGGACAGCTGATGACGCCGTCGCCGCACACGGCGCGCCTGGGCACACCCATCATCGATCTGGTTCCCCTGATGGCCGACGCCGGCTACCACCATATTCCCATCCTCGACGATGAAGAGCGCCTGGCCGGCATCATCAGCCAATCCGACCTGATGGCGGCCCTGTACGAAAGCCGCTTTGCCGAGGCCGCCGCATGACGCTATTCCAGGCACTGCTGACCGGCCCCGACGGCGGCCCGGCGGGCACGGCCGTCAGCGCGCATTTTTTCGGCAGCCAGCTGGCCATCGACGCGCCAGGCCATGGCGTCGATGTGGCGCAGCTGATCGTCAGCGTGGGCGGTGTCGACGAGCCGGAACTGTTTCTGAACTGGCTCGACGATCAAGGCCGGCAAGCGTCGCTCAAGCCGCTGAGCGCGAGCGACATCGCCATCGTGCTCAAAGAAGCGCCGGCCGCGCTGCAGCCGCAACTGCAGCGTTTGTGGGGCGAGCGCCAGCGCAACCGGCGGCAGGTGTCGGGCTGGCTGGCCGGTTTTACGGGCGCGGCCGTCGTCACGGCGGCTCTGCTGTGGTGGCAAGGCGGCCATGCCGTCGGCGCGCTGGCGGGATGGATTCCCTTGTCGACGGAAAAACAGCTGGGCGAACTGGCCCTGTCGCAAGTGCGCGCGCAGGGCGGCATCAGCGAAAGCGGCGTGGCGCAGCAGACGGTGCAGGAGATCGGCCGCAAGCTGACGGCCGGTTCACGCTACCAGTACCGCTGGCTGGTCAAGCACGACGACACGGTCAACGCGTTTGCCATGCCGGGCGGCATCATCGTCGTGCATACAGGCTTGCTGCGCCAGGCCGCCGACCCGGGCGAGCTGGCCGGCGTGCTCGCGCATGAAGTGCAGCATGTGGAGCAGCGCCATTCGCTGCGGCAAATGATCAGCAGCCTGGGCTGGGGCGCCCTCGTGGGCGTGACCATCGGCGACATCAGCGCCGTGGCCGCCATGCTGGCGCACCAGGCCGGCACCCTGTATTTCAGCCGCGACATGGAAGAAGAGGCGGACCGCCAGGGGTTACTCGCCTTGCAGCGCGCGCGCATCCAACCCGACGGCATGCTGCGCTTTTTCCAGAAGCTCGATGACAAGGACAAGGCCAAGGTGCCCGACTGGATTTCCTCGCACCCGCAAACGGCGGCGCGCGCGCAGCAGATCCGCAGCCTGATCGCCGCCACACCCTGCCCTGCCTGCCTTCCTCTGACCAGCAGCCACTGGCAAGCCATGAAAGCGGCCCTGCCGCCTACGGCAAAATAGCAACATTCCTCTCGTACAATTTATCCAAACGTACTGGGCAATGGCGTATGCTTACGCCCCGGCTGCTCCATCGCGACCGGCCACCCCGACCCACAACGCCTCCGTTCATTCCCTCCTTACAAAGGACATCGCGCATGAAGCATCGTTTTGCCGCCGGCACCCTCGGCACCCTGGCCATCTCCCTGTTGCTCGCCTACGCACCCATGGCGCAAGCGGCCCAGCCTGCTGTCAAAACAGCCGGCGCGCCCGCCGTCAGCGCGCCGAAAGCAAAGCAGCAGCTGCAAGTGCTGGCCGACACATACTACGATGCGCTGGCCCGTTTCGAGCCGATCAATGCCACCGAGAGCGGCGACAACCGTTTTGATGACCAGCTCGGTTCAGCCATCGTGCCCGCAGCGCGCGCAAAACAGTTCGCGCTGTACCGCCAGTACCAGAAGACCCTGCGCAGCATTGCCCGCGCGCAGCTGTCGCACCAGGACCGGATCAACTACGACATCCTCGACTATGAACTGGCCACAGCACTGAGCTTCGAGCGCTTCCCCGAATACCTGCTGCCGCTGAACCAGATGGACAGCATGCCCGTCACTCTCGCCAATTATGCGGGCGGCGAGGCATCGCAGCCTTTGACCACGGTCAAGGAGTACGACGCTTACCTGAGCCGTATCGGCCAGTTGCCGGGCTGGATAGACCAGGCCATCGCCAACATGAAAGTCGGCATGCAAAAGGGCATCGTGCTGCCGAAGGCGCTGACGGAATCGGCCCTGCCGCAATTCAAGAAGCTCGTCAGCGCCACGCCGCAGGACAGCGTCTATTACACGCCCATCAAGAACTTGCCGGCCAGCTTTTCCGACGCGGACAAGGCGCGCCTGACGCAAACCTATACCGTCATCATCGAGGCCAAGCTGATGCCCGCGCTGCAGCGCCTGTCCACCTTCATGGAGCGCGATTACCTGCCGGCCGGCCGCACGAGCAGCGGCTGGAGCGCCCTGCCCGATGGCGCCGCGTGGTACCAGGCGCGCGTGGCCAGCAGCACCACCACGGATCTGCAGCCGGAGCAGATCCACGCCATCGGCTTGAAGGAAGTGGCGCGCATCCAGGAACAATATGCAATCGTGGGCCCGAAAATGGGCTACAACGGCCCGGCCGCCGGCTTGCCCGTGTGGGTGTCGGAACAGGCGAAATACCGTCCGTTCAAGACGGAGCAGGAAGTGCTCGACGTCTACCGCAAGCTCAACGTACTGTTGGACAGCAAATTGCCCGCCCTGTTCACCCTGGTGCCGAAGGCGCCGCTGGACTTGCGCCTGGAACCTGAACTGAGCCGCGACACGGCCGCCGACCATTACACGGCGCCGGCCGCCGACGGTTCGCGCCCTGGCGTGTTCTGGTCCGTCGTCACCGACCCGAAACTGTATGGCGACACGGGCATGACCACCCTGTTCCTGCACGAAGGTAAACCTGGCCACCATTTCCACCTGGCGCTGGTGCAAGAGATGGACTTGCCGAATTTCCGCCGTTTCGGCGGCAACAATGCCTTCACAGAAGGCTGGGCCCTGTATGCGGAAACTCTGGGCAAGGAAATGGGCCTGTTCGAGGATCCGGCCCAGTATTTCGGCCATTTGAACGACGAGATGCTGCGCGCCGTGCGCCTGGTGGTCGACACGGGCTTGCACACCAAGGGCTGGACGCGCGAGCAGACCATCAAGTACATGCGCGATACCCTCGGCTATGACGCCGTGGCGAAAAGCGAGACGGAACGCTACATGGCCTGGCCGGGCCAGGCCCTGGGCTACAAGATCGGTTCCCTGAAAATCGTCGAACTGCGCCAGCGCGCACAGCAGGCGCTGGGCGACAAGTTCAGCCTGCCGAAGTTCCACGAAGTGGTGCTTGGCGACGGCACCCTGCCCCTGAAACTGCTGGAAGCCAAGGTCGACCGATGGATCGCGCAGCAGAAGTAAGCTAACCGCGTCTCGCAACAACGGCAGCGCCAACCGGGGCTGCCGTTTTTTTTGCACCGATATTTGATCTGGCGCAGATCCAGCGCATCTCGCGCACGCCAGCCGGAACGCGTACAGGTCGATGCTGCCTAATTCCCATACACTGAAGGGAGGCAGCATGCAAAGCGAAGACAGGAACAATGACGCCACGGCTGGCCCGCCCGCATGGCAACCGTCAACGGAGATACCCAATGATGCAGGCGCATCCGCCCATGGGCATGAGGCCATACTTCACTACACGAGCGCGCACGGCCAGGCCGATGGACGGCTGCAGCGCCACATTCCCGACGATACCGCGCATGGCAGCCATGGCCTGATCACGGCACTTGGCTGGCTCAGCATCGGTCTGGGCCTGGTCCAGCTGGTGGCGCCGCGCGGCCTGGCGCGGGCCAGCGGCTTGCGCGGCGTCTCGTCTGTCTGGATACGCGCCATCGGCCTGCGCGAAATGGCTTGCGGCGTGGCCTTGCTGCGCGGAGAAAGCAGGCCGGCATGGCGCTGGTCGCGCATCGCTGGCGACGCCATGGATCTGTCGCTGCTGGGCGTGGCCATGGCCAGCCGGCACAATGCGCGCACGCGCCTGGCGGCGACGGCAGCCGTGGTGGCAGGCGTGACGGCCATCGACTATATCGCCAGCGCACAACTGGCGCCGCGCAAGCTGAGCGAATTGCCCGCGCCCGGAGAAGAGGGGCTGGCGCTGCAAAAGAGCGTCATCGTCAACCGTTCCGCCGACGATTGCTATCGCGCCTGGCGCGACCTGGAACACCTCCCCCGCTTCATGCCGGGCCTGCAGTCGGTGCAGGTAATCGACGCGCGCCGCTCGCGCTGGAACAGCGTCGAAGGCGAGTGGATAGGCGAACTGACGCAAGAGCGTCCGGGCCAGAGCATGCGCTGGCGCGCGGCGGAAAATCATGCGGAAACAGGCGCGCTGGAACTGTCGCCCGCACCGGGCGGGCGCGGCACCGTGGTCACCATGCAACTGCACATGCAGGCGCCGGTCGGCAAGGTGGGAGCGGCCGTGGCCGGCCTGTTCAGCCAGGCGCCTGCCTACAAGATCGAGACCACCTTGCGCCGCTTCAAGCAGTGGATGGAAACGGGCGAGGTCAGCACCACCGAGGGTCAGCCGTCGGGCAAGCGCAGCTTCAAGACGCGCTTGCTGCACAAGGCTGGCGGCACGGCATCTTCCCCTCGACCGCAAGCAAACGGAGGTGTGTCATGAAGGCCAATTGCTGGCACGGCAAGCGCGACGTACGAATCGAACAGGTGCCCGATCCCGCCATCCTCAATCCCGGCGACGCCATCATCAAAGTCAGTTCCACGGCCATCTGCGGCTCCGACTTGCACCTCTACAATGGCGTCGTGCCCACCATGGAACAAGGCGATATCCTCGGCCATGAGTTCATGGGCGAGGTGGTGGAGGTGGGTTCCGCGGTGCACAAGCTCAAGGTGGGAGAACGGGTGGTGGTGCCATTTCCCATTGCCTGCGGACGCTGCTTCTTTTGCGAGCAGCAGCTGTACTCGGTGTGCGAGAACTCCAATCCCAATGCCTATATGGCGGAAAAGATGTGGGGCCATTCGGGCGCGGGCATCTTTGGTTATTCCCACCTGACGGGCGGCTATGCGGGCGGCCAGGCCGAATATGTGCGCGTGCCGTTTGCCGACGTCGGCCCCATCAAGGTACCGGACGAGCTCAAGGATGAACAGGTACTATTCCTCTCGGACATACTGCCGACCGGCTACATGGCGGCCGAAGCCTGCGCCATCACGCCGGGCCAGGTGGTGGCCGTCTGGGGTTGCGGCCCCGTAGGGCAGTTCGCCATCCAGAGCGCCTTCCTGCTCGGCGCCGAGCGCGTCATCGCCATCGACCACTACCCGGAACGCCTGCGCATGGCGCGCGAACTGTCCGGTGCGGAAACCCTGCATTTTGATGCCGTGGACGTGCCCGACGCCCTGCGGGAAATGACGGGAGGACGAGGCCCCGATGCCTGCATCGATGCCGTCGGCATGGAAGCGCACGGTTCCGGCGTCAGCTATATCTACGACCGCCTCAAGCAGACGATGAAACTGGAATCGGATCGTCCCACGGCCCTGCGTGAAGCCTTGATGGCATGCCGCAACGGCGGCGTCGTCTCGGTGCCAGGGGTATATGGCGGCTTCAGCGACAAGATCCCGTTTGGCTCCATCATGAACCGTTCATTGACCATCAAGACGGGGCAGACACACGTGCAGCGCTACATGCAGCCGCTGCTGGAAAGGATACAACGGGGCGAGCTCGATCCCGGCGCCATCATTTCCCACCACTTGACCCTGGACGAAGCGCCGCACGGCTACGAAATCTTCCAGAAGAAGCAGGAGCAATGCATCAAGGTCGTGCTGCATCCGGGCCCCTGACGGCGCTGGCAGGCAGCGCGGCCGGGCCAGGCGAACAATGCGCTGATCCCGGACGAGCTCAGACGAGCAGCGCGGCACTCATCGAGCGCACTTCCTCGGCCGATTCGGCGAGGATGCTTTGCAGGGTCTCGTTATCGATAATGAAATCGATGACGGAATCGGAGGGCGTGAGCATTTCCACATACGTCACCTGCAACGGCGACTGCACGGGCGACAGTTGCTTGGCCAATAACAAGGTGTCGAGCAGGGAGTCGGGCGGAATCGACAGCAAGCCATCGCGCAAGCCTTCGATGGCTTCGCTCACGGCCAGCGGAATCAAGAGCTTCTTCATGACTTCGCGGGAAATGATTTCTTCTGCGGACTCCATCCAGTGATCCGCATCGTCGTCGAGCAAGCCAGGAAATTCGTCAGCACGCGACAACAGGTAAAAACCGCCCACCTCATGCACGATGCCGGCGAACAGCGCCGTGTCGGCATCGACGTGCGTCACGCGGCGGGCAAGCACGTGCGCCAGCGCCGCCACGTGGGCAGTGTGTTCCCACAGCTGGGCCGCCTTCTGGCGCAGGACGGGATCGATGATCTTGCTGCCGAACTGGCGCACCACCATTGCCGCCACCAGCGCGTACAGATTGCGGTAGCCCATGCGCATGACGGCGGCGCGCACGCTGGTCACGGGCGCCGCATCGCCGCGGCTGTAGACGGCCGAGTTGGCCAGCGCGACCGTGCGCGCCGCCAGCAAGGGCTCGGCCAATACCAGCTTGATCGCATGGTCGATATGGCAGTCCGGTTCAGCCAGAGCCAATTGCAATTGTAGTGCGGAATTAACGCTCGTGGGAAACGTTAATTCGCCGCGCACCGCCTGGGAAACAATTAAACCGAAAGCCTGTAGTTTATTCATCATACGATCAATCCGCCTCAGATATTATTCTGGCCAACAATTTCATGCATCAGAAATTGAATGCCAGGCCCGGCCTTTAGAATACAGATGGCATGTCATTCGTTTGTAATGAAGAATCCGGTAATGCCAGCGCATGCAATAGTGATTCATCGCCGATGACAAACAACTTCGGCTGCTGTAATACCTGCAGCAGAAATGGCTGGCCTTCACGTAGCCGCCGGCGATAATCGGCCAGCGTATATAGGTTGGGATTGATTTTACGCCGTAAGGTTCGCTCGGCCGGGGCCAATCCCGTCAACAGATCGCCATAATTGGCTTCTTCACCCACCAGCAGCAAGTCGATGGCGCTGCCGGGCATGTCCTGTCCCTTCGCCGTGGCACCAGACACGAAGGCCAGGTGCAGTTGGGTACGCAAGGGCGCCAGGGCCATGCTGAGCACGCCGACGATGCCGAAGGTTTTCTGCACCAGCCCGCTCAACTCCGGATACACGAGGCTTTCCTTGTTGGGCCAGAAGCGCCGCACATTGCCGATCCGCTCCGACGTGATCAGGCCGGCCTCATGCAGCCGGCGCAGTTCCCGCTGCGCCGACGCGCTACCCAGTCCCGTCAAGCGCATGATCTCGTTCAAGTGAAAGCCTTCATTCACGCGGACAAAGAGCAAACCCAGCAGTTTCTGCTGGGCGGGAGTAAACAGGGCTTGGGCAATCATGCGCCAAATTTTAGCATGAATAAACTGGAAACTGGCGTGGCGTAGACAATAGGGCGTGCTCCCACAACAACGCCGTGTTGCGCCGTCACCGGCAATTGGACGAGCCCATGCGCAACGGATGACAATGACACAGCGGCAGGCAGTTCGCAGCCACATTCCTTGTGAGCGCTCACTTCAGATTCGCTGGCGTGCCGGCTGGATATCGCGGTCCACCGCAACCGCCATCTGACGCAATGGCATCACCTGGTTTAGCCCATCAATTCAAGCATGCACGACATAACAGTAACTCGGGCATATTTATTCAGAAACCACACAGGATGAATATCGGTATATAGGTTTGATTTTCAATCTCAGCCGTCAATACCAGCATGGCTCAGCAGGAGTTTCAATGCCTGGTTCCTTCTTCATTTACTTATCCTGCCAATAGAAAATACCAAGCATGAATAGGAAATATCCGATGATCGCGTCCTTTTCGATGCATCGTATAAATGATGATTTATAGTGGTGATACCGTCTGACAATTGAAGCAGCACTAGGATTTTTCGCCTTCCAATCTGTTTGTATGCGTGCGTGTATTCGTTAATGCGTAAAGCATAAAAAAAAGCACCCGAAGATGCCGTTCTTATCAGCTAGCAGCGCAGATTACGCTTCGTCGCCGTGATGTTGCCGGGTTTCGATAACCAGCATATCTTCGGTAGCTTCACCGGCCAGGGGGCTTTATCGGTCAGCAGCGGGGCTTGAAACTCTGCGGTCTTCTCTTTGCCTGTGCGGTGGAAGGCCGCAGTAACGGACATAAAAAAACGGCACCCGAAGGTGCCGTTCTTGTCAGCTAGCAGCGCAGATTACGCTTCGTCGCCGTGGTGTTGCCGGGTTTCGATAACCAGCAAATCTTCGGTAGCTTCACCGGTCAGGGGGGCTTTATCGGTCAGCAGCGGGGCTTGAAACTCTGCGGTCTTCTCTTTGCCTGTGCGGTGGAAGGCCGCAGTAACGGACATAAAAAAACGGCACCCGAAGGTGCCGTTCTTGTC
>NZ_JBNYXU010000015.1:49662-62597 GCF_051380835.1 Janthinobacterium aestuarii
AGCTAGCAGCGCAGATTACGCTTCGTCGCCGTGATGTTGCCGGGTTTCGATAACCAGCATATCTTCGGTAGCTTCACCGGCCAGGGGGGCTTTATCGGCCAGCAGCGGGGCTTGAAACTCTGCGGTCTTCTCTTTGCCTGTGCGGTGGAAGGCCGCAGTAACGGACATAAAAAAACGGCACCCGAAGGTGCCGTTCTTGTCAGCTAGCAGCGTAGATTACGCTTCGTCGCCGTGGTGTTGCTGGGTCTCGATATCCTGCAACGCTTCTGCAGCTTCGCCAGCCATCGAGGCTTTCTCGGCCAGCAGCAGCGCTTGACGCTCTTCCACTTCCCACGCTTCTTTCTCTTTGCGTGCGCGGTGGAAGGCCAGGCCCGTACCGCCAGGAATCAGGCGGCCGACGATGACGTTCTCTTTCAGGCCGCGCAGACCATCGCGCTTGCCCATGATCGCCGCTTCGGTCAGCACGCGGGTGGTTTCCTGGAACGATGCGGCCGAGATGAACGAATCGGTCGACAGCGATGCCTTGGTAATACCCAGCAAGACGTTTTCGTAGGTCGCTGGAATCTTGTTCTCAACGGCCATGCGATCGTTCTCGTCCAGCAGTTCCGAACGCTCTACCTGCTCGCCAACGATGTAGTTGGTGTCGCCGGCATTGACGATCTGAACACGGCGCAGCATCTGACGCACGATCACTTCGATGTGCTTGTCATTGATCTTCACGCCTTGCAGACGGTACACGTCTTGCACCTCGTCAACGATGTAACGTGCCAGCGCTTCGATACCCAGCAGGCGCAGGATGTCTTGCGGATCGGCCGGGCCGTCCACGATCATCTCGCCCTTGTTCACGACTTGGCCGTCATGCACCAGCACTTGTTTGTCCTTGGTGATCAAGAACTCATGCTTGTTGCCGTCCATGTCCGTGATTTCCAGACGCTGCTTGCCTTTGGTTTCTTTACCGAACGCAACCGTACCCGTGACTTCCGCCAGCATACCGGCATCTTTCGGCGAGCGCGCTTCGAACAGTTCGGCAACGCGTGGCAGACCACCGGTAATATCGCGCGTTTTTTGCGATTCGGTAGGAATACGTGCCAGCACTTCACCAACCGATACCTGTTGACCGTCCTTGACCATGATCAGCGCGCCGACCTGGAAGCCGATCGCCACCGAGTGTTCGGTGCCGGCGATCTTGACTTCTTCGTTCGCGTCGTTGATCAGCTTGACTTGCGGACGCAACGTTTTCGTCAACGAACCGCGACGTTTCGCATCGATCGCCACCAGGGTGGACAGACCGGTCACTTCGTCGACCTGACGGGCTACGGTAACGCCTTCTTCGACGTTCTCGAAACGCACTTGACCGGCGTATTCGGTAATGATCGGACGCGTCAAAGGATCCCACGTTGCCAGGGCCGTACCGGCCTTGATGACCATGCCGTCCTTGACGATCAGGGTCGCACCGTACGGTACTTTATGACGCTCACGCTCACGGCCATGGTCGTCGGTGATCAGCACTTCGCCGGAACGGGAAATGACGATTTGCGCGCCCTTGCCGTTCGTCACGTAACGCATGGTTGCCGTGAAGCGGATGGTACCGTTCGACTTGGCTTCCACCGACGATGCCACTGCCGCACGCGAAGCCGCACCACCAATGTGGAACGTACGCATGGTCAGCTGGGTACCAGGCTCACCAATCGACTGCGCTGCCACCACACCGACGGCTTCGCCGGCGTTGACCAGCATGCCGCGGCCCAGGTCGCGGCCATAGCACTTGGCGCACAGGCCGAAGCGCGTGTCGCAAGTCAGTGGCGTGCGGACCTTGACTTCATCGATGGACAGACGTTCGATCTCTTCGACCATGTCTTCGTCCATCAGGGTGCCGGCTTCGTACAGCGTTTCCTGGGTTTCAGGATTGACGACGTCATGCACCACGACGCGGCCGAGGATACGGTCACGCAACGGTTCGATGACTTCACCACCTTCGACCAGTGCCTTCATGACGGCGCCGTTCATGGTGCCGCAATCATCTTCGATCACCACCAAGTCTTGCGTCACATCAACCAGACGACGCGTCAGGTAACCGGAGTTAGCCGTTTTCAGCGCCGTATCGGCCAGACCTTTACGAGCGCCGTGGGTCGAAATGAAGTACTGCAAAACGTTCAGACCTTCGCGGAAGTTCGCGGTAATCGGCGTTTCGATAATCGAGCCATCCGGTTTGGCCATCAGACCACGCATACCGGCCAACTGGCGAATCTGGGCTGCGGAACCGCGCGCGCCGGAGTCGGCCATCATGTAAATGGCGTTGAACGATTCTTGCGTCGACTTGGTGCCGTCGCGGCGGATCACGTCTTCGACTTTGAGCTGGTCCATCATGGCCTTGCCGACTTCATCCGAGGTTTTGCCCCAGATATCGACTACCTTGTTGTAACGCTCGCCGGCGGTCACGAGACCCGAGGCGTATTGCTGTTCGATCTGCTTGACTTCCGATTCGGCCGTCGCGATCAAGGTGACTTTTTGAGGCGGTACCAGCATGTCGTCGACGCAGATCGAGATACCGGCGCGTGTCGCCAGGCGGAAACCCGATTGCATCAGTTTGTCTGCGAACACCACGGTGGCGCGCAGGCCGCACTTGCGGAACGACGTGTTGATCAGCTTGGAAATTTCTTTCTTTTTCAGCGCGCGGTTCAGGACGGAGAACGGCAGGCCTTTTGGCAGAATTTCCGACAGGATCGCACGGCCGATCGTCGTTTCGTAACGCGTTACCGTTTTCTCGAATTCGCCCGTTTCGGCGTTTTTCGGGTATTCGGTAATACGCACGGTAACGCGGGTCGTCAGTTCGACTTCCTTGTTGTCATAGGCGCGGATCACTTCCGACACGTCAGGGAACATCATCCCCTCGTTCTTCGCATTGATCGCTTCGCGGGTCGCGTAGTACAGACCCAGCACGATATCCTGGGAAGGAACGATCGATGGTTCGCCGTTCGATGGGAACAGGATGTTGTTCGATGCCAGCATCAGGGTGCGTGCTTCCATCTGCGCTTCGATCGACAGAGGAACGTGGACCGCCATTTGGTCACCGTCAAAGTCGGCGTTGAATGCGGCGCAGACGAGCGGGTGCAGCTGGATGGCCTTGCCTTCAATCAGGACTGGCTCGAACGCCTGGATACCCAGACGGTGCAAGGTCGGTGCGCGGTTCAACATGATCGGATGTTCACGGATCACGTCTTCCAGGATGTCCCACACGACCGGCTCTTGAATCTCGACCAGCTTTTTGGCGGCCTTGATCGTGGTAGCCAGACCCATCAGTTCCAGTTTATTGAAAATGAATGGCTTGAACAGTTCCAGCGCCATCAGTTTCGGCAAGCCGCACTGATGCAGTTTCAATTGCGGGCCCACGACGATGACCGAACGACCGGAGTAATCAACGCGTTTGCCCAGCAAGTTTTGACGGAAACGGCCGCCCTTGCCCTTGATCATCTCTGCCAGCGATTTCAGCGGACGCTTGTTGGCGCCGGTCATCGCTTTGCCGCGACGGCCGTTGTCCAGCAGCGAATCGACTGCTTCTTGCAGCATGCGCTTTTCGTTGCGCGTGATGATCTCTGGAGCGCGCAGCTCCATCAGGCGTTTCAGACGGTTGTTACGGTTGATGACGCGGCGATACAGATCGTTCAGATCCGAGGTCGCGAAACGGCCACCGTCCAGCGGTACCAGCGGACGCAGTTCCGGCGGCAGCACTGGCAGCACTTCCATGATCATCCAGTCAGGCTTGATGCCCGAACGTTGGAACGCTTCCAGCACTTTCAGGCGCTTCGCGTATTTCTTGATCTTGGCTTCGGATTTCGATTCCTTCAGTTCCACGCGCAGGGTTTCGGCATCGCGGTGGATGTCGATCGAGCGCAGCAGTTCACGGATACCTTCGGCACCCATGAAGGCGGTGAAGTCGTCGCCGTACTCTTCGTACTTGGCGGCGTAGTCGTCTTCCGACATGATCTGGCACTTTTTCAGCGGGGTCATGCCTGGATCGGTCACGACGTATGCTTCAAAGTACAGCACGCGTTCGATGTCCCGCAGGGTCATGTCCAGGACCATGCCCAGACGCGACGGCAGCGACTTCAGGAACCAGATGTGCGCGGTAGGCGAGGCCAGCTCGATGTGGCCCATGCGCTCGCGGCGCACTTTGGCCAGGGTGACTTCGACGCCGCACTTTTCGCAGATCACGCCGCGGTGTTTCAGGCGCTTGTACTTGCCGCACAGGCATTCGTAATCCTTGATCGGGCCAAAGATCTTGGCGCAGAACAGGCCGTCGCGCTCAGGCTTGAAGGTACGGTAGTTGATGGTTTCCGGCTTCTTGACTTCGCCGTAGGACCACGAACGGATTTTCTCAGGCGAAGCGAGACCGATCTTGATTGCATCGAAGGTCTCGTTGGTCTGTACTTGCTTGAATAGATCGAGCAGTGCTTTCATGTATCACTCCAGAGGTGATTAAATTTCTATATTCCTGAGACTACATTGCCCGGCGTGGTTTCCCAGCCGGGCTTTGTGTTTCCCAAACCAAATGACGCTTATTGGGTCAATAAGCCTGTCGTTTAGTTGCGTTCGAGGTCGATATCGATACCGAGCGAACGGATTTCCTTGACCAGCACGTTGAACGATTCCGGCATGCCGGCGTCGATCACGTGATCGCCCTTGACGAGGTTCTCGTACACTTTGGTACGGCCATTCACGTCATCGGACTTGACGGTCAACATCTCTTGCAAGACATACGACGCGCCATACGCTTCCAGTGCCCAGACTTCCATCTCACCGAAACGCTGACCACCGAACTGGGCTTTACCGCCCAGTGGCTGTTGCGTCACCAGCGAGTAAGGCCCGGTCGAACGCGCATGCATCTTGTCATCGACCAAGTGATGCAGTTTCAGCATGTGCATGACGCCGACAGTGACCTTGCGCTCGAACGCTTCACCGGTGCGACCGTCATACATGGTCACCTGGTTTTTCGAAGCGGTCATGCCCAGGTTCTTGGCGATGTCGTCCGGATACGCCAGGTCCAGCATGCGGCGGATCTCGGCTTCATTGGCGCCGTCGAACACTGGCGTGGCGAATGGAACACCTTTTTTCAGGTTTTCCGCCAGCTTCATGATCTCTTCGTCGTCGAAGTCGTTCAAGTCTTCCGCACGGCCGTTGTCGTTGTAGATCGTCGTCAGGTACTTGCGCACTTGCTCGACCTTGGTTTGCGCCTTCAGCATTTCGCCGATACGGATACCCAGACCCTTGGCAGCCCAGCCCAAGTGCGTCTCGAGAATCTGACCAACGTTCATCCGCGAAGGAACGCCCAGCGGGTTCAGCACAACGTCGGCTGGCGTGCCGTCGGCCATGTATGGCATGTCTTCCACAGGAACAATACGGGAAACCACACCCTTGTTACCGTGGCGACCTGCCATCTTGTCGCCCGACTGCAGGCGGCGTTTCACGGCCAGGTACACCTTGACCATTTTTTGTACGCCTGGTTGCAGCTCATCGCCTTGCGTCAGTTTCTTGCGCTTCTCTTCGAAGGCCAGATCGAACTGGTGACGCTTCTCGTTGATCGATTCCTTGATCGCTTCCAGCGCTACCGCTGCATCGTCGTCCGCAGGGCGGATGTCGAACCAGTGGTATTTGTCCAGATCGGCCAGGTATTCCTTGGTGATCTTGGCGCCTTTGGCCAGCTTTTTAGGGCCGCCGTTGACAACTTTGCCGATCAGCATTTTTTCCAGACGCTGGAAGGCATCGCCTTCGACGATACGCATCTGGTCGTTCAGATCCAGACGGAAGCGTTTCAGTTCGTCATCGATAATTTGCTGGGCACGCTTGTCGCGCACGATGCCTTCACGGGTGAAGACTTGCACGTCGATCACGGTACCGATCATGCCCGAAGGCACGCGCAGCGACGTATCTTTCACGTCCGAGGCTTTTTCGCCGAAAATCGCGCGCAGCAGCTTCTCTTCCGGGGTCAGCTGGGTTTCGCCCTTCGGCGTCACTTTACCAACCAGCGTGTCGCCGGCTTGAACTTCAGCGCCGATGTAGACGATACCGGACTCATCCAGACGTGCCAGCTGATTTTCAGCCAGGTTCGAGATGTCGCGCGTAATTTCTTCCGCGCCCAGTTTCGTGTCACGGGCCACCACCGACAACTCTTCGATGTGAATCGAGGTGTAGCGGTCGTCCTTGACGACGTTTTCCGAGATCAGGATCGAATCTTCGAAGTTCAGACCATTCCATGGCATGAAGGCCACGGTCATGTTCTGGCCCAGCGCCAATTCACCCAGGTCGGTCGATGCGCCGTCGGCGATCACGTCGCGCTTGGCAACACGGTCGCCCACTTGCACGATAGGACGCTGGTTGATGTTGGTGTTCTGGTTCGAACGGGTGTACTTGATCAGGTTGTAGATGTCGACGCCCACTTCACCAGCTTGCGCTTCGTCATCGTTGACGCGAATCACGACACGGCCCGCATCGATGTAATCGACGATACCGCCACGCAGCGCTTGCACGGTGGTGCCCGAGTCGACCGCAACGGTGCGTTCGATACCGGTACCGACCAGCGCTTTTTCCGGACGCAAGCAAGGCACAGCCTGGCGTTGCATGTTGGCGCCCATCAATGCACGGTTCGCATCATCGTGTTCGAGGAACGGAATCAGCGAGGCAGCGACGGAAACGATCTGGCCTGGGGCCACGTCCATGTACTGGATGCGCTCCGGGGAGACCAGGATGGTTTCGCCAGCTTCACGGGCCGAGACCAGTTCATCGGACAGCATGCCGGCGTCGTTGATGGTCGCATTCGCCTGAGCGATGATGTACCGGCCTTCTTCGATGGCGGACAGGTAGTCGATCTGATCGGTAATCTTGGAACCTTCGACCTTGCGGTACGGGGTTTCCAGGAAGCCGTATTCATTCAGGCGGGCATACAACGCCAGCGAGTTGATCAGACCAATGTTCGGACCTTCCGGTGTCTCGATCGGGCAGACGCGGCCGTAGTGGGTCGGATGCACGTCGCGCACTTCAAAGCCGGCGCGTTCGCGTGTCAGACCGCCGGGTCCCAGAGCCGATACGCGGCGCTTGTGGGTAATTTCCGACAGAGGATTGGTTTGGTCCATGAACTGCGACAGCTGGGACGAACCGAAGAACTCGCGAATCGCGGCCGAAATCGGCTTCGAGTTGATCAGATCGTGCGGCATCAGGTTGTCCGCTTCGGCTTGGCCGAGGCGTTCCTTGACGGCGCGCTCAACACGCACCAGACCGGCGCGGAATTGATTCTCGGCCAGTTCGCCCACGCAACGCACGCGACGGTTACCCAGGTGATCGATATCGTCGACTTCGCCGCGGCCATTGCGCAGTTCCACCAGGATCTTGATCACGGCCAGCACGTCTTCGTTCGACAGGGTCATGGCGCCGGTCAGTTCATCGCGGCCAATGCGGCGGTTGAACTTCATGCGGCCCACAGCCGACAGGTCGTAGCGGTCCGAGTTGTAGAACAGGCCATTGAACAGCGCTTCAACGGAGTCTTCCGTTGGCGGCTCGCCTGGACGCATCATGCGGTAGATCGCCACTTTCGCAGCCATCTGGTCGGCGGTGTCGTCGATACGCAGGGTTTGCGAGATGTAGGCGCCCTGATCCAGGTCGTTCGTGTACAAGGTCTGGATTTCGGAAATGTTGGCATCGCGCAGACGGCCCAACAGATCTTCGGTCAGCTCATCGTTCGCGGAAGCGACGACTTCACCGGTGTCGCCATCGACGATATTCTTCGCCAATACGCGGCCCAGCAGGTAGTCTTCCGGTACGGAAATGTGCTTGATGCCGGCAGCTTCGATATCACGCACGTGTTTCGCGTTGATACGCTTGTCTTTCAGCACCAGGGTCTTGCCCGACTTGTCGACGATGTCGAAACGCGCCACTTCGCCGCGCAGACGCTCGGAGACGAATTCCATTTCCGCGCCTTCGGAGCGCAGGTTGAAATTGTCGAAGACAAAGAAATTGGCCAGGATTTGCTCGTGCGACATGCCGATGGCTTTGAGCAGGATCGTTACTGGCATCTTGCGGCGGCGGTCGACGCGGAAGAACAGGATGTCTTTCGGGTCGAACTCGAAGTCCAGCCACGAACCGCGGTAAGGAATAATACGCGCGGAGAACAGCAGTTTACCGGACGAGTGGGTCTTGCCGCGGTCATGCTCGAAGAACACGCCAGGCGAACGGTGCAACTGGGAAACGATAACCCGCTCCGTGCCGTTGATGACGAACGAACCGGTGGTCGTCATGAGCGGCAATTCGCCCATGTAGACTTCCTGTTCCTTCATCTCTTTGACGACGGGCTTGGTTGGCGATTCCTTGTCCAGGATCACCAGGCGCACTTTCGCGCGCAGCGGCGACGCGAACGTCAGGCCACGTTGTTGACATTCTTTGACGTCAAAGGCAGGATCGCCCAGAACGTACGACAAGAATTCGAGACGCGCAAAACCATTGTGCGAAACGATAGGGAAAATCGAAGTGAAAGCCGACTGCAGGCCATCATTCTTGCGGCCGGACGGTGCTATGTCCTCTTGCAAGAAGCTATGATAAGACTCGAGCTGGGTCGCCAGCAGGAACGGAACGTGGTGAACGTTGGCGCGCTTCGCGAATGATTTGCGAATGCGTTTCTTCTCAGTAAATGAGTAGTGCATGGACACTCCGTGAGTGACAGAAAGGATAGAAAATTCAGGTTTTGCAAGTGTTCGTTTGCACCGCTGCGTGTGACACAGACGAAACCTCAAGGCTCTGCTTTCCGGCTTGAATCGAATAAAAACTGCTGCTACAACTACGTGACAAATACGATGCAGACGACAAAGGAGCCAAAGTCGGATTTCCCCCCTTGCGAGGGGAAACCTCAGACTTTGACTCGGGCGCTAACTGCCGCCGGTACAGATATTACTTCATCGAAGCGGTTGCGCCGGCTTCAATCAGTTTCTTCACTGCAGCTTCAGCGTCAGCTTTCGACACTGCTTCTTTCACAGTTTTTGGTGCGCCATCGACCAGGTCTTTAGCTTCTTTCAAGCCCAGGCCGGTGATTTCGCGAACTGCTTTAATGACGCCAACTTTGTTTGCGCCGAAGGTGTCCAGCACAACGTTGAACTCGGTTTGCTCTTCAGCTGCTGCTGCTGGGCCTGCTGCAGGACCGGCCGAAGCCATCGCTGCTGCGGACACGCCGAATTTTTCTTCGAATGCTTTAACCAGGTCGTTCAGGTCCATTACGGACATGGCGCTAACTGCTTCCAGGATATCGTCTTTGCTAATTGCCATTTTGAAACTCCTAAATTTATTACGTTAGTTACATCAGATTGGTACTGAGAGAAAAAAGCGCGCGCAATTAAGCGGCTGCTGGGGCTTCTTCTGCTGCTGCTTCCGCAGGAGCTTCGGCGCCTTCGCCTTTTTTCGCTGCCAGGGCAGCCAGACCACGTGCAAAGCCCGAAACCGGAGCCAGCATAACGCCCAACAACTGCGAGATGAGGACTTCACGGCTAGGAATGCTCGCCAACGCGGTGACAGCAGCTGTATCCAGCGGCTTGCCTGCGTAGTTACCTGCTTTGATGACCAGTTTGTCGTTGGTTTTAGCGAAGTCAGCGATGACTTTAGCTGCTGCAACGGCATCGGCCGAGATCGAGTAGATCAACGGGCCGGTCATGGCATCTGCCAGGCTGGCGAATGCGGTACCTTCAACGGAGCGACGAGCCAGAGTGTTTTTCAACACACGCAGGTACACGCCTTGGGCACGCGCTTTAGCACGCAGTTGCGTCAAGTGACCAACCTGGATGCCACGATATTCGGCCACGACGATCGTTTGCGCATTAGCTACTTGTGCGGAAACTTCGGCGACGACGGCCTTTTTGTCATTCAGATTGAGACTCACGGTCAACCTCCTTAAATGATGTTCGGCAATCACAACCGAGTGGTTGAGCGCCTTGCATCGGTTCGAACACGGCGTCCGAAGTCAAGAAGTACTAAACTGAGCGGATGGATTCACGCAGCATGAGGACTACAAAACTTGTTCGGGTACACCATCTGCGTTGGGCACTTGCCGTTGCCGGCAAGCCTATTAACCTTCTGCATGTGCGATCGCAGTCGGCCCAACGGTCTTTGATTGTCTGCCTGCCTGGTGCGAACACCGGGCAGACAGCCCAAAGATGCGCCCGCAGCGCCCGAAGGCGCTACAGGACTTGATTCTGTTACTTAAGCTGCCAGGCTAGCCTGGTCAACACGGACGCCAGCGCCCATGGTCGACGACAGCGAAACTTTGCGCAGGTACACGCCTTTGCTCGATGCTGGCTTGGCTTTGTTCAGTGCGTCGATCAGTGCGACCAGATTCGATTTCAGATCTGCGTCAGCGAACGATTTACGGCCGATGGTAGCGTGGATGATACCGGATTTGTCGGTACGGTACTGAACTTGACCGGCTTTCGCGTTTTTCACGGCGGTAGCGACGTCAGGAGTAACAGTGCCAACTTTCGGGTTAGGCATCATGCCGCGTGGGCCCAGGATCTGACCCAGGGTACCAACGATACGCATGGTATCTGGCGAAGCGATAACGATGTCGAAAGGCATGTCGCCGGCTTTGATCTGCTCAGCCAGGTCTTCCATACCAACGATGTCGGCGCCAGCTGCTTTAGCAGCTTCCGCTTTTTCGCCCGACGCGAATACTGCCACGCGTACGGTTTTGCCGGTACCAGCTGGCAGCACGACGGAGCCGCGCACCACTTGGTCGGATTTCTTAGGATCAACACCCAGTTGTACCGATACGTCGATCGATTCATTGAACTTGGCCGTTGCGCACTCTTTGATCAGAGCGACAGCGTTGTCGAAAGCGTACACTTTGGTACGGTCGACTTTGGCTTTCAAAGCCTTGATACGTTTGGATAACTTAGCCATTATACAACACCTTCCACCGTGATACCAATCGAACGAGCGGAACCAGCGATGGTGCGTACAGCAGCATCCATGTCGGCAGCGGTCAGATCAGGGGTTTTCAATTTAGCGATTTCTTCAGCTTGTGCGCGGGTCAGCGTACCGACTTTGTCGGTATGTGGCTTCGGCGAACCTTTGGTGATCGCAGCAGCTTTTTTGATCAGGTAGGTTGCTGGAGGCGTCTTCATCACGAACGTGAAGGACTTGTCAGCGAACGCGGTGATCACGACTGGAATCGGCATGCCTGGCTCCAGACCTTGGGTCTGTGCATTGAAGGCCTTGCAGAATTCCATGATGTTCAGACCACGTTGACCCAGAGCTGGACCGATTGGTGGGGATGGGTTTGCTTTACCAGCTGGCACTTGCAGCTTGATAAAACCAATGATTTTCTTTGCCATGATGGCTCCTATCTTGGATTGAGTAGTAGCGCCCCGCCGATCCTACCCTGGCGGGGCTCCTCTGACCGGATTTTGCTGAGACTACCGCAACGCTCCTGGTGGCGCTTTCAAACCTACTGCGCGGCGCGATTTGCGGCTTCCGATGCTCACTGTGCATTCGCACAGCTCCGCTTCTCAGCCACAACTCACATCCGCTCGCTACGGTTTTGTGAACCGCCTTTAAACTTTTTCGACCTGGCCGAATTCGAGCTCTACCGGTGTAGCGCGGCCGAAAATGGTGACCGAGACGCGCACTTTGGATTTCTCGTAGTTGACTTCTTCGACATTGCCGTTGAAGTCGGTGAACGGACCATCCTTGATGCGGACTTGCTCGCCCACCTCGTACAAGGTTTTTGGACGGGGCTTTTCAACACCCTCCTGCATCTGCTTCATGATGCCGTCGATTTCGCGCGCGGAGATCGGCGTCGGCTTGTTCGACTTGCCACCAATGAAACCGGTAACCTTGCTAGTGTTCTTAACCAAATGCCAGCTCTCGTCCGTCATTTCCATTTCAACCAGCACATAGCCAGGATAAAAACGACGTTCGGTGACGGACTTCACACCATTCTTGACTTCGACAACTTCTTCGATCGGCACCAGAATCTGGCCGAACTGGTCTTGCATGCCCGCGCGCTCGATGCGCTCGGTCAGTGCGCGCATGACGCTTTTTTCCATGCCGGAATAAGCATGCACGACATACCAGCGCTTGCTGCTGACTGGCACGCTCAGCGCTGCACCAGTGTCCGCTACCGGAGCGTCGCCCGGAACAGACTCGTCCGCCGCTTCATCATGCACATTTTCGCTCATTATTTTTTCCAACCCAGAATTACGTCATACAACAAAAACTCGAGCAATTTATCCGTGCCCCACAGGAAAATCGCCATGACCAGCACAAAGGCAAACACGATCGCAGTAATCTGCGTGGCTTCTTTGCGGGTAGGCCAAACGACTTTCTTGGTTTCGCGCACAGCTTCTTTGGCGAAATTGAGAAATTCACGGCCGGTCGTCGAGACATACAAGAGCGCAACAGCAATAACCAAACCAGCCACAAGCGCGCTTGCACGCACCAGAGCTGGTTGGCCTGCCAGGTAATAAAACCCGACTACTCCTGCAATCGCAGCTACTATTGCCAGCGCGACTTTTATCTTGTCACTCGACGTGCTAACGGTTTGCACGGATTGATTTGACATTTTTCTACTTTCGGTGCCCTGCACCTTGACGGTGGCAGGGACGGAGGGCATCGAACCCCCAACCTTCGGTTTTGGAGACCGACGCTCTGCCAATTGAGCTACGTCCCTACGTAAAACTTTCGAGGAGTGCTATTCTACCACCCAGGACGCCCCGGGTGGAAGCATAACATTTCCTTATGCGAGGATTTTTGCAACCACGCCGGCGCCGACGGTACGACCGCCTTCGCGGATAGCGAAGCGCAGACCTTCTTCCATCGCGATCGGGTTGATCAGCTTGACGGTGATCGACACGTTATCGCCTGGCATGACCATTTCTTTGTCTGCTGGCAACTCGATCGAACCGGTT
>NZ_JBNYXU010000016.1:0-16124 GCF_051380835.1 Janthinobacterium aestuarii
CGAAGAAGGAAGAGTATGAAGCGTTTGCAGCATTTCGTCAACCTTCTTTTTTCACCCTGCTTTACTCTGCATTTGCATGCGTCGTTCAGCGAGGGGGCGAATTATAGCCAAGCCCCGCGCGCCCCGCAAGCGCTATTTTTCCGCCCTGCGAAACGGCCCTGGCACCGCACTTGCTTATATAAACATTCGCACCGTCCACTGATGAGAGCAACTCTGGGTCTGGCAGCAACACTGGGGATAGCCCGGTTCGCTTTGCTTTGCTCCCATCTGTGACAGGTGCTACATTATGGAACACTCTCGATATTCAAAAGAGCGCCGCAGTACAGGGCCCAACGGAGGCAACGAGATCATGTATCAACCGTCAGCTACTTACCGTAGCGCACCGTTTTCGTCCATCGCGGACGCGAACATCACACCGGCAGGACAGGACAACGTTCCCGTCATCATAGAAACGTCCCATCAGCGCTCAGTCGCCTTTGGCCTGTCGCCCACAGCCACGCCCGACTTTACGCCGGCCGGCAAATCCGACCTGTCCTTGCTGATCGAGCAAAACCGCTTGCTGCACACGCACGCGCTGCCCGCCATGGAAACCCTGTACCAGCAAATCGTCAACACCCACAATATGGTGATCTTGACGGACGCCAACGGCGTCATCGTGCACTCGCTGGGCGACGATGATTTTCTGGAGAAAGCCAACCGCGTCGCCCTGCAGCCGGGCGTGGCGTGGTCGGAACAAAGCCGCGGCACGAATGCCATCGGGACGGCCATCACGGAAAAAGTACCGACATTGGTCCATGCGGACCAGCATTACCTGGCCGCCAATCATTTCCTCACGTGCTCTGCGGCACCCATCACCGACCACCGGGGCAACGTCATCGGCGTGCTGGACGTCTCGAGCGACCAGCGCAGTTTCCACAAGCATACGATGGCCCTCGTGCGCATGTCGGCGCTGATGATCGAAAATCAGCTTTTTTCCGCCACCTTTGAAGACGCCATCACCGTGCACTTCCACGCGCGCCCCGAATTCATCGGCACCTTGATGGAAGGCATCGCCTCGTTCACCCCGGGCGGACGGTTCTTATCGGCCAACAAGAATGGCTTGTTCCAGCTGGGCCTGTCATTTGCCGCGCTGCAATCGCACACGTTCAGCTCCCTGTTCGGCTTGCCCGTGTCCGCCCTGTACGACCATTACCGCACGGCCTCACCCGGTTTGCTGAACCTGTGCATGCACAGTGGCGTA
Organism: Janthinobacterium aestuarii; assembly: GCF_051380835.1. Classification (NCBI taxonomy): domain Bacteria; kingdom Pseudomonadati; phylum Pseudomonadota; class Betaproteobacteria; order Burkholderiales; family Oxalobacteraceae; genus Janthinobacterium; species Janthinobacterium aestuarii. Next base: position 1,241 of record NZ_JBNYXU010000016.1, read on the forward strand.
CGCGTGTATGGGCGCGCGCAGTTGCGGTTAGCCAATAGTGCCTTCCAGCATGGCTTTGCTGCCAGCACCGACCATAGCGATATCAACGCCGCCCCGGCGCAGGTTCCCGCGCCGGCCAGCCATGCGGCCAACGCGGCACGCCGCCTGTCCGGCCTGCGCTACCTGCGCACGGGCGATCCGCAGCTGGAACTGGTGATCGAAAAGGTCAACAAGGTATTGGGACGCGATATCCCCATCCTCGTCATGGGCGAAACGGGCACGGGCAAGGAATTGCTGGCGCAAGCCATCCACAACGATTCGCCACGGGCCATGGGGCCGTTTATCGCCGTCAACTGCGCCTCGATCCCGGAAACCCTGATCGAGTCCGAACTGTTCGGCTATGAAGACGGGGCGTTTACGGGCGCGCGCAAGAAGGGCGCCATCGGCAAGATATTGCAAGCCAATGGCGGCACCCTGTTCCTCGATGAAATCGGCGACATGCCGTTTGGTTTGCAGGCGCGCCTGTTGCGCGTGTTGCAGGAACGCATGGTCACCCCGCTGGGCAGCAGCAAATCGATCACCGTCAATGTGGAACTCATTTGCGCGACGAATCACAACTTGCGCGAACGCATGGCCAAGGGGCTGTTCCGCGAAGACTTGTATTACCGCCTGAATGGCCTGGTGGTCAAACTGCCGCCGCTGCGCGAGCGCACGGACCTGGACACGGTCGTGAAAAAAATCCTCGCGACGGAAGCGCCCGATACGCGCTACACGGTGGCGCCGGACATCCTGCGCCTGTTCCACCAGCATAAATGGCCGGGGAACTTCCGCCAGCTGACCAATCTGTTGCGCACGGCCATCGTCATGGCAGGCGATGAACACGAAATCTGTTTGCGCCACATGCCCGACGATTTCCTCGACGATATTGAAATGACGCAAGCGACTGCCGCCAGCGCCAGCACGGACCGGATGATCGCGGCCGGCGCCAATCTGGAAGAGATGGAGCAAAGCGTCATTCTCAAGTCGCTCGATGCCCACGGCGGCAACGTCTCGGCCACGGCGCGGGCCCTGGGCGTGTCGCGCAACACGATCTATCGCAAGGTGCCACATCTGAAATAAGCTAGAGCAGACGGGAAAAGCCGGGCGACATCTCGCGCCGCCCCTGCTTGTCGATGGTCATCAAGTCAACCCCGTCCATCCGCGCGGCCATCGCATGCGCACGCGCCGCGCCCGTCACCATGAAGGTCGTCGACAGGCCATCGGCCAGCAAGCCCGTGGACGCCAGCACCGTCACGCTGGCCAGTTCGCGCGGCGAATCGCCCTTCGAAGGGTCGAAGATGTGGTGATGCACGAAGTCGGGCGTGAACGTGCACTCGTAGTCGCCCGACGTGGCCACGCTGCGCCCTTCCACTTTCAAGGTGGCCGCCAGGATTTCTGCGTCGCGCGGATCCTGGATGCCCAAGGTCCACGGGCGGCGCACGGAACGCTGTCCGCGCGCAACGAATTCGCCCGTGTCCAGCAACGCGTGCCGTATGCCGCGCGCCTGCACGGCCGCCAGCGCCATGTCCGCCGCGTAACCTTGCGCCAGGCCATTCAAGGTCAGCGCCATGCCGGGCTGCAGGAAACGCACTTCGCGTTTGTCCCACGCCAGTTGCCGCCAGCCGACCCGCGTCTGCGCTTCGCGCCGCAATGCTTCCGCAGGCAAGCCGGCCTGGTCTGCCACCGAGCGAAACAGCTGCCATAAAGGTTGCACCGTGATATCAAACGCCCCATCGCTCCATTGCGACAAGGTTTGCGCCTGCGCCAGCACCGCCAGCAGATGGGGGTCCGGCCGGGCCAGGCGGCCGTCACGGTTCAGCTGGAAGACTTGGCTGGCGGGACTGTAAATGCTCATCAGGCGGTCGATATTCCTGGCTGCGTGCAAGGCATCCTCGATGGCCAGCTCGGCCTGGCGCTGATCGTGGTGCAACACGGTAACGGCGATCGTCGTGCCAAACGCCAACGCTGCGCCTTGATAAGATCGCACGCCGGAGGCCGTGGCCGTGCCGCGCGCCATACTGCCCGGCAAAGACAAGCCCGCCATGCCGGCCACGCTGCCTATCGCTGCGGAAATAAACGTTCTACGCTGCATTGCTGCTCTCCTCTGCCGTGGCCCGGCCTATGGGTATCGTGCGGGCACGCTTGATTTCCAGCATCAAGGGTGCGCATTTTTCATCGCTGGCGTAAATCACCACGCAATCCATGCACTGGAAACACTCGTCGTAATCGACTTTCCCGCTCGGCGCGATGGCGTGATGTTCGCAACGGTGGCGGCAAGTCTGGCACGGCGCTCCACATTCCTTGCGGCGGGGAATCCAGTTGAACAAGCGAAGCCGTCCCAGCAACGCCAGCGCCGCACCAAACGGGCACAGGTAGCGGCAAAAGAATTTATAGGAAATGCTGCTGAGCAGCAGCAAACCCACGGCATACGCAACAAACGGCCAGGCGCGCACGAAATTCAGGGTGATGGCCGTCTTGAACGGTTCCAGCTCGACCAGCTTGTCCGTGATCTGGCTGGAAAACAGGCTGCTGCCGAGAATGGCCGCCAGCAAGCCATATTTGATCCATTTCAAGCGCCCGTCGAGGCGCGGCTTGATCTTCCACTGAGGCAAGCGCAGCCACTGGCCCAGCTTGCCCGTGAATTCCTGCAGCGCTCCAAACGGGCACAGCCAGCCGCAAAACGTGCCGCGTCCCCATACAAGCAGGCTGAGCAGCACGAACGCCCACAGGATCACCGTCATCGGATCGAACAGGAAAAAGCCCAGGCTGCGCCCCGCAAGCAGCGCCTGGAGTGCGCCAGTGATATTGACGATCGATAACTGCCCCTGCGCGTAATAGCCGATGAAGCCAATGGTAAACACCAGAAACAGACGGCGAAACCACGCAAATTGGCGGCCATCGCGCACCAGGCGTTTCTGCCACGCCAATGCGCCGGCCAGCAGCGCCAGCCCGGCCAGCAAAAGCAGCAACTCAGCCTTGCGGTTCTTCCACGTGCCGCGCCAGCTAGCATCGTCGCCTTGCGGCGCCGTATAAAAATCGGCTGGCAGGCGGTAGCTGGCATCGACGTTGCGCGCGACACGTTCCGGATACACGATGCCCTTGTTGCGCGTGATCGGTAGCGTGAACGCCAGCGGGCTGGCCGCATCGAGCCCCGCCTGGCTGATGATGCGCAGTGCGGCGATATTTTCCGTCGGCAATGGCCCCGCATCGGACAAGCTCAACTCCAGGTCCAGGTCGCGCATGTCGATGGGCAAGCCATCCTGCTTCAGCAACAGCCGGTCGGGGACGGTGCCGCGCACGAAATCGTCGCCCAGCACGCTGTAGCGCCCGCGTGACATGATGAGGATGGCATGGTCGCCCTCGTCAAGCCGGTTGCGCAATTTGTTCCAGCTGCGTTCCGTCAACAGATTGCGTCCCACCGTGGGCACGGACACATACGCCAGGTACAGGTCGATGAACACGCCGTCCGGGTCGCGTACGGCTTCCGGTTCGAGTCCGGCTCCGGGACTGCCCGCAAACAAGGTTTCCACGTCCTTGTTGCTCAAGCGCACATGCTGGATCAAGCCTTGATCGAGCATCTGCGCCATGCTGAGTTTCTCGAATACCTCCATGCGGATGCGGGCAATCTGGTCGGGGTCGCGGCCTTGCGCGAAGCCGAGTTTTTTGCGCGACACTTTCAAGGCCGAGGCCAGCACGCTCTGGTTGATGATGCGCACGGAAGCCGTGGCCTTCGACACGCCATCGATATCGGCATGGGTGGCGTCCGGTGCGCGTTTCGTCCTGGCATCGATGGCGATATTCTGTTTCAGCGACAAGCCCTGGTACTGTTTGACGAACTGAAACAAGGGCGCTTCACCGAGACCATCGAGAAACACGGGCTCGTGCTGCGACAGCACGGCGACGTCGAGAAAGCTGCCCTTCGGATCGATGGCGATCAGCAGATTGACGGGCACGCCGGAAAAGCCGGGAATAGGCGCCAAGTCCACCGATTCAAAAACGTAGCCGACCAGTTCGGTCGCCGTGGCGTTTTGGCGGAACAAGGGCCAGACGGGCAAATCGGTTTCCTTGTCGCCCACGACGATGGGGGCAGGAAAGCGCCGCGCCAGTTCGGCCTTGGTGAGCACACCGGCCCACGCCTGCCCCAGGATAAACAGGAATAGCCAGCAGGCTATGAACAAGCGCATTATCCGCATGCATGGTGCTCCGTGCGGCGCCCTGTCGCAAGGCGCCGCGTTGTTGAGTTAGAAGAAAATAATGCCGCCCAGGGACACGCCATTCATCTTCGCTTCGCCGCCGGCAAAACCTTTCGAACGCGTCTGGCCCAGCTCGCCCACCAGGGTGATCGCGCTGTTGAGCGAGTAGTACGCGCCCAGAGTCAGGTTGGCGTTCGACTTCAAGCCGCCCGTGCCGGCCGTGTTGTCGTCGTTCTTGCTGATGCCGTAGGACAAGCCCAGCTTCAGCTTGTCCGTCGTTTTATACGTGCCTTGCAGCAGCCAGTTCTTCGACTTGGTATTGCCCTGGTCCGCATCGGACAAGATACCGAGTCCCTTGCCGCCCTGGAAGTTGACCAGCACGCCAGCCGGGCCCATCTGGTACGAGCCGCCCACTTCCACGCCGCGCATGGTCAGGTCATCGACACCCGGCGTTTTCGAGGTGAATTTTTGCGACTTCACGCCGAGCCAGGCTTTCAACCCTTCCTGCGCATACGTCAGCTGCGCCTGCACTTGCGGACTCGACTTTGAAGAATAGGTCGAGCCTGCCACGATGGGCGTATCGGAGACGGGACTGACCAACGCCACATCGACGCCAATGCCGCCCGACTTCGGCGAGCTGTACATGATCTGGCCATAGTTGCCCAGATAGGTATAGCCGGCGCCGATATGGCCAAGGGTCACGCGGCCCCGCTGCGTCGCCTGCACCGGCGCGCCCGAGCCCAGCAAGGTCATGTCGGACAGGATTGCGTTCGCGCCGAAGATGCCGTAGTCGCGGCCCAGCTTGAACGTGCCCATCTGCTCATTGCCAAACGTGAAGAAGGCCTGGCGCACGTCGACCACGCTGTTCTGGCTGATGGCGCTGTCCGTCGCCGTCGAGTTATAGATGCCGATCAAGGCTTTCACGTCGTACTCGCCCAGCCGCGAGCTCGCCGAGGTGATCAAGCCGTTGGGCAGCAAGCCGTTGCCGATGGTGGTGCGGTCCTTCTCTCCGCCGCAACCGAGCGCCTGGCCGCCCACCGCCAGCCCACCCACCGCATCGCCCGAACACGATACCTGCGTGTAATAGGCGTTGACGATGCCACCCACCGACACGGTCCAGTCGCCAGCTTTGATATCGACGGCTTGCGCCTGCCCCACCGCTGCGATTGTCATGACACCGAGGCTCCCCAGCTTGATCCATGTGTTCATTTCTTCTCCTCTTTCTTCTCTGTTTTTAGTGTGCACACCAGTGATTGATGTACCTCAAGCTTTGGCAATAAGCGTGCCCAGCAAGCCTCAGAGGGAGAAAGAAAAAAAGCGTATTGAACGTGTGCAGCGGCGGATCAATCGCCACTGACAGTGTTCATTTTTTGACCGCAAGTATGCGTATCGGCCATCCAGGTAAACAAAAAACTGACGGCCTGGGCCGTCAGCAAAAAGAAAACACCCGGCGGACAGGGAGACACCCATCCGTGTGGCCCGGGTGCTTCACCCCGTTACTTCGATGCCAGCTTGAAGACCCACACGGAACCGCCCTGTTCCAGGAAATTGACCTTCTTCGCCACTTCGCCGCCCCACAGCGGCACTGCGCCACCCCAGCCTGATACGACGGCCACATATTGCGTGTCGCCATCCTGCCACGTGACGGGCGGCGCCACGACGCCGGAGCCCGTCTGGAATTTCCACAGCTCCTTGCCCGTCTTCGCATCGACGGCTTTCAGGAAGCCTTCCGGCGTGCCGTAGAACACCAGGTTACCGGCCGTGCTCATCACGCCGCCCCACAGCGGCGCGTTGTTCTTGATTTCCCAGACGATCTTGCCCGTCTTCGGATCGACGGCGCGCATGGCGCCGATATAGTCGTCAAACAGGGGCTTGATGGTGAAACCGGCACCGAGGAAAGCGCCGCCCTTCTTGTAGCTGATCGGCTCGTTCCAGATATCCATGCCCCATTCGTTCGCCGGCACGTAGAACAGCTTGGTTTGCGGCGAGTAGGCCATCGGCATCTGGTTTTTGGCGCCGAGGAAAGCGGGCGCGGCAAACACGGTCGTGCCCTTCTTGCCTTCCTCTCCCTTGGTCGGGTCGCCGGGGCGGCCGGCGGCGATGAAGTTCGGCCGGCCCGTCTTCAGGTCGATGCTGCTGGCCCAGGTGATTTTCTTCACAAACGGGAAGGCGTTCTGCAGCTTGCCCGTGTTGGCGTCGATCACATAGAAGAAACCGTTGCGGTCGGCCTTGCCGCCGTAGCGCTTGCCATCCATGTCGAAGGTGACGAATTCGTTGGCGCCGTCGAAATCCCAGGCGTCGTTCGGCGTGTTCTGATACGCCCACTTGATCTGCCCCGTTTTCACGTCGAGCGCCACGGTGGACGACGAGTACAGATTGTCGCCGGGACGCAAATGGCTGTTCCATGGCGCCGGGTTGCCCGTGCCAAAGTAGGCGAGCTTGGTTTGCGGATCGTAGGTGCCGCCCATCCACGTCGAGGCGCCGCCCGTTTTCCACAGGTCGCCGGGCCAGGTCTTGTTCGCGGTGCCGGACACGCCATTGTCGATGGCCTTGCCATCCTTGTCGTAGCGGTGGCCCATATGGCCCTCTACCGTCGGGCGGCTCCACACGAGGTCGCCCGTCATGGGGTTGCGCGCTTCGACCCGGCCGACGATGCCGAATTCGCCCCCCGACACGCCAGTCAGCAGCAAGCCTTCGGCGATCAGCGGCGCGGCCGTCATCGAGTAGCCGGCTGCATAATCGTCGACTTTCTCTTTCCAGACGATCTTGCCCGTGTTCTGGTCCAGCGCCACGAGATAGGCGTCGAGCGTGCCGAAAATCACCAGGTTGCCGTACAGGGCCGCACCGCGGTTGACCACGTCGCAGCAGGGCATGATGCCGTCCGGCAAGCGATGCTCATATTTCCACAGCTTAGCGCCCGTTTTCAAGTCGACGGCAAAGATGCGCGAATACGATGCCGTAACGAACATCTTGCCGTTGTGAATCAGCGGCTGCGATTCCTGGCCACGCTGTTTTTCGCCGCCAAACGAGAACGACCAGGCCGGCACCAGCTTGGCCACGGTCTTGTCATTGATCTGCGTCAACGGCGAATAGCGCTGGCCCTGCGTGCCCATGCCGAACGACAGGACGCTGGCTGGATTCTTCGCCGTGCTGTCGAGCATGGCATTGGTGACATTGCCCACGTCAGCCCCTTGGGCCAGCGATGCCAAACTCAAACCGAAACCGATGACGATCCCCATGATTTTTTTCTGCACAATCATCTCCCTCTGTTTTATTAGTATGTGTGTCAAGTCTTGCGGTGTTCATGCGGCTGGGCATGCAGCAAGGCGCACTCTTCATCGGTGAACAGGCGCGAGCGCGTCAAAAAGCGCTTGCCCGTGCCGTTGTCGAGTGAAAACATGCCGCCATTGCCATCAACCACATCGATAATCAACTGGGTATGCTCCCAGTACTCGAATTGCTCGAGTCCCATGTAGAACGGTGTGCCATTCAAATTGCCGAGATAGATATCGGTATCGCTGACATCGAACTCGCCCAGCGCGTAGCACATGGGCGCGCTGCCGTCGCAGCAACCGCCCGACTGGAAAAACATCAGCGGGCCGTGACGCTGGCGCAACTTGTCCATCATTTCCAGCGCCGCATCGGTGGCGACCACCCGGGCAATTGCTGCACTCATGGCATCCCTTTCTGCGCACCGCGCCTGGACGACAGGCGCGGTGCGTGTACCGGTTTAGAAGAAGCCCAGCGCTTTCGGGCTATAGCTGACCAGCAAGTTCTTCGTTTGCTGGTAGTGATCAAGCATCATCTTGTGATTTTCGCGGCCGATACCCGATTGCTTGTAGCCGCCGAACGCGGCGTGGGCCGGATACAGGTGGTAGCAATTGGTCCACACGCGACCCGCCTGGATGGCGCGTCCCATGCGGAAGGCGCGCGAACCATCGCGCGTCCACAAGCCGGCGCCCAGGCCGTACAAGGTATCGTTGGCAATCGCCAGCGCGTCGGCCTCATCCTTGAAAGTGGTGACGGACACGACCGGTCCAAAGATTTCTTCCTGGAAGATGCGCATCTTGTTGTTGCCCTTGAACACGGTCGGACGCACGTAGTAGCCGCCTTCCAGGTCGCCCGGCTGCGTGTTGCGCTCGCCGCCGGCCAGCACTTCGGCGCCTTCCTGGCGGCCGATGTCGAGATAGGACAGAATTTTCTCCAGCTGCTCCTGCGACGCCTGCGCGCCGATCATGGTGGACGAATCGAGCGGATTACCCTGCTTGATGGCGGCCACGCGCTTCAGGGCGCGTTCGATGAATTTTTCGTAGATCGATTCCTGGATCAGCACGCGCGATGGGCAGGTGCACACCTCGCCCTGGTTCAGCGCGAACATGGCAAAACCTTCCAGGCATTTGTCGAAATACTCATCGTCGGCATCCATCACGTCTTCAAAGAAGATGTTCGGCGACTTGCCGCCCAGCTCCAGGGTGACGGGAATCAGGTTTTGCGCGGCATAACCCATGATCAAGCGGCCCGTGCCCGTTTCGCCCGTGAAGGCGATCTTGGCAATGCGCTTACTCGAGGCCAGCGGCTTGCCCGCTTCCAGCCCGAAACCGTTGATGATGTTCAGCACGCCCGGCGGCAGCAGGTCGCCGATCAGCTCGATCAACACCATGATAGACGCCGGGGTCTGCTCGGCCGGTTTGAGGACGACGCAATTGCCGGCGGCCAGGGCTGGCGCCAGTTTCCACACAGCCATCAAAATCGGGAAATTCCACGGGATGATCTGGCCCACGACGCCGAGCGGCTCGTGGTAGTGGTAGGCATAGGTTTCCGCATCGATTTGCGCGACGGAACCTTCCTGCGCGCGGATGCAACCGGCAAAATAACGGAAATGGTCGATGGCCAGCGGAATGTCGGCGTTCATCGTTTCGCGGATCGGCTTGCCGTTGTCGATGGTTTCCGCGGTGGCGATCAGGCTCAGGTTCTGTTCGATGCGGTCGGCGATGCGGTTCAGGATATTGGCGCGCTCGGCAGGCGACGTCTTGCCCCAGGCATCCTTGGCGGCATGGGCCGCGTCCAAGGCCAGCTCGACGTCTTCCGCCGTGGAACGGGCGATTTCGCAAAATGGCAAGCCCGTGATCGGCGTGATGTTGGGAAAGTATTCACCTTTCACTGGGGCAACGAATTTGCCGCCGATGTAATTGTCATAGCGTTGTTTGAAGGGATTGGCTACGCCCAGTTTGCTGATGTCTGCGAGATTCATGTCGTCCTCTATCGGGTTAATTAGAATGGAATTGCTGTAATTAAAATCAAACGTCCTGGTACAGATGGGGTGAGTACACGGAGTCTTCCGCAAATGCCGTGCCAGCTCGCCATCCCACTACAAACTTAGCCGCTTTTACCCCTGTTACAAGGGCGTAACATCAATACCGGTGCACTTTTCAGCACATGCACCGGCTTGGGTGACAGGCGTGGGTCTGTTTGCGTTTTGAACAAGGTGGCGGCGTCCTGTTCCAATCCGGGCCAGCCCTGCGGCATCTCCTCTGCGCCGCTGCACAATGGAACAGGTGTACCAGACTGGAACACCTGCTCTGTGCCACCAAGAAATCAACGAATCACCACGCCCCATGGCAATTCACCTACAGCAATATCGGCCACCTTGCGCGCGCTGGCCGTGTCGATGACGGAAACGCTGTTCGAGCGGCCATTGGCCACATACAGCTTGGCACCATCGGGCGTGATGGCCATGTTCCATGGGCGCTTGCCGACGGGAATGGTGGCCGTCACTTCGTTGCTGGCCGTGTCGATCACCATCACCGTGCCATCGATACCGTTCGAGACATACACCCGCTTGCCGCCGGGATGGACCACGATGCCATTCGCATTCTTGCCTGCAGGAATGGTGGCAATCGCCTTGCGCGCGGCCATGTCGATGACGTAGACGGCATTGACCAGTTCGCACGCCACGTAGGCGCGGCCCGAGTCCGGACTGAAACCGATGCCGCGCGGCCGCAGCCCCACGGCGATGGACGCGACCTGGCGGCGTTGCGCCACATCGATGACATCAACTTGCTCGGCCTCTTCCGCGCTGACCAGCAGCCAGCGCCCATCGGGGCTGAAGACGGCATGTTCCGGGTTGCGTCCCTGCACCTTGATATCGGCGAGCAAGCTACCGGTATGGCCATCGAGCAAGGTCACGCTATTGTTTTCCTCGACGGCCACGGCCACATGACCACCATCTTGCGAGGCGCTGACGCCTTCGGGCGACTTGCCCAGCATCACCGTGCGCAGGGGCGCGTCGCCAACGTTATCGATCAGCAGCAAGGCGCTGCTGGCGGCGTCCGTGACAAACAATTGCCGCCCGGTGGGGTCGGCGGCGATGCCGCGCGGACGCTTGCCGGCTGCAATCTGGCGCACTACCTGGTCGGTCGCCGTGTCGATCACGCTCAAGGTGCCCGATTTTTCATTGGGAACATAAGCAAATGGAGCGGCCTGGAGGGCGCTGCTGGCGAGCGCAGACAGCAGCCAGCACACCTGGCGCAAGCGCGAGAAGAAGTTGGGCATAATCACCTTTCGATGGCAAAACACAGGAAAAGCGCGCGGCATCGGCGCATCTGAACATTGCTGTATGCAAACGCCGTGCCACTGACACGCGTATAATTTCAGCCCACCAATGGAGACATGGCAGGCATATTGCTTGATACAACTATGCAGACCTGCGCCGCGCACGCGACCAAAGCAGGCTTTTATTCACATTGGAGAATCCGCATGCAGCACCGTTTCCGCCTGAACACCATCGCCAGCCTGTTTGTCGCCGGCAGCGCTACCCTCGCCCCCCACGCTTTCGCCGCCGAGGCCGCAGATCCGGGCGGGCAAATTATGGACACGGTGGTCGTCAGCGGCAGCCGCATCGCCCACCCCAGCCAGGAAGTGCCGGCCTCAATCGACGTCGTCGACAGCGCCCGCATCCAGGATGGCCAAATCCGCGTCAACGCGTCAGAAGCGCTGGCCGCCGTGCCGGGCCTGGTCGTGCAAAACCGCCAGAACTATGCGCAAGACTTGCAGATCTCGTCGCGCGGCTTCGGCGCACGCTCGGCCTTCGGCGTGCGCGGCGTAAAACTGATCAGCGATGGCATTCCTGCCAGCATGCCGGACGGCCAAGGCCAGGCCGCCACCTTCAACCTCGATACTGCCGAGCGCATCGAAGTGCTGCGCGGACCGTTTTCTGCCATCTACGGCAACCACTCGGGCGGCGTGATCCAGCTGTTTTCCAAGGATGGGCAAAATCCCCCGTCCGTCGAATTGAATGTGGTGGGCGGCAGCTACGGCACCAACAAAGTGGACTTGACAGCGCAAGGCCAGACAGGCGGCATCGGCTACGTGCTCGACGGCTCCCGCTTCCGCACGGACGGCTTCCGCGACCACAGCGCCGCCACGCGCGAACAAGCCTTCGGCAAGATCACCGTCAAGCCGACGGCGGACAGCAAGCTGACCATCGTCGCCAACAGCCTGCACCAAGGCAACACGCAAGATCCGCTGGGCGTCACCTGGCCCACGTTTGCCCGCGACCCGCGCGCCGGCGAAATCGACACGACCGTTACGCAAGGTCCGAAACCCACCTTGGCCGAGCGCTACAACACGCGCAAGAGTATCGACCACCAGCAAATCGGCGCCACCTTCGAGCAATCATTCGGCGACGACCGCCTGCATGTGATGGTGTATGGCGGCAACCGCGACGTGATCCAGTACCAGGCGTTTACCAAAGGCTTCCAGGCACCGCCCAGCCATTCAGGCGGCGTGGTCGACTTCCAGCGTGAGTTCTACGGCATCGATACCAACTGGCTGCACGTGAACCAGCTGGCCGGCGGCAAGCTGAGCACCACCATCGGCATCGATTACGGCCGCTCCAGCGATGACCGCACCGGCTATGAAAATTACATCGGCAACACGTTTGGCGTGAAAGGCAAGCTGCGCCGCGACGAGCAGGACGTCGTCTCCAGCCTCGATCCGTATCTCCAGATGGAATGGCAGAGCGGACCGTGGCTGCTCAGCGCAGGTGTGCGCTACAGCAAGATGAAAGTGTCGGTCAACGACCACTATTTCAGCAATGGCAACGACAGCGGCAGCCTGGAGTTCAGCCACACGACACCGGTGCTGGGCCTGCTGTATAAACTGACGCCGAACGTCAACGTGTACGCCAGCGCCGCGCGCGGTTTTGAGGCGCCCACCTTGAACGAACTGTTTTACTCGGGCACGGGTGGCGGTTTCAATTACCAGCTGAAACCGGCCACCAGCACCAACCTGGAAGCAGGCATCAAGGCCAGAATCGCCAACAACACCCACGTAAACGCGGCCGTGTTCCAGATCAAAACCAACGACGAATTGGTGGTCGACAAGTCCAGCGGTGGGCGCACCAGCTATCGCAATGCAGGTAAAACCTTGCGCCAGGGTATGGAAGTGTCGCTGGAATCGAACTTGCCATATGGTTTCACGGCAAAAGTAGCACTGACCAGCCTGCACGCCGTGTATGACCAGGCGTTTGGCAGCGTGCGCGAAGGCAGCCGTTTGCCTGGCGTGCCCAGCGCCAACCTGTTCGCGGAACTGGCGTGGAAAGATACGCTCGACCGCTTTGGCGCAGCGCTGGAAAGCGTGGCCAGCAACCAGGTCTACGCGGAAGACAGCAACATCGAAAAACCGGCGCCCGGCTACACAGTGTTCAATGCGCGCTTCAACGCCAAACAAAACGTGGGGAACTGGCGCTTCAAGGAATTTGCTCGGCTGAACAATCTTTTCGACAAAACCTACGTGGGCTCCGTCATCGTCGGCGACAGCAACAAGCGCTACTACGAGGCGGCGCCGGGACGTAACTGGCTGCTGGGTGTCAGCGCCCAATACTCGTTTTAAGAACACCTGAGAAAAAGTCCATGGCCGCGTTGCATTGCCTGGTCGTACTATTCGTACTGCCTGCGGCAATGCGCCTTGCCCTGAACATTTTTCAGGCGTTCTTATGACAATAAAGCCCGCACATCTTCCGATGCGCGGGCTTGTAAACTCAAGCAAGCCACTTCAGGGCCGCGCTTCCTTCACGCCATACTTTTCAAAGATGGTTTTCAGTTCACCGCTGGCCGCCATCTCGTTCATGGCTGCCTGCAGCAGCTTGGCCACGTCGAGCTGCTGGCGGCTGACGGCCAGGCCCACGGCCCAGCCGGCACGCGGCAAGCGGGCGAACGCCACTTCGCTCAAGGGGAAAGCAGGATCGCTTTTCAGCGCCGATTCGATTTCCGAACGATTCGCCAGCACGGCGTCGAGCTTGCCTGCCTGCAATTGCTGCAAGGCTTCCGCAGCCGTATCGAAGATGCGCACGTCGTCGCGGTATTTGCCATTGTCTTCGCCCAGCATCAGCATGGCCGCGATCGACACCTTTTCCACGCCGATACGCTTGCCGGCCAGCGAAGCGACACCGTCGAATTGCGGCACGGCTTGCGCGCTGCGCACCAGGCGCACGGTTTCCACGTAGTACGGTGCGAAGATCTCGACCTTATCGTTATCCGCCATCAACTTCTTGTCGACCGGCACATGCAGCATCACATCGGCGGGGCCATAACCGAGGTAATGCCCCTTCCACACCATATTGCGCAAATCGTCGTTCAGATTTTCGCCGGCGGGAAATGGCAGCAAACTCAGTTTCAGCCCCAGCTTTTTCGCCAGCGCTTCGGCGATGTCGATATCGATCCCTACACCCTTGTCGGAAAACGGCGCGAACTCGTTATATACAGCCACTTTCAGGCTGCCCGACTGTTGCACTTTCTGCCAGTCGGCGTGCGCCGGCGCGGCTGCGCACAGCGCCAGGCAAGCGAGCGAGATCATCGCGCGCACGCCCCGGAGTTGAAATGAACGCATGACACTCCTTCGTGATCAGTGTGGCTTAGTTGGATTCGCGGCGGGTTTCCAGATAGGTCTTGATGGCCCACATGGCTTCCTGGTTGAACACGCCTTCGAACGGCGGCATGTACACGGCGCCATTGCGCACTTTACCGTGACGGATAGTGGTCAAATAGTAATTGTCCGTCTCCTTGTAGCAAGCCTGTTTCTTTGTCTCATTCTTGATACTGAAACAATCGCGGTCGAGCTGGCGCAAGTCCGGCGCGATGCCGCCCGAGATGGCTTCGATGCCGTGGCAGCGGGCGCAATTCTGGTTGTAGGCCGATGTGCCCACCGTCAAGGCCAGCTTGTTGCCCCGATACGGGTTTTGCTCGAGCCACTTGTCGCCCACCTTGGGCAAGCCGGTGGTGTCGACGCCTTGCGGCGTGACGTTGCCATGCGCATAGGCATGCGGCAAGGTCAGCAGGGAAGTCAGGGCAACGGCGCCGGCGGCCGCAACGCCGAGCAGGGTACGAATGGAATAGGTCATGCTGGTCTCCTTGGTTTTTTAGTGAATACCCAAGAAGAGCAAATGCCATGCCATGCGTATATGCCCCACATCCGGCCGCCCATGTATCAATTTGGAACAGCTGCAACACGTATTTGTGTCACTGCGCGCGTAAGCCGACAGCACCAAACAAAACCAACAGACGTAAAAAAACCCCAACCGGATCACCGGAAGGGGTTTTTTCGAATAACAAGCCTGACGATAACCTACTTTCACACTGGTTGCAGCACTATCATCGGCGCAAAGTTGTTTCACG
>NZ_JBNYXU010000017.1:0-13441 GCF_051380835.1 Janthinobacterium aestuarii
CGCGTTCACCGACAACTTCAAGCTGGTGGGCGAACTGGGCACGGACCGCGTGACGCAATCGGGCGGCCAGCCAGCCAAGCGCTTGACCAAGCTGACCATCGCACCGACGATTTCGGCCGGTCCTGGCCTGTGGTCGCGTCCTGAACTGCGCGCTTTCGTGACCTACGGCAAATGGAACGATGCGGCCACCGCGTCGGTCAACGCGTCGAACAACGGCGGCCCGATCTACAACAACAATACCAGCGGCACTTCCTACGGTTTCCAGGTAGAGACGTGGTTTTAAGCTGAAACAACCCAGAAGCAAAGGCTGGGGTCAGACTCAACGGGTCTGACCCCGAAAAAAGGGTGGAACCTCGGTTCCGCCCTTCTCTGTTTACACTACCGGATTCACCTTACGGCAAGGCCACCGGCAGTTCCGGGTACTCCTGCGTCAGCGCGTATTTGGTGCCGCCCACGGTAACCGTGTAGTTGGCCGGTCCCGAGATCGGCAGGCGGTAGTTCAAGGTCAGCGCGACGGAGCCGCCCGGCGCCAGCGATTGCCAGGCGGGAATCGCGAAACGGGCCCGGTTGTAGTTCTTCGTGAAGCCGCCGATATTGTTCGGGCCCGTGTAGCCGGCATTGATGACCGTCAAGCCGAAGCCGGACTGGTCGCTCATGTCCGATGGCGCCGAGACGGGATAGTCGAACTCCACCACGGTACCGCCCGGCAAGGTCGTGGCCGTGTTGTTCTTCACCGTCATCACGGGATTGATGGGGAAGTTGCTGTCGCCCAGCTTCCAGCCGCCGAGGGTGATGCTGACGTTGGCCGCCGTGCCCGGCATGGCGATTTCGGCGCGCTTGTTGCCATACGCGCCAGCCGTGCGGAAGGCCTGGTACAGCACGTCCGTCAGGGTAGTGCCCATGAAATACTCGCCCTTGCCGCCATTGCGCGTGGCATCCCAGGCATAGTCGCCCGCCATTTCCCAGATCATCACGCCGCCGATATTGTTGTTGACGATGTACTGGGCCTTGGCCGCGATCGACTGCGTGGTTTCCGTGGAAATGAACACTTTCTTGGTCGCATTCCACAGCCACGGCGCCACCATGGTGCTGCTGTAATGCGGCACATAGGTGCCCACCAGCGCCTTGTCCGTGACTTTATAGGCGTCCAGGTAGCTCGGCAAGATACCGTTCTGCAAGTTCAGCGCATGCCAGATCGGATTGCCGCCGCCCGGCGTGGGTTTGCCCTGGGAATCGAGATCGAACCACACGTTGTCAATGCCCGTTGCGCCCGTGCCGCACGTCTTGGTGCCGGCGCAGGTGACCGTAGAACTGATCAGCGGCGTCGTGCCCCACAGGCCGTTGGTGCCGCCAGTCACATCCTTCCAGCCCCGCGTGTAGAACGGCACGCCGATATTGATGCGTCCCGCCTGCATGGCGCCCCGGTAGTAGCGGTAAGCCCAGTCCGTGTTCAGGTAGCCGATGTTCTGGAACTGATAGGCATTGCCGGCCCGCAGTTCGCCATCGTTGCCGTCGTCAAACAGCGCCGCGTTTGGTCCCACATACTGGTTCCACGCGCCGTGCAAGTCGTAGCTCATCAGGCTGGCGTAATCGAGATATTTCAACCCCGACATATTTTCCTCGCCGCGCAAGACCCAGCCCGAGGCGGAGCCGGCGATGGTCAGCAGATAGTATTTATTGTCTTGCACAGCCGCTTCGTCGAGCTTCTGGCGCAGTACTTTCAGCAGCAGGTTGTAGCTCGTCATCAAGCCGGCCAGGCGCGGCTTCGAGACAGCGAAGTCGTTCGGATTACCCGCTTCATTGTTGGTGGTCGGGTGTTCGTAATCGACGTCGACGCCATCGAAGAAGTTGTATTGGCGCACGAAGGCCACCATGGAATCGGCCAGGGTATTGATGCCGGCCGTGTTGATGCTGCCGTCCGCGTTCGTCGTGGCCGTGTAGAAGCCGCCGCTGCCGGCCCAGCCACCCACGGAAATCATCAGTTTCACGCCTGGATACTTCTTCTTGTATTGCGACAGCAAGTTGAAATGGCCCTTGTACGGCAAAGACGGGTCCATGGCCGCGGCCGGTACGTTTGGCCACGTCAGGCCCGTATCCGGATTGGCGGCGCCGCTGCCGATGGCGATTTTTGACGTGGCCGGATCGACGGTGGCGAACGCATAGTTCAGGTGGGTGATCTTGTCCCACGGCAGGTTATTCACCAGATACGTTGGGCTGCCATCGACGCCCGTGCGCCAGCTGGCAAAGTAGCCGACGATGCGCCGGTTCAAGCCATTGCTCAGCACTTCGCGGCCATTCGCGTCGTACACCTTGCAATACGGCACATTCGGCACGGCCGAAATCAGGCCGTCCGGACGGCAAGCCGTGGGCGTCGGTGTTGGCGTCGGGGTCGGTGTCGGGGTCGGTGTTGGCGTTGGTGTTGGCGTTGGCGTTGGTGTTGGCGTTGGTGTCGGGGTCGGGGTCGGTGTCGGTGTCGGTGTTGGCGTCGTATCCATCACGGCCCAGGGGCCCCACTGGTCGGTGGCGCTGGGGACATTGCCCTGCGTCCACCACTTGGCCTTGTAGGTGACACCCTGGTAAAGCACGCACTGGCCGCCTGTGTAGACGGTGGCGGCATCCCAGACGGCGCACGCTTCGACGGCGGCGAGCAAGGTGTTCGGGGTGGCGGTCGTACCGTCCTGGCCGCCGCCTCCGCAAGCGACGAGTACGCCGCTGAGCAGGGCCATCAATAATGCATTCGATTTCATGTTGTATTGGTCTCCGTTATGGTTTTACATCGAGAGCTGTTGCAGGCCCCTCGAGGGGCTCTTGTCAACTGTTATCCCTGGCTGGCTAGTCCTGCCTTTACTGCTACTGCAACTTCACATTCCAGTTGGCTTCCACGCATTTCACATAGTTCCCCGCCAGCAAGGCGCTGTACGGGGTTTGATAGCTGACCAGCTGGCATTGGTTCTCGCCACCGGCGCTCCAGTTCTTTTCCCAATAGATGTTGTAGGAAGCGGAGCTGGCCGGGGTGAAGCGCTGCATGTTGGCGCAAGACAATTGTTCGCCGGAATAATCCCAGCCCATGTCGGCGGCAAACTGCTTGTAGTAATCGATGCGGTTTTGCGCGGCCTGCTTTTCCGTGCCCTGCCCGCATTCGGCGTTGATGATCATGATGGTGGTGGCAAAGTTATTGCCGGCGCCAGCCGTCGTATCGGCCGCGTTCGGCACCCACGTGCCGTCAAGCACGTGCAGCATCGACGGTTTCGGCGGTTGCGGATAGACAAAGAAGAACGTGGCCGACGCCAGGTTCAGCCAGGTCGAGGCCACCAGGTCCGGGTTCTTCAGCAGTACGGACTGGTCGCCGTCATGCATGGCTTGCGAGAATGGGCCGTAGTTGTAGTTGTAAGACAGCTGCTTGGCCCCGCGGCCGAAATATTTCTTGAAGCTGCCGTCGGCATTCTTGCCGCAGGTCCACACCTTGTTGAAGACGGGGTCGGCGCACTCGACGTTGTAGCCGCAGCCGGCGCCCGTCTCGTCGCAGCCCAGCTCGCGCAAATACTTCAAACCCTGGCGCCATTGCGGCAGCGGGCTGCTGGCGTTATGGTCGCCCGTTTCCTGCACGAAGTGGGCGAACATGGTGCTCAGGCTGCGGCGGCAGATGGCGTCCGCATTGCGCCCGTCGCTATAGTCGTCGCACACGGCGGGAAACTTGGCCACGGCTTGCAGGAAACGTTGATACGTATAGCTGGCGTCGCGCGCGGCAAAATAGTAATCCCACTTCGCCGCCGGCAGCAGGCGCTCGACCCGCTTGACGTTGAGCGGATTGCTGGCCAGGCCAGGCTGCACGGCCTCGACGGCCGTATTGCCCAGGGTGCGGATCGACGCCTTGACCTTGCGGAAGAAATCGTTGTTCGTCAGCGCCGCCTCGTTCGCTTCGGCCTGGGCCTTGGTGGGCACGCCTGGCGTCGGCGTGGGCGTGGGCGTGGGTGTCGGAGTGGGCGTTGGTGTTGGCGTCGGGGTGGGTGTGGTCGTATCGAGGCTCCACGGTCCCCACTGGTCGTTGTTCGGCGCCGTGCCCTGCACCCACCATTTGGCCCGATACACCTTGCCGTCGTAGACGGCGCATTGGCCCGCCGTGTAGACGGCGCTGGCGCTCCAGGCCGCGCAACTGTCGCTGGCGGCCGTGGCGGCCAGCAGGGTCGAGGGGGGTTCGGTGGTGGAATTGCCGCCGCAAGCGAGCAGCGCGCTGCCCAGCAGGCCAGCCATCACGGGCGAGGCCAGCCGGCTAATTTGCCGTGTCTTCACAATGTCTCCTGAACGTTATACGAAAACTATCGAAGTAGCTTTTTATGTTGTACGTAAAGAAAGCACAGCGAAGCGTCGGCTTTCTGCACAGAGAATGCGACGCCCTAAATTGGTAGTCAAGTGGTTTTATATAACGGTGTTTTTTACAGTACCAGTGCTATTGACAGCCGCGTTCGCAAGCGATGCGGCGGCGAATGGGACAGGTCAAAAAATGCCCGCTGCGTCGTGGCAGCGGGCAATACCGCGCAGGATGGGTGGCGGCAAGTGGTATTAAGGGTCGCCGCGCGTCCGGGACGAACTTATCTATCCAGCACGTACTTCGCCAGGGCCGCCGCGTCGGCTGCACTGAGCTGGCTGAATGGCGGCATGGGCACGGGCCCCCACTTGCCGGGGCCGCCACTGCGGATGTTGGCCGCCACGGCGGCGACTCCGTCCTTGCCCTTGTACCTGGCCGCCACTTCCGCAAAGCCGGGGCCGACCACTTTCTGGTCGAGCGCATGGCAAGCCATGCAGCCGTTCGCCGCCAGCAAGGTTTTCACATCCTTGCCGCTGACGGCCGGGACCGCGGCTGCCACGGGTTTGGCGGCTGCAGCAGGTACGATGGCGCCCCGCTCCACGCCATAGGTTTTCACCAGGTAATCGACCATGGCCGGCACGTCCGCGTCGTCAAACTGGGCGCCAAACGGCTTTTTCATCTTCTTGACGGTCGCTTCCCAGTAGGCGCGCGGCGAAACGGGCGACTGGCTCGATGCATACTGGGCCGCGTGGCATGTCATGCAATTGCGCTGCACCAGCTGGTAGCCGGGCAATTCGCTGGCTTTGTAGGTCGCCGTTTCCGGCGGTAAATGGATTTCCAGCGCGCACGCGCCGCCCGCCGCCGACAGTGCCAGCGCGGCAAACAAGATCTTCATATGGTTCTCCTCAGACTGCCTGGATGCGCGTGGTTTCCACCACGTTGCGCATATAACCCATGGGATTCCACAGGGCTTTCATGGGCTGGCTCTGGCCGATGCGGTTGACGGCGCGCACCATCAGCACGTGCTTGCCCTTGCGCGGCGCCTTCATGACCATCGTCCACTCGCGGAACGAGAAGCGTCCCAGGTCCTTGCCCAGGGTGGCTTCCTGCCAGCTGTGGCCGCCGTCTAGCGAGACCGTCACTTCGCTGATGCCCTGGCCGCCGTCAAAAGCGATGCCGCGCAGCACCAGGTCGCGCCCCGCTTTCACTTGCGCGCCGTCGTGCACGCTGGTAATGAAGGAGCGCACGTTGAGGCGGCTGATCGGCGTCGTCTTGCCCAAGGGCGTGCCCGGTTCGATGAAGCCGGAGCCATTGTCGGGGATGCGGTAGCCCGTGCTCATCCAGAAGCCGTCGAACGGCTTGTCGAGCACCGTGATGTCGCTCAAGTGCTTGACCCAGTAGGTGCCATAGAACCCCGGCACGATCAGGCGCAGCGGGTAGCCGTTGAGGAAAGGAATGTCCTCGCCATTCATGGCCCAGGCCAGCATCACGTCGCCCGCCATGATGTGCTCGACGGACAAGGCTTTTTGAAAGTCGGGGCCGTCGCCGACGGGCGGCATTTCCAGGCCGTTGAACGCCACTTGCACGGCACTGGCCCCAATGCCGGCCTTTTCCAGCACGGTTTTCAGGGGGATGCCCGTCCAGCGGGCATTGCCCATGGCACCATTGCCCAGCTGCCCGCCGTTGGCGCGCGGGGAAAAGAAACCGCGGCTGTTGCCCGAACATTGGGTCACGGCCACCATGTCGACGGGCTCGGCCAGCTGCTTCAGTTCGGCCAGCGACAACTCCAGCGGCGTTTTGACAAGGCCGGCGATGCGCAGCCGGTAGCTGCCGCCGTCTATGCTGGCGGGCAAGCCGCTCCAGTGGTAGCGCACGAAGAACGCGTCATTGGGCGTGATCGCACCCTCGCTGAAAACGCTGAACGGCGTTTCCAGCTGGGGGGGACGGCTGGTCAGCAGGATCAGCGGGCGCTTTTGCGGGAAAGCCACCAGTTCACGCTCGCCATTTTCAAACGGCAAGGTCACTGAGGCGGACTCCGCCAAGGATGGCCCCGCCACAGCGGCAGCGCCCAGGGCGGCCGTCGTGCGCAGGAAGCGGCGCCGGCCTGCGGGCAGCAAGGTCGTGTCAGACATGCTTGAGCTCCACCTTGGCTTCGTTGTCGCCGTTGCGGTCGTCGTTGACGAGCTTCTTGATGTAGTACATGACGCTCAGGATGACCACGCTCAACAGGCCGAACCAGAACGACACGCGCTGTTCCGTATCGGACGACACGCTCATAGCGCCGAGGATCACCAGCATGGCGAAGATGGTGAAATACGTCAGGTAGGGGAACAGCCACATGCGCACCTTGATGCGTTCCGGGCATTCGCGCTCGAGGCGGCGGCGCAAACGCAATTGAGATATCGCAATGAGCAGGTAGACGAACAGGATCAGGATACCGTAGGAATTGACGATGAAGGGGAACACGAGGTCGGCCGACACATACGATACGGCAATGGCGAAATAGGCGAACAAGGTGCTGAACAGGATGGCGCGGATCGGTACGCCGTTCTTGCTCAGCTTGACCAGGCCCGTGGGCGCGTCGCCGCGGCGCGTCAGCGCGAAGATCATGCGCGACGAGGCGTACAGACTGGAATTCAAGGCCGACAGCACGGCCGTCAAAATGATGGCGTTCATGATGTGGGCCGCGTACGGGATATTCATGACGGTCAGGGCGCTGACGAAGGGCGTGGCGATGGCCGGCGAATCCCAGGGCACGATGCAGACGACAACGAACATGGAACCGACATAGAACATCAGCACGCGTGTGATGACGGAATTGGTGGCACGGGCGATGGCCTTGGCCGGGTCCGACGTTTCGGCGGCGGCGATGGTGACGATCTCGGCTCCCGAATAAAAGGCCGTGGCGGCGACGGCGCCACTGAGCACCGGTCCCCATCCATGGGGCATGAAGCCGCCGTTGCTGGTCAAAAAGCCCAGAGTTGGGATACTGTTGGGCAAGCTGCCCGTGATGAACAGGGCGCCGACGAACAGGAAGACGATGATGGCGACCACCTTGATCGAGGCGAACCAGAATTCGAATTCGCCGAACGCCTTGACCGAGAACAGGTTAAGGATGGTCATCGATACGAGCAGCACCAGGCTGATCGACCATGACGGCACGTCGGGCAGCCAGAAGTTGACGAGCTTGGCGCCGGCGATGGCTTCCAGCGCCACGACGACGACCCAGAAATACCAGTACATCCAGCCGCTCATGAAGCCGAGGAATTTCGAGACTTTCGGCTTGTCTTCGAAGGCCAGGCGCGCATATTCGTAAAAGGAGCCGACCACGGGCAGGGACGAAGCCAGCTCGCCCAGCATGCGCATGATCAGGACGACCAGGCCGCCCGTGAGCAGGAAGGATAGGATGGCGGCCGGGCCGGCGGCCTTGGCGATGACGCCGCTGCCGACAAAGAGGCCGGCGCCGATCACGCCGCCAATGGCGATCATGCTCATGTGGCGTTGCTTCAGCGAGTGCTGCAAGCCGGTGTTGTTGTGGTTGTCGCTAATCATGTGTGTCTCCTAGTAATATCTGAAGCTCGGTGCGCCCTGGCCTGCTGCGGCATGTTTCTGCCGCGCGGCTTTGTTTTATTTAGGCAACACCGTCAAGCAGCATCGATACATCATCAAATCAGTCTGGTTGGCTGCATCCCATAAGTCAATCTGGAAATGCAGCGGCCCGGCGCGGTCGCCAAGGGGCAAGCGCGCCGGAGAGTAAGTACGTGGTATTGCTGGGGTATTGCTGAGTTATTGCTGCTTAAAAAATGGGAGCGGCGGCAACACTTGTGGCGTGCGCGCCACTCCCAAGAACGTCTTACACCTTGCCCTTCCATGGCACGAGGGTACGTTCGAGGTAACGCATCATCAAATCAAACAGGAAAGCGAAGAAGCCAATCACGATAATGCCCATGATCACCACATCGCTGGCCAGGAACTCGGAAGCGCTGAGCACCATGTAGCCGAGGCCGCGCGTGGCCGCCACCATTTCGCCGGCCACCAGGGTGGTCCAGCCCACGCCGATGCCGATGCGCATGCCGGTGAGGATTTCTGGAATCGCGGCACGCAGAATCACGTGCACGATGACCTGGAAACGGGTAGCGCCCATCGAGTACGCCGCGTGGATTTGCTCCAGCGACACGGAGCTGACGCCGGCGCGGGCCGCGATGGCCATCGGCGCGAAGATGGCCAGGAAGATCAGGTAGACCTTCGAAAATTCGCCGATGCCGAACCAGATGATGACCAGTGGCAAATAAGCGAGCGGCGGCAGCGGACGGTAGAACTCGATCAAGGGATCGAAGATGCCGCGTGCCACGCGGTTGACGCCCATCATCACGCCGATGGGAATGGCGAACAGGCACGCCAGGCCAAAGGCGCCGAACACACGCACCAGACTGGCGACGGTGTGTTCCCACAGGGTGGCGCCGCCGAAACCGGTGGTCGCCGCCATGATGAACTTTTCATAGACGGCTTGCGGCGACGGCAGGAACAGCGGTTTGACCATGCCGCTGGCCGTCACGCCGAACCACAGCAAGAGCACGGCGATGACGGTGACGGTGGCGATGCGGCTGGAATTGCCCTGCCCCGGCGCGCCGAACGCTTCGCCGGGCATGGCGCAGCGGGGAGCGAACAGGCGGCCTAAGAATCCGGCGCGCTTGGCGGCAGCGGGAGGAAATCCCACGGCGGATGGGCTATGCATGGGACACCTCCAGCTCTTTATTGACAGCGCGCTCGTCGCCATAAATGATGTTGAGCACTGTTTCGCGCATCTTGATGAAGTCCGGGCTCGATTTCACGGCGCGCGCATCGCGGCATTCGAGGAAGCGCTTGTTGAAATCGAGTTCATACGTGTGCGTGATGCGGCCCGGACGGGGCGACATGACGATCAGCCGGTTCGCCAGGAACAGCGCCTCGTCGACGCTGTGGGTAATGAAGAAGAACATGGTGCTGGACTTGGCCCAGATATCGAGCAGCAATTCCTGGATGGTTTCGCGCGTCAGCGCGTCGAGCGCCGCCATCGGTTCATCCATCAGCAGCATGGCGGGATTGCTGGTCAGGGCGCGGGCGATGCCCACCCTTTGCTGCATGCCGCCCGACAATTGATAAATCATATTGTCGTGAAAGTCCTTCAAGCCGACCAGCGCCAAGTTCTTGGCCGCCTGTTCGCGCCGCACGGCCTTAGCCACGCCTTGCAGCTTCAAGCCGAATTCCACGTTTTCCATCACGTTCAGCCACGGCAGCAAGGCATGTTTCTGGAATACGACGCCACGGTCGGCACCCGGCCCTTCCACTTTGTTGCTGCCCAACATGATTTCGCCCTTGGACGGGGCGATAAAGCCCGCCATCAGGCTCAGCAAGGTGGTCTTGCCGCAGCCCGAGGCGCCCAGCGCGACGACGAAGTCGCCGCTATTGATGGTGAGATTGATATTATTTAAGGCATGTACGCGTTCACCGGCCGTCTTGCCCGGATAAATCACGCTGACATCCTTGACGTAGAGATTTTCCATCATGTGCCCCGCATAGGTATAGTCACTTCAGTTCAACGCATTTTGTTCAGTCAGCGCGCCCGCAGACGCGCCATCGCACAACGTTTACTTCAGCAGGCCGGCGGCCTGTGCATACCTGGGTGTCACATACTTGGCGTAATCGGTAGCCAGGGTGTCGATCTTGCCTTCTCCCTTCAAAAATTGCGCCGTGGCCAGCAAGGCTTGCGCCACGCCGCCCTTGGCGCCGCCACCGAGCCAGGCTGGCGACGCCTGCTCCTGCAGCGATGGATAGGCGTACAGGGCCACGGAAGCGGCTACGTCCTTGGCAGCCGCGCCCGAATGCTTGACGTTGGCTTTCACTTGCGGGGAATCGATGGTCCACGCCTTCGGATTGGCGCGGTAGTCGGCGTCGGCAGCGGCCATCACCTTGACGAACTTGGCCATGAAGTCGGCGTTCGCTTCGCCCCAGGCGCGCTCGACGGCCATGCCGTCAAACGTGGCCTTGCCCTTCTTGCTCAGTTCGCCGGACGTGACGAGGACCTTGCCGTTTTGCTTGAGCTTGCTCAAGGCCGGGTCCCACACGAAGGCGGCATCGATGTCGCCACGCTCCCAGGCGGCGGCGATCTGGTTCGGCTGCATGTTGAGCAGTTTCACTTCCGTGGGCTTGATGCCCCACGTTTCCAGCGCGAACATGGTGTGAAAGTGCGTGGTGGACACGAAAGGCACGGCGATCTTCTTGCCGCGCAAGTCCGTGGGCTTGGCAATGCCGGCGCCATTGCGGGCCACCATCGCTTCCGCTTCATTGATGTCGTCGATGATCCAGAACAGCTGCAAATCGACGCCGCGGCTGACGGCTGCCGTCAAGGGACTGGAACCGATGACGCCGATCTGCACGTCGCCGGATGCCATGCCGGTGGCTACCTTGGCGCCCGAGTCGAACTTGCGCCAGTTAATTTTATAGCCGGTGGTTTTTTCCACTTCGCCGCTGGCGATCGCGACGAGGAAGGGACCGTTAATTTCCTGGTAGGCAATCGTCACTTCCTTGCTTTGCGCGAAGGCGATACCGCTGGAAGCAAGGGCGGCGCCCAGTACCAGGGTGCCGAGGACGGCGCGGCGCATCGTTGAAAAACCTGTTTTGCTCGTATTAGTGTTCATGTCTCACTCCAAGTTATTGTTATGTGTGAACGTTCGGGCAATAACATCCTTGCGGATGGCGCCGCTGGCCGGTCTATGCCAGCTCATGCGACGACTTGAACTGCAGTGCTGCTTTTAGAAAACTTCATCTTTCAAGTGATACCAGCGGTACAGGAAGCGCTGGCCCAGGCGGCGGAACGGGGCGAACGCTTGCGACTCGACCAGTTCCATCATGTTCGGGTACGGCAGTTTCGAATTGAAGATCGGCAAGCCCGTGTCGCTGGCCTTGCCCGCGATGCGCTCGGCCATGCGCCGGCCCGCCTGCGCCGAGTACATGACGCCGTTGCCGCCGTACCCGAGCGAATAGAAGATCGATTGCTTCGGGTCCGGTTGCACGATGCGCGGCATCATGTCGTGGCTGACGTCGACCCAGCCCCACCACGAATAATCGATGGCGATGCCCGTCAGCGCGGGGAACTTGCGATGCAGATCGTTGATCAAAAACTGTTTGTATTTGTCGTCCGGCGCGTCGGCGCCCGTGATGGCACTGCGGCTGCCGATCTGCACGCGGTTGTCCGGCATCAGGCGGTAGTAGTGGCGCAGAATACGCGTATCGGTGATCACCTGGTGGGTGCGGAAGTTGCACGCCTCGATTTCCGCCGGGGTCAACGGACGCGTGACGAGCGAGTTCGACAGAATCGGCAGCAAGCGGTTCTTCACTTGCGGATGCAGATGGGGCGAGGTGTAGCCGCCCGTGGCCACGGCCACGGAACGGGCACGCACCACGCCGCCCGGCGTTTGCAGATAATGCACGCCGTTGCGCGTTTCCCAGCCCATCACGGGGCTGGACGGGTGTACCTTGGCGCCCAGCGCGCGCGCCTTGCGCAGGTAGCCGAACGCCAGCTTGCCTGCGTGGATACCGATGCCTTCCGGCTCGTGCAGCGCGCCGGCCGCTTCCTTGTCGTCCACATACTCGCGCTTGACGGTGTCGGCGTCGAGGATGCGCGCGTCGTACTTGAAGATCTCGCGCATGATCTTGGCTTCTTTTTCCAGCGCGGGCATGGCTTTCGCCTTGTGGGCGATGTACAGGTGGCCACCCGGCTGCGGCTCGCAATCGATGTCGGCCGTGATCTTCTTGAACGTTTCCATCGCGTCGCACACTTCCGCGTGCAGTTTCAGGGCCGTGTCCATGCCGTAGCGAGCGATCCACTGCGAGCGTTTCAGGCGGCCCGTCGTGCATTGCGCCTGGCCGCCGTTGCGCGTGCTGCAACCCCAGCTGACCCGGTTCGCTTCCAGCACGGTCGCCTTGATGCCGTGTTCCTGGGCCAGGAAGATGGCACAGCTCAGACCGGTAAAACCCGAGCCGATGATGGCCACGTCGACGTCGATGTCATGCGTGATGGGGCCGTCGTCGGCGGGCGGTTCGCCGGCCGTGCCGATCCAGTAGGTGGGCGCGTAGGCATTGCCGTGGCCGGGACGCTGGGCCACCAGCGGATCGTAGGCGGGATCGTAGGACGTGCGGGCG
The DNA here is from genome assembly GCF_051380835.1 of Janthinobacterium aestuarii. Taxonomy (NCBI): domain Bacteria; kingdom Pseudomonadati; phylum Pseudomonadota; class Betaproteobacteria; order Burkholderiales; family Oxalobacteraceae; genus Janthinobacterium; species Janthinobacterium aestuarii. The sequence continues at coordinate 12,488 of NZ_JBNYXU010000017.1, forward strand.
GCGGTGCTGTTGCCCAATACGTCAGATGGGGTGTCGACAGGTTTGTTCATGATCATTCCTGGTGAACGTACTGGCTCAGGCTTTGTTGCCGGTAGCGACCGGTGGGCGATCCTTGCGGAAGGCATTCTTCACGGCGATCTTGCCGTCGCGGAAGGTGAAGATGTCGACCATGCGCGCTTCGATGCGCGTGCCGTCCGCCTTGGTGCCGGCAAACGTCGACTCCGTCACGCCGCGCTCGCCGCTGACGAAGTGTTCTGGCTTCAGCCAGGCGGCATCGGGGAAGGTTTGCCAGGCCAGTTCGAAGCCGGCGCGCACGGCGTCGCGGCCAATAAAACTCTTGCCCAGCAAATCAGGGCCGGCCACGGCATGGAATTCGCAATCGTCGGCCATGGCGGCCATCAGGGCCTCGATATCGTGGCGGTTCCAGGCATCGCCGAACGCTTGCAGGAAGTCAGTGGTGACGGCGTCGGTGTGCGGTACAGGGTGGTTCATGGTGGTCTCCGTAAATCGTTTTTGATACGCTACGTTCCGTTTTTTGTCTTTTATTGAATTTAAGCCTTAAGCATGGGCTTGTCAAATCAAATAATCCAAAAAACGGGACGCCTTGTATTCTTTAGTGAAATTATGATACTTCCGTGACAATGTGTGAGAATTTCGTCACAGCGCTGTGTCGGATTACGCCGGGCCAGGGCCCGGCTAATCCGATCTACGCGCATGCAGTGGCGCAGGTTGAATTAGCCTGAAAGGCGTAATCCAACAGCCTCAGCACATCAAACGTAATCTTTATATTTATCCAGATGCCGCACAGGTTTGCTCAACGCATCGCGGCGGAACGGGTCGCCCAGCTCGCGCGTGCACATGATTTCAATGATGGTCGTCTTGCCTTCATTCATCTGCATGTCGATCGCCTTTTTCAGCGCTGGGCCCACGTCTTCCAGCTTGTCGACCGTGATG
>NZ_JBNYXU010000018.1:0-10428 GCF_051380835.1 Janthinobacterium aestuarii
CGGATACGGCATCCAGTTACCCGGTCTTGATATGCCTACCAAGATTTTGACAGCGGTCGATACCGTTCGCAATATCACGAACGGCATGAAGGGAATAATACAAGGTCGGATTAGCGGCGCGTAGCGCCGCGTAATCCGACACAGCAGCACATCAATACGTATTGAGCGCCTTGGCAAACTTCACGATCCACAAGCGGCTTGGACGTTCGCGGTCGTCGCCGCGCGCCACGCGGATGGTGTTGGCGGCGTTGCAACCGGCGGTGCTGCTCGTGACGATGGTGCCGTTCGCATCGACCGTGCACTTGCTCACGTCGGCGCCATCGATTTCCACGCCATTCGCGTCAAAGACCTTGGTTTTCAGGCCGAAGTCATTGTCGTTGGCCAGCGCGATGGTGGAGTCGTCGATCAGGGTCAGGCCCTCGGCCTTTTCCGCCGCCCAGCCGATGGCGTTCAAGTCCAGCAACATGGTTTTCTTCAACGGCGTGACGGCGGTCCAGTCGGCGCCATTGACGGCCGCGCCGCCCATGCTGCTTTTTTCCAGGTCCGACGTCGCCGCGTTGAAGGCGGCGGCCGCAATATCGGTCGCGCCCTTCAGTTCAACCAGCATCAGTTTATTGAACACCTTGCCCGACGGCGCGGCGCCCTGCTCGATGACGAGGAATTTGCCGCCGCCCAGCGCCACCATGTCGCCCAGCTTGGCGTTGCCCGTGCGGCCATCCTGGTAATCGGCCGCATTGAGCGGATACGCATACATCTTGCCGCTGCTGCCCGTCACCGGATCGAATTCGATCCAGCGCGTGAAGCGGGCGAAGCGCTCGACCTGTTCATTCTTCTTCGTCACCGAATATGGTGCGCTGCCATCGGACAAAGGGCTTTGCAGGAACGCATACAGCTTGTCGTTGCTCGTGTCCAGGGTCATGCCTTCCATGCCGCGGTTGGCGCGGCGCTTGGCGAACAGCGCCGGCAAGCCCTTGCCCGGCTCGTACTTGGCCTGGATGATACCGGTGGCCGCATCGATCCTGACGATGAACGGGCCGTATTCGTCGGACACCCACAGCGCGTTGCGCTTGGCATCGACGACGATGGACTCCGAATCGAGACCGCCCGCATTGAAGACAGCCTTGCCAGCCGCGTCGAATTTCATCGCATCCATGACGGGAATCTCGGCCGAATTGCCGACGGCGCCCACTGGCACGGGCAAGCCCGAGCTGTTGACGGTGGCCGACACCTTGATCGGCGTCGACGAACTCAGGATGGCGCCGTTCTTGCCCACCGTGAGCACGCCAAACGAGGGCGTGAAGCTCGGCGACGGGAATATCTTGCTGCCGATCGTGCCCTTGCCCGATGGATCGGGGACCAGCGGGCCGTCGCCGTTCGGGCCGCGGTCCGTCAAGCCATAGAATTCCAGGTCGCCGTTGGCGTTCTTGCCCTTGTAGGCCAGGCCCGAACCGTACGATGGCAAAAAGCCGTTCGGGAATTCGCCCTTGATCTTGGCGTTCGCGCCTTCGTACGGCACGTAGAACTTGCTGTCCGCCTGGATCTGGTAGCGCGTCACCGTCACTTTGACTTCGCCGACCGGGTTGGCTTGGGTCAGCGCCTCGTTGACGGGCGCGCCCGCTTTCGAGGCCAGGGTATCTTCGAAATGCTCGCGCGCGAGGGCGCGGCGTTCCGCATCGACCGTGCGGCCGGCAAATTTCGCGCCCACGGCCGCCAGATGCGCGGACAGGGCCGCGTTGAAGACGGCCGGGACGGCGGCAAAGTCTAGGGTCTTGCCGGCCAGCGCGGCCTTCACTTCCGCCGTCAATTTGATGCCGTTCGACGGATCGCTGTCTTCATCGAGCAGTTGCAGTGCCAGCAGGCGGTTGACGACCTTGTCGTCCGCCACGTTGGTGCTGGCGGCCAGCGCCAGCGGCGTGACGACGGCGCCGCATGGGGCCGAGCCCAGGGCCAGGCCGCCCACGCTGAAGGCCACCGTGTCGCCCGGGTTGCAAATGAACTCGCCCTTGGCATTGGTGCTGGCCTTGGCCGCGCTGCCGGCCACGTAATCGAGTCCTTCCACCGCGCCGTCGAGGAACACGCCCGTCTGCGCCACGGGCTTGGCCTGCTCATTGTGGCTGTCGCTGCCGCCACAGGCGGCCAGGGCCAGGCCGGCGGCGATGGCCAGCAGGGTCAGTTTCGGGGTGGACGTTACGGCAGTCTTCATGCATTCCTCGGCTAGGGTGGGATTGAAGCCGTGGAGGATAACTGTTCAAAGTGACAAGCCCATGACAGCCATTACGGTGGTGGCGTATCCGCAACAGGCCCGCCGATACCGCCAAAGCGCCCATCGGCCTGGCGCCGGAATTCCTTGGGCGTGACGCCCTTCACCTGCAAAAAGCGGCGGTTGAAGTTGGCCACGTTCTGGAAACCCACGTCGTAGCAGACATTCGATACGTATTGATCCGTGTCCATCAGCAGCTGGCAAGCCTTGTTGATGCGCAGGCGGTTCATGAAATCCGTGAAGCTGTTGCCCGTCGCCTTGCGGAAGAAGCGCGAGAATTTACTCAGCGACATGCCCACCTGCTCGGCCAGCATTTCCGCCGAAATCGGCTCCCGGTAATTGTCCGTGATGTAGTTGAGGACGGAATTGACCTTGGCCAGGGTGGCGTCATCGTCGTAGGAACGCAGGGAGGCGCTCGACAGCAAGCGGTAGTTGGCCGTGCGCGCCAGCTTGCTCATTAATTGCACGAATTCGGCAAAGCGCTCGGCGCCGTGCGTGGCGCGGATGCGCGCCAGGTGCTGTTCGGCCTCGTGGCCCATGTCGAAAAACTCCACGCCATAGCTGGAGCGCTCGAGCAGCGGCAGCAGCTCGCGCAATTCGGGAATGACGCGCGCGGCGCCAGCCAGCGGCGCATGGGCGAATTGCACGATCATGTCGCGCAGGGCCACGCCGCCTTCCGGCATCACGTTGGATATCCAGTTGTGCGGCAGGCGCGGCCCCGTCAGCACCAGATGGCCCGGTGAAAACTCGCCGATATAGTCGCCCACGAACAAGCGCCCGCTGGTGGCGACGATCAGGTGCAGCTCATACTCTTCATGGCAATGCCAGCGCACGCGCGAGCTGGGATAGCCATGTTCCAGGTAATTGATGATGCCGTCGTAGCTTTCGCGTTCCAGTTCGGGCGCCTTGCGCTCGCTGTCCTTCTGCCATCGGTATTCCATGCTCGTCTCTCCCAGGCTGTCCCCGCCTGTGCCATCCAATGTACCTCAAAAAGCGTCACTCGCCAAAGCGGCCCAGCGCCTGCTGGCGAAATTCCTTCGGCGTCATGCCCTTCAATTCCAGGAATCGCCGGTTGAAGTTGGCCACGTTATTGAACCCCGCCTCGTAGCAGATGTTGCTGACGTAGCGCTCCGTCTCCATCAGCAGCTGGCACGCCTTGTTGATGCGCAGGCGGTTGACGAAGTCCGTGAAGCTGTTGCCCGTGGCGTGGCGAAAGAAGCGCGAAAACGTCCGCTCGGGCATGTCCACCTGCTCGGCCAGCTGCTTCAGCGAGAACTGGCTGCTGTAATTGTGCACGATGTAATTGATGGCGGAACTGATGCGCGCCAGCGCCGCGTCGTCGTCGCTCGACTGCATCGGCACAGTCGACAGCAGCTGGTAGTCGCTGGTCTGCGCCAGCTCGCCCAGCAGGGTCAGAAATTCGATGAAGCGCGGCAGGCCGCTGCTGTCGCGGATACGCCGGAAGCGCCGCAGCGATTGCTCGCTGACGCCAAAGAATTCCACGCCATGCAGGGCCCGTTGCAGCAGCGGAAAAATATCCTTCAGCTCGGGAATGGCGGCGGCCATCGACGCCAGCGGCGCATGCGAAAACTGGACCACCATGTCGCGCAAGACCACGCCTTCGGGCGGCGTGTCGAGCGAGACCCAGTTGTGCGGCACGCGCGGCCCCGTCAGCACCAGGTGGCCGGGCGTGAACTGGCCGATGTAGTCGCCGACGAAGACCTTGCCGCTGCTCTCGACGATCAGGTGCAGTTCATACTCGTCGTGGTAATGCCAGCGCACCAGCGCATTCGGAAAGCCGTGCTCGAGGTAGCGGATGAAGCCGAAACTGCCTTTCGGCTCGAAGCCGGGCGTGGCGTCGCGCTGCTGTTCCAGCTCCATCTGCGGCAAGCAAGCGTCGGCTTTGCGTGGCATGGTGCGCCCTCCCCGTCAAGCCACGATCTGTTCCAGTGCCCCGCGCGCGCCCAGCCCATACAGGCTGGCCAGCGCTTGCGCCACCGCCTGCGTGAACGCTGGCGTGTCGCTCAAGTCGCCGAACAGTTCGCGCAGGGACAGCAGCGCCGCAGCGTCCGCCCCGCCCTGCAGCGCCAGCGCGCGCAGGCGCACCGCATACGGGTCGTTCAAGGGCATCTCGCGCCCCTGCTCGTCATGGCCCTCCAGGTAGCGGAACCAGCAGGCCACGGTAAACGCCAGCAGCTTGATGGCGCCCCCCTGCGCCAGCGCTTCGCGCACGGACGGCAGCACGAATTTCGGGATGCGCGCGGAACCTTCCGTGCCGATGCGCGCCAGCTGATCGCGCACGGCCGGATTCGAGAAGCGCCTGATCAGGGTAGCCTTGTACCGTTCAAGGTCGATGCCTTCCACTTCATCCAGCAAAGGCGTGACCTCGTCATCCATCATGCGCCGCACGAGCGCGCGGATGCCAGGATCGTTCATCGCTTCGTGCGCAAACGTGTAACCGAGCTGCATGCCGATGTAGCACAGGGCCTGGTGGCTGGCATTCAAGAGGCGCAGCTTCATCTTTTCATACGGCAGCACGTCGTGCGTCATCTGTGCCCCCACCTTTTCCCAGGCCGGCCGGCCCTGCGGGAACTCGTCTTCGATGACCCACTGGCGGAACGGCTCGCACACGACGGGCCAGGCGTCGATGATACCGAAGCTGTCGCGCACGAGCGCCCGGTGTTCATCGGTGGTGGCCGGCGTGATGCGGTCGACCATGCTGTTGGGGAAGCTGCCATCACTGGCCAGCCAGCGCGCCAGCTCGAGGTCGCGCAGGGCGACAAAGGCCAGCAGCATCTTGCGCGTGACGTCGCCATTGTTTTGCAGGTTATCGCAGGACATGATGGTAAACGGCGCCAGTCCCCGCTGGTGGCGCAGGGCCAGCGCCGCGGCCAGGTAGCCGAACGAGCAGCGCGGCGCTTCGGGATGCGCCAGTTCATGCACGATGTCGGGGTGTTGAGCATCGAATTCGCCCGTGCCCTGGTTCACATAGTAGCCGCCCTCGGTGATGGTCAGCGCGACGATGCGCGTGCCGGGGTCGGCCAGCTTTTCCAGCACGGCTTGCGGGTCGTCGGGCGCATACAGGTATTCGCCGATGCAGCCGATGATGCGCGCGCGATCGCCGGCCGCGCTGCGCTCGACCACCGTGTACAAGCCATCCTGCACCCGCATGGCGTCGCGCATGGCCGCATCAATCGCCAGCAAGCCCACGCCGCAGTAGCCCCATTCCACGTTGCCGGGCAAGGCCAGCAAATCGTCGAGGTAGACGGCCTGGTGGGCGCGGAAAAAACCGCCCACGCCGATATGCACGATGCTGGGCACGAGCGTCTCGCGCACGTACGCGGGCACGGCCACGTTCCCTGCCAGCTTGGCCAGGTTCGCCTGTTTCAGTTCAATGGCGCTCATTTCAAACTCCCTTGGCGGCGGCATAGGTCTTGCCGGCGCGGTCAAAATAATGGACGAAGCCCGGCTCGAACGTCAGATGCGTCTGCTGGCCCGGCTGCAGGCTGCTGCGCTCGGCGCCGCGCGAGACCACCTGCACATTGTTCGGCAAGCGCACATAGGTGAGGGTTTCCACACCCAAGGACTCCACCAGGTCGACGGTGACGGGCACGCTGCCCGGCTGCGCCGCGCCCAGGTGCACGTGCTCGGGGCGGATGCCGACAAAGCCGTCCGCCTGCGCCGCGCTGCCCGCTTGCGCCAGCAGCTGCGGCGCCGCATCGGCCGGCACCACGTTCATGCTGGGCGTGCCGATGAATTGCGCGACAAAGCGGTTGGCGGGACGGTCATACAGTTCCAATGGCGAGCCATGCTGCTCGATCTGCCCGTCGCGCAGCACCACGACCCTGTCGGCGAGGGTCATCGCTTCCACCTGGTCATGCGTGACATAAATGGTGGTGGCGCCCAGTTCGCGGTGCAGCTTGGCGATCTCGATGCGCGTCTGCACGCGCAGGGCCGCGTCGAGGTTCGACAGCGGCTCATCGAACAGGAACACTTTCGGATCGCGCACGATGGCGCGGCCGATGGCCACCCGCTGGCGCTGGCCGCCCGACAGTTCCTTCGGCGTGCGCTCCAGGTATTTACCCAGGTCGAGGATGGCGGCCGCCTTGTCGACTTTCTCGCGGATGATGGCGGGATCGACGCCGGCCAGTTTCAGCGCGAACGACATGTTCTGGAACACCGTCATGTGCGGATACAGCGCATACGATTGAAAGACCATCGCCAAGTCGCGCTTGGACGATGGCAGGGCCGTGATGTCGCGCCCGTCGAGCGACAGCTTGCCGCCGTCGATCGGTTCCAGGCCCGCGATCAGGCGCAGCAGGGTGGACTTGCCGCAGCCGGACGGCCCGACGAAGACGACGAACTCTCCCTGTTGGATTTCCAGATCGATGCCCTTGATGGCGCGGTGCTCGCCAAAGAATTTTTCGATATTGCTCAGTTGAAGGTAAGTCATGATGTGTGTCTCTATTCTGTAGTTTATTTGACTGCGCCGAAAGTCATCCCCTGCACTAACTGCTTCTGGCAGAACCAGCCCAGCGCCATGATGGGCGCAATCGCCATCAGCGACGCGGCCGACAATTTTGCCCAGAACAGGCCTTCCGGGCTGGAATACGAGGCGATGAGCCAGGCCAGGGTGCCTGCGTTGGACGCGCCCAGGTTCAGCGACCAGAACGATTCATTCCACGACCACACCATGCAGACCAGCGCCGTGGAAGCGATGCCGCCCACGGACAGGGGCAGCACGACGTGGCGGAATTCATCCCACACGGTGGCGCCATCCATGCGCGACGCTTCGAGGATTTCGCGCGGCAGCTCCTTCATGCTCGTGTACAGCAGCCAGATCATGATGGGCAAATTCATCAGCATGAACATGATGGTCAGGCCGATACGCGTATCGAGCAGGCCGAAGTACTGGTAGCAGATATAGATCGGCATCAGGGCGCCCACGCCGGGCATGTAGCGCGAACTGAGCATGAATTTCAGCAAGCCGATGGTGCCGCCCGTGGGAAAGAAGGCCATCGAATACGCGGCCGGGATGGCGATCAAGAGGCCAATGGCCGTCGAGAGCACGCTGGTAAACAGCGAGTTCCACGCGTAGCCGAAGTAGTTGTCGCGCGCCAGCACTTCGCGGAAGCTGTCAAACGTGGGCGTGAAGAACAGCAGCGGCGGCGTGGAAATGGCTTGCCCTTCCGTCTTGAAGGCCATCAGGCCCAGCCAGAAGATGGGAAAGAACAGCAGCAACGCGAACAGCCAGGCCGCGGCCGTGCGACCATACAAATTGAGTTTGCTATGCATCAGGGTCTCCTTATTTCGACAGATTCTTGCCGATGACGCGCATCAGGAAGAAGGCGGCGATGTTGGCGATGAGCACGGCGAACAGGGCGCCGGCCGAGGCCGCTCCCACGTCATACGACAGCAGCGCCTGCTGATAGATCATGAAGGTGATGGTGGTCGTGTCGAAGCCGGGACCGCCGCCCGTCGTCGTAAAGATTTCCGCAAAAATCGACAGCAGGAAAATCATTTCGATCATCAGCACCACCGAGACGGCGCGGCCCAGGTGGGGAATGTAGAGGTAGCGCAACTGCTGCAGATACGTGGCGCCATCCATGCGCGCCGCTTCCAGCTGTTCGCGGTCCATCGATTGCAGGGCCGTCATGAAGATCAGGCAGGCAAACGGCAGCCATTGCCACGAGACCATCATGATGATGGAAAACAGGGGGTGGGCCGACAGCCAGTCGACGGGCGTGGCGCCAAAGAACAGACTGATTTGCGCGAACAGGCCGTAGATCGGATTGAGCAGCATGTTCTTCCACATCAGGGCATTCACGGCCGGCATGATGAGGAAAGGCGAAATCAGGAGCACGCGCACGATGGCGCGCCCCGGGAACGCTTCATTGATCAGCAGCCCCAGCGCCGTGCCCAGCACCACCGTGACCAGCATGACGGAAAACAGCAGGATAAACGTGTTCTGCAAGGCCGGCAGGAATGAGGCATCGGTAAAGAAAAAGTGGAAATTGGCCAGGCCATGGAAAGGATGGCCGCTCGGATCGAGCATGGAATAGCGCACGAACGCGTAGTACAAGGTGATCAGCAGCGGGATCACGGAAATGACGGAGACGGCGACCACGGCCGGCGTCAGCAAAGTCCGGGGGATAATGCGTTTCATAATGTTCTCTTGGGGCAAGGGGAAACAATCGCCGGCAGAAATCTGGGGTCAGACCCGGCGGGTCTGACCCCGGCTTTTCAGCTAGTGGATTAATAGCAATGCCAGTTATTAACCGGCATACGTGCTATTTGTAATACCCACCTTTACGCATCTCCCGCTCCGCCGTCTGCTGCGACAACTCCAGCGCCTGGTCCACCGTCACCTTGCCCAGCAGCGCTGCCGCCATCTGCTGGCCGGCCGCCACGCCGATTACCTGGAATTCGGGAATCGATGCGAATTGCACGCCTACATAAGGCGATGGCGGCAAGGTGCTTTGCACGGCGCGCGTGGTGGCCAGGGCCTTGCCTTCGGCGGCGGCAAATTTCGCCACTTTCTGGAACTCGGGGCTCGCATACGTCGACTTGCGCGTGCCCGTCGGCACGTTGGCCCAGCTCGTTTCTTTGGCCACCAGTTTCACGTAATCGGGCGAGGTGGCCCAGTTGATGAAGCGCTGCGCTTCATTCGGGTGCTTCGAGCTCGAGGGAATCGCCAGCGACCAGATCCACAGCCAGTTGGCGCCCCGCTCCGTCACGCCGACGGGCGACTGGGCAAACGCCACCTTGTCGGCCACCTTGCTTTGCTTGGGATCCGTGATGAACGAGGCGGCGATCGTCGCGTCGATCCAGATGCCGCACTTGCCCTGGTTGAACAGCGCCAGGTTTTCATTGAAGCTGTTGGCGGCCGCGCCCGGCGGGCCGTATTTCTTCATCAGGTCGACATACATGTTGACCGCGTCCTTCCACGGCTTGCTGGTAAATTGCGGCTTCCATTTCATGTCGAACAGCTGGCCGCCGTAGGAATTGGCCATGGTGGTGATCAGCGCCATGTTGTCGCCCCAGCCCGGCTTGCCGCGCAGGCAGATGCCGTACACGCCGTTGGCCGGATCGTGCAGCTTGGCCGCCACGTCGCGCAACTGGTTCCAGGACGGGCGATCCTCGATCGTCACGCCCGCTTTTTTCACCAGGTCGCTGCGGTACATGATCATCGAGCTTTCGCCATAGAACGGCGACGCGTACAGCTTGCCGTCGCCGGACAGGCCTTCGCGGATGGCGGGCAGCAAGTCGTCGATATCGTATTTGGCGTCCGGCTTGATGGGAATCAGCCAGTTTTTCTTGCCCCAGATGGGGGTTTCATACAGGCCGATGGTCATCACGTCGAACTGGCCGCCCTTGGTGGCGATATCGGTGGTCATGCGCTGGCGCAAGACGCCCTCTTCCAGGGTCACCCATTTGAGCTTGATGTCGGGATTGGCTTGCTCGAAGAACTTGCCGAGCTTTTGCATTTCGATCATGTGGCCGTTGTTGACGGTGGCGATGACCAGGTCGGTGGCGGCAAAAGCGGACGAGCTGAGGCAGCCGGCGATCAGCGCGGCAATGGCGGAACGTTTCATTGTGTGTCTCCAGTGTTTTTTGTCGTTGGCAATGCCCGATTACTTGGCACCACGACCACAATGTAGCACCGGACTTTGATACTTTCTGATACTCCAAAACCGCAATTCGATACTCTTTTGCAAGCCCATCATGCGCAAGAGTATCGATATGTAGCAAAAACAACACTCTGAAAGAAAGTATCAGTACTTGCACGTTTTGTATCAGGGTGGTTAAAAAAGCGCTGCTAGACTTGGTTTTCGGCATTAGACCGTGTGCGGTGACCACCTTCCGGGGCGCCACCGCTACCACCAACATTCTTCTGGAGACCGCATGAATCGCACTGCATTGAAAACTTTACCTGCCCTGCTCCTGGCCATCGCCAGCGCTTCCGCCATGGCCGACCCCATGTACCCAAGCGACGCCGAAGGCTTCCACGGCTACCTGCGCGCTGGCGCCGGCAGCAATACCTCGGGCGACGGCGGTTCGCAAGGCTGCTTCGGCCTGGGTGGCAACACCATGAAATATCGTCTGGGCAATGAGTGCGACGCCTACACGGAATTCGGCTACACCAAATCCGTCGCCAAGTCCGGCGG
>NZ_JBNYXU010000019.1:0-8397 GCF_051380835.1 Janthinobacterium aestuarii
TGATGCCGAACATGTCGGTCACGCCATTGGCGGCCAGGGTTTCCACGAACGCTTCGGAAGGCGTCATCTTTTGCGGGCCGGTGGGGATGGCCGCTGCGGCGGCGGCTTTTTGGTCGGTCATGTCATTCATGGGTGTCTCCTGGTCTGTTGTAATGAACTGCAGTGTAGTGAGCAACTTATTTATCAAAAATCGGTATATTTTGTTCCGAAATTTGATATACAATTCAATTTAAGCGTTCAGCAATCAAAAGTCAAACAGAATTTCGAGGAAACGGTACAATTTGAGTTCGAAAATGAAATAATACTCAGACATACAACCGAGGCCACCATGGACATGATTTCATCCCCAAAACTTGAGCCGGAAAAACTGGAAGGCGACACGCCCACGATGCGTTTGTTTGCCTTGCTGGAAGTGATTGCCGAAAAAGACCAGTTGCTGTCGCTGCAGGCGCTGGTGGAAGAAACGGGGCTACCCAAGCCCACCCTGCACCGCATGCTGCAACAGTTGGAAAGCGTGGGTGTGCTGCAGCGCGAAAGCGATGGCCGCCACTACAGCACGGGCGTGCGCCTGCGCCGCCTGGCGTCGAACCTCTTGATTAACAACACTTTCCATGGCGCCCGCCGCATGGTCTTGCGCCAGCTGGTCGAGGAAGTGGGCGAAAGCTGCAACCTGACGGCCTTCAGCGGCAGCGAAGTGGTGTACCTGGACCGCGTGGAAACGGCGGCCCCGCTGCGCTTCTACCTGCATCCCGGTTCGCGGGTGCCGGCCCACTGCTCGTCCAGCGGCAAGCTGTTCCTGGCGCAAATGACGCCCGTGCAACGGCGCCGTCTGCTGGGCCACATGGAATTGACGCGCTTTACGGACAAGACGGAAACGGACCCCGTCAAGCTCGAACGCGAACTGGAACTGGTGCGCCGCAACGGCTATGCGCTGGACGACGAGGAATTCCTGCCCGGCCTGCTGTGCGTGGCCGTGCTGGTGCCGAACCCGAACGGCCGCTCGAATCTGGCCGTGGCCATCCAGGCGCCCATCATCCGCTTGACGCACGACAAGGCTTTACATTTCTTGCCTGCATTGCAACGCGCCGCGCAAGCCCTGGCCGCCATCGAATCGGAAACCATGCCGACGACGGGCGGGGACGACGACGCATTGCAATCAAGTAACTCATAACCGCCGTAGCGCCCCGCTGCGGTTTCACAGGAGAACAAGGTGCCAGATTCACGCCAACATCCCCCCGCCGCAGCGGCGCAAACCTTGCAGTCCGTGCGCAGCCTGTTCGATATCGACAGCGACCTGCTCGTGCCCGTCTTCACGGAACGCGACCCGCACGTGCCCGACATCGATCCCGCCTACCGCTTCAACAAGGATGTGACCCTGGCAATCCTCGCCGGATTCACCCACAACCGCCGCGTGATGGTGCAAGGCTTGCACGGCACGGGCAAATCCACGCATATCGAGCAAGTGGCCGCGCGCCTGAACTGGCCCTGCGTGAGGGTCAACCTCGACGGCCACATCAGCCGTCTGGACCTGGTCGGCAAGGATGCCATCGTGCTGCGCGAACAGCAGCAAGTGACGGAATTCCAGGAAGGCATCGTGCCCTGGTCCCTGCAACGGCCCGTGGCCCTGATCTTCGATGAATACGACGCGGGCCGCCCCGACGTGATGTTCGTCATCCAGCGCATCCTCGAGCGCGACGGCAAGTTCACCCTGCTCGACCAGAACCGTGTCATCACGCCCCATCCCCACTTCCGCCTGTTCGCCACCTCGAATACGGTGGGCCTTGGCAACTTGAACGGCATGTACCACGGCACGCAAGTGCTCAATCACGCGCAGATCGACCGCTGGAACATCGTTGCCACCTTGAACTACTTGCCGCAGGACGAGGAAACGCAGATCGTGCTGGCCCGAGTCCCCGCCATGAACGACGAGGCGGGCCGCCAGCTGGCCGCCAGCATGGTGGCAGTGGCCAGCCTCACGCGCCACGGCTATGCGGCGGGCGACCTGGCTTGCCTGATGTCGCCACGCACGGTGATCACCTGGGCGGAGAATTGCCAGATCTTCCGCGACCCTGCGCTGGCCTTCCGCCTGTCCTTCCTCAACAAATGCGACGAGGCCGAGCGGCCCATGGTGGCCGAGTACTATCAGCGCTGCTTCAATGAGGAATTGCTGGCGAGCCAGGCATGAGTGCCGAAACGACGGCGCCTGCCGCCTGCACGCGCGAGCAGCAGGAAACGGATGAGCTGTGCGCGGGCGCCATCCGCGCCCTCAGCGCTTCTCCCTCGATACGCTACCGGGGCCGGCGCCTGCACGACGGTCACCGACCGCTGCCCATCCATGCGGCCCATCTGCAGCCCGATGCGGCGCTGCAAGACCTGCCGTCCTTGCGCGGTGCGGCCGACAGCGTGGCCCTGCGCCTGCTGCATACGGATGCGGCCCTGCACAAGTCCTTCTGCCCGGCGGAACCCGTGGCGCGCCTCGTCTTCGAGCTGCTGGAACAGTTAAGGGTGGAAACCCTGGCGCCAGAGCACCACGCTGGTGTGATCGGCAACCTGCGCCACCGTTTTACCGCATGGTCGCACGCGTTCTACGATTCCGGCCTGGCCGAGGGCGCGTCGGGCTTGCTGCTGTACACGGTATTCCAGATGTGCTGGTCGCGCATGATGGCCAGGCCCGTGCTGGAAAAGACGGAAGATTTTATCGAAGCGACGCGCTGGTCCGTTTCTTCCGCACTGAGCGGCGACCTGGCGGGATTGCGCCGCCACCGCACCGACCAGGCCGCCTTTGCGCGCCATGCGCTGGCCATCAGCCACGCCGTCGACGCCATGCTGAAAGACGCGCAAACGGCGCGCGATGGCGGCCAGGACGATGCGGGCGACGCCAAGGCGCAGGCCGCGTTCAAGCTGCTGCTCGATTTCGACAGCGATAACGACAATCTGCCCGATGCCGCGCCACTGGGCGAGAGCCGCGCTTTCAGCGATGGCGATGGCGATGGCGATGGCGGGTACAAGACTTACTCCTCGGCGTACGACCGAGAGGAAAGAGCGGGCGAACTCGTGCGTCGCGCCCTGCTGCTGGAATACCGCGAACGCATGGATGGTCGCATCGCCAGCCTGGGCATCAACACGGCCCGCCTGGCGCGGCGGTTCACGCAATTGCTGGCCGTGCCCGAGCGCGACGGCTGGTCGTTTGGCGAAGAAGAGGGGTATATCGACGGCCGCCGTCTGGCGCAACTGATCAGCTCGCCATCCGAGCGCAGGCTGTTTCGCAAGGAACAATTCCTGCCGCAAGCCGACTGCCTCGTCACCTTCCTCGTCGATTGCTCCGGCTCCATGAAGACGCATGCGGAATCCGTGGCCGTACTGCTCGACATTGTGCTGCGCGCACTGGAGCAGGCCGGCGTTGCCACGGAGTTGCTGGGCTTTACGACGGGCGCGTGGAACGGCGGACGAGCCAAGCGCGACTGGCTGCGCGCCCGCTCGCCCGCCAATCCGGGCCGCTTGAACGAACTCGTGCACATGGTCTTCAAGGATGGCGACACGAGTTGGCGCCGCGCGCGGCCCGACATCGCGGCCCTGCTGAAGGCGGACTTGTACCGCGAAGGTGTCGATGGCGAAGCCGTGGACTGGGCGTGCACGCGCATGCTGGCGCGCCCGGAACGGCGGCGCATCCTGCTCGTCGTGTCCGATGGTTGCCCGATGGACACCGCCACGAATCTCGCCAACGACGAGTTTTACCTGGCGCAGCATCTGAAACAAGTGGTGGCGCGCCGCGAAGCGCAGGGCGCCGTGGAAATTTGCGGGCTGGGACTGGGCCTGGATCTGGGCGCCTACTACAGCCACAGCCTGGCCACCACCCTGCCCGCCTCGCTGAACAATGAGCTGTTCAGCGAGATCGCGCAGTTGCTCGGTGGACGCAAACGTTAAGCCTTCAGCTTACTTCGTAGCGCACCGTGTGCGCTTCCATCGGCAGTGGAATTTCCCAGTTCCACAGCATCGCTTGCAGCTTCTTGTTGCTGAGCGACGTGTCGCGCTGGCCGTTGCGCCGTAGTAACTCCTTGCGCGGCTGCTCCAGGTACACGAGCTCCACCTGCGCATGGTATTTGTAGAGCAGGTTGAGCGTCTTTTCGCGCATCAGTTTCGACAGATGCGTGGCGTTCCACACGAACGGTTCGCCCTTGCGCAACAGTTCGCGCGCCCGCTCTTCCGCATAGTCGCCCACCTGCCCCTCGTTCTTGCCGTGCTTCAAGCCCAGGGCCGTCCGCGCATCGTCAAACGACACGACGGGCAAGCGCGGATGGTGCTTCTCCACCCACGTATTCTTGCCCGACGCGGGCAAGCCCGACATGACGATCACGTGCGAGCCCGGCTCCTGGAACAGCGGATAGTCGGGATGCGCCTCGGCACCGCGGAAATATTTCACGCGCGTGTGATCGTCGACAAAGGCGCGCCGCTGGCCATAGCATCCTTCCTCGCGCGCCAGTTCGCGGAACAGCTCGATCGCATCCAAAATACGCTGCGGATCGGGGCAGATACGCCCGCGGATATCGGCCTCGGCCAGCATGGCCAGCAAGCGGATATCGACTTGCCACGACAGTTCGCGTACGGTGAACTCGGGCGTGACGCCACGCCGCGACGTTTCCAGCGCAAAAAACGGCACCTGGTGCACATTGATCAGGCGGCAGATTTCCTCGCGCGCGGCAAACGGTACGTCGCAATCCCACAAGGCGATGCGCGCATCGAGGGCGCCCTTGCGCGAGTGGCCGGGCTGGCCGATGGCGCCCGTCACCGGGTCGATCACCGTGGTGCTGCACTTGGCCACGTCGTGCAGCAAGGCGGCGAGAAACACGATTTCCTGTTCCGCGCGCGTGGCTTGCTGGTAGTCGGGCATGGCCAGCAGGGATTCCACCACCATCATCGTATGCGTCCACACATCGCCTTCCGCGTGATACACGGGGTTTTGCGGCGTGTTTTTCGCCAGTTCCAGCTGCGGGAAGGCGGCCAGGCAGGCTTTGAAATCGGGCGACTGGCCAGGCATGGGCACCAGTTGTTGCAGGGTTTTCCAGTTCATCATTTTGTACTCCTTGAGAAAGCTGCCAGTTCGTCGAGCGAACGGCAGGTATGCAAGCCCAGGCTTTCCCACGTGACGAGCGGCTGCGGCGCGTACAGGTCCACGCCCTCGGCCAGCTGGTTAGGGATCAAGGGCCGCGTGCTGTGGTGCGAACCGCTGTCGAGGATGGTTTGCGTAAAGTCATGACGCACCAGCTTGTAGCGGGCCAGCACTTGCTCGTCGTCTTCCACCTTCAGGTACAGGCCTTCCGCGTGGTCGGACTTGTCCGTCTGCTTCCAGCACAGATCCAGCGGCAGGCGCTCGCGCGCCACCGCGTGCTCAAAGGCGTCGCGCCACAGACTGGACTTGGCCAGCGAATGGCGCAGCAACTGCCACAACTGCTTCGGCGTGGCCGGCATCAATCCCGCATACAGCACGGGGACGGACAGCACGGGCGAGCGGGCCAGCATGGCGTGGCGGCGCGCCGTCGACAGGAAGGTCTGGCTGCGGCGGCAATACACGTCGAACTCGTTGAAATAATGGGGCAGCCGGTCGTAAAACACGGAATGCTTGCTGTACGACCATTCGCCAAACAGCACATACTGGTCTTCCAGCAAGCCCAACAAGGCGTGTTCGTGCGCATGCGCCCACGGTTTCAACAGGTTGAACTGGCGCTCGCTGCCGCCGCCCGCCAGGTAATGGCCGCGCGACTGCAGCAGCACCTCGCCCGCATCGCTGAACGACACGGCGGAGTTGGCGCCATCGATTTTTTCCTCGATGACGACGTACTGGCCGGCCAGCTTTTTCAGGGGCATCTGGTCGGAACCGTCGTCGCCATCCTGCAGGCGCGAGCCTTCCAGGTGCGGCGTGCGCGGGTATTTGAATAAGGGTAAAGATTGTAAAAACATAGCGTCCCACGCCGCGTTCACCGGGGCGTGTCCATACAGGGTCAGGGGTGCTGACGACGTGTTCGGGCGTGGACGATCAAGACCAGGGTCTCGGATACGTGTGCGGGAAGAGCAAGAGCAGTGCCGCAGCAATCGGGGGCGTCAACGCGCCGAACGATGCTGCAAAGAGCATTTCGTCAGCGTTAGCAGGTGATGGCGAAGAAGCGAGGCACTTTTGGCTCCAATAAGGAAGAGGTTCTAGAAAGAACCGCGAATATAACGGCTGTTTGCATATTTTGCAAGCGCCGCACGCTTGGAGACTAGCCGAGCAATTGCGGCATGGCCGCCACCATCAGCGAAATGCCGATCAAGGTCAGCACGGCAAACGCGATGCGGCGCATGCCGCGCTGGGCGATCGGCGGCGGGTAGCGCTTGCCGGCCATCGTGGCCAGCACGCCCACGGGCAAGGCCAGCGCACACAGCAGCAGCACTTTCGCGTCGAGCTGGCCCTGGCTGCCAGCCATCAGCGAACGTCCGCCCGCGCTGATGGCAAATAAAAAGATCAGGCTGTAGCGGATGGTTTTCAAGCTCATTTCCTGGCGGTAGAACTGGTACACGAGGGGCGGCCCGGCCAGCGAGAACAGGCCCGAGAACAGGCCGCCGCACACGCCGCTGATAAAGAAACTGCGCTTGTCGGCCGCGCCGGGGCCAGGTGGCGCTTGCAGCAAAATGCTGACGCCGCCATACACGATGGCCGCGCCCAGCAACAGATGCAGCAGCGGCGCATACGCCTGGTCCAGGTATCCCAATAGCAAGACGCCGGCCGCCATGGCCGGCAGCAAGCCGATGCTGGCGGCGCGGATGGCGCGCCAGTCCAGGTGGTGCAACGCGCCCGGCAAGGCCACGAGGCAATTGGCTAGCGACAACAAACTGACGAGGGCCGC
Source organism: Janthinobacterium aestuarii (assembly GCF_051380835.1). NCBI lineage: Bacteria > Pseudomonadati > Pseudomonadota > Betaproteobacteria > Burkholderiales > Oxalobacteraceae > Janthinobacterium > Janthinobacterium aestuarii. The sequence goes on from NZ_JBNYXU010000019.1 coordinate 6,879, forward strand.
CAGCGCGGGCACGGGCGCCAGGCCGAGGCCGCTGGCCACGCCCATGACGATCATGCCGAGGCCAAAGCCCGTAACGGTCTGGAAATACGTGCCCGCCGCCACCACGCCCAGCAGCGCCAGCACGGGCAGGCTGAACAACTCAGCGTCCACCCTGGGCCTGTACGGACGTGACCGCAATCACGTTGTAGATATCGTCGGCGCTGCAGCCGCGCGACAGATCGTTGGCGGGCTTCTTCAAGCCTTGCAGCAACGGGCCGATGGCGACGGCGCCGCCCATGCGCTCGGCCAGCTTGTAGCCTATATTGCCCGCGTCCAAGTTCGGGAACACCAGCACGTTCGCGCGGCCGTTGACGACGGAATCCTTGACCTTGCGCTGGGAAATCTCGGCCACGATGGCCGCGTCCAGCTGCACGTCGCCATCGATGGCCAGCAGCGGACGCTGAGCCTTGACCCGGTCTGTTGCCGCGTGCACCTTGTCGACGGCCGCGTGGTGGGCGCTGCCGCTGGTGGAAAACGACAGCATGGCGACCCGCGGTTCTTCCATCAGCAAGGCCTGCGCGCTGTCGGCGGCGGCCATGGCGATGTCGGCCAATTCCTCGGCTTTCGGATCGACCACCAAAGCGCAGTCGGAAAAGATGAAACCGCCCTTGAGGCTGTGGAAAGGTTCGCACAGCATCATCAGGAAAAAGCTCGACACGAGCTTGAAGGCCGGGTCGACGCCGATGATCTGGATGGCGCTGCGCACCACATCGGCCGTCGTGTGCACGGCCCCCGCCACGCAGCCGTCCGCGTCGCCCAGGCGCACCATCAGGTTGGCGTAGCACAGCGGTTCTTGCACGGCGATCCTCGCCTGCTCCACCGTCATGCCCTTGGCCTGGCGCAGCACGAACAATTGCTGGGCGTAGTGTTCCGACTCGCTGGACTGCGCCGGGTCGACCAGGCGCACGGCGTCCAGGTCCAGCGCGTGTTCCCGCGCCAGGGCCAGGATGGCGGCCGGCTGGCCGACGATGGTGATGTGGGCCAGGCCTTCGGCAGCGGCACGCGCGGCCGCCTGCAATACGCGCGCATCGCCGCCCTCGCACAAGACGATATGTTTCGGCACGGCGCGGGCTTGCGCGATGATGCGGTGCAGGGCTTTCATGGCGACTCCAATTCGGTAAAAAAATGCCGGAACCATGGAAGCATGAGGCATGGTTCCGGCACATAAAACCCGGCGCGGTGCCGGGGTCATACAAGGATCGGTCAGGGTGGTGTCGGATTACGCCGGATCGAGGCTAAATTCCGGGGTCAGACCCGCCGGGTCTGACCCCGGCTTTTTGTCGCTGGCTCAAGCAATCAAACGTAATCTTTATATTTATCCAGATGCCGCACAGGTTTGCTCAACGCATCGCGGCGGAACGGATCGCCCAGCTCGCGCGTGCACATGATTTCAATGATGGTCGTCTTGCCTTCATTCATCTGCATGTCGATCGCCTTTTTCAGCGCTGGGCCCACGTCTTCCAGCTTGTCGACCGTGATG